>NZ_JAHLDU010000004.1 GCF_018861905.1 Clostridium sp. DSM 17811
GAGTGATTGGTAGTAAAAGTTTTAGAGAAATTAATGAGTTCTTATATGTGTAATTTATTAGCTCCTTAATAGATGAGAGTATTTGAGAAGTTAACGTATCTAAGAACCCCACTCCTTAAGGTGTGGGAGTATCAGCAAGTAATTATAGAATGGTGATTGCATTAAGATATTTTGATGATCAGAGTTATTTAGAGATTTCAGAATTGTTAAATAGACCGCTTGGAAGCATTAAAACTGATTTATATAGGGCTAAAGCTATATTAAAGAAACAACTAGAAAATGATATGGAGGTGTAAATATGTGCTGTAAATTTGATAAAGAACTTTTATATGCTTTTGATGATAATACAATTCAACCACTAGAGAAAATATTCGTTGAAGAGCATATAAAATATTGCACTGATTGTCAAAAGGATCTAAAATTAATAAATATAATTAATCAAAATATTAAAGATGAACTTATTAATATTAAATTTCCTGATAAACTAAGTACAATTTCACAACTTGTTACAGAAAACTGTATATCTGAAATGGAGAAAACTACTATTAAATCTAAAATACATAATGCAATAAAAACATATAGTGGTATAAATAAGGCTATAAAAGGATCAAGCGTAGTATATAAACATAATCCATATAATAATTTTATTAATAATAAAATTGAAACTACTTTTAATTTTATAAAAAAACCTATAAAACATATGGTTAAAAGCAAGTTAGATGAAATAAACATTCTAAAAAAACTAAAATTAGGTTAGAACCTTAGGGAAAAGGAGGTGTTGGTTTGTTTATTTTATTTTTAATATTAAAAATACTCCTTTATTTATTAATCTTTATATTTGGTATTATTTTATTATTTTTAATAATTCCCTTTGAATATTATATAAGTTCAAAAATTTATGAAAAAATTAATGTGGATATAACCTTATTATTTTTTAAAAAAATTATAAAAGTAATTGTGAGACATGAAGACACTAAAGAAATATTTTTATTAAAAATTATGGGATTACGCATTATTAGAAAAGAAATAATAAGCCCTGATATAAAAATTGAAAAAGAGGAAAAAGAAAAGAATAAAAAGAAGAGTAAGAAAAAGAAGAGGAGTAATTTTAATATAAGGGATTATATAGAGCGGGAATTCATAAATGATTTAATAAATTATTTTAAAGATATAATAGGGATCGTAAAACCAAAAACAGTCAAAATAAATGGTTTTTATGGATTTGATGACCCTTCGCTTACAGGTATGATTTGTGGAATTATACCTCTAATATCAAATCTTATTCCTAAAAGTGATATTAATTTACAACCAGTATTCGATGATGAAATAGTTGAAATTGAGTGTGATATTCATGGAAAGATTTCTTTGCTAGCAGCAATAATAAAAACACTTAAATTTGTGTTTAAGAAAAACAACAGACAAAAAATATTTAAAAAAGCATAAAAAATCTGAAACTTAATAATAGTTTATGTGTATTGTTAAGTGTAAAGTTAATAATGATTATGTAATAAATAAATAATTAAATATATAATTAAATATTAGGAGGAAAAAGTTATGATAAATATGACAGAGAATGCTGAAGCATTATTCTCAAATCTAGAAAGATTTTTAAAGACAGAGACAGTAGTTGGTGAGGCAATAATTGTTGGAGAAACAACACTAATACCACTTATTACAGTTTCATTTGGATGCGGAACCGGGGGCGGAACAGGGAATACTCTTAAGGATGGCGAAGGTACTGGGGGAGGACTTGGAGCAGGAGCTAAGATAACTCCAACTGCTATTTTAGTTATAAAAGATGGAAATGTAACAATGCTTTCTATAAAAGGAAAATGTAATCTTGAAAATCTTATCCAAATGGTACCGGGACTAGTATCCAAAGTAAGCTCAAAAATGGGTGGATTTAAGAACAAAACAGATAAGAATAAAACGGAAAATGATATCTAACTTTAGATTAAAAATATTAAATGGTAAAATTGACTTAAACGGCCAAAGTCCTGAATTATATGGGGTTATGGCTGTTTAATATTTTTTGTAAGCTATCTTCTATTTTAGAAGATTATATATCCGTCAATTTGAAATTATTATTGATTATTTAAATAAAATCATCTATGATATTGTTAAAGTAGACACTGATTAGATTCGATTAAGCGTTTAAAAATTATATATTGGAGCAGGTGAATAAAATGAGTTCTAACAAATATTTAAAGTTTTTAGCAAATATAAGTAAAAATAAACCCAATAGCATTAAAAATAAGAAGACCCCATGCCCATTTTGTAACAGAGAGGGGCTAACAGGTATTATAGATGAAGAAGGGCCATTCATTTTAGTTAAAAACAAATTTCCTACATTAGAAAATACACTTCAAACAGTGCTAATAGAAACAAGTAGTTGCGATTTTGATATCACAATGTATGATAAAGAATATATGAGAAATTTATTAAGATTTGGAGTTCGTCATTGGATTGATATGGAGAAAAGTGGTGATTTTAAATCTGTGATTTTTTATAAAAACCACGGTCCTTATTCAGGTGGGACTATTAATCATGCACATATGCAGATTGTTGGACTAAAATCTATAGATTACAAAGAATCTTTAAAAGATGAGTATTTTGAAGGAATAGTAATTAACGAGTCGGATGAATGTGTCGTTAATCTTTCAACCAAACCCAAGGTAGATTTTACTGAATTTAATATTATAATAAATAGCATTGATAATTTAGATATAATGGCTGATAATATACAAAAAATTGTTCATTATATACTAAATGATTTTTATGTGAAATGTAGTAGTTTTAATCTTTTCTTTTATGATTGGAAGGGTAAAATAATATGTAAAGTTATACCTAGATTTATTACATCTCCATTATTTATAGGCTTTTCTATTTCTCAAATTACAAACCAAACAGATGAAATTGTAAAGCAGGTTCAACAGTTGTATTTTAAATCTGAACCTAGATAAGTTATTGATTGATAAGAAAATATCCCATATAATTTAAGTTTATGTTATATCTATTATAAAGATATGGTATTATTTAGTAGACACTTCTTAGAATAGACGAAATATTAATTTTATACAACTATTATAGGGGGAATTGATATGGGAATGGTGGATATAAATTTTATTATTTGGCTTGTGATTGTATTTGTAATTTGGTGTGTATGTATAATTTTTAGATACCTAGTTACTACAAATACAATAAAGGTAAGCAAAATTTCAAGGATATTTTATGATGATGATGAGAGGTTCATTAAAGTTTGGGGAAAAATGCAAGAAAAAGGATTGCTAAAATATATTATTAAAAGTATTTTTTCTATGACTGCTATTATGGGTATAGTAGGTTTGGTTATTATATTGTACCACCGAAGTGTGGGTGGATATGAGCAAAACCAAACATTGCTGGATTATTTGTCAACGGGGTTCGTCTTAGGTATAATTGAGTCTTTTTTCTGGGAGAAAAATCAAAATAGATACATCCGATTAAAAGAAGACGAAGAAGAAAGTATGAAAAATGATAATACAAATAACGACAGTGAAAACAATTAATGTATGCTTCTAAATATTTGTAAAATATAAATTAAGAGAAGTTTATTATGGCTTCTCTTAATTATAATTGTTACTCCATGACATTCAATTAGGCAGATAAACTTCTTCGTCTATATACACTCATAATAACACCTACGGAAAGCATATTAACAAGGCCTAAGGAACCACCGTAACTCAAGAATGGAAGTGCGACTCCAACGATTGGGAATAAATTTAGATTCATTAATATATTCGAAACAAATTGTACTATAAATACACTAATGAGTCCGCTTATAAGTAATTTGCCATAACTATTTCTAACATATTTTGAAATGTGTAAAATCCTATATATGAAAGAAATTATTATAGAAATAATAACTGCAGCTCCTAGCCATCCAAAGGTGTGTACTATATAACTAAATACTAAGTCAGATGAAATAAGCGGTACTTTTATTATGTCTTCATTTGCAGAAAAACCATGTCCCAAAATTCCAGATGTATGGGTTATATTATACATCTGAACACTTAAGAATCCAGAGTTTTTGGGATCAGAAAATGGGTGTAAAAACACTAAAAGCCTTTTTAGTGTATATGGGCGAGAGAAAGAATAAAATAAAAAAGAAATAATATTAAAGGCAACAATGTAAAAAGCATATCTTTTTTTCATACCAGATTTAAGTGCTAAAACCATAAATGAAATAAAATAAATTCCACAGTAAGCTAATGCTGGGACTGATAACATAAGAATCAATGGAATAAATAAATACACAACAGCTTTAATTAAATTTATTTTATTGTTCCAGTCATAGTTATTGAATATACCTGCCATGGATATTATAAATACATATAAACTAATAGCTTTAATGTCTACTGAAAAAGAGCCTATACTAAGGGATGAAATTCCATTTATTGGATGTCCTATGAAAAATAATAAGATAAATGACAAACACATTCCTACGAAAATATATTTTGAATATTTTTCTAATTTTCTATAATCAAAGAAATATAATAGTACAACACCTACAGTACCAATTGCTGAATATAATAAGCTATGATTAAATAAATAATCACTAGGTTTATATGAGTTTTTATATTGTATAAGATACATCAAAACAACGCCAGCATTTACAAGTATTATGGTTAAAAGTAATGTAATCCAATCGGGGGTTCCTTTATGTGCTATGTTTAACTGTTTACCTATAGCTTCCCCATCACCCATTCGCTTGATAGCTTCACTAGTTGATTCTACATCTGACAATCCTCTTTCATTATTTTCATCTACGATATCTTCTATGTGTGATAATAATTCCTCTTTTATTTCTTTATGAGCCCCCTTAAATTTTACATAAGAACATATATTGTCTATATATTCATTGATTTTAGAATTATCTTTTATGCCCATATCACAACCTCCAATAACATATTATCAACGGCTGATCTGAAAGTAGACCATTCTTCTTCTTTTTCTTTTAAAGATAATTTGCCGGCTTCCATTATCCTATAGTATTTTCGCTTACGTTTTGAAGAACCCTCATCCCAATATGATTCTACTAATCCTTTTGATTCTAATGTATGGAGAATTGGATAAAGAGTCCCTTCCTTTAATGTGAATATACCATTTGATTTTTCCTCCATTTCTTTTATCATTTCATACCCATACATTGGTTTTTTATTAATTAGTTTTAAAATAAGAATTACAGTGCTACCTTTTAAAAGTTCTTTATTTATTGGCATTTTTAACCCTCCTTATACATAGATGCTCTATACATAGTTAATCTATGTATAATGATAACACCGATCAATAAAATGTCAATATATACTTTTACATTTATATTTTAGAATAAATGTTTTTTTTAAGATTAGTTGACATTATAATAATAAAGTTATATATTTATAGTGTACTACATAACATAGTACACGTAGTACACGTTATGCAACTAGTAAAAAAATTGATTGAATGAAAGAAGGTGAGGCCATGATAAATATTGATAGTAGAAGCAGTAAGCCTATTTATGAACAGATTATTGAGAAGGTAAAGGAAAATATAATAAAAGGAATATTAAAACCAGGAGATAAACTGCCTTCTGTACGGGAACTCGCAGCAGCTATAACGGTAAATCCTAATACTATAAGTAAAGCATACATTGAGCTTGAGCGAATGAAGACAATCCAAGTTATAAGGGGAAAAGGAACTTTTGTATCAGAAAATTTTAAACCTGTTATGGATGAGGAAAAAATGAAAGAAATTAAAGAACATATGAAGAAGATAATAATAGAAGCGCATTATATAGGTCTTGATAAGGATACATTAATAGATATATTAAATGATATTTATAGTGAGTTTTAGTAATTAGAAATCTTAAAAGGGGGGGGATTATTTTGATAGATATAAAAAATGTGAGCAAAAAGATAGATGATAAATACATTTTAAAAAATGTAGATTTGCATGTGAATAAGGGGAGTATATTTGGAATAATTGGTGAAAATGGTGCTGGTAAAACTACACTTATTAAATGTTTAACAGGTATTTACAGAGTTAATGAAGGAAGTATTTTAATAGATGGGGAAGAGGTCTTTGATAATAATAAAATAAAACAGAAGATAGGGTATGTATCAGATGAAAACCAATATTTCTCATCTTTTAAAGTATGCGAGCTCTTAGAATTTTATAAGAAGGCCTATAATGACTTTTCCAAGGAGAGATTTGATGAACTTAATGTAAAATTTAAAATTCCTTTAAATCGAAGAATACGTGAGCTTTCAAAAGGCATGAAGATGAGAACAGCTATCCTTTTAAACTTAAGTATAAAACCAGATATATTAATCCTTGATGAACCAACATCTGGTCTTGATCCGGTGATTAAAAAAGAATTAATGTCAATTATCGTGGATGAAGTAGCATCAAGAGATGTAACTGTATTTATTTCATCACATCATTTGGATCATATTGAGAGAATATGTGATAGCATCGCAATAATCAAAGGTGGCGAAATAAAACTTAAAAGTTCTATGGAAGATGCTAAAAATAGTATAAAAAAACTTCAAGTTATGTTTAAAGATGAAGTCAATATAAATGAGAAGTTATCTTCTATTGATGGAGTAATTAAGGTTGAAAATATAGGCAGGGTAAATTATATAATTACTAAAAATTATACAAAAGATCTTGAGAAAAAGCTATATGACATGGGTGCTGAATTTATAGAAATTGTAGATATGAGTCTTGAGGATATGTTTATATATTTCGTAGGGGAGGAGGATAAAAATGAATAAGATTTTAAATAAGGCCCTTTTCTATAAGGAATGGATATACGTGAAATGGATAACACTTTTAACTATTGTTATACTTTTAAGTAGTAAGGGTTATGGGGTTATATCTGAATTAAATTACAAAAGAATGATTCAGGGAGGAGCAGAGAATAATTATTGGTTTAATAACGGACTTTATGAAGCAAATATTCATATTTTTATAATGGTGTTGGTTGTATTAATACTCGCCATGACTTTATTTGCAGGTGAGAAGACTAGCGAAACTCAAGGGTTTATTGCTTCCATGCCATTTACAAGGAAAGAAATAATTTTTAATAAATGGCTTGTTGGAGTGGTAAGTTTATTTATAAGTTTTGTAGTAACGTATATATTTCTAAGCTTGTTTTATTTCTTAAATATTAAAGGCATTAATACAACATTAAATCCATATTTCGATATAATTAAATGGTTTTTTATGAATACATTCCAATACATTTGCATTTTCACTTTTATGATGTTTATTCAGGCAGTTATGGGAAATAGTATAGTATCTAGCATAGTAGGTGGAATAATACTTATGGTACCATTATTTATAACTACGTTAGGAGACCTTATAATCAGAAGATACTATGGGTATAATCGATATAGGTATAAGATTACTAATGATATTTCGGACTGGTTAAGTGTTTATAGCTACAATATACCTCATCAGAGTTACGTTGAAACAGCAATAAAGGGGACGTATGCTCATGCATTTTCTTATTATACTAATTATAAATCGAAGTTATTAGTACTTTTTCTGTTAACTTGTTTATTTTTGTTCTTAGCTAATTTAGCATATAAAAAAAGAAACATTGAATATAATTTGAGACTAATAGTTTTTAAAAATTTAGAACCTGTATTTATAGGGGGAGTTGCTATTTGTTCAGGGCTTTTGGCTGGAGTTATTTTTGGAAGTGATCGCTTAAGAGAATTTGGGATTTACTTTGTCATCTTCACTATTATTGGATACTTTATATCTAAACTATTACTTAAGGTATTATCGCCAAGGAAATAATTAGGAATATTGGAATATAAAATGGGGGGATTACATTGATAGATATAAAAAATGTGAGTAAAAAGATAGATGATAAATACATTTTAAAAAATGTAGATTTGCATGTGAATAAGGGGAGTATATTTGGAATAATTGGTGAAAATGGTGCTGGAAAAACTACACTTATTAAATGTTTAACTGGTATTTACAGAGTTAATGAAGGAAGCATTTTAATAGATGGTGAAGAAGTTTTTGATAATGCTAAAATAAAACAGAAGATAGGGTATGTATCAGATGAAAACCAATATTTCTCATCTTTTAAAGTATGCGAGCTCCTAGAATTTTATAAGAAGGCCTACAATGATTTTTCCAAGGAGAGATTCGATGAGCTTAATATAAAATTTAAAATTCCTTTAAATCGAAGAATAAGGGAGCTTTCCAAAGGCATGAAGATGAGAACAGCTATCCTTTTAAACTTAAGTATAAAACCAGATATATTAATCCTTGACGAGCCAACATCTGGACTTGATCCTGTGATTAAAAAAGAATTAATGTCAATTATTGTGGATGAAGTAGCATCTAGAGATGTAACTGTATTTATTTCATCACATCATTTGGACCATATTGAGAGAATATGTGATAGCGTAGCAATAATCAAAGGTGGCGAAATAAAACTTAAAAGTTCTATGGAAGATGCTAAAAATAGCATCAAAAAACTTCAAGTGATGTTTAAAGATGAAGTCAATATAAATGAGAAGTTATCTTCTATTGATGGAGTAATTAAGGTTGAAACTATAGGTAGGGTAAATTATATAATCACTAAAAATTACACAAAAGATTTGGAGGAA
The DNA here is from genome assembly GCF_018861905.1 of Clostridium sp. DSM 17811. GTDB lineage: Bacteria > Bacillota > Clostridia > Clostridiales > Clostridiaceae > Clostridium_AD > Clostridium_AD frigoriphilum. The sequence goes on from NZ_JAHLDU010000004.1 coordinate 8,658, forward strand.
AAGCTATATGACATGGGAGCTGAATTTATAGAAATTGTAGATATGAGCCTTGAGGATATGTTTATATATTTCGTAGAAGAGGAGGATAAAAATGAATAAGGTTGTAAATAAGGCCCTTTTTTATAAGGAATGGATAAATGTAAGATGGGTAACGCTTTTATCTATTATAACACTTTTATTTTATAAAGTTTATGGTGTTATATCATTGCTAAATCGAAATAAAATGTATATGGAATACAATATTGGAAGTAGGACTGACAGGTGGTTCAATAATGGAATATATGGTATGAAAAGTTATTATTTTGTAATGGTATTAGTTGTCATAATACTCGCTATAATTTTATTTAAAGGAGAAAAAACTAGTGAAACACAGGGATTTATAGCTTCTATGCCATTTACAAGGAAAGAGATAATAATTAATAAATGGCTTGTTGGTGTGGTAAGTTTACTTATAAGTTTTGTAATAACATATATATTTTTAAGCTTGTTTTATTTTGCTAATATTAATGACCTTAATACAACGTTAAATCCATACTCTGATATAGTTAAATGGTTTTTTATGGATACATTCCAGTACATTTGTATTTTTACTTTTATGATGTTAATGCAGGCAGTCATGGGAAATAGTATAGTGTCTGGCATGGTAGGTGGTATAATTTTAGGGGTACCAATATTTATGTCAATGGTAGTACAGGAATTAGTTATGAGATATTATCATTATGATGACTTAATTAATATAATCTTTGAAAAAATTAGTGGTTGGATAAATATTTATAGTTATAATGTAGCTAAACAGAAGTCCTTTTATCCAAATTCAGCAGAGAATATTAATCAGGATTATTATCAAAACTTCTATTATAGTAATTATAAATCTAAGTTATTAGTACTTTTTCTATTAATTTGTTTATTTTTGTTCTTAGCTAATTTAGCCTATAAAAAGAGAAATATAGAATATAATTTGAGATTAATTGTTTTTAAAAATTTGGAACCTGTCTTTATGGGGGGCGTTGCTATATGTTCAGGGCTTTTGGCTGGAGTTATTTTTGGAGAGAGTGGTTTAAAGGCATCATTTGGAATTTACTTTGTCATTTTCACTATTATAGGATATTTTATATCTAAACTATTACTTAAGGTATTATCCTCAAAAAAATAATTATAAGAGATGATCATTTTAATTTAAGGAGTGGGTTAGGTTGAAAAGAATACCATATATAACTGTATTAGGTTGTATAATTATTGCAGTTTTAATATCTGTTTGTGGTGAAAAAGACATTAAAAACAATCTCATTATAGGAAATAAAAGTTCAGAAATAATTAGCAATATAGCAATTCAAAGAATTGGTAAAACTGAGATTATGGGTAGTAATTTGAAGCAAAATCAGCATTGTTATTTTGATATGGGAGTGCAAAAAAATTGTACTTATAAAGTTGAATTTGAAGATAAAAATAACAAAAGTACTCTTAGCAATGAATTTACGTGTGATTTTAATAAAGAAGGAATAGTAGATATAAATGTTAGAAAAGATAATAATGGAAAGTGGGCGGTTGTTTTAAATTAGAGGGGTTTGTTTGTGAGCATATATAAGATTTATTATGCAATGTTATTAAAATTCAGTTTTAAATGTCCTAGTTGTGTTCACATAACTAGGGCCTTTTTTTATAATATAGGGTTATAATTCTGGAACTAACAGTTCAATTGAAAACTTTATGATAATTGTAATAATTTAAGTGACAATTGTCATAGTTTAGATGACAAAATGTAGGTGAAGATAATATAAAATTAGTTCATAATATATTTAAGAGATGACTGATAACGTTATCATGAATTGCGAAATAATATGTTTTAAGGGGGATAAATAATGATAGCTATTATACTTGGATCTCATGGAAAATTTTCTAAGGAATTGTTGAAGTCTTCAGAAATGATACTCGGCAAACAAGAAAATATAGGGTATGTGACTTTGGAACCTGGGGAAAGTGCTGATGATCTTGTTAAAAAGTATGAAGATTTAATTAAAAACCTTGATCTTAGAGAAGGATTGCTTTTTATGGTTGATTTGTTTGGTGGAAGTCCATTTAATGCAGCTAGTAGAATAGCAATTACGAGTGAAAATATTGATATTGTTACTGGAGTTAATTTACCAATGCTTCTCGAGGTTTCTGTTTCAAGAGATTTTAAAAGTTTAGATGATATTGTAAGAACGGCTATAGATTCTGGACTAGATGCTATAAAATCATTTAAAGAAAATTTTAATGATAATGTTGAGGAGGAATTAGAATAATGGAAATAAGTTTTGTAAGAATTGATGACAGATTAATTCATGGACAGGTAGCAACGGTTTGGGCGAAGGTATCAAAATGTAACAAAATATTTGTATGTAGTGATGAGGTTGCTAATGATAAGTTAAGAAAAAGTTTATTATTACAGGTTTCACCACCAGGAATAAAAGCCTATGTAATGCCTATTGAAAAGGCAATTGGTGCATATAAAAATCCTAAATACAACGATTTTAAAACTTTGTTTTTGACTACAAATCCAGCTGATGTTTTAAGATTGATTGAAGGCGGAGTAGATATTAAATCAGTAAACGTTGGTGGAATGTGCTTTAAAGAGGGTAAAACCCAAATATCAGCGGCAGTATCTGTAGGTCATGATGATATAAAAGCATTTAAAAAATTACATGAATTAGGAATAGAATTGGAGTTAAGACAAGTTGCCCGTGATCCAAAAGTTGATTTAATGAGTAAAATCGCAAAAATTTAAAAATTAAATAAGGGGGGATATTAATGAGTACATTACAAATAATTTTAGTATTTATAATTGCAGGTATAACTGGAATGGGGAGTGTTCTGGATTCAGCTCAAACTCATAGACCATTAATAGCATGTACACTTATCGGATTAGTTTTAGGAGACGTGAAAACGGGAATTATTTTAGGTGGTTATTTGGAACTTTTAGCACTTGGATGGATGAATGTTGGAGCAGCTATGGCTCCAGATGCTGCACTGGCTAGTGTTGTATCAACAATTTTAGTAATAGTTGGGCACCAATCAATAACAGCTGGAATGGCACTTGCAATTCCAATAGCAGTGGCAGGTCAAGTTCTTACTATTTTTGTTAGAACAATAATAGTGTTTTTTCAGCATCTTGCAGACAAATACGCCAAAGAAGCAAACTTTAGAGGCATAGAAATGTGTCATATAATGGCTTTAGCAGTACAGGCATTACGAGTTGCTATTCCAGCTGTATTAGTTGCAGCAGTTGCGGGAACTGGTACTGTTAATGCAATGCTTTCGGCAATACCAGTAGTTGTTACAAGAGGGTTACAAGTATCAGGAGGGTTTATAGTTGTTGTTGGTTATGCAATGGTAATAAATATGATGGAAGCTAAGTATTTAATGATTTTCTTCTTTGCAGGATTTCTAATTTCAGTATTTACAAGTTTCACTCTTGTTGGACTAGGAATGCTTGGACTAATTTGTGGAATAGCTTATATTCAATTGAATCCTAAGTATAGCAAAGCTTCTGAAGTTGTAGATGAATTAGATTAATTATAAAAAGGGGGATATAAAATGAGTGAAAATAAATTAAAACAACAAAATATTAAACATAAAGATATCGAAAACAAAGATGTAAAATTAACTAAAGGCGACCTTAGGAGTATGTTTATTCGTTCAAATTTTCTTTTAGGTTCTTATAACTTTGAGAGAATGCAGTCAATAGGTTTTTGTGTTACATTAATCCCTGCAATAAAAAGACTATATTCTAAAAAAGAAGATCAAGCTGAAGCTTTAAAAAGACATTTAGAATTTTTTAATACACAACCATTTGTTGCGGCACCTATTATGGGTATAACAGCAGCAATGGAGGAACAAAAGGCAAATGGTGCACAAATAGATGATGCAGCAATAAGTAGTGTAAAAGTAGGGCTCATGGGACCGCTCGCAGGGGTAGGAGATCCAATATTTTGGGGAACAGCAAGACCGGTTATAGCAGCAATAGGAGCTGGAATAGCAATTACAGGGAGCGTAGTAGGGCCTTTATTATTCTTTCTATTATTTAATGGACTTAGATTAGGTACACTTTGGCTTGGCTTAAACTATGGATATAAAAAAGGTACTGAAATAGTTACTGATGTTTCTGGAAATAAATTAGCTAAGCTAACTGAATGTGCTTCAATATTAGGTCTGTTTGTAATGGGTGCATTGGTGGCTAAATGGACTACTATTAATGTACCGGTAGTAATTTCAAGAATTACTGGATCAGATGGTAAAGTTGTAATTAACACTGTACAAAGTCAATTAGATTCCTTGTTACCAGCAGCATTACCATTATTATTAACTTTTTTATGTATGAAGTTATTAAAGAAAAAGGTAAGTGCTGTAGCAATAATATTCGCATTGTTTGCAGTAGGTATCTTTGGTTTTTGGGCAGGAATATTAAAATAACAAGCTGTCTTATAAATATAATTTTATAAAACATTAAAGGCTAACATTGAAATTTGATTTTCTCTGTTAGTTTTTTTTATAACTATAAATAAAGGGATTTAAAGTTAGTTTTGAAGTTAAATGTTATTATTAAAGAATATAATATGAGTTAAAAATTATAGAATATGGAGTGTGAAATAAATTAATGAATAAAATTAAAATGATATGTTTAGATATTGATGGAACATTACTAAATTCAGAACATAAAATTTCAAAAAAAACAAAAGAAGTAATTGAGATAGTAGCAAATCAAAAACAAATTCCAGTAATATTAGTGTCTGCAAGAATGCCTAAGGGAATATTGTTTTTACAAAAGGAACTTAATATCGAGCAACCAATTATTTGTTACAGTGGTGCTTTAGTTATGGACAAAGATGCTAATATATTATCTAATTGTAGTATAGAAGTTTCAGAGGTAAGGCAGGTTCATAATTTTGTTAAGGAAATAGGTGTGCATATGAGTTTATACAAAGATGATGAATGGTATATTGAAGAAATAGATGAATGGTCGAGTCAAGAAAGTGCAATAACTAATATTGCACCAAATGTTATAAATTTTACTGATTTATTTAATGTATGGGAACAAGAAAAATCAGGACCTAATAAGCTTCTATGTATGGCAGAACCCAATAAAATCAAAGCATTGGATCTACTAATTAAAAGTTATCATTCAAATAATTTAAATATATATCCTTCAAAACCAACCTATCTAGAAATAATGCCTAGTAATGTTTCAAAAACTTCAGCAATAGAAATCTTGATGTCAAAGTTTAACATACAAAGATCCGAAATAATTGCTATAGGTGATAACTATAATGACATTAGTATGATAGAATTTGCAGGTGTTGGGGTTGCAATGGGTAATGCACCAGAAGGAGTTAAACGATATGCTGATTATATAACTTCGACTAATGATGAAGATGGAGTAGCTATGGCAATAAAAAAATACATTATATCATGAACACTTTTTATTATGGAAGTAACTTATATAAGATGTTACAATAAAAGTGTAATGATGTAAACAAAGTGAAAATGAAATGACAAAAGAAATTAGACAAGATGTTTTGTGACGTAATTAAAAACCGATATGGAGGTAAAACGATGGAAAAACTAGATGAAAAAAGATGGGGAAAAACATCCGTAACTAGAATTTCATTGTTTGTTATAAATTTTTTAGTAATTGTATTTACGTCTATAGTTAGTTCTAATACTATAGGCTTAATTTGTGAAAATAATATGGCAAGGGAGTTTATTGAAAAAGTTAGCTCTGTTCCTACAATTGAATGGAAAATGCCTGTATTTTCTATGCTGCTTTTATTTATGCTTACTATTAGTGTTATAACTAGGGAATATCTATTTAAAAAAAATCAATTTGCATTATATATTTTTTGCGTTTTTGATATTTTATTATGCATTGGCATAATGGTATATCTTAATATGGATTATAAGGGGATATTGTTTATAGCAATAGCAAATATAGTTACTTATATTGATGGAAAAAAAAGAAAAAGTGTATTTATTTTAGTAATAATTATTATTTATATAACATTAGATTATAATATTTTGTCTATTAAAATTAATATATTTAATATTAATGATTATGTTCAATACTACACGTCAATGCAAAGACTTTATTTTTTTAGTATTAAGAATATACTTAATTCTATAAACGAAATAATCTTTATAGTGTTTATGATTCAAGTAATACAGAATGAAAGAGATGAAAATGAAAAAATTTCAGAATTGTATATCAAGCTATATAAATCCTCAGAGGAATTAGAAGTTATAAACATTCAATTGCAAGACTATGCTAGAAAATCTCAGGAAGCAGCTAAAATTAAAGAAAGAAATAGGCTAGCAAGGGAAATTCATGACACTATTGGTCATACACTTACTGGTATAGCAATTGGTTTAGAAGCATGTATAGAATTATCAGAATTCAACATTAGTAAGATGAAAATTCAGATGCTAAAAATATCAGAGCTTGCAAGATCAGGTCTCTTAGATGTTCGAAGATCTATGAATGAGCTAAGGCCTGATGCACTTGAAAGATTTTCGCTAATTGAAGCAATTTCAAAGTTGTCTGAAGATATAAATGAGTGTACAAATACTAAAGTAAAGATTCAAATTATAGGACAAGCTCCAAAAATGGGCGCGGATGAAGAAGAAACAGTTTATAGAATAGTTCAAGAGGGAATAACAAATGCAGTGAGGCATGGGGCCGCAAGTGAGATTATAGTGGCTTTAGAATTTGCAGAAAATAAGTTGCAAATTAAAATAATGGATGATGGAATAGGAGCAGGTGAAGTTAAAAAAGGGTTCGGATTAAGGCATATTGAGGAAAGAGTAAACATGTTAGGGGGAGAAGTTAAGTTTGGTGGTAATAACGCAGGAGGATTTATTATTTCTGCATACTTGTCTATAAGGGGGGAGTTTAAAAATGATTAAAATACTAATAGCAGAAGATCAAGAACTTATAAGTCAGAGTCTTGAAATAATTCTTGGAAATAAACCTGATATGAAAGTAGTTGGTGTTGCAGAGGATGGTAAAAAGGCTGTTAGATTAGCACAAAAATTAATTCCTGACATTATTCTAATGGATATCCGTATGCCTGAAATAGATGGAGTAAAATGTATAAAGATTATAAAAAAGATATTGCCACAAATAAAAATTATAGTACTTACAACCTTTGATGATAATGAATATATATTTGACGCTCTAAAATATGGGGCTAGTGGTTACCTATTAAAAGGTCTATCTTCTATAGAACTAGTGGGTGCTATTAGAACTGTATATAATGGAGGGGCTCTTATAAACCCTAATATTGCAATGAAGGTAGTTGAATTTTTCCATGAGGACGATAAGGTGGAATATAAAATCAATGTAGATGAGTTAGAATTCCATAATTTAAATAAGAATGAGTTAAAAATAATGAAATTAATAGGGAGGGGGATGTCAAATAAGGAAATAGCTCTTGAAACTAATTTTAGTGAAGGGACTGTAAGAAATTATATAAGTAATATTTTAAGTAAACTAAACTTAAGAGATAGGACACAAATAGCCATATTTGCAATTCAATCTAGATTGGAGCTGAAAAAGATTGAAAATTAGAATAGCAGAAAAAGATTTTAAAAAAATAGCTATGTCTATAATTTTTTTTATAATAATAACTTCTATTATTTATATTTATTATAAATATAAAAATGAAACAGTGGTATTAGAGTTTGGTACATTTGTTGGAAGTATGTATGATGTACCTGAGTGGCAATCTTATAAAGCTTTAGATGAAGCAATATACAAGTTTGAGAAAGCAAATCCTCATATAAAAGTTAAATATAAAAGTGGAATATTAAAGAGCGATTATTCAGAGAGATTATCCCAAAATATATTAAAAGGTAATGAACCTGATTTATTTTGTGTTTTGCCTGGTGATTTTAACACTTTTGCTTCAATTGGAGAACTAAAAAATCTTAATAATTTGATTAAAGATGATAAAACGCTAGATTTATATAAGCAATATAGTACGGCAGTAAAATCTGGAAAATATAAAGGTTCTCAATATGCACTTGCAAAAGAAGTAGATCCAGAATTAATGTTTGTAAATAAAACCTTATTAAAAAAACAGGGAATAGAATTGCCTAGTTCAGATTGGACATGGAATGATTTTTATGAAATATGTAAGAAAGTAACTCTCGATACAGATAAAGATGGTAAGATAGACCAATTTGGAACTGTAGGATTTAATTGGCAACAGGCTGTATATACTAACGGTCAGAAGCTTTTTGATACAAATGGTAATAAAGCAACTTTTGATAATGAAGGGGTTTCATATGCTATTAAGTTTATCATATTACTTAATAAGTTAAATAAAAATTATATAGTTAATCTTAAAGATTTTGATGATGGTAAAGTTGTATTTAGACCTTTCCCATTTTCAACATATAGGGCATATAAAGTATATCCATATAAAGTAATGAAATATGGACAATTTGAATGGGAATGTATAAAGTTGCCTAAAGGACCAGAGGGTGCAAACGCTGGACAACTTAATAGTCTACTTTTTGGAATAAGTTCAAGAACTAAACATGAGAAAGAGGCTTGGAAATTTTTAAAGTTTTTAACAAATGATAAAGATGTTCAAATGGATGTTTTAAAATATTCTCATGGAATGCCTGTAGTAAAGGAAGTATTAGAATCAAAAGAAACAGATAAAGAACTATCAAAGTATAATCCAGAAGGAAAAATTTTTATTAACAAGAAAGAATTGAGTCAGGTTGTAGAACAGTCTATTGTAACACCAAGTTTTCATAAATATGAGGAAAGTATGGATATAGCAGATAAAGATATATTTAAATTAATGAATAGTGGTGATGACGTGCAAGAGTCATTAATCAAATTAAACTATAAATTAAATAATTTTCTTAAGCCATAGCTAAATATAGGAGGGGCAAATGACTAAAAAAACTATTGTAATGATTCTAATAATTTTAATGGTTTTATTTACAGGAGTACTCAGTGTATATTTGAGCTTTATTAAGGAGTCTCCTTTTGGTGAAAAACGATTAAAGTTTGGTGCAACCTATATGAATATGAATAATCCATATTTTGTTAAATTAAATGAAAGTATAAAAAAAACTGTTGAAAGTCAAAATGGAACACTCATTGCACTGGATGCACAACTTGAAGTATCAAAACAAATATCTCAAGTTGATGATCTTATATCTCAAAAGGTGGACGTTATATTTTTAAATGCTGTAGACTTTAAAGGAATAAAGCCAGCACTTATAGCTGCAAAAAAGGCTAATATACCTGTTATAGTTGTAGATTCTCCAGTTTTTGATGACAAATTGGTTGATTGTACAGTGGTTTCTGAAAATTATAATGCAGGAGTTTTATGTGCAAGAGATTTAGTAGCAAAGCTTAATGGAAAAGGAAACGTTGTCATAATTGAACACCCAACGGCTAAATCAGCTATTCAAAGAATTGAAGGTTTTGAAGATACTATAAATAAATATAAAGAGATAAAGGTTGTTGCACGGAAAATATCAAATGGTCAACTTGAACTCGCTATGGAAGTTATGGATAGTATAATTCAATCAAATAAAAAAATAGATGCTGTCATGTGTCTTAATGACCCAACGGCACTAGGAGTTATTGCAGCGTTTGAAAACACTAAAAAAAATAATAAAGTATATATTTATGGAGTAGATGGAGCTGATGATGCATTAGCAATGATTGAGAAAGGAAAACTCACAGCAACAGCTGCGCAGTCGCCAGATAAAATCGGAAAAATAGCTGCAGAAACTGCTTTAAAAAAGTTGGAAGGATTAAAAATAGAAAATTATATTAATGTGCCAGTAGAATTAATTAATAAACAAAATTTGGTGTACCCATAAAGTTTGGGGTACGCCATTTTTTATTTTATAAGTGTTTGTTTTTAAATTGTGATAACTCTAGTCAAGAATATACCATAGTGAACGATATAATAAGAAGGTGAAAGTTATAGAGTGTTATATTGGAAAAGAATGTACTATAATAATAAATCTAAAAGATCAATAAATCAGGAGGTATTACATATGAAAAAAATGTTTAATAATTTAAAAATATCAACAAAATTGCTATCACTAGTTATCTTTCTGGCTATAGTTATAGGAAGTGTAGGTTTTTTAGGACTATATAATATGAATAAAATTAATTCAAATGCAACATTATTACATGACTATAATTTAGTTAGTATAGAACAAGTAAATACCTTAAGGCAAAATTATTCCGATATTAGAACAGCGTTAATTAAGATGGTTTATAAGGAAAGAAAAGATAAAGGTGAGGATGAAGAGATTGTTACAGAGATAGAGGGTTTAACTAAAAAAAATGAAAAATTATTTGCAACAATAAAAAGTACTAATGAGAAGATGAGAGTAGACAAGAGTCAAGTAGATCAAGAAAAAGATAAAGTTTTGCTTGATAAAATTGAAAGTTCATCAAAGGGATATTTAGCTTCAGGAAAAAAGGCAACCGATTTTGGATTAGCAAAAGATTTTAAATCAGCTGCAGGTCAACTCTCAGGGGCATCAAAGGATAGAGCTGCTTTATTTGAGGGTATTGATGGTCTTAATGCTAGTAGTGTTAAAGAAGCCAATTCATTTTACTCAGATAACAATATAACATTCAATGGGTCTAAAATGATAATAATAATAATTACTGTATTGGGATTTGTCTTTTCAATTATATTAGGACTTTTTATAGCTTTAGCTATTTCAAGACAACTAAAAAAAGTTGTTAATTTTGCTGGAGATATGGGAAATGGAGATTTAAATAAGGACATAGATATTGATTCAAAAGATGAAATAGGGGATCTTGCTAGAGCGCTAAATAAAGCAAAAGACAATATGAAATTGCTTATATCAGAAATAATTAATAGTTCTAGTGATATCAGTGCTGCTAGTGAAGAGTTGTCCGCAACATCTGAAGAGGTTTCTTCAAAAATGGATATTGTCAATGAATCTACTGATCATATAACCATTGGGATTCAAGATTTAAGTACTACAACGCAAGAAGTTAGTGCATCAACAAAGGAAATTGAAAATACAACAATGGCCTTAATTAACAAGGCTAATGAAAGTTTTAAATCCGCAGTAGAAATTAAGAAAAGAGCAGCTGAAATAAAAGTAAAAGCTACACAAAACATAGAGCAAGGTAATGAAATTTATGAGAAAAATCGTATAAATATACTAAAGGCAATAGATGATGGAAAAGTAGTTAAGGATATTACTGTTATGGCAGATTCAATTGGGGCAATAGCTGAGCAAACAAATTTACTTGCATTAAATGCTGCTATTGAAGCTGCTAGAGCAGGTGAAATGGGTAAGGGATTTGCAGTAGTTGCAGATGAAGTAAGAAGTCTTGCTGAGCAATCATCTGTTGCAGTAGAAAATATTCAGAGTATGGTAAATAAGATTGAAGTGGCATTCAATAATTTATCTAGAAGTGGTCAAGAGGTTTTAGAGTACCTTGAAACCGGTGTAAAACCAAGTTATCAATTACTTATGACTACTGGTGTTCAATATGATCAAGATGCAGATTTTATTAATAATATGGCAAGTGAAATAGCTAGTACATCAAAACAAATGAAAGAAGTTATAGATAAAGTAACTTATGAAATAGGTAATTTATCAGCAACTACTGATAAATCTGCTGCTAGTACAGAAGATATATCTAATAGTATAAATGAGATAACAATTGCAATAGGAGAAGTAGCAAGTTCAGCTCAAAGTCAAGCTGAAACTTCTCAGAAACTAATAGATGTAACTAATAAGTTTAATGTTTAAATAAATATTATAGTAAGTAGTAAAAAAATGAAGCCATAATTGGCTTCATTTTTTTTGCTTCTAATTGTATTAAATTACTTCGAGCTTAACAATCAATAATTGGTTAATCTAATATAAAATTGTATCTACAGATTATCATTTGTTTAAAGAATATAAAAACTGATTTTGATAGTTAACAACACTTTTAAGGTTAATGAATGTTTTTGCTTAAGTAGTTATACTTTAGTTAGTTACAAACGTATACAGTAACCGTATACAAGTAGCTGGATATTTTAAGTTTGATTACAGTGGATTTTCAAACCGATTTATTGTAAAGTAAAAGCAATTTTTTTATGTTATTTATGTAAACGTATAATAAAACAAATCAAGTAATGTTAGTTATAAATAGGGAGGAATTTTAAATGGTTCGTAAATGTATTGTAATGAAAGTATTTAGTGGGTTTCATGCTGAGTATAAAAGACGTCATGATGAAATTTGGCCTGAGATGGTTGAGATGTTACATGAGTATGGTGCAAAAAACTATTCTATTTTCTTGGATGCGCAGACGAATAGTCTAATTGCTTATTTAGAAATTGAAGATGAAGTTTTATGGAGCAAAAGTGATGCAACCGAGATTTGTCAAAAATGGTGGGCTTATATGAAAGATGTTATGGAAACAAATGAGGATAATAGCCCAGTTTCAATGGAGTTAAAAGAATTATTCCATTTAAATTAAAAAAAGGAGGAATAACAAATGATTAGTAAAGAAGAAAATAAACTAGCTTGGAAAACCACTATTTCAGCATCTATGGCAAATTACATTGATGCAGGTTCTATAGTTGCTGGAGCTGCGGGTTTATCACTATGGACTTCGTATCTTCATATGAGTGATGCGAAACTTGGATTATTAAGTGCTTTAAGTTCGAATGCTGTTTCAGCAGCTATTGGTGCGTTAATTGGTGGTTATATATGTGATAAATATGGTCGTAAATTGGTTTATAATTTCTCTATGATATTCTATATGTTTGGTATGTTATTTATTATTTTTTCACAGAATTTTGGAATGATGTTAACTGGATATATTATTGTAGGATTATCAGTTGGTGCTGACATTCCAGCTTCTTGGACAACTATTGCAGAAGGAGCTCCTGCTAAAGAGCGTGCAAAGCATTGTGGTACAGCGCAACTTGCATGGGCGGCAGGTCCCGTTATTGTTATGATTCTATCAGTAACCCTCGGACATTTAGGGCTTCTTGGTAGCCGTATAGTTTTTGGACATTTATTTGTAGTGGCACTTGTAACTTGGTTAATAAGGAGAACTTTGCCTGAGTCACAATCTTGGTTAGATCAAAAGAAAAAAGAAAAACAACTTATAGCAAAAGGACAACTAAAAAAGGTAACTATTAAAGATTTATTAAGACCAGTAAATTTTAAGTCAATAATATTTCTACTTGGTGTATATTTATTTTGGAATTTGGCAGCAGGTACAATGGGATTTTTCATGCCATTAATTTATCAAACAGTTGGTAAGGTTTCAGCAGAAACTGCTAACTTACTTCAAGCAGGTTTATTTGCATGTACAGCTATTGGTACTTATTTTGTATTTATGAGACTTGGAGATAAGGTAAGTCGTAGAGGTATTTATGCGGTATCAGCCATAATGGCAATTGGGGCATGGTCAATATTTTTATTACCAGCGTCAAGTATGAAACCTAGCATGTTATTAATATTTGTTGTTGGATATGGACTTTCATGTGGATTTGGTCAACAACCATTTTATCAATTATGGGCTAGTGAGCTTTTTCCAACAAAATATAGAGCATCTGCTCAAGGTGTAATGTTCTTTGTTGTTCGTATAGCACTTGGTATATGGAGTTTTGTTATCCCAACCATTATGAGCAAGTTTGGTTTCCAATTAGCAGCAGCATGCATGATAGGATTCCTTGTTATTAGTGCTGTAGTTGGTATTGCATTTGCTCCAAATACTTCAGGAAGAACGCTTGATGATATAGAAAAGGAACGTTATGGAAGCATAAGTTAATATATTTTCATAGTAATATAACCGCCATCAACTTTAAATTGTAAGACTAAATTTATAAGGTTATAATAAATTCATAAGACCATAATAAATAAAGAATTATAAAATAAAAAGTGATGGTGATAACATGAATATTAAAGATCTTGATAAAAAATTAAAGCAATTAAATGATATAGAAAAAAAAACTTATGATTTATATAATACTAAAATAAGTACAGAACTTGATATTAAACTTAAAGAACATTTTTCAAATAAAGTTAAAAATAATTTATGGATAATAAACAATGAAAAACTTATGAATGAATCAGAAGTTATAGCAATCCATAAACATGATAGGTTTATAAAATTTGATAAACATAAACATGATTATTTAGAAATGATGTTTGTATATTCTGGCAAAATAAATCAGGTGATTGAAGGAGAAAAATTAGTAATAGAAAGGGGAGAAATTTTATTACTAGACATGAATGTTGAACATAGTATTGAGGCTGCGGGTTTTGATGACATTGCCATTAATGTATTAATCAAAAAAGAATTTTTTGATTGGATTTTTATGAGTCAAATTGCTGATAATGATTTAATCTCAAATTTTATTGTTGAAGCAATATATGGTAAAAATAAGTTCAAGCAATACATTCATTTTAAAACATCCGAAAACGATAAAGTTTGTAATTTTATGATTCAGATACTTATGGAATACTATGATAAAAAAAATGGAATGGAAACTGCTATCCGTGCTTATATGATGTTATTATTTAATGAAATGTTAAGGGATTATAAAAAATATTTATCTAGTGAAATGGTTTCTAAAATTGATTCTACAATATCTACAGAAATTTTAAACTACATTAACAGTAATTATAAGGTTATAACATTAAAAAGCATGGCAGACCATTTTAGTTATAATCCTGATTATATAGGTAAATTAGTTAAGAAAATTATAGGAAAAACTTTAACGGAACTTGTAAAAGAAAAAAAAATTAAAGAAGCAGAATATCTATTGCATAACACAAAGATGCCAGTAATTGAAGTAATTACTGAAGTTGGTTATTCAAACGTGAGTTACTTTTATAGGCAATTTAAGGATCAAGTAGGCGTTACCCCTGATGAATATCGAAAAAAGTAGAAAATAATGTAATAGTTTGATTACTTATTAGGACAGTAAGATTCTCTTTATAGGACATAGGATTAATTAGACTATTAAACTAAAATATTAGCTATAGACAAAGTTATACGAGAAGTAGACGTTTGCAAAAGATTGGAGGTAAGTTATGGAATATTATCTAGCCATTGATATTGGTGCTTCAAGTGGAAGGCATATATTAGGCTCAGTTGAGAATGGAAAATTGAAATTAGAAGAGATTTATAGATTTGAAAATGGAATTAGTAAAGTTTCTGATGAATATTGTTGGGATATTGATAAATTATTTGAAAACATAAAAATAGGAATTAAAAAATGTGTTGAACTTGGAAAAACTCCAAAGAGTGTTGGAATAGATACTTGGGCTGTAGATTTTGTGCTTCTAGATAAAAAGGATGAGATTATAGGAAATGCAGTATCGTATAGGGATGATAGAACTGAAGGTATTATGGAAGAAGTGTTTAAGATTATCCCAAAAGATATGATGTATTTATATACAGGCATCCAGTTTCAAAGGTTTAATACTATATATCAACTACTTTCCATAAAGAAAAATAAACCTGAAATCTTAGAAAAAGCAAAAACCTTCTTAATGATTCCAGATTATCTTAATTTCTTGCTTACTGGTAAAAAAGTTAATGAGTATACTAATGCAACAACTACTCAATTAGTAAATTCTTTTGACAGGACATGGGATCCAAAGATCTTGGATGATTTAGGTATTAAGAAAGACATATTCCAAGAAATAAAATTACCTAAAACTAAAATTGGTGGGTTACGTGACGAGTTAATTGACGAATTTGGATTTGATATGGAGGTTGTACTTCCTGCAACTCATGATACTGGTTCAGCATTTATATCATCAGTATGTAATGATAGTGATAGTCTTTATTTAAGCTCGGGTACATGGTCATTAATTGGCCTTGAAAATAGATTTCCATTATGTGTACCACAAACTATGGAATACAATTTTACTAATGAAGGTGGTATAGATTACAGATTTAGATTTTTGAAAAATATTATGGGACTTTGGGTAATCCAAGAGGTTTCAAGGAATCTTGAAAATAAATATTCTTTTGCGAAGCTGGTAGATTTGGCAAGAGCAAAATCAGATTTTACATCAATAGTAGATGTTAATGATGATAGGTTCTTAAAACCAGAAAACATGATAAAGGAAATAAAGGATTATTGCTTTGAGACGGATCAAAAAGTTCCTGGCGATGTTGGTGAAATAGCAATGTGTGTATATAATAGTTTAGCTCATTGTTATAAGAAGGCTGTAGCAAACATTGAAGAAATATTTGAGAAAAAATTCAAGAGAATAAATATTTTTGGTGGAGGATGTCAAAATAATTTTTTAAATGAGTTAGTTGCCAGGGTTACTGGGAAAGAGGTCTTAGCTGGACCGGTTGAAGCAACTGCAATAGGAAATATCGTAGCTCAGCTCTTAAGTTATAACATTTTTAAAGATTTAGGCGAGGCAAGGGGAGCTATTAAAGAATCATTTAATATTATTACATTTAAACCAGATGACGTTTAAGTATCTATAATTGAGTATACGAATTATAAGGGAGGCAAATATAAATGAACATTAAAGAAAAGTATGAGATGTCTAAAAAAGAATATGAAAAATGGGGACTAGATGTAGATAAGATCTTAGAAGAACTGAGCAGGGTGAAAATATCAATTCATTGTTGGCAAGGAGATGATGTAACTGGTTTTGAAAAAACTCAGAATGCATTATCAGGTGGTATAGCTGCAACAGGTAATTATCCAGGGAAAGCTAGAAATGGAGAAGAATTAAGAAAAGATTTAGATAAAGCTCTAAGCTTAATTCCAGGAAAACATAAGGTTAATTTACATGCTATATATGCTGAAACTGATGGAGAAGTAGTTGAAAGAGACCAGTTAAAACCAGAACATTTTAAAAGATGGGTAGATTGGGCAAAGAAAAACGGTTTAGGTCTTGATTTTAACCCAACAATATTTTCACATCCCAAAGCTGCAGATGGTTTAACTCTATCAAGTCCAGATAAAGAAATAAGAGACTTTTGGATAAGACATTGCAAGGCATCGAGATTAATAGGAGAATATTTTGGTAAGGAGCTTGGACAAACTTGTTTAACAAATATTTGGATTCCAGATGGATATAAAGATATTCCAAGTGATAGAATGGGACCTAGAAAACGACTTAAAGATTCTTTAGATGAAATATTTACACAAAAAATAGATAAAAAATATAATCTTGATTGCGTTGAATCAAAGGTATTTGGTCTTGGAGCAGAAGCTTATACTGTAGGTTCAAGTGAATTTTATATAAGTTATGCAGCAAGAAACAACATAATGTCATTAATGGATACAGGACATTATCATCCAACAGAGGTTGTTTCAGATAAATTATCTGCAATGCTGTTATTTAATGATAAAGTTGCACTTCATGTAAGTAGACCAGTAAGATGGGATTCTGATCATGTTATACTATTTGATGATGAAATTAAAGAACTTTCTAAAGAAATTGTAAGAAATGATGCATTAGATAGAGTAATTATTGGACTTGATTTCTTTGATGCTAGTATAAATAGAATAGCAGCATGGACAATAGGATCAAGAAACATGATAAAATCATTACTAAGTGCAATGCTAACACCTAATGAGAAGTTAAAAGATTTACAAGACCAAGGAAACTTTACTGAAAGATTAGCTTTAATGGAAGAGTTCAAAACTTACCCAATGGGTGATATCTGGAATTACTATTGTGAAAAGAATAATGTTCCAGTAGCAGAAAAATGGCTTGATGATGTTAAAGATTATGAAAAGACTGAATTAAGTAAAAGAAGTTAATTGGATTAAGTATAAAATATAAATTATGAGTGAACTTAGAAAAGGGCCAGCAAATGCTGACCCTTTTCTAAATGTAATTTGTTTAAATGTTTCTTGATACTTCATATGCATCCCAGATTGCGTACATAATATTCTGAACTTGTCTTGCGTCTCCTAGCAGATGAACCTCTGGTACTTTAAACTTTAGTTCATCGTATAAACTCTTTTGTGAGTTATAGCCAATTGCAACAATTGCGCAATCTGCTTTTATAGCTTCTTCTTTTTCGCCTGATTTTAGTATGAAGCCTTCATTAGTAGCACTTGCTACCATTGTATTAAATTTAAGATCTATTTTCTTGAAATTAACTAAATCGCGAAGCATATCCTCATTTGCATGGCACAAAGGGCCACCTACTTTTAAGATGTCACTTTGCATTTCAACAATCGTAACTTTTTTGCCTTGATCTACTAACCATAAAGCAGCCTCGCAACCTACTAGCCCGCCACCAATAATTACTACATTATTACCAGCATCTTTTCTTCCGAGAAGAACATCTTCGGCGCTATAAACTTTACTCGAATTATCAATATTAAGAATTCTAGGAGTTGAACCAGTAGCAACAATTACAACATCAGATTTTAAATTAGTAATGATTTCTTTAGTAGCTTCTGTATTAAATTGTATATCTACTTCTAAATCTTTTAATTCATTTGTATACCATTTAGCAAGGGCTCTGTCATCGTCCTTAAAATCTGGAACTCCTCCAGCTATAATATTTCCACCTAGTCTATCGCTTTTTTCAAGCAAAGTAACTTTATGCCCCCTTAGAGTACAGACTCTAGCTGCTTCACAACCAGCCACTCCGCCACCAATGATGACCACTTTTTTACTTTTTCTAGCAGAAGCTATGCCGTATTCATTTTCTCTTCCGCAAGCCGGGTTTACAGCGCAAGATACGGTGGCATAAGTAGCGAGCCTTCCCATACAACCTTCTTGGCATGATAAACAAGGTCTCACCTTATCAAATTTATCAGCCATTATCTTATTAGGTATTTCAGCATCTGCAAGAAGAGGTCTTCCAAGCGCAATCATGTCTGTTTTTCCTTGTAGGATAGATTCACTTGCAAGTTCAGGGTCTTCCATTCTACCAGCAGTAATTACAGGAACTTTAAGTACTTTTTTTAGTATTTCATTGTACTCTAAATACATCCCTTTTTTCTGATACATTGGTGGATGACTCCAATACCAAGAATCATAAGAACCTACATCTCCATTAAAAGCATCATAACCAGCTTCTTCAAGAATTTTAGCTGCCTCAATTCCTTCTTCTATATCTCTACCTTTTTCCTCGAAATCTTCACCAGGAAGGCCACCTTGCCTCCAATCTTTAATAAAACTTTTAATGCTATAACGTAGTGAAACTGGATAATCCTGTCCACATGCTTCTTTTATCGCTTGTACAACTTCTATAGCAAATCTTAGTCTATTTCTTAAACTTCCACCATACTCATCTGTTCTATTATTAAAAAATGAAATTGCAAATTGATCAAGTAAATAACCTTCATGTACGGCATGAATTTCAATACCGTCAAAACCAGCTTTTTTAGCTATAACAGCTGACTGCGCAAATTTTTTAATATAAGTTTTTATTTCTTCTATAGTTAAGGCTCTACAGGTAACTCCATCAAGCCATCTATGAGGAATCGGTGACGGTGCTACTGCGGTTTTGCCTACAATTGAAGGTATACTTACTCTTCCAAATCCAGCTGACAACTGCAAAAACATTTTTGCCCCATAAGCATGTACTCTTTCAGTCATAATTTTTCCTGTTTTAACAAAGTTCAAAGGATTAAGTGTTGGACAAGGCATTGATGGTAAAGCACACTTTTCAATGTCATTTTCAACCATAGTTACTCCGGTAATAATTAAACCGGTACCGCCTTTAGCCCTCTCAACGTAATACTCTACTCCACGTTCATTATAAGTTCCATCGGCGTCACATAACCCACCAGGACCCATTGGTGCCATAACAAATCTGTTTTTAATTTCTAATTTACCTATTTTCATTGGCTGAAAAAGAATTTCATACTTTTTTTTCAAAATAATACCCCCTATGAAATAAAGTCTAGTGAATTTATTCAACGAACAAACTCACTGAATAGGTTCATTATATAAATATGTTATATTTATGTCAATACAATTATAAAACTTAAACTTATAAACAAAGTTGACAAACCATATTAATAACCTATAATTTACTTAGAAAAAGATTATAGTTAGGAGATTTATTATGGATGAAGAAAAGTTAAACAACAGACAACTACAAGCACTTAACACTAAAAACAAAATATATAAAAGTGCAATTGACCTTATGGACAAGAAAGGTTATAAAAATATTAAAATACAAGATATATGTAAAAAAGCCGGAGTTTCTGTAGGTTCTTTTTATAATTGTTTTGAATCTAAAAATGAAATTCTTATAGAAATATATAAGCGGGCAGATGAATATTTTATTAAGGAAGTTGCCAATAATATATATTGCGATAACGCTACAAATGAAATTATTAAGTATTTTGATTATTATGCAAAGTATAATGTTCAAGTTGGAATTGACACAATGAAATTATTGTATAACTCAAATAATAAGTTATTTATAACTAAAGGTAGGGATATGCAAAATCTACTGAATATTATTATAGAAAGAGGGCAAGAAAAAAATGAGCTTAGTAATGAGATGTCTAAAGAAAGTATTACTGAATATTTATTTATAGCTGCGAGAGGGGTTGTATATAATTGGTGTCTTTATGATGGAAAATTTGACCTTTTAGAAGCAATGAATGAATATATGAAGCGTTTTATAATTATATTTAAATATGAAAATAGTATTAAACAAAAGAATAGCTAATAGGTAGTTATTTTAAACTACCTATTAGCTATCAACAACACTCTATTTAATTATTTGCAGAATTATTGTTTATTAATTATGGTTTATAGATGGTTAAGTGCTTCCACAAGAGCCATTATAGTTAATGATTGTCCATAAGCCATTGGAGCTATAATTATATTCTTATAATGATCTACATTATATCCCATGCCAGTTCCACCGGATACTTTTAATACAGTACCATCTTTTTCTATGTTGTTACATAATGCTTTTATTGTTTTCTCAGCATATGGTTTAAATGAGTCATCAAGTATTCCTAGGCGTATTCCAGTTAAAATACCAGTAACTATAGCTGCAGAGCCAGAAACTTCCTCATAACTAGTAACATCGTCTATAACTGTATGCCATAAACCGGACTTTGCTTGATATTTAACTAAGGTATTTACTTGAGCTTTAAAAGTATCAAGTAAAAATTTCTTGATCCCTGGATTCATTGTGCCTTCAAATGCCTCGATATAGTCTAAAATTCCAAAAGTAAACCATGAATTACCTCTGCACCAAAAAACTTCACCAAAATTACTGTTTTCATTAAAACTCCAACCGTGATAGAATAGACCAGATTTTTTATCATATAAATATTTTATATGAACAAGCATTTGATTAATTGATTCATCAACCCAATCCTTCCTGTTATATTTTTGCCCCATTTTATTTAAAAATAAGACGGTCATAAATATGGTATCTATCCACATCTCACTTTCATTTAACCTTACTGCTTGCCTATCACCATTTGCACTAGTTACATGTTGGAAAGCACCTTCTTTAGTTCTTGGAAGGCAATTTATGAGCCAGTCAGCCCATGTTAAGCAAAGGTTTTCATATTCGGGATTATTAATAACTTCGCATAGATTTACAAGGGTTAGCAATGGTGCCGTAGTATTGATGTTTTTAGAAGGTAATCCTATTTCTATATTAGTTTTATACCAATTAGTTAAAAAGTCTAAATACTTATCACTCTTGTCGTGTTTATCTAATTTTAATAAACCATATAGACCTACACCTTGTGGCCAATCCCATTCTTGAATACCAAAATCTCTAGGAAATAAACCTATTGATTCGCCGCCTTCTTTAGGTAACTTTTTTTCAACGGTTGGACTATCTAGGTTAATTAGTTTATTAACAACTAGATCCAGTTTAATACGTATTTCTTTTTCTGTTAATTTCATAATACCACCTCACTATATTATAGTTTATAATTAATTTTACGCTATATACAAATTATACATTACTAAAGACAATAAATATACACATAAACAAAACAAAACAAAGAAAACATAAAATATAGTGATTTAGGTGCATAGTATAGTTATTAGTGGCTGATAAAGAATGGATAACAGACTTTGGCAGTTAACATAGGTACAAACAAACAAGATACCAACACTTACAAATATAACACACATAAAATATGTTGACTTTATGTTGCATGTGGAGTAATATCAATATAAAAGTTTGAGTAAACGTTAACGTTAATTTACGTAAACGTTAACGGTTAAATACAAAAGATATATCAGGAGGGGAAAAATATGAGTAAAAAAGACGGGAAAATAAGATTTATAAATTATTTTTCATATGGAATGAATGATTTTATAGGAGCGGGGGCATTTGCTTTAACATCTGCATGGTTATTATATTTTTATACTACATTTTGTGGCTTATCGCCAATTCAAGCTGCCTCAATATTTGCATTGGCTCGCGTTGTCGATGCGGTAGCAAGTCCTACAATGGGATTTATAACAGACAATTTCCATAAGACTAAATTAGGAAGGAGGTTTGGAAGACGGAAATTCTTCTTGTTACTTGCAATACCTCTCGTAGGAGTTTACACAACTATTTGGATTAGTGGATTCACTTATTTTTACTATCTTGCAACTTATATAGCATTTGAGTTAGTGTATACTATGATACTTATACCATATGATACGCTAGCTGCAGAAATGACATCAGATTTTAAAGTAAGGGCTAAACTTACTAGTGCAAGAATGTACATAGCTCAGTTTTCTGCATTCTTAGCAGCATTTATACCAGGAAGACTTATAAATTTATTAGGAAAAGAATCACCTAAGTCATTCTTGTATGCAGCTATGATTTTTACTGTAATATTTGTTATTGTATTAATCCTTGTCTACCTATTTACATGGGAAAGACCACTTGCAGAGATAGAGGCTGCAGAGGCGAGTGAGGTTAAAGAAAAATTAACATTTATGCAAAATGTACAAAAGATATATGTAGATTTGGTAACAACACTTAGAATTAGAACTTTCAGAGCCCATTTGGGTATGTATATTGGGGGGTACTTAGCACAAGACACATTTAATGCAGTATTCACTTATTTTGTAGTTTTTGCATTATTTCAAAATGTTATAATGGCATCAAATTTAATTGCAGTAATGTATATATTCCAAATAGCAGGTGTTGGTATAGCAACATATTTAACACTTAAATTAAATCCAGGAGCTGCATTTAGAGTAGTATCTTCAATTTTTATAATAAGCATTATAGGATATTTGATTGTGTACAAGACTATTCCAACAAGTATTATAGCTTTATATGCTGTATCTTGTATTGCTGGACTAGGACGTGGTGGAATAAATTTTGTGCCTTGGAATAACTATACTTTTGTTCCGGATGTAGACGAAATAGTATCTGGGGATAGACGTGAGGGAGTTTTTGCAGGATTTATGTGTTTCCTTAGAAAAGCTTCTCAGGCACTTGCTATTTTTTTAGTAGGAGTTGCATTAGAAGAGGCACACTTTGTATCTGGAGTAAAAACGCAGCCACAAGAAGCTTTAAATATAATGGTGGTTATATTAATAGCAGCACCTATTATATTCCTTATTATAGGTATTATAGCATCATTTAAATTTACAGTAACAAGGGAATCTCATGATATATTAAAGAAAGAAGTAAAAAGATTAAAGACGGGCGGATCAAAGGCTGATGTTGATGATGAAACTCGCAAAACTGTAGAAGAATTAACAGGATGGGATTATGAGAAGCTATGGGGAAATAATCCTGTAGGATATAAGAATTGGAAAAAATGTAAAGCTAAAGATAAACAAGCAAGTATGTAATAAATTAGTATTTATTGATAAATAGTTAGTATGTTAGTATATAAAAAGAGCTACCTTAAATTAGGAAAAATTTCTAAAAGGGTAGTTTTTTTTATAATATTCATTAAAATTAAAGGAAAAATTTAAAGGTGAAAGACTAATATTGATGTTGTATATTAATGCTATACAAGTTTTAGGAAAACAACAAGTATGATTTACAGATAATAAAATTTATTTAGGGAGTGGATTAGGTTATGAGAATTGGAATTCGCGGACATGATATAGGACAATACAAATTAGAGGAATTAGCAGAAATATTGGAAGGTAAAAATCTTAAAAGTATTCAATTTGTACCTAAAAAAATAATAACTGAATTTAAAATTATGAGTGGAAGCATGACACCAGGAATGGCTGAGCATATTAAGCAAATACTTACAAAACATAATTTGAATATAAGTATACTCGGATGTTATATAAATTTAGCAAATCCAGATGATAATGAACTTAATGAACTATTAGAGAATTTCAAAGAACATATACGTTTTGCAAAATATTTAGGATGTAATATAGTTGGGACAGAAACAGGAGCACTTAATAGAGAGTATGTTTATACAAAAGATAACAATACAGAAGAGGCATTTAAGAGGTCTCTAAGTTCAATAAAAATACTTGTAAAAGAAGCAGAAAAGTTTGGAGTTGTAGTTGGAGTTGAGGGAGTCACAAAACATGTGATGAACACACCGGAAAGGCTAAAGAGAGCAATAGATTGTGTTAATTCTAATAACCTACAAATTATATTTGATCCTATTAATTTTATAGATGAGACAAATTTCGATAAACAAGATGAGATAATAAAGAAATCATTCGAATTATTTGGTGATAAAATAGCAATCATCCATGCTAAAGATTTTGTATACGATGATGGAAAAGTAAAACAAGTCTCGATTGGTAGTGGAAAATTTAACTATCCATTATTATTATCTTTAATAAAAGAAAGAAAGCCATACATTGATATAATACTTGAGGACACAGTTCCAACAGATTTAGATTCGAGTATTAAATATATAGAGGAATTATATAAAAAAATATGAGTGTAATTAACATTTATGTTATAATATAAACTAATAATTCAAACTATTTAAGTTAGACATGAATTAGTGGGGTTATTAATATATTTTATTATATAATAAAAGGAGACCTAAAATGATATCGAGTAAGATGAAAGATTTAGTTGCTAACAGTTCTATAATAAGAGCTATGTTTGAGGAAGGTAAAAGATTATCTGATATTTATGGTGAAGAAAATGTTTTTGACTATAGCTTAGGTAATCCAAATGCTCTTCCACCTGAAAATATTAAAGTTGAAATTAATAAAATATTAAATGAAATAGCGCCTAAACTTGTCCACGGTTATATGAATAATTCTGGATATGAAGATGTTAGAGGAAAAATTGCTGAATTTTTAAATAAAAAGCACAATATAGATATTTCATACAATAATATAGTTATGACTTGTGGGGCAGCCGGAGGATTAAATATTTTATTGAAAACATTACTTAATCCAGAAGATGAAGTTATTGTTTTTGCACCATTTTTTGGTGAATACAGAAACTATGTAAATAATTTTGATGGTAAACTTGTTGTCGTTTCTACAGATATTGATACTTTTGAACCTAATATGGAGAGTTTAAAAGATAAAATAAATAGTAAAACAAAAGCAATTATTATAAACTCACCCAATAATCCAACGGGTGTCGTATACTGCGAAAAGGTTATACAAGACTTATCAGATTTAATGAATCAAAAACAGGATGAGTTAGGTACAAGCATATATCTTATATCCGATGAGCCTTATAGAGAAATAGTTTATGATAATGTTGTTGTTCCATATATTTTGAAATATTATACAAATTCATTTATTGGATATTCCTACAGTAAATCATTATCACTGCCTGGGGAAAGAATAGGCTACGTAGTTGCAAATACAAAGATGGACTGTTTTGATGATATAATGATATCTCTTAATGTTGCAAATAGAATTCTAGGATTTGTAAATGCGCCATCACTTTTCCAGAGAGTTATTGCAAATTGCCTTGAGGCCGAAGTTGATGTTAATATATACCAAAAAAATAGAGATTTATTATATAACTATCTTACAAAAATAGGATTTAAATGCGTAAAACCACAAGGAGCATTTTATTTATTTATTAGGACACCAATAAAGGATGATAAAAAGTTCTGCGAGGATGCAAAAGAATTCAACCTATTATTAGTAGCGGGATCTGCTTTTGAATGTTCAGGGCATGCAAGGTTATCATACTGTATTGATTATGAGAAAATAAAAAATTCATTACCAGCTTTTGAAAAACTAGCAAAATCATACAATCTTAAATAGTATAATTTTAAAATTATTGTTTTTATTTTTAAATTATATATAATAAGAAATAGAAATCTCAGTTTGCATACATAATGTATCAAATTGAGATTTTATTATGAATTTATAAAATACAATTTGCTGTGTGGCAATATAATTAGTTATATGTTAATATATAACTAATTATATTATAAATGTAGAAATAACATAAGAAATAGAAAGAGTCACTATCTATATTACTTAATTCGGTAATATTTTTTAATATTTTTTAATATTTTTTTAAAATAAAAGGATTTACCAAATAATTGTAGAATTTATAATTATTAGGATGTATAATTGATATGTAAAGGAGATTACGAACATGGAAGAGAAAAAAATAAATATAATTATTGTTGATGATAACAAGGAATTCTGTAATATTCTTAATGATTACTTACTAACGCAAAAGGATATAGTTGTTACTGGCATTGCACAAAATGGAATAGAAGCAATAAAATTGATTGAGGAAAAGAAACCTGATCTAGTAGTACTTGATATAATTATGCCGATTCTTGATGGACTAGGAGTTTTAGAGAGGCTAAATACAATGGAGATCCAGCCAAGGCCTCGTATAATAATGTTATCAGCAGTTGGTCATGAAAAAATTACCCAAAGAGCTATATCACTTGGAGCAGATTATTATGTTATAAAACCTTTTGATATGGAAGTATTCGCTAATAGAATAAGACAAACGCTAAATGAAAATATATATAATGATGAAATACCGAAAACGATTTCTTATGTTGATAACGATGAAATCAAAACCAATAGAAGTAAGCCGGTTGAAGTCGATATGATTGGTCAAATAACAAGCATTATTCATGAGATTGGAATACCGGCTAATTTAAAAGGTTATATGTTTGTACGCGAAGCAATAAACATGGTAGTGAATGATATTGATCTTTTATCATCAGTTACAAAAGAATTATATCCATTAGTAGGCGAAAAATTTAATACTACTGCGAGTAGAGTAGAAAGAGCAATAAGACATGCAATAGAAGTTGCATGGAGTAGAGAGCAAGTAGAAACCATAACCAATCTTTTTGGTTATACAATTAATAATGAAAAAGGCAAACCAACTAACTCTGAATTTATAGCGATGGTTGCTGATAAGTTAAGATTACAAAATAGGGTTAGCTAGTCTTAGTTATACCAATAGACTTTTTCTATTTATGAATATAAATAGAGGAGGTCTATTTTAATTTAAAAAATTAATTTCTTTATGATTGTCATTTTCATTCACATTTAGACTTATTATGAATACATTAGTAGTGTAGAATATACATTATTTATGTTCTATGCAAACCCATTAATTAAACTTTTAAATTTATAATGAAGGCAATTCAAACTATTAATCTGATTTAGTAGAACATATATCAACGTATAAGTCTTATGTTGAAAATATATTATAGTGATATATGTAGCTATAAAATTCTTGATGACGAGATCAGTATTAGTAAGTAGTGTCTTAGTTTAAATTTATATATAAAAAGGAGTTTTATTAAATGGGTAAAATTGAAAATTGTAGTAAGTGTTCATGTGAATTATGTAGTGTTATTAATGCAGACCCAGTAGATATGGAGAAACATGGTGCTAGATTACTAACTGTAAGAATAAGAGTAAACAATGTATGTTTTGATAAAAAAGTAGCTGTTGCAGTTATAATATATGACAATTGCCACAGAATACTCGCATTTAGAGGTTTTATTACAGTAGTGTGTAAAGAAAATGAATGTAGAGATGAATGTGGTACGATTGTAAGGAAATTAGTGTTTGTACTTCCAGATGATGATAGTAGTGACCCTGATGAAATTGAAGTTCGTACAGCGGCTAATTATATATATCCATGTGAGTCTAATTGTTAATGGTGGCTCATAGACAAAATATAACTGTTGATCCAATAGTATATGAAGAATTTTGCAAGTATGCAAAAATGAAAGGTATGAAAATTTCTACATGGGTGGCTATGAAAATGAAAGAGGCAGTAGCGGAAGAGAAAGAACTTAAAAAAGAAAACTAAGGACATTTAAAAGTTATAGACCTTTCTATTTATTGGATATTTTATACCATAAATAGGGAGGTCTATTTATGGTATAAAATCTAGTACATATATTACACTTATTGTTTTATATTTGATCCAAAAACAAAGAATGAGGGGAAATCTGTCATTACAATTTAAGTAAAAAATGGTATAATTAAATAAATAATTATAAAAGGTTGAAGTGATTGATATTAGGGGGAGATAGAAGTGTCAGTTTTAAACGCGAGTAATGTAGTGAAAATTTACAAAGGATTGGGTAAATCAAATTCTACGAAAGCTCTTAATGGTATTTGTCTTACAATCGAAAATGGTGAATTTGTTGCAATAATGGGACCCTCTGGTAGTGGAAAGACAACGCTCTTAAATATTCTAAGTGGGATAGATAAACTTACATCTGGTGATATCGAAATCTCAGGGCAAAATATAAATGTAATGACAAAAGATGAATTAGCTCTCTTTAGACGTCGACATTTGGGTTTTGTTTTTCAAGAATTTAATTTATTAGATAGCCTTACACTAAAAGAAAATGTCATGTTACCGATGATACTAGATGATAAAGAACCAGAAGATATTCAAAGTAAGACAGATGAAGTTATGGCGATGTTTAATATAGAAGACATTATGGAAAAATATCCATATACTGTTTCTGGGGGTCAACAACAAAGAACAGCTATAAGCAGAGCTATAATAAATAATCCAGATAGTTTTTAAAATTTTTAAAGCTAATTTGAGAAGATATTTGCTGTTTTTTTTATGCAACAGCTTTTCAATAATGGTTTTCTTTACATATGCTACAATTTATACAAACAAAAAGTTTATGAATCCGTCTAATATTAATTATTCTATTACAGGTAATATGGTAGCTCCTGGAGTAATGGTTATGCTTTTTTCGGCATTTTTTATATTTTATGCTCAGAATTCTTTTATCAAATTTAGAAAAAAAGAATTTGGACTTTTTATGGTGTTAGGCATGACAAATAAGAATATACAGAGAATGATGATTATAGAAAATGGTTTAATTGCAATTTTTTCTTCACAGCTATTTACTTACTTGTAATAATAAAAGGACTTATAGAATCTTTTAGGTATGAGATAATAAATCTTTTAAAATCCACTAGAAAACAAGATAACAACTTTCTAAATAGTCCAATCTGGAGTGTAATTGGAATTATCCTAATAGTAATAGCTTGCTGTGATATGATAATTAATAACAGCGTGGAAAATTCATCAGTATCATTACGAAGTTTGGCAGGATGTTTTTTAGGGATTTACCTTTTGATTTCTAGTATGGCTTGGCTTTTTTCGAAGGTAACTAATTATTTTCACTATAAGAGTTATAAAAACATTTTATTTATAGCTAATATGAAACACACTTTGGGTCAATCAAAGAAAATCCTCTTTATAATAACTTTGTTTGTTAGCATGACAATATTTATGAGTACTATAGCAGTAATATTAATATCGGATTCTAAGAGAATATCCACTGCGTACAATCCATATGACATAGGATATGCAGAGATTTTTGAAAAAAACAAGATCACAGTTCCTCAACTTGATAATATTTTAAATAAGTCTAAGACTGCATTGACTTCTTTAAAAACAATAGATTTTATATCAAAACCATACATAACAATATTATCTGATGAAAATATGAATACGAATTTGGGAACACAGTTAAAAGTTGAAAAAGGATGTTTTATATCACTATTCCAAATAGTGAAAGACGATGGGTATGAACATGACACTACTGCAATTAGTAGTCTTGTTATACCAATAAAGGGTACTAATAATACATATAAACCTGGAGGGAAAATTACGAAAGTACTATTTAACAACATTCCAATACTGAGTAATGGGCATTATGTTATCCTTAATAATAATGACTTCCAAAACATAAAAACTGCTTCTAAAAAAGAAGAGGTAGGTAAAATTAAGCTTATGAATTTTAAGGATTGGTATAAAACTAAAGAGGTTTTAGATGAGCTAAAAAGCAATTTGGAGACACATAACAGAAAAAATAAAACTTATTTTGAAAATATAAATGATGATATTAAATGGTTTAAACCAGCATCAAGAATAGCTGATTATTTGGATGAGAAGCAATCAGGGGCGTATTCATTGTTTTTGTGTAGTTTTGTCGGGATACTTTTTTTCCTATCGTCAGTGGTAATGTTGCATTTTAAACTTTTGACAGAGTATGATAATGAAAAGATAAAATATAAAAAACTATATAAAATAGGAATCACTGACAACGAGGTAGCTAGACTTATTTCAAAAGAGTTAAAAGTGTTATTTTTTGTGCCGTATATATTATCAATTTTTGTATCAGCTTTTTATAGTTACAACTTGCCAGTTAAACAAGGAGGTCAGATGGTTACTCTAATGTATTCTCTTATAATTAGTCTTATATATTTTTGCTTTCAAATAGTGTTTTATTTAGTTTATAATAAGATGTATGTAAAAAGATTAATTCATAATTTAGAAAAACAAAAATGAACCTGATTTGCATTTTTTAATTAATAAATGCTCAGAAAAAGAAATTGGTGTTATTGAAGGAGTTGTAAAGCTGATTTTACCACATCTTGTAAGGTAAGAAATATAATGAATATTTTAATTATGGAATTTTTAAAAATTCTGTGCATATCATATAGTATAGCGTAGGAATAAAGTACGCGATAGTTAATAGCTGTTCTCTTTAAGAGAATGGCTATTTTTTATTATTAGTAATAAGAGGTATTAAATATTTATAAAAACTGCTACAAGTACTCAAATTAAAGGCATGAATAGCTGTGGGAAAAAAATTAAAGTGTTTAAGGGAAAATTTAAAAAATATTGTAGGGTTGTCTTTAGTATAATAAATAAATCTTAAGGACATAATTTAAAAGCAATTACATTGAAGGGAATGATGACCTTATGATATTTAATAAAGTAGAGATATGTGGGGTAAATACTTCAAAATTACCAAAATTAAAAGAAAAAGAAATGAAGGAGTTATTGTATAGGATACAAAATGGCGAGCCTGAGTGTAGAGATGTATTTATTGAAGGAAATTTAAGATTGGTTTTAAGTGTAATAAAGCGTTTTAATAATCGAGGAGAAAATGTAGATGATCTATTTCAAGTTGGCTGCATTGGTTTAATGAAATCTATTGATAATTTTAATTTAAGTCTAAATGTTAGGTTTTCAACATATGCGGTTCCTATGATTATAGGGGAAATAAGAAGATATTTAAGAGATAATAACTCTGTAAGAGTTAGTAGGTCACTTCGGGATATTGCATACAGAGCATTGCAAGTTAGGGACAGATTGGTAAATGAGAACAATAAAGAGCCTACTGTAGAACAAATTGCGAAGGAGCTAGAATTACCAAGGGAGGATGTGGTATTTGCTTTAGATGCTATACAAGACCCTGTATCTTTGTTTCAACCAATATACCATGATGGTGGAGATGAAATTTATGTAATGGACCAAATAAAAGACACTAAAAACTTAGATGATAGTTGGCTTGAAAACATATCAATTAAGGATGGAATGAATAAATTAAAAGATAGAGAAAAATTAATATTAAATTTAAGATTTTTTGATGGGAAAACCCAAATGGAAGTAGCTGATGAAATAGGTATTTCTCAAGCACAAGTGTCAAGACTAGAAAAGACTGCACTAAAACATATGAAAAAGTATGTTTAGGGTCCCTCTACTAGGATCATTTTATACTTGTGGTTTAGAAATGTTAAAAGGTATTTAATTAAATTAGCACTTACAGGGAAACATGATTTAACTGTGTTTTTCTATAGGTGCTTTTTATATTATTTCTATTGAAAATCATACTATCTTAATGTTATAAAAAATTTGATTTTGTGCTGTCTTATAATTTTATTTGTGATAACATAGAATTACCGTCCTTATCTAACAATACAGTAATGTCTCCATTATAACCTTCTATATTTATAAAATAATTTGTTATTAAACCTGTATTTACAATTGATTTGCAACGTACGGATATTTCATATTCATGATCATATATTGTTTTAGGCATTTTATTTTGACTCTCATTATTATTTTTATTAAACATTTTCCCCTCCTATATTTAAGAACTCATATTATACAGTTATTGCCAAATACATAATTAGTCATTCATAAATCTTTATTTAGCTATGTTTTATTTATTTGATTTGAGGAATATTTAATAGAATACAGATATATCTGTATTCTATTAATATTAATATATGCATTAATCATATATTGGTGTTTTTTACAAGTCCCCTAAAAAGAAAGTAATAACAAAAAATAATTGTAATAAATGTATAAATTAATGAATTTTGTAAATAATATTATATAGAACATCGGATATAGTTATATGAGTAATATACTAGTGAAAACGTTTTTGAAAATACTTTTAAATATTTATCTAATTAATAAAAAATCAAGTTAAGATAATATAACTTTAATAGATGTTTCATATTCAAGGGCCAAAAACTTAATAGTGAAAGGAGAAATAAAAATGGTTGATATGTATTACAGACTTGTGAAAGCAGGCTTAAGAACAATTCAGAAAGTACCAGATCAGTTTAGAGATGATGTTATGACAAATTTGGCGACATTAACATTGAACAAAAATGGCAAGGCGGATACCAATGAGAAATATAAATAGTAAATAGATAAAGACTTTAAATAGCCTTTATCTATTTTTTTATTATAATTTAAAAAAAATCACTTTTTTCTCCGGTATAATAAATAACAAGTTGATGGAGTGCTCTTGTGCAAGCAACATATAAAAGATTCCTATCGAATTCACTATTATAATTGTTTTTAGAAACATTGAAAACTAGTACTACATCAAATTCTAGACCTTTTGATATATAGGACGGAATAACTACGGTGCCCTTTATAATTTCAGTGTCATCTATATTTAATAATTTAATGTTATCTAAACTAATTAATTCTTTTTCAATTATAAGTGCTTCTTGCTGCGTTTTACAAATAACTGCAATAGATTCATAACCAAGACTTTCGTATTTGTGAATATCTAGTATGATAGCTTCATAAATAGACTTCTCATTATCTTTGAATACAATTATTGGTTCATCTTCATGCCTATCAAATGAAACAAACTCTTCTTTGCTATTTAATATTTTTTGAGTAAATGAATTAATTTCAATTGAGGATCTAAAGCTTTTATTCATGGAAAGTTTTAGACTTTGTTTCTTATTAAGAATGTTTTCTAGATCATCATAAATAAATTTATTACCGTGCTTTTCAAGAGTTTGATTAAAGTCACCTAATATTGTAAATTTAGCTCTAGCAAATAGAAGATTAAAAACTTCATATTGAAGGGGATAATAATCTTGAGCCTCATCAATGACAACCTGCTGTATATCTGGAAATTCCCGATTACCATTAAGCTTAAGTTTAATATATAAAAGGGGTGCACAATCCTCATAATCAATATGGCCTTTATGGAGGCTTTCAGCGGTTTTTAATATCATTTGTTTAATTTCTTTTGGTAGTTCTAACCCTTTGGAAAGTTTAAAAAAAAGGCCGGATTTATTGAAAAGTAATTTATACAAATTTGCATAATCAACCTGCGTGTACTTGTGAATATGGCTCATTAATACTTTAGCTTCTTTAATTGCCAATAATCTGCTAAAAGATTTTATCTCTAACTGGTGGTTAGTTCCATTTAGAACAATCTTTTGAATCTTTTGAAGCCTTGATTTTCTTAAAGGGTGAATTTTATTAAGCATCATACTTTCAATTCTTTTAAGTCGTTTTGATATTGGCATATCCATTTTACCGTTTAGGAAAAGATTATTTAGCTGTTGCTTTGTTTCAATAATTTTGCCATCATAATATAAGTCTTCAAAATTAGTCAAATTATGTTCATAATAATTGATTAGTCTATCTAAAATTATAACAAAAGTTTTTGAGCCTTTAAATTTAGTGTTCTCCATTTTTATATTTATGGATTGATTATTATTAATAATCAAAGATTCAAGTTGCTCTTTCCTACTTTCAAATATAAATCTATTATCTAAGAAATCAATTATAATATTGTCAAAAGTAGTTTCTTCTACGTTATCTTCACCGAGTTCTGGTAAAACCCCGGAAATATATTTACTAAATACAGAACTTGGAGAAATTATAATAATATTATTAGAATGTAATTTTGATCCCATACCAACATAAAGCAAATATGCAATTCTATGTAGTGCTATAGAAGTTTTACCACTTCCAGCCACGCCTTGCACAATTAAAAGTTCGTTTTCAGTATCGCGAATAATTATATCCTGCTGCTTTTGGATGGTTTCAACTATATTTTTCATTGTTGATGAAGAGTTATGGCTCAAAACTTCTTGCAGAATTTCATCATTAATTGTTACACTACTATCAAAAAAATATTGAAGTTTCGAGTCCTTAATTTTATATTGTCTTTTCATAATAACATCACCTGAAATTATTGAGAAGGGCGCTATATATGAGCCTTTGCCGATTTCACATTGATAAAACATACTTGAAATAGGTGAGCGCCAATCATATATTAAAATTGAACTGGTATCCTTATCTATTAAATTATAAAGACCAATATAAATTTTATCTGTATCGTCATAACCATTTTCTTTAAAATCAAATCTTCCAAAATACGGTGAGTTTAAAATCTGTGTATATTTTTTTATGTGTTTAAGTGTTTTTTCGTAGCTATAATTTTGACTATCAACATCTGAAAGATGTTGAAGCATCTCTGGAATTTTATCAAAATCATTTGAAGAATGAGCAGATTCTTGCCACATATCTCTTCTTGAAGTAATGAGGTCTCTTTTTCTAAAGTTTATATCATATTCATCTTTTGCAAGTTCTTTTTTTAGAAAGTTAAGTGTATCATCAAGATATAGTGTTTCTTCTTTGTTAATTAGCTTATAATTACTCATTTTGCCACGCTCCTATTTATTTTTATAAAAACCATTGACATTTGCGTTTGTTATGTGATATACTAAAAGTGAGTTATAAAGTATAATTATTATACTTATATTCATATCTAATTATATACAAAAATCATATTTAAGTAAAGCTTATGTGTGGTTTTATTTTTATGTTTGAGGTAAAGCGGATGAGGTATGTAAATACTTTTTTTATTATAAAATACAAAATTATGTAGTGAAAACACGTTATACATAAAGAGGTAGAGGGCAATTAGATGCCTTCTTTTTTATTTAAGTGGCAAAATTTATACAAGGGGGAATAGGAATGTTATCAATAGAAAGATTAGAAATTATAAAGCAAACAGCCTTAAGCGAAAAAAAACTATATGTTTCAAAGTTAAGCGAAAAATTTGATGTAACAGAAGAAACAATAAGGCGAGATTTAGAAAAACTAGAACAACAAGGTTTAGTTACTAGAAGTTATGGTGGGGCAATATTGAATGCTCAAATAACAAATGAGGATATACCTTTTTATAAAAGGTCAAAGATTGATATGGAAGAAAAAATATACATAGCATCAAAAGCAATAGAATTTATTAAAGAAGATAGTACGATAATGGCAGATTGTAGTTCAACTGTACTTGAGGTCTTGAAGCTAATTAGAGATAGAAGTGACGTAACAGTTATAACAAACTCAGTTGAGGTTCTTAGTGAACTTAATCAATCAGAACTAAATATTATATCAACGGGTGGTGGAATAAAGCAAAGATCTTTATCACTTCAAGGACCTATAACGCATTGTACTATTAGAAAATATAGTGTAGATTTAGCTTTTGTGAGCTGCAAAGGAATGGATATTAAAAAAGGAATATTAGACTCAAATGAAGAAGAGGCAGAAATTAAAAATACTATGATAGAGCAAGCCAGTAAGGTGATTTTATTAATTGATCATAGTAAATATGATAAAACTTCTTTCGTAAAGCTTTTTGATTATGAAAATATAGATTATATCATTACAGATAAGGCACCAAGAGAAGAATGGTTAAAATTATTACATTCTAATAACATTGAAATTATATATTAATAAAAAAACTATAAAATTAAGTTAAAGAGCTACCAAAATTATTTTTGGTAGCTCTTTAACTTAATTTTAGGATAATAAGAAAAACAAACAAAAACAAGAAAAACAAAACAAAAACAACAGAAAACGATTGTATTTATAGAAAGAATGAAGTATACTTTAAGAAGTTAGATTTTGCAAAATGTACTACATAAAATAAAACGTGATAGAATATTAAAATTAAAAATATAATTATAAAATGAAAGTGGGAGATTAAAATGAATATAGAAAATATGAAATTCATACAAAACTTTAAAAAAATTGCAAATGATGCATGGCTTAAGGGTTGGCATGAAAGAAACGGTGGAAACATAACTTACAGATTAACACAGGAGGAAGTATCAGCAGTTAAAGGCATTATTAATGAAGAGTCAGCATATACTCCAATTGGAGTAACTGTTGAAAACTTAGCTAATGAGTATTTTCTAGTAACAGGAAGTGGAAAATTCATAAGAAATATGACTGTATGTTTAGAAGAAAATGCAGGACTCATAAAGATTGATGAAAAAGGCGAAAATTACAAAATAGTTTGGGGATTAATAAATGGAGCAAGACCAACAAGTGAAGTAACATCACATTTAATGAGTCATTCAATAAAGAAAGAAAAAACAAAGGGAACATACAGAGTTATAATGCATTCACATACTACAAACGCTATAGCTTTAACATTTGTATTACCACTAGATGGCAAGGTATTTACTAGAGAATTGTGGGAAATGGCAACAGAATGCCCTGTAGTATTCCCAGGCGGAATAGGCATAGTACCTTGGATGGTTCCAGGTGGAGCTCCGATTGCAGAAGCAACTGGTAAATTAATGAAAGAACATGATGTTGTAATTTGGGCACATCACGGAATGTTCTGCGCTGGTGAAACTCTAGATTTAACTTTTGGACTTATGGATACAGTAGAGAAATCAGCTGAAATCTTAGTTAAAGTATTATCAATGGGTGGAAAAAAGCAAACAATAACATCTCAAAACTTTAGAGACTTAGCAAAAGATTTTAATGTTAATATTTCAGAAGACTATTTAGTTTAATTTTTTATTAAAAAATATATTCTAAAAGGAGATTGATTATTATGGCAAACAGAATGGTTTTAAATGAGACAAGTTACATAGGCGCAGGAGCAATAACGAATATTGCGCAAGAGGTTAAAACTAGAGGTTTTAAAAAAGCATTAGTAGTAACTGATAAAGATTTAATAAAATTTAATGTAGCTTGCAAGGTAACAGATTTACTTAAAGAAAATGGTTTAGAATTTGAAATTTTTGATAATGTAAAAGCTAATCCTACTATAAGTGTAGTAAAAAGTGGTATAGCGATGTTTAAGGAAGCTGGTGCAGATTACTTAGTAGCTATCGGTGGAGGTTCATCTATTGATACTGCGAAAGCTATAGGGATTATTATAAATAATCCTGAATTTTCAGATGTAAGAAGTCTTGAAGGTGCAGCTATTACTAAAAATAAATCAATACCTATTATTGCAATTCCTACAACAGCTGGAACTGCAGCAGAAGTTACTATTAATTATGTAATCACTGATGAAGAAAGAAAACGTAAATTTGTATGTGTAGATCCACATGATATTCCAGTTATAGCAGTTGTTGATTCAGAGATGATGTCATCAATGCCAAAGGGACTAACAGCAGCTACTGGTATGGATGCTTTAACTCATGCAATTGAAGGATATATTACAAAAGGTGCTTGGGAGTTAACAGACACTCTCCATTTAAAAGCTATTGAAATAATTTCACGCTCACTTAGAAGTGCAGTAGCAAATGAACCAAAGGGAAGAGAAGATATGGCCCTTGGGCAATACGTTGCAGGTATGGGATTTAGTAATGTAGGTCTTGGTCTTGTTCATGGAATGGCACATCCACTTGGAGCTTTTTATGATACACCACATGGAATTGCTAATGCAGTAATATTGCCTTATGTTATGGAATATAATGCAGGCTCTACTGGCGAAAAATATAGAGAAGTAGCCCGTGCAATGCGAGTTCCAAATGTAGATAACATGTCCAAGGAAGAATATAGAAAGGCAGCTATTGATGCTGTTAAGAAACTTTCAGGGGATGTTGGAATTCCAAAGACATTAAAAGAAATTGGAGTTAAGAAGGAAGATCTAGAAGCACTTGCACAGTCAGCTATGGCAGATGCATGTACTCCAGGTAATCCAAGAGATACAAGTGTTAAAGAAATATTTGAAGTTTACAAATCAATTTTCTAATAAACAATATATATATATACAAAAAAACGGATTACCTTAAGGTAGTCCATTTTTTTGTATATGTTAGAAATAAGTACCCTAACAAATAGAAAACTTCAGTGGAACTATAAATATTATTTTCAAGTTGTCAATGCATCTTCTTTGAAGATGTTGTAGCGACCCAGCAGATGATTTAATTGGATAAAAAGAGTGAAATGTTGGAATAGTAATGGTATTGTAATCACATGAATAAGGAAGTTTAATAAATTAAAATGGAGGTGTCAAATGACAGATCTAAAAAACAAATTTGATAGTGCAAAGGATAAGATTTTGGGAAAAACTAAGGAGAATGTTGGAAAGGCAACTGGTAGTGAAGAGACGGAACTTAAAGGGAAGGCTCAGTCACAAACCGGGGAGTTTAAGGAGAAATTTGGTGAATTTAAAGAGAAGGTAGCAAAAAAAATTAATGATACATTAGATAAGAATGAAGAAAAGAAATAGATGGCTTTAGAAAAATTTATTTTGGATAAAGAGACTTAAAAAGCAAAAAAACTTCGGAAAAGTACAGCCGAAGTTTTTTTGCTTTTGGATATATTAGTTTGTAAATCTATTCTGTAATTTTAAATCAAATAAATTTAAGCAACATTTTTTTTCTTGTTTTTAGGAATCCAGAACTTTTCAATCTCTTCTAATGATTTATTTTTAGTTTCTGGAACAGACGTTGTAACAAATATGAAGCAAATAACATTTAATCCGCAGAATATCCAAAAGGTAAATGCACCGCCAATACTACTAAGCAGCATTGGAGTAAATTGACCGATTGCCCAGTTAGCGCCCCATAGAAACATAGTTGCAATGCCTGTTGCTCTTGCTCTTAAATAATTTGGGAATATTTCAGGAATCATAATCCAAGGAATTGGACCCATTGAAATACAAAATGATGCTACAAAACCAAGAATCAAGAACAAAATAACCATTCCATTTGCATAATGTGTATAAAATGCTAAACCAATGAATAACATAAAGAAAGCCATTAATGCAGAACCTATAGACATTAACTTTTTACGTCCAACTTTATCTATTAAGAACATAGCAAGTATTGTAGCTAAAACGTCTACAACACCTACAACGCTTGTAGCAAGAAAACTTGAATTAGTTTTAAAACCTATCATTTCAAAAATTTTAGGACCATAATATGTAATTGAGTTCATGCCAACTGCTTGATTAAAGATGGCAAGAAAAATTCCGATTACTAAAGCTTTACGAAGCCCTGGTTTAAAAAGCTGTTTAAGAGATGAATTTTTTTCAACTATTAATGAATTAGAAATAGAATCAAACTCTTGCTTTCCGATTACAGGGCCATTAATTTTATTAAGTACAGCAGAAGCTTGATCTAATTTTCCTGCTTTTACTAAATAACGTGGACTTTCTGGAACGAAAAATAATGTTAATAAGAATACAAAAGATGGGAATATACCACAAGCAAGCATCCAACGCCATCCAGTTGTTGTAAGCCAAGCATCACTACCCATATTTACAATCCATAGGTTTATGAAGTATGTAAGACACATTCCTGATATAGTGAATAATTGATAGAGTGCAGAAAGTCTACCACGAATTGCAGGTGGTGCACATTCTGTAATATAAGTTACAGATAAGGCTGAAGCCATACCAATACCTAGACCTCCAATTATTCGAGCAATAATTAAAGCTTCTACTGAATGTGATAGAGCAGATGCTAGGGCTGATACTCCAAATAAAGCAGCAGCAAACATTAATACTTTTTTTCTACCGATGAAATCACCTAAAAATCCAGAGATACCAACACCGGCGACACCACCAATCATAATACTTGAAATTACTAGACCTTCCATCATTGGTGTTAAATTATATAGCTTTTGAAGCGAACCAATGGCTCCGGATATAACGGCTGTGTCATATCCATATAGTAGACCTCCTAATCCGGCAGCGCATGATATTAGTATAATAAACATTAAAGAACGTTTACTTTTAGGTTTCTCTGACATTTTAAATCCTCCTCATATGTTATATTTATTATTTTTTTTTACTTTTAGTATTAGTTTTGCAAGCGATTACAAGCTTATAATAATATATATACGTACAAATGTCAATGAAAATGTAACAGTTGTAGGTACAAATAGAAAACAAATAAACCATAAACCGCTATAATATCGTAAAATAGCTTATGGTTTATGGTTTATTTTAAAGTTGTGTCGTTGAATTTCTAATAACAAGACTAGGTTCATATAATATAGAATCACTGTCATCAAATTTATTATTATTATTAACTAATTTTATTATTAAATTAGCAGCGTCCTTGCCCATTTGTTCTTTTGGGTGTGTAATGGAGGTTAGCTTTGGAACCATAATTCTTGATAACATAGAGTCATCAAAGCCGATAATTGAAAGGCCTTCTGGAATTTTTATTTGCAATTTATTTGCAATGCTTGATACCATATATGCGATTTCATCATTATAACAAAATATACCTGTAGGACGATTGCTAGATTTGAGTACACTCTCTATCCTTTGGGGAAGTACTGTTTCCACTTCTTCTGAAAGGTAAGTTAAAATTTGATTTGGCGACGATGCAATCTCATTCGTTTGACATTCTGTAATAAATCCATTCATTCTATGGATACCTTGGGAATCATCAACTTTAAATATACCCGTTATGTTAGTGTGACCTAAAGAAAGTAAGTGTTTAGTTGCAATCTTTCCACCTTTAAAATCATTAATCCGTAAGTTTGGGACTTTGATTTCATAATAGGAAGCATTAATCATAACAATAGGAATATTTTTAGCTAATATGTTATTTAGATATTCTAGATTGTGAATTTGATATGCACTTTTTGTTGGTTCTAATATAAGGCCATCTATTTCATGTGCTAGCAAATTTTTTAAATTACTATTCTCAAGCATTATGTTATTACTAGTAGATGATAATAAAAGTGAATAAGACTGGGCATAGAGAGTACTTTCAATACCACGGATTATATCTGGAAATATATAATTTGATATATGAGTTGTAAGAACACCTATATTTTTATTCTTTTTTAAGTGAATACTATTTTGTTTCCAATCAGATAGATATATTCCACTTCCTTGTATTCGATATACATACTGCGCAGCATTTAAATCACTGATAGCTCTCCTTACGGTATGCCTGCTTACATTAAAGAGAGACATTAGTTCTGATTCAGTTGGGAGCTTATCGTTTGGCTTATATTTTTCAGTAATTGCCCAATTAATAATTTTATCTATTACTTCTTCGTATTTGTGCTTCATATGTATCTCCTATAATAATTTATTTCATAAAATATTATATCAGAAGATAGGGGCATTCACAATGATATTTAAAATTAGTACGTATGAATAATAAATATATCTTGACAATTATACGAATAAATACTATAGTTTGTATTGAAAGCGATTACTAAGAAGGGGGTCAATAAAATGACAACAAAATATACAGTTGGAGTTGACTACGGAACTTTGTCTTCAAGGGCGGTGGTTGTAAACTTAGAAAATGGAAAAGTTTTATCATCTGCAGTAAAAAATTACCCAAGTGCGGTAATTGATGAAACCTTACCGGGAACTACGATTAAATTAGGTAATAATTGGGCACTTCAAGATCCAAATGATTATTATGAATGTTTTATAGCAACAGTTAAAGAGGCCGTTAATGAGGCAACGAAAACAATTTCAAAAGATGATATTATAGGAGTAGCTATTGATTTTACAGCGTGTACTGTACTTCCTGTAAAAAACGATGGTACCCCTTTGATGAATATAAAAGAATGGCATGATAACCCACATGCATGGGTTAAACTTTGGAAACATCATGCGGCGCAAGAGCAAGCAGATAGGCTAAATGCTATTGCAAGAGAACGTAATGAACCATGGCTTAAGTATTATGGTGGTAAAATTTCATCAGAATGGTTATTTCCAAAACTAATGCAAATAGCTGAAGAAGCACCTGATGTATATGCAGCTATGGATGACTTTATAGAAGCAACAGACTGGTTGACATGGCAGTTAACTGGTAAAAAAATAAAAAATGCAACTACTGCAGGTTATAAAGCAATATGGAATGCTGAAACAGGATTCCCAAGCAATGAATTTTTTAAAGAACTAAATCCATTAATGGAAAATGTAATTGAAGATAAAATTGGTACTAAGTTTTATCCTGTAGGAACTAAAGCAGGTGGGCTTCTTGAAAAAGTAGCTAAGGCTACTGGCTTAAACGTAGGCATTGCTGTAGGAGTTGGAAATGTTGATGCTCATGTTTCAGTTGCACCAACTGGAGTTGTAAGACCAAGAACTATGCTTAACATTATGGGCACATCCACTTGTGATATTACACTTGGGGAAAAAGAAATACCAGTACCTGGTATGTGCGGTGTAGTTAAGGATGGTGCTGTACCAGGATTTTATGCTTATGAATCTGGTCAAAATGCCGTTGGAGATATTTTTGGATGGTTTGTTAATAACCAGGTTCCAGAAAGATATTTCAAAGAGGCAGAGGAAAAGGGTTTAAATATTCATCAGTTACTTGAAGCAAAGGCTAAAAAATTAAAAATTGGTGAGAGTGGATTAATAGCATTAGATTGGTGGAATGGAAATCGTTCTATTCTAGTAGATACAGATTTAACTGGTTTAGTACTTGGAATGAATATGGATACAAAACCAGAAGAAATATATCGAGCTTTAATAGAAGCAACAGCATTTGGTAAAAGGTTGATTATA
Organism: Clostridium sp. DSM 17811; assembly: GCF_018861905.1. Lineage (GTDB taxonomy): Bacteria > Bacillota > Clostridia > Clostridiales > Clostridiaceae > Clostridium_AD > Clostridium_AD frigoriphilum. Next base: position 51,918 of record NZ_JAHLDU010000004.1, read on the forward strand.
GATACTTTTGAAGAAAATGGTGTTCCAATTGATACTTTAACGGTTTGTGGTGGGTTACCTCACAGAAATCAAATGTTAAATCAAATTTATGCTGATGTTACTAATAAAGAAATGTTTATATCAGAGCATCATCAAGCACCTGCAATTGGAGCCGCAATGTTTGCCGCTGTTGCTGCTGGCAAAGAAGCTTTTGGTTACGATACTATACAAGAGGCATCAAAGAAAATGGCAAGACTTAAAGAAAACTCAATAAAACCAATTCCAGAAAATGTTAAACGTTATGAAGCAATTTATAAAGAGTATGTAAAACTACATGATTACTTTGGTCGTGGTGCCAATGATGTAATGAAACACTTGAAGAAGATTAAGGAATCCGTATCGAAGGAGGGTTAATTTATGTTAGAGGATTTAAAACAAAAGGTATTTGAAGCAAATTTATTGTTACCTTTATATAATTTAGTAACTTTCACTTGGGGTAATGTTTCTGGAATTGATCGTTCAAGGGGTTTAATTGTTATAAAACCTAGTGGCGTTGAATACAATCAAATGAGCGTAAGTGATATGGTTGTTGTTGATATGGATGGAAATATAGTTGAAGGTAAATTAAATCCTTCAAGTGATACACCAACTCATTTAGTTTTATACAAAGCTTTTCCAAATATCATGGGCGTAGTTCATACACATTCTCCTTGGGCAGTTTCTTTTGCCCAAGCAGGTGTTTCTATTCCAGCTGCGGGAACAACACATGGTGATTATTTTTATGGGGATGTACCTGTAACTAGGGCGATGACTGAAGATGAAATAATTAAAGACTATGAAAAACAAACTGGAAATGTTGTAGTTGAAACTTTTGATAAAAATAATATTAATCCAGATCATGTACCGGGAGTACTTGTTAATGATCATGGTCCATTTACTTGGGGTACGGATCCTAGTAATGCAGTTCATAACTCTGTAGTACTAGAGGAAGTTGCAAAGATGGCATATCATTCACTTCAATTAAATCCACATAATATTAAAATGGATCAAGTTTTGTTAGATAAACATTTTAATCGTAAACATGGAAAGAATGCATATTATGGTCAAAACAAAAAATAGATTAATAAGAAGTTAGATTATGAAGGAGGAAATAGAATATGTTAGATAACAAAAAGATGGAATTTTGGTTTATCGTAGGTAGTCAAAACTTATATGGTCAAGAAGCGTTAGATGAGGTTAAACAGGATTCACAAGTTATTGCAGATGGTTTAAATAAAAGTGGAAAATTACCTTACACTATAGTATTTAAATCACTAGCAACATCTGCGGATGAAATTACTAGTTTAATGAAAGAAGTAAACTATAATGATAAGGTAGCTGGCGTAATTACTTGGATGCACACTTTCTCACCTGCTAAAATGTGGATAGCTGGTACAAAATTATTACAAAAACCTCTACTACATTTGGCAACACAATTTAGTGAACATATTCCATGGAAAACAATTGATATGGATTATATGAATCTACATCAAAGTGCTCATGGAGATCGTGAATATGGGTTTATTAATGCAAGACTAAAAAAACATAATAAAGTAATTTTTGGATATTGGAAAACAGATGAGATTAAAAAAGAAATTGCTGATTGGATGAATGTAGCCGTAGGGTTTATTATAAGTCAGGAGATAAAAGTTGCTCGTTTTGGTGATAACATGCGTAATGTTGCTGTTACTGAAGGAGATAAAATAGAAGCTCAAATTCAATTTGGCTGGACAGTTGATTACTTTGCTATTGGTGATTTAACTACCGAGATTAGTAAAGTTTCAGAAAAAGAAGTTGATGACACATATGAAGGATTTAAGAAAATATACATTATGGATGCTGGAGAAAATGATCCTAAATTCTATGAGAAACAAGTAAAAGAACAAATAAGAATTGAAATTGGATTAAGGACTTTTCTAGAAGCAGGAAATTACACAGCATTTACAACAAATTTTGAAGATCTATATGGTATGAAACAACTACCTGGACTTGCTGTTCAAAGGTTGAATGCACAGGGGTACGGATTTGCTGGAGAAGGAGATTGGAAAACAGCAGCAATGTCTAGATTGTTTAAGGTTATGACTAATAATGAGAAAACAGGATTTATGGAAGATTATATGTACGAATTAAGCACTGGTAATGAAAGAATCTTAGGCGCACATATGCTTGAAGTAGATCCAACATTTGCTTCAGACAAGCCTAGCGTAGTTGTTAAACCACTTGGAATTGGTGATAAAGAAGATCCAGCTCGTTTAATATTTAATGGCTCAGTTGGAGCTGGAGTTGCAGTATCTATGCTTGATTTAGGAACGCATTATCGTTTAATTATTAACGAAATAACAGCAGTTAAACCTACTGAAGATATGCCAAACTTACCTGTAGCTAAAATGGTATGGAAGCCAGAACCAAACTTTAGTGATGGTGTTAAAGCATGGATATATTCTGGTGGTGGACATCATACAGTTGTTACATTAAAGTTAACAGTTGATCAAGTTTATGATTGGAGCCGTATGGTTGGGCTCGAAACTGTTATAATAGATCATGATACAAAATTAAGAGACATTATGAAAGATACAACAAGATAAAATAAATAACTAGAGAAAAATAATATAAAAGGTTGGCAGTTTTGCTGACCTTTTATAAGGAGGCTAATTATATGAAATTATTTATTGATACAGCTAATGTAGAAGATATCCGTGAAGCTAATGATATGGGTGTTATTTGTGGTGTTACCACTAACCCTTCACTAATTGCAAAAGAAGGTAGAGACTTTAATGAAGTTATAAAAGAAATAGCATCTATTGTAGACGGACCTATAAGTGGAGAAGTTATTTCTTTAGATTCAAAAGGTATGATAAAAGAAGGAAGAGAAATAGCAAAAATACATAAAAATATGATTGTTAAAATTCCAATGACGCAGGATGGTCTAAAGGCTGTTAAAGTACTTTCAAAAGAAGGAATAAAAACAAATGTAACATTAATATTCTCAGCTGGACAAGCATTACTTGCAGCAAGAGCAGGAGCATCATATGTAAGTCCTTTCATTGGAAGACTTGATGATATAAATGCTAATGCTATGGACTTAATAAGAACTATTGTTACAATCTTTAAAGTACATGCAATAGACACTGAAATAATTGCGGCTAGCATAAGAAATCCAATGCATGTTACAGATGTTGCGGTTGCAGGGGCTCATATTGCGACTGTTCCACTTAAAATCATTAAACAGATGATAAAACATCCATTGACCGATGCTGGAATAGAAAAATTTGCTAAAGATTGGAAAGAAACTTTCGGAAAATAATAATGAAATTATGTAGATAATGTATGGAACCTTTCTTTAAAAGAAAGGTTCCATATTTTTTTATAAAATCTTGACATAAACTATTATATACAATAGCATTGTATATAATAGAGTAGTTATAAATGAAATTGTTTCAATGAAAATAATATTGAGTATAGGAGTGTTTTTATGGAATCGACAATTTATTGTTTTAGTGGTACGGGTAATTCTTTAAAGGTAGCCAAGGATATAGCTCTTGAATTAAAAGATACAGAAATAATACAAATATGTACAAAAAATATGAATATTGACAATGCATCATCAAATAAAATTGGATTTATTTTTCCAGTATACGCTTCTGGAATTCCACTTTTAGTTAAAAAGTTTATTAAAGAAATTAGACTTAAAAAGGAGGCTTATGTTTATACTGTTGTAACTTTTGGATCAGCATCGGGGGCTTCTATAAAACAATTAGAAGAGCTGTTAACTGACAAGGGTATTAAACTTAGCGCTGCGTTTAAAGTCAAAATGCCAGGAAATTATCAAGTGATTTATGCACCTTATTCTGAGGAAAAACAGAAAAAGTGTTTTGACGATGAAAAAGCAAAAATAAGTGGAATTGTTAAAAGTTTAAATAATAATGAGATAGTTGGATTTAGTGGACTAGGCGAAAGCTTGATGAGGACAGTTGGTGGCATGGTTTACAGCAGCTTTAGCCCTTATGAAAAAGATAAAGATTTTTGGATAGACAAAAACTGTAATGGTTGCGGTACATGCTCAAAAGTATGTCCTACGAGTAATATAGAAATGATGGAGGGTAAACCACAATGGCAACATAAATGTGAGCAATGTCTTGCTTGTATGCAGTGGTGCCCACAAAAATCAATTCAATATAAAAAAGTAACAATAAAAAGAGGTCGTTATCATCACCCAGATGTAGACGTTACGGAATTATTCCATTTATAAAAAGCGAGTTATTAATATTGCAGCGACCCAGGAAATGATTTAATATAACAAGCGTTAGGCTCTTTAAATAGAGATTTAACGTTTGTTTTATTTTTTGTAAAATTTAGGTTGACAATAATAATAATTAAACATATAATAAAATTGAGTCAAATTTAATTGTATAAAACTAAAAAATAAATTAATTTTGAAGGGAAGTAAATAATATGAATTTTTATGATTTTTCAGCAAAAGAAATGGATGGACAAGATATAAAGATGGAGGAATACAAGGGTAAGGTTGTTTTAGTTGTAAACACTGCAAGTAAGTGTGGATTAACACCACAGTTTGAAGGTCTTGAAAAATTATATAACGAATATAAGCAGCAAGGGTTTGAAATTCTAGGATTCCCTTGTAATCAGTTTGCAAAGCAGGATTCTGGCAGTAATGAAGAGATACAGCAGTTTTGTTTATTAAATTATGGAGTTAGTTTTACTATGTTTGAAAAAATAAATGTAAATGGACAAAATGCACATCCTTTATATAAATATTTAAAGAATGAGGAAAAAGGATTTTTAGGTAAGGAAATAAAATGGAATTTTACTAAATTTTTAATAAATACAGAAGGGCAAGTAATTAAGAGATATGCTCCAACAGTGCTTCCATTAAATATAAAAACAGATATAGAAAACTTATTAAAAAAATAAAATTGCATTTAAAAAACGGGGCTGTAATAAATTACAGGCTCGTTTTTTAGATAATACAATGTTTTTAGTGTTTATTACAAAAACATTGACTTTGTATCTATACGGTGCTAAGGTAATAGTATTATAACAATACAAAGTAGATTAGATTAGCATAGTCATAAAATAATAATAAACAATATAGAAAGGAAAAATGATTATGAGAAATTTAGATATAAAAAATAAGGACGGATTAACTGAAAAAGAGTTTTTGGGTAGTTATGTGCCAGGGAATTATGATAGACCATCTAATACAGTGGATATGTTACTTTTTACGATAGATGATATACCAGTAGAAGGGAAAGATCCTGATAAAGCGCTTAAATTGCTTTTGGTAAGGAGGGGCGACCATCCATATATTGGGTGTTATGGGATTCCGGGTGGGTTCGTTAATATTGATGAAGGATTAAGTACAGCTTGTTACAGAGAATTAAAAGAAGAAACTAATATTGATAGTGTGTATTTTGAGCAGTTAAAAACTTTTGGGGATCTAGTAGATAGGGACCCGAGGATGAGGGTTATTTCGATAGCTTATTTGGCACTTGCTGATAAAACAAACATTAAGGCAGTAGCAGGTGATGATGCTACTTATGCGCAATGGTTTACGGTAAAGAAAGATTTTGTTTCATCAGATAATTCTGGAATAGAGAGAGTTGATGTTTATAATATAACACTTATTTCTGATGATGGTGAGGTTAAAATTGGTTATGTCGTTTATGAAAGATTTGTTAAGAATGGCATTATTACAATTAAAGTACCATCTTATGAGCCACTTAAGTGGAGTAAAGATGAACTTGCTTTCGACCATATTGACGAAGTGTATTATGCGTTAGATAGACTTAAAAATAAGATAGAATACACCTCAATTGCTTTTTCATTACTTCCAAAATATTTTACGTTAAGAGAAGCTCAAAAAATATATGAAGCTATTCTTAATTTAGGAAAACCTTTATCAAGGGCTAATTTTAGGCGCAAGATTAAGAAGATGGTTGTAGAAACTGATAAAGAAAAAACAACTGCGGGAAGACCTGCAACTTGTTATATGTTTAATGAAAACTGGGAACATAATTTCTTAGACTAATAGGTTAATTATCACATTTGGTGATAAATAATAAAAGAGAGGAAATGATATGCATGATAAATTTACTAATAAATAAAATATTTGATATGCAAAATGAAATAAAGGGAAATGTAGTTAATTTAAATGACCTTCCAAAAGAAAAAACAGCTTTGATAGTTATGGATATGGTAAATGGTTTTGTCCACGCTGGAATAATGTCTTCACCAAGAGTTGAAACTATTATAGATAATGTTGTAACTATTAATGAGCGTACATACGGATATAAGAAGGTGTTTTTTTTGGAGCAACATGATGAAAATTCTACTGAGTTTAAAATCTACGGAAGACATTGCTTAAAAAATAGTACCGAGGCAGAACTTATTTCTTCATTGAACTGTGGAGCTACACTTCATAGTAATACTACAATAATCCATAAGAATAGTACTAATGGTTTCCATGCACCAGAATTTAAAACATGGCTTCATGAAAATGAAGCGCAAATTGAAAACTATATTATAGAAGGATGTTCAACGGATATATGTGTTAAGCATTTTACAGAAACATTAAAAACATATTTTAATGAAAAAAATATTGATAGAAGAATTATTGTACCAATAGATTCAGTAGAAACCTTTGACACTGGAACTCATGATGGTGATTTAATGAAAGTTATATCTCTTTGGGAAATGAAATCTAATGGCATAGAGGTAGTTGATACTATATTATAGTTATTTCATTAATAGTGTAGATTATAAAATTAGTTCCTTTTATTGCCTAAAGGAACTAATTTTATATATAAACCAATAGTATGGAATATTGACAATGGAATAGTATATGATATAATGATAGTACTACATAGGTACAAAGTATCTTGGATATAAAAAGAAAAATACTAATTTTTAATTTTTTATGAATGCTTTGTACTGTTTTGATACTAAATAGATAAGGAGTGAAAGTGTATGATGAATTATTATATGATAAAAATACTAAATGAATTGGTAAATGAGGGGAGAATAAATACACTATCCGGAGTTGTAAAGGATAATAACAGAAAGGTTTATATTGAAGGTAACGAGTATCAAGAATATAGCTTGGATTTGATTTTTCTTGTTGACACGGATGATCTATTTAAAAAGACTATTGCGTTTACAATAACGACAAATTCATTTAGTTCAAAAATCGAAGTAATAAAACATTGTAGTACGATAAGTCAAATATTTAGTAGAAAGAAAGTTAAAGATGTTACTAACTATATAATAGATAAAATACTAGAATTTAAAAATAAAAATAACCAATGCTTAAATTTATTGAATGCTTAGATAAAGCGAAAAATAATTAAGCCCAATAAAAATATTAAATTAAGGAGAAATATGAAAATGAGTAATGAATTCAATATTCGCGAGGAAAGAAATCTTTCAATGTTAATGGATTTTTATGAATTAACAATGTCAAATGGGTATTTTGTAAATGGGGTTTCAAACACAATTGTGTATTTTGATATGTTCTATAGAAAGAACCCAGATGGAGGAGGATTTTCAATAGCAGCGGGACTTGAACAACTTGTAGTGTTTGTTAAGAACTTAAAATTCACGAGAGAGGATGTAGATTTTTTAAGAAGCAAGGGCGTTTTATCAGAGGATTTTTTAGAGTATTTATTAGCATTTAAATTCTCAGGAGATATATATGCAATTCCAGAGGGTACAGTAGTATTTCCAAATGAGTCAATAGTCACAATTAAGGCAAAAGTAATTGAGGCACAACTTATAGAGACTATGTTACTTTTAACAATCAATCATCAAAGCTTAATAGCTACAAAAGCTAGCAGAATAGTGAGAGCTGCAAAGGGAAGACCAATACTTGAGCTTGGAGCAAGAAGAACCCATGGTGCTGATGCAGCTATAATGGGGGCAAGAGCATCATATATAGGTGGAGTAAGTGGAACGGCTACAACTATTGCAGATCAAATGTACGGGATTCCTGCTACTGGAACAATGGCACATTCATGGATACAATTCTTTGGAGATGAATACAAAGCTTTTGAAACATATGCAAAAACCTACCCAGATACATGTACGTTACTTGTTGATACATATAATGTTATAACTAGTGGTATACCAAATGCTATTAAGGTTTCCAAAGATGTTTTAGAGCCAATTGGAAAAAGGTTAAAAGCAATTAGACTTGATAGTGGAGATCTTGCTTATCTTTCAAAGAAAGTAAGAATTATGTTAGACGCAGCAGGGCTTACAGATTGTAAAATAGTAGCATCTAATAGCTTAGATGAGTTTATTATAACTGAATTATTAAATCAAAATGCTAAAATAGACATATTTGGTGTTGGTGAAAGATTAGTAACGGCCAAATCAGAACCAGTATTCGGTGGTGTTTATAAATTAGTGGCAGTTGAAGAAGAGGGAGAAGTTGTACCAAGAATTAAATTGAGCGAAAGTGAAGAAAAAATTATTAATCCAGGATATAAAATGTGCTGGAGATTATATGACAAAAATACTCACAAGGCAATTGCGGATGTTATTACACTTACAGGTGAGGTTATAAATGAAGCGGCGCCATATATAATCTTTGACCCAGTTCTTACTTGGAAGAAGAAAAAAGTTACCAATTTTTACGCAAAAAAGCTTCAAGTACCAATATTTCTTAACGGAGAGTGTGTATATGGATTACCAACTATAGAAGAAATTAGAGATTACTGCAAAAATCAAGTAGACAGCATATGGGATGAAGTTAAGAGATTTTCTAATCCTCACAAGTATTTTGTTGATTTATCTCATGAACTTTGGTTAGTTAAGCAGGAATTAATTCGAAAATATAGAAATCTAGAAGAAAAAAATGAAAAATAATTAAATGTACTTATATTAGTTATATGATATAGTGATTATGTGGCTGAGAAGAAAGAATAATTGGTAATATAAAGTAAATTAGACTCAATAGGGAGGAAGGACATTATGAAAACAAGGGAAATACGTAAAGTAGTAACAGGAACAACTCAGTATGATGGAGCTGGAGTAAAACTTGTTAGGGTGATTAGTTTACCTGATGTAAAAGAATTTGATCCATTTTTGATGTTGGATGCTTTTGATTCAATAGATCCAGATGATTATACCAAAGGTTTTCCATGGCACCCACATAGGGGGATAGAGACAGTTACTTACCTTATAAGTGGAGATATTGAGCATACAGATAGCTTAGGTAATAAGGGAAGTATATTAGATGGTTGTTGTCAATGGATGACAGCAGGTGGGGGAATCCTTCATCAGGAAATGCCCAAAATCTCAAATAGAATGCTTGGCGTTCAACTTTGGCTTAATCTACCTCAGAAGGATAAAATGACAAGTCCAAGGTATCGAGATATTAGAGCAGACATGGTAACTAAAATTGACGAAGATGATAACATCATTAGAGTTATTTCAGGGAATTATAAAGGTAATTCAGGAGCCGTGCAAGGTGAACATGTGAAAATGTTATTCTTAGACGTTGAAATGAAAGCTGGTGCACGATGGGAATTAGAAACTATGATTGACACAACACTGTTTGTATATATAGTGGAAGGTGAAGGGTGTTTTGATGATTCTAATGATAAATTGGTTCCAAGTAGAAGTGCAGTGCTTTTTAATGATGGTGAGAAATTAATAGTTAGCGCAACAGAGAAAGGGCTTCGTTTTCTTTTATTTTCAGGAGCTAAATTGAATGAGTCAATCGCATGGGGTGGACCTATTGTAATGAACACCCAAGAGGAACTTAGGATGGCGTTTAAAGATATTGAGGATGGAACATTTGTTAAGTAGCAAACAAAAGCTTAGGAGCAAGCAATAATTACAAATTATTGTTTGCTCCTTTTTCCTAATTGCTCGTTATTCTTCTTGCTGTATTATAATCAGGCATATATTTTAAATCTATAATTTTAATCGATGACCCAGTTTTAGGAGAATGTATAAATTTACCATTTCCAACATAAATGCCTACATGATAGACAGGATTACCAAAAAAAACTAAATCTCCTTTCTTAAGGGTAGATTTACTAACTACACTGCCGTTTGATGTTTGAGATGATGCAATGCGTGGCAAATTTACTTTGAAATTATTATAAACATGCATAGTAAAACCAGAGCAATCAAAACCAGCAGTGGTAGTTCCGCCATATTTATATGGGATGCCGATAAAGGTTTCTGCATAGTCTACGATATTAGTCCCTGTAAGCTTGTTTTTACTTGCTGCTAATTGAGTAATTTCTGTTGTGTATACAAGTGCCTCAGCATGCGCAGGCTTACTAGTAATACTTATTGAACCTGCAAGCAATAAAGCAAGAGCAAATGTTATAATATTTTTAACTTTCTTCATTATGGCCTCCTTTGTAAACGTAATCTATTATTATATTCTACATAAATATAGGAAATCCCTTTAAAAAACAGAAACTTTTTTTAATTATACCAATTAAGGGCATAATGAATAATATTGTTTGAATGTGATATAATATAAGTGAATACATTGAAAGAAACATTTTGTATCAATTAAATGAAAAGTATTAACATTTTATAGTGAGAAGCGTGTAATTTATATGTATGGGAGTGGAATATATGACAAAAACAATTATAAGGATACAAAAGATTGAACTTACGGGGTTTAAGAATATCCAGGAGGGAATTATCGATTTGTCAGGTTATAGACAAAAAGAATATTATAGTGGTAAATCAGATATAATTGGAATTTATGGACAAAATGGTTCAGGAAAAACGACTATAGTAGAAGCTTTTAAATTATTTAAAACAATAGCAAGTGGTGAAAAATTACCAGAAGATATTAAAAATTATATACATGAATTAGAAGACGAGGCAACGTTAAAGTTTGTTTTTTATATTGAACTAAAAGATCAAAAGTTATTAGTATATTACCAGTTTTCACTAAGGAGAAAAGAAGGGCAAGCAGAATTATATAATGAGAAGTTAAGTTATTCTCAAATAAATGAGGATAACAAAAAAAGAAAAATTGATATAATCGAATATCTTATAGATTTAAAGGATACATATATATTGCCAAAGGCTCGTTATAACGAGTTAATAAGAAATAATAAAGAAAATGAATTTAATCTTGAAGTGAGTAAAAGGTTATCAATAAAGGAAAAAACATCTTTTATTTTTAACGATAGTTTGGAAGAAATTTTTAAAAGTAATTCAATGAGCAATGATTATTTTAATGTTATTAATGTTATTAAACATTTTGCTAGAGTAAATTTATTTGTAATAACTAATGAACATTCAGCGACTATAAGCCTTAATTATATGCCATTAAGTTTTAGAATGGAGAATGAGGCATGCGTAACTAGTGGAGATATCGCAATTAATTTACTCGGGAAATCAAATATAGATAAAAAAAGGTATAATATAGCAACAAAAATTATAAAACAGTTGAATATAGTGTTAAGTACTATCATTCCTAATTTACAGTTAGAGATTAATAATTTAGGAAACGAGTTATCTAAAAATGGAAAAGAAGTAGTAAGAATACAATTGCTTTCTATTAAAAAAGATATAAAGATTCCGCTTAAATATGAATCTGAGGGTATAAAAAAGATAATTTCTATTTTAAGTACCTTAATTTCCATGTTTAATAATCCATCAATTTGTTTAATAGTTGATGAACTTGATGCTGGCATATTTGAGTATTTGTTAGGGGAATTATTAAAGATAATTGAGCAAGAAGGAAAAGGCCAATTTATTTTTACATCACATAACCTACGACCACTTGAAATGTTAGAAAAAGAATCATTGGTATTTAGTACCGTGAATCCACAAAATAGATTTATAAGAATAACGAATATAAAAAGTAATAATAATCTACGAAATGTATATTTACGTGGGGTTGATTTGGGTGGACTTAATGAGTGTATATACGAAGAAACTAATAGTTTTGAGATTGCACACGCATTTAGAAAAGCTGGTGACATTCTTTATGAAGAGTAAAAAAATTGTTTTATTTATAGTTGAGGGAGTAACTGATAGAAATTCATTTGCATTAATTTTATCTAAAATAATTGAAAAAGATAAAATTGTTAGGTTTAAAGTTATTCACGGTGATGTTACAGCGCAAAATGGAGTTAATGCAGGTAATATTTACACCAAAATTACAGATTATATAAAGGAGTTTATATCTAGTGATATGTATAAGAAAAGTGATATTTCAAATGTAATTCATTTAGTAGATACTGATGGTGCATTTATAAGTGATGAACAAGTTTTGCAAAAGGACATGAATAGTATTAAACCCAAGGATAGTATTGAGTATAACACCCAAAATATATATGCAAAAAATACCGATAATATAAAAAAACGTAATAAACAAAAATCACAAATCCTAAGTAAGCTGGCAACTACGAATATGATATATACAAACTTAAGTTACCGGGTATATTTCTTTTCTTCTAATTTAGAACATGTAATTCATAATGTGCAAGGGGTTAATGCTGATGATAAACGGAGGTTTGCTGAAAAGTTTGAAGACAAATTTATAACAAGTCCTATTAGTTTTATTGAATTTATGAATAATCCGGAATTTGCTATTAATGCTGAGTATAAAGATACCTGGGAATTTATAAAAAAAGATACAAATTCTCTAAAACGATTTACTAATTTTAATTTATATCTTAACACAATAAAAATTGAATAAATTACAAAAATAAAGTAGACTACCAAAAGGTTGTCTACTTTGTTATTGTAATATTATTTCTATTTTTCTTTTTGAAGTAAACTGTGATGTCTACTATACACGAAGTAAATCACTATTCCAATTAATAACCAAATTATAAATCTAATCCATGTTACTAGTGGTAAGGCTGACATTAAATAAACACAAGAAAGTGCAGAAATGATAGGTAAAACTGGTACCCATGGGCACCTAAACTTTCTTTCAATATTCGGCATAGTTTTCCTAAGAACTATAACTCCTATTGAAACTAAGATGAATGCAAATAATGTACCTATATTGCATAGTTTTATTATTTCATCTAATGGTAGAAAACCGGCCATTATTCCAGCAATACTACCTGTTATTATTGTGCAAAGAGTAGGGGTTTTGTGAATAGGGTGTACCTTTGAAAAAACCTTTGGAAGTAACCCATCTCTTGACATAACCATAAACACTCTAATTTGTCCATAAAGCATTACAAGTAGTGTTGAAATCATACCTATAACTGCTCCAGTTCCAACAAGGGCTGCTCCCCAATTGATGCCAAATCTTGCAAGAGCTCCTGGAACAGCATTGTTCTCAATTATTTCTTTATATGGAACCATACCAGTTATAACAAGTGCAACTGCAACGTAAAGTATAATTACTACTCCTAGGCAAATTGCAAGTCCGCGAGGTACATCCCTCTTTGGGTTTATAGTTTCTTCGGCAGCAGTTGAAACTGCGTCAAAACCAATATATGCAAAGAATATAATTGAAGCACCAGCCATAACACCACTCCAACCAAATGGAGCAAATGGTTTATAGTTAGCTACATTAATATGGAATACTCCAAGTATTACAAATAAAATAATTACACCAACTTTTACCAAGACAATTTTATTGTTTAATTTTGCACTTTCTTTTATGCCTATAAATAATATCCAAGTTACAAACATAGTTATAAGAACAGCGGGTAAGTCAATAATTCCACCGGCCGAGGGAGTTCTAATTATTGCATTAGGCAAATTTAGCCCTGCGGAACTTAATAAACCTACAAAGGTTCCTGACCATCCAGACGCAACTGCAGCGGAAGAAACCAAATACTCAAGCATTAAGTCCCAGCCTATAATCCAGGCTATTAATTCACCGAAGGCAACATAAGAATATGCATATGTACTGCCAGCAACTGGAAACATTGTAGCAAGTTCAGAATAAGTAAGAGCGCAAAGTGCACTTATTACTGCAGCTACTATAAATGATAAAACAACTGCAGGTCCTGCTAAATGTGCCCCGACACCAGTTGAAACAAAAATCCCTGTACCTACAACTGCACCTATTCCAAGTGCTGCAAGGTCTTTTGATGTAAGATTCTTTTTTAAATCAGATTTTTCAGCTGAATGTAACATTTGTTCTAGGGTTTTCTTTTTCCAAATATCCATAAATTTTTTCACTCCTTTAATTAAATTTTAATTTTACTTTAATCGTTTTGTTGATATAAAAACTAAAGTTTTATGTATTAATATTGTTCGTTTCTTATTTGAATTATTTGTATTTAGAATTATAAAAAGAAATGAATGTAATACTATATTATGCATAAAAAATATTAATAAGATTCATTATATAGAAAATTTGGAGAATTAGAAAGAACTAAACATAGCTTGTTAAGCTCATTGGTTTGATTAGATATATAATACTATAACATCATGACATTTTCTAAGTTTTAATATGCAGTTACAATATTGACAAGATGATTTAATTTTATTTGGATAAGAAGTAAAATAGTAGCAAAAATTATTAATATGCTAACAAAATAAAGAGAACATTATAAAAATATAGACAATTTGGTATATTCTTATTATAATAGACTTAATTTGTCAAAAAAGTATCTGTAGTTTCTTAGCTTAAATTTATGATTAAAGGAGGGATGAATATGATAAATAAGACTATTGATTTGTGGGGTAAGTTTCCATATGAAAATAAGGGAAATGATGATTTTAGACCAAGTTTAGATACGTATTTACTTAAAGGAGATAAATTAAGGGGAGCTGTTTTAATATGCCCAGGAGGGGCATATGCTTATACATCATTAAGAGAAGCTGAACCAATAGCTATTAAATTTAACGCTGCTGGCTTTCATGCATTTGTCTTATATTATAGTGTTGCTCCAAACAAGTATCCACAATCATTGCTAGATTTATCAAGGGCAATGTGTATACTTCGTGAAAATTCTAAAGATTGGAAAATTGATGTTAATAAAATTGCGGTGTGTGGCTTTTCGGCAGGTGGGCATGTAGCTGCAAGTCTTGGAGTTTATTGGGATGAGCCTTATTTAAAAGGGGTACCTGGAATTGAGGGAGGTAAAAACAATCCAAATGCTCAAATTTTATGTTATCCTGTCATAACATCAGGAGTATTTACTCATGAAAACTCACTTTGCAATTTGATAGGAGATAATGCTAGTGAGTCATTAAAGGAGAAGATGTCATTAGAACATAATGTCTCTGGGAAAACACCACCTACATTTTTATGGCATACATTTGAAGATAACTCAGTACCGGTTGAAAATACATTGTTATTTGCTAAGGCGTTAAGAAACAAAAAAATACCTTTTGAATTACACATATACCCAGAAGGACCACATGGGTTATCGCTTGCTAATGAAGAAACTCGGGAAGAGGGAAAAGGGGTTTATCCGAATGTTGCTACTTGGATGGATTTGTGTATTACGTGGTTAACTAATCTATTTTCAAAGAAATAGAATAAAAATTTATAAGAACATATTTTTAGCCTAAACACCCATTTTCAAAGCGTTCATGGAATCTAGTCATAGATTGTTCATAATATTGACACTTAAATGCAATAATTATTTGTTAGTATTGTTAACAGATACAGAGGAACTACATGATGAATCCTCAAAATAACATAATCAACATATCACTAAATATTAATAATATCAGGTGAGTATTAAATGCAATTAATAATATAGCCTTTAAGGGCGGAATGGAGACAAATTATTATGGAACATAATGTAAAAAACACAACAAAAAAATCTGCTATTTCAATCGTTTTATTTATATCTGCTATAGTTGTAGCGATCTTAGGAGTGGCACTATTAGTTGATAATATCTACTTGTATAATACTAGTTTTGCTCAAGCTGTAACTCAAGGTTATGCAGTTGGTACGGTAAGAAAGGCATTAATGACATCACAATTGTTACCAGGAATATTCCAGCCGATTGCCATGTATGGTGGAGTTGCATTACTGCTAGTAGCGGTGGGTAAAATCAGTGATAAAGTTTCAAAATGTTTAACAGTTTTAACTAAAAAAGAGATTTGCGATGATGTTACTCATGAAAATTGTGTAGATCAAGATGTTGTTAATGTAGAAAATATAGAAACAACTAATCCAGAGGAAATATCTGACGAAACTCAAAAAATATAGATTAAAAATAAGGAAGGTCTTGTCTTAGCAATTAGCTAGGGCGAGACCTTTTTTTATGGTTAATTAGAAAATCCATAAATTATTTTATATCTATAACTGCATTTTTATCTACGATATTCCACCAAGTCTTTCCTGGATTTAAAGGTAAAATATTACCTTCTTCATCTGTTAGTAGTGTTTTTGAAGTTGTTGTTTTTTTAGTCCAAAACATTTTAACATATTTACCATTGCTGATAACATAACCATTCCCTGTGCCCACAAGTTTAATGTCTAAATGACTTCCATCTGCTTGAGTTTTAATTGTGGTTATTTGGACAACTACATTTTTAACGCTTAAGGGAAGTTTATTTTCTTTATCGGTAGAAGATTTTCCATCCATGCTTTTTAGGTAAAATCCATTTTTATAAGTGTATCTAGTGTTGTAATATTTATTTAAATTTAAAAATACATCGGATGCTTTAGTTAGTTTAGTATTATCCCAATAGCTTTTATTAAATTTTAATGTAACACTAGGTGAGTATACAAATTTTTTACTTTTGATAAGCTCTCTTAATTTATCTGTAGAGGTATAAAGGTTATGGGGAGCTTTCCTTATCGAATCCCTCCAATATGTAGAGGCATTTGTCATTTCGTTCATGCTCATTAATTTTTCTCCATTTATTTTAAGAAGGGCTTCTTCGCTTCCACCACAATGAGCAAAAGGCAAATTATATTCCTTTGAAATATCTAAAAAATAAGCCCGAGCGCTTCTAATTGGTCCGATTTTTTTAGGACTTTCCTTTTGAAACAATGTTATAAACCTAGGAATTCCACCCTCTGCCATGGTTTCATAAACTATATCAGCATCATTTAATCCGGATTGAGGTCTTGCATCTAAAGAGTTCTCGACTATTGCAAGTACAGCAATATTAGAGAATACTTTCTTTGTTACCTCTTCGCCAGTATAGGGTGAGATGTATTTTTGAGAGGTTTTTACAGTGGGTTTTGGTTTGAGTTGTATTGTAGTATCAACTTTTTTGCCACACCCTTCAGACAAAAAAAATATTGAAACAAGTATACATAGTAGCAGTTTAGATTTATTTTTCAAACTCAATATCTCCTCCTTTAGTTTTAAGTATCGTAATATATGGTCATAATAAATCTTTCTACAAGTCATAGATAATCACCTTTATATTTAATGATTTTTTTTTAGCGAAATATCTATTATAATATAAAAACTTATACTATAATAGATATTAATAAAGAATAAGTATTAAAGGATATAAAATAATATGTTGTGAGGTGATTTTTATGTATGATGTAATTATTATAGGAGCGGGAGTAGTTGGAGCGGCTATTGCAAGGGAACTTTCAAGGTATGATTTAAAAATATGTGTTTTAGAAAAAGAAGATGATGTTGCAACCAAAGCTACAAAAGCAAATAGTGGGATAGTTCATGGCGGATATGCAGCAAAGTACGGTACATTAAAAGGACAATTATGTGGAAAAGGGAATAAAATGTATAAAGCGCTTGAGAAAGAATTAAATTTTGGATATCGGAAAACAGGAGCTTTGGTAATTGGTTTTAATGAGAGTGATGAGAAAAGAATTATTGAGTTATATGAGAACGGTCTAAAACTTGGATGCGATGATTTAGAGATTATAAAAGGTGAGAAGTTAAAAGAGATAGAGCCATACTTAAATAGTGAAGTAAAGGTAGCACTTTATGCTAAAAGTGTAGGGGTTACATCACCTTATGAATTTACAATTGCATTAGTTGAAAATGCAATAACTAATGGTGTAGAACTTAAGCTAGAGAATGAAGTAATGAGTATAGAAAAATTGGAAGAAAAATTTACGATTCATACTAATAAGGAGGAGATCGAATCAAGATACATTATAAATGCTGCAGGACTTCATAGTGATAAAATATCTAATATGGTAGGAATCGATGATTTTAAAATAGTACCGAAGCGAGGTCAATATATTCTAATGGGAAAAGAGCAAGGTCATCTTGTAAATACTGTTATTTTTCAAGTGCCTACAGATAAGGGAAAAGGAATACTTGTAACTACAACATATCATGGCAATTTTATGATTGGACCTAATGCAGAAGAGGTTGATAATACAGAAGATGTATCAACTAATGAGAATAGTTTAAAGGATGTAATTACTGCTGCTAGAATGTCCATACCTGATTTTAATATTCAAAAGGCATTAACTACTTTTTCAGGTATAAGAGCTACTAGTAGTACAGGGGATTTTATCATTGAGGAAAGTAGAGTTAAAAGATTCGTAAATGTTGCTGGGATAGATTCACCAGGGCTTACATCATCACCTGCAATTGCGAAGATGGTTGTAGATATAATTAAGAATTTAGAAGGAAATCTTAGACTGAAAAATAGTTTTAATCCAAATAGAAAAGGAATAGTAATAAAGAAAGATAAGAATTTTGATGGAAAAGTTGATGATGAAAATAAAGAAAAGAATATAATATGCAGATGTGAGCAGGTTACAGAGTCAGAAATTATTGATGCTATTCACAGAAATATACCAATTAATTCTACAGATGCTATAAAAAGACGTACAAGAGCAGGAATGGGAACTTGTCAGGGTAATTTTTGTCAAAGAAGAGTTAAGGCAATAATAGCAAGAGAACTTAATATTTCAGAGGATAAGGTTACTGTAAGGGGAAATAGGAATTCTCAATCACCAGTTAAGGCGGAAATAAATTTAATTAGGAAGGCTAAATATTAATATGGTAAATTTGAGTTAGAATGAAAAAAGAGCAAAGATCATTTTATGAACTTTGCTCCAATGTTTGAGATAAAAAATCAACTTAAGCTAGGCTTATTTACAACTAGTTTTGATAAACGTGTTATAGGTAAAATAGCAATAATTATACAGGTGATTATTGTTTCGAGACCCATGTATGAGCCGTTATATAAAAGGGAGTATAAATAAACTGAGGTTCCCTTTGGAGCAGAGGTAGCGAAAAATACCACGCCGGATATAAAATGGCATGCAAATCTTGCTAGCATTGCACAGATTACTCCAATAAGTATTCCTGTAATTTTAAAGGATCTAAAGTATCCTACTATTCCAATGGCCATAAAAGGAAGAGGATAATCAAATAATACTTGGACTGGGTGGACTGCAAAAGGAGATAATATGAAATTTATTATTCCAAATAAAAAGCCTGTTAGAAAACCAACTTCCGGGCCATAAAACAATGCTATTAGTACTATTGGGACCATACTTCCAGCAGTTACGCTACCACCTTGTGGTAATTTCATAATAGTAATAAATTGCAATGAAGTAGCTAATGCAATAGATACACCAACTAAAGTTATCATTTGCGTAGTAAACTTAATTTTTCTAACTTTCAAAATAACATAAATTAATATTAAAACTCCAAGTAGTGCAAAAAGAGCAATGGGGCTTTTGGTAATTTCAGCGATTCTTTCATTTAAAGACATTTATATAACCTCCATTTATTGTGCTACAGAAGTATTATGGTAAAAACAAAAAAACTATATTCACAAAAGGAATATAGTTAATGTATTTATACATCATTACCGCTTTCCTCCGCTGGTATTATCCAGATCAGGTATAAGGGTCAATGAATTAATATTCATATCTCAGCCATAAGGCACCCCTAGCACATATTATTATTTAATTATATAACAGTATATTACAATTTACAAGTAATTTTATGTATTTAGTATAAGGGACGCCTATGTAAGTAAACAAAGGCAGGTTTGCAATTTAATACACAGAGTGTTATTGTATAAGTGTTCTAGGTGAATTTTAAAATTAGGAAATATTTTGTTTTGTTAAAAATTAAACAATAAATTATAATTACAAAAATATCGTTCTGAAGGTATGAGGGTTCGTCCCGAATGAGAAGGCGAGAGAATAGTTGTAATATTGTTAAGGAACATACTTTTAATGGTGTGTCTTTAATTATAAGAAACTATCCCTATGCCTTTAGAGGTATAGGGATAGTTTAATTTATTAAGGAGATTTAATTTATTAAGGAGATTTAATTAATGGAAACAAGAATTGCATTAATTGGAATTATAGTTGAAAACACAGATGCAGCTCCAAAGATTAACTCTATACTTCACGAATATGGTGAGTATATTGTAGGTAGAATGGGGGTTCCATATCATAAACGTGATATCTCAGTAATAAGTGTTGTTATTGACGCACCAAATGATGTTATCAGTGCTCTATCAGGTAAGCTAGGAATGATACCCGGTGTAAACACTAAAACAATTTATTCAAAAGTTACACCGCAAGCAAAGTAAATAAAAATTATTTTATATAAAAAGGAGATTATGTTATGTATGATTCTATGTCAAAAAATGCAACAGAGTTTATTGATGATGATGAAATTTTATCTACCGTTGCGTATGCTAAGGAAAACAAGAGTAATCGTGAATTAATTGATAGTCTAATAAAACGTGCAAGTGAAGGCAAGGGGTTAACACATAGAGAAGCTGCTGTTCTACTTGAATGTGATTTGAAAGATGAAGAAGAAAAAATGTTCAAACTTGCAAAGGAACTTAAGCAAAAACTTTATGGTAATCGTATTGTTATATTTGCGCCTTTATATCTATCAAATCATTGCATAAATGGATGTGTGTATTGTCCTTATCATTCTAAAAATAAAACAATACATCGTAAAAAACTTTCACAAGAAGAAATAGTTAAAGAGGTTGTTGCGCTTCAGGATATGGGACACAAGAGATTGGCTTTAGAAGCAGGAGAAGATCCTATTAATAACCCAATTGAATATATTTTGGAGAGTATTAAGACAATCTATAGTATTAAACATAAAAATGGGGATATTAGACGTGTAAATGTCAATATTGCAGCTACTACTGTAGAGGAATATAAGATGCTCAAAGAAGCTGGAATTGGAACTTACATACTTTTCCAGGAAACTTATAATAAGAAAAGTTATGAAGAGCTTCACCCAACGGGACCAAAACATAACTATGCATATCATACTGAGGCAATGGATCGTGCGATGGAAGGCGGTATTGATGACGTTGGAATTGGTGTCTTGTTTGGTTTAAATATGTATCGTTATGACTTTGTAGGCTTACTTATGCATGCAGAGCATTTAGAAGCAGCTAAGGGTGTAGGTCCACATACTATAAGTGTTCCAAGAATTTGTCCTGCTGATGATATTGATCCGAATGCATTTTCAAATTCAATATCAGATGAGATGTTTGAAAAAATTGTAGCTGTTATTCGTATTGCTGTACCATACACAGGCATGATTGTTTCAACTCGTGAATCAAAAGCAACTCGTGAGCGTGTGCTAGAACTTGGTATATCTCAGGTAAGTGGAGGATCATGTACAAGTGTCGGAGGATATTCGCAGCCAGAGGCAGAAGATGATAATTCAAAGCAATTTGAAGTAACCGACACTAGAAAATTAGATGAAATAGTAAATTGGCTTTTAGAACTGGGTTATATTCCAAGCTTTTGTACTGCCTGTTATAGAGAGGGACGTACAGGAGATAGATTTATGAAACTTGTAAAGTCAGGTCAGATTGGAAACTGCTGTCAGCCAAATGCACTAATGACACTTAAAGAATATTTGGAGGATTACGCATCCGAGGATACTAAGAAAAAGGGTGAGATCTTAATTCAAAATGAGATTCCAAATATAAAAAGTGAAAAAGTTAGAGAAATTGCAACGGAGTATTTGAAAGAACTTAAAGATGGAAAAAGAGATTTCCGTTTCTAAAATTATAAAAGAGGTGTAGCAGAATTTGCTACACCTTTTTTGTATTGCTCATATAATAAAGTAATTTTATCATTTACTTGACATATTGAAGAGATAGTAATACTATGATAATATAAAGTATATAATAATTATTACTAATAGATAATATAATCAATAAAAGAAATCGGGGGAATTTAAATGAATTTAAAAGAAGTTTATGAAGGTAGAAGAGCTATTAATTTTTTTGATACTAATAAAGGTGTGGAGGCTGGATTACTTAAAGATATAATTAACCTTGCGGTACTCGCACCATCAGCATTTAATCTTCAACCTTGGGAGATTATAGCAGTAAAATCTAAAGAGGGTAAAGAAAGATTGCATAAATTTGCAGCTCAACCTAAGATATTAGAAGCTCCAGTTACTTTAATTATAGTAGGTAACAAAACAGGATATGAAGCATCAAACCCTACTTGGAATGATATGTTAAAGTTAATGGGTGGAGATAAAGAAAAATTAGCCGGTACACAAGGAATGGCAGCTGGTTTATATGGTACATCAAACGAAAATAAATTAAAGTTTGCTGAAAGTAATGCAGGATTACTTGCAATGTCTATAATGTATGCAGCTAAGAGTCTTGGAGTTGATTCTCATGCAATGAGCGGAATGGATTTTGAAGGTGTACGAAAAGAATTTGAACTTGATGAGAATAAGACTGTAGTTATGCTAATTTCACTTGGTCACTTAGATGAGAGTAATACACTTTACCCAAGAGCATATAGAAGAGGGTACGATGAGATAGTTAAAGAAGTTTAAATGCATTTTGGATTGTAATTTAATAGATTATAATAACAAAAGCGGCGCCATAGATTATGGGCCGCTTTTGTTATTATTCTAAATACACCAGATTATATGGAGTTTCTTGGTAAACATAATAGTTTAACCAATTTGAAAAGAGTAAACTTGAATGACCTCTCCATTTTACAATAGGTGTTTTAGTTGGATCATCTTGTGGATAATAATTTTTTGGAACATCTATATTTAAGCCATTTGAGATATCTCTATCATATTCTGTTTTAAGCGTTAATGGATCATACTCCGAATGTCCTGTTATAAAAATCTGACGTCCTTTTTTCGCTGATACAATGTAAATTCCTGATTCCTCTGATTCTGATATAATTTTAAGTGCATCTACTTTATCAATATCAACTTTTCTTATTTCAGAATGCCTTGAATGTGGAACATAAAACTCATCGTCAAATCCAGTCAAAAGCCTGACATTCTTATGTGTTGCCGTATGTTTAAATACTCCAAACAGTTTTTTATCAAGTTTATGTTTTTGAACTCCATAATGATAATAAAGCCCAGCTTGGGCACCCCAACAAATATGCAAGGTGGAGAATACATTGCGCACGCTCCAGTCCATGATTTTTTTTAGCTCATCCCAGTAATCTACTTCTTCAAAAGGAACATTTTCAATAGGTGCTCCTGTTATTATCATTCCATCAAATTTAGAATCTTTTATTTCATCAAAAGTATTGTAAAATTTAATTAAATGTTCAGGTGATATATTTTTGCTGTCATGACTTTCTGGGTGAAGAAGTACTATATCAATCTGAAGTGGTGAGTTACCAAGAAGTCTTAGAAGTTGCGTTTCTGTATCAATTTTTGTAGGCATTAGGTTTAAAATTATAATTTTTAATGGCCTAATATCCTGATGAAATGCGCAGTCTTCAGTAATAGTAAAAACATTTTCTTTATTAAGGGTCTTATATGCTGGAAGATTGTCTGGTATTTTTATTGGCATCTAAATCCTCCTTAGGGTAATGCATCTTGCGTATTATAATATGTCAGATGCATAAGTTATTTTTGTGACTATTTAACTGCTTTTTCTAGGGCTTGATTTAAATCGTATATAATGTCATCGATACCTTCTACACCAATTGAAAGTCTTATCAAATCTGTAGTAACTCCAGCAGCCTTTTGCTCTTCCTCATTCAGCTCTGCGTGAGTTGTGCTTGAAGGATGAATTACAAGTGATTTTGCATCAGCAACATTTGCAAGTAGTGAGAATAACTGGACACTGTTAATAAATTTTTTTCCTGCCTCAAGTCCGCCTTTTATCCCAAAGGTAAATATTGAACCTGCGCCTTTTGGTAGATATTTTTTAGATAAATCTTCGTATTTACTTCCTTCGAGCTCTGGGTAATTTATCCATGAAACACTTGGATGCTTACTTAAAAATTCAACTACGGCTCTAGCGTTTGAAACATGTCTCTCAACTCTTAAGGACAATGATTCAAGTCCCTGAAGAAATAAAAATGCACTTTGAGGACTAAGCGTAGCACCAGTGTTTCTTAGAAGTTGAACTCTAGCTTTTAAAGCAAATGCTGGGGCACCGAGGTCTGCGTATACGAGTCCATTATAGCTTTTATCAGGCGTTGTAAAATCAGGAAACTTACCGCTTGCCCTCCAATCAAATTTACCACCATCAACTATGATTCCACCAATAGTAGTTCCATGTCCACCAATAAACTTTGTTGCGGAGTGGATAACTACATCAGCACCAAATTCAATTGGACGGCATAGGAAAGGAGTAGCAAATGTACTGTCAATAATAAGTGGTATTTTATTTTCATGTGCAATTTTTGCTACTGCTTCTATATCTAAAATATTTATTTTTGGATTTCCTATTGTTTCACCGTAAAGTGCTTTTGTCTTGTTTGTTATTGCTTTTCTAAAGTTTTCAGGATCATCTGGGTCAACAAATATTACGTTAATTCCAAGTTTCCTAAGTGTAACATTAAATAATTCATAAGTACCACCATAGAGTGTACTAGCTGTTACAATTTCATCGCCACAGCTAGCTACATTAAGTATTGCATAGAATATTGCAGCTAGTCCAGAAGCGGTAGCAAGTCCAGCAACGCCACCTTCAAGAGCGGCTACTCTCTTCTCAAAAACATCAGTAGTCGGGTTCATTATCCTTGCATATACATTTCCTGGCTCTTTTAATTGAAATAAATTTGCGGCATGATCTGCATTTTTAAACACGAAAGATGATGTTTGATAAATTGGAACTGCTCTTGAACCAGTAGTAGGGTCTGGAACTTGTCCTGCATGTACCTGTAATGTTTCGAAACTTAATTTTCTCTCACTCATATAAATTCTCCTCTTTAATAATATTTTTTGATTTATTAAAATATACTGTAAATGTATATTTGTTTTTTATACGTAAAGGTTTGTGAAAATGTAATAGTATATTATCTTAACAACAAAGTAATTTTATTTTATTAAAAAAAAAGCAACTCTCCTATAAGGAAAGCAGCATGATTAACTTTAATAAACAATAATATTGTATAATAAAATTTGCTATCTTCCTTATCTTTCAGATTTTACAATCTGATGGAATTGACACCATTGCATTTCGCTATAAATGCTGGTTGTCGGGTATCATCGGGCCAGTCCCTCTACCTCTCTTGATAAGTTGTTAGTGATTAGTATATGGTTCATAAAAGTAAATGTCAATCGTTTTTTTGTTTTAATTTCAATTGATGCACTTTATTTGCAAACATCAACAAATTCAGCTTGAGTTAAATTTTGCATATCTGATGGCCTTATTTTAAGGGCTGTAAAAGCTGAACCAGCTGCTGGGTAAACATATTCATAGTCTTTTAGTGACACATCTATGTATACTCCTATAGGACTTGCGAGTCCAAATGGACATACTCCACCAACAGGATGACCTGTTATTTGTGCAACTTCATCGTGGTCTAGCATTTTGGCCTTGGTTTTAAAAAAATCTTTGTATTTCCTATTATCTATTCGTGCATCACCTTTAGTAACAATTAAAATATCTCTGTCTTTAAGACGAAAGGATAATGTTTTTGCAATAAACTTTGGTTCAATTCCTAAAGTTTTAGCTGCAAGGTCAACTGTAGCACCGCATTCTTCAAGTTTAAATACGGGATCTACAAGCCCCTGTTCAGTGAAAAATTTTTTTACACTTTCAACACTCAAGTTATTGCCTTCTCTCAATGATTATTTTAGTAAATTAAAACATAATTATCTTTTGATAAAAAAATACCCTCTTCTATAGAAAGAAGAGGGTTAATTTATATTTTAAATATAGCCATCTTATCTTTCAAGAATAAATTTGCTGAAATTGGCACAGTATTCTAAAAGAACCCGCTGCCGAGGCTTCATTGGGTCAGTCCCTCTACCTCTCTTGATAAGTGTTTTCGTATTAAGTTGTTAAAGATATGATAAAGCTTTTATTGAATATTGTCAATAGTCCAAAAATAATTATATACAATAATATGTACAGAAATGAAACAAATTGATAATTATAAATTAGATAAAAAGCAAATGTAATATTATAACAAATAAGTCGTTCTCAGGGTAACCAAACAATGGAAATAGAATAATATAAAGTATAAATATTATTTTGGAGGTACTTATGTACGATTATCGTTGTAAAAATTGTGAAAATCTTGGACAATGTATGTCTATGATGAATATGCCAATGATGAATATGACAATGATGAATATGCCTATGGGGGATATGAACATGGAGAATATGCCAATTGAGGATATTCCAATGGGGGATATGCCAATGATGAGCATGCCAATGGGGAATATGCCCATGATGAACATGCCAATGGGGAATATGCCCATGATGAACATGCCAATGATGAACATGCCAATGATGAATATGCCAATGATGAACATGCCCATGATGAATATGCCTATGATTGAGAGCGATGATGAAAGTGATGAGAAGTTAAAAAATATGTATCCTAAGATATACATTAAAATATTACCTATGGTAAAACATCATTGCGATATGATGGTAGCCAAGCATGGAAAAAAATATTGCCCTAGTAAAGAAGAAATGGATTGTATTTGTAAGGAGATATCTGACAAGTATAAGGAACATTATAGGGGTGAGGAAGAAGTAGAAATAGAGGATAATTGTAGCGATGACGATGATAATATGAGGCGAAGACGTCGTTATGGTAGCGGTGGCGGAATTGGTGATATAGCTAGAATATTAATTATCGGAACTTTACTTGGAGGCAGAAGCTATAATTACGGATATTAAAAGTATGATTAAATTTTATTAAGTATGATGTTTAGGGTATTAGTGCAGAAGTGACAGAAAGAGGATATAATGAAGAGAACCATGAAATGATTTCTGTTGTAAATAAATTTAAACAAAGGGGATAACAATGATAAAAACAAATGTTATGCGTATTTTAGATAAAATGAGTGTAGAATATAATGTTATGACCTATGAGGTCAAAGATGATAAAGTAGATGGGATATCTGTTGCAAAGAAGATAGGTAGAGATGAAAAATATCTCTATAAAACAATAGTTACACATGCAAATTCTAAAGAAATTTATGTTATTGTAATTCCTGTTAGACAAGAAATAGATTTTAAAAAAGTAGCTAGAGTAACTAATGAAAAGAACATAGAAATGTTAGATCTTATAGATTTACAGAAGTGTACAGGATATATTAGAGGTGGGTGTTCTCCCATAGGTATGAAAAAAAAGTATAAAACGTTTATTGACAAAGGAGCACTTGAAATAGATAAGATAATTGTAAGTGCTGGGAAAATAGGATTTCAAATAGAGATAAATCCGAATTTATTAAAGGATATCATAGATGGTGAATTTGCTGATTTAATAAAGTAAACTTAAAAACACAAAAAAGATGGTTTCTAATTAATGTAGAAACCATCTTTTGTGTTTTATAGGTTTTTTAAATATTTTCTTTCATAGTTCCAATATATTATAAATGCAACTACAGCAAAAAATATCGGGCCACCCACACTCCAAAGGGTTGTTGGTAAGTCTCCTTCGAGTGCTGGTTGTATTATTGAAAAGAAATTTGCAAATCCAACAGTGAACATAACTACTATTGTCCATATTAAAGCACTTGTGTTAGTTTTAAATATTTCAAAAGGTTTAACAATAGCTTTGTTTTTCTTAAATGGTGCAAAAGCAAACGCTATAAACATGTATGGAAGAGTCATAGCTACGTTAGTCATTGAAACTAATATTTCAATGAACTTTTTCATAGAATCTCCACCAACAACAGAAACAAGGAAAATCATAACACAAACTATTATAGCTTGAATCCACATTGCATTTTGAGGCATTCCGTTTTTCATTTCTGCCATTTTTCCAGGCCATAATTTAGGTGGCGTACCTTCAATTAATTGTTTTAATGGTGAGAACATTAGTGTAAAGAAAGCACCAGATAAAGCTAAGAACATTGAAAGTCCAACGAATCTAGCTACACCATGTCCAATTGCTATTGAAGTAGCTTGGGTTGCACCGTATGCATTACCAAGAGAATATCCTAGGTTGTTCATTACTACATAACCAGCATTAGCTAAGTTAACGTTATCGCCAGTCATAATAGTAGACCAGTTAGTAAATATACCAACAAGGAATATTCCAAGTGAGTAGCCAATTGAGATAATAATTGCTGAAATAACAACACCTTTAGGAAAGTTTTTTTCAGCATTTTCCGTTTCATCAACTAGTCCTCCAACAACTTCAATACCACCATAAGCAAATATAGCAAATACTACGAATGCAAATGATTGAAGTATATTCCCAACAAATTTAGGGTTTGGTGAATCTATGAATGAACTAATTCCAGTTATAGGCTGAGCTAAATGACCATGATTTCCTACAAGAACTAGTATAGCTCCGATAAATAAAACTATATTTAATAATGCTACTGCAGTACCTCCAAGTGAAGTTACTTTTTTTATTTTATCTAATCCCTTAGTTGATATAATTGTAACAAATATTATCCAACATATTCCGAGTATTCCTAGAAATCTTGGGCCCGTTAATCCAAATAAACCCCAACTTTTTGTTGTATCTGTACCAAATATCGCATTTGATATTGGAACCCAAACTGTTGACGCAACATTAACCATCCAGATTACATAAGATGCATACCACATAAATGTTCCCATAAAAGCAAATTTAGCTCCTACGGACTTTGCCATCCATGAATAAATTCCACCCTTTTCATCCTTGAAAGCTGCACCGAATTCAGCCATCATGAAAGCAAAAGGTATGAAAAATGTTATTCCTGATAATATGTACCAAGGAATAGCAGCATAACCCATTTTATAAAATGATCTTGGAATGTTATTAAATCCGTAAACAGAAGTAAAAATCATTAATACCAATGGTACCAATGTTAAATGCTTAATATTTTTTGATTTTTCTGACATGTTTTTTCCCCCTAACGATGTTGTAAATAAATCTATTTTACTTTACTAATATAATTATATATAAAACGACAAAAAAATCAATCTTTTTGTAAGTTTTGAGTAAACTACAATTATACTTTAATGGAATTTTCAACTATAATTTAAAAATTGTTAATATAATGATGATGATTTACCTTGTATTTGCTGATTTAAGCTTAAAATGGTATAATATAAATAATTATAGCTTAATAAAATGGGCACGCTAACTACAAAGGTTTAAAAAGTCGGAGTGTTTTTTGAATTTAATCACAATTAAGTGTTGAAGGAGAGATTATGCGAAAAAGTGGAAGAACACCATTAATGAGAGCAAAAAAATTAGAGAAGGCATTAGGTATTTCGGAGATATATTTAAAACTTGAAGGAACTAATCCATCAGGACATAAATATGATCGTATATCAGAAGTTTTAGTTAAAGATGCTATTGCTAATGGATTTAAAAAAATATTAGTTGATGGGTCTGAGTGTTACATACAATCGGTAATGTTATTTGCAAAGTTAAATGAAATTGAGATTAAGGTTCCTTTATTCAAGCAAGAGAAATGGAAAATTTCAAAAATAGATAAATCTATTTTATTTGATATGCGTGATAAAAAAGATACTATTACACGTTCTAATTTAAGAGATATAGCAGAAAAAAACAACATGTATTTGATGTGTGAATGGAATTTAAATAATATTATTAGCCATCTTGTGCTAGAAGATATGACAAGAGAGTGCTTAGAACGTATGGATTTTAAGGTTGATACAATTACAATACAATTAGGCCTTGGATATACACTTTCAAGTGTTTATAGTGGATTAATTAAAAGTTGGGTACATGAGGAATTAGGTAAGTTACCTGAATTAATATGTGGTTCAAATCCGTCGTGGAAAGATTCACTGGACGAGTACGTTAGGAAAATGCAAATCGGTGGGATTAAAAGCAAGGAAAAAGATACTGCAAAACCTAATTTATACATGGAAGATGATTATACAGGTATAGTTGCAACAGTTGATAAAATAATTATGGATACACGTGCGGAAATGATTGAGATTGAAGAAATTGATTTAAAAAATGCAGCTAACATGTTAAGAGACCTTGAAGGTGTTATGGTATCAAGGAAGGAATCATATGCAATTGCGGCATTTATTAAAAATGTAAATCAAGGTAAGCTAAGTAATGGGAAACATTTAATTATTTTAAATGATGCAAGAAGTGAAATTGAAGTGTGTGAGATTAAAAGCTTTAATGATAAAAACAAAGAAGAGCTGCTTGAGATGACGCGTGATTGGTTATCTACTTATAATGATTCAGTGGGAGAGACCGTAGATGCTATAGAAAAAGCTATGAAAGAAGGTTTTTTATTAATAGCGAAACGAAATGGTGAAGAGCAGGGTATTTGTATTGTAGTAAATATGGGGTTTGAACGATTTATTCCAACTTACCACCTGGCATATATTGGTGTTAAGCCAGGTAATAAAGGTCGAGGTGTGGCATCTGAACTGATAGGGCGTGCAATTGAACTAACAGATGGTAATCTGTCCCTTCATGTAGATCTTGATAATAAAAAGGCTAAAAATCTTTATCGTAAAATGGGGTTTAACCATGTATACGATAGGATGATATATAATCATCCAAATGAGTAAGTTAAAATAAAAAAAGGAGATCAAACTACTGAAATATATTTCAGTAGTTTGATCTCCTTCTTTTTTAGAATACTAAACAATTTTTTTTAATATTTTACAAGGGTTTCCTACAGCGACAACATTAGCTGGGATATCCTTTGTAACAACACTACCAGAACCTATTACACTATTATCACCAATAGTTATACCTGGATTTATTATACATCCACCGCCAATCCATACATTGTTTCCTATAGTTACGGCTTTTGTATAATCGGCATTTTTAGGTCTCAAATTAGGATCAAGAAGGTGAGTTGCAGTAAATATACTTACATTAGGAGCAATTAATACATTGTCGCCTATTGTTACAAGTCCGTCATCTAAAACTAAAAAATTAAAATTGGCATAGAAGGTTTCCCCGATGTGAATATTAGTTCCGTAATCACAATTAAAGGGAGGTTCTATTTCAAAATTATCACCTATTTTCCCAAATAGTTTTTTTAGAATATTTATTCTATCAGTAACATCTTCTGGTTCAGTATTATTATATAATTTTGTAAGATGCCTTGCTTTATTTCTTAAAAGGACTAAATCCTTATCATATGCATTATAGATTTCACCATTTAGCATCTTTTGTTTTTCACACATTTTATACACCCCTTAGTTAGATCTTTATTTTCTAATACCATATCCGCCATATATAGTTTTAGTATCCATTAGAGAAATTACAGCATTTATATGGGAATCTGATATCAATTTTATTAATTCGTTTTTTCTTTTTCTTTTAACATGTAATATAAGCATCTTTTTTTCTTCTTTTAACCCTTCGGCATCAACAATAGTAACACCTACATTTTCTTTTCTTAATAGCTCAGCCAATGTATATCCATCTTTAACAGACACTATTGCATTTATAGTAATTAAGCCTAATGCTAGTTTTTCTTCTAAAATACAACCTATGTAATTTCCACAAGCAAAGCCTGAGGCATAAGTGATCATTTTAAGTGGTGCTTCATTTATTCCAACAAGCATTGTACCAATTATATATAACCATATAAGTACTTCGAAAAAACCAATGATAGAACCATAGAATTTTTCACCACGAGTTATGAGAACTATTCTAATCGTAGTTAATGAAACCTCAACTATTTTAGCAAAAAAAATAATAATAAAACCTAACATATGTAATCCCTCCAACATAATATATCTTTTGTACGTTTTCTATTACATAATACAATATGCTCTATTTAGAAGAGGTTTGCAAGAACTATTATCAAAAGTTTATACATATTTAACTAATACAAGAGAGTTTTTTAATTTAGTGGAAAAAATTTGTTTTATATAGTTAACTTAACCAAATATAAATATGCTTAAACATTTTAAGCATAACATTATAATACAGGAGTAGCTAAGTGGTTGACAAGTCAACAAAAACTTATTATAATAAGGTTGACTTGTCAACCAAAATTAAAAATATAATAATATACTTAATATAGGGGTGTAATATTTGAAAGAAGACATAATGCATTTGCTAAAACTTAATAATCAAATTTTAAGAAGCACACAAGTTCATTTGGATAAGATGCTAAAAGAATATGATTTAAGCAGTGGTTCATATCCTTATTTACTTATGTTAAGGGGAAATGAAGGTATTAGCCAAAATAAAATAAGCGAGGAAGTAGGTTGTGATAAGGCAATGTCAGCTAGAACCATAACAAAACTAATTGATCTTGGATACATAGTTAGGAATAAAGATGAAGATGATTCTAGAGCCTATAAGTTGTATTTAACGCAGAAAGCTAAGGTTATAATTCCAAAAGTACTTTATAAGATACATAAATTGGTAGAACTAATTACAAAAGATTTAAATGAGGAGGAGAAGAGAACTACAATAAACTCATTGAGTAAGGTTCTAAATAGTGTAAAAAAAATGAAAATACAAGGATAAGAGGAGAATATAAATGAATTCAGCGAATGATAGTAATTATAAAAACAGATGGGCAATTTTATTTATAGTTGTAATGGTAACTTTTATGTGCACTTTAGATAGTAGTATTGTAAATGTAGCTTTACCTGTAATGGCTAAAGCGCTTCATGTAACATCAGCAGGTATACAATTGGTAGTAACAAGTTACTTAATTGTTATCTCAGCAGCTATATTAGTTTTTGGTAAATTAGGGGATATGCTTGGTAAAACAAAGGTATTCAAGTTTGGAATAGCTTTATTTACTCTGGGGTCTTTATTTTGTGGAATAACAAGTTCTCTTACGGTTTTGGTTTTAGCGAGAGTTGTGCAGGCGGTAGGAGCTGCAGCGACTATGGCAAACAGTCAAGGAATTATAACAGGAGTGTTTCCTGCAAATGAGAGAGGTAGGGCCCTTGGAATTACAGGGACGTTTGTTGCACTTGGGGCAATGGTTGGACCGGGGCTCGGAGGATTTATAGTCGATGCTACCAGTTGGGAATATATATTTCTAATTAACATACCAATAGGCATAATAACTTTATTTTATGGATTAAAAATACTTCCTAAAGCAAACAAAACAGAAAAAGGTAAATTGGATGGATATGGAGCATTACTATTTGCATTTACTATAATTCCTCTATTTGTAGCTCTGGGTAAGGGTCAAGAAATTGGGTTTACACACCCTATAATTTTAATAGGTTTTTTAATATCAATTGTTTCATTCATACTATTTATATTTGTGGAGAAGAAACGTAAAAATCCTTTATTGGAATTAAAAATATTTGAGAATAAATTATTCTCACTCTCTATATTTTGTGGATTTATATCTTTTGTAGCAATGTTTTGTTCAGTTATTATTCAACCCTTTTATCTTCAGGATGTACTTAATTACTCACCTGCATTTACGGGACTTGTACTTATGGTATCTCCTTTAGTTTTGTCTGTTGTTGCACCAATAAGTGGGCATTTATCAGATAAAATAGGATCCGAGATTCTAACTTTTATAGGTCTAGCAATTAATAGTGTGGGTCTACTTTTAATGTCAACTTTAAATGAACAAACTAGTCTAATGAGTATGGTGTTTTATATAGTCGTTATGACCATTGGTAATGGTCTATTTCAATCGCCTAATAATTCTTTAATAATGTCCACAGTACCAAAGGATAAGTTAGGTATTGCAGGAAGTATTAATGGACTTGTAAGAAACCTTGGAATGGTATGTGGAATAGCTTTATCAACTGCACTTTTATATAATAGAATGAGTTTTAAAATTGGACATCGTGTAACTAATTATATAGTAGGACGAAATGATGCATTTATATATGGCATGAGAATTGTATATATAACTGCAGCAATTATTTGTTTCATTGGGGCTGTGTTAACTTTTTCAAGGTTACATAGCAGTAAAGGAAATTCCAGTATTGATATACAATAGGAATTATGGTAAAATTAATATAATAATTTTAAAAAAGGAGTAAAACAATGGCTAAATTCTTTTTAGAGAATACGATTTTAGATAGATTACCAATGTCATTATCTGGAATAAGTTTTGCTGATTTCAATTTTACGGGAGAAATCTACCCAAAATTGAATATATCGCTAAAAAGAAGAAAGTTATCTTTAACTTAAATACATTATAATTATGTTATTTGAAACCTAGGTAATGACTCTCTTGCCTAGGTTTTTTGATTCGAGTATGAATATGTTAGAATAACTAATCTATATTAAAATCAAACATAAAAACTTCGGCAAGTGTTTCTTGCTGGGGTTTTATTTATTTTTAAGTTTATTCCTAAAAACATAAATACGAGATTAAATTAACTTGAAATAAAAAGAAATATAAAATACGGAGGAATTAATAATGATAGAAATAGAATTAAAGGAAGTAGAAAAATATTTTGGAGGTAATAGAATCCTTAGCAATATTAGCTTTGAAGTTCATAACAATGAAAGAGTTGGACTAATTGGGAAAAATGGATCGGGTAAAACTACAATTTTTAAAATTATTGCTGGTATGGAAAATAAAGACAACGGAAGCGTATCTATAAGAAAAAATTCGACAATAGGATATTTAGAGCAAATACCAGATTATCCAAAACATTTTAAAGTGATAGATGTTCTAAAAACTGCTTTTCGAATTCAATATGAAATAAATAAAGAATTAAAAATAATAGAAGTGAAAATGGGTAGCCTAAACGGAAATGAATTAGAACGTGTTTTAAGAAAATATGGTGAACTTAATGAACTTTATCAAGCAAAAGGTGGGTATGAAATAGAAGAAAAAATGAGTAAGGTTTGCATTGGATTAAAGTTTGAAGAAGAGACTCTAGATAGGGAATTTATGACTTTAAGTGGTGGAGAGAAAACCATTGTTATGTTAGGTAAAATACTACTTGAGAATCCTGAAATACTACTTCTTGATGAGCCTTCAAATCATTTAGATGTAGCATCAATAGAGTGGCTTGAAAATTATCTTAAATCATATAAAGGAACAGTAGTAATCATTTCACATGATAGATATTTCTTGGATAGAGGTGTAACAAAAATAGTTGAAATTGAGGAGGGTGAGACCTCTTTGTATAATGGTAATTATTCATATTATGTTATAGAAAAGCAAAGAAGGATATTTGAAGAGTTTGAAGCATATAAAGATCAACAAAAGAAAATAAAGGCAATGGAAAAAGCCATAAAAAGATTAAGAGAATGGGCGACTCAAGGTGATAACGAAAAATTCTTTAAAAGAGCTGAAAGTATGCAAAAAAGGTTAGATAAGGTAGAAAGGGTTGATAAGCCCTTAATAAATGGAGCTAAAATAAAACTTGATTTTGCGAAAACTGATAGATCTGGCACGGATGTTGTGAGGCTTAAAGGTATGTGCAAAAAGTTTGAGGATAAAAAGGTATTAGAAGATTTGTATTTAGATGTTAGAAATAGCGAATCTACAGCTTTGCTAGGAAGTAATGGTAGTGGTAAATCAACCATTGTTAAAATCATTTTAGGTCAAGTTATACCAGATAAGGGTGAGGTAAAGTTAGGTTCTAATATTAAAATAGGATATTTACCACAGAATATAACATTTCACAATGAGGAGTTAAATGTACTTGATGTTTTTAGAGATGAAATCACTGTTTCTGAGGGTGAAGCTCGAGGAATCCTTGCGAAGTTTTTATTTTATGGGGAGAGAGTTTTTAAAAAGGTTAAAAATCTTTCAGGTGGAGAAAAAAGTAGACTTAAACTTTGCATTCTAATTCAAAATGATATAAATTTATTGATACTTGATGAGCCAACAAACCATCTTGACATTGATTCAAGGGAAAGGCTAGAAGAATCATTATTAATATTTGCAGGAACTATATTATTTATATCTCATGATAGATTTTTTATAAATAAGCTTGCAAAAAGAATATTAGAAATAGAAGATAAAAAGATTATTAGTTATGATGGCGACTATGAATATTATAGAGAAAAGAAAAATGAATTTGAACGAAATAAAGTAGAAAATCCCAAAGAAGATAAAACAAATAAGCAGCGAAGCATCGAAAATCATAATAAGATAGTAAGTAATAACAAATTAAAGGAGGTAGAAACTTTAGAAGAAACAATACAAAAATTAGAAAAAAAATTTAGGGACATAGATGTTGAAATGAATAATAGTGGTAGAGATTATGAGAAATTGGTGGAGCTCGGAAAGAAAAAGGAAAAAATTCAAATGGAGCTAGATGTAAATATTGAAAAATGGGTGGAAATGGAATGAAAAATCAAAATAATAGGTTAGTATTTTTAATATCTCGATTTATGGTATAATTTTCTTAAGGGTTATAGATAATATATTAGAATAGTGCTAAGTAGTCTATGAATAAACTTAGCCATGACAAGGGGCTTATACCTTGTACATAAGATATATAAAGGAAGTGAGTATTTAGTGGATTTGGGTATTGTGTACTAATCCGCTAAAGATATATTATGGATAATAAATTATTAGAGAAATATGCTCTTTTACTGGTTAAGACAGGAATTAATATCCAAAAGGATCAAACACTTGTAATTAATTCGCCTATTGAGTGTGCTGCTTTTACTAGGATTGTTTCTAGAATAGCATATCTAGAAGGGGCTAGAGAAGTAGTGGTAACATGGAGGGATGAAATATCTACAAAAATCAAATTCATGTTTGCTCCGGAAGAGATATTTTCAGAATATCCAGATTGGCAAAGAGATTTTTATGTTTCAAGTGCGCGAAAGGGAGCTGCTTTTTTAAGTATTTCAGCTTCTGACCCAGAACTTATGAAGGATGTTAATCCTGAAAGATTGTCAAAATCAAATAAGGCTGCGAGTACTGCAATAAAAGAATACAGAGATAGAATGATGAGTAATAAAAATGTTTGGTGCGTTGCATCTATTCCAACACAAGCTTGGGCAAATAAAGTTTTCCCAGAAGTTTCAGAAGGCGATGCAATGGAAAAACTTTGGAATGCTATATTTAAAACAGTAAGAGTAGATGCGTTGGACCCTGTTGCTTCGTGGGAAACTCATAAATCAAATCTAAAGAAAAGCATGGATTATTTGAACTTAAATAATTTTAAATATCTTCAATATAAGAATTCATTGGGTACGGATCTAAAAATTGAACTTCCAGAAAATCATCTATGGCTTGGAGGATCGGATTATACGCCTGGTGGTGTAGAGTTTATAGCAAACATGCCTACTGAAGAAGTATTTACATTACCTAAAAAAACTGGAGTTAACGGTACTGTAGTAAGCTCTAAACCTTTAAATTATAATGGAAATTTAATTGAAAATTTCTCACTTACTTTTGAGAAGGGAAAAGTAGTAGATTTTAAAGCAGAAACAGGTTATGATATTTTAAAGAGTATTATTGAA
The DNA here is from genome assembly GCF_018861905.1 of Clostridium sp. DSM 17811. Taxonomy (GTDB): domain Bacteria; phylum Bacillota; class Clostridia; order Clostridiales; family Clostridiaceae; genus Clostridium_AD; species Clostridium_AD frigoriphilum. The sequence goes on from NZ_JAHLDU010000004.1 coordinate 89,561, forward strand.
ACTGATGAAGGCTCATGTTATCTTGGTGAAGTAGCATTAGTGCCATATGATTCTCCAATATCAAACTCTAATATATTATTCTATAACACGCTTTTTGATGAAAATGCATCATGTCATTTGGCTCTAGGAAAGGCATATCCAGTATGTATAAAAAATGGTGAGAATTTAAGCAATGAGGAACTTTCCGGATTAGAAGTTAATGATTCATTTGTACATGAAGATTTTATGGTTGGCACAGAGGACTTACAAATAATTGGTATCACAGCAGACGGAAAAGAAGTATCTGTGTTTGAAAATGGAAACTTTGCATTTTAACGACATTTCAGAAGTCGTTAATGTTGCAGTTTCTAAGAAGAGACTGTAATAAAATGTATAAAAAAAGTTTGTCGAATGGTTAAAATTATATTGTACATGCTTTTTAAATATGTTAATATAAGTATGTAATAGTAATTTAAAGTTACTATTTAAGAGAATCTAATCTGATAAACAACATATCCCCTTTTATTTAGGAAATTATTGTTAATCAAATTTAGATCTTAATTTTCAAATAAAAGGAGGAATATTTAAAATGGAAGACAAAAACTTAATTTGTAAAGACTGTGGAAAAGAATTCGTATTCACTGAGGGCGAACAAGCTTTCTACAAAGAAAAAGGATTTGAAAATGAACCACAAAGATGTGTTGATTGCAGAAGAGCAAGAAAACAACAAAATAATAACTCATCTTTCGGAAGATAGTTAAATAAGTGAATTATACCCTATAAAACTTTTGTTTTATAGGGCTTTTTTTATATAAAGATACCTGTCTAATTAAAATTTATACTAAATAAGAGCACTAGCCCCTTACTGTGTAACAGTAAGGGGCTAGTGCTCTTATTTTTTAAGTTGTGAAGCTTATTTAATTACTACATACTTGATATAGCTATTATAGGAGTAGCCGTACATTTAAAATTAACATAGAAAAAACAAAGTGGATATTTTAGATTAAATAAGAGAAACTATGTAATATAAAAATCATAATTGAGGTATCAATATATAATTCACAATCTGTCTATCTATAAGAAAAGGACATGGTGATTGCAATGGAAAATGGAGATTTAAATGGAAATATAGATTTAATTAGGAATGGGTTAGGCAAGCAAAGTCCTATAGTGGTAAAGCATTTTTATATTGGAAGTGATCAGCCTTTAGAAGCTGCGATTATCTATGTAAATGGAATTGCGAACAAGGATATTATTGATAGAGATATATTGAATCCTCTGATGATTCATATAGGAGAAAATTTAAATGGGAGGGCGAATATAGGAGAGTATCTTTGTAAAAGATATATTTCTATGAGCAATACATTAATAGAATCAGATGTAAATGGGGTCGTTGATCATCTCAAAAGAGGAAAAACAGCAGTCTTAATAAATGGCGATTTGGAAGTAATAATAGCTGACACTGCAGGTGGAGTACAACGTGCTATTATGGAGCCTATGAATGAAACAGCAGCAAAAGGTCCAAGAGATGGTTTTGTAGAGAATTTAGAAGTGAATATCAGCCTTATTCGAAGAAAAGTCAAGGATAAGAATCTCACAATTGAGTTATTTAATTTAGGAAGTCGATTGCAGAGTGATTTGGCAATAGTTTATATAGATGATATAGTGGATAAACATGTATTGGAAGAATTAAAAAAGAGAATAGAAGCTATTGACGTAGATGCCGTACTTTCAGCGGGAAAGCTTGAGCAATATATTGAAGACTATCCCTATACGGTTTTTCCACAAGCCTATAGCACAGAAAGACCAGATAGAGCCATTGGAAATATGCTAGAAGGAAGAATAGTTATTATTGTAGAAGGAACGCCAATGGTGCTTGTATATCCAGCAATATTCATGCAATTTTTTCAGGCTGTAGAGGATTATACTGAAAGAACAGTTGTATCCTCTTTTGTAAGACTTCTAAGAATTTTGGCGGCAATTATTGTTATTACCCTACCTTCTATTTATTTAACACTTATAAAGTTTAATGTAGAACTTATACCCATAAAATTTGTCACCCCCATTGTTCAATCAAGGGTAGGAATTGCCCTAACTCCATTTTTAGAGATTATAGCTATGGAACTAGTTGTGGAGTTTTTACGCGAGGGTGGCTTAAGGCTACCTACTAAAATTGCTCAAACATTAAGTTTAGTAGGAGGCATTATTATAGGTGATACGGCAATTCAATCTAAAATGGTTAGCCCGACTACCTTACTTATAGTGGGGATTACTGTAATTACTACCTTTTTAATACCTAATTATGATATGTCCCTTTCTATTCGAATGTTACGATTTCCAATGCTGGTACTAGCAAATATCATGGGCATATTTGGAATTGCAGTGGGTTGGTTTTTAATTTTAGTTCATCTTTCATCTTTAGACAGTCTAGGTGTACCATATTTTGAGTTTCATAAAAGTGACATGAAGGATACCTTTATTAGAGCACCGCTTTGGAAGATGAACAAACGGCCAGAGGGAATTCCCAATAGTGACCCAATAAGGCAGACGGATTATAGAAACAAGTTTAAGAAAAAAAGGTAGTGGATAAAATGCAGAGAAACTCTGGTAAAAAACAAAGCTACTTAACGGTAAGTCAGTTTGCCCTTATTATCTTTGGTAGCATCGTTGGAGTGGGTGTTTTATCACTTCCAAATGGTGTAGTAAAAGCTGCTCATCAGGATGGATGGATTTCCACTTTAATTGGTGGAATATATCCATTATATGTTGTAAGTATAGCCAACTATATAAGTGGAAAATTTCATAATGATAACATACTAATTTTGAGTAAAAAGTATTTTGGTGAAATTATTGGAAGTAGCTTTAATTTAATCTTTGCTACTTATTTTATTTTTATAACATCGATGAATGCTTGTTATTATAGTAACTTAATGCGAAATTATATGATGGGATTTTTAACCCCTTTTAAACTTATAGCTATCCTAGTTATCTGTATTATTTATGCGGTTTCAAGAGGCTTAAAAGTAATAGGAAGAATAAGTGAAATTTCTTTTTACGTTACAATCATTCTTCTTTTATCACCTATAATAGCTTTACGATCTCCGAACATGACAAATATTTATCCTGTATTTGGCTCTGGTTTTAGTTCAATAGCAAAGGGGGCTATAAAATCAAGTTTTGCTTATGGAGGAGCGGAAATAATCCTACTTATTTATCCGTTTCTAAAAGAGAAAAAGAAGATTCTTAAATCTTCGCTTATAAGTGTGACTATAGCTATTGTTATTTATGTTTGGTGCGTTTTTATAACTATATATTATTTAGGACCAGATATTGTGAACAAAAATTTTTGGTCATTTTTGGTGGTTACAGAAACTATAACCGTATCAGTAATCAATAATTATAGATACATTTTTATGACATTTTGGAGTTTAGTAGCATTTAAAAGTATGAGCATTAACTGTTATGCAAGTATATATATTTTAAAAGAGTTTGCACATAAAATAGAGACTAAAAATATTTATTTTTTAATCTTTCCAATAATTGTATATTTATCTCTGAAGTTTGGTAATGAAATAAGTAGGCAAAATATTAACGATATTATTTTACCCGGGTTTATCATATTTAATTTATTATATATGACATCTATTGCTATATTTATATCTTTTAAGGGAGGAGATAGAGCTTGAATAAAAAAAAATACTTCATCATAATAATTGGTGTTTTTATTTATGTATTTATTATGCTTGATCAAGACCGGGTACCTATTGAGGAGATAGTGACTATTAATGGCATTGGGTATGATATAGAAAGAAAAAGTGAAGGCAACATTGAATATAGTATACCTATTAATACAAATGTTTATAAGGCAAGTGGTAAGCAAGCGAATTTGTTATTTAATGAGCAAGGTCAAAATTTAGGGGAAGTAACTCAGAAAAGGCAAGAAAAGATGGATAAAAAATTTGTACAGGGGCAAGAAAGGGTTGTTTTTGTCAGCCAGGATTATGCAAGGTATGGTTTAAAAACTTTGATAGATGATAGATTTAGAAATCCACAAACGAACAATATGGCCTATATGGTAGTATGCAAAGGGAAAGCAGAGGATTATTTAAGGTACCAAGAAAAAGGTTATAGTAACTCTTCAGAATATGTAGGGGGGCTTGTAGAATCTTATGGCAATTATAGTTTTTTTTCTAATAACTACAAGTTAATAGATGCGTATGTGAGGATTGGAGCTGAGGGTAGAAGTCTGGTGCTTCCATATATAGAAATAACAGAAGAAGGAATAGAAATCACTGGTGTGGCTATTTTCAATGGAGATAAAATGGTAGAAGTTGTGGATATACAAAAGGGTAAAATACTTAATTTGTTAAAAAATGATGATGTAAACGGGATACTAACTTTACAAAAGAGTCCTAAAGAGTTTGTTGATTTTGATGCAAAAACTGGTAAAAGAAAAGTGAAATGTTATAAGCATGGAGATAAATACAGTTTCATTATTGATTTAACATTCACAGGTACAATTACTAATAATGAAATGTACGTTGATATGTTAAAGGATATAAACAAAAAAAAAGAATTTGAAAAAGATATGGAAAAAGATATGGAAAAGCAATGTGTTGATTTTATAAAAATAATGCAGAGTGATTATAAGATGGATTGTATTACTCTTGGAAGAGAAGCGGCTGCAAAGTATGGAAGGCAGAAAAATGTAGATTGGAATAAAGTAGTTTCAAATGCAGATATTAAAGTAAATGTGGCGGTTAATGCAGATTTACAGGGTAGAGGAGATTATTAGGTATGCGGATAGAAAAGAAAAATCTACTAACTCCAAATGAAGTAACTTTTATATTAATAGGAATTATGCTTGATGTAACGGCTACGAGTTTACCTAATGGGGGAATAGATATTGCAAAACAGGATGAGTGGATTTCTGTAATAATAGGGGCTTTATATCCCTTATATGTAGCTATCTTAGCTGTATATGTAAGTGGAAAATACCCTAAGGATAATATTTTAGTGCTTAGTAAAAGATACCTGGGAAAGACATTTGGGAGCATATTAAATGTTCTTTTTTTACTAAGTTTTTTTAGCTTTTTTCCACCATTAATTACAACAATCATGTTAATTGTAAGAACGGAAGCATCCCCTATTTTAACTCCTTTTAAAATTTATGTAGTTTTATTATTTATAGGAGTATACGCTGCTGGCCTTGGAATTAAAGTGCTGGGAAGGACATGTGCTATCACCTTTTGGATGGTGCTAGGGGTAATTATCCCTACCATTTCTATTTTAAAACAAGGAAGTTATTTAAATATAAGTCCTGTATTTGGGGCAGGAATTGTAAATATCTTAAAAGGTAGCGTTTACTCTGCTTATGATTACTCATTAATGGAGATTATATTTTTAATTTATCCCTTTATAAACGATAGTAGCAAGATAAGGAGTTCCACTTTAAAGGCAGTAGGATTTACTGCTATTATATATACATGGATTACTTTTATAACCATATATTATATGGGAAAAGATATTATTCATAAAACAATATGGAGTTTTTTTGGAGTTACATCGGCAGTAAAGGTTGAAGTAATAAATAATTTTAAATATATTTTCATATTTTTTTGGATAATTATAGCAATTAAATCTGTCGCTATTTTTAATTACGTGTGTTTGGTTTTCTTAAATGATTTTAAGAAAATAAAAAATAAAAAATTAATATATGTTGTTATAGCTGTTTTGGTTATTATCATTACAAACACCTATTATTCGGATAAGTTAGCGATGGAGAAAATTATAAAATATACCCTTCCAATCAGCGTTATTTACAATTTAATATATATAACCCTCATCACCAGTTTAATATGGATAAAAAAAGGATGGGCAAAATGAAAAAATATATGAATATAATATTGAATGTTTTTTTATGTAGTACTTTAATTATGGTTATTTTTGGAGGTGAAAAAAACAAAACACATAGTGTGGAGGATTTAGGTATTTCTGTGGGTGTAGGAATTGGAATAAATAAAAATGGTGAAGGGAATATAATATATAGGGTCTCTACCAATGCTAATGAATATAAAGAAGACGGCACTGTTGAAACACTATTAGGTACTGGAATAGGTAGCACTATTGGGAAAACAAGAGAGAATAGACAAAAAAAAACAGGAAAAGATTTTTTTTTAGGACTATCAAAGATTTATATAGTAGATGAAGAATATGCTAAATATGGAATAAGAGATTTAATAGATGTTAATTTTAAGAACTCTGTGGTTAATGACAATGCATTTTTAGTTGTATGCAAAGGTAGGAATGAAGATTATCTTAAGTATACTTCCACAGGTTATGATAATTCAGCAGAGTATATAAGCGATATGATTAAAAACTCAGTAAACTATAATTTTTTTAAGGAAGATTACATGGTTAAGGATGCATTTTTATCAATAGATGCAGAGGGCAAAAATGTTGTTAGTCCATATATTGAAATAATGGAAGATGGAATTAAAATAAAAGGTATGGCAGTTTTTAACAAGGATAAGCTAGCTGTTATTTTGGATACAAAGGATACAAAAATAATGAATATGCTTAGAGAAAATAAAGTAAAGGGCATATTAACCATACAAAAGAATTCAAAAGAATATGTGAATTATTCAGCGGAATCTAAAAGAAAGATTACATGTAAAAAAATAGACGGCAAATATACTTTTATTATTGACTTGGATTTGAAAGGAGAAATTGTTAACAATGGGTTATATGAAGGTATGACAGTAAAGACAGAGCCCATTCAAAAATTTGAGGATGACATGTCAAAACAAGTGGAAAATATGTGTATTGGATTTTTGGATAAGATGAAGAAAGAGTATAAGGTAGACTTACTGCAACTAGGATGGGTGGCTACTGCGAAATATGGAAGAGACACAGGAGTAGACTGGAATGAGGTTGTCTCTAACTCTGAGATTAAAGTAAATGTAAAGGTACATGTTGATAAATTAGGAAGAGGACAGTATTAAATATAGCTAAGTAAGAAAAAATAGAAGGTGACACTTTGAAAAAGAAAAAAATAATAATTGTGTTGTTAGTGGTAAGTATAGTTTCTATTTATGCAGAAAAATTGCAAGTAAGCCCTGTGGAGGATTTAAATATAACAGCAGGTGTTGGGTATGATATTAATAAAGGTCTAAATGGTGAGGTGGAATATAGAGTTCCTATTACTATATACGATTTTAAAACTAAGGGAAAAGAAGGTGCAGGCAGTTCTATTAAAAATTCAACTAAAATTATAAAAGGTAGTGATGTAAGTAGTAGTATTATAAAAACAAAGGCAAATACCATTGCAGAAATAAGGCAACAAAGACAATTAAATGCAAGTAAACCTTTTACAATTGGAACTCCGAAAATAACTATAATAGGTGAAGAACAGGCATTTTATGGGATAAAAAACATTGTAAATATATTGTTTTTTAATGCAAATGGTAATGATAAAGTTATATTTGCAGTTGGTAAAGGGAAGGCAGAAGATATATTAAGGGTTAAGGTAGATGGGTATCCTAGTGCGGCAGATTATATGGAGGGTATTGTTAGACATGGAACAAACTATAATTTTTTCAACACTGAATATAATTTATTGAATATATATGTTACATTGGATTCAGAAGGCAAAAATTTAGTACTGCCATATCTAGAAATAAAGGATAAAAATATTGCGATTACTGGAATGGCATTATTTAAAGGAGATAAAATGGCTTATGTACTACCTATGGAGGAAGGCAAAATTATGAATATGCTTAGGGAGAAAAATGGGAAGGGAATATTAAGTTTGCAGGAAAGTCCAGATAAGTATATAAATTATGATGCAACGGTTAAAAGGAAGGTAAAATGTAATAAAATAAAAGGCAAATATGAATTCATCATTGATTTAGAATTTCAGGGTGACATTATAGAGAATACATTATATAAATCTATGAAAAAAGAAAGTGAAAAAGAATTTGAAGAACTCATTTCAAAAAAAATAGAAATGAAATGTTATGATTTTTTATGCAAAATGAAAAATAGTTATAAAATAGATTGCTTAAATTTAGGAATGTATGCTGCGGCCAAATATGGCAGAGAATCTGGTGTAGATTGGAATGATGAGGTAAGCAATGCAGATATTAAAGTAAATGTAGTGGTGAACATTGATAAGATTGGAATAGGTCAGTATTAAAGTATATGGGGAGTAAATAAGATGGATAAAGTAAAAAAAAACTTCTTAGAAGAGAGCGAAACTATAGCAATTTTAGTAGGTTTTATAATTGGAATAAATATTTTAGCATTACCTAGTGAGGTAGTACAGGATGCAAAGCAGGCTGGTTGGATATCGGTGATAGTTGGTGGACTGTATCCGCTATATATGGCTTTATTATCAATTTATTATGCAAAAAAACATCCCAATCAGAATATATTGACCTTAAGTAATATATATTTAGGAAGGATACTCGGAATTATTTGTAATATTTTATTTATGGCTGAATTTGGTCTATTTACAATAGTTACTATTGTTGGCTTAGCTAATATTTTTAGAGTGCATGCAACAGCTTTTTTAACACCAATAAAAATTTTTATTCCTACCATACTATTAGCTATTTATTTAAGTAATAAAGGGATAAAAGTATTAGTAAGAATCAATAAAATTTCGCTATATATTATAGTGACAATAACAATGCTATTAGTAATATCACTGAAAAGTGGAGATTATTTAAATCTTTTCCCTATATTCGGACCAGGAATTAAAAATATTTTTAGTGGTAGCATTCAATCAGTTTTTGCCTATAGCGGAATAGAAGCCATATTTTTATTTTATCCAGTTTTGAAAGAAAAAAACAAAATAAAAAAGATAACTTTGAAAGCGTTATTTATTACTATGTCAATTTATGTTTGGATTACATTTATATGTATATATTCTTTAGGATATAAGGTTACATCTATTGCTTTATGGCCGGTTTTATTAGTAGCAGGAGGGATAGACATACCAATACTAATTAACTTTAGATTCTTATTTTTATTTTTATGGAGTATCGTGATGTTTATGATTATAGCAAATGAGAATTATGCGTTTGCTTATATTCTAAGTTATATATGTAAAATAAAAGATAAAAAGAAAATATATTGGTTTATATTTCCGGTTACTCTCCTTTTATGCACCATTATTAAAAATGAAGTGCAAAGAAGAGCTTTAATTGGGTATATTGTTCCTAAAATAGTTTTATTTAATATAACGTACATATCTATTATTGCCATATTGATATTTATAAAAGACAAAGGTCGAAAGTAAACTGTTTTTACTTAAAATTTATTTATAAATATCTTTATTATAAAAAAACCACCAGAATTTTTTCAATATTTTCTATAACAAAACAAAATAATATTTTATAAATCTATATGTATGAATTTTGGTTAGATGTATAATATTAATATTGAGTATTTTATTTATTTTTATGATTGAAAAAATAGTTTTGGAGGAAGTGACGTAATATGCCTTTTAATGTATACAGTAAAAACGGAGAATATTTAGGATTCATTCAATCTGCATATCCGCAATATACTAATGTATTTATGGTTGCGAGTACAGATATTAAACTTACGGAGAAGGACTTTAATATAAATAAAATAAAATCTGAGTTAGCAAGTTTTCTGGGATGTAAAAGTATTTTAGGGAAAATTAATGAGCAAAGATTAAGTAAAAGCATAGAGAATATAATAATTAAAGAATTCAAGAAATTCAAAGATAATACCTATGAGGAATTATTAAAACTAGTATATCTTAGAATAATGCGTTCTGAAGAAAACTTTAATTATAAAAAATTAGATATAACACAAATAAATGCATATTTTTTAGTGGATATTAATAATGCTATAATTGAAAATGATTCAATAATTATAGATGAAGAGATAGATTATATTTGTAATAAAAAAATAGAAAATCTAATTCCTATTGTTGCTAAAATAACTGATTATCCGGTAATACAAATTGATAGTCTAATGTCAGGGCAAGGGTTGTTATTAGGGGCAGACCTTGCTGATTTGGTAGGAAGAAGCCATATACATAGGACAAAATTAAAAATAAAATCAGGGAACTTTGCATATGAACTTAATTTGCCTGTAGAGTTATATATAAAAATAGGCGATGTAATTGAGATGTATGTAAGTAACAGAGTTGTTAAAAGAATATTTTGCGATGGTATAATATATGAGTTTTAATATTCTTAGAATTAAAAAGAATTTTTATTGGAGATATGAATATGTATATTAATGAAACAAAACTAAAAGTAAGATATGTAGAGACCGATCAAATGGGAATTGTTCATCATTCAAATTATTACGCTTATTTTGAAGTAGGTAGAACAGAATTTATAACAGCAATAGGAATGACATATAAAGAAATGGAAAAAGATAATATTATGTTACCAGTTGTGGAAAGCTCATGTAAGTACATAGAAGGTGCAAAATACGAAGATATAATTATTATCCAAACATTTATGAAAGAGCTAAATGGTGCTAAGGTAATATTTAATTATAATGTAGTTCGGGCAGAGGATGGAAAAATTTTGGCTAAGGGTAGTACAACGCATGCTTTTGTTAATGAAAAATTTAGAGTCGTAAATCTTAGAAAGGTTAATATTGATATGTGGAGTAAACTTAAAAAACTATTTGAAAAATAGAATTTCTATTCTTCAAATAGTTTTCAAGTTAATTATTTAGCAAGATTCGTAAAATAATGTTTTGGTATGAAACCTTTTTTAATACCTTCTGTAACTAGTAAATATGTTGCAGTAGTATCAAATCTAGCATCATGAAAATTTGCAGCGTCTCCAAAATACTTGTTGCTTTTTAAGTTTATTTGATCTTCGTTTAAGTCAAGAAATTTAATGGCTTCTGCTAATTTTGGGTTTTTGTATCCTCCACGTGAAGTAAAAAGTTTGCATATGTCTTTATAATACTTCATGGTACAAAATGTATGTTTAGGGTTTAGAGTATGTCCACAATTCTCAAGTTCGTGAGTTAAAAATTTTATATCAAAATTAACATTGTGACCTATAAGAATGTCTGCATTTATAAAATCTTCAATAAAATCTTCATAGGAATCTTCGAAAGTTTTGCCTTCGCTTAGTGCAAATAAAGTATCTACACTAAAACCATGTACATCCTCTGCAGATGGTTCTACATAATCTACAGTAAAAAATATATTTTTACCTATTGTTTTTGTAGGTTTATAGTCAGTATCAACGAGTATATAGCTAAGCTGACATATATTACCTGGCCTTATGCCAGTAGTTTCTGTATCAAAAAAAATCATTCTCATTAAATGAGCCCTCCCATATTTCTCTGTGGAATATAACAATAATGTTACATTAATTATAACATAGATTTTACATCTTTATATATTGTAGAATATTCCCTAGGTAAATATAGATTTAGGTGAAATGAAGGTTTGTGTGAAAAGTACTGTTAACAGATAGCATTTATTCAAAAGTTATATGACGGGAGAGTGTGTTATAGTAATATTAGTATATAAAATTTGAAAAAATAAATTATATTAACAAAAGGACTGATTAAAGTTAACTTTAATCAGTCCTTTTGTTAATATAGTGCTTGAAAAATTAATACTATTTCCTGTGTTCAACAAGATCAATTGCTCCAAGCACTATGTGAGCAAGCCCAAATCCTACAACACCAGCTTCTATCATAGGAAACATATTTTTCTTCTTCATGTTACTCTTTGAAAATGATGCACCAGCAACGCTTACAACTGTACCTAGAATCGTTGGAATTAATCCTTCACGCATATTAAAAAACCTCCTTTTTAATAACATATTAATATCTTTCACAAAAGAGAGAAAGTTAATACTGTGAAATATATAGAATGTAATCTATATATTATTAGTTATGTATTTATTTGTTTTAGTTACTATTTCTATTTTGTGTTTTATTGGAATGTTTTTGTATGTTATTATTACTAGGAAAATCGGCGTTTTTAATATTTTTATTTTTAGATGTATGCATATTATTTCTGATTTTATTTGAATTTTCATGTTTTGTGATGGATGATGAATTACTAGGTGAATTTTTTCTTTCAATTTTGATATCGCTGTTAATTTTATTATATTTTTTTGTTGTAGATTCGGAGTTATCATTCAACGTATCTTTAATTTTAGATGATTTATTTTCGCTTATATTTATATTTGATTGGTTACTTGTAATTTTTCTTTTGTAACTATTGTTGTTTAAGGTTGAAGTGTTTATTTTTTTATTATTAATTATAATATCAATGTTCTTAGTGTTGCCCGGAGATAGATTAATTTTAACATTTAAATTATTATTACCTATAGTATTTTCAAAGTTAGAAATATCGATAGAGATGGTTTTGGTACTTTTAATGTCAAGATTAATAACTTTTTTATCAATTATATATTTTTCGTTTATAAAGTTTTCAGTTTTAGCTTCTTTAACTAAAAGGCCAAGACCAACGTCAATAGATTTATTTTTTAACTTAATATTATTAAGTATTAGGGCACCATCAGAATTCAGTGGCTTAGAATTAATAATTTTATTCCATTTATTAGCGTCAATAGAAATAGAAGGGTTAATCCTAAGAATTATAGTTGATACAGGGGTATAGTAGGAATGCGCGTAGGTGCTAGAAACAAGCATAAACATCAGTGATGCAACGCTTATAACATATTTGTAAATAAATAAATTTTTCTTGTATAATTTTCCTGTATAAATTCCACCTATATTAGGTAATACTTTACTAATTTTTATATATAAAAATTCTCCACTGGAAGTCATAATGCCAGCTTTTTTATTAATGATATTTATCACAATACCTGTTTTATTCATTTATGTCACCCTCTTTTATATCAAGATAGGATTTCAAATACACATATTCCGGATTGGTAATTATTAATATTAAAGAAATTATGTATATACGCCATTTTTCTATTAATTTTCTGTTGGAGGCAGTTAGTATTATTATTTCCTTGGTTGGTAGTCGTTTCTTTGTTCTTAAATATCTTAATATTGATTCTTCCCTAGAGGATAAAAATGCAATATTTAATAAATTATTTCTTGTATCTTTGTGGGAGGGGGATAAGTTAATTAGTGAATCAAAATTAATTTTGTATTTTAATAATTCTTTAGAAAATAAGTTTATTTCATCAACTCTAAATTCATTCTCTATTTGAATTTCAAAATTAGTAATTGAATTTTTTTTATCTATATAATCTATATTAAATTCATTATTAGAAAACATTAGACTAGGGCATGTTACATTTTTTCTAAAAAAATCTATTAATGAATTCTTAATAATAATTTTACCAAAACCATAAAAATTTCCTTTTGTTTTATCATACTTGTCACAAGCTACATTAAAGGAATTAAGTGCGATACTAAGTTCTTCATCATTTTCCCAGCTTAAATGTCTTTTGCATATGTTACTTGTAGTTGAATAAATAAAACCTTTGCTTTTTTCAATAAAATTATTACGATTTTCAATAAATAAAGCATCTATATTAAAACTTTGTTCTTCATCTAACCCCGGAACTGTTTTTTTGTTTTTATGAAAAAGAAGTTTTAAGTTCATTTGTACACCCCTTATACTTTCTATACGTAAATATTATTAATTTTAAGAGGGGAAAGAAAAATAAACTGCAATTTATGTAAAATGGAAAAACCCTCTAATAAATCATATCATGTAACGTATATAAAGTGAAATTTAAAATATGGGACAATAATTAAAGACTATTATTTATATAAGAACAATATGAGGAGGAATTAACATGAAGAGAGTAGGTATTTTAGTTGCGGCTATAGTGTTTACAATAAGCATAAATACACAGGTGTTTGCAATAGGAGTTGAAAATTCTAAAAGTATAAGTAATGAAACAAATATAAATGAGGTTGTAAATAAGGAAACAAAAATCATAGGAAATAGCATTTTCTATGTTATTAACAAGGGAGTGGACAATCTAAAATTATTTTTAAACTTTGAGGATGTTAAGAAAACAGAAGTAATTTTACAAATTGAAAATGAAAGATTAGTTGAATGTGACGATATGACAGATAAAGAAAAATATGAATTGGCAAAAGATATGATTAAAGAATTAGGAAAGTTAAATGGTAAATTAGATGATAGTAGAAAGGAAAAAATTGAAACTCAATTAGTGAAAGTTAGTTTAGAGCGAGCGAAGAAATCTGGTGATGAGGTAGCTATAAAAGTGGCTGAAGAATTGTTAAAAGAAAAACAAAGTTTATATAAAGTTGCTATAGATGAAGATAAAACTGTTAGTGTGCCAAACAAGGTAGAATAAAAATTATCTTCTAGGTAAAAATAAAGTATTGTAATGAAATGTTACAATACTTTATTTTAATTTTAGAGGAGGAAATATTATGAAGAAAACAAAATTACCAAAAGGTCAACATGAAGAGCAAGTTGAATTAGTAAAAAATATGCTTGAGAGTGGAAGTGGTATTATCGAAGTTATGACATCAACAAGTCTAAATGAAGAGGAAGTTTTAAAAATCAATAATGATTTTAGAGGAGAAAAATAGTAGATAAGGTTTTTAAATAAAATAATATCTAAAAGATAATTAATGAAATGAGGATAATAAATAAATTTAAGGAGGAAATATTATGGCTAAAAAGGGAATGAGTAGACCTATGTCACCAGAGGTTCAAAGTAAAGGTGATAAAAACAAAAAAATGAAGAGGAATGATGCGAAAAATGTTCCGGTAGTAGGTAAATAAAAAAAATAAGAAATTAATTAAACACCAAGTCTGGTATTACCAAGGTTTGGTGTTTAGTACTAAGTTTATTCGTATAATCCAAATCCGGTAATAACCAAAAGATCCCAATCGGTTTCTTCATTTTTAACCCATTTGTATTCAATACAAAGTTCTTTTAACCAGGCATTTAGACCATTACTTTTTTTTGATACATTTGGAGATTGTCTTCCAAAATTTTGTTTTATAACTTCAAGTAATTCTTGTTGCTCCTCTTGTCCCAGGTCCTTATCAAGTTGTTCTTCTATAAAGTCACAACAAAGCTCATAACATTTCTTATCATCAACATACAAATCATCAGCAATTAACTGTCTTTTTTTATTCATGGTATTCTGAACAGCATTAATTTCTTCTGAATTTGTTAAGTATTTCTTAGCTATGTTCATAGCAGAAATTTCATTATCTATTTTAATTATTGCTCTTTCCAATTTTGCATTTCTCATTTTAATCTTCTCACTTTACAGTTTTTATTTAGTCATTATTTATATCATCTTAAAATTTTGTTAATAAAAATTAAATATATTCCTTAGGATGATTACATCCCCGTTTCTAGGGATGACTACTGACAATAAATTAATTATATCATAAATTGACTATGTTCGGAAAGAACGTTAACCAATTTTAGATTCTAATTCTTTTAATAAGGTAATATAGGTATCTTGAAGATTATTTTTTTTAGCTTCTTTTTCTACCTCAAGGCAGGCAAAGTCAATTTCGCTTAGTTGCTCTTTGTTTAACTTTCTTTGTGCAAAGGTATAAATGGTGGTATCTTCTTTTTCTATATGCCTATAAAGAAGGTCAGTGTATCCTATAGCATTTGCAATTATATCTACTCTAGAATCATTATCTCCACCCTTAAATTTAATTAGAGCTGTTTCTAGATTTCCTATAAAAAGTCTGCCTAAATCATGTTCAACAAGCATACCCATAATGGGACCATTAGCTATTCGCTCTCCTAAAACGTCACCCATTTTTTTAAAGAGAATAACCTCTTCTTTATTATGATGATGTTTATCTGCAAAATTATGTACAAAATCAATAACTTTATTAAAATCATTATAATCAACTTCTTCATTGTTAAGCACCTTAATAGAGATTTTCCTTGTTACAGCGAGCATCCTCTTTATAAGTTTATGTTCTTCAATCATTAAATCTATAGCATTCATAGTTAGTTCCTCCTAGAAAATTTGTTTTATGGGTTATTTAAGTATTTATACTTTATCTTAAACAAAACAAGTTATTATATACATATTTATAAATTAGCAATTCTTATTAATTAAAATATATCATATGAAAATATCTAGGTAAACTACAATTGTTACGGAATATATAAATGGAAATTTATCTTTATATGGTGTAAAATTAGATTATTATAGCAAATTCATAGAAAAAATAAAGTAAGGTCTTAGTATGAGATGAGGAGTGTCTGTATGAACATTAGAAAAGAATATTTAGAAAATGTAAAAAGAATTGTAGTGAAGGTAGGAACTTCAACATTAACTCATTCTACTGGATTATTAAATTACAAACATATTGAAAGTCTTATAAGACAACTCGCGGATGTTCATAATAAAGGAATTGAGGTAGTTCTTGTAACTTCTGGTGCTATAGGAGCTGGCATGGGGAAATTAGGGCTTGCAAAAAGACCGGAAACAATACCAGAAAAGCAGGCGGCGGCAGCTGTTGGTCAAGGCATATTAATCCACATGTATGAGAAGTTTTTTTCAGAGTATGGAAAAACCACGGCACAAATTCTTTTGACAAAAGAGGATTTTGGTGATGAAGCGAGACATTTAAATGCTCATAATACATTTTTGATGTTATTATCACAAGGGGTCATACCGGTGGTAAATGAAAATGATGCTGTAATCGTTGATGAAATAATGGTTGGAGATAATGATACCTTGTCGGCTATGGTTACAAATCTAATAGGGGCAGAATTACTTATAATACTTTCTGATATTGATGGATTATATGATTCAAACCCTAGGGTAAATTCTGATGCTAAAATAATATATAATGTACAAAATATTACTGATGAAATTAAGGAATCAGCGCAGGGAGCAGGAACGGAGCTTGGAACTGGTGGTATGGCAACTAAGATTAATGCAGCAGAAATTGTAGTAGATGCAAATGCTGCTATGATTATAGCTGAAGGCTCTACACCTAATGTTATTACTGACATTTTAGAAGGAATTGAAATAGGTACATTATTTAAAGGAAATGATATGAATAAGAACACCAAGTAAAACGGATTGATAAATTGAAGTTAGTAACTGTTATTAGCTACATAAGGACAAAAGGAGGGTATGAATGGATTTTGATAACTACATTATAAATATAGGTAGAAATGCAAAAGCTGCATCTAGGATTATGGTTACTGTTAGTACTACTATGAAAAACAATGCACTTTTGCATATGGCTGAAGTTTTAATAGATAACAAAAAAACTATAATTGAAGCTAACAATAAGGATATGGAATCTGGGAAAAAAAATAATTTATCTACTGCGATGCTTGATAGATTAATGATTAATCAGGAGAGAATTGAAAAGATGGCTGAAGGACTTAGAAATGTATCGACTCTGCCAGATCCAATAGGCGAGGGGATAAAAAGATGGAAACGACCCAATGATTTAGATATTTCAATGGTAAGGGTTCCACTTGGTGTTATAGGTATGATTTATGAGTCAAGACCAAATGTTACTGTAGATGCAGCAGCTTTATGTATAAAAGCAGGAAATTCAATAATACTAAGAGGTGGATCAGAAGCTATAAATACTAATATGGCTTTAGCTAAGGTTATTATTAAAGCAGCCACGAACGTAGGGCTGCCAAAAGGGTGTATTCAACTTATTGAGATGGTTGAT
Source organism: Clostridium sp. DSM 17811 (assembly GCF_018861905.1). Classification (GTDB taxonomy): domain Bacteria; phylum Bacillota; class Clostridia; order Clostridiales; family Clostridiaceae; genus Clostridium_AD; species Clostridium_AD frigoriphilum. The sequence goes on from NZ_JAHLDU010000004.1 coordinate 107,220, forward strand.
AGGGAATTAGTAAATAAATTAGTAAAACTTAATGATTATGTAGATGTAATTATTCCAAGAGGTGGAAAGGGACTTAAGAAGGCTATTATAGCAAATGCAACAGTACCAGTAATTGAAACGGGATCAGGTATATGTCATATATATGTTGATTCAGATGCTGATTTAAAAATGGCTGAGGAAATAATAGTTAATGCTAAAACTCAAAGACCAGGGGTATGTAATGCGGTAGAAACAGTACTAGTTCATAAAGATATTGCAAGCGAGTTTTTACCAAAACTATCCAAAAGGCTTTATGGATTAGGCGTAGAAATAAGAATGTGCAAAAAGGGCCTGGAAATTATAGAAGATGCAAAAGTTGCGGTTGAGGAAGATTGGGCTACTGAATATTTAGATTTAATACTTTCAATTAAGGTTGTCTCAACAATAGAAGATGCAATAGATCATATTTTTAAATATGGAACAAAACATTCAGAGGCTATAATAACTAATAATTATACGAACTCTCAGAAATTTTTAAGAGAAGTTGATGCTTCTTGTGTTTATGTGAATGCTTCTACAAGATTTACAGATGGTGCAGAATTTGGATTTGGAGCAGAGATAGGAATTAGCAATCAAAAACTTCATGCTAGAGGACCAATGGGACTTGAGCAACTTACAACTACAAAGTATCTTATATATGGAGATGGTCAAGTTAGAAAATAAGGTTATAAGATAAGTATAAATAATTATTTATGCTTATCTTATTTTTGATTATTTTATGAATTATGGTTTGAAAATTTTAAGAAGGAGCTGGTATTATGTCTATAGGGAGACTAGCGAGATTAATAAAAACTAAAGGTTATGTATATATAATTTTAGGTTTATTATGTGAAATATATTATATAGGGACAATAATATTTGGCGGGATAGTAACTTTTGCATGGTTTTATCTAGGTGTTGGAATAGTATTAATAACACTCGGATTAAAAGAGAAAAAAAATAAGAAAGAATATATGTTAATAAGACCAGGCAAGATTAAAAATATGGTGAAAATATGTTTTTTACTTGGTTTAATTTCTGTTGTAATTATAGAAGGTTTAATAATTCAATCAGCTGTATCAAAATATAAGGGAAATAGTGACTATCTTATGATTTTAGGTGCAGGTATTAGAGGCGAAATTCCATCGACGGCTCTTTATCAAAGACTTTATGCAAGTCTTAAATATATTGAAATTAATCCTAATGTTAAAATAGTAGTTTCAGGTGGTAAAGGTTCCGGGGAGAGCATTACTGAAGCGGAAGCTATGAAAAGATTTTTAATAAAACATGGAGTTTCAAAAAATAATATTATAAAAGAAGAGAGATCAACCAATACTTTTGAAAATATGAAGTTCACAACGCAGATCTTGAAAAAATTAGATAAAAAAGAAACTATAGAAGTAACTGTTGTAACAAATAATTTTCATATGTTTAGATCTAAATTTTTAGCGAAAAGACAAGGATTAAAGGTATATGGTTATCCAGCACCTCTTCATCCAATGTTAGTTCCTACTTGCTTTGCAAGGGAGTATTTAGCAGTAATAAATTCATTTATATTTGATAAATAATAATATCTTAGAATAGAGAAAGTAAGTTCTTATAGAATTTGATAAAGAAAACAATATACGCATATACGTATAATTATGCAATATAATAAGCAAAATAATCGATTTACAAACTGACATTTTTCGTGTTTTATTCCTTAAATGGCTTGACATAACGATTTAAAACTTTGATAAATTATTATAATAGTCTATTGACATATGCATTAAAATACAATATAATGTATATATAAAGTAAATGGTTTATTCTATTAATTCAGGAGGTAATATAAATGTCAAACATGCAATTATTTCAATCAAAAACAGAATTAGTAGGTTTTATATCAGAATATCTCATCAAACATGATGATACTATAGCGATAATAAAAAAAGACTTAAGAAAAGATGTAATTAAGTCATTACTAATAAGTGAAGATTTTAATACATTTAAAGACCTTTCCGGCTTAGAAGAAAATGTACTATTTCTAATTAAGACTGGTGATAAAAAAGGTAAAAATTTAAGTATTAAGATTTGTGATGCACATAATCAACAAACCAAAGCTTTCAAAATGATAGACATAGATAATATATTACTTGTAGATGGTTTGATTACTGATGATGAGGCTGGAAGTATTACTTATTATAAAGAAATTACTAAAATGAGATTACAATAAAAAAGCTTATGTTTGCTTAAATATATAAATGATATAGTAGAAAGCATTAAAATGGTAAAAATCCCAGGATAACTTTGGGGTTGATACTATTTTATTTTTTTTGAGGATATTTATTTATAGACGAAGTATAACAATTAATAATTCCACATGTGAAAGATAAAAGTGAACAATAGTTGAAATAATATACGTAAATGCAGTAATATATAATTAAGTAGGATATAATAGTCTTATACCGATAATCATAAAAAAGGTAGACTAGCATTCTGGCTAGTTATTTTTTAAAAATTCAAAAAAAAAATTTAAAGGTAAACAGTGGGGTTGTTAAATATGTCAGAAAAAAGGATTTTTAATGAGGGAATTGAAACTAAAGAGAAAATTGATATTAAAGAAAAAATAGAAACTAAGATTAGGAAACCTAGTAATTATATGGTGATCATTCATAATGATGATTATACAAGCATGGAATTTGTTGTACAGGTTTTAGTTGGAGTTTTTAAAAAACAGGTTGTGGAAGCCACAAGAATTATGTTTGATGTCCATAAGAAAGGTAGTGGCGTCGCTGGGATATATAGTCATGATGTGGGCTTAACAAAAATTGATCAAACTATGGAAATGTGTGAAGAAAGTGGATTTCCACTGAAATTAACATTAGAAGAGGAGTAATTATGCAATTAGATGATATAGTAAATGAAATTATTACCGCAGCTTTTAATGAAGCTCAAACGTCAAATCATGAGTACTTTACCCCTGAACATATTCTTTATGCTTCTTTGTTTTTCGAAGAGGGTATAGAAATAATAGAAAATAGTGGTGGTAATGTTAAAAGGCTTAAGAACCAAATTAAAAAATTTTTAAAGGAAAATATAGAAGTTGTAGAAGACACAGAACCTATACAAACCATTGGAATACAAACAATTTTATCAAGCGCTGCAGATCATGTTATGTTATCTGGCAAAGAGTTAGTAAAGATAGGTGATGTTATTGTTGCTATGTATGATGATGAGGAAAGTTTTGCTTCTTATTTTTTAAGACAACAGCAAATGAAAAGGCGGGATCTTCTTAATTATATAGCGCATGGTATATCTGTAGTGGATACGCTTGATTTTTCATCTAGTATAGATAGTGAAAGAGAAGATCAAGTGAGTTTCACCGAAGACGAAGAAGATATAGAATATACTTATGACGAGGATATGGATAATCCAAATTTAAAAGGAGATTTTTTAAGTAATTTTACGGAAGAGTTAACGGAAAAAGCAAAAAAAGGAGAAATGGATCCGCTTATTGGGAGACAAGATATTCTTTTAAGAACACTTCAGGTATTATGTAGAAGGCTTAAAAACAATCCAGTTCATGTAGGGGAACCTGGAGTAGGTAAAACTGCTATCACTCAGGGACTTGCACAATTAATTGTTGAAAATAAAGTACCTAAGGTATTGCAAGGAAGTAAAATATATTATTTGGATATGGGAGCTCTAATTGCAGGTACAAAGTATAGAGGTGACTTTGAGGAACGTATTAAAAAAGTCCTAAACGAAATTAGTAAAGAGGAAAAACCTATAGTATATATTGATGAAATCCATACTATAGTTGGCGCAGGTGCAGTTTCTGGAGGGTCTATGGATGCTTCAAATATTTTAAAACCATTTCTTGCAGATGGTAAGGTAAGGTTCATTGGATCAACTACTTATGATGAGTATAAAAAGCATTTTGAAAAGGATAGTGCATTAGCTAGAAGATTTCAAAAGATTGAAGTTCCAGAACCATCAATTGACGATACTGTAAGTATTCTTATGGGACTTAAAGATAAATACGAAGCTTACCATAATGTTACATACAAAGATGAGGCTTTAAAAACAGCAGTAGAATTATCTAGTAAATATATTAAGGAGAGGTTTCTACCAGATAAAGCTATAGATATTATGGACGAGGCAGGTGCTTATGCAAGGCTTTATGCTGGTGATAATGATGAAAATATTGTTATAACGGTAGGTGCAGTTGAGAAAATAGTAGCTACTATTGCAAAAATTCCAGAGCAAAGTGTATCTGGTAATGAAGTAGATACATTGAAAAATTTGGATCTTAATTTGAAGAAACAGGTTTTTGGACAAAGCGATGCTATCGACACTTTAGTAAAGGCTATAAAGAGATCTCGCGCCGGTTTCAATGAAGAAGATAAACCAATAGCATCTCTTCTTTTTGTAGGCCCTACAGGAGTGGGAAAGACAGAAATAAGTAAACAATTAGCTAAGAGTTTAGATATACCACTTATCAGATTTGATATGAGTGAATATCAGGAAAAGCATACTGTAGCGAGGCTTATTGGTTCGCCACCAGGATATGTAGGTTATGAAGAGGGTGGAATGTTAATTGAGGCCATTAAAAAGAAGCCTTATTGCGTTCTACTTTTAGATGAGATTGAAAAAGCTCACCCTGATATTTTTAATGTGCTATTGCAGGTTATGGATTATGCAACACTTACAGATAACACTGGTAAAAAGGCAGATTTTAGAAATGTAATTTTAATAATGACTTCAAATGCAGGAGCTAGAGAATCTAGTAAACATATAGTTGGATTTGGAGAAAGAGTGGGAGCTGGCGGGGCAATTATTAAAGAGGTTCAGCGAGTATTTTCTCCGGAGTTTAGAAATAGATTGGACAATGTAATTGAATTTAATAAAATAGATAAGGTTATGGCTCTTCAAATTGCAAAGAAGGCAATGAAGTTGTTTGAAGATAAACTTTTAACTAAAAATATAAAATTAAAGGTAACGGATGCCTTATATGCTTGGTTAAGTAAAAAGGGATTTTCAGAGGATTATGGTGCAAGGGAAATTAACAGAGTTGTTCAACAAGAAATTAAAACTTATTTTGTTGATGAGGTGCTCTTTGGAGAACTTAGTACAGGCGGTAGCGCGATAGTTGACATTGTGGATGATAAACTTACAATAACAAAAGATAATTCAAATAAGATAAGTGAAAAAAGACAAGTAAAAAAGTACAAATAAAAGATCAAATAAAAAGATGTTGCTAATAAAACGGCAACATCTTTTTATTTGATTTTTTCTGTTTTTGAAAATTGATTACTTAATATAATAATATCTACGGTTCTATTTTTAGCTTTTCCAACTTCGGTCGTATTAGTAGCCACTGGTCGATTCTCTCCATATGCTACTGCTGATATCTTTTTAGGAGAAATTCCTGCTTTTGAAATAAGTAGCTCAGTAACATTAGTTGCGCGAAATGCAGAAAGTTGCCAGTTAGACTTAAATTCATTATTGCTCATTGGAGTACTGTCTGTGTGTCCTTCAATTCTTACGTAATTATTAACATGATTTAATATTTTACCTATGCTGATTAGCTTTTTAGCTGAATCTTCTTTAACACCTGCTGTACCAACATCGAAGAGTAATGAAGTTTTAAGACTTACTTCAAGCCCTCTCTCATCAATTTTAGTAGAAACGCTACTTGCTAAGCCATTTTGTTTCAAATATGTATCAACATTTTTTTTGATGTTTTCCATGTTGTTTTCTTCTGCTGTCTTACTATTTGCAGCGTTTGTAGTGGTTTCGGGCGGATCAACTACAGTGACTGTTGAATTTGAAACACTTGTAGCAGTATCACTACCAATAATAGAAGCACCACCACCACTAATAGCTACATTAAGTGATTTAGCTAGTTGTTTGTATTTAGTAGTGTCTGCAGTGCTTGAGGCATACATAACAACAAAAAATATCATAAGCAAAGTTATTAGATCTGAGTAGGTTAAAAGCCACCTTTCACCATTCCCTTCTTTTTCTTCGCGTTTTTTCATTATGCTACTCCTCCGTTATCCATTTCAGTAAATTTCTTTATTTGTTTTTTATCTAGAAAACCTTTTAGTTTTTCTGCTAAAATATTAGGGTTTGCACCTTCTTGCATAAGAAGAACAGCTTCTATTACTAATTCTTTCTCTTTAATCTCTTCGTTATTTAAATCTTTTAATTTTGAAGCCATAGGAAGCCATAGTAAGTTTGCAGAACCAACACCATACAGTGTAGCGATGAATGCAGAGGCTATTTTCTCTCCTAAAACAGAAGGATCAGCAAGATTACTTAAAACCATAACTAGACCCATAACTGTACCTATAATACCCATAGTTGGTGCAAAACCACCCGCGGCTTCAAATATAGCAGCACCATTTTTATGTCTATCATATGTTGATTCAAGTTCGAATTCTAATATAGTTTTTACCATCTGAGGATCAACTCCATCTACTACTAGTTGCAAACCTTTTTTTATAAAAGGATCCAAATCATCAGTTATTTCGCCTTCAATGCTAAGTAAACCCTCTTTCCTTGTTTTGAAGGATAATTGTTTGAAATATGTGACTATTTCTACTAAATCCCTATCTTTAGCTGTAAATATGAGCTTGAACATTGCTGGAATATTCTTTAATTTATTGACCGAAAATCCAAGACCAACAGCTCCGATGGTACCACCGAATACTATTATAGCAGCACTTGCACTGGCGAGCATAGCGGGGCTTCCACCTTCCATAATGAAGGCACCTACCATCGAACCAAAACTTATTATTATAAATATAATTGAAAAAACATTCATAAAATCCTCCTATTTTGCAGCTTGCATCATAATATATTTATTATAATAAGATGTAAACACAGTTTAATATTTTAGAAATAAAATAATATCATATAATAATCTTCGAACAAAGTTAGTTTTTATTTAGCCTTTTAACCAAATTTATTCAATTTATAGTAATTTATTGTTTTAATTTGAGTTAAAACATAAAAAAAACTCCAAAAGGAGTGTAAATCTCCTTTTGAAGCCAATAATATTGTACATTTTAAGGGCTGATACTTGAAAATATTTGTTTAGGGTTATTTTGACGAATTCTATTTTTTTGGAATAACCTCTGTCCAGTAACCATCTGGGTCCATGATAAAATATATTCCCATAGGTTTATTTTCATAACAGATGCAGCCCATTTTTTTATGATATGCGTAAGCCTCATCATAATTATCAGCAACTACAGCAAGATGAAACTCATTTTCACCTAGGTTATATGGTTCTGTTCTATCTTTCATACAAGTAAGTTCTAATTTATGTCCTGTTGTTTCATCACCTAAAAATACAAGCGTAAAACTATCATCTGATGGATGATGGCGCCTAGTTTCTACAAATCCTAAGGCCTCTTTATAAAATTCTACACTTTTTTCTAAGTCTAAAACATTTATGTTATTATGGTCAAAAGAAAACTTCATTTAATATAGCCACCTTTTCTAAAGAATTTAATATATCATATATATTATATCTTTATTATAAGCTTACTTTAAATTTTATTCATAAATATTTTCAAACAAAAAATATTTTTATTTACTTGAAACCTACGTTTGTATATAATTTTAGTATAATTATAATTAAACTAAAATATTGTTAATGTAGGGAGCGATAATTTATGAAAAAAGCAAAAATATACTATATATACCATAGTGGGTTTGTTGTTAAGACTGAAAATCATTTTCTGATATTTGATTATTATAAAGAACCTATAGAAAATCATGACAGAGTTTTGCTATCACCTGAAAATATAAAAGAAATGAAAAATGTTTATGTATTTTCATCTCATAGTCATGCAGATCATTATAATCCTAAAATTTTAGAATGGGAAAAATATAATGATAATATACAATATATACTTAGTAGTGATATAAAAACTGATAAAGATAAATCAAATTATAATTTTATGGGGGAAGGCGACGAAAAAGTATTTCAAGATATTTATGTAAAAGCTTATGGTTCAACGGATATTGGAATATCCTTTTTAGTAAAAGTAGATGGATTAACTATTTTTCATGCTGGAGATCTAAATTGGTGGCACTGGAAAGAAGATAGTATAGAAGAACAAACACTTGCGGAGTCATTATTTAAGGCTCATATAGAGAAGATAAAAGAAGAAAAAACTATAGATATAGCCTTTTTTCCAGTAGATCCTAGACTTTGCGAGTTTTATTATATAGGGGGAGAATATTTTGCGAAAAATATTCAGCCAAGGGTACTTATACCAATGCATTTCGGAGATGATGTGGATATTACTAAGCAATTCGCAAATCGAATGAATAAGATAAATATAAAAGCTGCTCTAATAAATTATCCAGATCAGGAGATAATATATTAAAATAATTTATGTATTTGGATAGAGTAGAAATTGGAAAGTAGGATAATTAGGATGGGAAGAGAAACTAAAAATGAAAATATTTTAAATTATGTATACATTATAATTGGAGCCACAATACTTGCAGCAGGTATAAATATGTTTTTTGCAAATTTAAAATTAGTAACTGGTGGGGTATCTGGTCTTGCTATTGTTATAGAGTATTTGTCTATTAAGAATTATGGAGTAGACATTCCGTTGTGGTTTACTAATATTGTGGTAAATATACCGTTACTTGCTATTGCTATAAAACTTAAGGGAAGAGCATTTGTTGGTAAATCTATGTTTGCTGCGGCATATCTGTCTTTTGCATTGTTTTATACAAGCTTTATTCCAGTCCCAAAGGTTGATCTATTGATAGCTAGTATATTTGGTGGTGTATTTGTTGGTATAGGCTTAGGCTTTGTATTAAGAGCATCTGCAAGTACTGGTGGAACAGATCTTGCTGCCAATATTATAAAGGTTTATTTGAAAAACATTCCAATTGCCAAAATCATATTAGTAATTGATTCTACTATAATATTATTAGGTGCTTTTGTATTTGGAATTGAAAAGGCTATGTATGCATTAATATCAACATACATAGTGTCTAAAGTAATAGACAGTATACTTGAAGGAATAAATTTTTCGAAAGCGGTATTTATTATTTCGGATTATTCAAATGAAATAGCAGAAATACTAATGAAAGATTTAAATAGAGGTGTCACAGGAATACATGCTAAAGGTATGTATTCAAAAGGAGAAAAACAGGTATTGTTTGTAGTAGTTGGTAAAGATGAAATAGTACCTCTTCAAAAAATGGTTAAGGAAATAGATACCAAAGCGTTTATTACTGTTGCAGATGTGAGAGAAGTTCTAGGAGAAGGATTTACGGAGTAAGAGGTAATAAGTTATAATTATACTCATATTATTTTTAAAATGTTTTAAAGTTGAAAATTAGGTAACATTTCCAAAGTATATTTCGAAGTCTTCATGCACAGACTAGATTTAGAAAGGAAGTGTATATATATGAACGATAGATTAAATAGTAAACCAATTACATTTGATCACCCAGAAAAACTTACAGAGGGAGTTTCTTTAGTAGAAGGAGATGTTACAGCAAAAAGTTTTATTAGCGAAGTTGATGGACATGTAACATCCAACATTGTTATTGAAAATAAGGCTACTGGAGAAAGAGCTAAGAGAGATGCAGTTATTGGTGAAATAGTTGAAGATGAAGATGAAGAAGTAGATGCAGGCGAAATTGAAAGAGACGATATATAATATTAAATTTTAAACCTTATCCTATAAAGTAGACGATGTAATAAGTTTGCTTTATAGGATATTTATATATATTAAGCAGAGTATAATAAGGATTTGACATTTATTATTAAAAACATTATAATTTAATTGTATATATAAAGTAATTAATGAATATAATAGTGTTTATAAGTTAAATGTAAAGACTAAGATGAGAAGAGTAGATATAAAAGGTAGTTTTAGCGATTTGGTGACGGTGAGAGACCAATACGAGATTTATATTGAAAAACATCTCTGAGTTTCTAACCGAAATCATTAGAGAGTAGGCTTAGACGGGTCCAATCCGTTAATGGTTGGGTAGTATCAAATTATAATTCGAAACATTGAATACATAATTTTGTACTAATTAGAGTGGTCATATTTTATGACAAATTGGGTGGTATCGCGAAATTATAGTTTTTCGTCCCTTTATTATTATGGGAAGAAAGGCTTTTTTTATTATGTACAAAAGCATTAAATTATAAGGAGGGCAATTTTATGGAAAAATTGTTAGTGAAACAAATTTATAGAGGCAGTGAAAAATATGCAGATCAAGTAGTATCTATCTCTGGATGGATAAGAACGTTAAGGGCTTCTAAAGCGTTTGGGTTTATAGAAGTAAACGATGGAAGTTTCTTTAAGAATATTCAAGTAGTCTTTGAAGAAAAGTTAGATAATTTTGTAGAGATATCTAAATTACCTATAAGCTCCTCACTTACTATTGAAGGAACATTAGTTGTAACGCCAGATGCTAAACAACCATTTGAGCTTAAAGCTACTAAAATAATAGTTGAGGGAATGTCAGATACCGATTATCCACTTCAAAAGAAAAGACATTCTTTTGAGTATTTAAGAACTATTGCACATTTAAGACCAAGAAGTAATGCGTTTTCAGCAGTGTTCAGAGTACGTTCATTAACTGCTTTTGCTATTCATGAGTTTTTTCAAAAGAGAGGCTTTGTATATACTCATACTCCAATAATTACTGGCAGTGATTGCGAGGGTGCAGGTGAAATGTTCAGAATTTCTACCCTTGATTTTAGTAATATTCCAATGGATAAAAACAAAAAGGTTGATTATTCACAAGACTTTTTTGGCAAGGAGACTAGCTTAACGGTAAGTGGGCAGTTAGCAGCAGAGGCTTTTGCTTTAGCTTTTAGAAATGTTTATACATTTGGACCAACCTTTAGGGCAGAGAATTCTAACACAGGAAGACATGCAGCTGAGTTTTGGATGATAGAACCTGAAATAGCTTTTGCGGATTTAAATGATGACATGAAACTTGCAGAAGATATGATGAAATATATAATAAAATATGTTATGGAAAATGCACCAGAGGAAATGGAGTTTTTCAACAGTTTTGTAGATAAGGGTTTAATTGAAAGATTAAATGGTGTTGTAAATTCAGAATTTGGTCAGGTTACATATACTAAAGCTGTAGATATTTTAATGAAATCAGGGAAAGAGTTTCAGTATCCAGTAACTTGGGGCTGTGATCTTCAAACTGAGCATGAAAGATATTTAACAGAAGAGGTATACAAAAAACCATTATTTGTAACTGATTATCCAAAAGAAATAAAATCTTTTTATATGAGAGTAAATGAGGATGGTAAAACAGTAGCTGCAATGGACTTGCTTGTACCGGGGATAGGTGAAATTATAGGTGGAAGCCAAAGAGAAGAAAGACAGGATATTCTAGAAGCTAGAATGGAGGAATGTGGTCTTAATAAAGAAGATTATTGGTGGTATCTAGAACTAAGAAAATACGGCGGAACTAAGCATGCTGGATTTGGATTAGGATTTGAAAGAGCTATTATGTATATTACGGGTATGAGTAACATAAGAGATGTTATTCCATTCCCAAGAACAACTGGGTCTGCTGAATTTTAACGACATTTCAAACTGAAGTCGTCAATGCATCTTCTGAGAAGTTGTTGCAGCGACCCAGGAGATGATTTAATCTAAGAAATTTAGAAATAACATAATAAAATATATATAAATATAAGTACAATATTAATCTCTTAGCCCTTAAGCTAAGAGATTTTATTTTTAAATGTGTTATTATTAATTATTACACTAAATATAACTGTATTTGATATTCAAATATTAAAATTTAAATGAGGGGGCAATAAGCATGAAAACAATTATTAAAGAATATGTATTGATAACTGTAGGAATAGCACTTGTAGCGTTAGGACTTTACTTTTTCTTAATACCAAATGATTTAGCAGTAGGGGGTGTTAGTGGCCTTGCTATGGTTATAAATCAGTATATGCCAGGTCTTACTATTGGGGCTTTAATGTTTGTATTAAATGTCGTTTTATTTGTTGTAGGGTTTATGTTTATAGGGTCAAGTTTTGGAGTAAGGACAATGTATGCTAGTTTCGGATTATCTGGTATGATATGGGTATTAGAAAAACTTTTTCCTATGAGTGGTACTATAACAAATGACATATTTCTAGAATTGATATTTGGTATATTAATTGGAGCCGTAGGGATGGGTATGGTCTTTAATCAAAATGCATCCACAGGAGGAACTGACATAATAGCTAAAATGCTTAATAAGTATTTTCACTTAGAGATAGGTAAATCTCTGCTTATAGCAGACCTTTTCATAACAATACTAGCAGGTGTAGCATTTGGTCCTAGAATAGGAATGTATGCATTATTAGGAGTTATTATTAATGGATATACTGTCGATGCAGTTATTGCTGGTATTAATAATTGTAAAAAGGTAGAAGTGGTTAGTTCGAAAGGGGAAGAGATAAAAAGGTTTATAATTGAAGATTTAAATAGAGGGGCAACACTTTACATGGCTAAGGGAGCTTATACTAATGATGAAAAAGAAATTATAACTACTGTTTTAGGTAAAAAGCAGTTTATAAAATTAAAAAATCATATAAAAGAAATTGATAAAACAGCTTTTATAATAACATATAATGTACATGAAACGGTTGGAGAAGGTTTTAAAGATATAGATGAATAAAAAAAACAATCTATTGACGAAAGCCAATAGATTGTTTTTAAATATGTTCTAATTAAGCTTCAACTGGTGCTCCTGTAGGACAAACACCTGCACAAGCTCCACAATCGATGCAAGTATCAGCATCAATAACAAATTGTGAATCTCCTTGGCTTATAGCGTTAACTGGACATTCAGGTTCACAAGCTCCACAGCTTACACATGCGTCAGTAATTTTATATGACATAATAACGACCTCCTTTTTTTACTAATTCACTACATAGTATCATAATTGGACTAATAAATAAAGTGTTTTTTTTAAATAGAGAACATTGTTAAAAAGTTAACAAATAATATACAGTTTAGTGGCTTTGCATGACACAAGTATTTTTTCTATAATAACCAATTAATAAAAATATATAGTCAATCTTAAGTATAAGTAGTGTACATAAAAATAAAAACCATAGAGTTTAATCTATGATTTTTAGTGATGGCGATTATTTATCATATAAATTTAAAGGGGAAAGTATTAAATGAACTGAATTAAATAATAGTTACAGCTAAAAACTAAATTTAACACAGTTCATTTAACACTTATAGTAGTTAGTAACTTTTAGCTGTATCTATATTAATGATGAGCTCATCCATGTAGCTGTGAGTTAATAACTATTGATAATATTATGTGTAAGATTTCACATAAGTATTCAATATAAAACAAAAAAAATTGCAAATTGTTTTGCAACTAAAAATTGCACTTGTTATTGAATATGGGATTGATATTAAGAAAGTATTTTCTTGTATTTTAATGGGGAGACACCTGTTATTGATTTAAATGCTCTCCCAAAGTGGGTGATGCTACGATAACCAACTTTTTCGGATATATTGGTAATATTTAGCTCCGTGGAGAATAATAATTTTTCGGCTGCTTTTATTCGAATAGTGTTAACGTACTGGTTTAAATTTAAACCAGTGACCTTTTTAAAAGTTCTGCTTAAATAGTAGGTGCTAATAAAGAAACGCTTTGATAAAAAATCTAAAGTTAAATTTTCTACATAATTTTTATTAATGTATGTAATGATTTCAGATATCCTTTTATGAGTAAGATTTGTTGTTTCAATGTGATAACTAGGTGCATTTTTTAATAATCTTTCAACTAAGATTAAAAACTCGGTAAGCATGATTTTTAAATAAATGGTCGTACTATCAACTTGATGTGTATCTTCATAAAGCATTTTAGATAATAAACTTTCGATAGATTTCTGTTCGTCAATTTTTAGCCTTAAGATATTAGTATTTCCATGAAAACATGAAAGTAGATCGTAATTTTTTGCTTCAACTAGTATATTATTTAAATATGATTTTTTAAATGTTATTAAAATCCTTTGATGATATGGAGCCCCGGCATCAAAAGTTTTATGAATCTCATTTTTTTCAACAAATACTAGATCTCCTTTTTTTATATCATAGATCTTATCTTTTATAAAATAATGTCGCTTTCCATCTAATAAATAATAGATTTCATAGTCGTCATGGTAGTGATTCGTTTTCATACTTACATTTCCAACTTGCTTTATTTTGGTTATTTCAAAGGCTTTTTCAATTTTATCATGATCTTTAATATTTTCGTTCATAACATCACCCAATAAAATTATAGTGCTTACTAATTATTATTACAACAAGATTTGTAGAAAATTAATTTTAAGAGCAAATTTTGTGCTGAAAGTTATCAATTGTTGCTCTATAATACAATTATAAAGACATTAAAAAGAGAATAGTTATAGGGAGGAATTACTTATGATTTTAAATGAAAATAAAGTTAAAAATGTTAATGTAGCTTATATTGGGGGTGGTTCTAGAGGTTGGGCATGGGGTCTTATGAGTGATTTGGCATCTCAAGAAGAACTTTCAGGTACAGTATATTTATACGACATTGATTATGAAGCAGCTAAGTGTAATGAAATTATAGGCAATTCGATTAAAGGTCAAAATTATTCTAAAAGTAATTGGGATTACAGAGTAGTTAAATCATTAAAAGAAGCTTTGAAAGATGCTGATTTCGTTATTATATCTATTTTACCAGGAACTTTCGATGAGATGGAATCAGATGTACATGCTCCTGAGAAATATGGTATATACCAATCAGTAGGGGATAGCGTTGGACCTGGTGGTCAATTTAGGGCTCATAGAACAATACCAATGTATGTTGAAATTGCAGAAAATTTAAAAAAGTGTTGCCCTAATGCATGGGTAATAAATTATACTAATCCTATGTCACTATGTGTTAGAACTTTATATGAGATATTTCCTGAAATCAAAGCCTTTGGGTGTTGTCATGAGGTATTTTCAACTCAGAACCTTTTAATCAATGCACTAAATGATATATTGGGCATTAAAGAAGCAAAACGGTCAGAAATTAAAATTAATGTGCTTGGTATAAATCATTTTACATGGATTAATGAAGCCTATTACAAAGATATAAACTTATTCGAAGTTTATTCAAAATTTGTTAATGAAAATTTTGAAAACGGTTACGTTGGAAATGAAGGGGGACATTGGATGAATGACACATTTAAGTCAGCTGAAAGAGTTAAATTTGATCTGTTTTTAAGATATGGAATTATTGCTGCAGCTGGTGATAGACATCTTGCTGAATTTCTTCCAGGAAATTGGTACTTAAAGGACACAAAAACTGTGGAAAATTGGAAATTCGGATTAACAACTGTGAAATTTAGAAAAAGTCAACTCAAAGAGAGATTAGAAAGAAGTGAAAGACTAGTTTCTGGCTCTGAAAAATTTGAGTTAAAAGAAACTGGGGAAGAGGGTGTTAATATAATGAAGGCACTTCTTGGAATCAGGGACCTCGTAACTAATGTTAACATGCCAAACTATGGTCAAGTAATTGGATTACCAATAGGCGCTATTGTAGAAACAAATGCTGTTTTTACAAAAAACAGTATTAAACCTGTAATGGCAGGGAAATTACCAGATAATGTGTTAGGATTTGTGCATAGAGTGGTTATGAACCAAGAAACAATACTCACAGCTACTTTAGCTAAAGATAAGAAATTGGCCTTTACTGCCTTTGTAAATGATCCTCTTTTAGTCAATATCTCATTAAAAGATGCGCAGGTTCTTTTTAATGAAATGTTTGATAATACAGAAAAATATCTAAAGGGATGGAATTAAAGATTCTGAGGATGTTATGTTAGTTTAATAATAAACAATTGACCTGAGCTAGTGATAAATACTAACTCAGGTTATTTAATTTTATTAAGAACTATTTTCTAGTAAGGATTGTTTATGATTTATAATACTTTTGTGGTAGACTAATAAATGTAAATATATTATAAATTTTTTGTATTATTGAAGTAATAAACTTTTAAAATGGGTCTGAAAATAGATTTTTACAGACTCAATTATAACGGTTTCTGTAAAAGTTTATTTTAAGACTTACTAAGGAGGAAAACTGTGGTAATAAATAATTATTTAAGTAATATAAAAAAATATATTATTAATTTTTATAAAATAATGACTATCAAAAGAAAGGTTTTTATTATATTAGCAACATTAGTGTTAATAATTAGCATGTTATCATTTCTGCTATTACAGGTAACTTTTAAAGTATATGATAGGCAATTAATTAATAATTCATCAGAGATTCTAAATATATATTCTACTAATATTGAAAATGAACTTAGAAAGGTTGAAAGTCTAAGTTTTGGTGTTATAACTTCAAATCAAACGCAGGAATATTTAAGTACAATTAATAATAAAAAATCATCTTATGAAAGATATGTTGCTATTTCAAGAATGGAAGATATTTTGCGCAATCAATCTCAATCTGAAGGTTATATATCATCTATTAGTCTTGTTGATATAAATGGCAGTATGTACACAGTAGGAAATAGCACAATTACAATTAACAATACAATCCAAAATGAAATTATGAAAAGATTAGAAAAAAAATCTGGTGGGCTTGTGTGGATAGAACCTCAAGAGGATAATAAAAATTTTATATTAGCTAGGAAGATAAGGTCTATTAGCAATTTTAAGGTAATAGGCACACTTATAATAAGAATTGATGCTGATAACTTAGTGAATTCAGTTTCAAATATGTCTCCACAATATAAAGCAAATTTAATAATATTGTCCGAAAATAAAAATATGATATATAAAGATAAAAAAATCACTTCAGCGAAGGCAATAGATATTGGATTAAATAATGTGTCAAATGAAATATATAATATTGACGGAAAAAAATTTTTATTAAATCGAGAAGTGTCAAACTATTCTAATTGGACATATGTTAATTTTTTGTCCTATGAAAATATTTTTCAGAATATAAAATTAATGAGAACTATTATGTTAGGTTGCTTTTTAATGATTTTTATTTTAGCAGTTTCTATGGGACTCGGTTTTGCGGGTAGTATAACAAAACCAATAATTACATTAAGTAAAAAAATGAAAAAAGTTGAAAATGGTAATTTTGAAATAATGGAAATAGATAAAATTTCTGATGACAAATGTGATGAAGTGGGACAGTTAAATAATGATTTTATTGTCATGGTTAACAAAATAAATGAGTTAATAAAGGAAAACTATATTAAACAAATATTAGTTAAGGAAACAGAATTAAAGGCCTTACAATCTCAAATAAATCCTCATTTTTTATATAATACTCTTGATTCAATTAATTGGATTGCTAAAGCTAATAAACAAGATAAGATATCTTTAATGGTTAAGTCGCTTTCAAATTTATTTAGGGCTTCAATAGCTAGCAAGGATAGTATTATAAAAATTGAGGATGAACTAAAGTTATTAAATGATTATATAAATATACAAAAGATAAGATATGAGGAAAGACTAGATTTTAGCGATTTGGTAGAAGAGGATATAAAGGAGTGTTATATTCTTAAAATGACATTGCAACCATTAGTTGAAAATTCTATTAAGTATGGACTGGAGCAATTAACTGGTGTATGTAAAATTACAATAAGGTCTCAAAAGCAAAAAGATTTTCTTGAGATAATAGTTAGCGATAATGGAATTGGTATGACTAAGGAATTTATCCACGAGTTAGAAATTGGTGAGAATAAATCTAGGAGTACTGGTATAGGTATAAAAAACATAGATGCACGAATAAAGTTGTTTTTTGGTGAAGAATTTGGAATATCAGTAAAAAGTCAATTAAGTGAGGGAACCACAGTTATAGTTAGGATTCCATACAAAGTGAGGTGAGAGAATGTATAAAGTTTTGATTGTTGATGATGAGAGAATAATAAGAGAAGGTATTGCAAATTCTATTGAGTGGAACAAATATGGTTTCTCACTTTGTGGAATGGCGCAGAATGGAATAGATGCTTATGAAATTATTAAGCAAATTGTTCCAGAAGTGGTTATAACTGATATTAAAATGCCTGGAATGGGAGGATTAGAATTAATTTCTAGGATATATAAGGAATATCCTCAAATTATTTTCATAATTTTGTCTGGATATGGAGAATTTGAATTTGCAAATAAAGCGATGAAATACGGCGTTAAATACTATTTATTAAAACCATGTGATGAGGATGAAATAATTAAAATTTTAAAAAAAATAGCAATAGAAAAAAAAGAAAAAGAAAAAAAGGATAAATTTCTTACGGATATAAATGATAATTTAAAAAAAGTTTTACCACAAGTCGGGGAACAGTTTTTAAGAGATTTTATAATTGGGGTAAATTATAGTAAATTAGAATGTGAATATTTTTTAAGACTGTTTGATATAAAAGAAACTAAGTTTAAACTTGTTGTATTTAAACTGGATAATGGAGTGGATTTACTAGAGAAGTTTGCTTTAAAGAATATAGCATATGATATATTGAATCAAAATGTTGTTTACTTGAGCACTATATTGGATAATAATATTTTATTGCTAATTAAGTCTATTGATTTATCTATGCTTACAGACTTATTGTCCCAAATTAAAGATATTTTTAATAAATATTTTAAATATGATATTTGTATAGGAGTAAGTAATGAAAATAGTTTTGAAAGTATACAAAAAATGTATCTAGAGGTTAAGGAATGTTTGAAATGTGAATTCTATCTTGGTGATAACAAAATAATAACAGAGAAAATTATTGAGTTTAATAAGTCTCAAGATAATTTAAATGATTCAACTTACAATGAAATGATTGCGGTTTCGGTTAAAACTGGTAATATAGAAAGCTTAAACTTTCAATTGGACAGTTTTTTTCATAAGATATATCAAGAAAAAGTAGAAATAGAAATGGCTAAAAATTATTGTTTTGAAATATTTTTAATTATACTAAGGCAAGGAAATCATAAAGAAGTTAGTAGTTATGCAAAAGGTTTATATGAAATCCAAGATAAAAGTACTTTAAAACAAATTAGTGTATATATAAAATATATAGCTAATGAAATAGCTAAAAAAAATTTTGATAATAATACAGAAAATTATGGAGCTATTATAAGTACAGTTATAAACTGCGTTGAGAATAATATACAGAATTATGAATTGTCACTTACTTGGATAGCAAAAAAAGTATTATTTATAAATGAAAATTATTTGGGGAAGCTATTTTACAAACATACTAATGAAAAGTTTTCTAAGTATGTTGTTAGGCTTAGAATGGAGAAGGCCATAGAACTTATTAGGAGTAAAAAAGATTATAAGGTTTATGAAATAACTGAGCAAATAGGATTTGGGGATAACACTCAATATTTTAGTCAAGTATTTAAAAAATATACGGGCTATACTCCATCTGAATATAGAAAACTGTAACGGTTTACAAAAAATGCTGTTTTTTAAACAAAAACAGCGTTTTTTTTGACTCTTTTTTTCAGAAAACAATTGTATAATAAAATTATAAATACAAAATCTAGTAAAACCATTAAGGGGGCAAATATTAATGAAAAAATCTATGTCTATACTTTTAGCGGCTGTTTTAACTGGTTCTTTAGCACTAGGTGGTTGTGGGAAAAGTGATACTGCAACCTCAAAAAAAGAAGTTGATGCTAATGCGCCAGTTAAACTATCAATAACTTGGTGGGGTTCACAGTCAAGGCATGATTATACTAATAAATTACTATCAATGTATACAGCTAAATACCCAAATGTAACGTTTCAGGCAACACCTTCTGGATGGGATGGTTATTTTGATAAAATTTCAGCTCAGGCGGCAGGGGATACCATGCCAGATATAATGCAAATGGATTACTCGTTTATATCAACATATTCTAACAATGATACCTTAGCGGATTTAACACCTTATGTAACAGATAAGACGATTGATTTAACAAATGCTGACCAAAACCTGGTAAATACAGGTAAAGTAAGTGGGAAGCTAACAGGAGTTGTCTTAGCTTCTACAGGACTTGCAATAACTTATAATCCAGAGGTATTTAAAAAAGCGGGACTTGCAATGCCAACATCAGCATGGACTTGGGCTGACTTTGAAAAAGATATGATAACAATCCAGAAAAAGACTGGGTCTTATGGCCAAAGTAAAATAGATAATATAAGTACTTTTCCATATTGGGTAAGACAATATGGTAAAACAATGTATTCGGCAGATGGTACAAAGCTTGGATATGATAATGATAGTGTTTTCATAGATTATGCTAATATGCTTAAAAGACTTCAAGATGCAAAAGCATTGCCTAATCCTGATCAATGGGCACAAATTAGTGCAAAAGGAAAGGAAGCTGAGCCAGTTGTTACGGGCACAGCTGGAGCTACAATGGATTGGTCTAATTATGGTGTAATAGTTTCAAAATCAAACCCTAATTTAAAGATTATAACACCTCCTTATAGTAGTACAGGAATTAAAGCTTTATGGAATAAACCAGCAATGTTTTTTTCAGTAGCTAAATCTTCAAAAAATCAGAAGGAAGCTGCTAAATTTATTAATTGGTTCTTAAATGATCCAGAAGCAAATAAAGTTATAAATGCTGAACGTGGAATACCAGTATCCTCAACAGTAAGGGACACACTAAAACCTACATTAACACCTCAACAAAAGGATATGTTTGATTATGCGGATATTATTGTTAAGAATTCAACAAAAGCAGATCCAGCAGATCCAGCAGGAGTAGCTGAGGTTACTAAAACATTGACAGATACAGTAAATTCATTTTTATATGGTAAAACTACGGCTGCACAGTCAGCAGCTAGTTTTAGAAGTAAATCCAATGAAATACTTGGAAGAAATTCTAAATAATAAATATCAATGCTTTACGGCTGGAATAATATCCAGTCTGTAAAGCATTATTAAAAATTACATTGTGAAGGTTGTGAATTTATATGAGTAAAAAAAAGAAAAACTTAAAATTTGGAAACAATAATGTAACTGGTTATATTCTTATTGCGCCATGGTTGATAGGATTTTTGATTATGTATGCAATACCAATGGTTATATCGTTATATTTTTCTTTCACAAAATATAATTTACTTAGTACACCTAAGTTCATTGGTATAGATAATTTCAGAAGAATGTTTTTCAATGATCCAAGTTTTTGGAAGTCATTAGGTGTAACATTTTATTATGTGTTTATGTTAGTGCCTTTAAGGTTAATATTTGCATTTATAGTAGCAATGTTACTTAATAGTAAAAGAAAATTTTTAGGTTTATATAGAGCAGTGTATTATGTACCTTCAATTGTTGGAGGAAGTGTAGCTGTTTCAATAGTTTGGAAACAAATTTTTGGAAATGATGGAGTTGCAATGTCGCTTCTTTCTATTATTGGGATACATCAAAAAATATCTTTTATAGGTAATCCGTCAACTGCTATATGGACGATAATATCCCTGGGAGTATGGCAATTTGGATCGGCGATGTTAATATTTCTAGCTGCTATAAAACAATTACCAAAAAGTATTTATGAATCCGCAAGTATTGATGGAGCTGGTTTTTTTAGGCAGGTTTTTAAAATTACAATACCAATGCTCACTCCAGTAATTTTCTTTAATTTAATTCTGCAAATAATTAATGCATTTAAAGCATTTACAGAAAGTTATATCATAACTCAAGGTGGTCCAATGGACAGTACCTTATTCTATGTATTAAATTTATATAGAAAATCATTTACCTACTTTGACATGGGATACAGTAGCGCTATGGCTTGGGTATTGGTTGCTATAATTGGAATATTTACTGCAGTATTATTTAAATCCCAGACATCATGGGTACATTACGAATCAAAGGAGTGATAAAGGTGGGAAAAAACAAAAAATTAAGATCATTTATGTTTCATTTTTTTACTATTTTATTAGGTCTTATTATGATTTATCCATTGTTATGGTTAGTAAGTAGTTCATTTAAAACGAATTCTGAAATATTTGTTAATTCATATTCATTAATACCTAAACATTGGGATATTGTGAAAAACTACTCTTCAGGATGGAAAGGAATTGGAGGAGTATCTTTTGGAACATTCATGTGGAACTCAGTAATTGTTGCAGTAATTGGAACAGTTGGAGGTGTTTTTTCTTCAGTGATTGCAGCTTATGCGTTTGCTAGAATAAAATTCTTTGGTAAAAACTTTTGGTTTTTCTGTGTAATGATGACGCTGATGGTACCTAACCAAGTTATGGTAGTACCACAATTTATTATATTCAAGAAACTAGGGCTTATAAATAATATTGCATCATTAATAATTCCATGGGTTTTTGGTAGTGCATTTTTCATATTTTTAACTGTACAATTTATTCGTGGATTACCAATTGAGCTAGATGAGGCTGCTGAAATTGATGGATGTAGTAAAATTCAGACTTTTACTAAAATTATTTTTCCATTAGTAGTTCCAGCTGTAATTACATCAACAATATTTTCTTTTTATTGGATATGGCAAGACTTTTTTCAACCTCTAATTTTTATGAGTAATCCAAGGCATTTCACTGTTTCTTTAGCTTTAAATTTATATCTTGACCCAAATTCATTTAATAATTATGGGGGAATGCTTGCAATGTCTGTTGTGTCTTTAATACCAGTAGTTGTTATATTTCTAATATTTCAAAAACAATTGGTAGAAGGTGTAGCAACAAGTGGACTTAAGGATTAATAAAAGCGAAAAAGAAGGGTGAAATTAATGAAACAAAATAAATTTTTTATTTTAAATAAAAATACAACTATAGAAATAATAGGAGAAAGTAGCAAGGCAATTAAAAATATTATAGATATTTTTTCACGTGATATTAACAAAGTATTTAAAGTTGAAAGCAATTTAAACGGAGATGAAAGGACAGAAATAATTATAAGATGTTCATTAGATGATACTGAGTTTCTTTTAAAGTCAGAAGAGTTTACTGTGAAATTTCAGGCCGATGATAATAAAAAAAGTGTTATGAATATAAATGCAAAGGATGAATTAGGAATAATATATGCATTGCTTTATATAAGTAAAACATATTTGGGTGTAGATCCATTTTGGTTCTGGAATGATAAAGAACCTAAATGCTTACCATATGTTAGAATTCCTATGTCTGATTATAAGTCATTTACTAGAAAGGTTAAATATAGAGGATGGTTTGTGAATGATGAAGTACTATTATCAGGTTGGAAGGATAGCCCAACAGACGAAGAAGTTTGGAAATTAGTTTTTGAAACTATACTTAGATGCGGTGGAAATATGGTTATACCAGGTACAGATAAAACAAGCAAAATAAACAAGCAGCTGGCGTCAGATATGGGATTGTGGATAACTCATCATCATGCAGAGCCTTTAGGTGCCGAAATGTTTTTAAGAGCTTACCCAGGCGAGGAGCCTATATATGATAAAAATAGTAAACTTTTTGAGGAACTTTGGAGAAGCGCCGTATTAGATCAGAAAGACACAAAAGTTATATGGAATATCGGATTTAGAGGGCAGGGAGATCAAGCGTTTTGGGAATATGATGCAACATATAAAACACCTGAGGCAAGAGGTAAACTTATAAGTAAAGTAATTCAAAAGCAATACGAAATAGTTAAAGAGTATGTTGAGAAACCGGTATTTTGTACAAACTTGTATGGTGAAATAATGGAACTGTATAAAGAGGGATACATAGAATTCCCAGAGGGTGTTATAAAAATATGGGCAGATAGCGGATATGGGAAGATGGTTTCAAGAAGACAAGGAAATCATAACCCTAGAGTATATTCATTGCCAAGTAAAAATGATTTAGGCCCTCATGGTGTTTATTATCATGTTACCTTTTATGATCTGCAATCATCTAATCATTTGACTATGCTTCCTAATACACCTGAATTTGTGAAGTCGGAATTAGAAGCTGCATTTATGGTTGGAGCTAATGAGTATTTAATTGTAAATAGTGGGAATATTAGACCGCATACTTATATGTTAGATTTAGTGAGTGAACTTTGGAAGTATGGTTATGTAGATACAAATAAGCACATGAAAAATTATATGAAATGCTATTTTCCTTCTGGAAGTGAAATTGTGGAAGAATGTTTTAATAAATATTTTAAGACACCTGTGCAATATGGACAATATGAAGATGAAAGAGCAGGAGAGCAATTTTATCACTATCCAACGAGAGAAATAATTAGCCATTGGATTAAAAATAAAAACAATGATACTGTAGAATCTTTAAATTGGGCCACGGGTCATATTTGTTTTGAAAAGCAGGTTAAGTGGTATAAGGAAAAGTATGAAGCAAATTTGAATAAGTGGGAAGTTTTAAAAAATCAGTGTGATAATGCGTTAATGTCTTTATTAGGAAAAGAGAAGAGTCTATTTTGCGATAGTTTATTATTGCAGGTAATAATTCATCTAACAGGTTGCAAAGGCTCAGTATATCTTTGCAGGGGTTATGATGCATTTAGAGAAAAAAATTATTCTCTTTCATTTGTACATGTTTGTACTGCAATGAAAGAATATGAAGAAGCACTTAGCAAAATGAAAGAATCAGAGCATGATAAATGGATAAATTTCTACAGAAATGACTGTCTCACAAATGTTAAACTCACAATATATTGTTTAGATACTCTTAGAAGGTATATTCGTGTACTTGGTGATGGTTCTAATTTTTATAATTGGGAAAAGCAATATGTTCTATCGAGTGGGGATAGAAATATTATGTTGCTCGCAACTACTACTAATCAGTTAACTGATGATGAGCTTTATGTTAAGATTAAGGAAAAGGTAATGATGATATAGTTAGAATATTAAACAAAGACCATCTATTCAATATTGAGTAGATGGTCTTTGTTTAATAAATTATATTTTAATAAAATTATTTGCCTAGTAGTTTAAGTGCTTTACTTACAACATTTTCTGTTGTAAATCCAAATTCTTTATATAAAATTTCAGCTTTACCTGAAGCTCCAAATCTATCAATTGAAATGATATCTCCGTCAAGTCCAACATATTTGTGCCAACCGAAGGAAGCAGCGGCTTCAATAGCGAGCCTTGTTCTAACGGATGATGGTAATATAGATTCCTTATACTCTTTTGATTGAGCGTCAAATAAATCTAAACATGGCATACTTATAACTCTTGCTTTAATACCTTTATCATTTAATAATTTAGCACCTTCATAAATGAATTCTACTTCAGATCCAGAAGCCATTAAAATGATATCAGGCTTTTGACCAGGTGTTTCATAAGTTTTTAATACATATGCACCTTTTAAAGCTTCTATTGATGTTTCATCATATAAAGGAAGATTCTGCCTTGTTAGTATTAATGCGGTAGGCGTTGTCCTTGAATTCATTGCGGCATACCAACCAACAGCAGTTTCTCTTGAATCAGCTGGTCTAAATACATTAAAGTTTGGTAGAGCCCTTAAAGCTGCAAGTTGCTCTATTGGTTCATGAGTTGGACCGTCTTCACCAACAGCTATACTATCATGAGTTAACACATAAGTTACTGGTAGACCCATAAGTGCAGAAAGTCTCATTGCACCCTTCATATAATCACTAAATACGAAGAAAGTTGAAACAAAAGGTTTAAGACCCCCATGAACATATATACCATTTGCAATGGCAGCCATGGCATGCTCACGTACTCCAAAATGAAGGTTAGAACCATTTCTATCGCCTTTTGAGAAATCACCCATATCCTTCATATATGTTTTATTAGAAGGAGCAAGATCTGCAGAGCCACCTATAAAGTTTGGTACATATTTTGCTAATATATTTATTATAGCTCCAGAAGAGTTTCTTGTTGCTGCTTTGCCTTCAAATTTCCATAATTCTTCAACTTTAAGTAAATCAACAGAAAGGTCACCACTCTGCCATACTTCATATTCTTTAGCGAGTTTAGGATTCTCTTTGCTATACTCAGCATAAAGTGTGTTCCAAGTTTCTTCTTTTTTGCTTAGTTTTGATTTTATGATTTCCATATGCTTAGTTACTTCATCTGGAACGGTAAATGGAGCAAGATTCCAGCCCATACATTTTTTCATTTCAGTTATATTATCTTCACCAAGTGGTTCGCCATGTGCAGATGATGTGCCTTGCTTTTTAGCACAGCCAAATCCTATAATAGTTTTGATTTTAATAAAGGTAGGTTTATTTAACTCAAGTTTTGCAGTTTCAATGGCTTTGCCTATTGCATCCATATCATTGCCATCTTCTACGTTTATTACCTGCCATCCATAAGCTTCAAACCTTTTGCCTACATCTTCTGTGAAGGCAATATCTGTAGAGCCTTCTATAGATATGTTATTTGAGTCATACATTAAAATAAGTTTAGATAACCCTAGAGTACCTGCAAGGGATGCTGCTTCTCCAGAAATACCTTCCATATTATCTCCATCACCACATATAGCATATGTATAATGATCTACAATAGCATGTTTTTTTGTATTGAATTTTGCTGCAAGATGACTTTCAGCTATTGCCATACCAACTGCATTAGCAATTCCTTGTCCAAGTGGACCTGTGGTAATTTCAACGCCGTTTGTATGACCATATTCAGGATGCCCGGGTGTTAAACTTCCAAATTGCCTAAAGTTCTTTAAATCTTCAATAGTTAGACCATAACCGAAAAGATTAAGAAGTGAGTATTCAAGCATTGATCCATGACCTGCAGAGAGTACAAATCTATCTCTATCCTGCCATTTTGAATTGCTTGGATTATGTTTCATGTGGTTTGCCCATAATGTATATGCCATTGGTGCAACCCCAAGTGGAAGACCTGGATGGCCTGAATTTGCTTTTTGTATTGCCTCAGCTGATAATACTCTTATAGTATCTACTGTTAGTTGTTCAATTTTATTCAATGTAAATTCCTCCTTATGGTTTTTAATTTCTATATTTATTTAAATTATTTGTAAAGATGTATGTCTTATATTCATTTTATCACAAACAAATATATATATGAAGCAAACTTGACTAAATTAGCAGTATAATAAATGTATATGATTAAATTTTAAAGAATGTGATAAAAAAAATGGAGGCGAAAAATTTTGATAATAGGTGGAAGAGCTCATGATTTTGGAAAATTACCAGTTGCGCAGCTTGCAGCGAAAGTATCAAAGCAGGGTTATTCATATGTTCAATTGGCTTTAAGTAAAGCGATATATGGAATAGATTGTAGTTTTGGTAAGTTAAGTCCAGGCCTTGGGAACTATATTAGGGATAGTTTTAAAAAAGAAAATGTTCAGATTGCTGTTTTAGGTTGTTATATAAATCATATACACCCGGATATCCCAAAAAGAAGGGCCGAGATTGATAGGTTTAAGGAACATATAAGATTTGCTAGAGATTTTGGATGTAGTATAGTTGGAACAGAAACTGGAACTTTAAAGGTTGATGGCTTAAGTGATTATGATAACGAGTCAGAATCAGCTTTTGAAACTTTAATTGAAAGTTTAAAAGAGCTTATATGTGAAGCTGAAAAATTTGGAGTTATAGTTGGAATTGAGGGAGGAAAAAATGAGGTTGTATCTACGCCTCAAAGAATGAGAAGAGTCCTAGATTTGATTCCGTCAAATAATTTACAAGTTATATACGATCCAACTAATTATATATCAATATTAAACTTTAAGGATCAAAATGATCTTATTAAAGATGCCTTTAATTTATTTGGTGATAGAATGGTAGTTTTGCATGCAAAGGATTTTGTAGTTCGCAATGATAAAATAAATATTGTAGCTGCGGGCAAGGGAAATTTAAATTATGAGTTGATACTGAAACTGATTAAGGAGAGAAAACCATTTATAAATATTTTGCTTGAGGATATTAAAGAAGTGGATATGGATGGAAGTATTAAGTTTATTGAACAACTTTATAATAGAGTATAATAAAAAAATACGAAATTTAAGGGGCAGTTTATTACTAAATAGTAATAAGCTGCCCCTATTATTAGAGATTTTCTAGTTTAGGTTTATCAGTATTTAGTTTTAGTTTGTTTTCAATTTCTAATAATACATTTTTTTGATAATACATTATTAAATAACAAACAATACTTGATATGAATAGTAATATAAAGGTAGAGACTTTAAAAAATACAAAGCCTACAATTAAAAAACTTGAAAGACATAAAAGTGTAACATTGAATTTTCGAATGGTATAGTATGCTGCTGTTTTAAAAATATCTTTCCAGCCTAAATAAAATCTTGAGATTATTGGGAATACATACAGATTTATTGAAAAAACAAAAACTATTATGACAAAAACGGAAACTGTTAATGGTTTTGGGTAAGCATTTGCAATAAAATATTTAATATCAATAGAGAGTATGCATAGTAGCATTATTTCTAAAGCACCGAAAAATAAAGATTGAATAAAATTGGTTTTATAAGCTTTAAAAAAATCCTTTGTAATATTTATATCTTTTTCACGTATAAGTTTGCCCATCACACTAAATAAAGCTGTTGCTGCAGGTGCTATAGGAATACAACATACAATCAGGATAGAAGTAAACCCTTGTGGGATTTTATTTGTTCCAATAGAAAAAAGTATAATGAACATAATAACTAATGGAATATTAAGAAGTAGAAAGTAAAAATTACCTAGGAGGAACCAAAATATATAATTAGTTATTGTGTAGAAAGGTCCCTCACCAAATTCTCTTTTTGATTTAGCCATTTTTTTCCTCCAACTGCATTATAAAATGCATTTATGTAAATTATTATAATAATTAAATTGTTTTATAGTCAATTAAAATGTAACACAAAAGGAGTTAAATGCAAATAGGTAGAAGTTATAAAAAAGACAAATAGATTTTGGTGCTTTCTACATATTAACATAATAGATGGTAATAGTAAGGTAAAATTTTCATTTAATTGATAAAAAAATGCTGGATATATTGTCGTAAATGTTTAATAGTGGTATAATTTAGGCTAAATGACAACGGTTACGACACAGCAAAAGAAGTGGTAGGAAGGTGCATAAATGGATGATATTAATGGACATGATTTAGAATTTGAGACACTGCTCAAAGAACAAAATATATATAAAAATAAACCCGTCAAAACATTAGCATATTTATATAAAGATAATATTTCAAAATTACTTTTATCTTTTTTATTTTTTATTATTAAGCATTTACCAACTTGGGTAATGCCAATTATAACAGCAAATGTTATTGATATTGTAAGTAGTCCAGCAAGGCATAACTTAAAAGGTTTATGGATTAATTTAATAATAGCATCTTTATTAATTATTCAAAATGTTCCAAGTAATATATTATATACAAAATATTTCAGCCAAGCATTAAGATGTGTAGAAGCGGAACTTAGGAGTAAGTTAGTAAGAAAATTGCAAATATTATCAATTTCTTATCATAAACAATTAAAATCAGGAAAGATTCAATCTAAGGTATTAAGAGATGTAGAGGCAATTACGGTACTGTCAAGGCAGATTTTTAATGGGTTTGTACCAACAATTCTTAATATTGTTGTAGCTCTTACGATTACATTAACAAAGAGTTTTACCGTGGCAATATTTTTTATGTTGTCTATGCCAGTTTCTTTCTTTATTATAAAACACTTTAGAAAGAATATAAGAAAAACCAATAGGGATTTCCGTAAAGAAATTGAAGAAATGTCTGCAAATGTGGCAGAAATGGTGGAACTTGTTCCTATTACAAGGGCACATGGACTTGAGGATGTAGAAATCACTAGAATGGATAAACAATTAGAAAAAGTAAGACATAGCGGATATAATTTGGATATTATAACTGCATTTTTAGGAGCATCAGGTTGGGCAATATTTCAAGTTTTTCAAGTTGGATGTCTTGCATTTACAGGTTACCTAGCGTACAAAGGTAAAATCACGGTTGGAGATGTTGTGTTATATCAAAGTTATTTTTCATCTATATTAAATCAGGTTTCTAGTTTAATTAATGTATACCCAGATATAGTGAAAGGATTTGAATCAATAGAGTCAGTTGGAGAAATTTTATTATCCGAGGATATTGAAGATAATAAAGGAAAAAAGAAGCTCACAAATGTTAAAGGTGATTTTGATTTTAAAGGTGTAGAATTTAATTATGAAACCTCAGAAAAGCCAGTATTAAAGGACTTTAATCTTAAGGTGAAGGCTGGAGAATGTATAGCTTTTGTAGGTGAATCAGGGGCAGGTAAAACCACAATATTAAATTTGATTATAGGGTTTAATAAAGCTTCAAAAGGAAAGTTATTAATTGATGGCATGGATATGGCCGAAATAGATTTACGTAGTTACAGAAGCAATATAGCTGTAGTGCCTCAGAATACAATCTTGTTCTCAGGTACTATTAGAAGCAACATTACTTATGGACTTACCAATATATGTGAGGAGGAGATTATAAAGGTAATAGAATCTGCAAATTTAACAGAGGTAATTGCTAAGTTACCTAAAGGATTAAATACTTCTATAGGGGAACACGGAGGGATGTTATCCGGGGGTCAAAGACAACGTATTGCTATAGCAAGGGCTTTAATTCGAAATCCACAAATAATTGTTTTGGATGAAGCTACCTCAGCACTAGACAATATTTCGGAACTTCATGTGCAAAAAGCTATGAAAAATCTAGTAAAAGATCGTACAACGTTTATAGTAGCACATAGACTTTCTACCATAAGAGATGCGGACCGTATAGTTGTTATGAATAATGGAAGATGTGTGGAATGTGGGACTTACGCCGAATTAATAAATTTAAAGGGAGAATTTTATAATTTAAAAAAATTACAGGGATAAATATCAAAAGAAAGTAGGGTAATTTATGCTAAAAGAAGAAAAATATTTTACAATCAGCAATCATTTAAAAGAATTTTATTCTCAAAAATCTAAAAAATTAGGATTTATAGCAGAAAATATTTTGGAATATGGATTATGGAAAACTGAGTTAAAAACAAAACTTAAAGAAATATTGGGAATGAATAGTATGATGTCATGTGAACTTAAACCAGAAATAGTAGAGTCAAAAAATTTTGAAGGTTACAGGCGAGATAAAGCTATTATTCAAACAGAGCCAGGAGTTTGGATGCCTATTTATATACTGATTCCTGATGGAATTAAGCTAAATGAAAAGAGAGCTTGTGTTATTGCACCTCATGGACATGGAGGAGGCGGTAAGGATTCAATTGTAGGAAAAATTGATACTCCGGGCATCAAAGAAAGCATAGATAAATATAACTATGATTATGGTTTGAAATTTGTGAGGCAAGGGTATGTGGTGTTTTGTAGTGATGCAAGAGGATCAGGTGAAAGAAGAGAAGATAAGCATCAAGGCACAGATATAAAAGCAATTATGAGTACTTCTTGTAATGATATAAATAATGTTGCTATTAGCATAGGGCAAACTTTGGTCGGTATGATGACCTGGGACCTTATGAGGCTTATAGATTACATCGAAACTCTTAGTTATTGCGATAGCTCAAAAATAGCATGTTGTGGATTTTCAGGAGGAGGACTGCAAGCATTATGGTTATCAGCAATAGACGAGAGAATAACTTGTAGCGTTGTTAGTGGTTATTTTTATGGATTTAAAGATTCTATATTAAATACACATTTATGTGGATGTAATTTTGTACCAAGGCTTTGGGAGTATATAGAACTTGGTGATTTAGCAGCTTTAATTGCACCGAATCCACTTTTAATTGAAAGTGGTACTAAGGATAAACTTAATGGCGCAAGGGGAATTGTTAATGCTATACAGCAGGTGGATATAACTAGAAAGGCATATAATATATTTAATAAAAAAAATAATATATATCATCATATATTTGATGGTCCTCATATGTGGAACGGAGAGAAAACATATGATTTTGTTAATAAGTGGCGAGAGGGGTTTGACATATGATAGTATCAAAGGATGAAAGTGGAGATTTTAAGACGGTTCAAGATGCAATAAATTCTATACCTAAGACAAATAAAGAAAAAATTATTATAAATATTAAAAATGGAATATATAAAGAAAAGATATACATTAATGTAGATAATGTAGTTCTTTTAGGTGAAAGTAAATCTAATACAATATTAACCTATGATGATTATGCATATAAGGAGTCTCTAAGCGGAGAAAAGATGGGTACTTTTAATTCATTTTCTACTTTCGTAGGGGGAGATAATTTTTGCGCACAAAATATAACTTTTGAAAATTCATCTGGTAGCGGAGATATATATGGTCAGGCAGTCGCTATTTATGTGGATGGTGACAAAGCTAAGTTTAAGAACTGTAGTTTTATTGGATGTCAGGACACTATATTTACAGGACCTTTACCACCAAAACCAAAGGAAGGTGATTGGTTTGGCGGGCCTAAAGATCGAGCACCAAGAAGGCCTGTACGCCAGTATTATGAAGATTGTTATATTAGAGGTGACATAGATTTTATTTTTGGATCTGCTACAGCTGTGTTTAATCGAAGCGAAATATTCTCAAATAATAGGGAACGCGAGGTAAATGGATATATAACTGCAGCATCTACAATTGAAGGAGAAAGGTTTGGATATATATTTATAAATTGCAAGTTACTAAGTGATGCTGCACCTAATTCCGTTTATTTAGGAAGGCCTTGGAGGGATTATGCTAAAACTGCTTTTATAAATTGTTTTATGGGAGAACATATTATAGGAGAAGGGTGGCATAATTGGGATCGCAAGGTCACTGAGCAAGCGGCTAGTTACGAGGAATATAACAGTTCAGGTCCTGGGGGAAAACTGGATAATAGGGCTACATGGGCAAAAGTATTAAGTGACGAGGAAGTTAAAGATTATAATATAGATAATATACTTGGCCATGATTTTAATTATGAATTTTATAAAAGCTAGCAAAATAAATTGCTAGCTTTACTGTTTTATTTATTAATAATTTTATAATGCTTCTCTAATTTAGAATTTCCATCTCTGCCGCAGCAAGGATAAAGGCCCCAATCCCCTTTGCATCATTTGTAACAATTGGTTCACTTATATAGTACTCATATGTACCGTCTCTTTTAGTTGCGCCACCAAGTCCAGCTACAGCGCAGGTTTTGTTTAAATTCACTAGGCCATCTTTTGTAACCATAATAAATTCATCAACAATGTTTTTATATGTTGTTTTTGCAATATCAACCCATTTTTTTGGTATATAACCTTTGTTTGATCCTTTTGCAATAGCATATAATATCATGCATGATGCAGAGGCCTCTATATAGTTACCTTTTAGGGTTCCTTTATCTAATACTTGGTACCAAAGTCCTGTTTTTTCATCGCGAACTTTAAGAAGAGCTTCTAGTACTTCATTTAAAATTTCGATTATTCTAGCTCTATCCTTATGGGTTTCTGGTAGGTAGTCTAATACATCAACTATAGACATGACATACCAACCCATTGAACGACCCCAAAAGTTTTTAGAAAGGCCTGTTTCTTTGTTACACCAGGGCTGAACTTTCTTTTCATCCCATGCATGATATAACAATCCAGTTGCAGGATCTTTTGCGTGACGTTCACATATTAAAAATTGTTTTGTAACATCATCAAATTCAGAAGTTTCACCAAATTCTTTTATAAACTCAGCATAAAAGGGTGAACCCATGTAAAGGCCATCTAACCAGATTTGATAAGGATAGATTTGCTTATGCCAGAATGCTCCTTCACTAGTTCTTGGGTGATTTCTTAATTGCTCTCTTAATAGAAAAGCAGCTTTTTTATATTTCTCAAGTCCTGTTTCCTTATAAAGAAGAAATAAAAGTTTTCCATTGTTTACGTGATCTATATTATATTCAGTAACACTATATTTTCTAATATCACCAGTTTCATCAATAAAAAAGTCCATATTTTTTTTAATAAAATCAAAGTATTTTTTGTCCTTAGTTATTTTCCATAATAACTCGATACCTTTAAAAATAACACCATTATCATACTCCCATTTACCATTAAACTCTGGAGTTCGAATCATAACGGAATCAGTCATCCTAGCGGCCCAATTTTCCATTTGTAACACCCCTCGATTTTATTTTTAGCTTTTTTTACTATTAAATTAATGTAATTATATAACGTTATTAAGTTTTATCATAGGATCATTGCCTTTTGCATCTTTTGTTTTACATCTTGAAAATTCAACATTAATACTATTTTCTACGTAAAAAGCTGGTCCTTCATTATTACTTATAGTAACATTGTTAAAGAAAATGTCTTTAACGTTTGAGCAGAAGAAACCTCTTTGCTTCATTGGATCAAGATTTGCCATCATATCTGGCATGCCAGGCTCTGCGTCTTCTGCCATAGATATTGAAATATTATTAAAGGATACATCTTCGACATACATTTCAGGAAGGCCATAGAAAAATCCAGCGGCAGCCCTTACTTCTCTAGCAGTTATATTAGAAAAGTGAATTCTTCTAAAGGCTGGAGTTTCTACTGTTATTGGGTAAGGAGCTTTATCCCAAACATATTTATCTTTTCCATTAGGTCCACAGTAGTAGTAGAGGTTTGCTATAAAAGGGCATAACACATCCTTCATTACTATGTTATTAATTCGTATATCTTCAATAACACCACCACGACCACGACGAGATTTCATTCTAATACCTCTGTCAGTTCCTTCAAATACACAATTGCTTATGGTTACGTTTCTCACATCACCACTCATCTCACTGCCAATTACTACCCCACCGTGACCATGTACCATGGTACAATTTGTGATAGTAATATTTTCACATGGAACTCTAAGGGGAGTAGCTTCTGTTCCAGATTTTATAGTTATGCAATCATCACCAACATCAATGTGGCAATTTGAGATGTGCACATTTTTGCAAGATTCAGGGTTTATTCCATCAGTGTTAGGTGAGTCATTCGGATTTTTAATTGTAATCTTATCTATGGTTACATTATCACAGCAAATAGGATTTATTGTCCAGCTTGGTGAGTTTATTAAAGTAACTCCTTCGATAAGCACGTTATTACAATTATGAAAACTTATCAATTTAGGCCTTGGATATAAGTTTATTTTATTTTTAAATATTTTCCACCAAAAGGCACCTTGTCCATCTAGTTTTCCACGGCCAGTAATAGCAATGTTTTCTTCGTTTTGCGCGTATACGCAAGAGGAGTGTACAGATTGAGCGGCTCCTTCCCACCTTGAATCTACAATAGGATACTCCGTTACATCATTTGTGAATATTAAAATAGCGCCTGAATCTAAATTTAAATTAATATTGCTTTTAAGCATGATAGAACCTGTAAGAAAAGTGCCAGCAGGTACGTACACCGTACCCCCGCCAGCCTTGCTACATGATGCTATAGCTAGAGCGAAAGCATGGCTGCAAGAGGTAATACCGTCTGGAATTGCTCCAAATTCTGTAACATTGAATATTGTTGAATATGGTGAAGTATTCATAAAAACCTCCTTTACTTTAGGGCGGGAATTATCCTTTAACTGCGCCAAGGGTTATACCTTGTACAAAGTATTTTTGACAGAAAGGATATATAACAGCAAATGGTAATATTGTAACAATTATAGCTGCATTTTGAAGAGTTTTACTATATATACCATTTGATGCAGTTGATTGAGTGGTTGTACTCTCTATTATCATTTCCCTTATTTTAATCTGAAAGTTAAGTTTATTCGGATCTGAAATGTACAACATAAAGTTAAAATATTCATTCCAAAAGGAAACAGCGAAAAATAATCCTATTGCAGCGAGTGCTGGCTTTGATAAAGGCAACACTATTTTTACGAATATACCCATAGGACTACAACCATCTATTTCAGCTGATTCCATTAAAGCCTTAGGAATTCCCTCAAAGAAACTCTTCATAAGTATCAAATTATAAACATTTAAACTTAATGGAAGAATAATTGACCATAAACTATTCATTAATCCAAGGTTCTTCATATTTAAATATGTAGGTACTAGTCCACCATTAAATAACATTGTAAAAAATAGTAGTGATGCAAATAGTTTTCTTCCAGGCATATCATCCTGAATTAGTATATATGCTCCTAGTGTTGTTAGGAATAAACCAATAAGTGTACCCAATATAGTTATATAAACAGAAATAAGAAAAGGAGTATACAAGGTTGTTTGTGTAACAACAGCTTTATAAGCTGCAAGTGTTGGATGTAATGGAATAAGTCTCAAACCATATGAACCGGTGGTATCTAAAGAATCTGATACTACTTTCAAAATAGGAACAAGTATTACAACTACAGTCGCAAGTAGAAAGAATGCGTTGAATATTTTGAAAAAAGCTCTTCCACGGTATCCTTTTTTGAAGCTAAATTTATCATTCATTAATAACTATCTCCTTTCGTTATAAAATACTTGAACCTTTAATTTTTTTACTGAGTTTGTTAGCTGCAAGAACTAACACTAAAGCTATTACAGACTTAAATAATCCTACGGCTGTAGTGTAACCATAGTCTGCTTGTTGAGACATGACCCTAAATGTATAGGTTTGAATAGTATCTGAAACACTATAAACCAAAGGATTCATAAGATTAAATACTGAATCAAATAAGTTTAATACTTTTGCAAGATCTAGTATAAATATTACAAGTATTGTATTCATAATTCCTGGAATGGTAACATGGAAACATTGTTTAAGTCTGCTAGCGCCATCTATAGATGCTGCTTCATATAATTCTGGGCTTATACCAGATAGTGCGGCTAAATAAATTATAGTTCCCCAACCAGTATCCTTCCACCTTGCGATAAAGACGAATATAGGGGTCCACCATTTTTCTGACACTAAAAAATAAAAAGGTTTATGACCTGTTTGTACAAGTAGTTGATTTATAAATCCATCTTGAGGTGATAAAATTATAGTGAATATGGAAGCTACAACTACCCAGGAAAGGAAATGTGGAAGATATAACAATGTTTGAACAAAACTTTTAGCAAATTTGTTTTTTACCTCATTTAATAATAAAGCAAAAACAATTGTTACTATCATGCCGATAAAAAGGTTAAGCAAACTAAGGCTGATAGTGTTTCTAAAGGCACTTAAAAATTGAGGCGTTTTAAATAAAGTTTTAAAATTGTCTAAACCTATAAATTTTGCAGGGGCAAAAGGACCATATTTTGTGAATGCAAATTTTATACCATACATAGGCATATAGTAGAATATAAATGTTATTACTACTACTGGAAGAGCCATTAGATAAAAATACTTGTATCTTAACATTTTTTTTAGCACACTGGTATTTGATTTTTTCATAAGACTAGTATCTGATGTTTTTTTGGGTTTCCTTATTTTAAGTTGCAATTAATTTGTCCTCCTTTATGTTTTATTGGAATTTAGAGCTTGTATACCTTATAAAATATAATTGGAAGTATTTAACTTTTACTTCCAATTATATAATAATTTATTATTTGTTAAGATCAGCTAAAACGCTATCAACTAATGCTTTTGAATCTTTATTATATTTAGCTAATCCAGCATCAACTGTCAATGTCCCAACCATTACCTTAGAAATGATTTCATTTTTAAGTGTTAATAGGTCTGGAACTGCTTTAGTAAGAACATCTGATGCAGGTAATAATGGTTCTAGAGCCGAGTCTTTAGTAAATGTTGCAAGTGAACTAGCTACTCTTTTGTCAAGAACAATTGGGTTTTTAAATTTTGTTAAAGAGAATTCTGGTGCTTCATATATTTTTGGGAAATCTATTTTAGGGTCAAGTTTGCTAGGTAATTTTTTAGAAACTCCATTTGTTACTTTGTAGTTTAAATCCTTAATTCCATTTGTAAACAACGTCTCACCTTCGCCACCATCATGCATAAACTCAATAAGATATTTGAATATTCCAGTAGGATTTTTTGCTTTACTAGTTATTCCAAGGCCTACAGGAGCTCTTTCTATATACTTAGTTTCTTTAATTGCAGGTATTGCAATCATTGTTCCGGTTTTTACAGCTTTTTGTAGGTTTTGTTCCATAACTCTGTTCCAATCTCCTGCCCAATAAGTGAATGCTCCAATTTTGCCAGCATAAAATTTATCACGAACACTTGAAGTTTTATTTGTAACTATTTCTTTGTCAATTAATCCATCAGCATAGGCTGTAGTCATCCTTTGAAGAGCAGCTTTCATATTAGGTTGTGACATACCATCTACCCATTTACCGTTAACTTTAGTAAAGTTAGGTATTGCATCTTGATAGAATTCTCTCAAATATATAGAATAAGGAACTTCTGTATTTATTACTCCAGCAGCACTGTATGGAATAATAGTTTTCTTACCGTTGGCATCTGGCATATCTTTAAATGCTTTTAAAACGGCAATGAATTCATCATAAGTAGTTGGAACTTTTAAGTTAAGTTTATCTAGCCAATCTTTTCTTAAATAAGTAATGCAACCACCACCAGTTTGAATTGGGTAGGCAAACGATTTATCGTTTACTTTAATGGAATTCGCATATTTTGGATCAATAGTCTGTAGAGTTTTAGATTTTGAAATTGCATCTGTCATATCCCAAAGTGCTCCATTGCTTCCAAAAGTAGATAAGTAAGTGCTGGCTATTTCTACTACATCAGGTACATCACCTGATGCGAATTGAAGGCTGAGTTTATCATAATATTGATTATGAACAGGTTGTGTAATTTTAAGATCAATTCCTGTTTGCTTTTTGAATCCTGCAACAAAATCAGCCATTCCATCTTCGGGTTTTAGGAAAGTATCGGTAGTCATTTTAATTGTTGTTGGTTTTACTACTGTTGTTTCTGTTGCTTTCGTTGCAGTAGTAGCTGCTGTGTCTGATTTAGAGCCACATCCTACTAAACCACCACCTATCATAGTGAGTGATAAAGCTAAACTTAAGTTTCTAAAAATTGATTTTTTCATTAATAATGTTCCCCCCTTTAAATCTATAAAAAGAAATTCAGTTGTTAACGTTTCCAACTTTAATTGAATTATATTATTTAGTGAATTTTTTGTAAAGGAGCAGTTCGCAATATACCATACAATTCAATAGAAATTAATGGATTTTATACTAAAATTATTAATGATACATTCGTTTACATATGATACAATATTAATGAATTATGAAATTAACCCTAGGAGTATCAATAACTTTTTATTATAGTTATTGGTTGAAAAGAGTATATTTAATTAAAACAAGATTTGACAATATAGCCTTATAATATAGTAATTATGAATTATAAGGCTATAATATAACTTAGATGTATTATATTTGAAAAGGGGTAGATGTGTAAAATGAGTAAAAAGATAAAGGTATTTATTGTAGGAGATTCAACAGCAGCAGCAAAAATTACTGAAAAGCGTCCAGAAACGGGTTGGGGTGAAATGATATCTATGTTTTTTAATGAGGACGTAGAATTTAAAAATCATGCAGTTAATGGTAGAAGTTCAAAAAGTTTTATAGAGGAAGGGCGTTTGAAAGAAATATCTGATAATATTTGCAATGGGGATTTCATGTTTATTCAATTTGGTCATAACGATGAAAAAGATGATAACAAAAGACATACAGATCCCTTTACTACATATAAATCTTATATTTCAAAATATATAGAAGTAGCAAAAAATTTAGGAGCAAATCCGGTACTTTTAACTTCAATACAAAGAAGAGTATTTAATAAGAATGGAACTATGCCAGATACTCATGGTGATTATTCCATAGCAATGAGAGAAGTTGCAAGACAATTTAATCTTCCACTTATAGATATGCAAGAAAAGAGTAAAAACTATTTTGAAATTATCGGTGAAGAAAAAGCTAAGGAAATATTCTTATGGGTTGATGCTTCAGAGTCATTAAATTATCCAGAAGGAAAAAAGGATAATACTCATTTTTGTGAAAAGGGAGCGAAAAAGATGGCGGAGCTAGTTGTTGAAGGAATAGTAGAAAATAATATTGAGCCACTTTCGAGGTTTGTAAAGGGGTAATATATATTGTGGGGGGGGGTATTTTTGTTTAAAATATATAAAAACTTTGATAATAAACTGTTTCTAAAATTCATTGTGCCATATATTTTTATATTAGCAGTTCCATTGGTCATGGGTTTTGGTGTTTATAGAATAGCCGCAAATATTGTTAAGGAAGATATCAAAGAATCAAATATATCTATGCTTAACCAATCAAAAAACATAGTTGAAAAACAACTACAGCAAATAGATCATTTATCTGTTCAACTAGCGACTAATGATAAATTGGTTAGCCTATTTGACCTTAAGGAACCACTTTTAGATAGTGATTACTTGAAAATTAAAGAAGTAATTGAAGAACTCAACAAGTATACTAGCAATATGGATTACTTATCTGGTTATTATATTTATTTAAAGAATAGTAATTATATTATAACCCAGGATACTTTGTATAAGGCAGATATTTATTATAATATGGTTTTAAAATTCAAAGATTCAGAGTATAAAACATGGGTTAATATGTTAATGAGTAATCATTTCGCTCCAGAGTATGTTTCACTAAAATCATATGACGTAAAGGGTTTAGGTTCTAATAATACAAATTTCATTCAATCAGTTCCTTTTGGATATAATGAAAAACCAATGGGTGCAATAACAATATCTTTTGAAAATGAAAAAATAAAAGAACTAATTTCATATATTGATATATCAAAAGGAGGATTTGTTTACGTTGAAAATAAGAAGGGAGAACTAATAACTAGTTTACCTGAAAATATGAACTTGCGTAATCAAATTAACTCAAAAGAGTTAACAAAAAAGGAAGGATTTTTCTCCAAAAATATTGATGGCAAGAAAATGATGGTTACATATATAACATCTAAAGAAAGAGGTTGGAAATATGTTATTGTATTGCCATCTGATTTGGTATTTGCGAATTTAAATGATTTTACGTTTATTACAGTTAAATTGTTTTTAATAACTCTTTTAATAGGAATTTTGGTTGCAAGTATTCTTGCTTATCGTAACAGTAAACCGGTTTTTGATATTGTTAAGCAGTTAAAACAATTTAATGGAGATGATTCGGTTGTTAATAAGAATACATTCTCTTCAATAAATGGGAGTGTTTCTAATTTGATTTTAACAAACAATGAACTTCAAAAGGATATAGATAATCAGAAGTCTTTAATTCATTCAGCTTTTCTTGAGAGGCTTATACGTGGGCAAATATATAATGAGGCAGAATTCTTAGCAATTTCTGCGTATGTAGGAATTGATATTTCAAAGGGTAAAAGTGTTGTAATATTACTTAAGGTATTTAATAATGAGTCAACTGTAATAAATTTAAACAATGAAATTATAAAGGAATTAAATATTTCTAAAGCAATTATTAGAGGAGTATTAACAAAACATTTTACAGGAAATGTATTCTTTCATGATATAGACCAACAAACAATTGCTATTATATTGAATTCTGATATAAAAGATACAGAGGCTTTTTATAAGAAAATAGAAGATAATGTAGTAAATGTTAAAAAGGAACTTTTAGATAATATTAATTTAAAAGTTGATGCTTCTGGAGGAGAACCTTATTCAAATCCTTTGGAGCTTTGGCATTCATTTGAACAAGCTGTACATGCTTTAGATAATTCAGATGATAAATATTCAATAGTTTGGTCTCACAATCTTGAGATAGAAACTGAAAATTACTATTATCCACTAGATGTTGAGCAAAAGTTATCAAATCATACAAAAATAGGAGATAAAGGTCAGGTTAATAAACTTTTAGATTTCATTTATCATGAAAACTTTGAGACTAGAAATTTAAATTCTTGTAAAAGTTATGATGTTATAAAGGAATTAAAAAGTACTATTAGAAAAATGTTGCCTGATTTTAAAGATAATGAAGATAGTAAAAATAATGAAGAGATAAAGGATATTAATAATATTTTAAGAGAAGTAAATTCAAAAAATTCTTATGATGTCAATTTTAAGTTGGTGGCGAATGCTTATTACAGTTTATGCGATTTAATACTAGTACAGAAAGGTAATTCTAATTTAAATCTAATGAATAAAATTAAAAGGTATATTGAATCAAATTATATGGATAAAAATTTATGTCTTTATAAAGTATCTTCAGAATTTAATTTAAGCGAGGGTTATTTTTCACATCTTTTCAAAGAACAAACAGATATCAATTTTACAGATTATCTAGAAAAAACTAGACTTAACAATGCAAATATTCTTTTGGAAAATCGCGAATTAACAATTACAGGAATTTCTGAGATGGTTGGGTACAATAGTGCACAGTCATTTAGGAGGGCTTTTAAAAGGTTGTTTGGAGTGAGTCCTACTGATGTCAGAAAAAATTAGGTAGATCATTAGAATGAAGAGCATAAAACAGGGGAGGATTACCAAAATAAATTGAGGTAAGTCTTCCTCTTGTTTATATAAAATTCTAATATAATGATTAATTTTGGAATTTAATATAATTAATGTTATAATTGAAATTGTTTACAAAATGCTCATAAAATAAAATTCATTTTGACATAAATAAGTTATATTATGAGAATAATAGAATAATTTATAAAAAAACATGTGAAAAAATGATTATAGGGGTGAAAAAAATGATAGAAATGGAAAATGTAACAAAATGTTATGGAAATCAAGTAGCTTTAGATGCTCTTAATCTTACAGTGGAAAAAGGAGAGATACTGGGATTTCTAGGGCCAAATGGTGCTGGTAAATCAACTGCCATGAATATTCTCACAGGGTATATATCCGCAACAAACGGTAATGTAAGAATTGATGGTATTGACATACTTGAACATCCTGAAGCTGTAAAGAAAAAAATAGGATATCTTCCTGAAATACCTCCATTATATTTGGATATGACTGTTGAGGAATACCTTAAGTTTGTATTTAGAATAAAAAAGGTTAAATCTGATTCTATTGAGCAAAGTATGATAAAAATAATGTCGCTTGTCAAAATATTAGATGTTAGAGGAAGGCTTATAAAAAATCTTTCTAAGGGTTATAAACAAAGAATAGGGCTAGCTCAAGCATTAGTTGGAGACCCCGAGGTACTTGTTCTAGATGAACCTACGGTAGGGCTAGACCCAAAGCAGATTATAGAAATAAGAAATCTAATTCAAAAAATAGGAAAGACATGCACCATTATATTAAGTTCACACATATTATCAGAAGTTAGTGCAATCTGTCATAGGGTTATTATAATAAATAAGGGCAAGATTGTTGCTTCTGGAACTCCAGAAGAATTATCAAAAGGAGTAAATAACAGTAACAAAGTCCTTTTGAGGGTTAAAGGGGTAAAAGAGGATGTATATAAACATATAAAAGCAATGGAAGATGTTAAATTAGTTGAGGAGCAAGGTGTTAATGAGATTGGTACGGTAGATCTTTTAGTTGAGGCAAAAAATAATTTGGATATAAGAGAAACATTATTTGTTACGCTTAGCCAAGCTGGGTTTATTATCTTAATGATGAAGAGCCAGGAAATTAATCTTGAAGAAATCTTCTTGGATGTTACAACAAACAAGAAAGTAGGAGGTATGTAATGTTAGCTGTATTTTTAAAAGAACTTAGATCATATTTTACTTCAGCTATTGGTTATATTTTTATAGGAACATTTCTATTAATAACAGGAATCTTTTTTACAATGTATAATTTATTAGCAGCAAGTCCAACATATAATAGTACGCTTCAAAGTCTAATTACAATATTTTTGTTTATTATTCCAATATTAACTATGAAGATTATATCTGAAGAAACTAAAACTAAAACAGATCAATTATTGTTTACTTCACCATTAAAAATAAGAGATATTATATTGGGTAAATATTTTGCAGCCGTAGCTATTTTTACTATTTCTCTTTTAATAACGGTTTTGTACCCAATAATTTTAAGTATGTTTGGAACTGTCTCACCATCTGAAATATTTACAGGATATATTGGTATGTTCTTGCTTGGAGCAACTTTAATATCTATAGGTTTATTTGTATCAAGTTTAACAGAAAATCAAGTTACATCAGCAGTAATATCTTTTGGAGTATTACTTTTTATATTTTTAATAGACAGTATAGAGCAGGCACTTCCTAGCACTAGAATTTCTAGCATAATTTTCGTTCTGGTTATGGTGGGGATATTTGCTTTTGGTGTTTATTTTTCAACTAAAAATATATATGCAGCGTCAGCTACAACATTAGCAGGCATAATTATAACTATAGGAATATAT
Source organism: Clostridium sp. DSM 17811 (assembly GCF_018861905.1). Lineage (GTDB taxonomy): Bacteria > Bacillota > Clostridia > Clostridiales > Clostridiaceae > Clostridium_AD > Clostridium_AD frigoriphilum. The sequence continues at coordinate 151,393 of NZ_JAHLDU010000004.1, forward strand.
TTAGCAAAAAAGGAACTTTTTGATGGTATGATTCAAAAGGTTTTCGAATGGTTTTCTTTAATAAAACGTTATGATTTATTCTCGCAAGGCATATTAAGTCTGAATTCTGTGGTGTATTACTTATCATTTATTGTGGCATTTGTATTTTTAACTATAAGAATGGTTGACAAGAGAAGATGGAGTTAAGGGGTGGATGAATATGAAAAAGTTACAAATAAAAAACACATTTAAAAATAATAAGTTTAGATATGGTGGTTATGCAACACTAATTACATCTATGGTACTTGTAATATTGCTGATTGCTAACTTAGTAATTGATAAAATGGATTTTAAATATGATATGACAAAGAATAAATTATATTCATTATCAAATCAATCTTATAAAGTCATGGACAAGCTAAGCCGTGATATTAATATTATTATCTTTTCAAAGCAGAGTAGTTATGATCAAGGAATGACAGAAATAATAAACAAATATCCTAGTAAATCTAAGAAAATAACTGTAAAATATGTAGATCCAACTACTAACCCTCAAGTTGCAAAAAAATATAGTAGCACTGAAAATGAGATTGCAAATGGGAGTATAGTTGTTGAGAGTTCTGGTAAATTTAAAGCTATTAAGGAAAGTGAGTTATATAATACCACCGAGGATCAAACTACTGGTGAGACATCTGTGAAATCTCTTGCAGTGGAACAAAAAATCACGGGAGCTATAATGTACGTTGCAGGCGATAAAAATTCAGTTGTTTACAATTTACAAGGGCATAAGGAAAAAGCATTATCTACTGAAGCTTCCAGTAATTTAAGCAATCAAAACTTTATAGTAAAACAATTGAATTTATTAACAAATGTTTGGAAACCAGAGGCTGGAGATATGCTTCTTGTTAGTTCTCCATCAGTTGATATAAGTAAGGACGAATTAATTAAGTTAAAAGATTTCTTTTCAAAGGGTGGTCATGGAATATTTTTAATGGATGTTCAGAATGGCAAGTTCCCGAATTTTGATAATCTCATGAGTACTTTTGGAATTCAAATTGAACATTCTCTAATAGTAGAAGGAGATTCAAAAAAATATTATAGGGAACCTGCATACCTTATTCCTAAAATGAATAGTCATGCAATTATCGACCCTATGGTTTCTGCAAATCTACCTATTCTTTTTCCAGTGGCACAACCAATTGACCAACTAAAAGTTAAGAAGGCTTCTTTAAAAGTTGAGCCGCTACTTACGACTTCAGGCGAGTCTTTTGGAAAGAAAGATATAAATAGCACAACAACACAAAAGGCATCTGGGGACACAGACGGTCCTTTCGATGTAGCAGTTGCAATAACTGATACCCAAGAATCAAGTGTGGCTAAAATTGTTGTTTTTTCATCTTCAGGTTTTATTAATGTTGCAGCTGGTGGTAATCTAGACCTTTTCATGAATAGTATGAATTGGGTACAGGACCGTCAAGAAAATATTTCTATTACGCCAAAGGATTTAACAACTCAAACCTTAGAAATGACTAAGGCACAAACACTTGGATTTTCTGCTTTGGTTATAATAGTAATTCCTGCTATAGTTCTTATCATGGGGGTTGTAGTATGGATTAGGAGGAGACATTTATGAAGAAATCTAAGAGTATTATAATACTCGCTCTTATTATACTCTTATTAGGCGGAGCATATTTTTATGTTTCAAGTAATCCCAAAATAGATAAGAAAGATACAAGTTCTACAAATGTAAGTACAAGCAGCGTTGAAGTTTGGAAGATTGATAACACTAAAGTTTCCCAGGTAATTATTAAAGATAGCGGTGCGGGGAATACATTTGTTAAAAAATCTAAAGAATGGGTTATTGAAAATTATAATCACAAGATCAAACAAACTACTATTGATAGTATTACAGATTCAGTAATAAATTTATCAGGAACACTTGTGGAAAAAAATGCTAACGATATGGGTAAGTATGGACTTGATAAACCAACTATAAATATAGTGATAGTTGGGAAAGATTTGAATAAAACACTATGCGTTGGAGATAAAACTTCAGACGGAACTAGCTATTATGTAAATGAGAAAGGAACCCAAAAAGTATATTTTATAGCGGCCAGTATTGTAGATGGTCTTACTTTAAAGCAGTCAGCATACAGAGATAATACTATTACCGCTATAGATGCGACTTCGCTTTCATACATGAAAATTGTTAAAGCTGGAAGCTTACCAGTTGTGATAATAAAGAATGCAAATCAAAGCAAAGATGAAGCTAAATACAATATAAATACTTGGATGCTTACGGATGCGTATAATTCACCAGTAAATTTAGAGGTTGAGAAAATTTCTCCCGTAATAGCCGCTATCGCAAGTCTTAAAGCTGGTGATATAGCTGATGATAATCCGAAAGATTTAAGCAAGTATGGATTAGATAAACCATCTCTTGAACTTACATTAAAGGATAGTAAAAGTGTATTGCAACTTTTTATAGGTAAAAACAAGGATGGTAGTAGTGTATATTTTAAAGAAGGTAAAGGTGACACCATATATACAATGGATAAGACCGTAATTGATCTCTTTAAGTTTAAACCTTTTGATGTGATAAGTAAATTTGTGTACATTGTAAATTTAGATTATGTAAATAAGATAGTTGTAGAGGGAAAAGGAAAAACGGATACAGTCTTAGTTTCTAGAACTACGGCTAAAGCTGAAACATCTGGAGATCCAGATGTTGTAACTACAAATTCTAAGGTAAATGGTAAGAAGATAGAAATTAATAAATTTAAGACTGAATATCAAGAAATAATAGGGCTTACCGTAGATGCTGAAAATGATAAAAAACTAGAAGATAAACCAGTGATTAGCATTACATATAGTCTTAATAATGGAACTAAAAAGCAGGAAATCATTGATTTCGTACCTTATAATGATCAGTTTTATGCAGTATTTAGGAATGGAAAATCTGATTTTGTAATAACAAAAGATAAAGTAAATAAAATGATAACTAGTTTGGAAAGTTTAAAATAAGATGGTGAAAAGGTAGTATAAGAAAAAGGCTGCTAAACAAGTGAAATATCGTTTCCTTGTTTAGCAGCCTTTTTAATTTATTTATTTAGCAAATATTTAAGGATTAAAATTGAATTGTATTTTTGTTTAGTTGATCCGACAATTCCAATCACCTTATTTTTTGTATCAAATCCCAATTTTTTAAATAACACAATATCTTTGGCATCTATAGCATAAACACCGTTCTTTTTATCACTTCCGGTAGCGTGAATTTTTTCACCTTTTAGAGAATCCAAATTGAGTTCACTTATATTATCTAATCTCAAAAACATATCTTGTTTTACGAAGGATTCAAACATGATTTTATCTAAAATGATAACATCGAGTTCTCCAACAGATACCTCAGCAGTAAGTTTTTGCATATACTGGCTTGTTGTTTGAAGGTTTGCATTTTTTGAAGTATCAATTGGCATAGTGCTTACTCTAGCTTTTTTTCTAGTACTTCCATCTTTGACAACAACTTTTGTAAGTAAGGATTCTAAATTAGTTATCTTATTCGTATCTGAAATGTTTGAAATCATAGTTAGATTAAATACATAATCCGGTTTTGTTATTTGGCTATGTATAATAGAAATTATTATACATATGGCAGCTAAAGTACCAATAATATGCAATTTGTAATAATCCCAGATATATTCAGCTCTTTTATGTTTGTTCATCCCTTTTAAATCAACCATAGTCTTCATCCCTTTTATTCGAATTTCAGTATCAACATAAAATATTTATAAATTTATTATGTTACTTTTTTACTGCCCTTGGATTATATTTAAAACAATGATTAATAAATTTTTCATCAGGCATAAACATCAATTGCATTTTATCGTTTCCTTCTGTAATCATTGCAACATATATTGGTCCTTTTGCGGTTGTTGGATAACATTTTACTATAGAAGTAGGCTTGTTCGAATAATCTTTTACAAAATCACTATCATTAAGAGCTAAAAGGTCTACCTCTTTTATATTAAAAGTAGTTACTTTTTTTCTTTTTTTCATTTCTAATATCTTTTCTATATCAATTTCACCATTTGTAAATTGATATTCATATTCTACATATAATTTTGATTTGTAAAAATAACATGCTACAGCCAAAGCAATTAATAATATAGCAAAAATCATATTTACACTAGTAAGAAATAGTCCAATTAATCCAAGTACATAGGTTGCTTTACTTACTAGTTTGTAAGTAGTTGTTTTAGATGTTGTTAGAAGTTGCTCATAAAAGTTATCCATTTTTTTGTCCCCTTTAATTATAATGTGATTTATTAGTTAAGAAAAGCATTACAAATTGTATTTTATTTAATAATTCACCTATAATTATAACATAATCCATATATTATAAAAGGTTATTATGACTAAATTATATAATTTATAGTTGCAAAATATATTTAATAATATGATAATAAAGATATATGAGTTAAAAATATTATTATGAGATTCTTATACAAAGTGTGAAAAATATAAAATAGTCTAAGTTAGGGGCGATATTATGAGCTTAAAAGGAAAAGTTGCAATAGTTACAGGAGCATCTAGAGGAATAGGCAAAGGAATTGCTATGGAACTTGCAAAAAACGGATGTTGTCTTGTAATAAATTATAAAAGTAATGATGAAGAAGCTGAAAAAACTTATAAGGAAATTAGAGAGCTAGGGGCTTATGTTTTAATGATTAAAGGTGATGTAAGTAATTATGAGTTTGCAAAGCAGATGGTGGAAACTACTGTTGAAAAATTAGGAAAAATAGATATTTTAATAAATAATGCAGGAATATCGAAGGTCGGGTTATTTATGGATCAGGAGCCTAATGAATGGAATAATATTTTAGATGTAAATTTAAAGGGTACTATTAATTGTTCTCATAATGCCGTAAAAGAAATGATAAAACAAAAGAGCGGTAGCATAATTAATATATCTTCAATGTGGGGAGAGGTTGGGGCTTCTTGCGAGGTGATTTACTCTGCATCTAAAGGAGCAGTTAATGCTTTTACAAAATCATTAGCTAAGGAACTTGCTCCTTCAAATATTAGAGTAAACGCTATTGCACCAGGAGTTATAGATACAGAAATGAATAAGTGGCTAAACAAAGACGAACGTGCAAATTTAATAAATGAAATACCTATGATGAAATTTGGAGAAATTTCAGATGTTGCTATGCTTGTAACGTTTTTAGCCAGTGAAAACTCAAAATATATTACAGGACAAGTAATAACTATAGATGGAGGATTCTTATAGTTGATCTAAAATAAATTTAACAGATTTATTTTATTTATTAAATTATTTAATGGATTATTCATTTTTTCTTAAGGAATAATTAATATTTGAATCTGTTTATATGTTATAATTATATTATCATTTATTGATTAAATCGTATGAAATGAAAGAAGGCTAATATTATTATGGAATATACAAGGGGTAAAAATGTAATTTCAAAGTTATTCAAATCAGCTTTAACAATAGGTGCTTTTATTGTATTAGCAATAACAATACCTTATATAGCTATCTTTGTTATTAGAGCCTTATTTGTAATTGTAGTTTTTGGAGTTATTGTATGGTATAGTTTAAAATTAGTAAAAAGTGTTAAGAAGTTTATCTACAAATCAAGTACAAAAAAAGACGCTACGACAAAATCTAATGACTTTAGTAGTGACAAAGATATAAGTGGTACTAATGATATTAATTATGATGATAGTGTTATTATTGATGTAGATTATGAAAAGGTAATATAATGAACATATAATGAAAAAAATTAAGTCTATAACTATAGTTAAAGGACCAATCTATGATATAAGATTGGTCTTTTATTTTTTTATAATATAAAGAATTTAATAAAACGATTATGAAGCAAGAATGTATTAACTTTATGACGTATATAAGGAGGGCACTATGCAGGTAGAAATTATAAAACATATACAATATATTATATCTCCCTTTTGGGACACATTTTTTCAACTAGTTACAATGACTGGGGAGGAATCCTTTTATATTATTGCAGCTGCAATAATATTTTGGTGTGTAAATAAAAAATTTGGGTATAAGTTAGGTTTTGCATTACTTACAAGTACAATAACAAACATTATTTTAAAGGATATGATTAATGCAGCTAGGCCAATAGGAGTGCCTGGAATAAGGTCGCTTAGAATAGAAACAGCTACAGGACAATCTTTTCCAAGTGGTCATACACAGGGGGCTACGACATTTTGGATTTCTTGTATTATTAAAGTGAAAAGAAAGTGGATTTATATAGTTGGAATTTTAGCAATCATTTTGGTGAGTATTTCAAGGCTTTATCTTGGACTTCATTATCCAAGAGATGTAATTGGCGGAATAGTAATTGGAATTATATGTGTTATTATTTCTAATTATATTTTTGACTATGCAGAAGAAACCCAAAAAGCATGGGTATTAATGATAATTATTGTACCTACACTTTTTGGAATGATATTCTTTAGAGAAAAAACATATTATACAATAGCAGGAACGGTATTAGGATTTTTTATTGGATATATATTAGAGTCTCGATATGTGTTGTACGAAGTTCGAAGTAGTATATTAAAGCAATTAATGAAGTTGGTATTTGGATTAGCAATTCTCGTGACCTTAAAAGGCATGTTAAAGGTAATTCTTCCACTTAATATACTTTCTGACTTTTTTAGATATGTTGTAATTGGATTGTGGATCACCGTGGGAGCACCGTGCATTTTTAAAAAATTTGTTAGGTAGATTTAACTAATTAGAATATTTTTTTGAAAATAGTAAAACCTATTAATAGCAATACAAAAAAGGGAGATGTTTTTATGCCTAAAGATAGTCAACCAGATAATAAGTTTTCTAGATTAGTAAAGAGTAATTATAATACCCCTATAACTCGCGAAACTGCGAAAAATCAAAATGCTACAAATAAAAAACAATCTGCTGATAGAAAATAAAAGTATTAGAGCATATAAACATTTGTTTATGTGCTTCTTTTCTTATATTGAAGAAAAATATAGAACAAAAGGTAAGTTATTTGCATATAAAAAATTTGTGGTTTTCTAATAAATAAGAGATTATTTATTGCATTATCTTAATACTATGTTAGAATTTATATATGACTATTTTAGTAGTAAGTATTTAATATTACGTTTATACTGTGAAGTCTAGAGCTGCAGCATGTCTGTAGTTTTTTATATTTTAAAATGCAAAGATTATTTTAGTAATGGTTTCTGCAAAGCCTTAGATATTATTGTATTATTTAAGAAGGAGTGAATGAATTGAGTTTTAATGTATATAATACCATGACTAGAAGTAAAGAAGAGTTTATACCTTATGTAGAAGGAAAGGTTGGAATGTACACTTGTGGTCCTACAGTTTACAACTATGCACATATAGGTAATTTGAGAACATATATTTTTGAAGATGTGCTAAAAAAAGCATTGGAGTATTCAAAGTTTAAAGTTAAGCATGTAATGAATATTACTGACGTTGGGCATCTACAATCAGATGGGGATGAAGGTCAAGATAAAATGGCTTTAGGAGCAAAGCGTGAACATAAAACCGTATGGGAAATTGCTAAGTTTTATGAAGATGCTTTTTTTGAAGATTGTAAAAAACTCAACATAAAAAGACCAACTATTGTATGTAGAGCTACAGAGCATATTCAGGATATGATAGAATTTATAAAAAAACTTGAAGAAAAAGGATACACATATGTTTCGAACGGAAATGTATATTTTGAAATTGATAAATTTCCGGATTATGCAAAACTTGCACATCTTAGTTTGGATGAACTTGAAGCTGGTAGTAGAATAGAAGTAGATCCTAATAAAAAAAATCCACTTGATTTTGTATTATGGTTTACAAATTCTAAGTTTTCAAATCAAATTATGCAGTGGGAGTCGCCATGGGGCAAAGGATTTCCAGGATGGCATTTAGAGTGTTCTACTATGTCTGTTAAATATATTGGTGAATATTTAGACATCCATTGTGGAGGAATTGATCATATTGCTATACATCATACTAATGAAGTAGCTCAATCAGAAGGAGTACTTGGACATAAATGGGTGAAATACTGGATGCATGGAGAGTTCCTAGTCCTTGACAGTGGAAAGATGTCAAAGTCTAGTGGAAACTTTTTAACAATATCTAGTCTTGAAGAAGAAGGATATAGTCCTCTTGATTATAGATATTTCTGTCTTCAATCTAAATATAGAAAACAGCTAGTGTTCAGTTTTGAGAGTTTAAACGATGCTAGGAATGGCTATAAAAAACTTAAAGAAAGAATTGCTCTTGTTTTAAGTGCTATAAATACAAATGATATAGTAAGAGATGAGAAAATTTTATTATACAAAGAAAAATTTTCATTATTTATCAGTGATGATCTAAATATAGCAAATGCATTTACTGTACTTTTTGATGTTCTAAAAGATATTGAACTTAATAATAAGGAAAAATCTATTCTTATAGAAGATTTTGATAAGGTATTCTCACTTAATCTTATGATAATTGAAAAAGAAACTACAGATATAGATGAAGAACTTATAAATAATCTTATTGTTGAAAGAAATGCTGCAAGGGCAAGTAAAAATTGGGCAAGGGCAGACGAGATAAGAGATGAGTTTATAGCTATGAATATTGAACTTCTTGATTCTAAAGAAGGGACAACTTGGAAAGTTAAATAAAAATAAAAAAGTGACATTTTATGTTTGCATGCAGTGTGAAGGTTAAACAGTTAATAATTGTTTAACCTTTCTATTTACTTTAGATTTTTATAATGCACTATAAGATAATTTAGATTATAATATTATGTGTAGTTAAAAGTATAGAGAAATATTATTAAGTAGAGGTGATGGATATGGATAGAGTAAATTTAAAAGCATCAATAGTAATTGCAATTATTGGTATAATTTTAATATCAGTCATATATTTTAGACCTGTAAGCATTAATAGAAACTATAGTGGATATATGTATGGTGAGAATAGTGAACTCGATAAAGCAGTAGAAATAAATCTTGATGGTGAATTAAAAAAGAACTTATCTCTTAATTATGTATTTACAGGAAGTATAGAGGTGGATGGTATAAAAAAACAGGTTGTACTAAAGCGAATATGGGCAAAGTACAATGTTTTTAAAACTATAGAATATAGTGCTTTTATAGAAACTAAAAATGATAAAACTGGTCAATATGAGGTAAATGGAACAGTTAATACATCGAAGAATTTCAATGAAATACTTATAAAATTAGATGATGTAGACAGTAAATACAATAGTAAATTTAATATTTGTGGACCAAGTAATACAAGAGATGAGGCAAAGGGCATTATAACTAAATTGGGAAAAAATAATTAATGATAATAATATATTAATAGTGAATGGGGGAATTGTAATGTCAGAAGGAATGGTTTTAAAACTAGAGCCATATTTAAGCGAAAAAATATGGGGATGGGAGAAATGGGTACTTTCTTGTCATGAAGATGGAAAATCGACAATAAAAGAGGGGATTTATAAAGGACAAGAATTATCTCAGATCTTAGGTTGTGGCAATGATTTCCCTATATTAAATAAAATTATAAAGGCGGAAGATACTTTATCTGTACAAGTACATCCCGATGATGTTTATGCTAAAAGAGTTGAAAACGCTAATGGAAAGACAGAGTGTTGGTATATACTCGAAGCAAAAGAGGGTGCAACCTTAGTATCGGGAATAAAGAAGGGCCTAAATAAAGAAAAGTTAAGACAAATTATAAAAGAAGATAAATTAGAAGAGTATTTAGAGCGCATTTATATTAAAAGAGGGGATTTCATTTATATACCAGCAGGTACAGTGCATGCTATAGAGTCTGGTGTAAAGCTTATTGAAGTACAGCAAAACAGTAATATTACTTATAGGCTTCATGACTGGGGACGTGGTAGAGAGGTCCAGATTGAAAAATCCCTAGATGTTATAGATTACGAAGGAAAAAATAAAGGTGGAAGAATCGAAAGCTTTGTAAAACTCGAGACCCCTTATTTTAAAGTTGAAAAAATCACTGTTAAAAGTAATTATTTTGATACTGTTAATGAAAGTTTCCATAGCTATACTGTAATAAGTGGTGAGGGAGTAATAGAATTTAACAAAAAGAAAATGAATCTAAAAGAAGAAGAGACAATTTATATATCAAAAGGGACAGAATATAAACTTAAAGGAAATATGGAATTACTTAAATCAAGTGTGTAAAAGAATTTACAGAGAAAAACACAAGTTATGTTACCTAATTTGTTAAAAGGAGAGTTTAAAAGATGAAACGAATGAAATTACTTAAAAAAAGCATGATATTATTTACATTGATTTTTGTTGTTTTCGCTAGTGGATGTGGTAATATAGTGCAGAAAAAGGATGATACAACCTCTAAAGATGTTAAAACACAAACAAAGGTTGTTACGGAAAAAGGAGCTAAGGACAAAAATCCGTTGGTTACTATTGTAATGGAGGATGGTTCAACTATAAAAATAGAATTATATCCAGAAATTGCACCGAATACCGTTAGAAATTTTGTTTCTTTAGCTAATAGTGGTTTTTATAATGGATTAATTTTTCATAGAGTAATACCAGGGTTTATGATACAAGGGGGGGATCCAAAGGGAACAGGCACTGGTGGACCGGGTTATGCAATAAAAGGTGAGTTTAGCGAAAATAATTTTAATAATACATTAAAACATGGAAGAGGAGTTATCTCTATGGCCAGAAGTACTGACGCAGACTCGGCCGGTTCACAATTTTTTATAGTGGTTGCAGATTCTGATAATAATTCTACTGCTCTAGATGGTAAATATGCTTCATTTGGTAAGGTTACAAAGGGTATGGAAATAGTAGATAAAATAGTTTCTGTAGATACTGGTAGTAACGATAAACCGAAAAAAGATCAAAAGATGAAAAAAGTTACTGTAGATACTTTTGGAGTTAAGTATGGTGTTGTGCAAAAGGTAAAATAATTAAATCTATTTGAAACATTAAAAGTATATATTTCTATAAAATAAATTTATAGGAATATATACTTTTATTTTTTAATGTTTTGGGCATTTAAGCTTTAACATAGAACATATAACTATGGATACTTGTATAAAATTATATTTAGGATTTATGTTACCTAGGAATTTGATTTTGATTACCGAATACCGTTACAAACTTAATTGAATATATATCACACATTATTAAATTATTGGTACTACTTTCTTTAAGGACAATAAAACTAATGCCAACGTCTTGTAAAATGCCTTGTCTATCTTGAAAAGTATTAGTTCCAAGTAAAAAATCTACTCTTACATATTTACCGATTTGACCTTGCAACCAGCCTTGATTATAAAGTGGATTATTTACTATGGGTGATGTAGGGCCAAGATCGAAAGCTTGTGTAGTAGATGGAGCTGGGCTAGTAGAAGAAGCTCCGGGCATAGGCCCTTGCCTTGAGTCATCGTTCATGCCGAATTTTGGCATAGGAGTCATTGGTGGTTCTAAAGACGATGAATCGGTGTTCCACATTGGGGATTGATTGAAATTATTAGGTGGTGATATAAACATAAAATATCCTCCTTAAGAAATTATATTGTGTTTGAAATATTGTAAGTTCGATTTTATTTAAGTAGTGAAATAGCGGGCTGTTGGATTGTAAAAGCAATGCTGAAGAACTGAAACTTGGAAGGTGCCACTACCATTGAATGGGAATTCATAGGGGCAACCGGGTAGGTATGGATTAAAATACCATAAAGACTCGCCAGTTGTATATAATCTATTCCCAGCTAAAGCCCAATCAGCAATATCATAATGTATTTGTTCTGGTGGACTTGACCAAATTGTTTGAGGATTAGCTATGCCGCCAAGTACAGAAGTTGCACAATCAAATTGGCCTGTTTGAAAAATAACTTTTCTTAAATCGCCTTGACCTATTCTAAAATATTCACCATCGGCTACATTAACTCTGTTCATAATTACAGAGGCAACGGCTTTCATTCCATTTTCGCCCTCCCCACCAGCCTCACATTTTATTATTCGAGCCAATAACTCTCTAGCACTGTAAGCCATCTTTAGTCATCTCCTCAATTCGTTTTACAGTATTATTATATTCATAATATTAATAATGGTACTTAAAAAACGAAAAAAAATATTGTCATAATTTTAGAAATATTATCTATAACATATGGTAAATTCATTGAAAGTTTGGTACAATTGCAATGTATTTGTAATCTTATTTTTAAGACAAAATAATTTGTGGTAAAAGTGCAATATCAAATATACAAGAGGTGAATTATGTTAAATAGTGGAGATATATTAGATGAAAAATATGAGGTAATTAGAACCCTAGGAAAAGGTGGAATGGGTGTTGTTTACTTATGCAAAAACATAATACTTGGAAATCTTTGGGCGATAAAAGAAGTAATACAAGATAAAAAAAATATAGATATTTTAACAGAAGCTAATATTTTGAAAAATTTAAATCATCCAGGTATTCGGAAAATAATTGATACATTTTATACAAATAACAATTTATATATGGTTCAGGACTACATAGATGGACAAACATTAAAGGAATATGTTAAGGCAAATGGTATAATACAAATAGAAAAAATTTGCAGGATAGTATCAGATTTATGTGATATTATTGGTTATTTACATAATCAAAATCCAGTCATCATATATAGAGATATAAAACCATCTAATATAATGATAATGAAAAGTGGAAAAGTCGTGTTAATAGATTTTGGTATTTCGAAAGTTTATAAGAATGATATGTCACAAGATATAGATAGGATATGTGCGGGATCTAATGGTTATGCAGCTCCAGAGCAATACGGCTCAGGGAAATGTTGCATGCAAACAGATATATATGGAATTGGAATGTTAATATACTTTATGATGAAAGGGAGGACTCCGTATACAGGCATAGAGCCCCTTTTGGATGAGAATTATGGACCAGAAATTAATAATAAGCTGAAAAAGATAATACAAAAGTGTGTAAAAATTGATATTAATGAGAGGTATGCCGTAGTTGAAGACTTAAAAGAAGCTATTTCAAATATATTACCAAAGAATGAAAAAGTAAAATTAGAAATCTTAAATGATTCTAATATCAGCAAAAGTGTAATTACTAAAAAAGTTAATATTAAAATTATAAATAAATCTATGTACGATAGGTCTATTAGGGTCTTTTTCTGTTTTACATTTGTAATTATAGCAAGTATTTATATTTTGTATGGGAACAAAAAAGAAAGTACATTTTCGAATACTGCAGATGCAAAAGAAATAGTGAGTCCTATAGTGGGATCATCAAGCATAGAACAAAATTCTATAAAGGAATTTATAAATAAACCGACAAGGAGAATTATGATAGTTCCGATAAAAGAAATATCTATTTCAATAACGCAATGAGTTAAAAAGAATGTACCATCATTCTGAAATGTCGTTAAATCAAATTAATAGGAGATTATGGGAGTTAATTTATATTAATCTCTGATAACGGTTACGGTAGCGTAATTTGTTATTAGGAGTTCTTATAATATAATGCTATAATAATATCATTAATGAAATAAAATGAGAATTTATGATTTTAAAACAATTAATGTGGGGGAATAATGATGAGAAGAAAAATATTACCATTACTTATATCAATTGGGTTAACTATGTCTGTAAGTATGTCAACAATAGCTGCGCCATTATCACAGCAACAGGATTCATACAGTTTAGCACAGAAGAATTTAGAAAAATTAGAGTTATCCATTGAGACGCTAGATTTTAATATTGAAAATATCTACTCTGGAATTGACAAAGCAAAATATGATATCATTAGTACTCAAAAGAAAATAGATCAAAATACAAAAGATATTTTAGTTGCACAAAGTAATATAAAAGGTGAACAAGTCCTATTTAATGAGCGAATGAGAGCCATGTATATGAATGGTGCAGGTAGTTACGTGGAAATATTACTAGACTCAAACGGAGTAGGGGATCTTATTTCAAGAGTGGAAAATATAAAAAATATTGTAGAATATGATAAAAAAATTATAAAAGGATTAAATGACAAAAAAGAAGCTATTGAGCTTACCCAAAAATCATTAAATGCTAATAAGGTAAAAGTTCTAGCATTAAAGGTAAGCAATGAAAATAAATTGGACAAGCTTAGTGCAGAGAAAAAAGTACAAAGTAAATTAATTGTTGAATCTAAAAAACAGCAGGAATTACATAAGGATGAAATATCACAAACATCTAAATATGATGTTGTTATGAATACGCAGAGTGTTAAACAAATTACTCCATCAAGAGGTAATATGGTAAGAGATGTAGTTGAAGCTCAACCTAGCACGCGAGAAAGTGCACAACAATCATCATCAACTAGTTCAAATGCAATAATAGAATATGCTAAGACATTTTTAGGAACACCATATGCATGGGGTGCTAATGGCCCGAATACATTTGATTGTTCAGGCTTTACTAAATATGTATATGCTCATTTTGGAATAGATATGGGTAGGACTACATATGACCAGATAGATCAAGGTAAATATGTGTCTAGAGGGAATTTACAAGCAGGAGATTTGGTATTTTTTGGAACAGGAAGTCCTCATCACGTTGGTATTTATGTGGGAAATGGTTCATATATACATGCACCTCAAACGGGAGAAGTAGTAAAAATATCACAGATGACAAGAAGCGATTATATGTCAGCGAGAAGATTTAAATAATATATCGTACAATAATAACAAAAATGAATAAATAAACTTATTCGTATAAAAATAATTTCTTTAACACCGTGCTTCATTTTAAACAATGTGTTAAAGGGATTATTTTTTTCTGGAATTAGCAAGAAGCAGATCCACCATCGCACTATAGCTTTTTAGGCCGGATTTTTGACTTGCAGATTTAAGATAAGTATCATTGATTTTTTCACTTATTTTTTCAATACGACCAGAATAATTTTTCCAAAAGTTTTCATTATATATCATATCATTAAGCACACCTTTACTACAAAATGAAAACAGTTCCTTATATTTTTGAGGATCATATTGTCTTAATGAACTAAGTGAATATGTTAATGCTGCAAGGGTACCAGAATATTTAAAATTTATATCAGGATTATTTATGCAGGCTATATAAGCAATAAAGTTTGCTTCATCTTCCTTTGCAAAGCCTATTTGATGAGCCATCTCATGGGATGTCGTAAAAGGTAGATATGAATCAGGTTCTGCCATATTGATATTTGTTTCACTTGTAAAGGGAAAATAAAAACCTGTAATCCCCGTATAACACATTGGATATGAGAGTAATATGCCCTTAGGTGCTCCATAAGTACCTTTTAATATTACGTATTGTAATGAGGCTTTATCATACCCTAGGTGAGCAGTTTCTAAAATGACTTTTTTGTTATAGGGAAGTTCCATTACACCATTTTTATTTTGACTAATTTTATCCCTTAAAGTATTTGAACTAGTTATAAGGTCTGCACATAGATGTGCAAGTTCATTTGTGGTTGAATTATGAACATCTAATTTGAGTATTTTGTCTAGTGGAAGCCTTTGATAGTTAAAACCCCACAAAAGTTGAAATGAAAAATATATTAGTCCTGATGCAGCAAGTGTATTTAATAACAAATTTTTTAGAATCCTTGTTCTTTTAGTTTTGTGTCTTAATAAACTAAAAATTGTTTTAGAAATATACCATAATACAAACATTGAAAAAGATATAATTATACATTCGGCAATAGAAAAGGGAAAAAAGCCTGTAATTGAACTTATAGTGGTAACAACTATTTTATAAATAAATAAGGAATAAAATCTTTCTGTAAAATTTGGAAACACTCTACACAATTGAGTGAGTGAAATACCTATTGGTAATAGTAAAATTAAAAACAATTGTTTCCTAGATAAAGAAAATTTCATAAAAAACTCCCTTTCATACATTATATGTATATATTGTAATTATATAGATTGATTTAAAACTAGAATAAGTCGTATAAAAAGCTCCAAGCATAAATTTTACCCGAAGCTTTTTATATCATTATTTTTGCTTCAATAAGTCTCTGATTTCACTTAATAATATTTCTTCATTGGAGGGACCTTTCACAATTATTTTTTCTGTCTTTTTCTTTTGAACAGATTGTATAACTTTTATAAAGATAAAAAGTGAAAATGCAATTATTAAAAAGTTTATTACAGATTGAATAAATAATCCATAATTAATTGATACAGGTACTCCACCGGATATGGATGAGGGTATATTATATTTTAAACTAGAAACATTAATTCCACCTATTATTATACCAAGTATAGGAGTTATAAGGTCAGTAACTAAAGAAGCAACTATTTTAGAAAATGCACCACCGATAACAACAGCTAATGCCAAATCTAAAATATTTCCTTTAAGAGCGAATTCTTTAAATTCTTTGAACATATATGTAACACGCCCTTCCAAAGTATGTTTTAACTATTTAGATATATCGTATTTCCAAGAAGCTATCCCACGACTTAGATGATATATATTTTTGAAACCATTGTCTTCCAAAATATCTACGGCTATTGGGCTTCTTCTGCCAGATTCACAATAAACAAGCACTTTTTTTTCTTTATATTTATCAAGTTCATCAATCATTGACGTAAGATCTTGAACAGGAACAAGTTTTGCTCCTGGAATGTGACCAATCTCGTATTCCTCTTTACTTCGCACATCTAAAATAACAAATTCTTTGTCGTCTTTTATAAGATTATAAGCTTCTTTTGCACTTACATCTTTAACATTTGAATCAAACATAATTTATGCCTCCTTTTGATGAAAAATCTATAGTATTAGTATATCATCTGATAGATAGATAGTAAAATGTAATAAATATATGAATGTAATAAAGAATATTATTTGATTACTTTTGTGGTTTTTGAATTTCTATTTTTAATTTCTGCTAAAATAAAAATAACCAAAGGTATTATAACTTCAAAGATAAAGGCATAATATGGGTATACATTGAAAGCCCAAAATGACATTTCCATGGTGCTTTTGTATAGAATAAAAGAGAAGCTTAACATCAAAAGAGCTACAGGGGTTGCAATAAATTTGTAATCATTAAAGCCAAAAACCTTTGAAATTCCATTGCAGACTGCCAAAGTACAGATACTTACTTTAACAAAAACACATATTAAAAATGCAATAACTACTAAAATTTCAAGCCTTTGAAGTATAGAACCTAGGTGAATAAGACTTACTAACATGGTGGTAGGAAAATATAGTCTAGCTATGGTTTCACTACCTAATACTAAAATATTTCTAATTGTTGCTAAAAATATAATTCCTCCACCTATGAGTAAACCTACTATAAATGTTTTATTGTAATTCTTAATGTTAGATACATTTGAAAACAACATTGTAAAAACTACTGTTTCAGCAAAGGGAAAACAAAAACTTGATAAAGTACCCTTTAGAAGAGGCGATATACCATTGTTTAATATTGGTTTTAATCTATTTATACTAATTTCGGGTATTAAAAATACAGTTAAAAATAAAGAAATTATCAGCACAATCCAGATGAAGAACTCGGACCATCTTCCTAAAACTTCAATACCAGCTTTTAAACTCCATATAATTAGCATAGTTAAAAAGATCATAGGCATTACCACTGGGGTATCGGCGAATATTAAAATATTAGTGAACTCAGATAGGTTTCTAAGAACCAAGGCTCCAAGATGAAAAGCAAACCATATCATTAATATACTTATAATTTTCCCAGTGAATTTCCCCATAACAATTTGAAGAATATCAAATAAATCCTTTCCAGGGTATAAAGATAAAATTCTAGAGTACATAAGTAATAATATAATAGAACATAAAATAGCAATAATTACTGCGATCCAGGCATCTTGTTTTGCAGCACCTCCAGATCCTATTAAAAAGGTACTTCCAATTATGAAAAGTGTTATAAGTATAATACCTTGTCTCTCAGAGATATTTTCATTTTTCATCTAAGCCTCCTACAACATTTATTGTAATTGCAAATAGTAAAAAAAATTAATTGCTTTTACCAAATATTGAAACTACAATATTTTTTATAATATTAGATGGACTTGGTAGCTGAACTCCTAAAGAGAGTAGAATACTGATTGTCATTGAAAATATAATTAGAGTAAAATAAAGGATTGTTTTACCCTTATTTTTTTCTTTTAATAGTGGAACAGTTTCAAGAAATATTATTATGAGATAGAAAATTATTACAAGTAAAAACATTCCGAATTCTCCTTTGATTATTGCCCTATAGTGATAGGCTTCATTGTTTTATTACTGCCCTTTATTTGCACATGTACGTTGACTGTAGTCTTCATATTTGTAAAAATGTCTTTTCCATTTTTCTTGAAATCTTTACTAACTTTTGGTTTTTCTTCATTAAATTTTTCTCCGAAGCCTAAAACATCGCTATCATAATCCTTTTGTAATTTACTAATTAAAGTCTGTATCTGAGACCCGATTTTTTTTTCAGCTTCACTCTGAAGTATTTCTAAGTTTTCTTCTTTCATGAAATCTTTAGTTCCTTGAATTTCATGAATACTTAGAGTTGGATAAACATCTATTATCATTGAAACTGATCCATTGTTATAAATGGGGGTTAATTTAGTTCTATTATCATTTAGTTCTAAGGTTACGTTGGTGTTTGAACCTGAAACATTTATTAAGGTAATTAAACTTTGTTTTATTTTATTTTTAATCATAAGCATATATAGGGTTTCGTTTCCATTTATATACCCAACAAGCTTATCTGATTTAAAAATAGCACAACCTTCTACAATGGGGAGAATAGCGCCATCACTAAGTTTATTTTCAACTGTAGTTACTGCTTCGGACTTCCCAGGTGATGATAATTCATCTATAAATGACCATACCATTGAATTAGTAAATTTAGAAAGAACACTCCAGGAATTCATAGTATCATCAAGATGAAAGGAAGTTACTTCATTAATCTTAACCTTAGTCTTTAAAATTTCAGAAGCTGTATTTCCTTTTGCTACTAATAGCCACATATCTGGTCTAACAAAGTTGGATCTATTAGTCCAATCAATTGCAGGAATTATACCTTCTCTTGCTATGGAATCACTTATTATTACAACTTTCGAATCACTCCAAAAAAGCCTTAAACCAGTCTTTTTTATCGCGTCTCTAACTGCACTAAATACACTGTCACCTTCAGTCGTGAAAATCTGAGAACTAATGATTGAGGATACCCCTTGAGCTTGCGTGGTTATAACTTCTGTTGTGAGTATGTATTTATTTGTTACCATATCTTTATCTAATGCCATACCAGCTACTATTGCTAAGGTATCTATCTCTCTATAGTTCCAGCATCCACATAGTATAATAGGGCATATAATTATAATAAAAATTATGGATACTATTTTTTTTTTCATTTAAACGCCCTCTTTCATCTTTTTTTCATACGTTTTTTATTTTTTGTAACCATCTTCGGTCTTAAATGCATATTCCACCAGGGAGCCCTAATTATAGTATCTTTTACATCTTGTTTAGAAAAAGAAGGTACGTTACTCATATAAGGTATACCAAAGGAACGTATAGACATCATATGAAGGACTAAACCCATTACGCCAAAAATATAACCGTATAAACCTAGGAAGGAAGATAATAATAAAAAAAATATCCGTATTTCAACTATTCCTAGAACTTGAGGTAACATAAGACTTGCAATTCCAGTTATAGCAGTAATTATTACTACAGGTGCGCTCACTAGTCTTGCATTAACAGCAGCATCACCAAGAACCAGGGTGCCTACTATAGTAATTGCTCCTCCAATATATTTAGGCATTCTAAGACCTGCTTCTTTAAGTATTTCAAAAGTTATCATCATAATCATAGTCTCTACGATAGAAGGGAAAGGGGCTCCTTTTCTTGCGGAATATATACTTATAAGAAGAGGAGTTGGGATAAGTTCTTGATGGAAGGTTACAAGTGCAACATATATGGCTGAAACACTAGTACCAATAAAAAAGCATAGCCATCGTAGTAATCTGACAAATGATGAAAACAAAAAATTATCATAATAGTCTTCATTGCTTTGAAAAACTTCAACGAAGATACTTGGAAGAGTTAAAACAACAGGACTTCCATCGCAGATAACTGCAAATTTTCCCTCAAGAAGTTTACCTGATACCACATCAGGTCTTTCTGTATTAATAATAGTCCTAAAGGGCGAATATGGAGCATCCTTAATAATTTCTTCTATATAACCAGAATCTAAAATACCATCAATATCAATATTATTAAGCCGCGTCATAAGTTCTTTATGTATAGGTTCTTTTGCAATACCCTCAATATAACATACACATATTTGAGTTTTAGTTTGTTTCCCAATTCTCATGAATTCAAATTTTAAGTTAGGATTAATAATCCGACGCCTAAGAAGTGTAAGGTTTAAATTCATAGATTCGGTGAAGCCTTCACGCGGTCCCCTAACTATAGTTTCAGATTGGGGTTCTGAAATTGCTCTTGTTTGCCATCCGATAGTATTTATAGAAAGCACATTAATCAAACCATCTATAAAAAGTATAGTTTTTCCATATATTATTCCATTAACAAGATCATCTACAGAAGAGGTCTTTTTGTTGTCAGCGGTTAAAAGCACCTTTTGTATTAAAATGTCAATAATGTTATTGTTGTTAATATTAGACATATCACTTAGGAAAAGTGGTTTTATAATATCCTCATTAATTGCTTGTAAATTTGCCATTCCATCAATATATACAATCATACACTTGATTTTAGTAGGTTTTCCAAGCAATAACTCTCTATATACCACTGTTGTGTCGTTAATAAAAATGTTTTTTATTATATTAATATTTTTTTCTAATGATTGTGTTAGTTTTACATCTGAAAAGTCATTTGTATTCATAAGTTAAATCATCTCCTGGGTCGCTGCAATATTAACGACTTCAGAGGGAGATTAATACACCTACTGAAATTTTCTATTTGTTAAGGTATACAACTCCCAATTAAAGTAGTGGGGGACTTTTCTTCTGAAATGTCGTTAAACATCCTTTATATTATAATAACTAACTCTATATATATACTTTATCCAATTCCTAAATATTTTAGTCAAAGATATATATCAAATGGATTTAACGACATTTCAGAAGTATTCATTAAAAGAGATTTAGTTAATATACTTAATAATGAAAGTTAATCATTAGGAGGTAGCTTATGTATGGCGAATAAGTATACAACAAATGAAGTACTCAATACTTCGCTACCGGTAGTTGCGGAGATAACAATATATACATTAATGTCTATATTTGATTTAATGATGATAGGGAGATATGGTGGAAATATAGCAGTAAGTGCTGTAGGGTTAAGTAATAATTTAACAAATGCATTTATAGAGGTATTTATTACCGGAGGATTTTGTATAAGTATTGTTTCATTAGTTTCTAGATTAGTAGGTGCTGGGCAATATAAAAATGCTGAGAGATTTGCGTCATTAGGATTTATTTTAGGAATTGGGTTTTGTTTAATTATTACAATAGTAGTTTTTTTCTTTGGTGAAGAGCTTCTTTATTTACTTGGGGCTAGGAATGAAATACTCAAAATAGGATATTCATATATAAAGATAAACTCTGTAGGCTTATTTTTTTTCATGAGTATGAGGCTTTTAAATTCCATTTTAATAGGATATGGGAATACTTTCATACCATTTATATGTTCTTTAATTGTACTTTTTATAAAGAGTATTTTGAATTATTTATTGGTTTTTGGTATCGTGTTTAATACAAGGGGAATAGACGGGTCAGCTATAGCATCTACAGTTGCTTATTTATGTGGATTTGTTTTTTGTTTCTATTATACTGTGTTTAAATCACAAGTTAAACTTAAACTAATCTATATTTTTTCTGTATGTTTTAATGATATTAAAAGAATACTAGTACTTGCTATTCCATGTTCAATGGAAGAAGCAGCGTTTAGTATCAGTAAGCTTATGTGCGTTGCTGTTATAATTAAATCTGGAAGTATTTCATTTGCAGCTGATGCAATAGCTAATATGATAGAGGGTATCTCAGTTATGCCAAGTATTGGTTTTGGTATTGCAGTTATTACTCTAGTGGGTATTAATGTCGGGAAAAGAGATTATAAACAAGCGAAAAAAGTTGCGTTTAACTGCGCATTTTACGCAGTAGCTATGATGAGTATATTCGCAATAATATTCTTATTTATGCCGAATTTTTTGGTGGATTTATTTGTAAATAATAATGAGAAGAGAGTTGCTTATTTAGCAGGAAAGTGCCTTGCAATTGGAGCAGCAGAGCAGCCGTTTATAGGCTTATCATTAGTATTTGCAGGAGCACTAAAGGGGATAGGTGATGTAAAGAGTCCATTTTTAATTAGCTGCTTTACAAGTTGGATTATAAGGCTACCATTAACATATTATTTTATTAATGTTTTAAATTTCCCAATCACAGCAGTTTGGTGGGTAACTGCATTTCAATGGGGAGTAGATGCACTACTTATGTTTATTTTCTTTGAGTATAAATTCAATAAATTATCAAATGGATCAAAAGGGAGCTTACTTTAACAAGCTCCTTTAGAAAATATTAATAAAAATAAATATAGTTGCTATTTATTTTTGAGGTAGAAATTTATCTGTTTTTATTTATAATATCTATTAAAATCTTCATTCTTTCATGAATGTTTGGTTTTATATTATCACGTTTATAATGAAAATCATTTGGATCTAATAGGTAACTATGAGTTATTCCAAATAGTTTTTTATTTTCATCGATACCTTTTTGAAGCATTTCTGAAAGCTTTTTAGTATTAAAATATTCAAGTCTTAATTCTTCGGTTTCATTTTGTGCGTAAACAGATATTGGAGTTAATTCATTTTTTATCACTTTATATTCAGGTCTGTAAACATTGTGGGATTCATACTTAATGTCAGTTAATTCATTTAATATCTTTGATGTGTTATCGTCTATAGAAAAATATCCTCCGCGAAAAGCTTGAATTGGCTCAATTCCTAATTTAAAAATATATTCATAACAATATTTTATTATAAGTTTTTGCTGGTCATAAGAGTAGTACGACAATAGATCTTCATCACTTTTTATAAAGGTACAGTGTTTTTCTATTTCTTCCGGTAGATTATTTGGATGAATATGAAGGCCGAATATAACTTTATAATTATTTTTTATCTTTTCAATTAGATTAAGTTCTTTCAACATTTGAGCGAAGTAGGGAGTTATAAATAAAAGAGTGTATATATTGTTTTCGGAATTTAATTTTAATAACGATTCTAAGTTAAGGACATTGTTTTTTAAATTTTTATCGAAATTGTATCCTTCACAATCTATAGTCAAAATAAAATCAAAATTTGTTTCTTTAAGATACTTATCTAAAAAATACTTCATAAATTATCGTTACCTCCTAATATAATATTGCAAACTTACAACTTGCATTGTATAATCAAGTTGTAAGTAAGAAACAACTTAATTATACGGTTCAAATTGTTACTTGTCAAAGATTCAATAAGAAGTAATGTTATAGTGATTCATAATACAATTCAACTATAAATACAATCAAAGTTTAAACACTTCAAAATAATCTTTTATTGTTATATCTAATGTTCAATTATAAAGAAAATTTAAAAATAAACAGTTTAATGATGTTGCATGCAGATAATGATTTTATTCCACAGAGGAATAGGCGGGGGAATAAAAATTAATATATGTTATTTTCGCGACCGCAAAATAAGGAGGATGATTTTATTGAAAACTATAAGTTTTCCAAGAATGCATAAAGAAACAAATGAGAAAAGAGATTTTTTACCATCATTGATTGGTATACTTAAAAAAGAAAATGTGCAAGTATTTCTAGAAGAAGGATATGGTTTAGCATTAGGTTATACAAATGAAGATTATCTAAAGGAAAATAAAACAATACAATTTGTATCTAATAAGGAATGTTATGAAAAAGATATCGTTGTAGTTTTAAGGTCGCCAGAGTTTAAGCAAATTGAGTATATGAGAGAAGGCAGTATTTTGCTAAGTATGCTTCATTATCCTACTAGAGCTACTAGAGTAGAAAAGCTTAAAGAAAGGGGCATATTTGCTGTTTCGATGGATTCTATCCGAAATGATTTTCTTGAAAGAATTGTTGTTGATTATGAGGGTACATCAGGAAATGGAATTAATGTTGCATTTACAGAGCTTGCTAAAAATTATAAAAGCGAAAATATTTGTGCGCAAAAACCTATAATTGTGAGCATAATGGGTATGGGACGAGTGGGACTTACGGCAGCGAGAATGGCAGGTAAATATGGTAATAATAAAGAAAGTGAAGGAATACTTAAGGAAAAATCGAAGGGTGTACTTGTTAATATGTTACCAAGAAATATAACAGATGATAAAAAACAGATGATAAAAATATTAACAAAGACAGATATTTTAGTAGATGCAACTACTAGAAATGATGCGACAAAATATATTGTCACAAATGAACTAATCGGATATTTAAAGGATCATTCTATAATTTTAGATTTAACGTCAGACCCATACTTAACAGATATTTTTCCTTTCCAAGTGAAGGCAGTAGAAGGTATACCACATGGAACATTAGATAAAATTGTTATGTACCCAAATGATGCTCAATATAGTGCTGTGCCAAAGTGCATCGAAATAATTAATCAAAGGACAGTTGTAAGTTGTAACGCATGGCCAGGGGTTAAACCAAAAGGCAACATGGATTTATATGGTAAGCAACTTGTATATATTATACAAAATCTTATAGGGTACTCTTCTAGCGACTTTAATTTAAATAACAATGATTACTTTAATAGAGCAATATATAGAGGAACTATTGAATGTTTTGAAGAAAGCTTAAATGGTTATGAAAATGAGGTATCAGAGATAGTAATGTAGTTATAAAGCTGTGAATTAGACATTCACAGCTTTAATAGTCATATACAATGCTTTTTTATTAACTGGTTTTGTTAGTAAACCCATCAATGCAAGATACAAGTTCAGCTATTTCAGGCTTGCTAAGTTGAGCATCTGCACCAACTGCTTCACCTTTATGTTTTAAATCACTTGTAATTAATGAGGAGAATAAAATAACTGGCAATTTTCTTAGAATAACATGTTCTTTAATTTTTCGTGTTAAAGTATGACCATCCATTTGTGGCATTTCAATATCAGTTATAAGAACTTGGACATCTTTCGTAAATTCAATTCCTTTTTTTGAAACTAAATCCAATAAATAATCTAAAGCTTGCTTTCCATCATTAAATATTTTTAAGTTAACAAAACCGGCTTTAATAAGAGTATCATTTAATAATTTTCTAATTAAAGGAGAATCATCGGCGAGTACTAGTTTAACGTTAGACCTATCCTTGTAATCTATATCAACTATTCTGTCCTCGCTAATTCCAGTAGAAGGGCTGATATCGGTGACTATTTTTTCGAAATCTAACATTAATATTATTTTATTGCTTAAAACAATATTTCCTATAACTAGTGAATTAGTAGATATATCATCTGGTTTTGTTATTTGTTCCCACTTAATACGGTGAACGCCTACAATACTATCAATACTAAAGGCTACCTCAATTTTATTAAATTCACAAAGAATGATCGGTGATTCAATTTCGTTTTTATGTTGTTTCTCTAAGACGTATCTTAAGTCAATTAAGGTTATTATTTTATCTCTATACAGTGTAAGTCCTGCTATGGCAGGATGTGATTCAGGGAGTTTCGTTAAATTGTTTGCATTTATTACTTCTTTAACTTTTATAATATTAATTGCATAAAATTTATTGTTTATAATAAATTCAAGTATTTCAACCTCGCCAGTTCCGGATTCTAAGAGTATATTATTAGTATTCATATTTTCCCTCACTTTCAAATAGATATAAAGATAGTATTTCATAAAATTATATGTACTTAATATCTCGAACAAAACTGCTATAACTTTACGTTTAAATGAAAAGTCGAATTTAAAATAATAAAATAGAATATAAAAGTGAAATTCTTAAGCTAAATATGGTAAACTGTATAGTACGTAGAAAAATGTTAACAGCATTATTAGAGGGTGAAGTAAATTTGATAT
This sequence comes from Clostridium sp. DSM 17811, assembly GCF_018861905.1. Classification (GTDB taxonomy): domain Bacteria; phylum Bacillota; class Clostridia; order Clostridiales; family Clostridiaceae; genus Clostridium_AD; species Clostridium_AD frigoriphilum. The sequence continues at coordinate 177,514 of NZ_JAHLDU010000004.1, forward strand.
TAAATGGCGGATGGATAGAAACTACAGAAGGTATGCATACATTTATATTGTGGGGCGAGAGTGGCGAAACTAAGTGTACAAGAAGAGGTAGGAAACCTAAAAATGCACTTCCACTATATGAAAAAATGTCTTCAGTTATTGAACTTAGAAGTATTATTAAAGATCGAGCAGTAGACATAAAACATGGAAAGTATAAATACGATTTTGAATCTAAGGATCTTCTTAAGAGAGAAATTAGGGGGATTGCTTTTAATAATTTAGATGCATTCGATATGATTTTAAATATAGATAGAAACAATCTTTATGAAATTGAGTTATCAGGGGAATTAAAGTTTTGGATTATAGTAGCTAAATTTACAGCTGAGCTTATAATAAAACATAAATATTTACCATCATTAACTATTGATCGGGTAAATAAAAAAGTGAATTCTCAGTGGAGATGGCATACAAGTGATCCTAAGTATATTGATAAGAAAAAGATCTTATGCAGCAATATGCCTGCAACTTGTAAATCATATTTTGACCTAGAAAATCAAGAATTTGTATACACAAATGCTACTAAATTGGTAAGCAATTTTATGGATTCTATGATTGATAGTATGGTTAGAAGTAGTTGCACTGGTATAAACAATGAGACTAATAATTTAGAGGATGGTTTGAGTAACTTAAGTAGTAATTGGATGTTTTCTCTTTTCTCAGAATTACCGGAGATGCCTATTTCAACAAGTGATCAGATAAAAATGCTAAAGGAATATAAGAAATGGATAGAACCTATAAAGATTAAAAATAATAACTTTAAGTTTCGAACATGTTTTAAGGTTAATCCACCAAGAAGAGAAGAGGATTGGACAATAGAGTATTTGCTTCAAGATAAGGATGATCTTAGTCTAATGCTACCAGCAAAAATGATTTTTGAAGAGTCTGTTGATACAATAACATATTTGAATAAAAAATTTAATAATCCACAAGAGAGGTTACTTGAGGATTTAGCGGTAGCATCAAAGATATTTATTCCTATTGAAAGGAGTCTATACGATTCAGTTCCAATAGAATGCAAGTTATCTGAGGAGGAAGCCTATTCATTTTTAAGAGAATCAGCTTATTTTTTGAAGGAGAAAGGGTTTGGTATTATTACACCAGCTTGGTGGAAGAAACCTTCAAGGCTTTCTGTTAAATTAAAGGATAAAAATCATACTACTAATACTAACTTAGCGGTAAAGAGTCTATTTAATATGGATACTATTCTTGAATATGATTGGAGATTGGCATTAAATGGAAATGAAATAAGTGAGAAAGAATTTGATAAAATATCAAATTTGAAGGTGCCTTTTATTCAGTTAAGGGGTCAGTGGGTACAGGTTGATATACATCAAATTAAGTCACTTTCTAAGATGAAAATGAATAAGGGGCTTAATGGAAAGATTCCAATGGGAGAATTATTAAGACTTAACTTAAGTGATGAAGAAATAGTTCCTGGAGTTAGTGTTGATAATATGGATAATCAAGAGGCTGTTGGAAATTTTTTTGAAAAATTATTTAATTTAAATAATATAGAGCAAGTTAGTATTCCAAAGGGCTTTAGGGGTACTCTTCGTGAGTATCAAAAGAGAGGTTTTTCATGGTTAACATTTCTTAGAAACCATGGTATAGGGGCTTGCCTTGCTGATGATATGGGGCTTGGAAAAACAGTACAAAGTATATGCCTTATGCTTTATGAGCGTGAAAAGAGGTTAACTGATAAAACAACCTTAATAATATGTCCCACATCTGTCGTAGGAAATTGGGAAAGAGAAATTGAAAAGTTTGCACCAGGTCTTAAGTCTGCAATTCATCACGGAAATAGCAGATGGAGTTATGAAAACTTTAGCAAAGAAATACATAAAAATGAGGTTGTTATTACAACCTATGCTCTAATAGTAAGGGACCGGGATTTATTTCAAAAGGAAGAATGGGCAGGGATTATATTAGATGAAGCACAAAATATTAAAAATAGTGCGTCAAAACAAACGCAGTATATAAAAACCCTTAAAGCGGAATATAAAGTTGCATTAACGGGAACACCAGTTGAAAATAGACTCTCAGATTTGTGGTCTATTATGGACTTTTTAAATAAAGGATATCTATACAATTGGTCAACTTTTAGAAGTGAGTTTGCAGTCCCAATAGAGAGGGATGGAGACCCTAAAAAAAGTAATAAACTGAAAAAAATAATTTCACCATTTGTATTAAGAAGACTTAAAACTGATACAAACATTATTCGCGATTTACCAGAAAAAATTGAGACGAAGGAATATGCATCTTTAACAAAGGAGCAAGCTACTTTATACCAAGCTGTGGTAAAGGATTGTTTAAATAAAATTGATGACTCTGAGGGTATTCAAAGGAGAGGACTTATTATTTCTTCATTAACAAAATTCAAGCAAATCTGTAATCATCCCGTACAGTTTTTAAAGGACCATGGCGAGATTGAGGGTCGATCTGGAAAACTTGAAAGGTTACTCGAAATGTTAGAAATTGTTATTGCAGAAGGGGATAGGTCACTGGTATTTACTCAATTCGCAGAAATGGGACACATTTTGGAGTCAGAAATTGAGAAGAAACTAGGAGTAAAGACATTGTTTTTACACGGAGGAACGAGCAGAAAAAAAAGAGAAGAATTAATTAATATATTTCAAAATGACACGAGTGAGCCCATGGTATTTATATTATCATTAAAAGCTGGAGGACTTGGTTTAAACCTAACAAAAGCTAATCATGTATTTCACTTTGATAGATGGTGGAATCCTGCTGTAGAAAACCAGGCAACGGATAGAGCATTTAGAATAGGGCAAGTTAAAAATGTGCATGTGCATAAATTTATATGCATGGGAACTCTTGAGGAAAAAATAGATCAAATGCTAGAGCGAAAACAAGCACTTGCTGAAAGTGTAGTGTCAACAAATGAAAATTGGATATCAGAGATGAGCAATAAAGAGCTCCGAGAATTATTTATATTAGAGCATGACAATAAAGAATAAAATTCACAGGTAACAATTAAAGAGATGATTTAATAGTTGTTATTTGCATAGATAGAGGCAAGGAGATGTAACTTCGTGACTGGAAGAATAAGAAATGAATTTGGTAGCAATTGGTGGTCTAAAAAGTGGAATAATGCAATTTCGAGTTTTACTGAAAGTTCGACGATTGACAGCGGACGCGAATGCGCAAGAGATGGCAATGTACTGAGTTTAGATTTTTGCAAAGGAGAAATAAATGCAAGAGTTCAAGGCAGCAGTGAAGGTCCCTATAAAGTAAATATAAAAATAAGTGCATTTACAGAAGATCAGTGGAAAAAAATAATGAATGTTATGGTACAAAAGGCTATATTTTGTGCTAAACTTTTAAATGGAGAAATGCCAGAAAACATAGAAGACGCTTTTAAAGAAGGAGGGGTAACTCTTTTTCCTAAAAAACAAATACATTTAGTAAGTGAGTGTTCATGCTCAGATGTTGCAAATCCATGTAAGCATATAGCTGCAGTTCATTATATGCTTGGAATTGAATTTGATAAAGATCCCTTTGTAATTTTAAAGCTTAGAGGCATGGATAAAGAAAATTTTTTAAAAGCACTAAGAACTCTAAGAAGTGGAAATGAAGGGGAACAGGTCAATAGAAAAGCAAAAATACATCGTAGGTCAAGAAAAACTATAGAAGATTTAAAACGAGAATTTGAGAATTTTGATAGAATAGATGAAGATGTGTTAAATATGACATTTTCATATATAACACCAGAAATTAAACATGAAGTTATAACGACACTTGGAATTCCAAAATTTTGCATGAGTGATGATGAGTTTAAATGTAAAATGACGGTGGCATATACGAGCACTGAAGAGGAAACAAGGAAGTATTTAATTGGAAAGTAAGTATTGATGTATTATCATCATTTGATGGGTAAAGTCGCGAGGAGAAAAATCGTATGAAGAAACTAATAAATTTAACTAAAGGTAATAGAGTGTTATATATCGTAGCAATAATTTCCATAGCGGCAGCTACATTTATAGCAATGCTTGAGCCTTTGATTGTAAAAATAACAATAGATTCAGTAATAGGGAATAAACCAATGGATGTGATAAAACCTCTGCAAAAGATTATTATGGCAGTAGGTGGCAAGGAAGTACTTATAACAAATTTATGGGTTTGTGCATTAAGTCTTGTAACATTAACATGTATAAGAGGGGTTTTCTTATTCTTAAGTGGAAATTTTTCAGCTAGGGCTGCTGAAAATATATCAAGAAATATGCGAGTGAAGCTTTATGATCATATTCAAAACTTGCCATATGAGTATCATGTGAAAGCAGAATCAGGAGATCTAATTCAAAGGTGTACATCGGATGTGGAAACCGTTAGAAAGTTTTTTGCAACGCAAATGGTGGAAATAGGAAGAGCATTCTTTATAGTAGTATTTGCAATAATAATGATGTTGTCACTTAATAAAAAGATGACGATTATTGCCATGGTAATAGTACCAATTATTTTTATATTCTCATATGTGTTTTTTTATAAAATTAAAAGTACTTTTGAAAAAGCAGATGAACAAGAGGGTGTTCTAACAACTGTTCTTCAAGAAAATCTAAGTGGAGTTAGGGTTGTAAAAGCATTTGGAAGGCAGAATTTTGAAATTGAGAAATATGAAAAAGAAAACAAGAAATATAGAGATTTAAATTTCAAATTAGTAAAACTAGAATCAATTTATTGGTCATCATCTGATATACTTTGTATGACTCAAATTGGTCTAGTTTTGGTTTCGGGTATTTATTTTGCAGTTAATGGAGTAATAAGTCTAGGTACTTTGGTGGTATTTAATACCTATGAGGGAATGCTATTGTGGCCAGTAAGGCAACTGGGTAGAGTTCTAACTGATATGGGTAAAATGGCAGTTTCACTTAAGAGGATATCTAAGATTCTCGATACTTCAGTGGAAAGTGAAGATGGAAAGGCTCTTAAGAGTGAGATCAAAGGAGAAATAATTTTTGAAAATGTGTGCTTTGAATACGAGGAAGGTAATGAAATTCTAAAAGACTTAACTTTCAAGGTTGCGAGAGGTGAAACAGTTGCGATTGTTGGGCCAACGGGTTCAGGTAAGTCATCACTTGTACATCTATTATTAAGGCTTTATGACTATAATAGTGGGTCTATAAAAATTGACGGAATAGAACTTAAGGATATTGAAAGAAAACATATGAGAAGTAATGTAGGTATAGTGCTTCAAGAACCCTTTCTTTACTCAAGAAGTATAAGGGAAAATATTAAAATGGCAAAGATACACTCAGAGGATATAGAAATTTATAGTGCAGCTAGTGTAGCCGCTGTGCATAATGTTATAACGACATTTGAGAGGGGCTATGACACTGTTGTTGGAGAGAAAGGTGTTACACTTTCAGGAGGACAAAGACAAAGAGTGGCCATAGCAAGAACACTTGTTAAAGATATGCCAATACTAATATTTGATGACTCATTAAGTGCAGTGGATTCTGAGACTGATAGAATCATAAGGGGAAAACTAAAAAAGAGGAGTGAAAACAGTACTACATTCATAATTTCTCACAGAATTTCAACAGTAATGGATGCAGATAAAATAATAGTATTAAATCATGGAAAGATTGAAAACATAGGAACCCATGAAATGCTTATTAAAAAAGATGGTATTTATAAAAGAATATGGGAGATACAAACAAATATTGATGATTTTACGGACGATGCGCCAGTAAGTTATGAGTAAAAGGCAGGTAATATTATGGATAGAATAGATAAACGTAAATCAGCTCAAAAAATAGATATAGGTATATGGAGAAAACTTTTTAAATATCTGTCAGAATTCAAAAATGGACTTATTTTTTTAGCATTTCTAATGGTTGGAGTTGCAGGTATTGACGTAGTAATGCCGCTACTAACGAAGTATGCAATCGATAATTTTATAGTTAAGAAAACTATAGATGGGCTTCCCATATTTGCATTAGTATATTTTTGTGTTATTGTTTTTCAAGGATTAAATGTAAGATTATTTATAATACATGCAGGCAAAATAGAAACACATCTGGCCTATCATATAAGGAAAATTGGGTTTAAAAGGCTTCAAGAGTTATCTTTTTCATATTATGATACATCCTCTGTGGGATGGCTTATGGCAAGAATGACCTCTGATGTAACAAAGCTTAGTGAAATAATATCATGGGGACTAATTGACATGGTATGGGCACTAGTTATGATGGCTGGATTCATAGGAGTAATGCTTTATAATAATGTAGGATTAACACTTATATGTATGAGTGTGGTACCGGTTCTATTTTTAATAGGAATGTATTTTCAAAAGAAAATCCTTAAATCATATAGAGTTGTCAGAAAATTTAATTCACGATTAACCGCGGATTTTAGTGAAGAAGTATCTGGGGCTAAAACTACTAAAACGCTTGTTCGTGAAGAAGAAAACTTAAAAGAGTTTAAATTAGATGCAGGTAAAATGAGAAACTCATCGGTGAAAGCTGCAGTGTTTTCTGCTCTATTTCTACCTATAGTTATATCTATGGGTAGTTTAGGTGTGGGTTTTGTTTTATGGATAGGTGGGGAAAAAATTATAGCAGGAGATTTATCCTATGGTACTTTTGTAATGTTTATTGCTTATACAGTTCAGTTTTTTGACCCTATAAATCGTTTAGCTGGAACAATTGCAGAACTTCAGAATGCACAAGCATCTGCAGAAAGAATTATAGGCTTAATAGAAACAAAACCTGATATATGGGACAGTAAAGATGTGATAAAAAAATATGGTGATTTATTCCATTCAAAAAGAGATAATTGGGAAAAAATACATGGGGATATAGAATTTAAGGACGTAAGTTTTACATATAAAAATGGAGAAAAGGTGTTTAGAAATTTTAATTTAAAGGTTAATAAAGGTGAAACTATAGCGCTAGTTGGAGAAACAGGTTCTGGTAAAAGCACACTAGTAAACTTACTTTGTAGATTTTATGAACCTTCTAGTGGGGAAATATTAATTGATGGTATAGATTATAGAAAAAGATCATTATTATGGCTTCAATCAAATATTGGATATGTGCTTCAAAGCCCACATCTATTTAGTGGAACAATTAGAGACAATATCATATATGGTAAACTTAATGCATCAATACTTGAAATTGAAAATGCGGCAAAGCTTGTGAATGCTCATAGTTTTATAAGTAAGCTAGATAAGAAATATGATACGCAGGTTGGTGAAGGTGGAGGAAATTTGTCAACAGGAGAGAAGCAACTTATATCCTTCGCTAGAGCAATACTCGCAAATCCAGCATTGTTTGTACTCGATGAGGCTACATCATCTATAGATACAGAAACAGAAAGAATGATACAAAATGCTATAGAAAAGGTTCTGAAAAGTAGAACTAGCTTTGTAGTTGCTCATCGACTTTCAACAATTGTATCCGCTGATAAAATTCTTGTTATAAGAAATGGAAAAATCACGGAATCAGGCAACCACAGAGAGCTATTAAAGAAAAAGGGGTATTACTATAGCCTGTATACAAATCAGCTCTTAGAGGATAAGGAAATGGAGAGTAAAGACATATTATCATAAACGCGACGTTAAACAAAAATTAAAGGGACGGTTAATAACTTATATTAAAGTTATTAACCGTCCCTATAAACTTTAACATTTAGTTAACATGGACTTAACTTACGTCAAGTAATATATAAATTGACAATATATACAATGTTATCTAAAGGAGCTGTATCCGATGAACGCAAATTTTAAAAAGCAAAAGACAACAATTACAACATCTAACATTTTTACAAGGGTTAAAAATATTTCCATTCCTATAAAAATCATTTTAATAGTAGCTGTGACCTTAGTTTTCTTTATGGTTATAGAAAATGCAATTATATATAGGGTTACTTATAATAAAATGGTAAGCACTAATAAACAAAATATGAAGTTAGTGTCTAATGAGGTATATGAAAATTTCATAAATTTGATAAAATTACAAACTAGTGATGTTGAAAAAAATGCATTAAATAGTGATGTTATTGGAGTTGTAAAACATAAAAATGTTACAGATCGGGATGCGTTTAAAATAAAATATAAAGATGAAATTGAAAAAATGACAAATAGGTTAAAAACATATGCTAAAAGTAATAAGAGTGATGAACATGAGTTCATTGCAGATAAAGATGGAGTAATTATAGTTGATAGTGATGAGGAGTATTTAAATAGTGATTTAAGCCAAAATGATTATACAAAAAATGCTTTGAGGGGTATTCCATCCGTAAGTTCAGTATATACATCAGTTGTAAATTTTAAGCCAGTAGTTACATTTGTGCAACCTATTAAGGATGAAAATAATAATGTAATAGGACTAGCTGGAAAAAGTGTATACATAGACTACTTTTCTCAAAGATTTGATAAGTTTAAATTCTTAGACGATGGATTTTTGTTTGTAGTGGATAGTTCTCAAAACATAATATATCATCCAGATAAACATCGTATTAATAAAAAACTCGATATTACTGAATTGATAAGCATAACTAAGGATAAAAATAATTTTGAAAGGAATGGTATGAAGGAGTTTACATATAAGACAGGTAAAGATACATTTAATGCGTTTTATATTAGTGTACCTGAGCTTAAAAGTTTAGTAGTTTTTACAGTAAATGAAAATAATATGAAAAGTGCATCAAATACAATAGGAAAACTTATAGTGTTAATGACTTTTATAATGCTTTTAGTAATGGTGCCTTTATGTTATATATTTATAAGGAAAATTCTGAGACCAATGAACATCCTTGTGAAAAATACAGTAGAGATTTCAAATGGAAATCTTGCAGTTGTGAATATAATAAAAAGCAATGATGAAATTGGTAAACTAGGTTTAAGTTTTAATACTATGACGCAAAATATTAAATCCTTAGTTTATGACGTAGCTAAGGTGACAGAAGAGCTTTTACACATTAATAAGGTAACTTGTACAACGCAGCATAATATAGTAATAGGCATGGAGATAATTACAGAAAATACTCAAATGGTATCTAACGACACAAATAAATTAACTAGCGTAATAAATTCAAGCGTAAGGTCTGTTGAAGGCATAACTAAAAAGGTACAAAGCATAAAAGAACGATCTACGGATATGTATCTAAAAGCTGAAAATATTAAAACTATTAATAATTCAAACATAAGTTCAATCACTAGTCTAAAACATATAAATAAAGAAAGTACAAATAAACTAAATGGCGTAAATAAATCATTCAAGGAATTATATACGGATTTTATGGGTATTAAAAGTATAGTAGATGTTGTAAATAACATATCTAAAAGAACTCATATATTATCTTTAAATGCGTCAATAGAGGCTGCAACAGCTGGGAAATATGGTGCTGGATTTAGTATAGTTGCTAGAGAAATTAGAAGCTTGTCAGATGGTATTGGTGAGCAAATGAGTAAAATACAAGATATAGTTAGTAGTGTAAATAATAATATGTCAAGGACTGAAATTAGCATAGATGAGGTAAATAGAGTTTTTAATGAGCAAGATAACGCTATAAATGAAACTATTTTAAGTTATCAAAAGGCGTTAAGATCTACAGAGGATATAGTATCGTCAATTGGCAATATTGACCTTAGTATTGATGTTTTAAATAATGAAAATACAAGTGTTATAAATACACTTAAAGAAGTAAATATTATTTGCGGGGAGTTTACAGATTCTGTTGGGAAAATAAGTGCTGTAATTGAAAATCAATATGTTGAAACTAAGAATATGGACGGTTTAGTAATACAATTAGAGAATTCAACTAATGAACTTAGAGTAAAAATGAATAAATTTACTTTATAATAATATAAAGACAGGAAAGAATATATATTTAAAAGTAGTCTTAAGTAATAATCGTTTACAACGATAATATAGAGACGATTGTTAAGGGGGGTACAACTAATGAAAAAAGCGAATACTAAAACAAAAGGTTTGAATATTAAAACGAAACTCATAATAGTTACAGGAATGTTATTACTTATACCTGTAATTGCATTAGGCTTAATAAGTTATAAAGTCGCCAAAAATGAACTTGAAGATAGCGGAAAGGTTTTACTTAAAAATAGTGTGGAAATGACACTTATGGTAATTAGTGAAAATCAAAAACTTGTAGATGAGGGAAAACTAACGCTTGATGAAGCTAAGGAAAGAACACGTGAGTATATGTTAGGTAAAAAGCAAGCAGATGGTACAAGACCTATTAATAAAAAAATTAGTCTTGGGGAAAGTGGTTATTTGCTAGCATATACAAAAGATGGTGTAGAAGCTGCACATCCTACCCTAGAGGGTAAGAGTGTAATAGATGTTAAGGATAAGAAAGATGGTTCTTATTTTGTTAAGGAGCAAATTAGAATAGCGAGTAACGGTGGGGGTTATTTAACATACTTCTGGACTCCAGCTAATTCCGATGAAATTGCGAGTAAAATAACTTACCAAAGGGTGGATCCTAATTGGGGCTGGACTGTTAGTGCAGGGACTTATACAAATGATTTTAATGTTGGCTCAAACAAAATTTTAGGTACTACACTTCTTGTACTTTTAGCTGTGCTTGTTTTAGGAGGAGCAGTTATTATATTATTTGCGGAGCATATATCCGCTCCAATTAAAAAGATTGGTAAGGCAGTAGATGTTGTAGCTTTAGGTAATTTAAGTATTCCGGATTTAAATATAAAAAATAGAGATGAAATTGGGAAGCTAAATGAGTCGTTCAATAGAATGGTTAAGAATGTAAATGAACTAATAAGTTCTGTGAAAAATTCTGCTACTGTTGTATTTGAATCATCTCAGGTGTTAGATTCCATTGTGGATGAAAACACAGCATCAATTAATGAGGTAGCAGCATCTGTTGATGAGATTGCAAGAGGATCAAGTGAGCAGGCGTTAGAGACACAAAATGGAGTTAGTAGGGTTAAAATTTTAGCAGATAAAATAGAACTTGTAACAGCGCTTTCTGTAAAAACTAATGAGGTAACAGAGGCAACGGTTGTGATAGGAAGCAAAGGATTTTCTGCATTTGAACAGCTTATAGAAAAAACAGATGAGAATAGCAAGGCATCAGGAAAGGTAAGTGATATAATACTTGAGGTTGATAGAAGTTCTATAGAAATTGGAGCAATAACCCAGGCAATTAGTCAAATATCAGAGCAAACAAATTTATTAGCATTAAATGCTGCTATAGAGGCTGCAAGAGCTGGTGAACAGGGAAAAGGATTTGCAGTAGTTGCTGAAGAGGTAAGAAAGCTCGCTTCAGAGTCTGCTATATCTGCTGCAAAAGTTAGAGAACTAATTGATGGAATACAAAAAAAATCGAAAGATGCGGTTATAGCAATGGAAGTTGGAAATGAAATAGCAAAAGAACAAAGTAAATCTGTAATAGATGCTAAAAGTATATTTGTACAGATACTAGAAGCTATAGGTAATATTTCAGAGGATATGAAAAGTATTAAGGGATATAGTCTAGAAATGGAAACAGAGAAGAATGTAATAATTGAAATTTTGGAAACCCTTTCAGCTTCAACAGAGGAAAATTCAGCTGCGACTCAGCAGGTTGCAGCGACAACAGAAGAGCAACTAGCAAGTATAGATCAGATTGTTTCACATACACAAGATTTGAAGAATCTGGCAGTAAAGCTTACAGCTGCAGTGGACGAATTTCAGGTTTAGGGTATAAACAAAGAGGGAAACCAAATAAATATTGGTTTCCCTCTTTATTATATATTATTTAAAATCTTGGCTTAATCTTTGTATAACACGTTTTTCACCCATAGCTTGCATAACTTCATGTAGATCTTGAGTTTGTGTCTTATTAGTTAATGCAACTCTTACAATTGTCGCAACATCTGATAATTGACCTTTAAATAACTCTGGATTTTTTTTATAAGTTTTTGCATTTTTGGCATATCCAAGGTTTAAAGCAAGCTCTTTAAGGGTCGCAAACCAAGTATCATTATCATGAGAAAAATCATATACACCAATATAACTTGAAAGAACACTTCTTACCTCATCCATTGGTATATGATCAGGGAAATTGTATCCTTTGGTAAGGCTATCTCTATAAAGATCATCAAAGAAATACACAATATGTTCTTTTACATCTAACCATTTTACAAAATCTTTTCTTGGCTTATCATTTTCTCTTTCTATATTAAATATTTTTTTAGCATATTCTTCATTTTCTATTAATAAATTCGACATTTTAACATCATAAGCTTTAGCCCAATTAAGATAAAGTTCATATACAGTAGTTGCATTCATGGTAGCTATAACATCTTTACTAATATCGTTAAGTTTCAAAATATCAAATAAAGCTCCACTTTTACTCATATTTTCAAGGGTAATATTAAAGCTTGTGCAAGGAATATTTTTATTAGCATCTCTCCACTCTTGAAAATCTGAATTAATTAAATTTACAAGATATTCAGTTACAGCTATAAAAGGATACCCCTCAGATCTGTAAAATTCAACTGAGATTTCTGGGTCTTTTCTCTTACTAAGCTTACGTTTTGATGTTCCATCCATTTTCATTATTGTAGGTATATGAGCATAATGTGGGGTTGTAAAGCCCAACATTTCAAATAGCTGCAAATGTATAGGGAGAGATGATAGCCACTCCTCACCGCGAATTACATGGGTTGTTCCCATTAAATGATCATCTATAGCATGAGCAAAATGATATGTTGGAATTCCATTCGTTTTAAGAATTACAATATCTTGGTCATTTTCTGGCATGCTTATGGTACCTTTAATTAGATCATTACAAACAACTCTTTTGCCAGATTCCTCAGGTGCTCTAAGTCTTATAACATAAGGGGTACCCTTTGCGAGATTAGAAGTAATCTCATCCATTGTTGAATTCCTGTGAATTGCCCATTTCCCATGATATCCAGTATTAATTTTAAGTTCTTGTTGAATTGTTCTCGTTTTATCTAGATCTTCTGCAGTGCAAAAGCAAGGGTAAGCTAAGCCTTTTGATATTAGAGACTTTACAAAGGCATGATAAATATTAATTCTGTCACTTTGCTTATATGGACCATAGGCACCTTTTTCATTATTAGAATCTATAACACCTTCATCAAAGTTAATACCGAAATCTCGAAGAGTGCTTGTGCTATCTTCAATGGCTCCAACTACCTCTCTTTTTTTATCAGTGTCCTCTACTCTAAAGTAAAATATACCTTCACTTTGGTGTGCAAGCCTTTCGGATATAAGAGCAGCAAAGACACCTCCAAGATGTTGAAAACCAGTAGGACTTGGGGCGTATCTTGTAATCATAGCATTAGGTTTAAGATTACGTTTTGGATAAAGAGTTCTATAGTATTCTGGAGTTTCTTTTACGTTAGGTAATAATAAATCAGCCAGTTTTAAATAATCCATATTAATCATCCTTTCTTATGTAAGTATTTTAATTTAAATAAAAAACCTCTCATCCTAAAATATAATAGGACGAAAGGTAAACTTCCGCGGTACCACCTAAATTGAAATTATATATGCTTATATCTTTTAGTACATTTAAGCTTAATTATACATATATTTTTAGAAGATGTCAATATAGAATACTCTCACTTTTTTTGATAAAGACCATATGTTAGTAGTAGAGCAGGAATATTGTGTTTAAAATTCTCATAGACTAAAAAAAGAAATATATATATAACCATGTATAGGTTTTCATAAATGTGGTATAATATATAAAATAATGAAAATTTTATAAGAAAATGAAAGTGAGGTGATAATAATATGGGCGCGTTAGTTTTGCTCAGTGGTTTTACGCAAAAGGATAATGTTAATTTAATAAAGAGGATGAAAGAAATATTTTTAGATAGAAAATATACTTTGAGTTATATACCTTCAATTACAGATAAGAAATTAGAAGGTTTTAAAAAGGCAAAAATACAATTGCGTGAATATGGAAATTTTGAATTTAAGTATTTTGATATAGATGATTTTTGTAGTATAGATACAATAGATGCAATATTTAAGTCAGATGTAATATATTTATCAGGTGGAAATGCTTACTATTTTTTAAATAATCTTAAGAAAAGATATTTTATAACAAGGTTAAGACGATATGTCCAAAATGGTGGTTGTATTATAGGGGTATGCGCAGGTGCGATAATGATGGCAAAGGATATATCAGCTGCACAATTTGGTAGTGAGGATATAGTAGGTTTATCAAATCTATCATCTTTAGCTCTAGTTGATTTTAATTTTATGCCACATTGGAATATGAGTAGTAAGTATTTAGATGATTTAAAGAAGTATTCTAATAATACTGGTAATGTAGTTTATACATGTAATGATGGGGATGGAATAGTTGTAATTAACAATGAATTACAATTTTATGGAGATATAAATATGATAAAAGAGGGGGAAATAGAGCAAGTATAATTAAAAATCGATGTTATAATATATTTTATACATCGATTTTTTTAAAACTATGTCGTTGTTTTATAGAAGTATATTAACTAGCAGCACTCGCAATGCTCGCAAGTCTTATTTTAATCTTATTAAGTTTAAAAATTTGATGTCTCTCTAGTATTTCAAGTGTGGTATAAGTGTACCTAATAAATATAGCAGCTGTAATAAAAGATATCACATCTGAAATGGGATAAGCGAGCCATGCTCCGGATACACCCATATTAAGCCCAATTACAAATGAATATACAAGTGGTATAAATACTATTAGCTGCCTAAATATTGATAACTTGAAAGATGCCTTAACTCTATTTATAGCTTGGCAATAAGATATTGATAGATAATATACGCCAATGCAAGGGAATACAGCTATAACCATTCTAAAAGCCTTCGATGTTTGTTCAATAATGGCTTTATCATTTATAAATAGGCCTATAAATGTATCTGAAAAAATCATAAATATTGCCCATAATAAAGTTGAACTTACAGATACTGCAATTATGGACGACTTAACAACTTCTTTTAACCTTGTATAATTTCCTGCACCAAAATTATATGCAGCGATGGGTTGCATAGCTGTGCTTATACCCATTACTGTCATAAATAAAAACATTGAAACCCTTGTAGTTAAACCAATTGTTACGATGGCAGAATCTCCGCCATAGGAAAATAATAAATTGTTTAATATAGCAGCAACTATCGCGTCTGATATTTCTATTATAAATGTTGAAAATCCAACACATACTATTCCAACAGACACTGCTTTGTTTAGGGTTAATTTAAAAGAAAATTTTAGGCTCATTTTTAATTGAATAAATACAATAAGAACATATATAAACGCTATTATTTGAGATACAACGGTTGCTATAGCAGCTCCTTTTACTCCGTAAGAGAATACATTTATTAGAAAATAATCTATAATTACATTGAAAATTGCTCCAATAGAAGTGCTTAATAAAACTATTTTTGTGTTTCCAAAAGAAGTTATAATATATGATGCGATTATAGTAAAGGATTGAAAGATTACACCGATTAAGATTATATTTATATAATCTTTTGCAAGAGAAAATGTATTTTTAGAGGCTCCTAGGCTAATTAGAATTTTATCTTGAAAAACAAAAATGCTAATACCAATTACGGATATTGTTATAAACATTAAAACTATAGCATTTGGTATAATTATCTTAAGATTTTCGAAATCTTTGTCTCCACAACTTCTTGAAACGGAAGTTGAAGCCCCGATAGCTATAAGCATAGATATGGCAAAAAACAATCTTTGAATTGGGAAGGCTATGGTTAGAGCACCAATCGCATTAGCGCCTATAGCTTGACCTAAAAACATAGAATCAACCATGTTGTACATTTCGGCTACCATTAAAGAAATTATTGCTGGCACAGAAAATTTAAATAATAGTTTCCCGATTTTTTCTTCACCAAACATTTTGTTACTTTCTGTGATATTACTTATCGTCATTAAATCCACTACTCCTTAAAATTTTTGTTTCTATGATATTATTCTACGCTATTATGTATTTTTAAACATTCACACGATTGCTAGATAGAAAGTACAAAGTTGCTAACATGAGACTTTGTATTATACTTAAATAACAAAAAAGCACCCTAAAATAGGTGCTTTTGTACTTCTTGAAGAACTATTAATGTAGAGCCATAACCTTCTATCTTTATTATATTATTATAAACTGCATTTTTTTTAGCATAGGATAAGGAAATGTTAGGGGTAGAAATTTTAGTTAGAAGCTTCCACTCATCATAACCAAGTCTTTTGGGTTTACCCATTCGTAACCAAATATCATAAGCTGATCCAACTTTTTCTCCAATTTCATATTTAATAACTTTGTAGTCATGAATCAAATTTTTAATTGATAAAGATATTTTTCGCTCAGTAATATTTTTACTACCTTTACCTTTAGCTAAATCTTCTAGCTTAATTAGGGTATTAAGTTCATCACTGTAACTGTAAAGCAAAACTTGGATATCTTCATCTCTTCTTGTGATAATATATCCATCACCTTTATCAATAACTTCATTTCCTAGTTTAGACAATAAATAATAGGCATAATACGAAGCTTTTTTTATTCCATCTAAGGTAAGGAGGCCAGGAGATCCAAAAAATAGTTCATTATTTAAAATCGAGCTTTCTTCTACGGTGTCAAAAGCCTTTAGTGCATTCAAACTGCTAGTATCATTAATGAAATTATGAATAATATATGGAAGCATGTATGAAGAGTCATAAATAGTATTTATAGCTTCAGGACCATTAAAAGGTTTTTCTATTAAATCCTGTAATTGATATTTTTCGAAAATTTGTTTTGAAATATCTATATATTCTATAGATAGATCCTTTGAGACTTGGAATTTCCATAACTTCACAACTTCAATTCCATATATATCAGCGAAATATAATACAAAACTTTCTAAAAGTTTTATAAAGGAATTTTTATCTTCAAAGATTTGATCTAAAATTATTACTGGAACAAGGGATATGTCCATTAAAAATTCTAATAGTTTTTCAACTTCATTCCAATTTAAGAAATTTACATTTTCATTAAAATATATTTTCATTTCTTTTCCAAAGAGATTTTGAACTATACCATTTTTAAAACCTATAGCCTCTTGAAAAGTTCTTAGATATTCTTGTTCCCTTGCTTTAATAAGCTCCTTTGCTTGACCTAAATTTATGTTTTCTTCCCATTTGTGGTATAAATGCGCACCTTTCAGCGTGAAATCTGTTTGTAGTTTTATAATTTTATTTGTATAGTTAAATCTATCATAGTCTTCTAAATAATTAGATAAATAATGAATGGAAGTAGATAGGTCATAAGTTTGTATTTTTTTAAAACTATCAAATTGATCTGCTGGTATATCATATTTTTTTCTGAATTGTAGTGGTGTGCACTTATAATGATCTTTAAAGCTTTTATTGTAATACCTGGCATGAGAAAAACCAACATCAAGAGAAATATCGGATATGGTTTTATCAGTATCTAATAACAATTTAATAGATTCATCTACTCGTACATTATTAACTAATTCTTTTAAATTTGTTCCAGACATTTCTTTTATTTGATGACATAAATAATAAGAACTTAAATATTCTATACTTGCAATGTCTTGCAAACTTATCTTATTCATATAGTTATTATATATATACCTAATGATTCTATGGTACCTCTGAAATTGCGTTACATTTTCTTTTATATCTTTCTCATCATATGAAAGATAGTGAAAATTGTTTATTAAATGGAATAGTAACTTTACTAAAATGGATTCTATTTGATCATCAAAATTCTCGCTTTTTTGTATTACTTCGCAAGCTAAAATAGACAAATATTTTCGTAGAACATCATATTTTTCTTCTCTTTGGACGCCTTCTTCACTTGAATTTGTATAAAAATATATATTTTTCATATCATCATAATATTTTTCGAAAAATGTAGGGTCTAAGTGGAAAATTAATACCTTGTTTTCAACCTCTGAGTAAATTCTATGAGCTTCATCACAATTTATAATTTCAAGTTCACGCTCGTATACTTCATAATTGCCTGATTCTATAAGTACATTAATAGTGCCCTCTAGTACAAAAATTATTTCGATAGAATTATGCCAATGTATTGGGTAGTCATTTATATTCTTAAGGGAGATACTTATAGGTAAATCATTCATATAACTTATATATTCTTTTCTCATTGTAGTAACCTCTTTACTTGCGATTATGTGTATATATATTATACATCTTAAATTGCAAGATGATACATCACATAATTTAAATAGTAATTTAAATTTTATATTCTAGGTAATAAAGAAGTGTTATGGTTATTTTATTATTTATCAATAAAAACTTAGCAGATTATAAATAACATAAAAATTGGATAACTGAGAATAATATTAGAATATATTAATTGATAAAAATATATTATAAAGGATGATTTCTGTGGAAAATAATTATTCTAAAGTTTATAATATAAATAATTTCATTTTTTAATTCTAAAAATATTATTATATGCAAATATAAAGTTTAGACATCTTTTAGAAGGAAAGTCATCTATTTATATAAGTGGATACAAGGAGAAATGAATGGAAAAGTATGTTTATGTTATTATTTCAAGAACACCAACATCTACAGGCAAGATAGTTAGAAAATTTTTAAAAGAAAAATACAATCATGCTTCAATTAGCTTAGATAAAAATTTAAGTCAAATGTATTCTTTTTGTAGATTGTCAGTAAGTAATCCCCTTGTGGGGGGGATAGTTCATGAGAGTGTGTTTACCCTTACTATAGGATTAAAAGAGAATGTACCTATAAACATATATCGGATACCTGTAACAGCAGAAAAATATGAATTGATAAGTAAATTTATTTATGGAGTTTATAACGATACAGAAGTTTACTACTACAATTTTCTTCAAGCTATTGGGCTTATTAACAATAAAAGGCATGCTATTTACAAGACATATATATGCACTGAATTTGTTATGGAAGCTCTAAGGCAAGCAGGAATAAGGCTTACAACATTAGAACCATATCAGATAACACCTACAGATATTTGCAGGATCATGGGTAAATTTATTTGCTATTCAGGAAATATAGATGACTATCCATTTAGGGCACAGATAAAAACGAAAAACGATGAGATCTTCTTTTGTAAAACAGGTTTTTTTTATGAAGGATTACATACTATTAAACACTTCTGGATGGTTGTTTCTAGAGATAGAAGTAGTAAAAGAAGTAGTAAAAGCAAGAAAAGTAGAATTTAAGGTAAATACTAGGGGGAGAATAATGGAAAGTTATAATCATACTATTTGTATGAAATTAAAATTAGATGAGGAAGAAAATAAGGCTGTTAGGACCCTTTGCGCTATTTGTAATGAAAAACAAAAGATCTACTTAAAATTGGAACTTGATTTAAAAAAGAGGCAAAGAAAAGAAACTGCAAAAGACGAAGCTCTGTTAGAATTTCTTTATTATGAGAATAAGATGTTAGTAGGATACTTAGGAGTATGCAATTTCGGAGGAAATTCAGTCCAAATAAGCGGGATGGTACATCCTGACTTTAGGCGAAAGGGGATATTTAGAAAATTATACCTTATGGCAAAGGAAGAATGGCAAAGAATATCGAAAGCTGAGGTTCTAGCGCTATGTGATCATACATCTACTTATGGAATAGATTTTATAAATTCTATTGGGGGTGAATATGTATCCTCAGAGTATAAAATGTGCTTAAATAAAAAAGATTTAGAGTGCAAGATTAAACAGTCACATGAAAATGCTAGTATTATTAAACTTAGATTAGCAACGAGTGAGGATGTCTCTGAAATTGAAAAGCAAACTTCTATTTATTTTGGGAAACCATTAAATGAAATGGATGATAAAGAAGCTAAAGTAGTTAATATGAATAAAGAAGACGTAGAAAACTCTTTCATTCAGCAAGGTAATAATTTCATTAGCTATATGGCAATTCTTAAAGAGAAAATTATAGGGAAGGTTCATATTAGTATAATTAATAATGAAGGTTTTATTTATGGATTTGGAGTGCTTCCAGTATTTAGAGGAAAAGGTTATGGAAGGGAAGTTCTATTAGCTACATTAGATATATTAAAAGAAAAAGGAGCTGACAACATTTTTCTCGAAGTTGAGTCACAAAATAAAAATGCACTTGGACTTTACGAATCTTGTGGGTTTGAAGAGGTTAATGTAATGGATTATTATGTAATAACTTAAAGCGATTGGTGATAATAATACTTAAATAAAACATAACCTTTATTTAACCTGTTCTTAACTTTTCATGCATATAATGAAAGCATAGAGGAGAGTGAGGCATTATGAAAAATTTAAATATATGTATTGATATTGACGGAACAATAACAGATGCTTATTATTGGCTTAATATTACTAATAAATATTTCAATAAAAATATAACAGAGGATGAGGTAACCAAGTATTATATACATGAAATAATGGGTGTTAGTTTAAAAGAATATGATGAATTCTATCAGCAAAACAAATTTGAAATCCATTCAGAGCAGATACTTCGGGAAGATGTTCAAATTGTTATAAAAGGACTAAGTGAACTTCATAATATTTATTTTGTTACAGCAAGAGAAAAAGAACTAACTATGTTTACTCATTCATATCTAAAGAGAAATAATATTGCATATGATGAGCTGTTTGTATTAGGTAGCCATTATAAGGTGGATAAAGCAAGAGAATTAGAATGTAATGTGTTTATCGAAGATAATTATGATAATGCAGTTCAACTATCAAATGCAGGATTTAAGGTTCTTTTAATAGATACGAATTATAATAGGAAACCATTAAATGGTAATATAGTTAGGGTTTATAACTGGAAAGAAATATATTATACAATAAACAAACTGTTATTACAAAGAAAAGCGGTGTAATAACAGTTTGTTTTATTTATTTTGCAACAAATATTTTTCTTTGAATTCTATATAACCCTTTTTTCTTAATTTGCAAGATGGGCAGTCTCCACAACCATTACCTTTTATACCATTATAACAAGTTAATGTTTGCTCTTTAACAACGTCAAGCACACCTAAATCATAAGCCATTTTCCAAGTTTCTGCTTTGTTAATCCACATCAAAGGTGTTTCAATTACAAAATCATAACCCATGGCTAAATTTAAGGTAACATTTAAGGATTTAATAAACACATCTCTGCAATCTGGGTATCCACTAAAATCACTTTGAGATACACCAGTTATAATATTACTTATACCTCTTTGCTTAGCAAACACGGCTACAAAAGTTAAAAATAATAAGTTACGTCCATCTACAAAGGAATTAGGAACACTATCTTTTGGGGCTGACTTGTCCACTTTCATATCTTTTCTTGTTAAGGAATTGGGTGCTAACTGATTAAGTAAGCCTAAGTCTAAAACATGAAATTCAACGTCATGTTCTTTGCATATAGTTTTTGCACAATCAAGTTCTAATATATGTTTCTGGCCATAATCAAAAGACACAGCTATAACTTCCTTATATTTTTTTAATGCCCAAAATAAACAAGTTGTGCTATCTTGTCCGCCACTAAATACTACTACTGCTTTATCTCTATTCATAATCTACACGCTCCTTTTAAGTTGTTTAAATCTTTACTTATTTATTATAAAGCATCATTAATTTATTGTTTAAAATTACGTCAGTATTAAATCTTCCTCTAAAAGTAGTAGACATTGTTTTAGTACCTGGTTTTTTTATTCCACGAGTAGTCATGCAGGCATGTTCACCTTCTATAATAACAGCAATGTCCGAAGATGTTGTTACTATTTCCATGATTTCTGCAATGTCTGTTCCTATTCTTTCTTGAAGTTGAAGTCTTCGGCCTACCATATCAGCTATTCTTGCTATTTTACTTAGACCAATAATTTTTTTATTAGGAACATATGCTACTGTTACTTTCATATCATACATAAGCGCCAAATGGTGTTCACAATGACTGAAAATTTGTATATCTTTCATTATAACTATATCACGAGAATCATCATTAACTATTAAATCATCAACAAATGTTGTATCAAACATTTTAGCAATTTCAGCATTGCTGTAACACATACCGGCAAATACTTCTTCATACATTTTAGATACACGTTTTGGTGTATCTATAAGTCCTTCACGGGTTGGGTCATCACCTAGTGCTATTAAAATGCCTCTTATATGTTTCTCAATTGCTTTTGTATCAATTGCCATAACTTATACACCTCTCTTATTTGGATCCCAAATGATTTTATGAAGTTGAACTTGAAGATTAACACCATTCATTTTATTACTTTTCATAAATTCTACAATATCTTCTAGGTCAATTTGTCCAAATACTGGACTAATATACACATTTGTTTTATTTGTTAAGGAATATTTATCTATTATACATTTGGATTTTTGTAAATCTTCCATGCTACTAGCTACAAACTTAACTGTATCTTTATAAGTTAAATAAGCAAAGTTATTTAAATCCATTGATCCCTCCATACCACTTGCGGGTAGTTTATAATCCATATTAAAGCTCGGTGGGTTGTAAGTATTTGCAAATTCACCTAAATTAATACTACCATTAGTCTCAATTTCAATATGAATGGAGTTGTCGATTGACAAAATCTTTAAGAGATCTTTAATTCCTTCTTGTAATAGTGGTTCACCACCGGTTAAGGTTACATTTCGAATTTGGGTAGATTTTATATATTCATATATATCATCAGGTGTCATGAGGTTATAACTGGCATCTGTCTCATTAGCCCAAGTGGTGTCACAGTAGCCACAATTAAGGTTACAACCTGCAAATCTTATAAATACTACAAGTTGTCCTGAGAGCGGTCCTTCTCCGTTAACACTTATAAACTTTTCAACTACTTTATATTCCAATTTAATGTGCCTCGCTTTCTTCATATGATGCGCTATTATTAGGTGTTTCATAAACGGTAGTTCGTTTTACATTATATCCTTTATCTTTCATTTGTTTAAAGAAAAATTTTGCAAAGTTTTCAGCTGTTGTTCTAAAATCAACAAGTATCACTTTAAATCCGTCCTGTTTTATACAATTTAGGGTCTCATCTCTCATGCTACCTATTTGCACAATTAGAGCATGGTCATAGGCGTCAGCCATGGACTTAACATCCCTTTTTAAATCACCAAAATCTATTACCATACCTTCTAATTGACCGCCTTTTGTTAAGGCTTCTGATTGTACTTCGACTTCAACCTTCCATCTATGTCCATGAATATTTGCACACTTTCCTTCATATCCAGAAAGAAAATGCGCACTATCAAAGCTATGTTCTGATTTCAAAATATACATATGGGGCATTCCTCCTAAAATTTATAAAAATTCACTCCCGTAATAACAACATCCAATGGCCCCATTAAATTGAGGGTCTTCGATAGAAACTATTTCATCGTAATTGTTGCTTAAATATTTTTTAATTGCAATATTACTTGCAACACCACCTGTTAAGATTAATTTTTTACCACGGAACTTACTAAGTAATGGTAGGAGCCTTTTGTATAGGGAGTAATTAACGCTAGAGCACAAACTTTCTATACTTATACCTTCGGCTATTTTACCAATTAATTCTGATTCAGAAAATACTGCGCAAGTTGAATTGAGTTCTATAGCATTTTCATAATGTTTGCTCATCTCGCCAAGTGATACTTCTAGAACACTTGCCATATTCTCTAAATATCTACCACAAGATGCAGCGCATTTTTCATTAAGCTCTAGGTCTGTTGTGATACCTTTTTCTACTTTTACAATTTTAACATCTTGACCACCTATATCTAAAAGTATAAAATTATTTAAACCTGTCTGATAAAATCCTCCATATACATGAGCTTTTATCTCATTTATTGGTGAAAATAGTAATAAATCAGTGTTGTTTTTACCATAACCTGTAGAAACTGCTTTATCAATATGGCTAATATCAAGTTTTTCTAAATCAACAATAATTTTACCATCAAACTTACAATAATTTCTGTAAAAACTCATTGTGCTTACTTTCTTTTTTTGCATAATCTTATTGTCTTCCATTAAAACTATTTTAACCTCGCGGCTTCCAAGGTCTATACCTAGTACTCGCATTCTTTAGCCTCCTTCAAATCTAGCAACATATCAAGGAAGGCTTCTAACCTAAGCTTTGTTCTTGCGTCTAAGACGTTTAATTTGTCGCCTTCAATATTTAATATGGGAATATTTAATTTCTCTTTTAAAACTATATCTGCAACTGCCCTATAGCAAAATGCTTGAGTGTAGTGAATTATTCCGTCTAATTTACGATTGTCTATTTGTTTTTGAATCTCTACAATCCTAAAACTCGTATCATAAGGATAAGTATAATCATAGTATTGATGATATATATCAATGGCGTTATTAGCTCTTGGAAAAGCAAATTCTCTTTGAACCTCATTGTATACAAAACTAGCATTAAGATTTTCAACAAATGCGTAGATATCTGGAGTCATAGGTGGTACACCCATATAGCCAAGGCGAAGTTTTCTAATTACTGGTTTTCTGTTTTTAATTTCACAAATAATTTTTTTTAAATCAACGTCAAAAGCATCTACATTACAATTAAAATCACTTGAACTTACTTGATAAAGATGATTTTCAAAGCCTGTTGCTTTATTATGTATATAAGTTAATTCATCAATTTCTTTGACCAAGGCGCGAGTTTTATTTATGCGGGTCTTAACTATTTCAACTTCTTTTATTGTTACATTAAAGACATTCATAAATTTTTTTATTTCATGTTCTACATCCTCTAACTTGTGACTATGAGGGAAGGAAAATGGATAAACTTTTATTCCTCGTAGTTCTAGTACTTCAATTAGAGCTTTTGTGTTAGAACAATCGCCCTCAACAACTCCAACTATTTCTTTTATGTCATTTTGTAAACAGGCTCCATAAATACCCTTTATCCAGGTACATAAACTCCTAGGGAAGCCATCTCTTTCCGCAATGTCTATATATTTCAAATAGTCATCTGAGGTTATAAAAATATTGTTTAAATCGACAGGTGTATAACCTGCTGCAATTAGAATTTCTACTGGAACAGTAGTTGTTAAACCTATTTTTTTCATTACGATTCCTCCTAAAAGATAACAAAAGAACCATCTGATACCAAACAAAAAAACTACCTAAAACGGTAGTTACGTCCTAGTTTTGTTTATAGACAGGATGGTTTAGAACTGTCTTATTTAAGTTTTATATTAATAAAGTTTACTATATTTTAATTGCTATGTCAAATTGTCTCGAAAAATAAAAACTGCCACAGAAATAATATCTGTAGCAGTTTTTGTATAATTAAGTATATAAAATATTTAGTTTAGTATATGCACCGTCAGGTATTGTACACCCCAATCACCGCATTCACCTTCATTATTAAAGAATAGATCTATAAAATTTCCTTTTATTGCTGAACCGGTATCAGCCGCGATAGCATTTCCATAACCCTCTATATATAATTTTGTTCCAAGAGGTATGACACTTGGATCTACAGCTACGGTACTATATCCATTTGGATTTCTAACAGCCTTTTGTCCTGAGGCAGTATAAGTGTTATTAGTTCCTTCAGAACCCCAGTAAGCAGTAGTTTTTACAGAAAAAGTTTTACTATATGAATTACTTTTGGAAGAAATGGGAGTTGCTTTTGATGCAGTAGATTCTCTGGAAATTGAAGATCCCCTTGAAACAGATACTGCTGGCATAGTACCCTGAACTATGATTTTATCTTTAGGCTGTGTAACTAAGGTTTCTTTAACAACTTTCCTAGCCACTTCTTTTCCATTTTCATAAGTTACATTTAATGTAATACTTTTCAAGCCATTAACTCCATTTTGTGAAACTGTTCTTTCAGATTTTAATATACTATCATTTTCTTTAATAACAGTTTTAAAATCAACAGGTTTTGACTGATTTATTGTTTTTGAATTAACCCTAGTTATTGTTATGCCTAGGCCACTCGATAATTTAGTTTCTTTTGATGGTGAAATTTTATCAGTGGGGCTTATGTCTATCTGTTGTGCCTTTAACATTAAAGCAACATCTTTTTCTGCAGATTTAACATTAAGTTTCTTATTATCCACAAAGACGTTAACGTTTATAGCACGGGTTATAGTTATAACGCCGTTGTTTTGTATTTTTGAATTCAGAGCCTTATCAACTTTATCTTTTACGTCTATGCTTATATCTGATTTTTTTAGAGCGTTACCAAATGTCTTTTGATAAGTTACCATATTAGTTGATTTACCGTCTATAACTACCGTAATGTTTTTTCTAATGGAGCATACAAAAATAGTTGAAGTTGTAATTATTGCCACCAGTATGAATCCAATTACAAATTTTATTCGTCTACCTTCCATAAATCTAAATATAAAAATCATCTCCTATTATTAATTTCAGTATAAAGCACCAGGGACTTATTATTACAGATGCCTAAATACTTAGGTCTACAGTGCTCTTGGGTATATTACAATTAAGAGCGCTCTCATAAAACACATGAGAAGTAGGGGAGTCATGTATACTTATACCAATAAATGTATTGGTAAATTATTGTAACAGTATTGTAACACGTTTAGGTAAAACATGCAAATGATAACGATTTCTTACCCGGTTTTCCCTTAAGTGATATAATTATTATAGCATATAAAAGTTTAGTTCGTTTAATTTATGTGATTTTAGAGGTATTATTAAATTGGAGGTGATTAAGACGTGAAGTTAATGGAGTTACAAAGTATAATATTCAAATCATCTTCAGAGAGTATGAGAAGTCAGGGTAAAAAGGCTTTTAATGAGGGATTAGTTAGTAAAATCAAAGGAAAAAAGATAAATAATATGTATCATATTTATGGAAAGGTTAATAATGATACTAAATCAAAAGAATTAAATACACACATAACAATAGATTTAGCTAAGATGAAATTAGATAGTATAAAATGTACCTGTGAGGATTTTAAAGAAGTCTCTATTGTAGGTCATTTATTTATGTGTAGTCATTTAACAGCTACAGCATATAGTTTTTTGAATATATATACAAAGGGTAATTCTAAAAAATCAGAGAAGGATGAAAAATCAGGGAAGATACGGGAGAATGATGCTAGTAAGAAACACATAAGTAATATTATAAAGTTGAATCGAAAAGTAGCGAAAGGTTCAATTTATTATGAGGCTCAACATCAAATAGGTATGGAAAAAACAAAAATAGAGGCAAATTACTTAAGAGGTTTTCTTTCAGGGCTTAATTATAAAAAAGTTAGATTAAATTATGATGGGTTTGAGTTTGAAGCACCAATTGTAAAGCAGGATTTACCTCTAACATTTACGTTAAAGATGCGAGAAAAGCATTTTGTTTTAACTACGCATAAGCAATTCCCAATATCATTAAATGACAAAAATGATGTATATTTATTCAATTGGAAACTGTACTTACCATCAAAGGGTCAAGTACAAAGGTATATTCTTATTTGTGAAAGGTTAAGAAAAAATCGTGAAATTTTATATGGCGTAAATATTACTAATTATAATAAAATCATATCTTTTTTAGGCACTATTTCAAGGGATGTAAATATTAGTGAAGAAGTCAAAAATTTTGCATCAAACTTTATAAAGGCAGAATTTCACTTGTATGAGGTAGATAGCCATATTTATTGTGATTTGTTAGTTGTTTATGGTAATGAAAAAATTAACATACTAAAGAATGATAGGAGTAAAGATAAAATAACCCGTGAGCATAAAACAAATACACGTGATTACAAATTTGAGGACAGAATCCTTATGGAACTGGAGAAATATAGGTTTATAAAAAGAAATGAGAGGCTACTTTTTATAGGATCAGATGAGCAGCTGTTTGATATATTAAATAAGAGTAAAAACAATCTTTATTCCCTTGGAAATGTTACTTTTGGAAATGGACTTAAGCATATGAAAATACAAAATACAAAGAATATAAAAGCAGAGATTAAGGAAATGGATGATTACTATGATTTTTCTTATAGTATAGACAATATTTATGATAATGAGTTAAAAGCTGTGATCGATTCATTTAAACAAAATAATAGATTTTATAAAACTAAGAATAATAATTTTTTGAACTTTGAAGATGAGACAGTTAGGAGTTTTTTTGATCTAATATTAGTATTAAGTGCTGATGAGTTACTAGAAGATGGTTCAATAAGGATAGAAAAAAATAAGGCATTGTATTTACAAAACAAAATAAAAAACAAAAAATTTGAATTCATTAAGGGTTGCGAAGTGCTAAAGGATATAGAAGACATCTATGATAACATAAATAAAATGGAAATAAAGGTACCTGTGAACTTAAAGGCTACGCTTCGTGAGTATCAAATTGATGGTTTTAAATGGCTTAAAAGACTAAGCGCTTTGGGACTTGGGGGGATACTAGCAGATGAAATGGGTCTTGGAAAAACTGTTCAGACCATAGCTTTTCTATTATCATTTGAAAATAAAAAATCTATTATCATTAGTCCAACTTCCCTTATTTATAATTGGAAGGCGGAATTTGAAAAATTTGCTCCTAGTCTAAAGGTTGCAATTGTACATGGAGAAAAAAAAGGAAGGTATGAGTTAATTCATAATTTGGAGGATTATGATATAATACTTACGACCTATGGAACTCTAAAAATGGACTTAAATCAGTATGATAATATTGTTTTTGATTATTGTATTATAGATGAAGCGCAAAATATAAAAAATTATTTATCACAAAACACAAAAGTTATTAAAGACGTTAAAGCTAAAGTAAGATATGCAATAACTGGCACTCCTATTGAAAATAATTTGTTAGAACTTTGGTCTATTTTTGATTTTGTAATGCCAAACTATTTATATTCCAAAGAAACTTTTGAACTAAAATTTATTTCTGGAAAAAAGGTTGATTTAGGAGAACTAAAATCACTTATTAAACCTTTTCTATTAAGAAGAACTAAAAATGAAGTGCTTAGAGAATTGCCAGATAAAATAGAAAAGAAATTTCTAGTTGAGATGACTACATCTCAAAAGGCTGTATATAAAGCCTATATCAAAGCTGTCAGGGATAAAATGAAAAACAATACTGATGGGAAAATAGAGGTCTTTTCTTATTTAACAAGGCTCAGACAAATATGTCTAGACCCATCACTTGTGATAGAAGGATATAAAGGCGGAAGTGGAAAGATAAACATTGCAACAGAACTTATTCAAAAACATGTGAATAGTGGTGGAAAAATAATATTGTTTTCTCAATTTACATCCGCGCTTAAAAATATAGGAGAAAACTTAAAAGAAAAAGGAATGCCATATTATTATCTAGATGGAAAAACTAAATCTAAGGATAGAATTAAGATGGTAGATGAATTCAATAAAAGTTGTCAAACATTTGTATTTTTAATATCATTAAAGGCAGGGGGAACAGGCCTTAACTTAACGTCAGCAAATTTGGTGATTCATTTTGACCCTTGGTGGAATCCGGCAGTTGAGAATCAAGCCACAGATAGGGCTCATAGAATTGGTCAAAAAAATGTAGTTGAAGTAATTAAATTAGTTGCAAAAGGGACTATTGAAGAAAAAATCATTCTACTTCAAGAAAATAAAAAAGATCTAATTGAGAGTGTAATTACAGGGGAACTTACGAATAGTGATGTTCTTGGGAAACTTACAAAAGAAGAAATTTTGGAGATACTCATGATTTAAAGCTGCCACCCATATGACAATGATTATGATATAATAAAGCAAGTAATATAAAAGAAATAGCAGAATACTTAAATTTAGTACCTTCAACTATAGGTAAACTGATTTCTCGTAATAAAATAGTATAAGATGCCACTTGCCAAGTGTGGCACAAATAGGAGATGAAACTATGTACGTAGAATTTAATAGTACGATTGTAGAGAGTAAAGATATAAAAGATACAATCGAGAAAAACACAGAATTTAAAGTACTTAAAGATATGAGTAAAGGTTCAAAGAGAGAGGATATATTAGCTTTTAATTTAAGTATAGCTATTAATACCTTGAATGATTTAATGGAAGGCGAAAATAATTTAAATGATTTAACAGAAGATGAATTATTTGAAGAATACCTATCGCTTGCAGAAGAAATTGCAATGGACATTGAAGAGTATGTACCAGATGGTGCAGTACTAGACATCAAAGTTTATAAATGGGATAAATCAGATGATGGCATAAGACTTGTTATAATTATAGCTCCAGAAGATATAAATGATCTTAAATTAAAGGATATTATGAGAAAACTAATAACTCAAGTGGAATAACAATTAGGACTGTAGCAAGATTAAAATAATTTAAATCTTGTTATGGCTTTTTTATTTATATGAGCTTGTCACTTTTGCCACTTGCCACGTGGGTGGCACCTTGTTGTCTCATTGCATAATTATGCAAGAAAAATGGTGCGATTGGTTATAAATACACTGTTAATAAATAAACATAATAAAACCACAAAAAAAATAAACAATATGTTGAATAATTATTCATATTGATGTATAATTATTCAAATGGTTAAATCATCACCTGTGGTGCTGAAATATTAAGACTCCAGAAGGAAATTTATACTCATACTGAAATTATCTCTTTATTATAGTATGCAATTTCTAGTAAAGAACTGAGAGACTTTCCTTCTGAAATGTCGTTAAACAGTTATATAATTAGTGAAAATTAAGTATTAGGTTTGGAGGTTATAATGGATATATTAAATAATGAATCAAATAAAAAAGATTTTTTAGAAATGTGTAAATATGAGGGTAAAACCTTTGTTATAAAATATGGTGGAAGTATAATGAGCAATGATGTAGCTAAGGAAGCATTTGTAGAAGATATTGAGCTTATGACAAAAGCAGGCATAAAAGTTGTTATAGTACATGGCGGAGGTCCTTTGATTAGCAAATGGGTAAAGAAATCTGGCGGTGAAAACAAGTTTATAAATGGGTTAAGAGTTACAGGTCAGGATACTATGGAAATTGTAGAGATGGTATTATCAGGTAATGTTAACAAAAGATTATCTTCAATTTTAAGTCTTAGAGGATTAAATGCCATAGGTATAAGCGGTAGAGACAGTAATTTAATTCAGGCTAAAAAGAAGTATGTTTTAGAAGATGGCCAAAAAATTGATATTGGTTTTGTTGGAGAAGTTGCCAATATTAATACCAAGGTATTAATTACTTTGCTTAAAAACAAGTATATACCAGTTATTTCTCCAGTTGGGGTAGGGTGTGAAGGAAATAGTTATAATATAAATGCGGATTATGCTGCAGCTGCTATAAGTGGAGTACTTAAAGCTGAAAAGTTATTAATTATGACGGATATAGATGGTGTATATACAGATATAACTGACCCAACAACGCTTTTATCATCAATAACGGTTGCACAAACTAAAGAGTTTATAAATAAGGGTATGATTTATGGTGGAATGATTCCAAAGCTAGAATGTTGCGTTGCTGCAATTGATAAGGGAGCTAAGAATGTTCATTTAGTAGATGGAAGAAAAAAGCATGGTTTATTATTAAATATAATTAAGGATAGTGGAACTAAAATTATAACAGCAAAAGGGGTAATATAATGGAAGAAAATTGTGTAATGAATACTTATGGAAGATATGATGTTACTTTTGAGAAAGGTCTAGGATGTAAAATTTATGATTTAGTGGGTCAAGAGTATATGGATTTTGTATCAGGAGTTGCAGTGAATTGTCTTGGGCATAGCCATCCTGCTATAATAAATGCAATAACTACGCAAAGTAGTAAGCTCATGCAGAGTTCTAATTATTATTGGAATACACCTCATAAGCTACTCGCAAAAAAACTAATAGATAACTGCGATCACGATAAAGTGTTTTTTTGTAACAGTGGGACAGAAGCCATAGAAGCAGCGCTCAAGATAGCGAGAAAATACGGAGCATTAAAAACAACTAAAGATAAAAATGTACTTATATATATGGACGAATCTTTTCATGGTAGAACTATGGGTTCATTATCAGTTACTGGTCAGGAAAAATATCAAAAGGATTTCCGCCCATTAATTGGAGGTACACAAAAGGTAAAATTTAATGATGTAGAAGAGTTAAAAAAGAATTTTAATGATAAAGTATGCGCTGTAATAGTAGAACCGATTCAAGGAGAAGGCGGAATAAATATTGCAACAATAGAGTTCTTAAAAGCAGCAAGAGATTTGTGCGATAAATATGATGCTCTATTAATTTTTGATGAAGTACAATGCGGTATGGGACGCCTTGGAAGTCTTTTTGCTTATAAGAAATTTTCAGTTATTCCTGATGTTATATGTATTGCAAAAGCACTCGGTGGCGGTTTTCCAATAGGGGCAACTATTACAAATCTTAAAGCATCAGCGGCATTTGTACCAGGTGATCATGGAAGCACTTTTGGTGGAAATCCACTTGCATGTGCTGTTGGTGAGGCTGTTTTAACAGAGCTTCTTGATGGTGGAGTTATAGAGAAAATTGACGACAAAAGTGCATATATGAAAGAAAGATTACTTAAAATAAAAGAGAAATATGGTGTGATAGATGAAATAAAAGGTATAGGTCTATTGATTGGAATAAAAATAAACACAGATACAAAGGAATTTTGTAAGTCGTGTTTTGACAATAAATTGCTTGTAATTGCGGCTGGAAATAATGTGGTAAGATTACTTCCTCCACTTAATGTAACAAAGGGAGAGATTGATGAGGCATTAGATATTCTTGAAAAAGTAATTTCGGAAATTTGATGCGTAAGTTTACTATGAAAATAAAGTAAATAGATAAAAGCTGCATAACGAATTCGTTATGCAGCTTTTATCTTTAGAAATGTTGTTTCTTGTTTTGACACCTAAAGTGATTTGGGGACATTCCAACACTTTTTAAAAAAACTTTACTGAAATAACTTGAATCAACATATCCAACATTTTGTGATATTTCTGTAATATTTTTATCTGTATTTAGGAGCAAGTCTTTTGCTTTTATTACTCTAAAGGAAGATAAATAATTAATAAAGTTAATACCAATTTTACTCTTGAAGTATCTACTGAAATATTGTGGGTTAAGATGAACATAAGCTGCAATTGATTGAAGACTTATATATGTATTATAATGTTCATCGATATAATTCATAGCTTCTTTAATTAGCGTATCATCTTGGTTATCGCTTATGACTCTATCATTTTGCTTATTTATTAAAGAGATGCTTCTGTTAATAGATTCAATTAAATCGTTAGGTCTTATGGGTTTCAAAAGGTAATCGATTACTTTTATTCTAATTGCACTCTGGGTAAAAGCAAAATCATCATAAGCGGATAGAATGATTGTGTGTACATTTGGCAAAAATTTAATTATCTCTTTTTGAGCTTCAAGGCCGCTAAGTTCAGGCATTTCTACATCCATTAAAATAATATCGGGGGTACTTGTTTTAGCCATTTCAATAGCTTCTAAGCCACTTTTAGCTTCACCACAAATATTAATACAACTTAGTTTATCTTCAATGATATACCTAAGCGCTCGTCTTTCAATATTTTCATCTTCAACTATTAGTAAATTGTGCATTAGTTACTCCTCCCTTTTATTTAATTTAATACAAGGAACCTTTATTGTAGCGGTAGTTCCACATTCTTTAGTCGATTTAAGTTCGATGCCATATTTAGACCCAAAGAAGTGTTTAATCCTGTCGTCTACATTTTTAATTCCTAGACCAGTAAGGTTCTCATAAGAATTTTCAACTGAAAAAATTGTTTTAAGTCTGTCTTCATCAATACCAATGCCATTATCAAAAACTTCAAGTGTGAGATAACTATTATTAAAATTTTTACCTGTTATTTTAACTTTACCATTTATCGTCATATTTTTAAGACCATGAATTATTGAGTTCTCGACTAATGGTTGAAGAGTCATTACAGGAATTTTAAAGTAGAGTATTGAAGGATCAATATCTATTTTGTAATCAAATCTATCACCAAATCTTGTTTTTTGAATATAAAAATATTTTTTAATATTAGTTATTTCTGAATATATTGTAACCATGTTATTTGAATTCTTAAGACTATATCTTAATAGGTCAGAAATCGCATAAATGAGATTTTCAGTGTCGGGGGCCCCTTCTATTAAAGCCATTCTTGCAATGGTATTTAGAGTATTATATAGAAAATGAGGATTAATTTGAGCCTGAAGGGCTTTAATTTCCATGTTTTTAAGAAGTTCTGTAAGTTTCATTTTTTCTTTAGTTTCGTCCAATAGTTCTGATTTTGTAATTGTTGCTATTCCCATTTTAGCGATGAAATTAGAGAAAAGAAAAAGATAATCAGCAGATACCAGAATCTTTTCATAATCAACTACCGGAACTTCATTTAATGCATCATTTAGATCATTCTCAGATAAACTAAGCTCATGTGATAATCTCTTAACATCTATGATTGTTTTATTTTTAAAGTTTGTACTTGTTACTTGTCCACATAACATAGATCCAAGATAATTACCGTTTACAATTATTGGCGCGGCAAAATCAATGAGACCAGTATGGCAGTTATAAATAATAGGTTTACCAGCCTTCATTGCCATTGTTCCACCAATTGAATCACAATGTTTACAACGGCTATATCCTTCAGTGCTGCTTCTAATTAAGCTACACCATTTAGTAAAATAACTGGCGGGCACAACAGGTGTTCCATCTCCATCAACTGTTACAGTTGAGAGGCCAACTATTTTTGCGAATTTATCTTGAATATCTTTAAGCGAGGATACATCAATAATTTCTTTGAGTTTATATTTAGGATGCATTGTCATAATATTCCTCCTTTATAAGAAGCTTTAATACCATTAACTATATAGTGAATATATTACCATTAATTGTAATAAAAACATACTATATTTAATATAATAAAAATATATTAGCACTATCTATATAGTAATAATAATACCTACAAATGTCAAAATAATTCCTTTTTATGAAATCAATATTATACTTAAATAGAGCAATATATTGACATCGAAAAGTGTGAAAATTCGCTATAATGAAGATATAAAATAAATGGAGGTGTTTTTATGGGACAAGAATCATTAGGAATGATAGAAACAAAAGGTTTGATTGGTGCAATAGAAGCTGCAGATTCAATGGTTAAAGCTGCAAATGTAGTTCTTATAGGTTATGAGAAAATAGGTTCAGGACTAGTTACTGTTATGGTTAGGGGAGATGTTGGTGCTGTTAAAGCCGCTACTGATGCCGGTGCCGCAGCTGCAAAGAGAGTTGGAGAAGTAATATCTGTTCATGTAATTCCAAGACCTCACACTGATGTTGAAAGAATATTACCTAAATATCCAGTTTCAGAATAAATAGTGAGAGGTTGATGTAAATGAATACACAGCTAATTGAAAAGGTTTACGAAGAGGTTAGACGTAAAATTGCTAGTGGAGAAATAAAACCAAATGACGTAGAGGTGGCAGTTAAAGAAATTGCAAAATGTGAGAATGAAGGTAAAGTTAAAAATGAAGTTATAGAGGTTAAAGAAGTTAAAAAGGAGGGGAAATTTATGCAGGCACCAGGATTAACCGAATTTGTTGGAACAGGTATTGGGGATACAATTGGTTTAGTTATTGCAAACATAGACTCGGCACTACACGCGGCTATGGGAATTGATAAAAAATTCCATTCAATAGGTATTATAGGAGCAAGAACCGGAGCAGGTCCACAAATAATGGCTGCTGATGAGGCTGTTAAAGCTACTAATACTGAAATCGTTTCAATTGAACTTCCAAGAGATACAAAAGGTGGGGCTGGCCATGGTTGCCTTATAATATTTGGAGCAGAGGATGTTTCAGATGCAAGGCGTGCAGTTGAAGTTACATTAAAAGAACTTCCTAGAACTTTTGGTGATGTTTATGGTAATGATGCAGGACATCTTGAAATGCAGTATAGTGCGAGAGCTAGTTTGGCAATAGAAAAAGCTTTTGGAGCACCTGTTGGAAAGGCTTTTGGATTAGTTATTGGGGCGCCGGCAGCAATTGGAGTAATGATGGCAGATACTGCTGTTAAAACTGCAAATGTAGAAATAGTTGCTTATTCAAGTCCTTCTAAAGGGACATCACATTCAAACGAAGTTATACTTGCAATAACTGGAGATTCAGGAGCAGTAAGACAAGCGGTAATCGCAGGAAGAGAAGTAGGAAAGAAACTTTTAAATGCGTTAGGTGATGAACCAACTTCAACTACCGAACCGTACATTTAAATTAAGGATGGAGGGTTGATATTATGAAAAGGTCAAAAAGATTTGAAGCATTAGAAAAAAGGGAAGTTAATAAAGATGGGTTTGTAAAAGATTGGCCAGATGTAGGCCTTATTGCAATGGATGGTCCAAATGATCCTAAATCTAGTTTGAAAATTGAAAATGGTAAAATATCTGAAATGGATGGAAAGAAAAGAGCTGATTTTGATTTTATAGATATTTTTCTTGCAGATCATGCTATAAACCTTGGTGATGCAGAAAAATCTATGGCAATTAGTTCACTTGAAATTGCTAGGATGCTTACAGATATAAATGTCCCTAGAGCAAAAATTGTAACTATTGCTACATCAATTACACCAGCAAAACTAGTTGAAGTTGTAGATCATTTAAATGTTGTTGAAATGATGATGGCACTACAAAAAATGAGAGCTAGAAAAACACCATCTAATCAGTGCCATATTACAAATGTAAAAGATAATCCAATCCTTATTGCGGCTGATGCTGCAGAAGCCGCTTTAAGAGGTTTTGATGAAATGGAAACTACAGTTGCTGTAACAAGATATGCACCGTTTAATGCACTTGGATTATTAATTGGAGCACAAGTAGGAAGAGGCGGAATATTAACTCAATGTGCTCTTGAAGAAGCAACAGAACTTAAACTTGGAATGCTTGGTTATACAGCATATGCTGAGACTATATCAGTTTATGGTACGGAGCAAGTATTTACTGATGGAGATGATACTCCTTGGTCAAAGGCTTTCCTTGCATCTGCATATGCATCACGTGGTCTTAAAATGAGATTTACATCTGGTACTGGTTCAGAGGTTTTAATGGGCTATGCTGAAGGTAAGTCAATGCTTTATCTTGAAGCAAGATGCATAATGATCACAAAAGGTGCTGGAGTTCAAGGATTACAAAATGGTTCTATAAGTTGTATTGGTATACCAGCAGCTGTTTCAGGTGGAATAAGAGCCGTACTTGCGGAAAACCTAATAACTTCAATGCTTGACATGGAAGTTTGTTCAGGAAATGATCAAACATTCACACATTCAGATATAAGAAAAACTGCAAGAACTATGATGCAATTCCTTCCTGGAACAGACTTTATATTCTCAGGATACGGTGGAGTTCCTAATTATGATAATATGTTTGCAGGTTCTAACTTTGATGTTGATGATTATGATGACTACCTTGTACTTCAAAGAGATTTAAAGGTTGATGGAGGGCTCAAACCAGTAAAAGAAGCAGATGCAATTGCTGTTAGAAATAAGGCTGCTAAAGTGCTTCAAGGAGTATTTAAAGAAATGGGATTACCACAAATAACTGATGAAGAAGTTGAGGCCGTAACATATGCACATGGAAGTAAGGATGTTCCAAACCGAAATGTTGTAGAAGATTTAAAGGCTGCTCAAAGTATACTGAAAAATGGAATTACAGTTCTTGAAGTAGTTAAAGCTCTTTCAAAGAGTGGTAATGAAGAGATTGCACAGAGAGTTCTAAGTTTGGTTAAACAAAGAATTGCTGGAGATTATCTACACACCTCATCTATTTTTGACGATAAATTCAATGTAATTACCGCAGTAAATGATCCTAATGATTATATGGGACCAGGAACTGGGTATAGGCTTGAGGGAGCAAGATGGGATGAAATCAAAAACATTAATCAGGCTCTTGATCCTAATAAAATGTAGTTAGAGGAGTGATGTGATATGAATGTAATGTCTAATGAAGAATTAATCAAAATTATAACCAATGAAGTTGTTAAAAAATTACAATCACAAGGCAATTCGCTTGATGATGCAACAAATAATAAAGTAGATACAACGAATTCGAAATTAGAGCTTATTGAAGTTGGAGAAGCGAAAGTGGGAATGCGACGCGATGAAGTTGTTATAGCAGTAGCTCCTGCATTTGGAATTTATCAGACAAAAACTATTGTTGATATTCCACACAATGAAGTACTTAGTGAACTTATGGCAGGGATTGAAGAAGAAGGTGTTACTTCAAGAGTTATTAGAGTAACTCGTACATCGGATGTTTGTTTTATGGCTCATGATGCAGCAGTTTTAAGTGGCTCAGGAATTGGTATTGGCATTCAGTCAAAAGGAACAACTGTTATTCATCAAAAGGACCTTGAGATGTTAGAAAATCTTGAACTTTTCCCACAAGCACCATTAATTACAAGAGAAACTTTTAGAGCAATTGGGAAAAATGCTGCTAAATATGCAAAAGGTGAGTCACCAGATCCTGTTCCTACATTAAATGATCAGATGGCAAGGCCTAAATATCAAGCAAAAGCAGCAGTTCTTCATATCAAGGAAACACAGCATGTTGTGCCAAATGCAAAACCTATGCAGCTTAAAGTTGTATTTAAGTAAGGGGTGAATTATATGGATGATAATATGAATATTGAACAAATAGTAAAAGAAGTTATGAAAATGATGAACAATGAACCACAAGAGGTTAAAGTAGCAAGTAATGGTAATGCTAAGAAGTTAACACTTAAAGACTATCCATTAGCAATAAAGAGTAAAGAACTTATTAAAACGAAAAATGGTAAAGGGCTTGACGACATAGATGTTAAAAGTGTGCTTAGTGGAGAGGTTAAAGATGATGATATAAAAATTACATCAGAGGTACTTTTATATCAAGCACAAATTGCAGATGAGGTTGGAAGAGTTCAATTTGGTAAAAATTTAAGAAGAGCTGCTGAAATGGTTATAATTCCGGATGCAAGAGTTCTTGAGATTTATAGTGCACTTAGACCTTTTAGATCTACAAAGCAGGAGTTATTAGATATTGCGACAGAGCTTGAGGATAAGTATAATGCCACAATAAATGCTACATTAGTAAGAGAAGCCGCTGATGTATATGAAAAAAGAAGTAGGCTAAAAGTTTAACGACAGCATCGAAGATGATGATTAATGAGGTGATTGGTTTGAAGTTTATTGCAGGTGTAGATGTAGGTAATTCTACAACAGAAGTAGCTATTGCGGATATTGAAAATGGTCTAAATTTTGTTTCTAGTAGTTTGTCTAAAACTACAGGGATAAAAGGAACTTTAGATAACGTTGTTGGAATTTTAAATTCACTAACTGACGCATGCAAGAAGATTAATATAGAATTATCTGCATTGGATTCCATATGTATCAATGAGGCAACGCCTGTAATAGGTGATGTAGCAATGGAAACAATTACAGAAACAATAATAACCGAGTCAACTATGATTGGACATAATCCAGATACACCGGGTGGACTAGGTATTGGTATTGGTAAGACTGTGTATATTGATGAAATAGTAAATCTACACAGTATGGAAGATGTAATTTGTATAATTCCAAAGTCAGTAGATTTTGAAACTGCTGCTATGAGAATTAATAATGCACTTGATAATAATGTAAAGATTAATGGGCTTATTGTTCAAGCAGATGATGGTGTTATTATTTCTAATAGGCTAAGGAAAGTTATCCCGATTGTTGATGAAGTTTCTCTTATAGAAAAAGTACCTATGGGAATGATTGCAGCTGTTGAGGTAGCCGCGCCAGGTTCTAACATAACAGTACTTTCAAATCCATATGGCTTAGCTACAATATTTAGTTTAACCCCAGATGAAACAAAGCATATAATCCCTGTTGCAAGGGCTCTGATTGGAAATAAATCAGCTGTTGTAATTAGGACACCAGAGGGAGACGTAAAGGAAAGAACGATTCCTTCTGGTAATCTTATTTTATTTGGAAAACAAGAAAAAAAAGTTGGCATCGAAGAAGGTGCAGTTAAAATAATGCAGGCACTGAGGGATGCTTGGCCAATAAATGATGTGGTGGGTGAGAGTGGAACTAATGTTGGAGGGATGATTGAACGAGTTAAGCAGGTCATGGGTCAATTAACTAAGCAGAAAAGCTGCGAAATAAAAATTCAAGACATTCTAGCAGTAGACACATTTGTACCTCAAAAGGTAAATGGAGGTATAGCAGGAGAGTTTGCTTTAGAAAATGCAGTCGCACTAGCAGCAATGGTTAAAACAAGTAGACTGCCTATGGAAAGTATAGCAAGAAAACTTGAGCAGGAGACAGGCATTAAGGTGATTATTGGTGGAGTTGAAGCAAATATGGCAGTCCTTGGAGCATTAACTACTCCAGGTACGGACAGACCAATGGTAATACTTGATTTAGGTGGGGGATCAACAGACTCTGCCTTTATAAGTAAAACAGGAGATGTAAAATCTATTCATCATGCAGGAGCAGGAGAGATGGTAACAATGCTCATAAACTCAGAGCTTGGAATAGATGATTATAACCTGGCTGAGGATATCAAGAAGTATCCTCTTGCGAAAGTTGAAAGCTTATTTAATATAAGGTATGAAGATGGTAGTGTTTGTTTTTTCCAAAAGCCGCTTAGTGCTTCTATATTTGCAAGAAATGTTGTTGTAAAAGAAAATGAGATGCTTCCAGTCCATTCAAAACATTCAATTGATAAAATAAGAATTGTTAGACGCGAAGCTAAAAAGAAGATATTTATAACAAATGTTGTAAGAGCGCTTCAAGATATAGCACCAGGGAATAACCTTCGCGCTATTGAGTTTGTAGTACTCGTTGGTGGATCAGCACTTGATTTTGAAATACCTGAGATGATATCTGATGAGCTTTCTCATTATGGCATAGTTTGTGGAAGTGGTAATATAAGAGCAAAAGAGGGCCCTAGAAATGCAGTAGCAACAGGTCTTGTAATATCTTACTACAATAGCTTGAAAGGAATATAAAATGGAGAATAACAGTAGACCTTGTATTGTTGTTGTTACAGATAAACCAGATATTAATATACTTAAGCATATACTCGCAGGAATTGAAGAAGAAGGCATCCCATATGAAGTTGATGTAGTTAATGGTGATGAACTTTTAAAGATCACTCATAAGGCTGCAGTTTA
This sequence comes from Clostridium sp. DSM 17811, assembly GCF_018861905.1. Classification (GTDB taxonomy): domain Bacteria; phylum Bacillota; class Clostridia; order Clostridiales; family Clostridiaceae; genus Clostridium_AD; species Clostridium_AD frigoriphilum. Next base: position 218,651 of record NZ_JAHLDU010000004.1, read on the forward strand.
TTCAAGGATGGGGGTCGGGATAGGAATAAAACAAAATAGAGTTTTGCTACACTTTAGCAAACTTAAAATTGATAAACCAATTCTCGACGTCAACTTGAATGAAAATATTAAAGATACTGCAAGAAATATTGGTAATAATGCTGCGAGATTATATAAAATAATGCCTTTTAAAAATATGGGCGAGGGTATTATGGAAGCATTAAATCAGAATTTCGCCAGGGAGGAAAACATATGAGCAGAGTTGCCCTTGGGTTAATTGAAACAGTAGGATTAGCTGCAGCGATTGAAGCAGCGGATACTTGTATGAAATCAGCAAATGTTGAGCTCATTGGGTATGAATTGACTAAAGGTTATGGCATGGTTACAGTTAAGATTAAAGGTGACGTATCAGCAGTTAAAGCAGCCATTGAGTCGGCTAAAGTAAGTGCAGCGGCTGTAAACACAGTATATGCAACTCTTGTTATACCAAGACCTGTGGATAAATTAGATTTAATGATTGAATCAAGTAATACTATTGGATTAAAAAATAAATTTGTTGGCAAAAAAGAAACAATAGAAATTCCAGAAGAAATAATAAAGGAAGAAGAAAGAAAAATAGTAGAGAAGCAAGCTTTAGTAGAAGAATCAGTTGTAGTTGTTAATTCAATCATTGTGGATGGAGCAGTGCAGGAAACACCAACAGAGGGGATTTGCAATTTATGTTATGACCCTAAATGTAGTAGGAAGAAGGGAATGACTAGAAAGGCATGTATGCATTATAAGGATAGTGAAGGTGATAAGAAATGAATGAATTTGATGATGCTCTTTTAAAGGATATAGTTGAAGAAGTTTCAAGGAAATCATGTATTAAAAATAGAGAATATGTTATTCCGGTTGGAGTGTCAAGTAGGCATATTCATGTGACCAAGGAAGATCTTGAGATTCTATTTGGAAAAGGATATGAGCTTACTGTAAAAAGCAAAGTTAAACAAATAGGTCAGTTTGCAGCAAATGAAACTGTTACATTAGCAGGACCTAAGGGAAGCTTAACTAAAGTTAGAATACTCGGGCCTATAAGAAAAGAAAGTCAGATTGAAATATCACTTACTGATTCCTATGCACTTGGAGTAAAGGCTCCACTTAGAAATTCTTCAGACATAGTAGGGTCAGAAACACTTAGTGTAATTGGACCAAAGGGAATGAAAATTTTTAGCGAAAAAGTAATTGTTGCAACTAGGCATGTTCATATGTTACCACGTGACGCAATAAAATTTGGAGTTTCGGATGGTGACTTTGTTGATATTGAAACTAAAGGGCTTAAAGGTATTATTTTTAAAAATGTACTTGTTAGAGTTGGTAATAATTCAGTTTTAGAGGTTCATATAGATACTGATGAGGCAAATGCAGCAGAAATAAAAAATAATGGACTCATTAGGATTGTGGGGTTAAGTAGATAATTATGATGGAGAAAGCAAATGCGCTTATATTGCAAATGGAGAAATGTATAGCTAATGAGAATCCAATAAAGGTAGAGGGAAAGCTTAAGGTTGGAGTTGATCTTGGAACTGCGAATATAGTTATTACAGTACTTGATTCTAATGATATTCCGGTTGCAGGAGCAATTTATCCAGCAGATGTTGTACGTGATGGAATAGTTGTTAATTTTGTAGAGGCAGTACAAATTATAAGGAAGCTTAAAGCTCAGCTTGAAAAGCAACTTGGGCGTGAGCTTATATATGCAGCAACTGCAATCCCACCAGGAATTATGGAAGGTAATGTACGTGTTATTAAGAATGTAGTTGAAGGTGGAGGTTTTATTGTTACAAATGTACTTGATGAGCCAACGGCGGCAGCTAACATATTAAATATTAACTCTGGAGCAGTTGTGGACATAGGTGGTGGTACTACGGGGATTTCGATACTCAAAGATGGAAAAGTTATCTATAGTGCAGATGAGCCAACAGGAGGAAGACATTTGACTCTTGTGACGGCAGGGGCTCTAAATATGGAATATGAAGATGCAGAGGAATATAAAAAGGACATTAACAATTATAATATGGTGTTTACAATGGTTAGGCCGGTAATTGAAAAAATGTCATCGATTATACAAAAACATATAAAAGGTTACAATATCGATACAATATATCTTGTTGGAGGTACTTGTTGCCTTAGGAATATTGAAAATGTTGTAGAGGAGTACACTGGGGTTAAAACTGTTAAAACGTATAATCCACTTCTAGCAACTCCACTCGGAATTGCAATTAGCGTAAAGTGAGGTGATATAGTTGGATATTGAAGAGCTAATAAAAGCAATTACAATTCAAGTATTAGGTTTGGTTAATAAAAAAGTATTAGTTTTTATTTCAGGCGGGGTAGTAAATGTGGAAGAGGAATTTAAGATTTTAAAAGAATTTAATAATTTACAATATAGTGTTGTTTTATCTGATTCTGCAAAGGATATAATTCCTAATAAGTTTATTGAAGACCTAAATGCAGATTTGATTTCTGATATAAAATTAATGTCTAAAAAGATAGATGAAGTTGATTTTATATTGATACCAGTTATGACAAGAAATATACTTGCAAAAACAGCTTTCGGTATTCGCGATACATTTATTACAACAGGAATTTCGGATGCAATTATGAAAAATAAGAAAATAATTGTAGTAAAGGATAGTTTTGATCCTGATAACCCAGTTAATGTTTCACTAGGTTATTCACAAAATGTTTCATATAATGAAATGATAAAAAATCATATAAAAACAATAGAGAGCTTTGGGGTTTCATTTATTAATGCATATGAGCTCAAAAAGGCTATAAACGAATTACTTATTATAGAAGAAAAGAAAACAACACAAATTACTACTATTAAAAAAGTTGTGACAAGAGAAATAGGTCAAGTAACATTAAAAGGAATAATAACAAAAACCGATTTGCTGTCTATTGGGAGTTGTAGGAATATAAAGATTTCAAAAGGAGCGGTTATTACATCTCTTGCAAAAGATTACATAGACTCAGAAAACATTGCAATAGATTATATTGAGGGGTGAGAATATGTTTTTGGCAAAAGTAATTGGGACGCTTGTTTCCACAAAGAAAGATGACAGATTGATCGGAAGTAAGCTTCTGATAATTAGAAAAATTAATGAATTCGAGGAAGAAGAGAAAGATACGTTAGTTGCAGTTGATACAGTAGGCGCAGGAAATGGTGAGATAGTTCTTGTAATTACAGGCAGTGGAGCAAGACTTTTAGAAGATAACAAAGATACACCAATTGATACGGCTATTGTAGGTATTGTAGATTATCTTGAAGTAAGCAAACAATAATTTAAACTCCCGATAGGAGATGAATTTATGAAAATATATACAAAAACGGGGGATAAAGGTCAAACAAGTTTAGTTGGGGGAAGCAGAACTTCAAAATCTGATTTAAGGGTATGGTCGTATGGAACATGCGATAGTGCGAATTCGACCTTAGGTTTTGCAAGAAGTTTTATAAAAGATGAAGAGATAAAAGAAATAATATTCAAAATTCAAAAAACACTTTTTGAAGCAGGGGCGGAACTTGCATCGCTTGGTACTGATAAATTTAAGGAAAGAATAGTTAAAGAAGATATAGATTATTTAGAAACAGTAATAGATAAGTTAGACATGATTATACCAAAACTTAATAGTTTTATAGTTCCTGGTGGAACAATTGAATCGGGAGCGCTTGATGTAGCAAGAACTAAGGTACGCGAAGCGGAGCGATATATAGTAGAGTTATGCGTGAGTTATGATGTAAGTGCTAATTTATCAAAGTATTTTAATAGATTATCAGATGTTATATACACCATAGCAAGATACGAGGATTATAAAAATGTATTAATAAAGGTTCAGGCAAATGTAGCAGAGGCACTAGGAAAAAAAATTCATAGCAAAGGTAGTGAGAAAATGAATAGTGAGCTTAGTGAAAAGATAATAGAAAGTTGTATAAAAAAAGCAGTGCAAATAGAAGTTCCAATGGTGATTTGGGTCATGGATGAACATGGAAACCCTGTAATGTTTGAGAGAATGGATGGATCACTTCTTGCAAGTATTGAAATTGCAAAAGGAAAGGCTTATAGTGCAGTGGCATTTAAGTTACCTACACATGAACTTAATGAACTAGCAAAAAACGGAGAACTTTATGGTATTAATAACCTAGAAAACGTTATTACATTTGGAGGCGGATATCCGTTAAAGATAAATAATCTTATAGTTGGAGCAGTTGGTGTAAGTGGCGGAACAGTTGCACAAGATATGGAAGTTGCGACCTATGCGGTTAAAACGTTTGAGGAGATGATAAGTTATGGAGATAAAAAATGATGAAATATCAGCAATGGTTGAAAAAGTGCTTCAGGAAATGAACAGGAGAGATCTTAACATCTCTGAGAGTGATGGCGTTTTTGATGATATGGATGAAGCAATTGAGGCTGCATCCATTGCGCAAAAGCAGCTTATATGTATGAGCATTTCACAGAGGGAAGAGCTTATAGCTGCAATGCGAAAAGCTATACTTGATAATGCTACAAAAATAGCAGATATTTGCGTTGAAGATACTGGAATGGGAAGAAAAGATCACAAGTATTTAAAACTTAAACTTGTGGCTAATAAAACTCCTGGAACAGAAGTGCTTAAAACAATGGCAATATCAGGTGATAAAGGATTAACACTTATAGAAATGGGACCATTTGGAGTAATTGGTGGAATAACGCCTTCAACTAATCCATCTGCGACAGTTATGTGTAACAGTATTGGAATGATTGCATCAGGCAATGCGGCTGTATTTTCACCACACCCAGGAGCAATAGAAAGTTGTCTTATTTCAGTAAGAGTTCTTAATAAAGCAATAACTGATGCTGGCGGTCCTAGAAATTTAATTACAACGTTAAGTAAACCATCACTTGAAAGTACCGATCTTATGATAAATAATCCTAAAATAAGACTTGTAGTTGCAACTGGTGGACCTTTTATTGTTAAGAAAGTGTTATCATCAGGCAAAAAAGCAATTGGAGCAGGAGCAGGTAATCCTCCGGTAGTTGTTGATGAAACTGCAGATATAGTTAAAGCTGCAAGGGATATAATCGCAGGTTGTTGTTTTGATAACAATCTTCCATGTATAGCAGAAAAGGAAGCAATTGTTGTTGAAAGCGTATATGAAAAATTAATTGCAGAGATGCTTAAAAACGGAAACGTATATGAATTAGATGAGCAGCAAAAACAAAAGGTTTTAGATGTAGTAATGAATAAAACTGAAAAGAATGGAAAAATAAAATATGGAGTTAACAAAAACTTTGTTGGTAAAGATGCAACAGTTATTTTAGCCGCAGCAGGAATAGAGGCTCCTAAAGGTGTTGAATGTTTAATTTGTAGGGCAGAGAATTTACATCCATTTGTACAAGAAGAGTTAATGATGCCAATACTTGCGATTGTTAAAGTTAAAGATGTTGATGAAGCAATAAACACAGCCGTTTTAGATGAACATGGAAATAGACATACTGCGATGATGCATTCGAAAAATATTGATAATTTAACCAAGATGTCAAGACTTATAGATACTACAATATTTGTTAAAAATGCACCATCATATGCAGGAATAGGTTTTGGTGGAGAAGGTTGGACAACATTTACAATAGCTGGGCCAACAGGTGAAGGTATTACAAACGCTACATCATTTACTAGGCAGAGAAGATGTACAATGGTTGATTCTTTTAGAATCATATAAGGAGGGTTTAATATGGAATTATTAGACCAAATATATAAAGCCGGAGTTGTAGGAGCAGGGGGAGCCGGATTCCCAACTCACATTAAACTAAAATGTAGTGTTGAATATCTTTTAGTTAATGCAGCAGAATGTGAGCCACTTATTCAAACTGATAAGTATATTATGCGCCATAATGCAGATGAAATAATAAAGGCACTAAGTTTTATGGCACCACTGGTAGGCGCAGATAAAGTTATAATTGCAATTAAAGGAAAATACGAAAGAGAGATACAAGCTCTTCAAAGTGCAATAAAAAAGCTCGACTCAAAAGTTGAACTTTTTTATCTTAAAAGTATTTATCCTGCAGGTGATGAACAAGTTATTGTATATGAAGTTACTGGCAGAGTAATTCCACCTGGAGGAATACCACTAAATGTTGGAGCAGTGGTGTCAAACGTTGCAACAGTGTTAAACATATATGATGCAACGAGAGGCAGGAGTGTTACTGATAAAATAATTACTGTAACTGGTGAAGTGAATAATCCAAGTTTATTATCAATTCCAATTGGAACACCGGTTTCAAAATGTATAAAAGCTGCAGGTGGTTTAAATATTAAGGATTATTGTGTAATTATGGGCGGTCCTATGATGGGAAGAATTTTAACATCAGATGAAGTAGAGAAAAGAAGTATAACTAAAACTGATGGTGGAATAATAGTACTTCCTGCAGATCATTATATTAAAGAAAGAAAATCATTATCTGTGCAGCACATAATTAATCAAACAAAATCATCATGTATTCAGTGTTCATATTGCACGCAAATGTGCCCAAGATATTTACTGGGTCATCCACTAAGACCACACAAAATTATGAGGGCAATTTCAATGTCACTAGATCACTCAGAGGAAATTTTTAAAGAAGCCTTAATATGCAGCGAATGTGGAATATGTGAAATGTATGCTTGTCCTATGGGGATATCTCCAAGGCAAGTAAATATAATGATAAAAAATGAGTTAAGACAAAAGGGAGTTAAGTTTAATACAACTTTAAAAATAATCCCAAATGAACAAAGAGATGGCAGGCAAGTACCTGTATCAAGGCTTCTACAAAGACTTAACTTAGGTAAATATAAAGATATAAAATTTGATGATGACGCAATTGAGGTAAAGGTTAACATTGTGAGCATACCATTAAAGCAACATATAGGTAAATCCGCTGCTGCAATTGTAGCAGTGGGCGATGAAGTTAATAAAGGACAACTAATTGGCGAAGTTAAGCGGGAGGATATGGGGGCTAATATTCATGCAAGTATTAGTGGAAAAGTTACAAATGTATCTGATTGTATAATTATTGAAAGTAGTGAGGTGATATTATGATTAGATCAATAGCATTAATAGAGCTTAACAGCATATCAAGAGGAATAGCAGTAGCAGATGTTATGCTAAAGTCTGCAGAGGTGAGACTATTATTTTCAAAACCTACTTGTCCAGGGAAATTTATAATACTAGTTGCTGGTGAAGTTGGGGCAGTAAAAGCTGCTCAAAAGTCAGGTGTTGATTATGGTGGGCAGTATGTTGTTGATGATGTTTTAATTGCTAATGTGCATCCTGATGTTATTGGCGCTATTAATTGTAATGCAACAATAGATAAAGTAAATGCACTTGGAATATTAGAATTCTTTTCAATAGCAGCGTCAATTGTAGCAGCGGACGCTGCTGCAAAAGCAGCACAAGTTAAGTTAATTGAAATAAGACTTGGAATGGGAATTGGTGGTAAGTCATATATAACTTTGACAGGTGATGTAAGCTCGGTTAAAGCCGCTGTTGAAGTAGGTGCAAATGCAGTAGTACAAACAGGAATGCTTTTAAATAAAGAAGTTATTGCATCTCCTAAAAAAGAAGTGTTTAATAATTTGTTATAGTAAAGTAAGATAAGAGCCTTATACTAAAAATTTAGTATGAGGCTCTTATCTTACTTATTTTTAGTTAAGGAATAAACAGTACATTAAATAGATGTGCTGTTTAATAATCATAAAAATACGTCTTAGTACATATAAACTAAGTAAATGTAAATTTTAATTTGAATATTTATGTGGTACAATGGGATTATATGACTTTTTTTATTAGCAAAATAGCTATCAAGTAGGGGAGATAAAATATGATTGGAGTATCAAAATTACTATGTGGGACTGAAAATTTTGGAGACAAATTAAGGTATGTAAGCGGAGCTAGCACGCAAACAAATGGGGTTAGTAATGGTCGTGGGCCTGTTGTTGTGTGGAATTGCACAAAAACTTGTAATTTGAAATGTATGCATTGTTATGCTAATTCTGATAGTAAAAAATACAAAGGTGAATTAAGCACTAAAGAGGCTATATCTCTTATTGATGATTTTCATAATGCTAAAGTACCAGTAATATTATTTTCCGGGGGAGAACCTTTACTTAGGGGAGACCTGTTTGAGTTAATAAAGCATGCAGGAGAGCAAAAAATACGAAGTACTATTTCTACTAATGGTACACTTATTGACAAAGATGTTGCAAAAAGAATTAAACAAAGTGAAGTCGGATATGTAGGAATTAGTTTGGATGGTATTGGTGATAGGCATGATGAATTTAGGCGTACTAAAGGATGTTTTGATAAAGCTTTAAATGGAATAGAAAATTGCAAAAAAGTGGATCAAAAAGTGGGGGTACGGTTTACTATTAATAGTCACAACTATGATCAAATAGAGGATATATTTCATCTAATTAAAGAAGAAAAAATTAATCGTGTTTGCTTTTATCATTTGGTTTATTCAGGAAGAGGAAGTGAGATGATTAAAGAGGACATATCTCACGCACAGTCAAGAGCTGCAATGGATTTGATTATGAAAAAAACCGTAGAGCTCGGAGATAAAGTAGAAATACTTACTGTAGATAATCATGCGGATACAGTTTATCTTTATTTGCAAGCATTAAAAAAATACCCTCATTTAGCTGATAATATATTAAAATTGATGGAGATGAATGGTGGAAATAGGTCTGGTATTGCTATTTCAAATGTTGATTACCTAGGAAATATACATGCGGATCAGTTTACCCCACAATATACTTTTGGTAACGTTAAAGAAAGAGCGTTTAAAGAAATTTGGGAAGATACAACAAGTCCAATTATGAAGGGGTTAAAGGATAGAAAAAATTTGCTTAAGGGTAGATGTAGTAAATGTAAATGGTTAAGTGTATGTAATGGTAATTTTAGGACAAGGGCTGAATCAGTGACTGGAGATTTTTGGGCATCAGATCCAGCATGTTATTTGAGTAATAAAGAAATTGGTGTAGAAGATGAAATTGGATTAGTTTAAAAAGAGTTAGAAAAGATGGTTAACAGCTTTGAAAAAGATGGGTAGGGGGCATAAAATATGATCATGTCATGGAACACAACTAATAAATGCAATATGTATTGTAAACATTGTTATAGAGAGGCAGGTATTCAAGCTGAGCATGAACTAAATACCGCTGAGGGTAAATCATTAATAGAGGAAGTGGCGAAGGCGGGATTTAAAATAATGGTATTTTCAGGTGGGGAGCCTTTAGTAAGGCCTGATATTTATGATTTAATAAAGCACGCAGTGAAAGTTGGATTGAGGCCGGTTCTTGGGAGTAATGGAACGCTTATAACTAAAAGAGCTGCTATGGAGTTAAAAAATGCAGGGGTTATGGGTATAGGAATTAGTTTAGACAGTCTTAATCCTAAAAAACATGATGAATTTCGAAGTTACACAGGTGGATGGAGAGAAGCTGTAATTGGCATGAAAAATTGTAGAGAGGCCGGACTTAATTTCCAAATACATACAACGGTAATGAATTGGAATAAGGATGAAATACTTGATATAACCGATTTTGCGATTGGAATGGGCGCTGTAGCTCATCATACTTTTTTCTTAGTACCAACAGGAAGAGGCGCAGATATTGAAGAAGAATCATTAAATCCAGAGCAATATGAGTCGTTATTAAAGGATATAATGTTAAAACAAAAGGATGTAAACATAGAGCTAAAACCTACATGTGCACCTGAGTTTATGAGAATTGCAAAGGAAATGGGAATGAATCCTAGGTTTAGTCGCGGGTGCTTAGCTGGAACTAGTTATTGTATTATTAGTCCTAGTGGGGATGTGCAGCCTTGTGCATATCTAAATATTCCAATTGGAAATGTACGAGAGACACCTTTTAGTGAAATTTGGAGAGATAATCATATATTTAAAGAATTAAGAACTATGAATTACAAAGGTAAGTGTGGGAGTTGCAACTATAAAAAAGACTGCGGTGGATGTCGCGCTCGCGTTGCATATTATAATGATGGGGATTACATGGCAGGCGAAGACTGGTGTTCATATTCTAATGATAATACAAGGAATATAAATTAATGGATGAAATAAATAAAAATTTACTTAATTTGATTCAGTCTAATTTTCCAATAGAATCAAGACCCTTCAACAAAATTGCAAATGAGTTAAACATTTCAGAAAATCAGGTTATTGATATGATTAAGGAACTTAAAAATGATGGATATATTAAACGAATAGGTGGAATTTTTGATTCAAGAAAATTAGGATATTCTAGTACTCTATGTGCAATAAGGGTTCCCTTTGATAGGATTACTGAAGTAGCAGACATTATAAACAGTTATAATGGAGTTACTCATAATTATATTAGAAATCATTCATACAATATGTGGTTTACAGTGATTGCTCCTTCAATAGTTGAGGTTAAAGAGTTCCTAAATGACATTAAGATTAAAACAGATATTGATGAGATAATTGAGCTCCCTGTAGTTAATTTATTTAAAATTAATGTTGTTTTCAATATTAAGGAGTGATTATATATGTTAAGCTGTTTAGATGTAAAAATTATTCGTAAAATTCAAGAAGACATGCCGTTGGTACCAGAACCTTATAAAGAAATAGCTCAGGAAATTGGAATTACAGAAAATGAATTAATGGATAAAATTAAGGAATATTGCAAAAGTGGTATTATTCGAAGATTTGGCACTATCTTAAATCATAGAAATGTTGGATTTAAGGCAAATGCAATGGTTGTGTGGATAGTTTCGAAAGAGCGAATTAAAGAGGTTAGTAAAATCATGATATTATTTCCCCAAGTTAGTCATTGCTATCAGAGGTCTACATTTCCGGGGTGGCCGTATAATGTTTTTACAATGGTTCATGGAGAAACGAAGCAGGAATGCGAAAAAGTAGTTATGGCAATTGCAGAAGCAGTTAATATTAACGAATACGATTTGTTGTACAGTAGTAAAGAACTAAAAAAGGTTAGCATGAAATATTTTATAGAAAAATAATTTTAAATAGTATTAAAAAATCGTTGCTACATATATGTAATAACGATTTTTTTTATTATTTATGGGAGACCATTAAATTTAATTATGTTAATGAGAATATATACAAATCATCAAAATAATATTAAAGTTGTGTATGTAATGAACGATATATTATTGTAATATATTATTTGAGGAGTGTAGATTAATGAAATTTTTTAATAATTTAAAAATGATTCAGAAATTAGTATCAGCATTTTTACTTGTAGCAGTGTTCCTAGGGTTAGTTGGATTTATTGGAATATATAATATGAAGAATATTAATACAAATGTTAAGGATATTTACAATGATGATTTGATAGGTGTTAAAGACTTAATTAGTATCAAAGCTAATTTATTATCGGTAAAAAGCGATACATTGTTAATTCTTGATCAAAAAAATAAAAATGATATACAAACACACAAAGATGATGTAACTAATATGAAAAATGCTACTATCATTCTTATCGCTGAGTATAAAGAAACGATAAATACAGATATAGAAAAGACTCAATTTGCTGAATTTGAAAAATTAATGACGGGGTATCGTATTGCAAGAGATGAATTAATTGAAAAGGCAGTTTTAGGAGATTATAAAAAAGCATATGAACTCTTACCTGCTGCTGATAAAATAAGAGATGATATGTTGATGAGTTTAGATAAAGAATTGAAAATAAACGTTGCTACGTCAAAAGTTGATTATGATAAAAGTCAGTCATCATATAAAAGCGCATCAGTTCAAATTAATATAGTGATTGCCATAGGGTTATTGGTTGCTATAGCACTGGGGTTAATAATAGGAATTGCAATATCAAGACGATTAAAGAAAGTATTAGTAGTTGCACAGTCTCTTGGAGAAAATGATTTATCAAAAACTGTTGATATTGAGAGTAATGATGAAATTGGTATTTTATCAAAAGCTTTAAATAAATCTGTAGTTAACTTAAAGATATTAGTTTCTGAAATATCAGAAAGTGCTACTGATATTAGCGCTACTAGCGAAGAACTATCTGCTACAACAGAGGAAATATCAGCAAAAATGGATCTTGTTAATGAATCAGTAAGGCAAGTATCCATAGGGTCAGAACAGTTAAGCGCCACAACGCAGGAAGTAAATGCAACCACAGAAAGTATTGCAGAGAACGTGGCCGATGTGACTTTAAGAGCAAATAAAGCAGTAGAAATTGCTAGTGATATAGAAGTAAAAGCAGAGAAAGTCAGAGAAAGTGCTGAAATTAGTTTTAATAATGCGAATAAGTTATATGATGAGAAACAGGAAAGTATATTAAAAGCAATTGAAGATGGAAAAGTTGTTAGTGAAGTTAAAATAATGGCTGATGAAATAGAAAATATTGCAAGTCAGACAAACCTTCTTGCACTAAATGCGGCGATTGAGGCAGCAAGAGCAGGGGAACAAGGTAAAGGATTTGCCGTAGTTGCTGATGAAGTAAGAAAATTAGCTGAAGATTCATCAGATGCAGTTCAAAGAATTCAAGAGGTAACTTCAAGAGTTGAGGAGGCTTTCAGGAACCTTTCTAGTAATGCTCAGGAAGTGTTAGGCTTTATTGATAATCAAGTTAAACCTGATTATCAATTATTTGTAGATACAGGTAAACAATATGGCGAAGATGCTGTAGTGTTTAATAAGATATCTTCAAATATTGGAACTTCAATGGATACAGTAAATGAAACTGTATCAGAAATTAAAAAGGCAATTGAAAATGTATCAGCTACAGCTGAGGAATCTGTTGATAGTACAGAGGAGATACTTGCAAGTGTTAACGAATCGGTTATGGCCATTGGGGAAATAACAAAAGCTTCTCAAGACCAGGCAATACTAGCTGAGAAATTAAATAGTATGGTTCAAAAATTCAAGCTATAAAACTAATATAAGTAAATTTCACCATATAGAGTAGACAAATAAAGTCTAAGCTATATGGCATTTTTTTTATTGTTTTTATATGTATACATTGTAACATTTTATATAAAAATGTGATTTTAACAATATTATTTGAAAGATTTTAATATATTATTAAATTTTGTTAAAGTTAAATGCAAATAGAACGATTATAATAGAGACTTAGAAAAAGTTTTAATGATATTTGACAATTAAATGTAAAACTATAGAAAAATATGAAACATTATAGATGTTTGTTTAAAAAATTATAAAAATCAATCAGTGTAGCATGTGATGCACTAGATATAATTAGGAGTGATTGTTAATGAGATGGTTTACTAATTTAAAAATGATTAAAAAACTAGTGTCAGCATTTGTTTTAGTTGCATTGTTTATAGGTATTGTTGGGTTTATTGGAATGACTAATATAAAAAATATCAATAAAAATCTGGGGAACATTTATAATATAGATTTAATAGGGGTAAATGATATTTCTAATATCAAAGCAAATTTATTGGAAATAAGAGGAGATTTGTTGTTGCTTGCTGCTCCAACAAATAAAAGTGATTTGCAAAAAAACAAAGACAATATTGCAACTCTTATAACCAATAATAATAAACTTATTGTAGAATACAAGACTACTATTACATCTGATTTAGATAGACAACAATTTACGGAATTTGAAAAACTACTTGTGGATTATAATGCAGGTATTGAGGACGTAATTAAACAAATTGATGGGGGCGACTATAAAAAAGCAGATGCACTTGTTCCAGTACTTTCTAAGATTAGAATAAACATGTTCGAAGTTCTACAAAAAGAGTCAAAACTAGCTATGAGTATGGCGAAAATCGATTATGATAATAGTCAAGTAACATATAATAGCTCATATGTTATTATTGCAATAATAACTTTATTAGGCTTATTTGTTGCAATTGCATTGGGGTTAATAATTGCTATTTCGATATCGAGGAGGATAAAGAAGGTTGTTATTGTAGCTGGAGCACTTTGCGAAAATGATTTATCAAAAACTGTTGATATTGACAATAAGGATGAAATTGGTATTTTAGCAAAAGCTTTAAACAAGGCGATATTCAATTTAAAAACATTAATTTCTGAAATATCAGAAAGTGCTACTGATATTAGCGCTACCAGTGAAGAATTATCTGCTACAACAGAAGAAATATCGGCAAAAATGGATCTTGTTAATGAATCCGTAAGACAAGTGTCTATAGGTGCACAACAGTTAAGTGCAACGGCCGAAGAAGTAAATGCGACAACAGAAAGCATTGCAGAGAATGTGAGGGGTATAACTTTAAGAGCAAATAATGGAACTAAGATTGCTAGTGACATAGGCATAAAAGCTAAGAAAATTATGAAAAATGCAGAGGACAGTAATATTAATGCAAAAAAATTAGGTGAAGAGAAACAAGAAAAAATATTAAAAGCAATTGAAGAAGGAAAGGTTGTAAGTGAAGTTAAGATAATGGCAGATGAAATAGAAAACATAGCAAGTCAGACAAATCTTCTTGCACTTAATGCAGCTATTGAAGCAGCAAGAGCCGGAGAACAAGGTAAGGGGTTTGCTGTGGTTGCAGATGAAGTTAGAAAATTAGCAGAAGATTCATCAGCTGCAGTTCAAAAAATTCAAGAGGTAACTTTAAGAGTTGAAGCTGCATTTCAGAATCTTTCAAGTAATGCACAAGAGGTGTTGAATTATCTTATTATTACAGTTACACCTGATTATATATCGTTTGTAGATACAGGTAAACAATATGGCATAGATGCCGTAATATTTAATGAGTTATCCTCCGATATAGGAACTTCAATGGATACAGTAAATGAAACAGTGTCAGAGATTAAAAAAGCAATTGAAAATGTATCAGCTACAGCTGAGGAATCTGTTGATAGTACAGAGGAGATACTTGCAAGTGTTAACGAATCGGTTATGGCCATTGGTGAAATAACAAAAGCTTCTCAAGACCAGGCAATACTAGCTGAGAAATTAAATAGTATGGTTCAAAAATTCAAGCTATAAAACTAATATAAGTAAATTTTACCATATAGAGTAGACAAATAAAGTCTAAGCTATATGGCATTTTTTTTATTATTTTTATATACGTCTATTGTAGTGTTTTATACAAAAATGAGATTTTAACAATATTATTTGAGGATTTTTAATATATTATTAAATTTTGTTAAAGTTAAATGCAAATATGACGATTATATTAGTGACTTAGAAAAAGATTTAATGATATTTGACAATTAAATGTGAAACTATAGAAAAATATGAAATATTACAGAAAGTTGTTTAAAAAATTAATCAGTGTAGCGTGTGCTGCACTAGATATAATCAGGAGTGATTGTTAATGAAATGGTTTAATAATTTAAAAATGATTCAAAAACTAGTGTCAGCATTTGTTTTAGTTGCATTGTTTATAGGTATTGTTGGGTTTATAGGGGTGACTAATATTAAGAACATGAATAAAAATCTTGAAAATATTTATAATAATGATATGAAAGGTTTAGATGGTATTATCAATATTAAATCAAATTTATTAGAAATTAGAGGATATTTATTGGTGGTTACTGATCCGATAAATAAAAAAGATCTACAAAAATATAAAGATTCTATTACAAGTCTTGAAGGGAGTAATAATAAATTTATAGCTGATTATAAGACTACAATTGTAAGTGATTTAGATAGGAAACAATTCGTAGAATTTGAAAAATTACTTGGTAATTATAGTACGGGATATAGTGAAGTAATTAAGCAAGTTGATGCGGGTGACTACAAAAGAGCAAATATACTATTTGCAGGTCTTTATGAGAGCAGAGTGGTTATGTCTACAACTCTAACGAAGAAGGTAGAATTAATTAAAAAAATGGCGAAAGATGATTATGATAATAGTCAATCATTATATAATAGTGCATATGTTAAAATTGTAACAATGACTGTGGTGGGTTTATTTGTCGCAATTGCACTCGGATTAATAATTGCTATTTCAATATCAAGGAGAATAAAGAAGGTTGTGATTGTAGCTGGAGCACTTTGCGAAAATGATTTATCAAAAACTATTGATATTGATAATAATGATGAAATTGGTATTTTAGCGAAAGCATTAAATAAAGCTATAATAAATTTAAAAACATTAATTGGAGAAATATCAGCAGGTGCTACTGATATTAGCGCTACCAGTGAAGAACTATCTGCTACAACAGAAGAAATATCAGCAAAAATGGATCTTGTTAATGAGTCCGTAAGACAAGTATCTATAGGTGCAGAACAGTTAAGTGCCACAACAGAGGAAGTAAATGCTACCACAGAAAGTATTGCAGAAAACGTGGTAGAGGTAACATTAAAAGCAAATAATGGAACTAAGATTGCAAGTAACACAGAGATAAATGCAGAAAAAATCAGTAAAAATGCTGAAATTAATGCGAATATTTCAAATAAAATATATGATGAGAAGCAAGAAAGAATATTAAAAGCAATTGAAGAAGGAAAGGTTGTTAGTGAAGTTAAAATAATGGCAGATGAAATAGAAAATATAGCAAGTCAAACAAACCTTCTTGCACTTAATGCAGCTATCGAAGCGGCAAGAGCAGGAGAGCAAGGTAAGGGGTTTGCTGTGGTTGCAGATGAGGTTAGACAACTGGCTGAAGATTCATCGAGTACGGTTAAAAAAATTCAAGAGGTAACTGCAAAAGTTGAAAAGGCATTCCAAAATCTTTCCATCAATGCTCAAGATGTATTAGCTTTTATGGATAGTAATGTTAAACCGGATTATAAATTGTTTGTAGATACGAGCAAAAAATATGGAACAGATGCAGTAGTCTTTAATAAGTTGAGTTCAGAGATTGGAGATTCGATGAATATTGTAAATGAAACAGTGGCAGAAATTAAAAAAGCAATTGAAAATGTATCAGCTACAGCTGAGGAATCGGTAGCTAGTACAGAAGAGATACTCGCAAGTGTTAACGAATCGGTTATGGCCATTGGTGAAATAACAAAAGCTTCTCAAGACCAGGCAATACTAGCTGAGAAATTAAATAGTATGGTTCAAAAATTCAAATTGTAAATAGAATATTAAAAACCGATAAGATTTTATAAATCTTATCGGTTTTTAATATAATGTTTCAGATTAAATGTAATATTTGTATCCGATATTTCATTTAAAATAAACGATTATGTGAAAATATTATCAATGTTCTTACTCTTTATAAATTATAATATATTATTGTTCTTAGTACATCTTATATTAAAAATATGATTATAGTTATTTACATAAATGTTTATAATTTTGAACATGATTTGCTGGAATATTAAATT
The DNA here is from genome assembly GCF_018861905.1 of Clostridium sp. DSM 17811. Taxonomy (GTDB): domain Bacteria; phylum Bacillota; class Clostridia; order Clostridiales; family Clostridiaceae; genus Clostridium_AD; species Clostridium_AD frigoriphilum. The sequence goes on from NZ_JAHLDU010000004.1 coordinate 235,937, forward strand.
GTAATAATTATGTTATAATATATATAATGTATGAATCTGGAATGTTAAAGGGGGAATCACATAATGGATAAAATTGATAAGACTACATTAAAACCTTTGGAGCAATATCCAGGTCTGAATAAAATGTTTAGTCCAATAAAGAGTACGAAAGTTTACGAGCAAGTAATTGAACAAATAAAAAGTATGATTGATCAAGGTATGCTTAAAAAAGGTGATAAACTACCTTCAGAGAGAAGCTTAGTGCAACAATTAGAAGTTAGTAGGGCCTCGATTCGAGAGGCTCTTCGGGCATTAGAAGTCATTGGACTTATAGATTGCAGACAAGGGGAAGGAAGTTATATAAAGGCAAGTTTTCAGGATAATTTATTTGAACCATTATCAATTATGTTTATGTTAGAAGGAAGTAATCAAGAAGAGATATGGGAGCTCAGAAAAATTATGGAGGTTGAGGCTGCAGGTCTTGCTTCAAAGAGAATAACAGATGAACAATTAATAGAGCTTAAGGAGCTTACACAAAAATTTATAAATTGTGATGATGAAGATATTAATTCTGAAATAGATAAAAAATTTCATTATAAGATTGCAGAATGCTCAGGTAATGTTTTAATTTTTGATATTCTAAAAACAGTTTCAACACTTGTAGATCATTTTATAAAGGATGCAAGAAAATTAATAATAGTTCATGAAGGGAATAAGGAAATTCTTTTTTCTCAACATAATGAGATATATTTAGCGATGGAAAGACATAGTTCCTCAGATGCCAGAAAAGCAATGCGAGAACATTTAGATTTTGCAAATAAGTATAAGAGTGAAAGGACAAAATAAAAAATATAATGATTTTCATAAAATCAAAGGTGAGGGCAATAACAAATATTGCTCTCGCCTTTAATTTTTCAACAAAAAAATAAACACTGTTAATTAAATAACAATAGTAGAAATGTTTTGAATAGTGTGTTATTATAAATTAAAAGGTGGTCAGACCATCTAGCCAATAATGAGTTTTTAGAATTCTATACAAAATGTAGGAGGAATAAATATATGGAAATTTTAGTTTGTATAAAACAAGTTCCAGGTACTTCAAATGTTGAGGTAGATCCAGTTACAGGAGTTTTAAAAAGAGATGGTGTAGATTCTAAAATGAATCCTTTCGATTTGTTTGCGTTAGAAACAGCTCTTAAAATTAAGGAACAAAAGGGTGGACTAATTAAAGTTATAACAATGGGACCCCCTCAAGCAAAGGATGTTATTCGCGAAGCATATATGATGGGAGCAGACGAAGGTGCATTAATTTCGGATAGAAAGTTTGCAGGAGCAGATGTTCTAGCTACATCTTATACAATTTCTCAAGGTGTAAGAAAAATGGGCAAATTTGATCTTATATTATGTGGAAAGCAAACAACTGATGGTGATACTGCTCAAGTAGGACCGGAAATGGCTGAATACCTAAATATTCCACATATTGCAAACGTTTTAAAAATAATAGAATTGAAGGAAAAATCAATTGTTGTAGAGATGGATATGGCAAATACTATAGAAGTAGCAGAAGTTCAATTTCCATGTCTTTTAACTGTAGATAAAGACATATATCAGCCAAGGCTTCCATCTTATAGGAAAAAATTAGCTACAAAAGATAGAGAAATAAAAATGATAACATTAAATGATTTTGAAGATAAGGATGAAAAGAAATATGGACTTAATGGTTCACCAACACAAGTTGAGAGAATATTCCCACCAGCAGTGAATAATGATCGTGAAACATGGACAGGTAGCGGTGCAGAACTTAGTTTAAAAATGGCAACAAAACTTAAAGAATTAAAATTCGTATAATGAATTAAATTATATAAGAAGGGTGGAGTTCTAATGAGTAAGTTAATTTGTCACCAAGAGAAAGTAAATGAAGCAAATGTTCAAGAATTATTAAAGGTTTGTCCTTTTGGTGCTATTGAATATAACGATGGGAAAATAGAAGTTAATGCAGGCTGTAAAATGTGTAAGATTTGTGTCAAAAAAGGTCCAACGGGAGTAATGGAATTTATTGAAACGAAGGCAGTTCAAGTTGATAAGAGTTTATGGAAGGGTATAGGGGTATATGTTGATCATGTAGAAGGAGTTATACATCCTGTAACAATGGAACTTATAGGAAAAGCGAGAGAACTTGCAGCAGTTGTTAATTTTCCAGTATATTGTGTTTTCATTGGACACAACATAAAAGAGAAAGCAAAAGAATTATTACATTATGGTGTTGATGAAGTATTTGTATACGATTATGAAGAGCTTAAGGATTTTAGGATAGAACCTTATACTGCAGCATTCGAAGATTTTGTAAATAAGGTAAAGCCATCATCATTACTTGTGGGTGCAACAACTATTGGTAGATCACTTGCCCCAAGAGTTGCAGCAAGATTTAGAACAGGACTTACTGCTGACTGTACAATACTTAAGATGAAAGAAAATACAGACCTTGTGCAGATAAGACCAGCTTTTGGTGGTAATATTATGGCTCAAATTATATGCCCAAATACAAGACCACAAATGTCTACAGTAAGGTATAAAGTTATGAATGCTCCTGAAAAAAACTGTGATGAGAAAGGTAAAATTACAATTTGTGAAATAGATAGAACAAAATTAAGATCTAACATTGAAGTATTAAAGGTTACTAAAAAAGAAGTTGAAGAAAATATTTCAGATGCAGAGGTAATTATTGCAGTTGGAAGAGCATTAAAGTCAGAAAAAGATCTTGTTATGATACAGGAACTTGCAGACTTACTTAATGCCCAAGTAGCTGGAACAAGACCAACAATTGAAGCAGGTTGGATTGATGCTAAAAAACAAATTGGTCTATCAGGAAGAACAGTAAAACCTAAATTAATAATAGCTCTTGGAATTTCAGGTGCAGTTCAGTTTACAGCCGGAATGAACAGTTCAGAGCGTATATTTGCAATAAATAAAGATCCTAATGCATCGATATTTAATGTAGCTCATTATGGAATAGTGGGAGACATATATGAAATAGTTCCTCAATTGATCCAAAACATTAAAAATTCAGGAGCTGAGTACTGTATTCGCTAACGTATAGATTTTAATCAACTTTTAGTCTTAACTTAAGTAATAAATCATTTAGCGGTTTTACTAAATGAATAATCGGGGAGGTAATCTTATGAGTTACAAAAAACTTGATGCAAAGGATATAGAATTTCTAGTGTCTATATTAGGAAAAGATAGAGTGTTTACTGGTGAAGATATAAATGATGATTTCAGCCATGATGAGATGGGTGGAATAAGTAAAATGCCAGAAGTATTAGTTGAGGTTCTTACAACGCAGGAAGTGTCAAAGATCATGAAATATGCATCTGATAATGTTATTCCTGTTGTAGCAAGAGGTTCAGGAACAGGACTAGTTGGAGCATCAGTTCCAATATTCGGCGGGATTATGATAAATATGTCTAGGATGAATAAAATACTTGAAATTGATGAAGAAAACTTAATGTTAACACTCGAGCCAGGTGTACTTCTAATGGAGATAAGTAAATATGTTGAAGAGTTTGATCTGTTTTATCCACCAGATCCAGGAGAAAAATCAGCAACAATTGCGGGTAATATAAATACTAATGCAGGTGGAATGAGAGCTGTTAAATACGGAGTTACAAGGGACTATATAAGAGGACTTGAAGTAGTACTTCCAAGTGGAGAAATACTTGAAGTGGGTGGAAAGGTAGTTAAGAATTCTACTGGTTACAGTATAAAAGATTTAATATGTGGTTCTGAGGGAACACTTGGGATAGTTACGAAAATAATATTAAGACTATTACCACTACCAAAGAAAGCTGTGTCATTATTAATACCCTTCCCTAATCTCGATATGGCAATAAATACAGTTCCTTTAATAGTTAAATCAAAAGCAGCTCCAACTGCTATAGAATTTATGCAAAGAGAGGTTATTCTTGCTGCTGAAGAATTCCTTGGTAAAAAGTTCCCGGATAATTCATCAGATGCTTATCTTTTATTAACTTTTGACGGTAATACTATAGAAGAAATAGAAAAAGCATATGAAGGGGTAGCTAATATTTGCCTAGAGCAAGGTGCTCTAGATGTATTTATAACGGATACAGATGAGAGAAAAGAAGCTGTTTGGTCTGCAAGAGGGGCTTTTCTTGAAGCTGTTAAAGCAACAACAACTTATATGGATGAATGTGATGTTGTTGTTCCAAGGAACATGGTTGCCAAGTTCATTAATTACACTAATGAGCTTCAAAAGGAATTTAATATAAGGATAAGAAGTTTTGGTCATGCAGGTGATGGTAACTTACATGTATATGTGTTAAAAGATGACCTTACGGATGAAGTATGGGACACAAAAATTGCAGAAGTATTTGAAGCAATGTATAGTAAATCAAGAGAACTCAAAGGTTTAGTATCTGGAGAACATGGTATTGGATTTGCAAAAAAAGCATATATGTTAGAACAATTAGGACCTGTATATGTAGGACTTATGAGAAATATAAAATTAGCATTTGATCCTAAAAATATATTAAATCCAGGAAAGGTTTGTGAATAAAGCTGGGCATATCGTCAATGTCTTTTGTAGATATTGGCGATATATAATATTAATTCATAGTAGATTTCACTACTGTATCTAAGCTTACTAAGTAGATGAGATATTAAAAATTGTATAAGTCATTGAGTTGTTTTAAATATTGTGATAAAATCAAATAAAGTGGTAGTACCATACTACCAACAAATAATATTTCTATAAAAATCAATCAAAGCAATTTTCATAAAATGGTTCTTTATAAAAAATTTAAATATACAATTGTTCTATCAAGAAAACGATTTAATAAAGTAAAAGTGTAAAGGAGAGGGAAAGTATGAATATTATTTTATGTGTAAAACAAGTTCCAGATGATTCTATTGAAATTCATTTGGATAATAAGACGAAAAAACCTAATTTAAATGGAGTCAGTTTGGTAGCAAATGCATTTGACACATATGCATTAGAGTTAGCAGTTCGTTTTACAGAAGCTAATGGAGGAACTGTTAGTGTACTAACTGTTGGAGCAGATGATTCTTTAAATACATTAAAAAATTGTCTTTCTGTAGGAGCTAAAGAAGCATTTTCTGTAAAAGATGATTTATATGCAGATTTAGACGCTAATTCCACAGCTCATGTTTTGGCAGATGCTATTCATAAAATTGAAAAAGACAAAGGTGAAAAATTTGATTTAATTCTTTGTGGAAAGGAATCCACAGATGAAATTACTGGTCAGGTAGGAGCCATACTTGCTGAAAAATTGGACACAAGCTTTGTTAGTAATGCAATTGAAATCAATCTTAAAGAGGGTGGCATGGAAGTTCATCAAGAAACTGAAGAAGGATATAATATAGTTTCTGTAGGATCTCCAGCTGTAGTAACAGTAAGTAAACCAAATTATGATCCACGTTATCCTAGTATTAGAACTAAGATGGCAAGTCGTAAGGCAATTATTCCAATTTACTGCGCAGCAGAAATTGGAGAGGTAAAACAAGCAAAAGTACGTTGTATTGAATATGTGCAGCCTCCTAAGAAAGAGGCTGGTATCAAGATCCAAGAGAAAGATGCGTTGCTAGCAGTAAGTGCTGCTATTGATCAAATGAAAAAAGATAAAATAATCTAATTAAGGGGGAAAACGAAATTATGAAAGCACTATTGTTTATTGAAACAGATGGAGAAAAAGTATTAGGCGGAAGTCTTGAATTGATTAGTGCAGTAAAAGCACTAGATGCAGAAGGAACAGCTATTATAGTAGGTAATAAGGTTTTGGCAGATACAGTAGCAACTTTTGGAATTCCAGTTATTTTTATAGAAACTGCTACAGACTGTGATACTTTGACAGAAGTATTATCACAAACGGTTAAGCAGCAAAACCCAGATATTCTACTACTCGCAAATACAGCACTTGCTAAAGATATTGCACCACGTATTGCAGGACGTATGAGTTTAGGATTTGTAAGTGACGTAATAGGAATGAATAAAACTGATGGTAAAGTTATATACACAAGGCCGGCTTATGGTGGTACAATTTTAGAACACATTGAAGTAGATGGAACAGCCGTAGTTATAGTTAGAAATGGAACTTTTTCAAAGCCAGAGGCTGGTTCAAATGCAGGTGTTACAGAGAAAAAAGTAGAAATTCCAGCGAGTGTTGTTAAGGCAAAAATCGTTGATACAGTAAAAGACATTTGTGAAACTGTTAATTTAGAGGAAGCACAAGTTATTGTTTCTGGTGGACGTGGATTGGGAAATGTAGAAAATTTTAAACTTGTTGAAGAATTAGCACATGTACTTGGTGGTGAAGTAGGTGCAACAAGACCAGCAATAGAAGATGGATGGATTTGTCGTACACACCAAGTTGGACAATCGGGAAAGATTGTAGCACCAAAACTTTATATTGCATGCGGTCTTTCTGGAGCAACACAACATACATCTGGAATGACAGGTGCTAAGTATATTGTGGCAATTAATAAAGATGAGGAAGCTCCGATTTTTGAAATAGCAGATATAAGTATTATTGGAAATGTAAATGAAATTCTTCCAATTATGATTGAAGAAATGAAAAAAGTAAAAGCAAAATAAAGGTATTAAAGGGAGTATTTTTGTTACATTAGTCGCTGCATTACCATTTGGTAAAGCAGTGCAAGTATGATCTCCCTTTATTTTAATATCTGTAATGTAAATGTTTACTTGAAATTTATATAAATGATTGAATTGTCTTAGATATTGTGATAAACTTAAATAAAGTGGTCTTACCATAGTACCAATAAATAATATCGAGTAAGAAAAAATTTAGAAAGGAAGGATTATTATGGCCCAGTATAATCAATTGACAGAAGAATTAATCTTACAATTACAGGAGGCAGCTCCAGGACATATTTTAACAGGTGATGATATCAATGATGATTATTCTCATGATGAAATGCCTATTTATGGAAAAAAAGCCCCGCAAGTTGTATTTATAGCACACTCTACAGAGGAAGTTGCTGCAGTAGTGAAAATATGTAATGAAAATAAGATACCAGTAACTCCAAGAGGAGCAGGAACAGGACTTGCAGGAGGAGCAGTTCCATTACTCGGAGGAGTTTTAATTGATCTTACAAAGATGAATAAAATACTTTCTTATGACTTAGAAAATTTTGTTGTTCATGTCGAGGCAGGAGTACTTCTCAAGGACCTTGCAGAGGATTGTACAAAACAAGGATTACTTTATGCTCCAGATCCTGGTGAAAAGCTTGCTTGTTTAGGCGGAAACGTTGCAACAAATGCTGGTGGAATGAGAGCTGTTAAATATGGTGCAACACGTGATTACGTACGTGCAATGACAGTTGTTCTTCCAACAGGAGAAATTACTAAGTTTGGAGCTACAGTATCAAAAACAAGTTCAGGTTACAGCCTTTTAAATTTAATGATTGGTTCAGAAGGTACCCTTGGAATTATTACAGAACTTACTTTGAAAACAATTGTAGCACCAAAGGAAGTTGCAAGTTTAATTATTCCTTTTGAAAATCTAGATGATTGTATTTCTGCTGTTCCTAAATTTAAAATGGAACACATGAATCCACAAGCATTGGAATTTATGGAAAGAGAAATTGTTTTATGTAGTGAAAGATATATTGGAAAGAGTGTATTCCCTCAAGTAATTAATGGGGTAACTGCAAATGCTTATTTACTTGTTACTTTAGATGCAAGTAGTGAAGATGAACTAAATGATCTTATTGAACAAGCAAGTGAAATAGTATTAGAAGCAGGAGCAATTGATGTTCTTGTAGCTGATACACCTTCGAAAATTAAAGATGCATGGGCTGCACGTTCTAGTTTCTTAGATGCAATTCTTGCAGAAACAAAATTATTAGATGAATGTGATGTGGTAGTTCCAATAAATAAAATTGCTTCTTATCTTGCGTTTGCAAATAAGGTTGGCGAAGAGTGTGGATTAACTATTAAGAGTTTTGGACATGCAGGAGATGGTAATCTTCACATATATCAATGTAGTAATGATTTAGATGAAGCAGAATTTAAAATAAGAGTTGAGAAATTCTTTGATATTATTTATAAAGAAGCAATAGATTGTGGCGGACTTGTTTCAGGAGAACATGGAATAGGGAGTGGAAAGATCAGCTATTTAGAAGAGTGCGTTGGAGAAGTAAATATGGAATTAATGAAAGGTATTAAAAGAACTTTTGATCCAAATTCTATTATGAACCCAGGTAAAGTATGCGCTCCAATAGATGATGCACGCTAATAAAACACAATTTACAAACACTTTTAAAATATGAAAGGTAGGTAATTAATATGAATTTTATACAAGATGAAGATAGCAAACAATTACAAGAAATGTATCGTGAATTTGCAGAAAAAGAGGTAAAACCAATTGCAAAAGAAATTGATGAAAATATGCGCTTTCCAGCAGAAAACATACCCAAAATGGCTGAAATGGGCTTACTTGGAATTCCATTTCCAGAAGAATACGGTGGAGCTGGAATGGATACATTAAGTTATGTACAATGTGTAGAAGAATTATCTAAAGTTTGTGCAACAACAGGTGTTATTGTTTCGGCACATACAAGTCTTTGTGCAACACCAATTTTCACATATGGTACAGAAGAACAAAAACAAAAATATTTAAAACCACTTGCCTGCGGTGAAAAATTGGGTGCATTTGGCTTAACAGAACCTTCTGCAGGAACTGATGCATCACTTCAAAAGACAACAGCAGTACTCGAAGGAGACCATTATGTATTAAATGGCAGCAAAATCTTTATTACTAATGCAGGATTTGCAGATATATATATTATTTTAGCTATGACAGATAAGAGTAAGGGAACAAAGGGTATTACAGCATTTATCGTTGAAAAAGATTTTCCTGGTTTTACTGTTGGAACTCATGAATTAAAGATGGGAATTAGGGGATCTTCTACATGTGAATTATTCTTTGATAATTGCATAGTTCCAAAGGAAAATCTTTTAGGGGTAGAAGGTAAAGGATTTAGCCTTGCAATGGCAACTCTTGATGGAGGCCGTATTGGTGTTGCAGCACAAGCTCTTGGTATTGCAGAAGGTGCAATAGAAGAAACTATTAAATATGTTAATGAACGTGTTCAATTTGGGCGTACTATCTCAAAATTCCAAAATACACAATTTGAACTTGCTCAAATGCGTGCAAATACAGAAGCTGCAAAGCTTTTAGTATATCAAGCTGCATGTGCAAAGGATAATCATGAAAGATTTACACATTTCGCTGCTATGGCAAAATTAGTTTCTTCTAGAAATGCCAGCGATGTAACAAGACGTTGTTTACAGTTATTTGGTGGATACGGATATTCAAGTGATTATCCAATTGAAAGAATGATGCGTGATGCAAAAATAACAGAAATTTATGAAGGAACATCAGAAGTTCAAATGATGGTCATTTCTGGATGGATGGGTGTTAAATAATAGATAACTAAAATTAAATAAAAAACAGATGAGGAAAAGTTTGTGAATAAAGCAGGTCATATCGTCAATGTCTTTTGTAGATATTGGCGATATATAATATCAAGATGTAGTCGATTTCACTACTGTGTCTAATCTTACTAAGTAGAGGAGATAATAAAAAATGAATATGTATTTATTATTTTTTATAGCACTTATTCCTATTGTATGGCTAATGGTATCTCTTGGTGTTTTAAAAATGCCAGGACATAAAACTTGTTCAATTACGCTTGCAATTACAATAGCACTTGCGATTATCGTTTGGAAAATGCCAATAGGTCAAGCACTTACAGCAACGGTTGAGGGTGCATCAATGGCAATTTGGCCAATAATTGTCGTAATAATAGCAGCGGTGTTTACCTATAATCTTTCTATTCATACCAAAAGTATGGATGTAATAAAGGACATGATGACAGGAATCACAACTGATAGAAGAATACTCGTTTTAATTGTTGCTTGGGGTTTTGGTGGATTTCTTGAGGCAATTGCAGGGTTTGGTACAGCAGTTGCAATACCTGCAAGTATATTAGCTGCACTTGGGTTTGATCCGATATTTGCAGCGATAATATGTCTTATTGCAAATACAACGCCAACAGCTTTTGGAGCAATAGGATTACCTGTAACAACTCTTGCAAAGGTTGCATCAATTGATCCAGTTACTTTAAGTTATGCAGTTGGTATTCAATTATTTGCGCTAATTGTAGTTTTACCATTGATACTTGTAATGCTCACAGGTAAGAGTGTGAAGGCGATAAAAGGAGTTGTGTTTATTTCTATTGCATCAGGTCTAGCTTTTGCAGTGCCAGAACTTTTAGTAGCAAAATATCTTGGAGCTGAACTTCCAGCACTAATTGGATCAATAATATGTATTATTGTAACAGTTACGATAGCTAAAATATTCTATAAAAAAACTGCGGCTAAAGATGCAGTTAATATACCTGTAAAAAAGGCTTTATTAGCTTGGGTGCCATTTATATTAATTTTAGCTTTTATATTAATAACAAGTACTTTAGTTCCAGCAATAAATAAACCATTATCAGCTATAAAAACTTCAATACAAATATATACCGGTCCACATGCAAAAATAAGTACTTTTACATGGATTGCAAATCCCGGGACACTTATAATTATTGCAACATTTATAGGGGGACTTATTCAGGGAGCTAAGTCACGAGAAATAGTAAAGGTATTCACGGATACTTGCAAGCAAATGTCTAAAACTGCAATTACAATACTTGCTATAGTTTCTCTAGCAAAGGTAATGAGTTATAGCGGAATGATAACATCTATTGCTGTGGTACTTGTTGCAGCAACAGGAGGATTCTATCCATTATTTGCACCGGTAATAGGAGCTCTTGGAACATTTGTAACAGGTAGTGATACCTCAGCAAACGTACTTTTTGGTCCACTTCAAGTTGAGGTTGCAAGAAATCTTCATATGAGTCCTTACTGGTTAGCGGCAGCCAATACTGGTGGCGCGACTGCTGGTAAAATGATTTCGCCTCAAAGTATAGCAGTCGCAACGGCCGCTACTGGAATTGTAGGAGCGGAAGGTAAGATATTAAAGGCAACTTTGAAATTCTGTTTAGTATATGTATTAATCTTAGGATTGATTGTGTACTTTGGATCAAAATTCTTTACAATGTAGGGAGGAATAAAAATGACTAAAGTTAAAATACCCTATTCAAAACGGTTTTTAGAAATTGAAATACCAGACAAAAATTTGTTGGCAATACTAGAATCAAAAGCACATGATTACAAAGTAGAAAGCACTCAAGAGGACATTGTAAATAAGGCATTAGATAATCCTATTGGAAGTGTAAAATTAGAAGAATTAGTTAAAGGTAAAAAAAACTTAGTATTAATAACTAGTGATCATACAAGACCAGTTCCTAGTAAAGTAACACTTCCAATATTACTTAGGAGAATAAGATTAGCTAACCCTAAAATTGATATAACAATATTAATTGCTACTGGTTTTCATAGACCTACAACAAGGGAGGAAATGATTAATAAATTTGGACAGGAAATTGTAGATAATGAAGTGATAATAAATCATGTATCTGAGGACTATAGCAGTATGGTTAGTGTTGGAATTCTTCCATCAGGTGGAGAACTATTACTTAATAAAGTGGCAATGGAAGCTGAACTTCTAATTTCGGAAGGTTTTATAGAACCACATTTCTTTGCAGGCTTTTCGGGGGGACGAAAAAGTGTTCTTCCTGGAGTGGCATCAGCAAAGACAGTTATGGCAAATCATTGCTCTGAATTTATAGCAAGTGAGTATGCACGTTCTGGAGTTCTTTTAAACAACCCAATTCATAAGGATATGTTATATGCTGCTAAAAAAGCTAAGCTAGCATTTATATTAAATGTTGTTATTGACAGCGAGAAAAATATTATAAATGCATTTGCAGGAGATAGTGAACTTGCACATGCTAGCGGATGTAAATTTGTAATGGAACTTGCATCTGTGAAAGCCGTGAAAGCAGATATTGCCATATCAACTAATGGAGGATACCCACTAGATCAAAATATATATCAATCTGTAAAAGGCATGACAGCAGGTGAAGCAACTTGCAAGGAAAACGGAGTTATAATTATGGTGTCTGCTTGTAATGATGGACATGGTGGACAGTCTTTTTATGACAATATAGCAAATGCCAGTAGCCCACGTGAGGTTCTTGATAGGGTGATTAAAGTTGGAAGAAATGATACCGCGCCAGATCAATGGGAATTCCAAATTCTTGCACGGATACTGGATAAGTTCACCGTAATCCTAGTTTCAGATATGTGTGACCCAGAGATGATAAAAAAAATGCATATGCAGCATGCATTTACATTTGAAGAAGCACTTGAAAGAGCATTTAAGATAAAGGGTAAAGATGCTAGCATATCTGTAATACCAGATGGAGTTTCAGTTATAGTAAGATAAATATAAAAATAGTAGCAAAAGAAGAGATGATTCTTGTATTATGAACTGTAAACTAGATATTAGACACTAAAAAAAAGTGACTAGTATCTAGTTTTATTATTTTTTTGTTGTTATAATAGTATATGTATTAATATTACATAAGTACAAATTAAAGGAATAACAATGTGAAATTAATAACGACAAAATTCGAATAAAAATTTGAAATATACTTGCAATTTTACAATTTTATGCTTAAAATTTAAGTTAAGAGATATTAATAAAAGTGTTAGAGTTGAGGGAGGGATTTAAATGAAAATTGTTCCGGTTGAAGAAGCATTAGGAATGGTATTATGCCATGATTTAACCAAAATTATCCCAGGAGAGTTTCAGGGTGTGGCGTTCAAAAAAGGACATGTAATATCTGAGGAAGATATACCTAGAATGTTGGATATTGGGAAAAAAAACATTTATGTTTGGGAAATGCAGGAAGGAATGATTCATGAAAATGAAGCTGGAGAAAGAATGGCAAGAGCGGCAGCTGGGAAGGGAATAGTTTTTACTAAGCCATCAGAAGGTAAAGTTAAATTGGTAGCTGAATGTAAAGGCTTACTTAAAATAAATATAAAAGCTTTAGAAAAAATTAATATGATAGATGAGGCAATGGTTGCAACTTTACATACTGATATTGTGGTAGATGAAGGGAGTGTGATTGCAGGTACAAGAATAATACCGCTTTTTATTGAAGATTATAAAATTGAACAAATCGAGAATATTTGTAAAGAAGAAGGACCTATTATTTGGGTAGAAACCTTAAGAAATATGAAGGTGGGCATTGTGACCACAGGTAGTGAAGTTTATAGTGGTAGAATATCAGATAAATTTGGACCTGTCATTAAAAATAAAATTAATGAAATTGGAAGTCAAGTTATCAAACAAATCATTGTAACAGACAGTGAGAGTATGATTGCCGATGCTATAAATGAATTACTTACACTAGGTGTTGACATGATTGTTGTTACTGGAGGTATGTCAGTAGATCCTGATGATGTTACACCTGCAGGAATAAGGAAAGCTGGAGCAAAGGTTATATCTTATGGAGCACCTGTACTTCCGGGAGCCATGTTTTTAGTTGCATACATGGGTGATATACCTGTTCTTGGACTTCCGGGTTGTGTTATGTACAATAAACGAACCGTATTCGATCTTATACTTCCTAAGATTTTAGCTGGTGAAATGATAAAAAGGGGAGATATTACAAAGTTAGGTCATGGTGGGTTATGTGTTAAGTGTGAAGTGTGTGATTTTCCAGCTTGCAGTTTTGGTAAATGTTAATAGAGGGGCTGAGCTTTTATAAATTAAGGCTGTACCTTTTTAAATAAAGAAAGAAAAGGGGCGTTAAAATGTTAAAAAAAATACTTAATATTAATGGTCTTAAAAGAACAGTCATTGTTAGTCCAGAAATTTCACTCGCTGATGTTTTAAGAAAACAGTTATTTCTTACAGGTACCAAAGTGGGGTGTGGAAAAGGTGAATGTGGTGCATGTAATGTAATATTGGATGGTAAAGTTGTAAGATCATGTATAGTTAGAATGAAAAGAGTACCAGATGAAGCTGAAATAACAACAATTGAAGGAATAGGATCACAAGATGATTTGCATGATATTCAATTTGCATGGATGATACATGGTGCGGCGCAATGCGGATTTTGTACTCCTGGTTTTATTGTAAGTGCAAAGGCACTTTTAGATCAAAATAATAATCCTACAAGAGAAGAAGTAAGAGCTTGGTTTCAAAAAAGTAGAAATGTTTGTAGATGTACAGGATATATTCCGCTCGTAGATGCAGTAATGGAAGCTGCAAAGCTTATGCGTGGAGAGGTTACAAGGAAGCAATTGTGGCTAAAACTTCCAGAAGGTGCAAGTTTAGTAGGCACTGAGACAGTAAGACCTTCTGCTTGTGCAAAAGTAACAGGAACTTGGGAATTTGGAGCTGATCTTGGGTTAACGCTTCCAGAGGATACTCTCCATATAAAACTTGTTCAAGCTACGGTTTCTCATGCAAATATTATATCTATTGATACTACTGAGGCTGAAACTATGCCTGGAGTATATAGAGTTTTAACTTATAAGGATGTAAAGGGAACAAACAGAATTAATGGTTTAGCCTTCCCATCAAATAAAGGTGATGGACTTGAAAGACCAATTTTAAATGATAAGAAAATTTTCCAATTCGGTGATGCAATTGCAATGGTACTCGCAGATACACCTACACACGCTGAAGATGCTGCTAAAAAAGTTATTGTTGAAATCGAAGAATTACCAGCATATATGAGTGCACCGGCTGCTATGGCGGAAGATGCTATTGAAATTCATCCAGGTACACCAAACATATATTTTGAAACAAAGGTTGTTAAGGGAGAAGAAACTGCACCGCTTATGGAAAGTTTACCATATGTTGTCGAAGATGATTTATATGTAGGAAGGCAGCCCCATCTTCCAATAGAGCCAGATGTAGGATTTGCTTATTTCGATGAAGAAGGTAAGTTAATAATTCATTCAAAGAGTATTGCATTACATTTCCATGCTCTTATGATTGCTGAGGGTATTGGACTTCCATTAGAGAAGGTAATGATTGTACAAAATCCAACAGGGGGAACTTTTGGTTATAAATTTAGTCCTACAATTGAAGCTTTACTTGCTGTTGCTGCAATGGATACAGGAAAACCAGTATATTTAGAATTTAATATGTATCAACAAATCACTTATACTGGAAAGAGATCGCCATTCTGGATGCATGTAAAATTAGGCGCAGACAAATTTGGAAAACTACAAGCACTAGAATCAGATTGGTCTTGTGATCACGGTCCTTATTGTGAATTTGGTGACCTTGTTACAACAAGAGGATCTCAATTCATTGGTGCAGGTTACAAAATAGACAACATTCGTGGATTTGGTCGAACTGTTGCTACAAATCATGGATGGGGTGCAGCTTTTAGAGGGTTTGGTTCACCACAAGCTTTATTTGCATCAGAACAAATGATGGACGAGCTCGCAATCAAGATGGATGTAGATCCACTTGAACTTAGATATGATAATGCACTAAGAGAAGGGGAGGTAACTCCAAACGGTTGTAAACTTGATGTATATGTTATTCCACAATTGTTAGATAAAATTAGACCATATTACGTTAAAGCCAAGGAAAATGATAAAGAAAAAAATAAAATAAGCGAGAATAAGAAATATGGTTCTGCTATATCAGTTCTTATGTATAGTTGTGGGCTTGATGGAGCAGATTCATCAGAGGCATGGGTAGAGATAACTAAAAAGGGTGTAACTGTTGCTAACTCATGGGAAGATCATGGTCAGGGAGCAGATATGGGTACACTTACTATGGCACATGAAACATTAAGAAAAGCTGGTTATGAACCAGAAGATATCAAACTTATATTAAATGATATGAACTTTACACCTAATAGTGGGCCTGCAGGTGGAAGTCGTTCTAATGTTCTTACTGGAAATGCTACTAGAGTTGCTTGTGAAAATTTACTTGAAGGACTTAAGAAAGATGATGGAACATACAGAGATTATGATGAACAGATTGCAGAGGGAAAACCAACAAGATATGATGGAAAATGGACTGCACCATGTACTGCATGTGATGTTGAAACAGGGCAAGGCGATCCATTCCCAGTTTATATGTATGGAGTATTACTCGCAGAAGTAGAAGTAGATTTAGTTACTGGGAAAACACATGTTGATAAATTAACATGTATTTCAGATGTAGGAACTATTATAAATAAACTTGTAGTTGATGGTCAGATACTTGGAGGACTTGTTCAAGGTATTGGTCTTGCATTATATGAGGATTTTGAAGATCTTAAAAAGCATACAACACTTACTGGTTGTGGAATTCCTCAGATTAAAGATGTAACTGATGATATAACATTATTATATCTTGAGACTCCAAGACCACTTGGACCTTATGGAGCAGCAGGTGCTGGTGAAATGCCGTTATCATCTCCTCATTCAGCGATCATAAGTGCAATATATAATGCTTGTGGAGTTAGAATAACACACCTTCCAGCTTATCCAGAAAAAGTTCTTGCTGGAATTAAAAAATTAAATAAATAATTATTGTTTATTAGTGGAACCTAAAGTGAAGTATAAAAAATTCATTTTAGGTTCCATTTAAAACAATATTGGAGGAATAACATATGGATTTAGAGAAACTTCTTTCCATGCAGAAGTTATGCATAAATGATAATCCTGCTACATGTGTTACTGAGTGTCCAATTCACGTTGATGTGAAAGGATTTATATGCGAAATAAGAAAAGAAAATTTTGAAGAGGCATATAGGATACTGAATAAAAGAATGCCATTTATTAACATAATTGGACTGGTTTGTGACCACCCTTGCGAAAATCTCTGCGTAACTAATGTTAATGGAAATGCTATCTCAATTCATGAGCTTGAAAAGGCAGCTCTAATTTATGGTGGTGGTGCAAAAATCAAAACACTTCCTATGCCTAAGATTGATAAAAAAATTGCGGTTATTGGCGGTGGTATAAGTGGAATTACTTGTGCTTATGACCTTAATAAAAAAGGATATAGTGTTGATATATATGAAAAAGAAAATGGAATAGGTGGATCACTTTTGAAAATGCCTGAAATAATACTTAATCTAAAACTAATTAAAGAAGAAATTATTAAATTAGAAGATCAAGGCATTGAAATAAAGTTAAACCAAGAAATTACTCCTGAAAAATTGAAAGGCCTCACTCTGGAGTATGATGCAGTTTTTATTGGCAGCGGAGAATGGAATGAAAAATTCAACGTAAATGAAGTGACTATGCAAACAGAAACAGAAAAAGTTTTTGCTGGTGGGCGAATAGTTAGCGAATGTGAATCTGTTATACAGTCAGTACAAACAGGAAGATGCGCAGCAGTGTCTATAGATAGATTTGTATATAAAAAATCTCTTACAGCACTTAGAGCAAAAGAAGGGGCCTACAAAAGTATTCTTAAGGTAGATGTGGAAAACGAGAAAATATCCCCGAGAATAAAGCCTGAAGATGGTACTTTTACAAAGCAGGAAGCAATTAATGAAGCTCTAAGATGTGTTCAATGTGAATGCCATAAATGTGTTAAAGCTTGTGTTCATCTTCAAAAGGTGAAATTGGATCCTAAAGCGTATATAAGAACCATAAACCAAAATGAACGTATTATTCTTGGAGATCATTATGCAAATAAAACAATAAATTCTTGCACAGAGTGTGGTCTATGTGGAGAGGTATGTCCTACTTCCATAAATATGGCAGATATAATTAAAGAAACAAGGATAAGCATGGTTTCTAGAAATAAAATGCCGCTTTCAGCTCATGATTTTGCTTTAAAAGACATGGAATTTACTAATAGTAAATATTTTGAATTAATAAAACATCAACCTGGAATGAATAATAGTAAGTACGTGTTTTACCCTGGATGTCAACTAAGTGCCAGTTATTCGGAGTATGTTATTAAAACATATAATTATTTAATGGAAAAACTTGATGGTGGTGTTGGATTATATTTAGGGTGTTGTGGAGCACCGGCTAAGTGGGCAGGTAGGCAAGAACAATATGATAGTAGTATAGAAAAAATTAAATTGAACTTAGAAAAGATGGGTGACCCTATTGTTATAGCAGCATGTTCTACATGTTTTAGTAATTTTGGAGAAAGTTTAAAGAATATAAGCATTAAGTCTCTTTGGGAGATATTTGATGAAAAAGGTCTTCCATTTGGTGCTAAATCGGGAAATGGTAAAACCTTAGCAGTACATGACGCATGTACCACCAGAAATGAGAATGGGATTCAAGAAAGTATTAGAAATATTGCTAAAAGGCTCCATTATGAAATTGAGGAGCCAGAGTTTACAAAGGAAAAGACTAAATGTTGTGGTTATGGTGGGCTTGTATATTATACAAATAAGGAGTTTAGCAGGGAAGTAACTCAGGACAGAATAAAGGATTCAGAGAATGATTTTCTTGCTTATTGTGCTATGTGTAGAGATCTATTTGTATTAAAAGGGAAAAAGACTTATCATATATTAGATCTTATATATGGAAGTGGCAAAGAGGAAATTTCAGACATGAAAGTTCCCACATTATCTGATAGGAGAGCAAATAGATTTAAGCTTAAGAAAGAATTACTAGATAATTTATGGGGTGAGAAAATGGAAATAAAGGATGAATACAACGACTTAAAAATAGTTATTGGACAGGAATTAAGAGATAAAATTGAAGATGAACTTATTCTTGAGGGAGATATTAAGAGTGTAATAGGTTATGCACAGAAAACTAATGATAGTTTCTATAATCCAGAAAATGGTCACATTCTTGCGTGGAAAAGGTTTGTAAATATAACCTTTTGGGTAGAGTACCAAAAGGTAAATGATAGCTTTAATATTATTAATGCTTACAGCCATAGAATGCATGTAAAAGGAGTATAACTATGAAACAAGATAATAAAGGAAAACAAAGCAAATGGCTTTGTTCAAAGTGTGGAGGGCCTCTTGAAGAGGGACCTGTGAAAGCAGAGTACCTCGGAGGAGATTTTGAAATTGAATTACTTGAGTGTCCTAAATGTAAAAATGTTCTAATAACGCAGGAGCTGGCAGCTGGTCAAATGCTTGAAGTAGAAAAGAGTTTGGAGGACAAATGAAAGGCTGCTCTGTTTTTGAGAATGAAGATATGATAAGAGCAACAGGAGATACTCTAAGGCCAGGTGGAGTTTTTCTTACTGATAGAGCTGTTAAAATATGTGACTTTAAATTTAATGATAAAATTTTAGACGTTGGTTGTGGAATGGGAGTAACAGTAGAAAGGCTAAAAAGACTATACAAGCTAAATGCTTTTGGGGTCGATCCTTCATTAAAGTTACTGGAGCTTGGCAAAGGTAAATATGGTAATCATCAAATAGATTTTGGGAGAGGAGAAAAATTGCCCCATAAAAATAAATTTTTTAAGGGGGTTATGGCTGAGTGTACTATGTCCCTTATGGATGATTTTGAAGAGACAATAAGGGAAAGCTATAGAGTCCTTGAAAATGATGGATACTTTATTGTATCAGATGTCTATGCAAGAAGACCAGAATACCTTGAAGAAGTTCAAAAACATGATATCAATAGTTGTATGAGGGGTCTTTTTAATGTAGATATATTAAAAGATGTTATTGTAAGCGTTGGTTTTGAAATAATATGTTTTGAGGATTGGACAGATTTGCTTAGGCAACTTATGGTGGAGATAATATTTAAATATGGTTCAATGGCAAAATTCTGGGAAGTAGCAACTTGTAGCAGCTGTGGTGATTTTCAAGAAAAACTTACGTTATGCAAACCAGGATATTTTTTGCTTATTGCTAAGAAAAAATAGTGGAGGGATTATAATGGCGGCAGATGCATTTAGAATGTTTAAATTAGCGAATTCTGGATATTGTTGTAGTCAAATACTTATAATTATGTACCTTGAGAGTAATGAAATTGAAAATGTTACACTAGTAAAGGCTATGGCTGGGCTTTGTGCAGGAGTAGGGAATACTGGAAAGACTTGTGGCATTGTTACTGGAGGAGCATGTTTATTTGGAATTTATGCAGGGAAAGGCATAGATACTCAAACTCGTGATGGTAATTTAAAAGGGATGATTCAAAAATATGTAGAATGGTTTGAAGAGGAGTTTGAAAGTACTCAGTGTGTTGATATGATAACAGTAGATGTGCTAAATGATATGAATAATAATGAAGGGTACCCTATAAAATGTGGTAATGCAATTCAAAAATCCTACAATAAAATTATTGAAATCCTAAAAGAATATAGTTATATAGAATGAGAGGTTAGGCAAAGTGAATGAGATAATAAAACAAACACAAAGTATTTGTCCTGTCTGTTTAAAAATAGTTGATGCAATAGTAGTAAAAAAATGTGATGATTTATATTTAACTAAGAATTGTGAAGAGCATGGCTTTTTTAAGACTGTTATTTGGAGGGGTAAGCCAAGTTATGACTCTTGGAAAAGAAACAAGAGCCCAGCTTATCCAAAGGTGCCATATACTAAGGTGGAAAAGGGATGCCCTCATGACTGTGGGCTATGTAGTGATCATCGTCAACATACTTGCACAGTACTTGTTGAAGTAACCTCAAGGTGTAATTTGAGCTGCGAATTTTGTTTCGCTGATGCACATGGAAATGGAACTGACCCAGATATGGGAACTATAGAAATGTGGTACTCAAGAATTATTGAAGCCGGTGGCCCTTATAATCTTCAGATCTCTGGAGGAGAACCCACGATGAGGGAAGATCTTCATGAGATTATATCTAAAGCAACAAACATGGGTTTTAAATTTATACAGTTAAACACAAATGGTATTAACCTCAAAAATTATAATTATTATGAAAAACTAAAAAATGCAGGACTCAGATCAATTTTTCTACAGTTTAATGATTTAACTGGAACTGAAATGACTAAGATTAATTATAAAGACGTAATACAGGATAAATTAAAGGTTATAGAATATAGTGCAAAATTAGGGGTTGGTGTAATTCTTGTATGCACAGTGGTGCCTGATAAAAATGATAATATTCTCTGGGATATTATAGAGTTTGGATTGAAAAATGCCCCAACTGTAAGAGGAGTACATTTCCAACCAGTAAGCTATTTTGGTAGAATACCTAAGTTGCCGGAAGATAAAGATAGAATTACTCTCCCAGAAGTTATATCTAAAATAGTCCAGCAGAGTGATGAGAAAATTGAGCTTTCAGATTTTGCTCCTTCTGGTTGTGAAAATGCATATTGTTCTTTTCATGCTAATTACATATCGGTAGATGGAAAACTGATTACCGTAAGTAGAAAAAATGAATGCTGTGGTGAAGAAAATGGTAAAGAAGGGTCAAAAAAATCAAAAAGATTCGTTGAGAGAAATTGGTCCGGAGTGAAAATAAACAAATACATACCAAAGAAAAATTCATTTGAAGAATTGAATCAGAAAATAAAAAATGGTTTTTTCAGCATATCAGGTATGGCATTTCAAGATGCTTGGAATGTAGATACGCAGAGGTTAAAGGATTGTTGTATTCATGTTGTTAGTAAAGAGGGCAATTTAATTCCATTTTGTGCATACAATATTACTACCTTAAATCAAAAAAAATTATATAGATAGGAAGAGAGAGGATTACATGAAAAACTATGCTGCTATAATACTTGCAGCAGGATATTCGACAAGGATGGGGAGCTTTAAACCAATAATTAATTTGGATGGTAAAACTCCACTTCAAAGATGTATAGAACTTTTCAAAAATTGCGGAATAAATGATATTATTGTAGTTACAGGCTATTTAAATGATCGTATAGAAAAGGAATTGTGTGATATTAAAATTGGATTAAATGATATTAAGGTCGTAATCAATGATAAATATAGTGAAGGTATGTATTCATCAATAATAGCTGGAGTAGAATCACTTACAAAGGAAACAGATGCGTTCTTTATATTACCTGTAGATATCCCTTCCGTGAGAGATCACACTGTTAAGAAAATGATGGAAAGTTATGATAAAATTAAAGGTGGCATAATGTTTCCTATATTTGAGAAGGAAACAGGTCATCCCACATTAGTTCCATACTCACTAACGCAAGAAATAATAAATAGTAATCCTAAAGGAGGATTAAGAGAATTATTCAATCAACATAAAAAACAGTGGTATTATGAGCCAGTTGCTGATAGGGGCGTTTTACTTGATATGGATACTAAAGAAGATTTTAAAGTTCTTTTAGAGCATCTTTCAGTATATCCATGTCCTGATTATGAGGAATGTATGGAGATATTAAGATTATGTAATGTAAAACTAGAAACAATAAATCATATGAAGAGCGTAGCTGAGTTTGCAAAGGGAGTGTCACTTTTACTTAATGATAATGGATATAAGTTAAATATAAATTATATTTATGCTGGTGCACTACTTCATGATGTAGCTAAGGGATCGAAAAACCATGCTTTGCGAGGAGCAAAAATTGTTGAAGGGTTTGGATATAAGTGCCCAATGGAAATTATTAATGAACATATGTCGCTAAAGACTAAATATAAAATAGGTGAAAAAGAAATAGTTTATCTTTGCGATAAATTATTTAAAGGTGAAACACTAGTCACATTAAAGGAAAGATTTGAAGACTCCTTTAGTATATATAAGGATGTGCCAGATGTTTTTGAAAAAGTAAATGAAAAATATATTAATACAAAAATCCTTAAGGAAAAAGTTGAAAGTATATTAGGGACAAAACTAGAAAACATTAGTGATAAGTTTTGAAAAGAAATATTTATATCTTAAGACATGGGGAAACTGAATATGGAAGAGAAAAAAGGTATCTGGGACATACAGATTGCGGGCTTTCTGTTAAGGGGATGAATGATGCAAAGCAATTAGCCTGCATTTTTATGGAGAGTGGAGTAATTATTAACAGTATTTTTAGTAGTGATCTGATTAGGTGTAAGAGTACTGTAAATATTGCCTTTCCGGATCGAGAAGTGACTTTTTTAGAAGAACTTAGAGAAATAGATATGGGGAATTTAGATGGATTAACTTTTGAAGAAGTAAAAAATAAAGATCCAGAGGTTTATAAAAAAAGAGGAGAAAATATAGCAGACTTTATACCTCTTAATGGTGAATCATTTAGAGCGTGCCAGCAAAGGGCAATAAAGATTCTTAATTATATAATTTATTCCACAAAAGGGAATATTGTTATTTGTAGTCATGCAGGTTTTATTAGGGCATTGCTTTGTAGCCTTTTAAATTTAGATTTAGATTTAAAGAATATTTTCAATATAAAGCAAGATTATGGATGTATTAATTTTATAAGTTTTGATGGATCTAATTTTTTTGTAGAAGGGATTAATCTCAAAACTTTATCTGTTAAAGCCATAGAAAGGCTTGACTAGATAAAGTAATATGGAGTGTGTAATATGCTTAAAACACTATATGAAAAATGGATGGAAGATAGACTCTTTATGGAAACTGGTGATAAAAAACTTTCTGAGGAAAGCTTAAAATTATATCAATTGGGAGAAGTTAGAAAGACTATAAATTTTGCTAAGAGAAGTAAGTTTTATGGAAAAAAATTAAAGAATATTTTTAGTGATGATATTAAAAATTTTGAAGATTTTAAAAAAGTACCTTTTACTACTTCAGATGATTTAGCAAAAAATCCAAAAAGTTTTTTATGTACAACACTTGATCAAATTTTAAGGATTGTAACAATGACTTCTTCGGGAACTACGGGAAATCCTAAAAGAATCTTTTTCACTAAAAATGATCTTAAAGCTACATCCAATTTTTTTAAATATGGTATGCTCAATATTGTAACTCCAGGTCAAAGAGTACTTATATTGATGCCAGGGAAAAGTACCCATAGTATAGGTCAACTTTTAAAGGAAGGACTTAATGAAGCAGGCTGTGATGGGATTATATATGGACCTGTGTTTAATGTTTGTGATGCTTTAGAAACAATAAAATCAAAGAATATTGATTGCATTGTAGGATTACCAACTCAAATATTTTATCTGGCAAAAATTAAACTCACTGATGGTAGGTATAAACATTTAAAGTTACAAAGCGTCCTTTTAAGCGGAGACTATGTGCCAAGAACATTATGTAGTGCTGTGAGCAGTGCCTTTAGTTGTCAAGCATTTACTCATTATGGAATGACTGAGATTGGGTATGGAGGCGGAGTTGAATGTAGTGCTATAAATGGATACCATATGCGAGATGTGGATTTATATACTGAAATCATTGATCCAGTAACTGGGCGAAATGTTAAAGAGGGTAGTTATGGTGAAGTGGTAATTACAACATTTAGGAGAGAAGCAATGCCACTTATAAGGTACAGAACTGGAGATATTGCTAGGTTCTTGCCTAAAAATTGTTCTTGTAGTAATATATTTAAAAGAATGGATTATGTAAAAGGAAGAGTTAACGAATATTTAAAGTTAAAAGATGGGAAGTTTCTTTTTATAGGAATGATTGATGAAGTTATGTTTGGAATTGATAATGTGCTTGATTACACAGCTAGCATTACTGATGGAGAAAATAGAGTGCTTAGTATAAGCGTAAAGCCAGTAAACCCGCAAATACCTATAAAATTTAATAACATTAAAAATTGCATTAAGCGAGATAAGTACTTAGGTTTATTAATAGAAAACAACAATATATCTATAGAATTTGGTGGCTTACTTAATAATATTGAAATTAGTAATGGAATGATTAAACGAAAATTATATCATTTAAATTAAAATAAGGCTCATGGTAATTAAAGAATTACCATGGGTCCTATTTTTAAAAAGTTTCTATTAGAACATTCATAATTCCGCCACATACCATACCTTCATCTTCTGCAATGGTACCTGTCATGTCTATGTTTTGAAGTTTATATCCACCATCTTTAATTAAATCACGGGCGGTTTTAATTATTTCGCCTTCACTACATCCTCCGCCGATACTCCCTAAGATCTTTCCAAAGGGCCATACAAGCATTTTAGCTCCAGCATTTCTTGGAACTGATCCTTTAGTAGAAATAATTGTAATCATTGCTCCCGGAGAATTCTCTTCTTGGCATAATTCATTTAATACATCATGATCAAATTCCGGCCAATTGGTCTTTATAGGATTAGTAATAGCAGTTGTATCGCCAAGTCTTCTGTAACTAATTACCTGAGATATAATAGAAATCGCTATTTCATCAGGTGTAACTGCGCCTAGCTTAAGACCTATAGGTGCATTGACTTTGTCTAATTTCTCCTTAGAATATCCATCGTCTAGCATTTGCTGCATAACAATTTTAACACGGCGTTTTGAACCAATCATTCCAACATATGCGGTATTGTGTTTTAAAACCTGCCTTAAACAATCCATATCATGACGATGACCTCGAGTTACAATGACAACATATGCAGACTTATTTAAATTAATTAAGTCGAAACAGTGATCGAAACTTTCACAAATTACTTTCTGCGCAGTAGGAAATCGTTCACTATTTGCAAATGAGGGCCTGTCATCAACAACTGTAACTGAAAATCCTGTCTTTGAGGCAAATTCAGCTAAGGGTTTGGCAATATGTCCACCACCTAAAATTATTAATCGTGGCTCAGGAAAATATGGCTCAATTAGATAAGTTTCGTTTTCAGATCGTTTAACAAATTGAAGATTGCCGGTTTCTAAAGCATACTTTGATTTTTCGTAAAGTAGTTTATCTAAATTAGATATGTGATTATGATTGCTAAGATTCTCTTCAGTATAAAGAATTTTATTCTGGGATGACTTATTCTCATCATTTTTGTTATTTAACATTGTAATCATAACGCAATTATTACCTTTTTCAACTTCGACTAGCAAATTCTTATAGGTAGCTACATTCATATTTTTACTCCTCCTACTTTATTGATAGTGTAAACACTATCTTTGTTCAATTGGTTCTATGATTCTAATTGTATCAATAATTTATATGATTTTAAACAAAAAACAAATAAAAATAATAAGATTACAAGGTAAGTTGATTAAAAATATGATAAAATAATGTTGTAATAAAAGTTAATTGTAGTAATAATTAAAGAAAATTTAATCTTTCATTCAAAGCTGTAAACGATTAGTGATATTTTTTATATAAGATATAAAAGTGATGGGTTCTAGTAAAGAGTATAAATGAAATATAGTATTATACATACAATTAAATTCGGCAAATTTTAAAAATGGGGCGATGAAAATGATTAAAACTGCAATATTAACTATGAGTGATAAAGGTTCTCGCGGAGAAAGAATTGATGGGACAGGCCCTGCGATAAGAAGTGAATTAGAAGGCAATGGATATGTTATAAGTTTCTATAAAATGATTTCTGATGAAAAAGATGAAATAGAAAAAGAATTGATTTATTTATGTGATGATCTAAAAGTGGATTTAATTCTAACTAATGGAGGCACAGGATTTTCACAAAGAGATGTTACCCCTGAGGCAACTCAAAATGTTATTGAAAAATATGTACCTGGATTTGGTGAGGTCATGAGAATGAAATCACTCCAAATTACTTCAAAGGCTATGCTTTCAAGAAGTATTGCAGGAATACGTAAAAAAACCTTGATTATAAATCTTCCTGGTAGTCCCAAAGGTGCTGTAGAAAATCTTCAATTTATATTATCTGCTATCCCACATGGTATTGATATACTTAAAGGGGAAGCTAATGAGTGTGCTAGAATCTAGCGGAAATAATTGAATTTTAGGAGATGGTTTTGTGAGAGATAGTCATGGGAGAAATATCAATTATTTAAGAATATCAGTAACTGATAGATGTAATTTAAGATGTATATATTGCATGCCAGAAGAGGGCATAAAAAAATTAGAACATGTGGATATACTGCGGTTTGAAGAAATCTTAAAAATAGTAAAAGTAGCAGAAACATTAGGTATTAACAAAGTAAGGTATACTGGTGGTGAACCACTGGTTATGAAAGATATAGATAAACTAATATATGAAACTTCAAAACTACAAGGGATAGAGGACATTGCTATAACTACAAATGGTATTTTACTTGCGGACATGGCAAGTGACCTAAAAAAAGCTGGACTTAAGAGAGTTAATATCAGCCTTGATACATTGGATGATGTGAAGTTTAAAAGTATAACAAGAATAGGAAATCTTGATAAGGTAATGGAAAGTATAGATAGATGTTTAACACTTGGGTTAAAACCAGTAAAAATTAATACTGTATTGATGCGAGGGTTTAATGATACAGAATTTGAAGACTTTTTAAATTTAACTCGCGAAATGCCAATAGAAATAAGGTTTATTGAACTAATGCCTATAGGTGAGGGTATAAAAGTTTATGATAAAAGCAAAATCAGTTTTATGGAAGTATTAAAAAATCATCCTGAGTTAATTCAAATTGAGAATGAAAAAAGTAGTACTGCTCAAATGTACAAGTTAGATGGAGCGAAAGGGAAGATTGGATTTATTAGTCCAGTGAGTTGCAAATTTTGCTCGGATTGTAATAAAATAAGACTTACATCGACGGGAACAATTAAGCCGTGTCTTCATTCAAAAGAAGAGATAAACCTTAAGCAATACATAAATAATGAAGAAATGCTTACAAATGTTTTAAAACAAGCGATTTTTGATAAGCCACTTGAACATCATCTTGAGGAAGAAAAAATTAGTAGAAGTGAAAAGATGATGTACCAAATAGGAGGATAAAATAATGGAATTTACGCATATAAATGAAGAGGGAAGAGCTAAAATGGTAGATGTATCTGAAAAAATTAACACTGTTCGGGAAGCTATAGCGGTTGGGTCAATTTCAATGAAGAGAGAAACTTTAGAAAAAATAAAGAATGGATCTATTTCAAAAGGAGATGTATTAGCGGTAGCACAGGTAGGCGGAATTATGGGGGCTAAAAGCACTTCGCAAATAATACCAATGTGTCATGCCATAATGATATCAGGCTGTAATATTAGTTTTAAAATCGATTTCGAAAACAGTAAAATTGAAATAACTGCAACGACGAAGACTGTAGGAAAGACAGGCATTGAAATGGAAGCACTTACTGCGGTATCTGTTGCAGCACTAACTATATATGACATGTGTAAGGCAATTGATAGAGGAATGGTTATAAATAATATTATGCTTGTAAAAAAAAGTGGTGGGAAATCGGGAACATTTGAAAGGAAGGGATTGTAATGGCAAAGGTTATTGCAGTAAATATAAGCGAGAAAAAAGGTGTAGTAAAACATCCTATCGAAAAAGGTTTTTTCAAATTTAATCATGGTCTAGAGGGAGATGCACATGCAGGTGATTGGCACAGACAAGTTAGTTTTCTTGGGGTTGAGAGCATTGATAAAATGAAAGCAAAAGGAGCTCAAGGATTAAGTGCAGGAAAATTTGCTGAAAACATTACCACAGAAGGGGTAATCCTGTATGAACTTTCTGTGGGGACTAAGCTCAAAATTGGGGAGGTAGTTTTAGAGGTAACGCAGATAGGAAAGGAATGTCATGCTGGTTGTGAAATAATGAAACTTGTTGGTGATTGTATAATGCCAAGAGAAGGTATATTTGCTAAGGTACTAGAGGCTGGTTATATTAAGGCCGGAGATGATATATTAGTACAAAAATAAGCTTTTTAAAAATATATGATAATAAGTAGCAGAAAAACTAGAGCGTGAACTCTAGTTTTTCTGCTACTTTATTTTTTGTTAATAGTAAATTTAATGACAAAATTACTTAAGAGTGAATTTCTCAATTTGCTTTATCATAGAGGCAGTTTTATCATTTAGTAATTGAGCAGATCTTGCAACTTCATCAGAGGAAGTTGTCATTTCCTCTGTAGCAGCAGATATTTGCTCAGCAGCTGCAGAATTTTCTTCTGATACTGAAGATGTATTCTCAGCAGAGGCGATTATGGTATTCTTACTGTTATTAATACCAAGTATTGAACTGTTTATACCGGCTATTTCAGGTAATATATTTTCAATAGAAGTTATTATTTCTTTAAATGAACTAATAGATGTGTCTACAACAGAAATTTGTTTTGTAAGTTCTCCATTTGCAGTATCTGTAGTTTCTGTAACAATCTTAGTTTCTTGCTGTATAGATTTCAATAAATTATTTATATCATCAGAAGAATTTTTAGATTGCTCAGCTAGTCTCCTAATTTCATCAGCTACAACTGCAAATCCTTTTCCAGACTCACCAGCCCTTGCTGCTTCAATTGCTGCATTTAGTGCAAGTAAGTTTGTTTGACTTGCAATAGCATTTATTAAATTTGTTATTTTTGTTATCTCATTAACACTATTAGTTAAGTTTGATATTTTGATGCTAACATCGTTGAAAGAAACTGCTATATCATTAATTGAAGTAGCAAGATGAGTTAATTCATTATTGCTATTTTGTGCTTTAAAGTTTATAGCATTTGTATTCTTATCAACACCAGTTATAGATAAGGTGATATCTTCTAGAGTTTTACCAAAAGAATTTAGTGAACCACTCATATCCATAAGCTCTTGGGCTTGGCTAGAGGAACCTTGTGCAACTTCATTAATTGAACTTGATATTTCTTTAGTTGATGCATTCATTTCTTCGGACAGTGCAGATAATGATAGCGCTTGCTCTGAAATATATACCGAATCATGATTAATGTTAGTTAAAATATTTGAAATTGAAGTTATAGTTTTTATTAATGCAGTATTCATTGTGCCAAATTCGTTACTTAGTTCCGTATCAATTTTTACTGTAAAATCGCCATTAGATAATATATGGAGTTTATCTGTAAATTCTTTAATAGAAGCTTTTAATACCAAAATAATAAGTAGAGATATTGTTGATAATATTAAAATAGACAATAAAAATATAATTCCAAATGTAATTCTACTACTATTATACAAATTCCTAGATTTATCATTTTGAAGCTGAGCAATATGTTTTTGATAATCTACAAGGTCTGTAATATTTTTAGCAAGAATTGTACCAAACACACCCATATCAACATTTGTTATTTGCTTATCAGGAACAAGATTTCGTCTTCTTTGGTCAATTATATTTGGGATGAAAGAGTAATAATGTTCATAAGCATCCTTAGCTGATTTTACTAAAGCAGCTTCTGTTGAATCACCTTTCGATGTTATGACTTGTCTATTAATAATTGTAGTGATTTTACTGTTTAAATCTAACATCCCAGTTTCATTTTTTTCATCAAAGGGCCTATCAATTATTTTAGTTAAAGTATTTCGAAGGACACCCATATATCCATTAACATCACCCCAATCTTTAAGCTTTGGAATAACGTTACTGTTAACATCATTACTAATAGCATACATTTTACTAGTATTAGTATAACCAATAGCGCCTACTGAGAGTATTGCAAGTAATGATATGATCCAAATTATTATTATGTTTGTTGTAATTTTTGTATTCTTTATTTTTTTAAAATTCATTTTCATGTATTATCCCACCTTTTATATATATTATCGTCTAATTATAGGATATCTTAAGAGTTCTGCTAATAAGTTCACTAACAAGGTTACTAATGAATTCACTAATAAGTTACCAAAATGGAAGCGTTAAACCATGCATTTGTACAATAATAGGGATATTTGGTATAATTAAAATATATATATTTATTTAAGGAGATGAGTATCATGCTTATTGTACAAAATCTTACTAAAAAATACTCTAAAGAAATAGCTGTAAACAATATTAGTTTTCAAGTTAACGAAGGTGAAATTGCCATTCTTTTAGGCCCCAATGGAGCTGGAAAAAGCACTACAATAAAATCTATTGCTGGATTATTAAAATATAATGGGTACATTGAAATTTGTGGGCACCCAAATAAGAGCATTGATGCAAAAAAAATATTTTCTTATGTTCCGGAAGTTTCAGCTATGTTTGATTTGCTAACGGTTTATGAGCATATAGAATATATAGCTGCGGCTTATGGAATAGAAGACTATAAGGATGAAGCTGAAGAATTGCTTAAAAGATTTGATTTAAGCGATAAGAAAGACAAACTTGGGAAACAATTGTCTAAGGGTATGATGCAAAAGGTAAGCATTTGTTGCGCTCTAATAATAAGACCAAGGGTAATATTATTTGATGAGCCATTAATGGGACTTGATCCTAAGGCTATTAAGGAACTAAAGAAAGCAATTATCGAGCTTAAAGAAAAAGGTTCAGTTATTTTAATAAGTACACATATAATAGATAGCGTTGATGATTTCTGGGACAAGGTGCTTATAATGAAAAATGGGAATATAGTTCTATCTGGCACAAAGCAGGAGCTTAAGAGTAGGAATGAGACATTAGAGGAACTCTTTTTTGATGTAACGGAGGGAAATGTATGAAGCCATTATTTTATATAATAAGAAAATCTATAAAAAATTGGTTACTTCAGTTAAAGCATGAACCATTAAAGCTTGTTTTATACATATTATGTTTAGTATCTTTGTGTCTTGTATTTTTTGTTAATAAAGATACTAGTAGAACAAAAAGTATCCTGGATCCAATGTTATATAGTACTATTGTTGGATGTGTTATTTTACTATTTACGGTTCCGGACATCTATTCATCAATAAATAATGGAGCTACTTTTTTTAGAGGCGCAGATATAAATTTTATATTTACATCTCCTATTAGCCCTCAAAAAGTCTTAATATATGGATTTATAAAACAAATATATTCTTCATTTATAGCAGTGGTTTTTGTTTTATTTCAAGGATACACTCTTAGTAGTTATAGTAATATTCAGTCATATGGGATTTTAGTAATTGTTTTTGGATTATTTATTATGCTTATTTTTACATCAACACTAAAAATATTATTATATTCCATAGCTTCTAAAAGTGTAAAAAACAAAACAATGATAAGAAATATTTTTAAAGGCTTAGGAATAGTTGTATTAATAGCGTACTTTATAGAACTATATGTAACTAGGTCACCAGGTAAGGCTATTATGTCACTGTTGAATAGTTCAATCATACCTTATATTCCAGTATACGGTTGGGTAAGAGAAATTATAATGGCTTCAATGAATGGTATTAACACAATGTTTATTATTTATACTATTTTGATTATAGCATTAGGTGCTATTTGCTGTTATATAATTTATTCTATGAAACTTGACTACTATGAAGATGTGTTAGCTTCAACTGAGTATAAAGAAACTGCAATCTCTGCATCAAGAAATGGTGAGCAAGTATTTATGAAATCTGGTAAAAAACCTAGAGTAAGAAAAGTCAAGTATACAAGAAAAGGAAAGTTTGCCTCTGCTATATTTTGGAGACAAATACTAGAGTATAAAAAAACAGGGTTTGGACTTATAAATATAGGGACCGTTATTTATGTTGTTATAGCAATAACTGCTGGTTTATTTAGTCCCATTAAGGATCTAGTAATAATCTTAGGGGGCATGATATATCTCCAATTAATATTTAATTTTGCAAGCAAATGGCGAAAAGATTTAACAAACCAGTATATATATATGCTGCCTGATCATTCGTTTAAGAAAATTATCTATGCAACTGTAGTTGATAATATAAAAAACCTTATTGATGGGACTATAGTGTTTTTGATAACAGGAATATTATTTAAAAGTAGCATTATGCTTATAATTCTTAATATAGTAGCATTTGAATCAATAGGTTCTCTTTTTATATATGGAGGAATCCTAACTAGGAGACTTTTGGGCGGTGGTGAGAATATAGTAACTACGGGATTTATGAGAATTATGATATTAGTTGGGATAGTAACACCTGCTATAATTCTTCTTGCCGTATTATATAGTTCGTCTAGTAGTTTTGTTGGAGTAGTTATAGCCTACGCCTCATTTATAGCATATAATCTTATATTTAGTGCTTTAATAATATTCTTAGGTAGGGGCGTATTTGATAATATTGAATTGTAGATTGCTGGATAAATTTTAAATTGAGGTGTTTTTATGCTACAGAATTATATTAAACAAATTCTAAGTTTACACAATTATATAGATGCTATTGTAATGGTTAATCAAAAAGGTGTTATTGAATATTCTGATAATTTTAGAAAAGATATTAATAATCTTTATGATGAGGAACTGGTTGGAAGATATCTTTGGGACATATATCCTAATCTAAATGATGAAAATAGTACATTGTTAAGGGTGTTAAAAAGTGGTAAGGCTATTTTAAATGAACAACAACATCTTGTGAATTATAAAGGCGTAGCCATAGATGCAATTAATTCAACATTTCCAGTAAAATCAGGTGAAAAGATTATAGGAGTAGTAGAGGTTTCGATATATATTGAACCTGAAAAACAAAGGAAAGATATAACATTAAGATTGAAAGAAAGAGAGGAAGAAAAAAGGCAACTATATGATATAGATCAAATTATAACTAATGATGAAAATATGTTAGATATTAAGAAAAAGATAATAAAAGTAGCGAAATCTGATTCTCCAGTTCTAATTTATGGACAAACGGGCACGGGAAAAGAAATGGTGGTTCAAGCTATACATAAAAATAGTAGCAGAGTTTCAAAGCCGTTTATATCTCAAAATTGTGCAGCTATACCTGCTACATTACTTGAGAGTATTTTGTTTGGTACGGTAAAGGGTAGTTATACAGGTGCTGAAAATAGAAAGGGTTTATTTGAAGCGGCGGATGGTGGTACTCTTTTTTTAGATGAGATCAATTCTATGGAAATATCTATGCAGGCGAAACTATTGAAAGCGATAGAAAGTTTGGAAATTAGAAGAGTGGGTTCAACTGAATGTATAAGGGTAAATGTTAGAATTTTGTCCGCGGTAAACGAATCTCCATTAAAATCTATTAGGGAAAACAAACTGCGACAAGATTTGTTTTATAGAATTGGAGTACTTCAAATTAG
Source organism: Clostridium sp. DSM 17811 (assembly GCF_018861905.1). Classification (GTDB taxonomy): domain Bacteria; phylum Bacillota; class Clostridia; order Clostridiales; family Clostridiaceae; genus Clostridium_AD; species Clostridium_AD frigoriphilum. The sequence goes on from NZ_JAHLDU010000004.1 coordinate 269,772, forward strand.
TCTTCCAGAGCTTAAGGATAGAAAAAATGACATTGAATTTTTGTCTGGCTATTTTATAAAAGAATATAATCGAAAAATGAAGAAAGAGATTAAGGGGCTTGATGAATCGGTTCTAAGAATATTTAAAAATTATTTATGGCCAGGCAATATAAGAGAATTAAAAAATGTGATAGAATCTGCTTTTAATATAACATATAGTAATGAAATTGCAGTGGAGGATCTTCCAGACTATATGTTTTCTGTGAAAAGCGAGAAGAATTGCGTGCCAGGTCTTGTGACATCTGATAAATCGTTAAGCGAACTTGTAAAAAGTTATGAAAAAGACATTATAGTATATGCGATAAAAAACACGAAAAATGTAACAGAGGCATCAAAAATGTTAAAAATATCAAGGCAAGCATTAAATTATAAATTGTCAAAATATAATATATAATAAAGCGAAAAAAATTTTGCGTAAAGGCAAAATTTTTTTCGCTTTATTAACTTGAAAAATTTTTATATTCCCTTAGACTAACCTGTTTATAGAATAAGTAGGTTGATAGCATATTGGCATAGATTTTGCTATGTAAGATGTATAAGATAAAACGAAAGGGGATTTTATTATGATAAAAAATGTAATTGTAAGAAAGTTAAGCAAAAATTTCGCTGAGGGGATTACTACTTCAGATATGGGTAAGCCAGATTATAAAAAGGCTATAAAACAACATGAGGATTATATAGAAGCTTTAAAGAAATGTGGATGCAATGTGTTGGTATTGGAAGCTGATGAGCGATATCCAGATTCAACTTTTGTTGAGGATGTAGCTATTGTAACAGAGAAATGTGCCATTATTACAAAGCCGGGTGCAGAGTCAAGAAAGGGAGAAGAAAAAGGAATTATTGATGTTTTGAAAAAGTTCTATGTCAACATAGAATATTTAAGTGGAGAGGCTTGTTTGGATGGGGGAGATATATTAAGAGTAGAAAATCATTTTTATATAGGTCAATCTAAGAGAACTAATGCAGAAGGTGCAAGACAGCTCACAGAAATACTTAGCAAATATGGATATACATCATCTACCGCGGATGTACATTATATACTTCATCTCAAAACAGGAGTAGTTTACTTAGAAAACAATATTTTTGTTGCCACTGGAGAATTTAAGGAACACAAGTTGTTTAAAGATTTTAAAGAGTTTAAAGTAATTAAAGTAGATGATAACGAGGCATATTCAGCAAATTGTATTTTAATAAATGGGTATCTTATCATTCCAATAGGCTTTAAAAATTCAAAAAAAGCATTATTAGATGCAGGGTTTAAAATCATTGAGGTAGATATGTCTGAATTTGAAAAAATGGATGGAGGACTTACTTGTCTTTCACTTAGATTACCAAAGGATTAAATGTTAACATAATTGGGTAAACTATGAAATACACTGGTTATATGCAGTGTATTTTTTATATTAGAAGGGAGCATACCTATGAATAAAAATGATTTAAATGAAACAAAACAATCTGATGAACAATCAGGAGATAATGAGGGTGTTAGTGGGGCTTCAAACGCTAAGGTAACTCATATGTATAACATGCCTAACATGACGAGCGGTCCTAGTGATGCTACTGAAGAAGAAAAAGAAAAATTATATGGGCGCTCAATTGCAAACAAAGGTATTAATAGAAAATAATTTTAAGGCAGGATGATTATCCTGCCTTAATGTTATTTTTAAGATTAAACTAAATCTATATTAAGTTATAGGTAATACAGACTGGCTTATGATTTACAGGTTCATCAACAACTATGGCATCTATGTTAAATATCTTTCTTAGATTAGCTTTAGTCATTATTTCTCTAGGGGTGCCACTACAAACTATGTCACCATCTTTAATTCCAACCATATAATCTGCGAACCTTGCTGCGTTATTTAAATCATGAATTACCATTACAATAGTTTGTCCATGTAATTTATTTAAATCATCCAATAATTGTAGAATTTCTAACTGATGTGCTAAATCTAAATAAGTTGTAGGTTCATCTAATAATAAAATTTCCGTTTCTTGTGCGAGAGTCATAGCTATCCATACCCTTTGTCTTTGCCCACCGGATAATGACTCTATAGGCCTATCTTTGAATTCTTCCATGTTAATTATCTTAAGTGCCCAATCTATCTTTTCCTTATCCTTGGTCATTAATTTGCCAAATCCACTTTGATGAGGAAATCTTCCATAGGCTACAAGTTCACCTACAGTTAATCCATTTGGTGCCTCGGGACTTTGAGGTAAAACCGCCATTTTTTTTGCTATTGCTTTCGAACTTAAACCTTGAATATCATTACCATTTATGTATATGATTCCGTTTTTGGGTTTTAATATTCTTGCGATAGTTCTTAATATGGTTGATTTTCCACAACCATTTGAGCCTATAATAGTTGTAATTTTTCCTTTAGGTATATTTAAATTTAAATCTTTTACAATGTCAGAATCTCCATAAGAAATAGAAAGATTCTCGGTTTTTATGCTATTCATATAGAACCTCCTAAGCTAAGCATTCATAATTATTCTTTCATAATCAAATAAATGAAATAGGGTACTCCAATAATTGAAACAACTATTCCAACAGGCATTTCAATAGGCGCTAAAATATTTTTAGCTATAGTATCAGACAATAATAAAATTATTGAACTAACTAAGGCTGAAACTGGTAATAATAATTTGTGTTTTGGTCCAACAAGTTTTCTAGCTATATGTGGAGAAATCAACCCTAAAAAGGCTATGGTACCTGCAACAGCTGTAGCTGCACCTGCTAGAGCCACGGTATATATTAGTAGCGTTCTTCTTTCTTTTTCTATATTAACGCCAAGTCCAACTGATAACTCGTCACCTAAACTTAAAACATCAAGGTATCTAGCCTTATAAATTATAAGGCCTGTAAAAATGAATACAAAAGGGAGCGTTGCTATAACATAACTCCAATTAGTTCCCCAAATGCTTCCTGAGGTCCAAATCATTATTTTGTTAAAATCCTGCGTTGAAAATCTAAATTGAAATAGAACCAATATAGCAGAAAAAGCAGAATTGATACCTATACCCATCAAAATCAATCTAGTAGGATTTATACCTTTTTTCCATGCTAAAGTATAAATAAGGAAGGCCGCAAAGCCTGCTCCAAAGAGAGCTATAATAGGCATGGTAAATATAGTAAGCAAATTTACATCAGAATATGCTTTTCCATTCATAAAATATATATAAATAACTACAGCAAGTGCTGCACCGGAACTTATACCTAATATGCCAGGGTCTGCAAGATCGTTTTTAGTTATTCCTTGAAGTACTGTTCCGGATATTGCTAAGGCGCTTGCTACAAGTAGAGCTATAATTATTCGTGGAAGTCTCATAGTGAAAAGTACTAGTTCCTGTTTTTTATCTCCTTGTCCAAATAATGTTTTAATTACATCTAGAGGTCCTATAGCAAAGGTTCCTATATTAAAGCTAATTATAAATATTGAAAGGAGCAAAATAGATAAAATGCTTATAATCAAAATTAGTTTTTTCTTTCCTTTATGTGTATGTTTTATAATGATTTTGCCTCCTTTCTTACGATATATATGAAGAAAGGTACTCCAAGTAATGCAGTTAATGCGCCAATAGGAGTTTCATAAGGCTGATTAATCATTCTAGCGGCTATATCGCTAAAAACTAGTAAATTTGCGCCAAGAACTAGAGAACATGGGATTATAAATCTATAATCTGGTCCAACTAAACTCATTACAATTTGGGGGACAATAAGACCCAGAAAAGAAATATTTCCGGCAACTGCAACGGAACCACCACTAAGTAATATTACGATTACTATTCCAATAAATCTTATTATGTTAGTTTTTTGCCCAAGACCTATGGCAATTTCTTCTCCTAGGCTCAAAATGGTTATTTTAGGAGAAAGAATTATAGCTGCAATGACCCCAAATGAACCAACAAAGGCTAATAATTTTACACCTTCCCATTTTGCAGTAACAAATCCTCCTGCAATCCAAAAACTAAGTTCTTGAGATAAATTAGAGTACATTGCAATAGCAGTTGCAAGAGATATCAAAAGGGTACCTAGAGCTGTGCCTGCTAAAACAAGTTTAATGGGGCTAACACCTTTAATAGATCTTGAACTTAAAAGAAATACTATTATCCCACTTAAACTAGCTCCAATAAAGGCAAAAAACATTAAATCTGAAGAATCGATATTAGCCTTCATTGCAAAGGCTATAGCTATTGTAAAAGTTGCACCTTGGGTAATTCCCATTATTGAAGGGTCAGCTATTGGGTTTCTTGTTATTCCTTGCATTATAGCACCTGATACTGCTAAAAATGCTCCAACTAGAGCAGCTGCAATTACTCTAGGAAGTCTTATATCGTGGATAATCTTTGAGTTTATATCATTGCTAGGTGAAAACATGATACTCAAGACTGTATTTAAATCTATATGTTTTGCACCTAGGGACACTGACAATGCAATTCCGAAAAACAATATAATAAGTCCAATTACAATTATAAATGTACTCATAATAAGTCTATTCATCTTTTTCTTCTTTTGATTAAGTATTATATTTTTCATTGAAATGATGCACCTCTCATATTATTTCACAAATTCTTTCTTTATGGAGTCAAGTAATAATTCTCTTCCTATTGGAGAATAACCTTGTGCAAAATATGGAGAACTAGGAAGCAGTGTAACATTTCCAGCTTTTACAGCTCTCATGCTTTTCCAAACAGAACTACTTAATAAATCTTTTTTATCCACATCAGTTGCTATAACTACAATATGATCAACATCAATTGATGATAAACCCTCCATAGTTACTACTGGTAAACTTATTCCCTCTTGTTTTGGCATGTTTGCCGGTTGGGGTAATTTCATATCTGATAATAACATTGAACCTATAGCTGCATCGCTAAAAATATAATATTTGCCTGAACTAGCGAGTACGGTAAGGTAAGTTTGCGTGCCATTAGTTTTCTTTATTTCATTACCTATTGTTATAGCTTTTTTATCGTAAGCTATTAACCATTTCTGAACATCTTTTTCTTGTCCAAATAGTTTGGAGATATTTGTTAGTTTTGATCTCCAATCGTTAGCATAATCTTTAAGCATTACAACAGGTGCAATAGCTTTTAATTGTTCATATATTTTTGTTTGCCTCTCACTCATTATAATTAAATCTGGATCAAGTTTTAGGATGGCTTCCATATCCATAGTTTCCATCATTGAAAAACCTACAAGTTTAGAAGAACTCAATTTATCTTTTAGGTAACTTGGCTTTTCCGTAGTTTTATAAGAATCAGCATTGGCTGTACCTATTGGTGTGTGATTTAAAATTAATAATTCCTCTGTTGATCCAGATATATCAACTATACGTTTAGGACTTGTGGGTATAGTTACATTGCCTTTCATTGTACTAACCACTTTAGTAGCACTTACTTTCTTAACAGGTTCTACACCTTTTGAACAACCTGCAAAAACAGTAACAGAAATTAAAGCGGATGTTAATACTACGAATAATATTTTTTTCTTCATGAAAATCCTCCTAAATTGTTTAAGTTAATATGTATAAAAATAATGATTTAGCAAATTGCAAATTATCATTTTAAATGAGAATGAAATTAAGAATCATTATCAGTCAAACACAATGTTTATTATAGCAGAACTATTAAGTATGTCAATAATTTGTTTTGAACCTAGAATATATCTTCAAAAGGGTAAGAAACTTATAAACAAAAAAATATTTTAAATAGTTTAATTATATGGTATAATATTAAAGGTTCTTAATATATGGAGAGATGTCCGAGTGGCCTATGGTACCTGCCTCGAAAACAGGCGAACGGGTTATTCCGTTCCGGGAGTTCAAATCTCCCTCTCTCCGCCAAAGTTAAAGGCTCTAGCTGATTATGCTAGAGTTTTTTTTAGTGCATTTTTGTTAAAAATAGGATTTGTGGCTCCAGTTTGAAGACAAAACAAGAAAGAGCCTATTAGCAGTAAAGTAGAAGACAAGCTCCTAAGATAACAGAAGAGCAAGTAAAGGGCTTGGTTTTAATGCTCAGAGGGTTTGTAAAAGAGCGAGATATGCTAGTGTAAGAAGACTATACGGAATTATGTTGATAAGGTAGTTGTTTTTAAAGACCACGTTGAAGTAATAACATGTATTTAGGGAAATATAGATATAACTTAAGATGGAATACTTAAAAAAATGTATGTTGAACCTTGTCGAAAATGATAGCTAATAACGTTATTTAGGTATGATACAATTATACCGTTAATTTTATATTACATAAACATTCTAATAAATTATAGATAGAATAGTGATGCCATTGAAATAGGATATATTACTTTGGTCAGAGCTTTAAAATTATAGAGATACGTTGATTATACTCATAATTTCTTATTAAAGTAACCTTGTTACAATGAAATTTGTAATACTAACAATTGCCTTTATTTAAAAAGAAAATAAAAGGAGCTAATTTAAATGAATAGAACTATAATGCAATTTTTCGAATGGAATCTTCCATCAGATGGAGGACACTGGAACTTTTTAAAAGAACATAGTAAATCTTTAAGTGATGTAGGCATAAATACTATTTGGCTGCCACCAGCATATAAAGGTGCAGGTGGCAGTAACGATACAGGTTATGGCGTTTATGACTTATATGATCTTGGTGAATTTGATCAAAAGGGAAGTAAACGAACTAAATATGGTACAAAGGATGAATATATAAATGCAATAGCTGAGGCCCATAAAAATAACATTCAGATATTAGCAGATATAGTACTTAACCAAAAAGGGGGAGCAGATAAAACTGAATGGGTAAGGGTAGCTAAAGTAGACCCAGATGACCGAAATAATAAAATATCTGATGAATATGATATAAAAGCATGGACTAAGTTCAACTTCTCTGGAAGAAATAATAAATACTCCGATTTTAAATGGAACTGGAAACATTTTGATGGGGTAGATTGGGATGAGAATAAAAAGGAAAGTGCTATATATCAATTTACGGGGCTCGGTAAGAGCTGGGATGAAGGAGTAGATGATGAAAATGGTAACTATGATTATCTTATGCTTACAGATATAGATGTTAGTTCACCTGTAGTATATGATGAAATCTTAAAGTGGGCATTATGGTACATTGAAATAGCAGATCTTGATGGGTTTAGATTAGATGCAGTAAAGCATATAGACTTTGAATTTTTTAAAAGATTTATAAATGACATAAGAAAGATTGCAAAAAAAGAACTTTTTACAGTAGGCGAATATTGGAGTACGGATCTTGATGTTTTAAAACAATATATTGAGAACACTGACCACACATTTAATATATTTGATATTCCACTTCATTATAATTTTGTATCAGCTGCAAATGAGAAAGAGAACTATGATCTAAGAGAGTTAATGTCAAATACATTAATAAGTTGTTATCCCGAAAATTCAGTTACTTTTGTAGACAACCATGATACCCAACCTGGACAGTCACTTGAATCTTGGGTAGACAATTTATTTAAGTTGCAGGCTTATACTTTCATTTTAACAAGACAAGAAGGTATCCCTTGTATTTTCTTTGGAGATTATTATGGAATGCCAACTAATGATATTGCTCCGCTAAAAGATCAATTAGATAAATTATTAAAAGCAAGGAAAGAGTCTGCTTATGGGGATCAACATGATTATTTCGATGATGCCCATATTGTGGGTTGGACAAGAGAAAATGGACTAGCTGCTCTAATTTCTAATGCAAATGATGGTGGTTCTAAGAAAATGTTTGTTGGAGGAAAGCTTTCAGGTAAAGTTTTTGTAGATGTAACTGGTAACATTTCTGGAGAAATTGAAATAGATGCGGATGGTAATGGTGATTTCACTGTTAACGAGAACTCGTACTCAGTATGGTGTATCAAGTAAGAGAGCTTGAATATGTAATAATATCTTCTTTACATATGGTATGTAACAGAGAGTATAATGAAGCAGCTAAATATCACGAGGAATCAGGTAGTGATTAACTTTATTATATAAAAAAACGAATAATGGGAAAAAACATTTTGTAAATTGTAGTGCATTATATATTAATGAAGATAACAAAGTTTTGAGCATAGGTAGAAACATAAGTGCTGACGAAAAATTAAATATATCAATGGAAATGTTCATAATGAAAAAGAGCACTCTTATAGAGATTGTGAATAAGTGTATACAGACAGGAAGTTATAACTCAATAAAGGCTCCTATATACAATGAGGTATCGAAGTTTAATCTAAATGCATATGAATTCAAAGGGTACCTTCAATGTGTAAATTCGCTTCAGAATTATTATAAAACTAGTATGGATATGTTAAACTAATTATGAATATTGCATATAAAGATAAAGACCTAGAAAGTCTAGGTCTAATTAGTATAACAAAATATTATCTTAGAACTTGTTAGTATTATATGTACAAAAAATGATGATAAGATTTATTTCAACCTTATCATCAAATACAAAAACTTACTCTACATAGTTACCAAAGAGTAGGTTTAGATCTGTTGTACCTTTATTTATAGCGGTTATATCTCTAATCCAATACTGGTCTATTAACTCTTCGTTAAGCACATTGCTGGTAATAGTAGCTTCAATTTAATTTGGAGAGTTTGATATTTTATCTTTTTCTGTTTCAAGGTTATTGTTGGGTACTGTTTGGGTACTGAGAATATAAAATAGTACCCAATTTTAATTAAAGATACAACAAGAAAAAGGTTTATAAGTGTTGAGATACAAGTGATTAATAAGAAGTACTAAAAGTTAAAACAAGCTATTATTGCTTCTTTGTATTTTTCTTGATTTTCTGCAATCAGCACATATTTTAGGTTCATTTTCGAATTCTTTTTCTTTGTAGAATTAATGTACCGTATAAGACTATCAAATGCCTCATCAGTATTAAATGTTGTAATTTTAATATTTATATTTAATAATAGTTTTATAAATAGTTAGTGAGTTTTTCATTGTTAATAATCTCATTTTAAGAGAGTTGTAAATATAAGATTAACAATTATTTAAACACAAGATTTAGAGGGGGAAGGTGCTAATCATACAATATAAAAAAGATAAAGAAAGGTTAAACCAAATACTTTTAACAAGTTATCAATAGTATGTAAACTTATAAAATACCATGATCATAAAATAGAGGCTACAACAGAGGGTGTTTCTACGGCTATTGAACTTATCGGGAAAGGAAATATGCATTACCTTCTTCAAGTACAAACTGCAGACTTATTATCTCATGCGCCTAAATATTATAATGTTGTAATACCTACATTAAGAAGCATACAAATTATATATAAAGAAAACTTTAATAAGCAATTTAATAAAGTTCTATCATTTTCTATAGAATAAAATTGTACAGAGTAAAGTTTTATATATTTTCATTTCATTATATAAGTTATTTTACTTCAACTCTATTGATACTGTATTAGATTTACAAGACATACAATATAATTAACAAAACAACTGCATATAAAAATAATTGAAGTAGTTATGATAAAAATTATTGAAAAAATTACAAATAAGATATTTTTTTTCTAAAACCTATTTATGACGTGATTTCAATGAAGAAGAATTTTTCGAGTTTTGGGATCATGAAAAGAAGCAGTGAAGTAAGTATAAAAATATTGAGAAAATAAAATTGCTATTTGCAACGGTTTGATGGCTATTTAAAATCGGTTAAACTTGTTGATTACGAACCAGTTGTTCGCAGGTTCTGACCTCTGTCAGACACACCATAAGCCCACCTAGAAGCCATAATGCTTCTGGGGGGTCTTTGTTATTTATATAATTATTAGCAAAGTAGTATAGTGCAGTAATTGAGATGGAGTTTTTTTAGTTTTAATCATAGTAAAACTAAAAGATATTATGTTAAAACTTGTAGTGCAATAAAAGTAGATGAGCTTATCATAATATTTTCCATTTGCAGAAAATATTGAATTGTAATAGTTTAAATATGGTAAGCGAGTATGTTGATATGTTTACAGATGATTTGAAGAAGGATTTTGATAAATTTAATGCATTGGAACAACTTTAAGATAATATAAAACATATTAAAATGTTATAAATAATAAAAATGTAAATATTAATTTTAAGCATGAGGTTAGAGAAATCTATCTTCAGGTTCTTTTATTAGTTACTTTAAAGGAACTTTATGTCTTCAACTCGATTATTATGTTGAAACTTTGTAAAAGATGTTATAGTATATAAATATATGAACATTATGTAAATGCATTATAATGGGGGGCAGAAATATATGAATAAAAAAATTGTGAGTTCGGTTCTTACAATGCTAATAATATTGGGATCAACATCTATATCAGCTTTTGCTACAATGGATAATGGTACTGTTGTTATTGGGAGTAAATCGTTTGAATTAGCTTATGCTAATGATCCAGAAAATTCTACGGAAATAACTAATGCAATAATTGAAGGTGGATTAATTTATGTTAAAGACTTTTCAGGAGATTGGTTAGACAATACTACAGGAGATATTGTACAGGCAAGTCTTGTTCCTGGTGAAGATGCAGAGCAAGTGGATACAGTCTCACCAGTAGATATTATATTAAAAGACACAAATAAAGCATTACTTTCTACTGGAGCTGGCGATACTGCTGTAAATAATGAATTATGGGTAAAATATTCTGACGGAACAGAGGAATTATTAGTAGTATGCCATGATGAGGAGGTGGATGTTAAAGATATAATTGCAGGAATATTTAATCCTCAATTAAGCAAAGATAAAAAGAAAGTTTATTTTATGTCTGAGGCTTGGGCTACTTCTGCTGCAATACATGTGGTAGATATAGAAAGCAAAAATCAACAATTTGTATGTCCAGGAAATTATTTGAGAATTATAGAAAAAGGACAGTATTCTGGAGACCTAATTGTTAATCAGCATAGATACAATGATGCCCCTAACTATGGATCTTATGACAATTATTATATTGTGGATGAAAACGGAATACAATTGGAAGATTTAGGGGATGATCCAGCAGAGTTGGATGATTACTAATATGAATCTGAAATTTTTTTAATTTAGAAAACAGCCAATAAATAAAAGCTATAGGAATTTCCATATAGCTTTTATTACTTTAAAACCACTGAGCATTATATTAATTTATTGCCCAGTGATTTAAGTGGAGATATTAGCAAATTTAATCATTTAGATGTGTTAAATAAGAAAAACTTAAAGGTTAGATTGAAAATTAATAAAGCGTAAAGAAGTAAAACGTAATTTTAAGCCTGAGGTTAGAGAAATCCAACTTAAGACTTTTTATTGTTTTTTTATAAAATTATATACGTTAATAATATAAAATAATAAGGAAACTACTGGGATTTGTAAAATAGATTGATGAACTTGCGATATAAAGAGAGAGGGTGTTTAAAGGGTGAAATTTAATGAAATATTAGAAAATGAAACAAAAGTTGACCAAACAATTACTGTGTCTAATACGTATCCTGTATTTTTAAAAGTTCAGAAAGATATGAAGAATGGAATATATCTATACCAAGAATTAAAAAGCACAATACGCAGAAGTCACGAGTCAATAAGTGGATACAGTGAGAGATTTAATAATTCTCTTATTGAATTTTCAAGGAATATGTACTCAGTATATAAAAGTATGGGATATCCAATATATGAAAAACTAGTCGAGAGTCAAGATTATATGATAGAAAAAATAGCTTATAATAATTATAATGTACTCTTTCTTAAAAGCTATGATGAACTAATTTTATTAAATTATGTTCCTATAAATATAGAAATTAGCATTCTGGAACGATTTTTGATTCCAGATGAAATGTTACACACTGCGGAGACTCGTTATAGAGGCGTTAATTATAAAGCAATCAATACTTTTAATGCATTTTTGTCATTTGCAGAAATAAATGATGGAGGGGTTAACAAAACTTTAAATATCGATTTTTTTGGTAATTTTAAAAGATCTATTGGTTATGATTCTAATTATATTAAACAATATAGAAAGATTCCTGAATTAGAGCAAGATGAACAAAATTATACTTTTAATGAATTTAAGTTTTATATGTTTAGTAATATTATTATAATAAGTGGGTATAGCGCTGTCTTTATGGGGTTCTGTAAGAAGAATGAAGAATTAATTGAATGAACCTACATCAGTAAATTAACATACAAAAAAACAAAATACTGAACTAAGAAGGATGTCCTTGTGCAGTATTTCAAAACTATTTTAAGATTATAAAAGTGTATATTTAATCCTCATGAAAATATGCTAAAGGTATATGACATAATCTAATATATTTAATGTGTTTTTTGGGTTATGTATAATATTATTTAGATCTAACACTGTACAGTCTGCAATTATTAGAAATTCAAACTAACTAGAGAAGAAGGTATCTTGCATTAAAAAAATATACCATGGGTAACTAGGTCAATATATATATAGAATATTACGTGTAAAACACTCTTCTTGTGAAATTTATTAATTTTAATGGTTGATAGTTAGAGATGTGAATGGTAGTGTAATTTTATTAGATTCCGTTAAGTATGAAATCAATTAGGATGAGGACTATGCTTTCCAAGAACTTAAAACGTGAATAAAGGGTGCAGTAGGAATATATATTAGTTGTGAAGATAAAAGAGGAGCTTTAATAAATATAGGTAATCTACATATTAAGAACATTAATATCTGTATACAACCAACGTAAAAAACATAGGTAATAACATATGATATTTATTATAATGTATATCTTTTAAATTAGATATTTGATAACAAACTTTATGTTTTTATATGATACTTGATGATATTAGATATGAAGTAAGGTAGCTAAAACCATTGAGTATACAAGACTATATAGTATTCAATGGTACTAGCTATCATTACATGTAAAGTACATAGCCTAACTCGAAAACAGGCGAACGGGTTATGACCTTCCGGGGGTTCAAATCCCCCTTTCTCCGCCAAATCAAAGAACTCGCTGGAAGGCGAGTTCTTTTACGTTATTATATGGAAATTTGAACTCGTGAGGGCGCAGACTGGGTGGCGACGTAATTGGTGCGTAGCAGCAATCAAATCCGCCTTTATCTGCCAAGGATTTTAGCGGGTTCACAAACCTTTTTCATATTCTATATATAAAAATACTTTCAGATAGTACGTATGATTTTTCGAGAGGAAAAGAGAAGTCAGACATACTTTTTTTACCATTTTTATGGTTTTCCTTATCAATAATATTGAGTGGTGGAACACTAGTGCTTTAGCAAAAGAATATTTTCAATCAAAAAACAGATTAAAAGACGAAAAGGATATATAAATTGCGGGCATAGAAAAGGAATATGATATGAGTATAAAAATACCAAATGCTAAATTTATTTGTAGTAAATGGAATAAGGAGTATAAACGACGACATATTGACAAGGAAGGCATTTTAATATAGTTGAGTAATTGAAATAGTAATGTATTTACTATTTTAAGAAATAAATATGTTACTATCTTTTATTTATCTAAATATTCATTTAGAATTTTTATTCCTTCACCTGTTATAAAATACCTTTTTTCACTTCCAACACATTTTTCTTTCTTATAAATTATTAAACCTCCACTCAGTTCTGAAATTATATTTCTTACAAATTTCTTCTTTCCGTTTTTAAAAATAAGGTATAGTTCATCTAGATTTAAACCTTGTTGAGATTTGCAGCTAAGTGCATTGCATAGTTATATACCTTGCATTATTAAGTACTACATGCTAATATATGGATAAGGGGTGAAAATATTGGAAATAGATAAGGAAATGCTGAAAGGGTATATTGATACAATATTAATGAGTGTACTTAATGACTGCACTATGTATGGATATGAATTAGCAAAAAAGGTAAGGGCGATTAGTGGGGAAACCTTTGAATTAAAGGAAGGAACACTATATTTGTCATTAAAAAGACTAGAAAAGAACGGGTATGTTAAATCATATTGGAGTGATAGTGAAAGTGGCGGCGGTAGACGGAAATATTACAATATCACTGATGATGGAATAGAGTATGTTAAAAGAAAAAGAATAGAATGGATTTTTATGAGAGAATTGATAAATAAGTTTCTTGGGGGTGTAAAAAATGAATAGTCAATCAAACATGAGCAAAGAAGGTATAGATTGCATAGAAAAGTATGTATCTAATCTTGCAATTGGTATTCAAGCAAGTTCAGATGAAATTAAAGATTTTAAAAATGAGATGAAAGCAAATCTATTGAGTAGTGTAGATGATTTATTAAGTCAAGGATATGAGGAAATTAATGCTGTTGAACTTGCTATAAAACGATTTGGAGAAGTAGATAGTATAAAAACAGAAATTAAAGAGGTATACAAAACAAAATACTTATATGCCAAAAAACTTTTAAACATAACGATAATTGTAGGTGTATTAGGAATTTTATTATCTTTTGGAGGGGTAATTCGGAAAAATTATTCCGTAGACAGACCAATTAATGATATATACTCAATTATAGAAAAAAACATGGGGAATGGTTCTAATCCTATCACAGATAATATGAAAAATAATCTTAAAGATAAGGTAGATAAATCTTTCGCTATTGACTATGTAACACTTCAAATTTTTGATAAAAACGATAAATATATTAATACAGATACAAATCTAAAGTATGATTATAATTATGCACCAAGAATGACTATTGATGAATTTGGTAATGGTCGTCCAAAAACATTATCAAGATTTGTTGCATATGCACAAAATTCTAAACAAATTGAAATTAAAGGTTCCAATAAGGGCATAATTGTAATTACTGAGACAAGAGATATTGGTTTTATGATTTTTCAGATTGTACCTATACTACTTTTGATTTACTGGGTTCTATTTGCTATTTGGGCAAGTATAAATTCTGTTAATAATAAGAGAAGTATTATTTGGATATTTGTATTTATACTGCTCAATGTTGTTGGGTATTTGATATATTATCTTGTTGGACGTAGTCTTATTAATAAAATTGATTAAGGAAACTATAATCATACGTACTATTTTATAGAATGTTAAGTAAAAATAAAATATAACAGCTCCTTGCAAACCATTGTTTACATGAAGCTGTTATATTAAATATTTATTTAAGAGTGTTTATAATAAACTTTTTCTAATCTCAAATAAATAGTTTTTTCTTATAATAAGAAAATATATAATTTGAACAATCAACATAATTCCTATGATCTGTAATGCGGGTACAGTTATCTCAATTCCAAAAGCACATTTTAATGAACTAATAGCAAAGAAAAAATGTACAACAGCAATTATATATGGGAGTAAAAATAATACCCCTATTTCAATATTTAACACCTTTTTTATTTCTTTATATGTTAATCCTATTTTATTCAATTGTTTATATTTCTTTTTATCCTCTATAAGATCCATGTAACACTTGTTATATAAGAAACTTGCTGTTGTTACAAAGAATATAAGTCCTATAAATATTGCACTACACAAAAGTACCCCATAGGCTATTTTATTCTTTTCTAATATATAAGCCTTTAGAAAATTATTATAATATTTATCACCTTTATCATTTCCAAACTTATTATAAAAATTATTACCTATGCTTAATGTATCCTTATAATTATTTACATTAAATGCTCCGAAGTAACACCTAGGCCCCTTCATTTTTTCATATACATCATCTTTAACCACATATGAACTATCATATAATGCTGGAATTACGCAACTATCACTCCCCCTAGCAATTTGTAATTTTGTTTCATCTAGAATAATATTTTTTCTTTTATTTTTATCTAAATACGAGACTAACATGGCCTCATTTTCTTTTAAATCAATAGTGTTTAGAGATAATGCTCTTGCTAATTTGTTATAAGTATCTTCTTTAATTATAGTCACTTCATCTTTAACACCATTAGGTATAATAAACTTCATTTCGCCATTAACTGTAGTATAAGATATTTCTTCCTTTTTCAATG
The DNA here is from genome assembly GCF_018861905.1 of Clostridium sp. DSM 17811. Classification (GTDB taxonomy): domain Bacteria; phylum Bacillota; class Clostridia; order Clostridiales; family Clostridiaceae; genus Clostridium_AD; species Clostridium_AD frigoriphilum. Next base: position 285,738 of record NZ_JAHLDU010000004.1, read on the forward strand.
AATTTTCTATAAAATCAATTTTGTAATCAACTTTAGTTTTATTATTATAGGTATCAACACAGAAAAATGATTGTGGGAAACTTTTATTTATCTGGGTCTCTTTATCTCTCCAATAAGCATATACTGACCCTATTGATGAAAGAGCAACTGTTGAAGTTATTGTAATTAAGAAAAACATTCTTGTATTGTCCTTTATTCTATATAACAAATTCGAAACCCATAATAGTGTAGTTTTCTTCATATAAAAATCTCTGTTTCTCTTAAGTACCTTAAGTACAAATACACTTAATTGAGAAAATAATAAATAGGTTGCTATAACAACCATTATTGTTACAGGTATTATTCTATAGGGTAGTATCTTTTCAGTTGATGTAATTGATAGATAATATCCTATAGTAAGCAATACTATACATATAATAGAAAAAATAGCTGATGATTTTGGTTCTAGTTTTGGTTTTTTAGTTCCTTTAAGTAATTTTAGAACCATATCTTCTTTTATAACCAATGAACAAAATATTGAAATTACTATCCCTATTAATATAAATGCAATTAAAGTAATAATCATAGCTTTTACTGGAATATAAAATCCTAGTGCATTAAGGCCTAATAACTTTCCGCTAGCTGCTAAAAGTATTTTTGAAAATACTATTCCTACTATAATCCCTACTACTCCCGATACTGAACTAATTATTATATTTTCAATATTTATCATTTTCTGTATTTGTTTTTTTGATGAACCTATTATATAAAGTATTCCAAATTCTTTATATCTACTTTTGAGAAAAACACTTACTGAATAAAATACAAAGAAACATAAAAATAAGTATGCAATTACAGTCGTAACATAAAGTGTATTTCTTATACTAGTAGGTAATTTAAGCACCACGAAGTCAGGATGGAATATAATCATAGTAAAAGAAAATAATAGTGTTGCAGATATGCTGCTGCTTAAAAAATAAGCGAAATACCCTTTTATATTTCTATACACATTTTTAGTGGCAAACTCTCTAAAATTCATTAGTTCTCTCCTCCCATTAACGCAAGCACATCAATAATTTCCTGGTAAAATTGTTTTCTGCTATCTCCCTTATAAATTTCATTATATATAGTTCCATCTTTTATAAAGAGAATTCTATTACAATAACTTGCTGAAAATGCATCGTGAGTAACCATCATCATAGTTACTTTTTCATCTTTATTTATTTTTTCAAATAATTCCATTACATTTTTAGCAGCTCTTGAATCCAAATTACCTGTTGGCTCATCAGCCAGCAGCAACGTAGGGTTATGTATTAAAGCTCTTGCAATAGCTGTCCTTTGGGCTTCTCCTCCTGATATTTCAAAAGTTCTCTTATTAATTAGTTTCTCTATTCTAAGTATCTTTAATATTCTATTAAGTTCATCATCCTGTTTTTTAACTGGCACTCCATCTAATGTAAGTGGAAGTACTATATTTTCACCAACAGTTAAAGTATCTAACAGGTTGAAATCTTGAAATACAAATCCTAATTCTCTCCTTCTAAATAAGGCAAGATCATCACCTTTAAGCTTTAAAGGATCTATATCATTTATTCTAATTTCTCCAGATGTAGGCTTATCTACTGTTGAAATCATATTTAACAGGGTTGTCTTACCACTTCCTGATGGCCCCATTACTCCTACAAATTCACCTTCGTCAATTGTGAAACTTATATTATCCACTGCACTGAATGTTACTTTTTGACCATATATCTTGCTTAAATTCTTTACTTTCATAATTTCCATATTGCCTATTCCTCCTATTATGTTAAAGTGATAGTATTAGTTAATACTAGTATCCAAAGTAAAATACCTACTACTATTCTATATACTGCGAATACTTTCATAGGTTTCTTTTTAAGATATTCAACAAATTTCCTCATAACTATTAAAGCTACTATGAAAGCCACAACAAATCCAACTATTAATGCAATCCATAATGATAACGTCATTGTAGAATAATCATATTCAAATAAGTCCTTGCCTGTTGCTCCTATCATAGCTGGAATCGCTATAAAAAAGGAAAACTCTGCTGCTATTGGGGTTGATAATCCAGCAATCCATCCACCCATAATTGTAGACGCACTTCTTGACATTCCTGGCCACACACAAAGAAGTTGTAATAATCCAACTTTGAATGATTGCATAGTGGTTATGTTATCTAAATTATCTACATTATGGTTTCTACCACCAAATTTTTTTTCAACTATTAGTAACAATAGTCCACCAACTATAAATCCTACTATAACAGCCTCTGGAGTAAATAATGTTTTTATCTTTTTATATAATACTACACCTACAATTCCCATTGGAATAGATGCTGTAATAACATTTACACCAAATTTGAATCCTTTCTTTCCTTCTTTTCCTCTAGTGAATATAAACTTAAAAAATTCTATTACGCTTTCTTTAACCTTATGCCAATACAAAACAACAACGGCCATTATTGCTCCAAGTTGAATTACAACTTCAAACATTTTTGCAAATTCGCCTTGAAAGCTAATTGCCCATCCAATTAATATCATGTGTCCTGTAGAAGATACGGGTATAAATTCAGTTATCCCTTCTACTATTGCGATTATGATTGATTTTAATATAAATATTATATTGATGATTTATCACCCCTTACAGACTAATTATTACTATATATAGCTTATAATAATAAGGCATAAATTACTATCTGCAGAGCTTACAGGAATGTGACATGGATGTAAGCTTTGCGATTTAAAATAAAAATAGCAAATGAATAGTTAAACTATCCATTCGCTATAAATTAAGCTTATATTTTAAATCCTATTGTAACCATCGTTCCTTTATCAGCAGTAGATGTTATCTCTATTTTATGACCTAAATTTACACATACCTCTTTAGAAATATATAAACCCATGCCTGTAGATTCTCCATATTTGCGCCCATTCTCTCCAGTAAAGAATAGGTCAAATACCCTTTTAATATCTTTCCTTGGGATTCCAATTCCATCATCAATAACGCTTAGTAAGATTTCTTTTTCTTTTTTGCAGGCTTTTATAATTAATTCCTTTCCCGTGCCTTTTGAGTAGTTTACACCATTAATAATAAGTTGATCTAACACAAACTTTATCCACTTTACATCGCTATATACTTCTATAGCACCATCTATTTCTACTCTAGGAGTTATTTTATTTTTTATGAAAAGCTTCTTTTCTTCATTTATTGTACCTATAACTAACTTCTTTAAAAAAATTCGTTCTACTATAAAATCATTTTGGAAAGAATCTATTCTTGCAAAATGCATTGCCATATTTAGACCTTTATTTAATTTATTAACCTCTTCTTCTATACTTCGTGCCTTTTCTTCTCCTGCATATTCTTGAAGTTGTAGCTGTATCACAGAAAGAGGTGTCTTCATTTGATGTACCCACTGATTGATGAAAGTTAAATGTTCATTATGAACTTTGTTACATTTTTGTATTTCTGCTTCATACAAATTATGTTGCTCCTTTAACAGCTCAGAAATATTTTCACTAAGATCCGAACTACCAAGTTCTAGGAAAGCATCATTTAAACAAATCAATCCATTTTTTAGCAATTTGTATAGTTGTCTATTTTTATAATATCTAAAAACTAGAAAGCACACAAGAATAAATGTATTAAAAATCAATATATATATAATTTCACCAAATCCTATAAAGTCCATGATGTTACAATATATAATTGTAAGGCTTAAACTTAATAAATATATAATAATATAACCTCTATTATACTTCAAAAATAAATTCATATTATTCCAACCTATCAGGCTTGTTTAATCTATAACCTGTTCCTCTTATAGTATCTATGCCTATACCTATTCCTAGACCCTGCAACCTTTTTCTTATCCGACTAATATTAACACTTAAGGTGTTTTCCTCAACAAACTCAATATCATCCCATATTTTTTCTAAAAGAAAATCTCTACTAACTACCTTGGGATACTTTTCCATAAGACATTCTAGGAGTATGCCTTCCCTTTTAGTAATAACTAATTTTTTATCATGAAACTGTATTTCTGACCTTTCTGGGTAGAACTTAAGACTATCAACTTCTACTATTCGTTCTTCTGCAGTATGTGAATAATCCCCAAAAGCTCTTCTTATATGACTTTTAATCTTTGCAATAACAACATCAAAATAAAACGGTTTAGTTATATAATCATCTGCGCCACTCTCTAAAGCCATAACTTGGTCCATTCCGCTATCTCTTGCAGATATGAATATTATAGGAATCTTTGATTGTTGTCTTATTTTCCTACACCAATAAAATCCATCAAATTTAGGTAAATTAACATCTAACAATACTAAGTCTGGACTGTACTTATTGAATCCTAACAATATTTCTTCAAAGTTTTCAACTATCGTCACCTCAAATCCATACTTAGCTATGTAGTCTTGTAATAAATTACTTATTGATAAATCATCTTCTACAATATATATTTTGTATTTCATATTTATTTCTCCCTAAGTTAGTATCTTGTAAACACATTTGTTAATTAATTATTTATTACTTTTTACCATTCCGCTGAGTTATGTGTTTTTACATCTTCAAATATCTTTTTCTCATTTTTTATTACATCAATAATATGGCTTTGAAATTCTTTCACATTAAAATTCTGTTCATTATTTTTCTTTAATTCTGTCTTCATAAAGACTTTCCTTTGCTACAAAGTTAGTTATAAATTGTGGATCTGTAAAAGTATAATCTTTAGAAATAACTATCGGTGATACCTCATAATTTCCATTTGAAGGTATTTCACAAGAATTAGGTGATGAGTATAAGCCTGCCCAATAATTTTCTGCTGCATCAGATTTTATTTGTTCTGCATCTAGTTTTCGTCTATTTTCCAGTAATTCTTCTTGCGTTACACTGGATACTTTCATTTTTTCTGCTTTAAATGTTTTATTTATATCTATTTTGTAGTTGTTTAAACTAGGAAAGGATGTTTTTATATCCATTGCCATATTTAGCCACTTTAACATTAATTAAATTTAGTAATTATATACTAAAATGCATTAGTCCTTAATATTATTATCGTAATTTATATTAACATCTTTATACCTTTAATGGTTTAAATATACAATTAGAGCATCGATTCTATAAAATTTATTATGTAAATCGTAACCTAGAAGAAAAGGTCACAAAAGGTCTAAAATTATTAAAGTAATCTTATATATAATCGATAATTCAACATACGCACCACTTATAGAAGTGGGCGATTGTAAACCGCAAAAGCGGTCCAGTTCTCATTGAACTAAGAACCGTAAGAAACAATATCCTTGTAACATAGAGCTTGTTTAGTATTCTAAACAAGCTAATTTTTATAATAAGCTACAAGTATAATTATTTCATGAGTAGCTCATAATTAATGCACCCCTATCACGTAAGTGCCTTCACTGCGTAGCAACCTTAGATTTTAGGGTAACTATAAGCTATAAAGCCATTTTTTATTTTTATATTGAAGTAATTTATGTGAATAATTTAATTAAAACTAAACTTTATAATAGGCTTTTCTTTGAAGACAGCATAATTGCTTACTATAGTATCTTTTACAAAAGCTTTTAAATTCGAGTATCCGAAGGTGTTTGAAATTTTATATAAATACTGTATTTTAAGTGTCTTTAACTCTTTGGACAGCACCCTCCAATTGGTTGTAAATGTTCTATACATAAAAGGTATTTTCTCTTTATACCCAAGAGCTCTACGAGCTATACAGAATGCCGCGGATACATGAATAGATATTCCTTTAGCTTTCATATATTTTATTTTACCCATTTGGCTAGTGTATGCTGGATTTACATAAAATACGGCTAAATTTTCTTTAAAAGCCCTGGAACTGATTGCTTCAATGATTTTTTTATGAGCAAACATACTGATTTTCATATTTCGTTTAGTATTCCCATAAGTTAGTTTGGATTTACTGATGTTTTTAATATCCTCACCAGCAAGTGGTTTATTTTTATCCCTGGCTATTTGAACAAGCCCTAAGGCACTCTTTTCTAAAATTTTTGAAATTTGCCCTGAAGTTTTATTTGCTATATTAAAATGTATAGTGCCAAAGTCTAATAGGTTTCCGATGCAATCAGTTTCACTCCATGCAATATGGTCGTAGTTTATATCATAGCCTACAATTCCATTTG
>NZ_JAHLDU010000005.1 GCF_018861905.1 Clostridium sp. DSM 17811
AGTAGGAGCATCAAGAGCAGCAGTTGAAAATGGTTGGATAGATAAAGCAGTACAAGTAGGTCAAACAGGAAAAACTGTAAGACCAACTGTATATATAGCTTGCGGTATTTCAGGAGCAATTCAGCATTTAGCTGGTATGCAAGATTCTGATTTCATAATAGCTATAAATAAAGATGCAACTGCACCTATCATGAAAGCTGCCGATGTAGCAATAGCTGGAGATTTCCTTAAAGTAATCCCAGAAATGATAGCTCAAATTAATACATTAAAAAATAAATAGGTTTATTTTATAATAGTAATTTAAGAAAACTTGCTTTAATGCTAAAAAGTAGTATTAAAGTAAGTTTTAAAAAAGTATACTACGTCTTGTTGTAACTAAAATAAGATTTTTAAAATAATAAAATTTAAGGGGTGTGTTTTTATGAAAAAGATTTTTGTACTTGGCGCTGGAACTATGGGAGCAGGTATTGTTCAAACATTTGCAGCTAATGGATGCGAAGTAATAATGAGAGATATTAAAGATGAATTCGTTGATAGAGGACTTGCTACAATTAAAAAGAACTTAGAAAGATCAGTTAAAAAAGAAAAAATAACTGAAGCACAAATGGAAGAAATACTTTCAAGAGTTACAGGAACTACTGATATGAAATTAGCAGCAGACTGTGATTTAGTAGTTGAAGCAGCTGTAGAAATTATGAAAATAAAGAAAGAAATTTTTGCAGAACTTGATTCAATCTGTAAACCAGAAACTATTTTAGCATCAAACACATCATCACTTTCTATAACTGAAGTAGGAGCTGCTACAAAGAGACCTGATAAAGTTATAGGAATGCATTTCTTTAATCCAGCTCCAATGATGAAACTTGTAGAGATAATCAAAGGAATGGCTACATCAACTGAAACTTTTGATGCAGTTAAAGAAATTGCAATTGCTATAGGTAAGGATCCAGTAGAAGTTGCTGAAGCTCCTGGTTTTGTTGTAAATAGAATATTAATTCCAATGATCAACGAAGCTGTAGGAATTATGGCAGAAGGTATAGCATCTGCAGAAGACATAGATAAAGCAATGAAACTTGGCGCTAATCATCCAATGGGACCTCTTGCACTCGGAGATCTTATAGGCCTTGATGTATGTCTTGCTATCATGGATGTTTTATATACTGAGACTGGAGATACTAAGTACAGAGCTCATAGCCTTTTAAGAAAATATGTTAGAGGCGGATTACTTGGAAGAAAAACTAAAAAAGGTATCTTTGATTATTCAAAATAAGATATTAATTTTAAACAAATAGAAAGAAGACATTATAACCTTAATATGGTTATGATGCCTTCTTTATTATTTATATATAATATAGACGAATATAAACAATATGTAAATAATTTCTAAAGTTAACTATTAGTATGTTGACTTTATACTGTAAGTGATATATTATTAACAATATAACGTATAAATAGGAAACAGTGGGACAAGCATTGCTAAATATAATGTGTAAAAATACATTACTACATTTAAAAATGGAGGGATACATAATGAATAGATTTACTTTACCAAGGGATATTTATTTTGGAGAAAATTCTTTAGAAGTGTTAAAAACCATAAAAGGTAAAAAAGCGGTAATAGTTACTGGTGGAAGTTCTATGAAAAAATTTGGTTTTTTAGATAAGGTTGAAGCTTATTTAAATGAAGCCGGAATTGAAGTTAAACATATTACTGGAGTGGAACCAGATCCTTCAGTAGATACAGTTATGAGTGGCGCAGCAGTTATGAGAGAATTTGAGCCAGACTTAATAATTTCAATCGGTGGGGGTTCACCAATTGATGCAGCAAAAGCTATGTGGATTTTCTATGAATATCCAGAATTCACTTTTGAGCAAGCTGTTATACCATTTGGTATTCCAGACTTAAGACAAAAGGCTAAATTTATAGCTATACCATCAACTAGTGGAACAGCATCAGAAGTTACAGCATTTTCAGTAATTACTGACTATAAAGCAAAAATAAAATATCCTTTAGCGGATTTCAACTTAACTCCTGATGTAGCTATAATTGATCCATCACTAGCTCAAACAATGCCACCAAAATTAACAGCGCACACAGGTATGGATGCATTAACTCATGCACTTGAGGCTTATGTTGCAGGACTTCATTCTTACTTCTCAGACCCACTTGCAATGCAAGCTATAACTATGATTAAGGAGAATTTAGTAAAATCATTTGAAGGTAATGTAGAAGCAAGAAATGAGATGCATATGGCACAATGCCTTGCTGGTATGGCATTTTCAAATGCATTACTAGGAATATCTCATAGTATGGCGCATAAAATAGGTGGTGTATTCCACGTTGCACATGGTCTTGCAAATGCAATATTACTTCCACATGTTATAGATTTTAATAAGAAATCTTGTGGAGATAGATATGCTACGATCGCTAGAACATTAAAACTTGCTGGGAATACAGATGATGAATTAATAAATTCATTAACTGATATGATAAAAGATTTAAATAAGACTTTAAATATACCATTATCTTTCTCTGAAAATGGTATGACTAAAGAAGAGTTTGATGCTAATTTAGACTTTATAGCTGAGAATGCCTTAAAAGATGCATGTACAGGATCAAATCCAAGATCAATAAATTTAGATGAGATGAAAAAAGTATTAACATGCTCATTTACTGGTGAAAAAGTTAATTTCTAATATGAAATTAAATAATTATTGAAAAAGTTTTGTAATGTATAGTAGATAATAATTAATAATAGACAGGTAGTACTAGCATTGGTAAGTTATGCTATTTGCTATCTGTCTATTTTAATATAAGATTTTATTTGAAATTAATTTTAACGTTTTAATATATTTTAGATTTTTGTGGTAGAATAAAGATAGTATAAATATATTAGAATAATGAAAATTTTAATGTGGGTACATAAGTAGGCTAAAATAATAGAAAGATGTGGGGGTAAATAAATGTATAAAATAGTTGGAAAGAAAGCATTAGCACCACAAATATTTTTAATGGATATAGCGGCGCCAAGAGTCGCTAAATCAGCACAACCTGGTCAGTTTATAATAATAAAAATGGATGAAAAAGGCGAGAGGATACCGTTAACAATAAGTGACTTTGATGCGCAAAGAGGTACAGTTACTATAGTAGTTCAAACTATAGGCTGCTCAACAAAAGAAATGGAAAACTATGAAATTGGGGATTCATTTTCAGATTTCGTAGGACCGCTTGGACAAGCATCGGAATTAATGAGTGAAAGTATTGAAGAGTTAAAGAAAAAGAAAATTGTATTTGTAGCAGGAGGTCTTGGAACCGCCCCAGTTTATCCTCAGGTTAAATGGCTTAACTCTCAAGGCGTAAAAGCAGATGTAATAATAGGAGCTAAAGCTAAAGAATATGTAATTATGGAAGAAGAAATGAAGAAAGTAGCGGGAAACGTATATCCATGTACAGATGACGGTTCTTATGGATATAAGGGACTTGTTACAAATAAATTAAAAGAATTAGTCCAAAATGAAGGTAAAAAATATGATTTAGTTGTTGCTATTGGACCAATGATAATGATGAAATTTGTTTGCAAATTAACTGAAGAGCTTGGTATATCAACTATTGTAAGTATGAATCCTATTATGGTAGATGGAACAGGAATGTGTGGAGCCTGCAGGATTACTGTAGACGGCAAAACTAAGTTCGCCTGCGTTGATGGACCAGAATTTGATGGTCATAAGGTTAATTTTGAGGAAGCGATGAGAAGACAAGCAATGTACAAAACACAAGAAATTTCTAAAAATGAGGGCATTAAAGCCGGATGTGGTTTAGGAGGTACTAAGTAATGGATAAGATGAAGAGAGTCGCAATAGAAGAGCAAGATCCAAAAATAAGAGCAACTAATTTTGCAGAGGTATGTTTAGGATATACAGAGGATGAAGCAGTTAAGGAAGCTACAAGATGTTTAAACTGTAAAAAACCAATGTGTGTTAGCAAATGTCCTGTTGCAATAGATATTCCGGGTTTTATTAAACATGTTAAGGATAAAGAATTTGTAGAGGCAGTTAAGGTGATAGCTAAATATAGTTCACTTCCTGCGGTTTGTGGTAGGGTTTGTCCACAAGAAACTCAATGTGAAAGCAAGTGTATCCTAGGAATAAAAGGAGACGCAATAGCTATAGGTAAACTTGAAAGATTCGTAGGGGACTACTCAAGGGTACATAATGTCGATCTTTCAGAGACTAAACCTAAAAATGGTATTAAGGTTGCAGTGGTAGGAAGTGGTCCATCAGGACTTACTTGCGCAGGAGATTTAGCAAAAGCTGGATATGATGTAACAATTTTCGAAGCACTTCATGAAGCTGGTGGAGTTTTGGTATATGGTATACCGGAATTTAGGCTTCCAAAAGAAACAGTAGTAAAACATGAAGTTGAAAATGTTAAAAAATTAGGTGTCAAATTAGAAACAAATGTTATTGTGGGACGAACTGTAACAATAGATCAATTAATGGAAGATGAAGATTTTAAAGCTGTATTTATTGGTTCAGGTGCAGGACTTCCAATGTTTATGGGAATACCAGGAGAAAATTTAAACGGAGTATTTTCTGCTAATGAGTATTTAACTAGAAATAATTTAATGAAAGCATATAAAGAAGGATATCAGACACCTATAAGAACAGGCGAAAAGGTTGCTGTTGTAGGTGGAGGAAATGTAGCTATGGACTCTGTGCGTACAGCAGTGAGACTTGGAGCAGAAGGGCACATAGTATACAGAAGATCAGAATCAGAACTTCCTGCAAGAGTTGAGGAAGTGCACCATGCAAAAGAAGAAGGGGTTATAATGGATCTACTTGTTAACCCAATTGAAATCTTAGGTGATGAAAAAGGTAATGTTATAGGAATGAAGTGCATAAGAATGCAGCTAGGTGAGCCTGATGCATCAGGAAGAAGAAGACCTATAGCTATTGAAGGTTCGGAATTTATAATGGATGTTAATACAGTTATAATGTCTCTAGGGACATCACCAAATCCATTAATACCTTTGACAACAGAAGGTTTAGATATTAATAAACGTAAGTGTATAATCGCTGAAGATGAAACTGGATTAACATCTAAAAAGAATGTATATGCTGGTGGAGATGCAGTTTCAGGAGCAGCTACAGTTATACTAGCTATGGAAGCAGGTAAAAAAGCAGCTAAAGCTATAGACGAAATGTTAACAAACTAATAAATACAATTTAAATAACTCCATAAACAAAGGTTTATGGAGTTGCTTTTTTAAATAATGAATTTTATTATCATTTATTGGGATATTATAATAAGGCTTAAGGAAAGGAAAAAACTATGGATTATAAAAAGGTTGAATCATTTGATAAGGGTATTATCATAAAAGGCGTAGATAACTTCGAATTAGCTCATATATTCGAATGTGGGCAATGTTTTAGATGGAACAAACAAGAAAGCGGTAACTATATAGGAGTGGCATATGGAAAGGTAATAGAAGTAGAAAAAAATGAGATGGAAGTAAAAATATACAATATAAATGAAGAAGAATTTCAAAAAATTTGGTGTAATTACTTTGATCTTAAAAGAGAGTATACGGTTATCAAAGAAAAATTTCGAAAAGATCCACTTCTTGAAAGATCAGTAAATTTTGGTTATGGGATTAGACTACTTCAGCAGGAACCGTTTGAACTTACAATATCATTTATAATTTCTTCAAATAATAGAATACCTATGATAAAAAGAGCTATAAACAGGTTAAGCGAAAAATGGGGAAAAGCAATAGAGTATAAAGGTGAAACTTACTATACATTTCCAACAGCAGAGGAATTAGATAAAGCATCTATTGAGGAAATTCAAAGTTGTGGTTTGGGATTTAGATCTAAGTATGTAAAGGATGCAGTTCAGAGAATATATGCAGGTGAAATAAGCTTGGAATTTATTAAATCATGTGATGATGATATTTGTCATCAAGAGTTACAAAAACTAAGTGGTATTGGACCAAAGGTTTCCGATTGCATCATGTTGTTTTCCATGCAAAAATATTCTGCTTTTCCAGTGGATGTTTGGGTTAAGAGAGCAATGCAATTTTTTTATTTAGCGCCAGATGTGTCACTACCTAAAATAAGAATTTTTGCTAGAGATAAGTTTGAAAGCTTAGCAGGTTTTGCACAACAGTATTTATTTTATTATGCGAGAGAAAATAATATTAAAATAGAATAAATTATTGAAAATTAAGCAAAATAGCAAATGAAATATAAAGGTACGGACTACGGTAAAAGCTTATAAAAATGAAGAGGATGGAGAACTATGAAAAAAGTGTGGGATTATATAAGGATAAAGCTGTTAGAACATAAACAACATATAGTAATAATAGCAATTTTGTTGGTTTTCTTATATATAGGATATGAGTATTCTTTCAAGTATTCGTATATAATAAAAAATCCTAATATGATGAAAGAAATTGTTCTTTCTTACGGTAATTTCAGTGTTTTAGTTTTCATACTTATGCAGATTTTACAAGTAGTAGTTTTTTTTATTCCGGGAGAATTTATACAAATTGCTGGGGGATATATTTTTGGCGTTTTTTGGGGTGGAGTGATATCTTTAATTGGGATTACTTTAGGAAGTGTAATAGTATATCTTGTTGCTAAGGACTATTGCAAACCACTAGTGGAAAAACTTATGTTAAAAAAGGAAATAAAATTCTTTAAAAAGATATTAGATGTGGGAAGTAAAAGGATTGTTGTATTCATGTTTTATTTAATTCCGGGAATACCTAAGGATGCGCTAGCGTATATATGTGGAGTATCAAATATTTCTTTTAAAGATTTCTGCATATACTCAACACTAGGCAGAGTTCCGGGAATTTTTATATCATCTTATTTTGGGGAGAAAATATATTCAAAAGATGTTACAAGTTTAATGATAATAGGAGCAATAATGAGCTTTTTATTCATAATAGGAATTTTAAAAGGTAATATTATAATTAAAAATATGATTAAAAACAAAAAAATATATTAAAATCACATCCATTATAAACATTATAAAGAATGTGATTTTTTAGTTGTTTTATATATAAAACTTAACGTTATGCTACACATGGTTATTAAAAAAATAATTAATATAGCACAGTGAAAGAAAAAGCTCTGCGGTAGGATTGTTATTATCGGGTCTGATTTAATATCAAAGAGCCAATAATCATTGTTAAAGAAAATGTGATGAAAAGTTGTGAAGCTTTTGTCGAAATTAACCAGAAAAGGTATAAGTAATAGTAGCGGTATGACAATAAGTGAAATGGAACTAGTTAATAGATATCTTATTGTTTTCCGTTTTTTGTTTACAAGTATCCCTATAGTGCTTATTAATAATGAGGAAAATAGCATTATTTTGAGTTTATCAAATATTACTTTAACTTCTTTAAAATGGATTTTGCCATGAATAGATGATGGTAGTGTTGGGAGATTAAACTCTTCGTTTGTATTTTGAGTTATATATGTGATAACATAATCATAATTGGATTTTAGTTCGCTTTTATTTAAGCCCGAAGAATTTTCAATATGTAATATTCCGATATCCATATAATACAAGGGTTTAAAAAGTAAAGTAAAATATACACTCGAAATTAGAAAAGAAAATATAAAACTTGAAATAAAAACCGCCTTAGATAAAAATTTAATAAAACCCTTTATATTCCTAATAATAAAGGTTACAGAAAAGCAGTTAATAATCGATCTGTTTAAAACATTCACAAAATCACCTCTATTAGTAAGTATAACTGATATACATAAATGTATACAGAAATAAATAAATTCATAAAAATTGCATAAATTGGAATGGATAAAGCAAATGAGAGAATAACTATGAAATGCGGTGGTTATAAAGCGTAATTTGTTTTTATGATTATAAATGGAATAATATGTTGAGTAGTTGAACTTGCTATTATACTGATTATTAATTATTATATAAGTTATAGAACATATTAGCACTCGGATGCGCTGAGTGCTAACAAAAGGAATAAAAATATAAAAGGAGGGGTTTAAAATGAACATTAGACCACTTAGTGATAGGGTATTAATTAAAAGATTAGAAGCAGAAGAAACTACGAAAAGTGGAATAGTTCTTGCAGGAGCTTCAAAGGAAAAACCACAAGAAGCTGAGGTTATTGCAGTAGGACCAGGAAAAACAGAAGATGGAAAATTAATTAAAATGGAAGTTAAAACAGGAGATAAAGTGCTATTTTCTAAATATTCAGGAAATGAAATAAAATATGATGGTATTGATTATATCATATTAAAACAAGAAGAACTATTAGCTATAATTGAAAAATAATATTTAATTAATCGCAAAAATGATTAAATATTATTATTAATTATATTTAATCATTAACGCACAAGGAGGGTTTTTAAATGGCTAAAAATGTATTGTTTGGAGAAGAAGCAAGAAGAGCTATGCAAAGAGGTGTAGACAAACTTGCAAACACAGTAAAAATAACACTAGGACCCAAAGGTAGAAATGTTATTTTAGATAAGAAATTTGGATCACCATTAATAACAAATGATGGTGTTACTATAGCAAGAGAAATAGAACTTGAAGATCCGTTTGAAAATATGGGAGCGCAACTTGTTAAAGAAGTTGCTACAAAGACTAATGATGTAGCGGGAGATGGAACAACTACAGCTACATTACTTGCTCAGGCTATAATAAGAGAAGGTCTAAAGAATGTTACAGCTGGAGCTAATCCAATGATGATTAGAACTGGTATAAAAATGGCTGTAGATAAAGCAGTTGAAGAAATTAAAAAAGCTTCTAAACCAGTAAGTGGTAAACAGGATATAGCTAGAGTTGCATCTATATCAGCTAGCGATGAAGTAACAGGTGCTTTAATAGCTGACGCCATGGAAAAAGTAGGTAATGAAGGCGTTATAACTGTAGAAGAATCAAAATCTATGGGGACAGAACTTGACGTAGTTGAAGGAATGCAGTTTGACCGTGGATATTTAAGTGCATATATGGTTACAGATACAGAAAAGATGGAAGCAAATCTTGAAGAACCATATATTTTAATAACAGATAAAAAAATAACTAATATACAAGACATACTTCCAATACTTGAGCAAATTGTTCAGCAAGGTAAAAAATTGTTAATAGTTGCAGAGGACATTGAAGGGGAAGCTTTAAGTACATTAGTTGTTAATAAGTTAAGAGGAACCTTTACTTGTGTAGGAGTTAAAGCTCCAGGTTTTGGTGATAGAAGAAAAGAAATGCTTCAAGATATAGCAACTCTAACTGGTGGAGAAGTTATAAGTGAAGAACTAGGAAAAGAATTAAAAGATGTTACTGTTGAGATGCTTGGAAAAGCTGAAAGTGTTAAAATATCTAAAGAAAACACTACGATAGTAAATGGAAAAGGCGATAAGATCGCAATACATGATAGAGTATCTCAAATTAAAAAACAAATTGAAGATACTACATCAGATTTTGATAAAGAAAAATTACAAGAAAGACTTGCTAAACTTGCAGGAGGAGTAGCTGTAATAAAAGTTGGAGCTGCTACTGAAACTGAATTAAAAGAGAAAAAATTAAGAATAGAAGATGCTCTTGCAGCTACAAAAGCAGCAGTTGAAGAAGGAATAGTTCCAGGTGGTGGAACAGTTTATATTAATGCAATTACTGAGATTGCTAAATTAACTTCAGATGTATCAGATATTCAAGTAGGTATCAACATAATAAAGAGAGCTTTAGAAGAACCATTAAGACAAATAGTTACCAATGCTGGTGCAGAAGCTTCAGTTGTAATAGAAAAAGTTAGAGAAAGCGCTGGAGAAATTGGATATGATGCGTTACATGATAAATTAGTGAATATGAATAAAGCAGGAATTGTTGACCCAACAAAAGTTGTAAGATCAGCACTTCAAAATGCGGCATCTGTTGCAGCAACATTCTTAACAACAGAAGTTGCAGTTGCAGATATTCCAGAGAAAAATCCAGCACCAATGGGTGGAGCACCAGGAATGGGAATGGATGGAATGTACTAAGAAAAAATAATATTCTAATTAATTAGGATAAAATACATTAGAATAGGAAAATTAACTAGATTATATCTAGTTGATTTTTTTATTTTATTAGATCATAAAAATATGTTTTTAATATGTAAACGAGCAAGCACAAGATAGTTATTGACAAATCTTTAAACATTAACTATCATGGTTATAATAGCTACAAAAACAACTCTACTCATATATCCCTTGAATACGGCAAGGAGCATCTACGGTCAGCCTTAAATTGACCACTATGGGTAATTTTAGTATGAACTTATTTTAGGTATGCTAATTTTACTTTGGTTAAAGTAGGATTAGTATGCTTTTCTATATTTTATACCTTATTTTTCAATATTGTATATATATGTGGGTTTATACCAATTATAAAAATTAATATAAGGAACATTTAATTAAATATAATATCATTTTTGATATGATATTTGTTTTTATGTACCTAAAATAGAAGTACGAAGGGGTGTTGATTAAATGGCAAAGATATTAAAACAAGCGTATACATTTGACGATGTATTGTTAGTCCCAAACAAATCTGAGGTTTTACCTAGAGATGTTACTTTAGGTACCTACCTTACAAAAAAAATAAAACTTAATATACCACTAATGAGTGCAGCAATGGATACTGTTACTGAATCTAGAATGGCTATTGCTATGGCTAGAGAGGGTGGAATAGGTATTATACATAAGAATATGAGTATAGAAAATCAAGCTATTGAAGTTGATAGAGTTAAAAGACAAGAAAATGGTGTAATTACGGATCCATTTTTCTTATCACCAGAAAATCTTCTAGAAGATGCTTTAGAATTAATGAAGAAATATAGAATATCAGGAGTTCCGATTACAACAGATGGAAAGCTCGTTGGAATAATTACTAATAGAGATATAGTCTTTGAAACTGATTATAGTAAAAAGATTAAAGATATAATGACAAGTAAAAATCTAATTACTGCACCAGAAGGAACAAGCATGCAAGAAGCTAAGGAACTTCTTAAAAAACATAAAATAGAGAAGTTACCTTTAGTAGATAACAAAAATAATTTAAGAGGTCTTATAACTATAAAAGATATAGAGAAAACTCTAAGATTCCCAGATGCTGCAAAGGATTCTCGTGGAAGATTGTTATGTGGTGCAACGGTTGGCGTAACTGCTGATAAGATGGATAGGGTAGCTGCACTTGTAAAGGCTGGCGTGGATGTAATAACTATAGATACAGCTCATGGTCATTCTTTAGGAGTACTAGATGCTGTACGTGAAATAAAGACTGCATACCCAGAACTCCAAATAATTGCAGGAAATATTGCAACTGCTGCAGCAACTCGTGATTTAATTGAAGCAGGGGCAGATTGTGTAAAGGTTGGTATAGGTCCTGGTTCTATATGTACTACAAGAATTGTTGCAGGAGTAGGTGTTCCACAGCTTACAGCAGTTATGGATTGTGTTGAAGAAGGAAATAAATACGGAATTCCTGTAATTGCAGATGGCGGTATAAAATACTCAGGAGACATAGTTAAGGCATTAGCAGCAGGTGCTAAGGTAGTAATGATTGGTTCTATGTTCGCAGGTTGTGAGGAAGCACCAGGCGAGATGGAAATATACCAAGGAAGAAGTTATAAGGTATACAGAGGCATGGGTTCTTTAAGTGCTATGGCTTGTGGAAGTAAGGATAGATATTTCCAAGAAGGAAATAAAAAGTTAGTTCCAGAAGGTGTAGAAGGAAGATTACCTTTTAAAGGAAGCGTTATAGATACAATATTCCAGATGATCGGTGGTATAAGGTCTGGTATGGGATATTTAGGTTCAGCAACACTTGTACAATTGTTTGAAACTTCAACATTTGTTGTTCAAACTTCAGCAGGACTTCGCGAAAGTCATCCACATGATGTATCAATTACAAAAGAATCACCGAACTATAGCGTAAATAGCTAGAATAGATAATTAACTGCTAGTATAGATGAAAATAGCTAGAATAGATAATTAACTGCTAATATAGATGATTAATAGCTTTAATAGATAATATAGATAACAATAGATAAATTAAGCCTTAAATGTACAGGAGGAAAAACATTGATTAATAGAGAATTAGTTTTAGTAGTTGATTTTGGTGGTCAATATAATCAACTTATTGCAAGAAGAGTTAGAGAAAATAGTGTTTATTGTGAAATAATACCATATACATATTCTGTTGAAAAAATAAAAAACATGAATCCGATAGGTATAATATTCACGGGAGGACCTAATAGTGTATATGCTGATGGTGCTCCACAAATTGAAAAAGAAATATTTGAGCTTGGTATTCCTATTTTAGGGATATGTTATGGTGCTCAATTAATGGCACAAGCATTTGGTGGAGAAGTTAAAACATCAGAAGTTCGTGAATATGGTAAAGTAGAAGTTGATCTAAATAAAGATGCTACTATTTTCAAAGGAATAGATGAAAATCAATGTTGGATGAGTCATACAGATCATATATCTAAAGTACCAAAAGGATTTGAGATTATTGCGACTTCTAAACATTGTCCAGTAGCTGCTATGGCAAATGTTTCTAAAAAACTTTATGGAGTTCAATTTCATCCAGAAGTAAAACATACTCTCTTTGGTGAAGAAATGATTAGAAAGTTCTTATATGATGTATGTCAGGTTAACGGGGATTGGTCAATGTCTTCTTTTGCACAGGAGAAAATTAAGGCTATTAGAGAACAAG
This sequence comes from Clostridium sp. DSM 17811, assembly GCF_018861905.1. GTDB lineage: Bacteria > Bacillota > Clostridia > Clostridiales > Clostridiaceae > Clostridium_AD > Clostridium_AD frigoriphilum. The sequence goes on from NZ_JAHLDU010000005.1 coordinate 12,749, forward strand.
TTGGAGATAAAAAAGTACTTTGTGCTCTCTCGGGTGGAGTTGATTCTTCAGTTGCTGCAGTACTTGTTTACAAAGCAATTGGTGATCAGTTAACTTGTGTGTTTGTAGATCATGGTTTACTTAGAAAAGATGAAGGCGACCAAGTTGAAACCATATTTAACGGTGAATTCGATATGAAGATAATAAGAGTTAACGCTAAAGATAGATTCCTTGGTAAGCTTAAGGGTGTAAGTGACCCAGAGAAAAAGAGAAAGATAATTGGAGAAGAATTTATAAGAGTTTTTGAAGAAGAGTCAAATAAACTTGGTCAATTAGATTTCCTTGTTCAAGGAACAATATACCCAGATGTAGTGGAGAGTGGTACTGCTACTTCAGCTACTATAAAAAGTCATCACAATGTTGGAGGACTTCCAAAAGATATGCACTTTAAACTAATTGAGCCTTTAAGAGAGTTGTTTAAAGATGAGGTTAGAGCTGTTGGAGAAGAAATTGGAATACCACATCACTTAGTGTGGAGACAACCGTTCCCAGGACCAGGACTTGCTATAAGAGTACTTGGAGAAATAACTGAGGAAAAATTATTTATAACTAGCGAGGCAGATGCAATTTTTAGAGATGAAATAGCTAAAGCTGGACTTGAAGGGGACATATGGCAGTATTTTGCATGTCTTCCTAACATTAAGTCCGTTGGAGTTATGGGTGACGAGCGAACATATTGTCACACAGTAGCTTTAAGAGCTGTTACAAGTTCCGATGCAATGACTTCAGATTGGGCTAGAATACCTTATGCGGTATTGGACGTTGTATCTCGTAGAATCGTTAATGAAGTTAAAGGAGTAAACAGAATTGTGTACGATATAACTAGTAAGCCGCCTTCTACTATTGAGTGGGAATAGGTCATTTAGGAAACGAATCATTGAAAACCCTAGATATATTAATAGAATTAAAAGTGGTTATGATGTATGCTATTAAAAAGGCACATCATAACCACTTTTTTTATAAATAATATTCTCCTATTCAGATGCCAGATTGTTTTTAGCATAAATTTTTGATTTAAAGAAAAAGAATAATATTATTAGTATTGTGACTAAAGGTGTAATATATTCTGGTATTTCTATTTTAAATCCTTCAAGTATCATCACTACACCAAGACATAGTATTGAATACATTGCTCCATTCTTAAGAAAAATATACTTTTTAATGTTTTCTATATTCCCCATGGTTAGTTGCCTTACAACAATAGCTCCGAGGCCATTTCCCAAAATTATTAGTGGTACTGAGGTTGTAAATGCAAAAGCGCCTAATACCCCATCAATGGAAAAGGTCATATCAATTATTTCTAAATATAATATCTTACTAATGTCAGACATCCCACTTGTATTACTCAATAATTGTTGTTCGTTTGATTCTGCGTTCTTCTTAAATCCATCAGTAATAAAAAATGCAGAAGATCCGATTACAGCAGAGAGTGCCAATACTGAATTATGTTTCAAAGCTAATGCAACAATTACAACTAAAATCACAGAAACTATTGCATAAAACCATGCGCCGTGTTTAACAAAGAATTCTTCACCTGGAAGTCCAAAGTGCTTATCTTCAATAAATAACCAATGAAGAAATAGGAATAATAAAAATACTCCTCCTCCAAGCATCAGAATAGGTGTGGAAAGTTCAAATGATTCTTTTATGTGTGGATCATTTGAAAATGTGGCAGTAAGAGCTCCTATGGGACCGAGTCCTGGATTAGTTACCCAGACTATAATCCATGGCAACATGCCTCTTACAATAAATACTGCAAACAATATACCGTAGAACAGAAACCATTTCTTTGCTTTTTCAGACATGGTTCCAAGAACTTCTGCGTTTATTACAGCATTATCGATGCTGGACACTATTTCGAATACACATAGACCTATTATGATAAATAGTATGGACATAAATCCCATTTAGACAAAACTCCTTCCAAAATTAAATAGTTGTTTATACTTATGTATTATAAGCTATGGATACTTGTACTTTCAACATGTTTATTTATTTAGGGTAGGATAACAGTGACATTAAATATGTACTGACTAAATTCTTGTATTAAATACAGTTGAGTTAATATAAAATATATGATATAGTTTAATTATAATATAGTTAGCGGTTGGACAAACTAACGTTTGATTCCGAGAAAAATTTGTTTCTAGGGTGGGAAACTCTTATTTGAGTATCCCACTCTATTATTTTTTGTCTTCATAATGTTTAAAACATAGTCCATTGCATATTACTAATTTTGGAATGGGATAATATAAAAATAGTAATTCGGATCTAATTCAATATAATTTACAATAACAAAAGGACGTGATAATTATGATTTATATACTAATTTTTCTTTTAGCAATAACTTTTATATTACCAATTGTATCGAAAAAAGTAGAAGCAAATCTTGAAATTTTTCTTTTTACTATTGGGGTATTAGCAGCTGTTACTTCCGGTGTAATAAACAAAACATTTTTACTAAGTATTGCTCAAAATAAATTCATGTATTTTATAGCTTTTGCTGTATTAATAGGTGGATTTTTGTTCAAAACACTAACTACCCATATAAACAAAGCATTAGAACATATTCTAAAACGTATTCCATTAAGAATTTTTATATTTTTATTAATAGTAATTATAGGGCTTTTGTCAAGCGTAATAACAGCAATTATAGCTGCCCTTCTATTAGTAGAAATAGTTAGTATACTCCCAATTAGCAGAAAAAATAAAATAAATATTAATATAATTGCTTGTTTTTCAATTGGACTAGGTGCGATATTAACCCCAATAGGGGAGCCATTATCTACAATTGTAGTTTCTAGGCTTGGTTTGAATTTTTGGTCGCTTTTAGATCAACTTGGTATTTATATTATTCCTGGTATAATAATACTTGGAATTATGGGAGCAGCTTATGGATCAAAGGAAAAGGGTAAAGCAGATAACGATGAAGAAATTGTTATAGGCGAAACAAACAAATTGATCATTATAAGGGCAATTAAAATTTTCCTATTCATTATTGCATTGGAGCTACTTGGAGAAGGATTTAAACCAATAATTGAGGCTTATATATTACCACTTGATACTCGTTATTTGTACTGGGTTAATATGTCCTCAGCAGTATTAGATAATGCAACACTTGCTGCAGCGGAAATAAGTGTTAAAATGTCACCAGAACAAATTAGGGCTGTGCTAATAGGATTGCTTGTCAGTGGAGGAATAATGATTCCAGGTAATATACCAAATATTATTTCTGCTGGTAAATTAAAAATTACAAGTAAAGAGTGGATTAAGGTAGGGGCTCCAATCGGAATTTCTATTATGTTAATATATTATGTTATTTTATTTGTAGTTTAGTGATTTTTGTATTTAAAAAGACCATTCATTTGTGCTAATATATATATTAGTGTAAATGGAGGGTCTTAATTTATATTAAGACCCTAATCACAGGCTATTGCTCGACTAATTCTATGTGTGAAAATTGAATTAATATAAATTTTATGGTATAATTTTATATAATATTTTAACAGTTGGACAAGCTAATGTTTGATTCATTATAACTTTTTACAAAAGGACGTGATAATAATGCTTTTTATATTAATTATTCTTTTAGTAGTAACCTTCGTGTTACCACTTATATCAAAAAAAGTAGAAGGTAATCTAGAAGTTTTTTTATTTACTATTGGATTATTAGCTTCTATTACTTCGGGTGTATTAAACAAAACATTTTTACTTAGTATTGCGCAAAATAAATTCATGTATTTTATAGCCTTTGCTGTATTAATAGGTGGATTTTTATTCAAAGCATTTAATAACCCTATAAAAATAGGATTAGAGCATGTTTTAAATCGTATTCCATTAAGGATTTTTGTGTTTTTGTTAGTAGTAATTATAGGGCTTTTATCAAGTGTAATAACAGCAATTATAGCTGCCCTTCTATTAGTAGAGATAGTTAGTATACTTCCAGTTAGTAGAAAAAATAAAATAAATATTAACATAATTTCTTGTTTTTCAATTGGAATTGGGTCAATATTAACTCCAATAGGTGAGCCATTATCCACAATTGTAGTTGCTAAACTTGGTTTGGGTTTTTGGGACCTTTTACATAGGCTTGGTATTTATATTATCCCCGGTATATTGATACTTGGTATTATTGGAGCGTTGTATGCTTCTCTAGACAAAACTAAAACAGTAAATGATGATGAAGAACTTGAAGATGAAACAAATAAATTGATTTTTATAAGAGCAATTAAAATTTTCTTATTCATAATAGCATTAGAGTTACTTGGAGAAGGATTTAGACCAATAATTGATAAATATATAATAACTCTAGATTATCATTATTTATATTGGGTTAATATGTCTTCAGCAGTATTAGATAATGCAACACTTGCAGCTGCAGAAATAAGTGTTAAAATGTCACAAGTACAAGTTGAAGCTGTGCTTCTTGGATTGCTTATTAGTGGAGGAATGATGATTCCAGGTAATATACCTAATATTATTTCTGCTGGTAAATTAAAAATTACAAGTAGCGAATGGATTAAATTGGGGGTTCCGTTAGGACTTATTATGATGGCTATATACTACGTTGTTTTGTTTGTAATATAAATTATTTAACAATTTCTAATAAAACAGATGAGAATAAATTATTCTCATCTGTTTTTATATTAAACTTAACTTAACTATATTAATATAAATGAGTATATACTAATTTTTTTGAATAATGTCGAATATATAAATAAAATTTAAAAAAATGTCAAATAATTTGTCGTTTGATGTAATTTAGTGTATAATAAGTGTATAAGATAGATTTCATGTAAGAATTATTTTTTCGGAGGATGGTATATATGAATAATATAAAAAGTGTTAAGTTAAGTATGGCTATATATAAATATATAAATCAAAGTAAAGTTTTAGAAAAAATTAAATATTATAAAAAAGAAGATATAATTAATATAGATGATAATTTTAAGATGAATTTAAAACAACGTTTTAGAGATTTAGATTTGTTAGCTGAAAAAGTTATTTAAAATAATTTTTACATAAAAAGGTATGATAAATTGATAATTTATCATACCTTTTTATGTTGTTAGAGTAATTTCTTAATGTTGAACAGTGAGTTTTGAACTAACCACGCTTGAGGAAAATATTTTCCGATTGTCCAATAACTTACCCCACCTAGATTGTATTTCGCAGCGGTCTTAAGCTTAGCATTCATACTTCTGGCATCTTCAAACCAAACTACATGTTCTTTTTTGTTAGCGTCGTAGTAATTAAAAAATGGAGCCTGGGAAGTATAGTCATATTTAATAGATGCAAATACTTTCCTTGCAAGATCTACCGCTTCCACATTGCCAAGTGCAGTAGCTTTAGTGCCTTTTACATACGGTAGTGTCCAATCATAACCATAATTAGGTATTCCCATAAAAATCTTTTTACTTGGAATTACGGTTACAGCATAATCAAGAATTTTTTTTACTTCGTTAATTGGAGAAACTGCAAGTGGTGGACCGGCAGTGTATCCCCATTCGTAAGTCATCAGTATAACATGGTTTGCGAGAGCTCCATGAACAGGGTAATCGTGAGCTTCATACAGTAAGCCTTTTATATCACCAGATGGTTTAGGTGCTAGGGCTGTAGTAACCGGATAGCCTAAGGGCCTTAGGGTAGTTACAGCTCTTCGTAGAAAGGTGTTGTAGTTTTCTCTATCTTTTGGGAAGATGTATTCTAAATCTATATCTAATCCATAATAATTTTTATCCTTTAATGTAGCCATTATGTTATTAAACAATTCATTTTGTACGGTTTTATTTGTGAGTATGGTATGAGCAAGGTTACTATCAAATCCACCACCTTCTTTTAGATTTGTAATAACCATCATAGGAGCTACCTTAGCTTTTCTAGCAGCCTCAATTAAAGGAACGTCATTTATGCCTTTTAGCGTTCCGTTAGGTTGTACTTGGTAACTAAATATACTTAGGTATGTTAGGTTTGGAAGAGTTTTTTCAAGAACATCCATATCTGTACCGGGAAGAGCATAAGCATTAACTTCGATAGAACCTAATTTTTGTGTTGATGGTGGTATATTAATAATCTGACCAGGGTAAATTATAATAGAACTATTAAGGATAGGATTTGAAGCATATAAATCTGCAATAGTTGTGCCATAGGCTTTAGCTATGCTATAAAGAGATTGACCAGGAAGAATTCTGTGTTTACGAGTACCTTGTAATATTACAAGTGTTTGTCCTACCACAAGTTCATTTGGGTTTGTAAGTTCATTATCATCAGCAATTTTATTGTATGGAACTCCATATAATTTCGAAATACCATATAAGCTTTCTCCATTTTTAACAACATGAATAATCAAAAAATCACACCTCATATATTAATATAATTCAATATATGCGGCCTAACACAAGTAGGTACTTAATATATTTAATTTTATAAAACATATTTTGTTAAAAATACTAAATTTTATTTAAAAACTTGATTTATATCCTTGAATAAACTAAAATTATTTTATGTTGTTTTACAAAATGATATAATGAAAGATAGCTTGTATTTATATCTAAAATAGGTAAATGCGAGGAGTAAATCAATTAATAATTATTTTGCATCAGATATAAATAAGGAGGAATATTAATGGAAAAAGTTTTATCTTTAGATCTAAGCAAAACAGTTCCATATTTAAATGAACATGAAATATCTTATCTTCAACCAATGGTGTCTACTGCACACAAAATGTTAACAGAAAAAACAGGTGCAGGAAGTGATTTTTTAGGATGGATAGACCTTCCTGTAAATTATGACAAAGCTGAATTTGCAAGAATAAAAAAAGCAGCAGAAAAAATAAAAGGTAATTCTGAAATTCTAATAGTAATTGGAATAGGTGGATCATATCTAGGAGCTAGAGCAGCTATAGAAACATTATGCCATAGCTTTCATAATAGTTTATCAAGTGATAAAAGAAAATCTCCTGCAATATATTTTGCTGGAAATAATATAAGTTCTACATATATGGCAGATTTAATTGATGTTATAGAAGGAAAAGATTTTTCTGTAAATATAATATCAAAATCTGGAACTACAACAGAGCCAGCTATTGCTTTTAGAATATTCAAAGAGTTATTAGAGAAAAAATACGGAAAAGAAGGAGCAAAAGAAAGAATTTTTGCGACTACTGATAAGGCTCGTGGAGCCCTAAAAAAATCAGCAGATGTAGCAGGGTATGAAACTTTTGTAATTCCAGATGATATAGGAGGAAGATTCTCAGTACTAACAGCAGTAGGTCTTTTACCAATAGCAGCAGCAGGAATTAATATTGATGAGATGATGAAGGGTGCAGCAGATGCAAGAGAAATATATAACGACGACGATATAAACAAAAATGATTGTTATAAATATGCAGCAGCTAGAAATGCATTATATAGAAAAGGCAAAGTTACAGAAATTTTAGTAAACTATGAGCCAGCACTTCAATACTTCGGTGAGTGGTGGAAACAACTTTGTGGTGAAAGTGAAGGAAAAGATCAAAAAGGAATATTCCCAGCATCCGTTAATTTTTCTACAGATCTACATTCTATGGGACAATATATTCAAGAAGGCGTAAGAAACATATTTGAAACAGTTATAAATGTTGAAAAGCCAAGAAGAGAAGTTGTAGTAAATAAGGAAAGCGGAGATTTAGATGGATTAAACTTTCTAGCAGGTAAAACTATGGACTTTGTTAATAAAAAAGCTTTTGAGGGAACAGTACTTGCTCATAATGATGGAGATGTACCTAATATTATTTTAAACGTGCCAGCGTTAAGTGCATATAATTTTGGACATATGGTTTACTTTTTTGAAAAGGCTTTGGCGATAAGCGGATATTTATCAGGCGTGAATCCTTTTGATCAACCAGGAGTTGAAGCATACAAGAAAAATATGTTTGCTCTTCTTGGAAAAGCAGGATATGAAGATATTAAAGCAGAACTTGAAAAAAGACTTTAAAAAATGAGACAAATTATATGAGAATTATTGTAGATGCAGATGGATGCCCCGGTAAACAGTTAATAGAAAAGGCAGCTAAGGATAGCTCTATAGAGCTTATTATGTTTTGTGATATTAATCATGTACTTAGTAGTGATTACGCCTCAATAAGATATGTAGATAGTGGGTTTCAAACTGTTGATATGAAAGTAGCTAATGAGGCAAAGTCAAAGGATATAGTAATTACTCAAGATTTTGGAGTAGCTGCTATGGTTTTAGCTAAAGGCTCATATGCTATTGGGCCTAAGGGACATATATATGATGATAACAATATTGATAAATTATTGTTTGAGAGGCACTTGTCTGGTAAATTAAGACGGAGTGGTGGTAAAACCTTCGGTCCTAAAAAACGAACAAGTGAAGATGATGATAAGCTTTATAACAATTTAATTAAACTTATTTTGAAAGCTAATCAATAACATTAGGTAATTTGTTCGTGAAATTTAAAATATAGGAAATAGCTAGTAGCGGAAGTTACTGGCTATTTTTTTGTCACTTTTAAAATGACAAATATTAACAATAAAAACTATGAAAATTATAAAACATCAATTATTAATTGATGTTTATGTCTATAAATAAGAGAAAAAAAATGGAATACGCTATGTTACAAATAATGGAAATATAGTATAATATTTATTATAGAGATTAATTTTAGAAGAATAACTTGTAGTAAATGCATATTTATAAAGGTGGGTAAATTTAAATGAATGAAATGAATATATTGTTTAGTTTAGATGATGCCAAGCAAGAATATAAAGGGATTGAAATCAGTGTTGAAAATGAATTAGAGAATAATTTAGACTATAAATTTCTTGTAGGCCTTAATGGAACCTGGAATACTTTAAAGAAATCAAGTGGGACAAGTGTTGCTATTTGGAAGCCAGAGGTGGATGGGAAGTACTCTATAATGGTACAAGCTAAAAGAAAAGAAAGTAATAAACCCTTTGATTTTATGTCAAGGACAGACTACCTAGTTGGAGAGGTATATGAGAAGCTAATTAAGGATATTTACATAGACAAGATGGAAATAATGGTAGGAGAAAAAATCACCTTAACAGTAGATACAATTAATGTACCTATTATGTATAGATACTGGGTACATGAAAGGGATGATTGGCAACTTCTAGCGGATTATTCACCAGAAAATATAATGACATGGACTTCCAAATACTCTGGAGAAAAAGAGTTCTTGGTAGAATGCAAGAATATAAATTCTAAGAATATGTTTGATGATTCAATGAAGATACGATTTAATGTACAAGCTATACAAGCTTTAGAAATTATGAACTTTAAATGTTTAACTGAGAGCATATTAGAAGGAACGGAAATAGTTTTTGAGGTGGAGGCAAAGTATGAGGATAATAGGAGGGTTTTATATAAATTTGTAAAAATCGATCTTAAGGGAAATAGAAGTTGTATACAAGATTATTCAACTAAGAAATTAGTTAGATATGTTGAAACTAATAGGGGCAATTATAAGTTATTATGTATGGCTAAGGATATGTTTTCTCTTAAGGAATTTGATGATAGAGCATTAATTTTTTATAATGTAGATCCATATGAAGAAATAGGGAAAGAAGCTGTGAAGATCGATGATATAATAATAAACAAGAACGATACTGTACTAATTGGTGAGCGAATTCATTTAACAGTTAAAGCAACAGGAGGGGACTCTTTAAGATACAGTTTTGTAGTTTTTAAGGATGAGAAAGAGACAGAAAAGATAGAATTTGGTATAAATGATTTTGTAGATTTTACTCCAGAGGAAAGTGGAAATTTTAAACTCGAGGTAAGGGTAAAAGATAAATATTCAAAGAGTGAATTTGATACAAGCAAAAGTGTATATATTAAAGCATTAGAATGTATTCCAGCTAAAATAGATTATGTTCTAATGGATAAAAATAAATATTATATGTCTTGCGATATTATTCCTGTGCAAGTAATATGTGAAAATACAAGTGATACACTTATAAATTATGTTTTAAAAATAGATGATAAAGTAGTTGAACAAACAAGTTTTATAAAATATAAAAATTATGAACTTAAACCAAAATGTAGTGGAAGTTATGCAATAGAAATACTTGTAAAAAATAAATTGAGTACAAGAGCGTATGATAGTAGAAAAGAGGTTAAAATAGAAGTGCATAAGACTTTGCCTATAACAGATACAAAGATTTTATATGATAATGAAAATTTAACGGTTAATGAGACCATAACATTTAAATCTCAAAGTATGGGTGGCAAGGATGTTGTATATGAGTTTTATCTTATGAAAAAAGGAAACTGGTGCTTAGTACAAAAATTTAGCAAAAAAGATGACTATAGCTTTATACCTTTCCATAAGGGGATATACAAAATGTTAGTATTGTCAAAAAGCTTCTATAAGAGTATTTCGTATGAAGATTATGATATAATAGAGATTGAAGTTAAAGAATAAATTTAAAACAGCTTTTAAAGCTGTTTTTTTATAATTAAAATACTTTATACTAATTATACAGCTCCACAGGAGATGATTAACAGCGACCTAGGAGATGGTTTAACTAAAATATAAAGAACTAGTTGAGGAGATGAATGATAATGGACAGAATAGATAAGATATTGTCAAACTTAGGTCATGGAACAAGAAAGGAAGTAAAGGCATTACTTAAGAAAAAAAAGGTGGAGGTTGATGGAGTAATAGCAACTGACAGTGCTATGAAAGTAGATCCAGAGAAGGCTGTAATAAAGGTATCAGGTGATGAAATTAACTATAGAAAATACATATATTTAGTTATGAATAAACCATCAGGGGTGGTTTCAGCAACTGTAGATAGAAATGACGAGACTGTAATTGATTTAATTGATGAGCAGTACCGTGCGTTTAAACCATTTCCTATAGGAAGACTTGATAAAGATACAGTAGGATTACTTCTAATTACTAATGATGGTGAATTAAATCATAAATTAATTGCACCTAAAAACCATGTAGATAAAGTATATTATGCAGAAATAAATAAATTTATAGATGCAAGTGACATAAATACCTTTAAGAAAGGCGTTGTAATAGACGACGGATATAAATGTATGCCAGCAGAACTAGAGGTGTTAACTGCAAATGAAAATGGATCAGAGGTAATGGTTACTATTCAAGAAGGTAAATTTCATCAGGTGAAAAGAATGTTTGAGAGTGTAAATAAAAATGTTATGTTTTTAAGAAGAGTTAGTTTTGGACCGTTAAAATTAGATGAAGATTTAGTTGAAGGTCAATGTAGAGAATTGTCGGAAGATGAGATAAATCTATTAAAACAGATATAACTTAATTGGAAATAGTATAACATATGACAAAAATGAACAAATTATGAATTGAATTTATATGTTTTACAAATTATTTATAATGAAATTTGTGGAAAACACTTGCAAACATTGGCGAAATTTAATATAATTAAGAAGTAAAGATAAATAGAAAGATAAATAGCCCCCTTTTTATTTGTTATAAAACAGCCCAACCCCAAGGGCTGTTTTATTTTATGAAAAAAAGTCAATTTTGTGAAGAAATTTTAATATAATATGTTTAAGCAAAACACCCGCATTAAATATAACTATTTAATGGGGGCATTTTTTATGAAGATTAGGGAAGTATATAACCACATAGTATATACTAGATGTGTTTTTTAGATTATAATAAAGTGAGCAATTATAGAAATATATGAATAAATTAGCACTATAACATTAAAAACCGGAACGATAATAATAATTTTTAGAATGATTTGTAAATACATTAGTATAAAAATTATGTTGATATAAAAATTAAGTCGGTATAAAAATCAAAACATGCAGAAATTAAATAGGAGGAAACCTAATGGATATAAAAGAAACTTTAATAAGTCTTATGACAGAGCAAGCATACAAACCTATGAATACAGCAGAACTATCTAGAATATTTGATATAAAAAAGAAAGATATTAAAGGCTTTGCAGCTTTATTATCTGAAATGGAGAAGGCTGGTGATGTAGTTAGATCAAAAGCTGAATATTATGGAATACCAGAGAAGATGGGTCTTGTAGTTGGTAAATTTCAAGGTCATCAAAGAGGGTTTGGATTTGTAATACCAGAAACAGAAAGACCAGATGTATTTATTCCAGCAGATAATGTAAACGGAGCAATGAATGGCGACAAGGTTCTTGCAAAAGTTTTAAAAGAGGAAAATAATGGGAAGAAATGCGAAGGCGAAATTGCAAAAGTAATAGAAAGATCTAATAAGACGATAATAGGAACTTATCAGGATAGTAGCAATTTTGGTTTTGTAGTAGCTGATGATAAGAGAATTGCTCAAGATATATTTATTCCTAAATCGGAAAGACTTGGTGCAAAAACAGGTCAAATAGTAATAGCTGAAATAACTCAGTGGCCAGAACAAAAAAGAAACCCTGAGGGGAAAATTATCGAAATCCTTGGTAACAAAGGTGACGCAGGTATTGATATATTATCTATAATTAAGAAACATAAACTACCAGAGGAATTTCCAGAAGCTGTTGAAGCTTATACAGAAAACATATCTGATGAAATTCCAAAAGAAGAATATACAAGAAGAAAAGATTTAAGGGACCTACGTATGGTAACTATAGATGGTGAGGATGCTAAAGACCTAGATGACGCTGTATCTATTGAGCTACTAGAAAATGGTAACTATCGTTTAGGAGTTCATATAGCGGATGTTTCGAACTTTGTTAAGGACAAAAATCCTTTAGACAAAGAAGCTTTGAAAAGAGCAACTTCAGTATACTTAATTGATAGGGTTATACCAATGCTTCCTAAAAAATTATCAAATGGAGTTTGTAGTTTAAACCCTAAAGTTGATAGGTTAGCACTTACTTGTTTTATGGAGATAGATAAAAACGGAAAACATGTAGATCATGAAATAGTTGAAAGTATTATAAAAACTAATGAGAGAATGACTTATACTGACGTTACGAAAATACTTACTGATAAGGACGAAGAAGTAATTAAAAGATATGACTATTTATATGAAGACTTTAAACATATGGAAGAGTTATGTGCCATTCTTAACAAAAACAGAATGAATAGGGGCGCTATAGATTTTGATTTTACTGAGTGTAAAATAATATTAAATGAAAATGGAAAACCTATAGATATCGTACCTTATGAAAGAGGTATTGCAAATAGAGTAATAGAAGAATTTATGTTAGCGGCTAATGAAACTATAGCTGAACATTTTTTCTGGCTAAACGTACCATTTGTATATAGAATTCATGAGGATCCAGATGAAGAAAAACTAATGCGTTTTAGTGAATTTGCACATAATTTAGGATACGCTGTAAAGTGGGGTAAGGAAGTTCATCCTAGAATGCTTCAGGATATATTAGGAAAGGTTAAAGGGCAGAAAGAAGAAATGGTAGTAAGCACACTTCTTCTCCGTTCTATGATGAAAGCAAAATATTCATCAGAATGTAGTGGTCATTTTGGTTTAGCTGCTAAGTATTATTGTCACTTCACATCACCAATTAGAAGATATCCAGATTTAATGATCCATAGGATAATTAAAGAGGTTCTAAATGGAGGGTTGAGTGATGCAAGAATAGAAAGATTAAAAAAGGAAGTCGAAATTGCTGCTAAACAATCATCAGATATGGAAAGAGTAGCCATGGAAGCTGAGAGAGACGTTGATGACTTAAAGAAAGCAGAATACATGAATGAGAGAGTTGGTCAAGAATTTGATGGTATTATTTCATCAGTAACTAATTTTGGATTATTTGTTGAACTCCCTAATACTGTAGAAGGTTTAGTTCATATGACTACCTTAGATGATGATTATTATGTCTTTGATGAAAGACACTTAACCCTTATTGGAGAGAGAACTAAGAAAATGTACAAATTAGGAGAAGAGGTAAGAATCATAGTTAGTAAAGTTGATCTAACTTCTCATGAGGTTTATTTCGATATAATTAAAGACGAGGATGAGCATGAAGAAGGCTCAGATGATTATTCAGTTAGTCAATTAAATGAACTTATAAAGGATGATTCAACAAAGGAAGAAGAGTAGATTATTAAAATAATCTCGATAGAAGAATAAAAAATATAAGAGAGGAAAAATTTTCTCTCTTATAGATTATATATGGATTATTTTGTTAAAACACTCTGCATATTCTTGAAATAAGACACAATATATAGTATAATGATACTTATTAAACATAATAATATAAAAAATTCTTACGCTATATTAATAAGAATAAAGTAGGTGAAGTTATGATAAAGAAGACAGAAAACAAGACGCTCGCACAAAATAAAAAAGCAAGACATGATTATTTTGTAGAGGAAGCAATGGAAGCTGGTATAGAGCTTGTTGGTACAGAAGTGAAATCCATTAGAGCTGGTAAAGCAAACTTAAAAGATAGTTTTGCAGATGTTATAAATGGAGAAGTATTCGTTAAAAACATGCATATAGGCCATTATGAGAATGGAAATCAGTTTAATGTTGATCCATTGAGACCCAGAAGGTTATTGCTTCATAAAGAACAAATACTTAAACTAGGGTTATTCACGGCTCAAAAAGGTTATACACTAGTTCCATTATCTCTTTATCTTAAAGATACTAAGGTAAAAGTTAATCTTGGTGTTGTTCGTGGTAAGAAGGATTATGATAAGAGAGATGCAATGCTAGAAAAAGATGCTAAGAGAGATATGGATAGACAGATAAAAGAAAGAATGAGATAAATTCTAATAATGTACTTAGATTCCATGATATTAGCACTTGATAAAGAATATAATATGGTGTATTATTAGGACTATAGTCAGTAACATAGTAAAGAACTTAAGGTTACTATCTAATTGATATATGAGTTACAAATAATTAGAAAATATAGATTTGCGTTATATATGTAATAATGATTTTATATTATTACAGTGCAAAAGATTTAAATTTAATCTTTTCACATCTTTGGGGGCGTACTTGGTTTCGACGGGGGTACGTTGTGTCGAGGAAGCGAGCTGAGGGAACCTATGGACCCGCATTAAAAAACTATTGGAACAATTTAAACGCAAACGATAATTTACAACTAGCAGCTTAGACTGCTACGTCTTACCTTAGATGACCGCGACTTAGGATAGGGCGACGACAGCGGTGAACCGAGTCTGGGAAAGCTTTGACCTGGAAACGGAAAATATGAAGCTACTAAAACTTAAACCTGGTCAGTAGGGGTTAGGTAGAGGGAATGTTAAATTATTGACTACGCTCGTAGATGCCTAGGTGTTGCTGCCTTCGGACAGGGGTTCGACACCCCTCGCCTCCACCAGTGAAACCCTCGACTAATTAATTTTAGTTGAGGGTTTTTTCACGTCCTAATTTATTTGTATTGGAATAATGAGAGGTGAACCGTATCATAAGTTAAAGGTAATTGTTGTATAATTTTTTAAAAGGCTCTGTTTTAAATAAATATTGATTTTAGAATCCTTATTTATTAAGGAACTAAAGTTTATCCGAAATTAGAAATAATAGTTTAATTTGTAAATTTATTTTTTATGAAAATGATGATATAATAGCGGAGTATGTAATAAAATAAAGGCAGGCGGTAAAAAATGATGTTTGGTATAATTTTAACTTTATTTATAGCTTGGAAAATCTATGAATATGCTTATTATAAGGGGGAAAGTTTTGACAAATTAAAAAGAAGTTTGAATAATTATATCGTAAGTTGTAATGAGTTAAATGAGCATATTGAGGAACTCAAAGAAACTTATTCAGAGGTTAGAAAAATTAACTATGGGACTGCACAATTAAATGATGCGAGTAGGTATAATTTTAAAAGAAAAGAACAATTAAAAGCAAAAAAATCAGAATATATTCATGAATGTTCTGCATCCGTATGTAAAAATGCTGAAATACAACCTTTTAAATATTTATGCAAGTATTTTAATATAAAATCAGATGAAGAATCACTGGAAAATTTTGAAAATGTCTTAAATAATTTTGCTGCTGCCGAAGAGGGAAAACAATTACTTAGTAATGAACTTGAAAAGATTAAAGAATCTATTAAAAATGATGTTCCATTTCTTATTAGAACGATTAACATGAAGAAGTTTATGCTAAAGTTAGGCTTTAAAGTAATTGATTTTAGTACATTATATTTTCCAGTTTACACATTCAGATATGTAAGTCCTGGTGGAAATAAATCCACTAATTGTGATATTAAATTAGATATAAATAATCTAAATAATTTTGTAGAATATTTTTCAGGGATTGTTAAATTTAAAAAAAGTGCAGCAGGACAAAGAGCATTAATGACTTCAAAGTTAAGAGAAAAGATAAAACAAAGGGATAATTACACTTGTCAAAAATGTGAGTTATCTACAAATGATGAAAGAAATCTATTGCTAGAGATTGACCATATAATGCCAATTTCCAAAGGCGGTATGTCTACAGAAGAAAATTTGCAAACACTTTGTTGGAAATGTAACCGTACAAAGGGTGCAAAAGTAAATAGCTAAGTCTTAAGGGACTGGTAATTCAGTCCTTTTTTAATTACTAGGTTTATGGTTATAAAAACATACCTGTATTGACTAGGAAAAGTGTAAATATTATATAAGTTACGTTAAATATGTATAGTGCAATTAATTTTTGCCTTACTGAATCCAAGTTTTGCTTAAAATTCTTAATCTTAGGATTATAGCTACTTGTAATACAAAAGGATATTATTTGAAATATATTAGGGGTGTAATAAATGGAAATAGATTTTTGTAATAAGGAGTGCTGCTTAGAGTTAGAAAAAGCAATTAAAAAAATAGATGTTGAACAAACAGTAAATCTATTGGATGAGCTTAAAAGAAGGGTAGAAATAACTTATAGAACTAGAATAATTGCTACTAATAGACTAAGGGACAAAAATACTGAATATAAAAGGTTAAATATATATTATTCTGTATTAGTAACGGGAGGATCGATACTTACTATTGGAATGCAGACGAAAAACTCCCAAATACCTGCATCAAATATAGTACTTATGTTTTCAATAGTATTAACTTACTTTATGTTTTATACATCTGAACAGAATCTTCAAGAAAGAGCATATAAAATGGAAGAAACATTTAAAGGTTTAGATAAGTTAAGAAATAAAATAAGTATAATGTTAGAGTATAATAAATTAGATATAACAGAAGAAATGTGTAAAAAATTATATAAAGAGTATGAAGCAATTTTAGCAAGCATAGAAAATCATGAAGAAATAGACTATTATATGTATAAATTAGATTGTCTAAAAAAAGAACATATTAGTGACGATAAAAAGGAAGAATATTCGGAAACTAAAGGCAAGGTTAAAAAATATACACAATGGAAAAGTAGAAAGATATTCTTAAAATACTTTATTCCAACTGTAGTGATGATAATGTTAATATTACCATCTATAGGACTATAGTATTACGTAGTTTATAATAAATTACCATCTAATATACATATAGAAATGGAAACCAATATTTAAGTTAAGCTATAATGGGTTGAATTTTAAAATTGTTCTATTATAGTGGATGATCCGTCTGTTTTGCGTTAAGGAGAGTTGGAGTGCTTGTGCCTACAATGTTGTTGAGTCAAAGTAAATGATGTTATTATTTTTAAGGATAATTCGGAATTCAACAGAGTCACAGATTTTTAAGCACAATTTAAATAATGAAATAAGCCTGTAAAAAGCCTAAGATAGAGTAAAATCTGTTTTAGGCTTTTTTATGGTAACATATCAGAATAGATGTGTGCACTTTTTAGCAGAAATCCTATACAATTTAGCGATATTAAAATCACCACCTTCAATGAAAAAGTCGCTAAATTGTATCAAAATCATAGTTATTAGATAGAAAACCCACAACTAATTAATTAGTTGTGGGTTTTCTTATGCTTAAATTTAGTTAGAATTGAGAGACGAGAGCCAAAATATGACCTAAAGAGCGTAATTATTATACATTTATCCACCTGACTCGAACAAGTAATTACCCTATATAATGGAGTTTGAGTAGAAAATACGAAACTTAATAAATTGATGAAGCTAAAGTAAGAGTCGATGAGATTTTAGATAATAATAAGTATTACAAATATGCAATTATAACGTGCGAAACAAGCATGAATGTAAAAGTGGGTGTTAAAATGAATTATATTGAAAAGCTAAATACTTTAATTAATGAACATAATGGAATTATTCTAACTAAGCATGTGACCGAGGCGAGAATTCCAAGAGTGTATATTACACAGCTTATAAAAAATGGTATATTAGAACGATTAGAACGAGGTGTATATATTAAAAAAGATAGCTTTGATGATGAAATGTATCGCTTGCAAGCAAAATATGCTTCTACAGTTTTTTCTCATGATACTGCATTGTTTCTGTACGACCTTACAGACAGGGATCCTATTCACTATTCAGTAACTGTCCCAGCTGGGTATAACTCTCGCAATATTCAGGCTATTGGTATAAAAGTATATTCCATTAAAAAAGAACTCTATGAGTTGGGACTAACATCATGTAGAACTGTTTTTGGAAGAACAATTAAATGCTATAATATGGAAAGGACTATTTGTGATATTATTAGAAATCGTAATGGGCTGGATATTGAAATTGTAACGAATGCAATCAAAAGATACACTAAACGAAGAGATAAAAACTTACCTCAGCTTATGAGATATGCTGAGATTTTCAGAGCATCAAAAATTTTAAGAAGTTACATGGAGGTGCTACTGTGAATACAGCTACACAATTAAAGGTGTTCCTGTTTCAAAAGAAACCATAAAGATAATGTTTAATGAGATATTAGACGTTAATATTAATGACAGCGTTACAATGATAATAAAAAAATAGATGAGATACGGGATGAAGCAGATTATGCAGGATTTAGAGTTAGTCTTGATACTAATTTTGATGAGGTTAAACAAAATCTCAAGATAGATATTACTACAGGTGACACTATGACTCCTCGTGAAGTTGAATACAAATTTGATTTAATGTTTGAAGAGAGAACAATTCAAATTTTGGCATATAATCTTGAGACGGTGCTTGCTGAAAAGCTTGAAACAATAATCTCTAGAGGAACGACGAATACTAGAATGAGAGATTTTTATGATGTTTATATTTTGACAAAACTACAGGCGGATAATATTAATTATAAGTTACTAGCAGAAGCTTTAAATGCTACAGCTATAAAACGTGGGACATTGCCTTTATTTCAAAACAAAAGTCTTATTATCACTGAAATTGAGACGGCTAGTGTTATGCAAGGATTGTGGAAAAGGTATAAGAAAAATTATGATTATGCAGAGTCCATTTCAGGGGGAGATGTTAAAAGTGTGATAAACGCACTAGCAGCTTAGTATGCTACGTCTTATATTTGATGACCATGACTTAGGATAGGGCGACGACAGCGGTGAACCGAGTTTGGGAAAGCTTTGACCTGGAAACGGAAAATATGAAGCTACTAAAACTTAAACCTGGTCAGTAGGGGTTAAGTAGAGGGAATGTTAATTTATTTGGATTACTGTGATGAGAGCCTAAAAGTTAAGTTAGAGAGGGTGGCAATTCTATATTTATATTCAGCTGACTTGAAAACAGACGAACGTATTATAGCCTTTCTAGGGTTCCAATCCAAATCTATCAGCCAATATTAAAGGCTCTAGCTATTTTGCTGAAGCCTTTTTAGTAGTTTTTTGTTAGAAATAGATTTGTGATGCCAGTATGTACATCTTGTACTAGAATTTAAAAAGCAAATATGGTCATAGGTTTAAAGAAAATATATTAGAATAAAGCAAGGCTATAAAAATTTTACTTTTTATTAATCGAACCACTACCTGACCTTAACGCTATTGAATAAGTTCCCATATCCCATTGAATATCTAGTATGATTACTTTACCACTTTCAGAAGAATTTTTTCCGAGTTGTAATGTACCAGATGGAGTATTTAAATCGAAGTCTGTCATAGCTAAAAATCCATTATTTTGTGTCAAATATTTTATGTATTTTACTAAATCTCCATTAACATCTTGTATCTTTGAATATGTATAAACTTTTTTAGTAATGTTATTAGATGTTTCAGTCGATACTCCATTAACCGACCTCTTGCCAAGTACAGCTTTAATAGATGGGATGGTGTTATTCCCAATTTTATATTCACTAGAATTTGATGCGGAATTCATTGCAGTAATAGTAATTGTAGCTCCTACTATTCCTAATATTAATAGAACACCTACAACAATTAATATTATTTTAAGTGGTTTTTTCATGTAATAGTACCCCCTTTTGTATAAATGCCATTAAAAAAAATTTTATATTTTTTGTTTAGCTATTTTGATTATACAAGTATGTATTTAAATTTACAATATTATTAAAAAAAATTGGACTATATTAATACATTAATCTACTAATATCTGTTTATTATGTTTACAATATGTAGAAATGATGTGGTATAATGTTAAGAAAGATGAGTAAAATTGTAAAAAAAGCACGAATTTAGAGTTTCTTATTATGAATTGCAAACAGTCATTAAGAAAAGGTTTTAATATTGCTTCTGTGGAAGGATGTGAAAATGTGAAGTCGAATATAATAAATAAATTGACAATTCAATTTAATCAACATTTATATGAAGAAGATGAAATTTATTTTACAATTGGAATAAAATTTGGATTTTCTACAAATGAAGTATTAGTATTGCCACAAAATGAAATAAAAAAAATTAATCAGGCTAGTGGGGAAGTGTTTATTAATTATATAGATATAATTATGAAAGATAAGTATAAAATTTACATTAGAGGTAATGTAAAAACTGGTATTATATACATTTCTATGAAGACTAGAAAGAATAGGATGGATGATGATGCAATAGATCTTCTGAAAACTTTATATGAAGATGAGGTTAATGAAGGAGTATTTAATAGAGCCAAAGAAATAGCTAAAGACAAATTTTCTTATAATTATAAAAATATTAACTTTAGAGCCTATTACAATATGATGGAGTTTTCGAATATTAATAAAAATTTTATTTTAAGAAAGTTAACAAAGAATTTTTTAGATATAAATGTACAGGAATTAAAAGAATTCATTGAAAATATTGTAGTTGTTCAAAATAGCATTCTTTTTATTAATGGTGATTTGAGTGAGTTGAATAAGAGTAAAATTTTTAAATTTATAGAAAACATTAAAATAAAGGATATTTATGTTAGGCCTGCAGCAGAAGCTGTAAATAAATATTTGCAAACTGATGTTCATATATTTGATACTGCCAGAGAAAATGTATCAATAGGAGGAATAAATTTTAATTTCTTTAATGACGATGTAACAATATTAGAAAAGCAGCTCTTATTATCTATATTAAGTGAAATCATGTTTAAAGATAAAGGAAAGTTGTTATTAGACGAGTTTGATAATAGTTTACTTTATTTTAATTCAAAGTTAGAGGAGTATAGCACAAAGATTTTTGACTATCTTAATGAAGAAAGTGTAATAAAAGCTAAGGATATATTAGTGTACAAGCTATCATATATGTTGGATAGAAATCCTTACTTATTTAATAAGTATTGTATTGATTTGTATTCCAAAGGAATTGATTTTTCAGAATACATTGAGGTTTTGAAGAAATGTGACAGCAGATTGTTGAAAAACATATATATTAAAGGAAATCTAAAAATAACCGAAGGACATTTATTATATGTAAAGGAGAGATAGGATTGTGGCAGAGGGTAGCATTATTATTAAACCAGAAGATTTGCAGAAAGAGATAGATAATAGCAGAAAAACAAATGGAGAAGTTAAAGCTTTAAAATATGATATTGATAAAGGAAATATACATCTTCAAAGTATGGATATGTTTTTAGAATGTTTAGGTGCATTAAATGCAGCTATAGTAAAGTTTGCAGAAATTACAGAAGTCGATTTACATAGTTTAGAGATAGTTAAAGCTACGTGGATGAAACTTGATGAGGAGCTGGCATC
The DNA here is from genome assembly GCF_018861905.1 of Clostridium sp. DSM 17811. Taxonomy (GTDB): domain Bacteria; phylum Bacillota; class Clostridia; order Clostridiales; family Clostridiaceae; genus Clostridium_AD; species Clostridium_AD frigoriphilum. The sequence continues at coordinate 34,754 of NZ_JAHLDU010000005.1, forward strand.
TAAAACAACTCTTGATAGGGTAACGGACGCATTTGGTAAATAAGATAACATATTAATAGTATTTTTAAAGCTTAAAGGTGGGATTTGAATGAGAAGATTGATAAATAGTAATGTTACTGAAATGTTAAATGAAGTTAATCAATATAAGAAAACCATGCAAGATGCTTTTTATCAACATTATAAGAATATATATGAACTTACACAAACTAATAATTTTAGAGGTGAAAGTGCTAATGCGTATAAAGAATATTTGACAGGAGTTACTATAAATTATATTAATGCTTTTATCAATATAGTAGAAGAAGTTTCAACAACTCTTGGAAAAATGAAAAGTAATTATATTTCCTTAGAGGCTTCTCAGCAAGGCATTGTAGACACAGATGTGTTAGAGGATGTAGGGGGAAATTTAACTAGTAGAAATAAAAGCTTTCAATCATTGGCAACAGAAATTGCTTCATTAAATAATGAAGCTTCTAGTTATGTTTATGTTAAAAATTTAAATACAGCTGATATAATAGGAACATACAGCAGTATAGATAGTGAACTATGTAAGATTTACGATGAACTTACAACGATTGATACAACTTCTTTATCAGAAGCTAATAATTTAATGGGTAGGATTAAACAACTAACAAATCAATTAACAAATATATCTAATGATTATCATGAAGGTAATAAAATATCAGCAGATAAGGTAAAGAAAATATCAAATGAAAAGTGGTATAAGGAAGAGCGTAATGATAAATTGAGTGTTATGAAAAAAGAAGATCCATATTTTTATCATTCAAATGCAAAATATAATTCAGAAGGTCAATTGGCTGCAGGACTGGCAACAGATGCCTATATTTCTGCAGGATATTCAAGTTTGGGTGGAGAATCTAATAGGAGTAGAAATAATGGAGTAATTTCAGGAGATTTAACTGCTTCTGTATTGAATGGATATGAAAATGCGCAATTTACTAAATATGCAAAAGAGAATGCAAGCCTATCTTTATTGTCTTTATCCTTAGCAGGAAAAGCAGGATTATCTAAAAATTATGCGGGTATTGGGGCAAAGGGATCAGTGGCTGCAGTAGATGCAAATGGTTCAATTGTGTTAGGAACAGATAAATTTAATGGTTATGCTAAAGTTAATGCAACAGCTCTTTCTGCTGGGGGTTATGCTAATGCTAATTATAAAGCTAGTAATGGAGACTTTGATATTGGTCTTGGCGGTAAAGCTGCAGTTGCAGGAGCTTCTGGTAGTTTAGGATTTTCAATTTTAGATGTTCCAGGCACTGAGGATAGTAAAGAATATGCTGGAGGAAAGGTGAAAGTTACTAACAAAACATCTTTACTGGGATTAGGTGTTACAGGTAAAGCAGGGATAAGTGCTTCTGCAGATATTGATGTATCAAATACAAAAGTTTTAGATTTTGGAGAAATAAATGTAAATGCAGTACATTTTAAATTAGGCGGTTCATTTGGAGTGGGAGTAGATGTGGATCTTACAATTCCAATACCAACAATAGATATGCCTTGGGAAGATTAAAAATAATGGAGAGTGATTAAAATGGAAAAACTTAGTAAGCTATTGTGGATATTTGCTATAATAGAAGTTAGTGCAACATTATTGAATCCTTATGTTGGTTTTTTTGGATTCTTTAATGTAATAGAGCTATTTTTTATGTTATTCTTATTCTTTTATATTAATAGTTTAGTTAAAGTAAATAAATCCAATAAAGATAGTGAAAACAAAGTGTTTAAAGCAACAATTAAACCATTAGGTATCGTAGCATACATTTTACCTGTTATATTTTTCTTGTTAAAAATATTTGTAGGTTTAGGCTCATTTATATTAGCATATTCTGATCATCAAGTAATGGCACCTTATCAAGTTTGGAGTAATCCAAATCAAATGAGTGTAGTGTGTTTAATAGTAGAAATGATTTTTAATGTATTATTATTGATATCATTTATAGGCAAAGGGAAAATTATAAGAAGGATGGCGAAATGAATACAAATAAAGGGAGATATACTAAATTAAATATACAATGTTTTATAACTATATTAATTTCTATAATAATTGGATTTTTAAATCCTTATGAATATAATATGACTATCATCTATAACTTTTGGTATGCTTTACCTATGTTTATTTACTTCATACTTATAAAAATAGCAAGAAAAATTCCAGAAAACACTGGTTTAAATGGTGGAGTGAAAAATTATTTTAATTGGTGTATCAATATTTTGGAAAGTAAGAAACTAAAAATATTTATGATAGGAGCACTATGTTTTTTAAAAATTATATGCTTTGCTATTCAGTACACGATGTATTCAGGTAAAGTAAAATCAGAAATAAATTTTTTGCAAAATACATTTCTGCTCGATAATGCATTATTAATGTTTATATTATCTACAATAGCGGAAATAGCTGTTGTAATTGTATTTAGTAAAAGAATTTGGAAAGAAATTGGACAGGGAGATGAAACTGTTTGAAGTTGTTAGAAGATTTGAAAATGGATGTAGAGGCATATAAAAAAAATCTTAGTGAAGAAGCCTCTATGATGGAAGCAAATCAAAAAAAAGCGGATGCTCTAGATAGTTTATATAAAAAAATGAAAGAAAAGAAAGAAGATATGGAATCTTTACAAAAGTCATTAAGTACTTTTGCAAATGAAACATATGAATGTTGGCTAGGAAATGTATTTAATACTAGATATGAGAAGAATGTAACAGAGGAATTACTTGTAAATGGTTATGGCAAGATGTTGACTATAATTGATGATAATTTAGATGAAATAAATAATAAAAGAACACATTATGAAAATTTAATTTATGAATCTAAAGGAATAATAGGTAATGTAGAGTCATGTATAAATTCTGTTACAACGCATATTGAAAATTGGGTAAACTAGGAAGTGATTAAAGTGGCAGTTAAAATAAAAATAGCTAAAGAACAGGAAAGACAGTTAAAAGATAATGATATTAAAAAGGAAGTTGAAGAAGTACAAAAATTCTTTAACACAGCTGATTTTGAATATTCTGAAGGAACAATCAATTTTGTAATGTTAAAAGGTATATATTCTCATATAAAAAGATCAATGCTTATAATTGGAGTATTTGTAAATAAAACAGATAGTTGTGTTAATGGAATAAAGAGTGAATTAGATTTAAAATTTAAAGATATTGATGCAAAAATAATGTCTACTAATATAGAGTTCCCTAAAGAGTTTATAGGAAAACTTGATGTAGATGAAGGATTGCTTATTCATATAGATATTCCGGTAATTGGGCTAAAGAAAGATGATGAATTTGATATAAGAGATATAAGTGGTGAATTAAATAATGTTAAGCTTATTAATGATAAAAGGTAGTTTCTTATTATAGGGGAACCCTTGGAGTACAGAAGATCTAATTATAAATTGTTTTTTAGGATTTTTCCTCATCAGTTGTTTAGAGGGATGTTTATATAGAATTTGAAAATTACACAATTATACTCAATATTAAATGCATTTATACAATTCCATTCTTTCAATGGACAGTGATATAGGTAGGTACGGTTCGCCTCCACCAGACAAAACAACAATATTGATACAATGGAAAACCCTTGAATTCAAGGGTTTTTGTTGTTTTTTGGAGATTTTTGAGTAGAATTATTTATTGATGCAAGTAATGATTTTGGAAAGGCTAAGAATCAAAATAACTTAAATGATCAAAACATAGATAAAATCATCAATACATTTAAAGAACGTAAAAATTTAGATTTTTGGTAGTGGGAAGGTGAGATTTTCACTTTCTCACATTTGATTTGTTCGTGGATAACATGTTTTGACATATTTAGAGTTGTGACAGTCACCAGTGCGAACGGAGTGAGTACTTTTTATTGACATTAGCGAATTATGTTATATAATTTACTATAATGTGACATTTAAGTAGCTGATAGCATATATTAACAGGATGTTGACACTAGGTTCTACATAAAGAGCGAAGGTAGTGTATTACTAAAACTATTTTATAATTACATACGTTTTTGAATTTTATTAAATATAACCAAATTTGGTACAAGTATGTAGATCTATCTCGTGAATGCAGTTTGAAAGTATTAAGCATATTGTAGAAGCATAGTAAAAATAAGAGTTTGAGTAGATTTGTGTAACATGGAAGGGGAATACATATGACTAAAGTATTAATTGTAGATGATGCTGCATTTATAAGGGCGCAACTCAAGCAATTGCTTCAAAGTAATGATTTTGAGGTCGTAGGTGAGGCTGAAAATGGAAAGGTAGCACTAAGAAAGATTCAAGAACTGAGACCGGATATAGTTACACTTGACATAACAATGCCTATAATGGACGGACTTGAATGTATGATGGAGATAAAAAAAATGGACTATGTTCCTGTGGTTATAATGATTTCAGCACTGGGACAGGAAGCTTTTGTACAGAAGGCCATTTTAAATGGAGCAAAAGGATTTTTGGTTAAGCCATACAAAAGTGAAGTGGTGATAAAGAATCTGAATAAGTTTAAAAAGTAAATAATGAAGAGAGCCTATCATAGATGGCGTGAATATGATTGTATAATTTATTATCCAGAGCATGAAAAAGACATTAAATAAAACGATTTAAAATTTTAGGGGGCAAAATTATTATGGAAAAAAAACTTGCAAAACCTTCAAATAGTAGAATAGAAAAGGTAACAGCACGTGTGTTGACACCTGCAACGGATGAAATGGAGAGAAAGAGAGAAATTGCGAGAAGACAGGCACAGGACAAGGTGAGGGCAAGAACTATGGCAAAACAACAGCAATTAGCAGAAAGAATTGCTGTAGCAACAGAGCAAATGGCGTCAGGGATAGAAGAGGCAAGCAGTGCAGCGGAAGAACTAGGATCTACAATGCAACAGATTGCTAGCGGAGCCACTGAAACTGCTTCTGCAGCCGAGCAATCAAGAGCAGCAATTAATCAAGTGGATAAAGCATCAGTTATTGCTGATAAGAATGCAAAGGATTCCCTTGAAAGAGCGGAAATAGCAAAAGATCTAATACAAAACACATCAAAGGACATAGAACTTATGATTAAGGGTATCAAAGAATCTGCCGAGACGAATATGGAATCAGTAAAACTTATTGGTGAACTGGAAAAACAGTCGAATGAAGTTGGTGAAATTGTACAAGCTGTTGTGAGAATTGCTGACCAGACCAATCTTTTAGCATTAAATGCAGCTATAGAAGCAGCAAGAGCTGGTGAACATGGTAAAGGCTTTGCAGTAGTAGCAGATGAAGTTAGAAATCTTGCAGAGACATCAGAGAAGTCAGCTAGAAACATTAAAGAATTAGTAAATGAGATTCAAAGCAATGTGAAGGTTGTAGTAGTTGATATAGAGAACGCAGGTAAGGTAGCAAATGATGAGGTTGAAAATGCAAAGAAGACTACAGCAGACCTTGTTAAGATTAATGAAGAAGTTGTCTTAGTCATGAAAGGAATAGTAGAAGTATCCCAGAATGCAGTAGATGCAAACAAGGGAGCAGTGGATTTTTTGGATATTGCTGAACAAATTGCAGTAGCTGCAGAGCAACAGGGCAGTGCTGCAGAAGAAGTTGAAAGGTCAATTCAAATGCAGAACAAGGCATTTAATGAACTGAATGCTGGTGCAGAAGACTTGACTCAAATGGCAGAGGATTTGAAGGCTTCTACGGATGCTCAGAAGTCTTCTGAATCTATGGCAGCAGCTTCTGAAGAGTTATCAGCCAATGTTGAGGAAGGGAACTCTACTTCAGCAGAGATATTAAAGGCTATGGAGCAAATATCCTCAGGAGCGCAGGAGCAGGGCGACCTTACGGATAAAGCTGCTGTGCTTGCTGAAAAGCTTGCTGTAGCTTCAAAGCAAATGAGTGAAAGATCAGGTTTCTCTGCAGATAAGATATCTGAGCTGCAAAAACTGTTAGAAACCAATAAAATTGCACTTGATAATATGACCACGGGTATATCTAGCTCAGCACAGATTTCAATGGTTGCAGCCAAAAATATCAAAAGTCTTGAAGAAACCACTAGAAGAATTGATAAAATTGTGGATGCAATAGTAAATGTTACTATACAGACAAATATGCTAGCAGTAAATGGTTCTATTGAAGCAGCAAGGGCAGGAGAATTCGGAAGAGGCTTCTCTGTAGTTGCAGTTGACATAAGAGCTCTTGCTAATGAATCAGCAGAAAATACAGACAAGATAAAAGACCTTGTAAGAGGTATCCAAAACCAAATTCAAAGGGTTTCAGCGGATACGGACCTCTCTAGTAAAAATTCCTTCGCAGAAGTGGAGGAAGCAAAAAAAACCACACATAATCTTAATATTATTGAAGATAATATGATAAAAATGCTTACAGGAGCAAATGAAATTCAGAGGAGTTCAGATGAGTCTCTTATAGCTCTAGAGCAGGCAAAAAAAGGTGTAGATCAGATCGCAGCTGCAGCACAGGAAGCAAGTAGTGCAGCACAACAGGCATCAAATGCAGCTTCTGAACAGTCAAAAGGAATGCAGGAATTGGCTGAGGCTATTGAAGAGATATCTGGTTTAGCTGATGAACTGCAAAATATGTAAAGAAGGGAGGGAATAGTTATGGCTACTGGTATAAACAATGCTATCGTTACAGAGCGCCAGCTAGTTACCTTCCTACTTGGAGAGGATGAGTTTGGCGCTGATATAATGGATGTTAAAGAAATTATAAGGGTTCCTGATATCACCAAGGTACCCAATGCACCAAACTATCTGGAAGGTGCTTGCAACTTGAGAGGTAATGTATTACCTATTATAGATGGAAGAACCAGGTTTAACTTAGAAAGAAAATCGAAAGATGAAACCAGCAGGATCCTTGTCATTGATGTGGAGGGTAAAGCTACAGGAATGCTTGTCGATAAGGTATCTGAGGTAATTAGAGTAGCTACTGACAATATAGAAGAACCACCCCATATTGTTAAAAATGTGGATTCTGACTATTTAAATGGTGTTTTGAAGCTTAATAATGGAACGCGGCTTGTAATGATTTTAGATGTTGTAAGAGCTTTAAATGTCAATGGTACCGTTAAACAGCTGAAAAAAAATCAGGCCCAAAGTTCTCAGAATAACAGTACCTTAGTAAAGAACGTTAGTGCTGACTCTATAGATGTGGAGCAACTAGTTTCATTTCTCTTAGATAAAGAGGAATATGCTATTGGAATCATGAAAGTAAAAGAAATTATACGTGTACCTCAAGTTGTAAAGATTCCAAATTGTGAGGCCTATATAGAAGGAGTAGTTTCATTGCGAGATAATTTGCTTCCAATTATAAATTTAAGGACTTATTTTGGAATGGAACAAATGGAAATCGATGACCATACCAGAATACTTGTAATAGATATGGGTAGTTTCAGTGCTGGAATTATGGTGGACAAGATCTCAGAAGTTTTGAAGGTACCAACAAATATTATTCAGCCACCTCCGAAATTCTCATCCCAAAGTGGGGAACAGCTTAAAGGAATTGCAAAGCTAAATAATGGTAAACGAATGATACTAATTCTTGAACCTTCAAAATTAGTATCAGAGGACGAATTAAGTGCAATTAGTGGTGTAAATGGAACTCATAAACAAGGTAATGAGGAGAGAGGTATTACTACACAGTTGATTGAGGAAGAGCAATTGGTTACCTTCAAAATAGATGTGGAAGAGTATGGAGTTAAGATAGCTAATGTTCAGGAAATCAATAGGATGCCAGAAGTTACTAAGGTACCTAGGGCTCCATATTTTATAGAAGGGATTGTAAATCTAAGAGGCAATGTTATCCCTGCTCTGGATTTAAGAAAGCTCTTTAGTTTTCCACAAAAACCGGTAACGGATGCTACAAGGATTATCATAGTTGATTTTAATGGGAAAAGAACAGGAATTGTGGTAGATTCAGTATTGGAAGTTCTCAGGTTTGAAAAAAACCTTATAGAGTCTCCGCCAGATATATTGAGCAGTGGAATAGACAGCGACTATGTAGAGGGTGTTGGTAAGCTGGAAGGTGGAAAAAGAATAATTTTAATTCTTGATATTAGTAAGGTGCTGAGTTTTAGCTGAATTTATGCGTCTATATAGGTGATGATTAATGAGGGTGTACACAAAGTATTAATAAAATTTATGCTTTGTGTATGCCTAATTTATATAATAATTACAAGAGGTGATGGGCGTGAACGACAAAATAAAAGTATTGATAGTAGATGACTCAGCTCTTATGAGAAGGGCACTGAAAGAGATAATCATGACTGACCCAAGTCTTGACGTGGTGGGAACTGCAAGAGACGGTCAGGATGCAATTGAAAAGGTCCATGAATTGAATCCGGATGTGGTTACCATGGATATCAATATGCCGGTTATGGATGGGTTGACCTCCATGCAATATATACTCAGTGATTACCCACAAATGCCTATTTTAATGGTGAGCTCTCTTACAGAAGAAGGTGCAATGACTACTTTTGAGGCGTTAGAACTTGGTGCTTTTGATTATGTTGCAAAACCTTCAGGAACTGTATCTTCTAATATTCATATAGTTGGTAGGGAGATAATACAAAAAATAAAGCTAGCTTATAAAAATGTAAATAAGAAAAGTATAAGAGATAGAATACAAAGGCGTAGTAGCAGTGTTTCTTCAAGGAGACTTGGAGCCGTAAAGAAACCAGACATCTCAGAAACTATGGGACTGTCAAAAGTGGTTGTGATAGGCATTTCTACAGGCGGGCCTGGAACTCTCATGGAGGTATTGCCGTTGCTTCCAGAGGATCTGAAAGCCGCTGTAATTATAATACAACACATGCCTCCATCTTTTACCGCTTCTTTTGCAAAAAGATTAGATGGTGCTTGCCGTATTCCAATCAAGGAAGCAGATGCAGGTGACGTTCTCCAAAATGGTAGAGGATTTCTTGCTCGTGGAGGATATCAGTTGGTGGTAAGGGGAGAGAAAGGTACCTTAAGACTTCCAAGTAATCCTAAAACAATGTTTATGCCCTCAGTAAATGTAACTATGGAATCTGTGCTTGAAGCTTATGGTGGGAAAAATGTAATCGGTGTTTTAATGACAGGAATGGGGGACGATGGAGCTGATGCTATGGTAAAGATACGACGCGCAGGAGGCATTACCATCGCTGAGGATGAATCTACGGCAGTGGTTTTCGGTATGCCAAGGGAAGCAATAGAAAGAGGCGGTGCAGAAATAGTGCTACCCTCTTATAAGGTAGCAGATGCAATAATAAAAGCAGTGAAAAGAACTTAAGGTATAAGATTTCTATTTATTGTAGGGAGGATTCTAATGAAGTATAAATATAAGATTCTAATAGTTGATGAACAAGACGAAGTATTAGTCACACTTAAAAAACAGCTAGAGCAGGAAGGTTATAAAGTTGAAACTACCCAAAGTGACGCTGAGGCATTTGAAAAAATAAAGGGTGACAAGTACCATATTGTATTAATAGATATTGCGATGCCAGAGATAGATGGACTTCAACTTTTAAGGGAAATAAAAAAATATGATCCAATGACACAGGTTATAATGATGACAGAGCATTCAACTATGGATAAAATACTAAGCTCTTTAGAGTATGGAGCTAATGATTATATAAATGAGCCTTTAAAAAGTACAGAGTATGTCATAAGTGTCATTGATTATTCAGTACAAAAGCTGGAAAGATGGAGAACGGCCATAATACAAATAGTTAAATAATTTTAGGGGGTGAGTTTAGTGGATGAGATGATGCAGTTATATATGGAAGAAACGGAAGATATGCTGCAAAGGGCAGAAGAATGTATAATACGACTCGAAATGGAATACTCTGATCTTGACGTTAATGAGTTGTTCAGAATAGCACATACTATAAAAGGATCTTCTCATATGGTAGGGTATGAGAAGATTGGAAATCTTATGCATAAAGTTGAAGATATGCTGGATTGTGCAAGGAATGGCTCAATTATTTTTGATCAGAGTATTGTATCGCTATGTTTTGAAGGTTTGGATACCGTTAAAAAGATGCTTTTATATAAAAAAGATCAGGGATCTAAGGAAATTATGGAGAATCTTGTAAGTGATGCTATCAGAATTAAAGAAATGATTGAAGTTTTTATAAGAGTTAATAAGAAGGTAGAAGAAAAGACTATTATAAAGCAGTCTGAGCCTGGAATTATTTCTTCTTACTTAAGTAAAAAAGTTAAAGGAGAAAATAAGTATTATATAACCTTCTTTTTTGAAGAGGATATACCTATGGTATCCCCAGTAATACTAATGATATTAAATAGTGCTCAGGATATTGGATCTCTTGTATATTCAAGTATTGGTGACAATTATTTTTTGGAAAGTTCATGTGATAATGATATAAAAACTTTTGAAATTATTATATCCACAGATATCGACGAGAATGAACTGTATACATATTTTGCTTTATTTTATATTGAAAAAATAAACATAGTGGATCTAAGTAGAAGTAAGGTGGCAGAAAAGGACTATAGTTTTATTGATGATGACAATAATTTGTATATAATTATTCTTAAGGCAGTTATGAAGTTATATAAAATAGCATTTAGTATGTCTAAAGAATTTAATATAAGCAAGGAAGATATTTACATAATAACACCTTTACACCATGAAGCTGTAAAAGCATTTAGTAGATTGAAAAACAAAAATAAAATTGATAATTTTATTACAGATTTCAATGAAATATACAACGATGTCATTAGGCTATATGAGGATGGAGTAGAGCTAAATCAAAAAAAAAGCAACCATATCCAAACGCAGGTGATAAAGCTAATGGAAAGAGCTTATAACTATACAAAAGGCAAGTATATATTCAGTATTTTTAAATCTCAAAAGGAGAACTTTATCAGTGGACTTAAGGATTTCATTGGGCTATTAAACAAGTCTTCAACTTTAATACTTCTTATTGATTTAAGTAGACTTACAACATTGAATGAAAATGAAGTGAAAGATTTGATAGAAATAAAAAAAGAGATAAAATTAGAGAATATAGAGTTAGGTATCATAGTAGTGGGACCTGAGGGTAGAAGAATAATTAATATTTTTGATTCTATAAAACAGATTGAGGAATTTAATGTGTTTGGATCAGAGATTCATGGAATTTTAGGCATTTTTAATTCTGAGGATTCTTTCAATAGAATTAGTGAAAGGGTAAAGGGGATAAAATGATATTATCTGATGAAGTATTTGATAAATTTATAAAATTGATTTACAAAAGAACAGGATTATATTATGAAAATAATAAAAAGTATTTTGTACAAAAGAGAATTGAGAAGCGTGCAGAATTAATGGAAATGGAAAATTTAAATGAGTACTTCAGGCTGGTGAAATTTGGAGTGGACTCCTTTGAGTTTTATAAATTAATCAACGACCTTACTGTAAATGAAACTTATTTTTTTCGGGATTTTCCTCAATTGCGTAATTTTGCAGAGGATGTACTACCGATAGTTACAAAAGATAAAGGAAACAGCAAAAAAATAAAAATATGGTGTGCAGCTTGTGCTACAGGAGAAGAACCCTATACTTTGTTCATTATTCTTCAGGAAATGCTTGATAAACCGGAAGAATGGGAAATTCAGATAATTGCTTCCGACATAAACACTGAAGTGCTACAAAGTGCAAAAAGGGGAATCTATGAAAGTAGAGCTATAAAAGATGTTCCTCCTGAGTACCTAGAGAAATACTTCACAAAGCGTAAAGAGAAGTACCTTGTCAATCTGAATGTGAGAAAATCGGTAACTTTTAAACGAATTAATCTCATGGATGAATACGAGATGAATAATATTGATGGCTGTGATTTTATATTTTGCCGGAATTGTTTGATATATTTTGATGATGAGTCAAGAAGAAATGTTTTGGCTAGTTTTTATGAGTCTTTGAATCCAGGTGGATTTATGTTCCTCGGACATTCAGAATCTGTGGGAAGGATTTCTTCTGCCTACAAAGTTAAAAGAATAGGGGACACAATAACATATTCAAGACCTAAATGAGAGGAGGAGAAATCTAGTGAAAAACCCTAAAAAGAAAATACTGGTAGTGGATATTATGTGCAGCAAAATTTATATAGAAGATCTTGATGTGCTAAAAATGTTTGTCGATAAGTGGGTGAAATATCTTAAGGGACTTGAGAAGGAAATACTGAAGCTGGAACTTCATTCAAAAGATAATGAATTACTCAATAATATTGTTGAATGTGCCCACAGTATAAAGGGAGGTTCATCTTTTGTAGGGTTATGGAGCATTACAAGACTAAGTTATGAGATGGAAATTACACTTGAAGCTATAAGAAACTTAAAGTTGACAGTAAACACTGGGCTGATTGATAGTATGCTTTTGTATGTAGACTTTTTAAATGATTATATAAAAAATTTGTTAAAAGTATTAAAGAAACAAGATGTTAAGACTGAAAATGGGATTAGGTATCTGGAGCTTAAATATGATCATAAGGAAGAATTGGTACTTAAAAGTTTAAAGATGTCATTTGAAAATTGTGAAGCAAAGGACACAGAGGGCAGCAATACTCAGCAAGAAACATTGGAGGAAGAGAGAAGTTTAGATATCCTAGAGTCAGAGGAATTTAAGGTTGGTCTAGCTAATGGAATTAAAGAGCAGTTTATCATTGAAAGTACAGAACATATTGAGAGAATGGAAAATGATTTATTAATGCGACTCGATACTAATAGTGATGATAGGGAAGCCATAAATGAAATATTTAGATCTATCCACAGTGTTAAGGGTGGAACAGGAATATACCTTGCAGTTTTGACTACTCAGAGTAGCCTTTATATAGGTTTAACAGATTTTTTAGAAGTTGTGCATACTTTTGAAAGCTTATTAACTTTGATAAGGGATAAAGAATGTAATTTTGAAAAAAATCTGCTGGATTTAGGTTTTATGGTAATGGATTATTTAAAGTCTTTCATAAATTCTGTTGACTCAGAAGAATTTATGAATATTGATAATAATGTAATTATACAAAAAATTAAAGAAGAGATATTGAATATTGGGGAATTATCTAGTTCTTTAGTACAAACTACTAAGACAACAACAGCGCAAGAAGTGAATAAAGTGGAGGAGTCGAGATCAAAAGGCAGCATAAACCAGAGCATTCGGGTTAATCAGGACAAACTGGATAAAATGATGAATACTATTTCAGAGCTTATAATTGCAAAAAACTCTTTTATGCACATATCTGCAAAACTCAATGTGGAGTATAACCTGTCCGAAATGTCCAAGGAAGTAAAGCAGGTAGGAACTTATGTAAATAGAATTTCTGAAGAACTTCAGAATGAAATTATGTCTATAAGAATGGTAGAAATTAAAACGGTGTTTCAAAAGATGCCTAGGGTAATAAGGGATATTGCTCAGAGTACTGGTAAGAAGATGGAATTATTTATGGAGGGTGGGAATACTGAAATTGATAAAACAATTATCGAGCAGATCAGTGACCCTTTAGTACATTTAATACGAAATTCAGCAGATCATGGTGTTGAGGATACTGAGGAGCGTCTATCTAAAGGAAAACCTGAAACCGGAAGTATCATACTTAGAGCCTATAACAAAAACAAACATGTATTTATTGAGATAGAAGATGATGGGAAGGGAATTGATAAAGATAATATAAAGAAAAAAGCAATAGAAAAAGGCATTGTTTCTGAAGAAGAAGCGGTCAAAATGAATGAGGCGCAACTAATAAACCTTATTTTCCTTCCGGGTTTCAGTATGGCAAAAAAGATTACAGAAATATCAGGTCGAGGGGTTGGGATGGATATTGTTAAAAGTAACATATCCAAAATCAATGGGAAAATTATTATTGAGAGTGAAGTGGGTAAAGGAACAAAAACTACTATTCAATTACCTCTTACACTGGCAGTTTCACGAGGCTTGACTGTAGAGGTAGATGGCGAAACCTACATTTTTCCTCTGGAGTATATAGTTGAAACAGTAAAAATTAGTAGAAACGATATTCATAAATTTAATGGAAAGTTTTTTACCTATTTAAGGGGAGAGGCCATTGGAATTGAATGGCTCAGTAAGATTTTCCTTATGGGGGATAGAGATACTGAAAGTGAAGAAGTAAGTGCTGTAATTTTATCTAGGGGTGCAGAAAATTACGCAATTGCTGTAGATAAACTTAAAAATGAACAGGAATTTGTAGTAAAGACATTAGAGGGGCATCTAGCGGATATTCCTGGAATATCCGGTTCAACGTTACTTGGAAATGGACAAGTAGTCTTGATAGTTAATCCTGTTGATATATTGCAACTTGTGGAAAAATAAGATTTTTACTGGTTTTAGAAGGAGGTATAAGCATGGAGAAAAAGCTTGAGAAATATGCTGTATTAAATAACAAGGGAGGTGTGGGTAAAAGCACTATTGCCGTGAATATTGCACATGGTCTTGCTATAGCAGGTAAAAAAGTATTACTTATAGATATGGATGGACAAAATGATGCAAGCCTCTTCCTTGGGTTTAATCAAGAAGATTATAAAAACAGCTTATATGATATTATAGTTAAACATGAAGATACCTGTATTAGTGATTGCATAATCAAGGCAAGAGATAATTTGGATTTACTACCTTCAAGATATGTTGACCGAATCAATGAAGAACTTTATAAAGAACCTAGTATAAGATCGTTTTTTAATGATAAATTCAAGGGATTAGAGAAGCTTAATTATGACTATGTGATTGTAGACTGTGGACCCCAGCGATGCAAGATCAATGATGCGGTTTTGTATTTTGTAGATGGTATTATAGTGCCAGTTCAGGTAGAAGCTGCATCTGTAAGAGCTATAGGAAATATTTATGAGTACCTTTTTGACTTGCACTTGGATCAAAGTATGATTTCTCTTGTGGTACCCAATATGTTTGATAAGAGAACCAGTGATGGTAAGGAAAATATGGAGTTTATGAAAGAATTTTTTTCTGATACGGATATATTAACAGCACCTATTCATCGAAGAATTAAAATTACCGAAAGCGGTAAGATGGGGAAAACAGTTTTTGAATGTGATGAAGAGTCTTCAAAGCAATTTGAGCATATAGTTGAAAGGCTGGTGAGTATCCATGGCAGTAAAGGTTGTTAAAAAAAGCTCGGATAACTTTGAAAAGATGAAAAGAGAAATGACTGCAAAAAAACAGAAGGCTAAGATGAAGCAAGAGCAAGTTACTTCGCAGATAGACATAGAAAACAAGGATTGCTTAATGCAGAAACAGGACCAATGCATAAAGACAGGGATAGAAACTATTACAGCTGTAAAGAAAATTGAAGTTATAGTATTTAAGGTGGATGAGGAAGAATTTGCATTAAGAATATCTTATATAAAAGAAATTATTAGAGTTCCAATACTTCAGAAAATTCCAAATGCACCACAATATATAACTGGCTTATGCTGCCTAAGAGGTGATTTGCTTCCTGTTATTGATAGTAGAAAATTGTTCAATATGCCTCATAAGGAATTTGATGACTGCAGTAGAATTATTGTTACAGATATCCACGACAAAAGGATCGGACTTATATGTGATAAGGTTTCGGAAGTAATAACTGTTGAAGAGTCAGCTATTAAAGAGCCACCCAGTAGCATTAAGGGGATTGATGGTGGAGTTATAAATTCTATTCTCATACTCAATAATGGGAAAAGAGTGGTGATGCTTCTTGATGCTGAGAAAATCACAAAAGCTTACGACCTTTCTGATGTAGCAAAAGAGCAACATAGGTCTGCGGACAATTTAGAAGGCAAAGAAAAAGAAGAAGAAGAGCAAATTATCATATTTAATATTGGCGTAGGAGAGTATGGATTCAACATTAATTATGTAAAGGAAATAATAAGGTTGCCAGCAATAATGAAGGTGCCTAATACACCTAGTTTCATTGAAGGGGTATTTTCTATCAGAAATCAGCTTATAGCAGTTGTTAATCTAGGCAAACTTCTTGGTATGGATTTCAAACAGCCTGACGAGTATAGTCGTGTGGTAATTATAAACAATGGTAGCTTTTCATTTGGAATAATAGTTGATAAAGTATCACATGTTATGGTGGTTGCTAAGAGATTATTTAAAAAGAGCAATGAGATTACCAATAGTTTCTATGTCCAAGGAATTTACAATCTGAATAAGGGCAAAAGATTGATAATAATGCTGGAGCCGCTTAAACTTATTAGTTCTGAGGAGACTAGAGGTGTTGTAGGTATTGATCTCAAAGAAGGTGTAAAGGACAAATCATTAAATGTAAGTGATGAAGATAATAATTTTGAACATATCGTGATTTTTAAACTGGACGAAGAAGAATACGGAATAAAAATTAGCAATGTACAAGAAATCAATAGAATGAGCGAAATAACTCATATTCCTGGTGCTCCTGTTTTTATTAACGGTATGGTTAATTTGCGAGGAGATATAATACCAATATTAAATCTTAGAAAACTGTTCACAGCTCATGATTCAGGTTCTTATTGTGAATCCAAGTTTTTAGTTGTAGAGTTCAAGAAAATGAAAATAGGTATCATGATAGACTCAGCTTCTGAGGTTTTAAAGGTTTCAAAAAATTATCTTGAAGAAGCATCGGAAGTATTTGATAGAAATAATAGCTATATAGACAAAATAGCAAAACTAAATAATGGAAAGAGAGTTGTTTTAATTTTGAATCTTAGAGCTGTGCTAAGTTTTATGTGAAAGTAAGTGCATACTTTAGTAATCAGTAAATGAAGACCACCTTTTTCTATTCATTTACTGGAATTGGGTTAAGATAGATCCATATTTAAACTAAAATCTCTTTCAGACATAGCAAAAACATCTAAACTATAATTTGTACGCCCCATAACGTATTAAAAAATGCCTGTAGTTTTAGTATTGTATAACATGTTTCTTTCAATGGACAGTGATAAATTAGATACGGTTCGCCTCCATCATACAAGAATAACAATTTTGATACAATGGAAAACCTTTGAAATTCAAGGGTTTTGTTGTTTTTTGGATTTAATAGAGTAGGATTTTCAGAGTTTTAAGTTTGGAGTTATGTACTTTTATATTTTATTGAACTATTTAATTTAGATAATTAATTTATAAGTTAATATATTTAATATTTAAACGAATAAAAGTAAAAATATTTAATATTAATATTGATTTTATTAAAAAACAGTAATATAATAAAATTATGGAGAGTGATGATTAGTATGGCATACAAAATAATAACTCAGTGCCCAGTATGTTCTTCAAAACTTACTGTTACAAAACTAAAATGTAAAAAGTGCGACACTGTTATTGAAAATGACTTTGAATTATCTAAGTTCTCTTATTTAACCATGGAACAGCTAAATTTTGTTGAGGTCTTTATAAAATGCCGAGGTAATATTAAAGATGTTGAAAAGGAACTAGGAATATCTTATCCTACAGTTCGAGGTAAGCTGGAGGATCTAATTGCATCCTTAGGATATACACAAATCAAAGAAAAAGAGGATAACAGTGCTGATGTGATTGATAAGCTTGAAAAGGGAGAAATTACAGCCGAGCAAGCATTAAATTTATTAAGAAAATAGTAGTTAAAGGAGTTGTATTATAATGAATGAAGAGGTAATGAGAGTATTAAAAATGCTAGAAGAGGGAAAAATTGATTCGCAAAAAGCCGGGCAGTTAATAGAAGCTTTAAATGAAACAAAAAAAATTATTCCAGTTACTGCGAACAATGCAGATAAAATACTTAAAATTAAGGTTAATTCATCAACTGGAGATAACGTAAATGTAAATATACCTGTAAAGTTTATAAAAACTTTAGGAAGTGCTATTAAGAGAATACCTAAGGTAGAAGGAGTAGAAGGCATTGAGGACATAGATATACAGGCTATTCTTCAAGCTGTAGGCGAGGGATTAGATGGAAAAATTGTAGATGTGAAAAGTGAAAAGGGAGACATTGTAGAAATTATAGTTGAGTAGCAGCACTGGAGGTGACTATTATCTATGAGAATTTATATAAGAGAAAAAACAGGCAGGAAGTTTTTTATTCCTGTGCCATTAGGTATTGCAGGTGCTGCTTGCAAAATAGCTGATTTTGTATTTAAGAGGATAGATAAGCATATTGATGCTCAGACAAAAGAAATACTAGATTGTATAGATTTTAATGAACTTGCAAAAAGCTTGAAGTATTTGAAAGGCTACAAGGGACTGAAAATGGTGGAAGTAAAATCACAGGAAGGCGATGAAGTAACTATAATTTTGTAATCTGATTTTCAATATACATTTTTTAGGCTATACAGCTGACCCCGTTGTAAAAACCGGAACGAAGTGACTAGTTTTTACTTGGTAATGTAAGCAAAATAAATACACAAACTAAATTGACTAAATTGTTACAAGAATTTATGCGTAAAGCCAACTCTCTTTATGGGTGGGATGGATAAATTAATAAAATATAACAATAGACATGGTTATTTTAGTACGATATAATATACTTGGGTTTTGAAACGACCCATATACTATCATTAATGTGTCAATTGTGATACTTGATAGTGAAATTCTTGAAGAATACATATAGTTTTTATAAATATTAAAGCAAAAAAAGGAGTTATAATGAAATACGAATATAAAACACTTGCTAATATTAGACACAAAGTTTTTACGGCCGTAAGTAAGATGGCTTTTGAAGACAATTTAAAAGAAATGGGAAATATTCCATATGAGATTATTACTGGAGATGTGGGTAAGTATAGAGAAAGTACATTTCTTGAAAGAGCAATAGTTAGTGAGCGAATCCGTTTGGCAATGGGACTAAATTTAAGATTAAATGATAAATCAAGAGCAATTACAGAAGGGTTAGAGGAAGCAACAAAACCTTCAAAATATTATGAACCGCCACTTGTAAATATTATAAAATTTGCTTGTAATTCTTGTCCAACAAATAGCTATGAAGTTACAAATATGTGCCGTGGCTGCCTAGCACACCCTTGTGTAGAGGTTTGTCCTAAAGGCGCAGTTAGTATAGTAAATGGGAAAAGTGTTATTGATCAGGAAAAATGTATAAAGTGTGGTTTATGTGCTAAAGTCTGTCCATATTCAGCAATAATAAAACATGAGCGACCATGTGCCAAGGCATGTGGGGTGGATGCAATATATACTGATGAATATGGCAGAGCATCAATAGATTATGATAAATGTGTTAGCTGTGGAATGTGTTTGGTAAATTGTCCTTTTGGAGCAATATCTGATAAAAGCCAAATATTCCAACTAATTCAGGCAATTAATCAAAAGGAAGAAGTAATTGCAATTGTAGCTCCATCATATGTGGGTCAGTTTGGTAGAAATGTTGGGTTTAATGATTTTAAAACAGCGATGATTACAATTGGATTTAAAGATGTTGTTGAAGTTGCGATTGGTGCAGATATTTGTACAATTGAGGAGGCAAATGATTTTATAGAGAATGTACCTGAAAACCTTTCATTTATGGGTACTTCATGTTGTCCTGCTTGGTCTGTTATGGCTAAAAAATTATATCCGGAGCATGCCGAAAATATTTCAATGACTTTGACTCCAATGGTTTTTGCTGCTCGATTTGTGAGAGAAAAACATAAAGATGCAAAGATTGTTTTTGTTGGGCCATGTAGCGCGAAAAAATTAGAAGCTTCCAGAAAAAGCGTAAAAAGTGAAGTAGATTTTGTAATTACATATGAGGAATTATCTGGAATGCTTGAAGCCAAAGAAGTAGCAATAATTGGTACAGATATGAGCTTGAGTAATGAAGCAACTGGTTCAGGAAGAGGATTTGCTGTTGCAGGCGGAGTCGCTAAGGCTGTAGCTGATTTGATAATAAAAGAACATCCAGGGCGAGAGGTGAAGATTAAAGCTGCAAATGGTCTGAGAGAATGTAGGGATATGTGTAATGATGCCGCAAAAGGAAAGTATGATGGATATCTCCTTGAAGGAATGGCATGTCCGGGTGGATGTGTGGCTGGAGCTGGGTGTATGGTCAAACCTAACATAGCTGGTGCTCAGGTTAAACAAGCGACTAAAAATTCTGAACTTAAGATTTCAGATGAGTCTAAATATGCTGATAAAATTTACTTGTTAGATGAAAAAAATCTAGAGTAAAATAGAAAATATTAGCAAGAAGAAACTGTTTCCAGTTTCTTCTATGGAGTCGGATCAGAAACCCATAACTAATTAATTAGTTGTGGGTTTTCTTTAATTAATATAGTATAAAGAAAAATAACAATCAATAAAAACCTTATAAGAAATTGTCTCATACTATTAGAATATATCACCTTAGATTAGGTATATATTTTAATGAACAGGATCTCTACATTCTTCAACCTTAAGTTCTGCATTAAGTTGCTCACATAACTTTTTAAATCTTCTATTTTTTTACGCTCATACCAACCACTCTTTTTCTTATTGTAATTACATCATGTGTAAGAGAGCGGTGATTTATAAAATTTTTGCAAGTTTTATAACTTCCTCTGGATGCTAAGGCCACTCCTGTCTCTGCATTATTATTGATATATTCTTTTAACCATTCATACTCATTTTGATCCATTTCGTATTGCTTCGTTTCTTTATTCACCATACTAGAAGATAATTCTATATCGTTAACGTCTCTAATTTTAAGATGATTAATTTTCATAGTTTCCTTGATAAGTATTTTCATTTTAAAGCCTCCTCTTAATATTTATACAATAAGTACACTATATATTTATATAATAATTACAAACAACAATTTTCGACAAAATAAAGATAAT
Organism: Clostridium sp. DSM 17811; assembly: GCF_018861905.1. Classification (GTDB taxonomy): domain Bacteria; phylum Bacillota; class Clostridia; order Clostridiales; family Clostridiaceae; genus Clostridium_AD; species Clostridium_AD frigoriphilum. The sequence continues at coordinate 55,490 of NZ_JAHLDU010000005.1, forward strand.
AGTATATTACCTTAATTTTATAAAAATAGCAACAACCCTTACTACTTTAAAAATAATAGGTAAAGTAAAAGGTTTAGATCTAATATTTTTAATAATGATTAGTCAGGCATATTCATTATTTACCCAATAGATGGTTGATGAGTATAAGAAACATCTTAACAGTATTTCTAATATAATGTTATCTACTATAAACATAATAATATATATGATACTAAGGATAACAGTCAATAATAGAGATAGAACTATGAGCGGAGTATATGGTTTGTCCTAATGAGCAAAAATGGATGCAAGAACATTTTAAGCGAGCTTTATCAGAGCTGTAGTAAAATCTTAATAGGGATTATAATCTCTTTATGCGATATTGTAGTAAATAGAAAAAATTAAAAGAGTTAGTTTTATGAAGGGGGGATAAGTATGTTTGACATATTATTTTTAGGAATTATAGTTGCTTTTTATATAATATTTACTTTTTTTATTAAGTGGTGTGAAAGACAAGTTATTAATAATAATAATAATAATTAGATATAAGGGGGATTTGGCATGGTTGGACTAATAATAATTATAATATTGCTGTTTCTTTATTTATTTTATGCTCTTTTCAATCCTGAAAAATTTTAACGACGTTTCATAAGGAGGTCTATTAAATGGATGTTATGCAAATTATTATACCGTTAATTATTTTCGTTTTAATTATTATTCCTTTAGGAAGATATGTTTATAATGTTCTAAGTGGAGAAAAAAGCTTTGTTGATCCGTTATTTAACAAAGTTGATAATTTAATTTATAAGATTACAGGGATTAAAAAGGATGAAATGACTTGGAAAACATATGTCTTAGCAATAATAATATCAAATGCAATAATGTGCTTATGTGCTTATATTATTTTAAGGATACAAAGTTTGCACATCTTCAATCCTAATAATATAACAGCAATGAAGCCAGATTTATCATTTAATACAGCTGTAAGCTTTATAACAAATACTAATCTACAAGGTTATGCTGGGGAATCAGGAGTATCTTATTTAAGTCAGATGGTAGTAATCACATTTTTAATGTTTACATCTGCATCTACTGGTTTTGCTGCTGCAAGTGCATTTATGAGAGGTATTATTGGCAGAAAAAAGACACTTGGAAATTTTTTCGTAGATATGACAAGAATAATTACAAGAATTTTACTTCCATTATCAATATTTGTTACAGTGATTTTAGTATCGCAAGGAGTACCTCAAACTCTTGCTCCCAATAAAACTATAACAACAATAGAAAGTAAATATCAAGATATTGCAATGGGGCCAGTTGCATCCCTTGAATCAATAAAACATTTAGGAACAAATGGTGGAGGGTTCTTTAATGCAAACTCTGCGCATCCCTTTGAAAACCCAACTCCATTTTCAAATTTAGTTGAACTACTTTCAATGATGGCACTACCTGGAGCATTAGTTATTGCTTTTGGATTAATGCTAAAAAATAAAAAACAGAGTTGGATGATTTTTATAACAATGGCAGTATTACTTGTAATGGTGATTCCAGTTATATACATGTCAGAAAAAGCAGGAAATCCAAACTTAGCTAAAGTAGGGTTGAGTCAAGTTATGGGTAATATGGAAGGCAAAGAAGTCCGGTTTGGTATAGCAGCATCAGCACTATTTACTACGATTACAACCGCATTTACTACTGGAACTGTAAATACTATGCATGATTCCTTGATGCCCCTGGGAGGACTTGTACCATTATGGAACATGATGCTCAATGTAGTATTCGGTGGTAAGGGTGTAGGGTTTATGAATATGATGATGTATGCAATAATCACAGTATTTATTGCAGGCTTAATGGTTGGACGGACACCTGAATTTTTAGGTAAAAAAATAGAAGGTAAAGAGATCAAATTGATCGCACTTGCAATACTCGTGCATCCATTTATAATATTATTTCCATCAGCCGTGGCACTTACAACAAAAATGGGACTTAGTTCAATTTCAAACCCAGGCTTTCATGGACTAACTGAAACGATTTATCAATTTACATCCTCAGCAGCCAATAACGGTTCAGCATTTGCGGGCTTTAATGGAAACACAATGTTTGCGAATACTACAACTGGTATTGTGATGATCCTTGGAAGATATTTATCAATAATAATATTGCTTGCTGTTGCAGGTTCTCTAGCATCTAAACATGCTGTTCCTGAAACTATGGCTACATTTAGAACAGATAATAGCATATTTGTAGTGATTTTAATTAGTGTTGTAATAATAATAGGTGCTTTGACATTCTTGCCAGCACTTGCGCTTGGACCTATAGCAGAACATTTAATGCTGGGTCATTAGGAAGGGGTGTAGATATATTATGAGTAAGAAAAAAATTATAACTGGAGATATACTTAAAGAGGCTACTAAAGGCGCTTTTATAAAGCTAAACCCCAAATACATGATGAAAAATCCTGTTATGTTTGTAGTTGAAATTGGGTTTGTGATAACTTTATTTCTAACCTTTTTCCCATATGTATTTGGTGATAAAGGACAAAATATTAGAGCTTATAATGGACTTGTATCCTTTATATTACTTATTACAGTTCTGTTTGCAAATTTTGCTGAAGCAGTGGCTGAAGGAAGAGGAAAAGCTCAAGCTGAAAGTTTAAAGAAAGCTCGAACGGATTCAACGGCAAAATTATTAGATTCAAAAGGAAATTTCAAATTGATAAGTTCTGTAGAATTAAAAAAAGGAGATATGGTTCTAGTTGAGACTGGTGACTTTATTCCTAATGATGGAGAAGTAATTGAGGGGCTTGCATCAGTTGATGAATCTGCAATTACTGGAGAATCGGCACCTGTACTTAAGGAAGCCGGTGGTGATTTTGGTTCTGTAACAGGAGGAACAAAGGTTGTTAGTGATTGGCTTAAAGTTGAAATAACAGTAACTCCTGGAGAATCATTCTTAGATAAGATGATTAAACTTGTTGAAGGTGCTTCGAGGAAAAAGACACCAAATGAAATTGCATTAAGTACGCTACTTGTAGCTTTAACCCTAATATTTCTAATTGTTATAGTAACCTTATATCCAATGGCTAGTTACTCTAAAGTTACGTTGCAAGTATCTACGCTTATTGCATTGCTTGTGTGTTTGATTCCTACAACTATTGGAGGACTTCTCTCAGCAATTGGAATAGCAGGAATGGATAGAGTAACAAGATTTAATGTAATTGCAATGTCTGGTAAAGCAGTCGAGGCTTGCGGTGATGTAGATACAATGATTCTTGATAAAACTGGAACAATAACGTATGGTAACAGACTCGCAGCTGAATTTATACCTGTGGGAAGACATACTTTAGAAGATCTTAGAGTGCAATCTTTAATATCATCAATAAAAGATACAACTCCAGAAGGGAAATCAGTAATTCAGCTTGCAAAAAAACAAGGAGTTTCAATTAATGAAGAGGATTATAAAGATGCTGAATTTGTAGAGTTTACGGCGCAGACAAGAATGAGCGGTATGAACCTATCAAATGGAGTTCAAATTCGAAAAGGTGCATCGGATTCTATAATTAAATATGTGGAGAAAATCAATGGAAAAGCTCCTACAGATTTAGAAGCTGCTGTAATAAGAGTTGCTAGTGCTGGTGGTACACCACTTACTGTTTGTGTAGGAAATGAGATATTCGGTGTTATTTACTTAAAAGATACCGTAAAACCGGGACTTACAGAAAGGTTTGCAAGACTTCGCGAAATGGGAATTAAAACTATCATGTGTACTGGGGACAATCCTCTTACTGCAGCAACTATAGCTAGGGAAGCTGGCGTAGATGATTTTGTAGCAGAATGTAAGCCCGAAGATAAAATCGCCGTAATTAAAAAAGAACAGGATTTAGGTAAGCTTGTAGCCATGACTGGAGACGGAACAAATGATGCCCCAGCGCTAGCCATGGCAGATGTAGGAATTGCAATGAATAGTGGAACTACAGCAGCAAAAGAAGCTGCAAATATGGTTGATCTTGATTCAGATCCTACAAAAATATTAGAGGTTGTAGAAATTGGTAAACAACTACTTATAACAAGAGGTGCATTAACTACTTTTAGTATAGCAAATGATGTAGCAAAATACTTTGCAATTATTCCAGCTATGTTTGCAGCAGGTATACCAAGAATGAATGTACTAAATATTATGGGATTATCAACGCCTCATAGTGCCATACTCTCAGCTTTAATATTCAATGCTATAATAATTCCAGCTTTAATTCCTATAGCAATGAAAGGTGTTAAATATACACCAATGAAATCAGAAGCTCTGCTTCGTAGAAATCTTTTGATTTATGGATTAGGTGGACTTATTGCTCCTTTTGTAGGAATTAAAATATTGGATTTAGCAGTTACACCATTGCTTAGAATTCTAAACCTAGGTTAATCTTAGGTTTTATATGAGGAGAGATAGAAATGAAAGATATGTTAAAGAAATCAGTATTATTAAGTGTGGTACTCTTTGCTTTATGTGGTTTAATATATCCTCTAGCTATGACTGGAATAAGTCAAGTGTTATTCAACAACAAGGCTAATGGAAGTATGGTTAGCCTTAATGGGAAAGAGGTTGGCTCAGGGCTTATAGGGCAAAGTTTTACTGATGAAAGATTTTTTCGCTCTAGAGTTTCAAATTCTAATTATAATATCTATACAAAAGCAGATTTGAAGCCTGATAGTAAAGGTAATATTGCGTATACAGGTGTAACTTCTGGGTCTTCTAATCTTGGCCCATCAAATCCTGTTTTAATGGATAGAGTAAAAAAAGATATGGATGATTTTTTGAAAAGTCATCCTGGTTTAAAAGCAGGAGATGTACCTACTGATTTACTAACAAGTTCTGCTTCAGGACTTGATCCTAATATTAGTCCAGAGTCTGCTAAGATACAGGTAGCAGCTGTTGCCAAGGCTACTAATATTAGTACAACTGATTTAAATAATATTATAACGAAAAATACAGAAGGAAGAACCCTAGGGATATTTGGAGAACCAAGGGTGAATGTATTAAAAGCTAATTTAGAGATAGCAAATATATTAAAGAGCAAAGGTAAGATATAATAAAATAATTTTGTTATAGGCTATTATGCTGGTATTATGTTACTTTAAAAGCCAGGCTGCAGGGTTAAACAGTCTGGCTTTAATTATTATAGTATTTAGCACATAAAACATATATTTATGCAATTATAGTACCTAAAGATTAATGGAAAGTATGAAAATTTAATTATTTAAAAATATATTTAGGATGTGATAGTACATGGCAGCTTATGAAACAAAAGGAAAGTTAAAAATATATATTGGAGCAGCTCCAGGTGTAGGTAAAAGTTATCAAATGCTCCATGATGCTAATGAAATGAAAAAAAGCAACAGAGATATTATTATAGGACTTATAGAAACCTATAGAAGAAAAGGAACAGAAGAACAAATAGGAAACTTAGAGATTCTTCCTTTAAAAGAAATAGATTATAAAGGAGTTAAATTAAAGGAACTAGATTTAGAGGGCGTTATAGCACGAAAACCAGAATTTGTTGTAATAGATGAATTAGCGCATACTAATGTACCTACTTCTAAAAATAAAAAGCGGTTTGAAGATGTTTTAGAAATATTAGATAATGGTATAAATGTTATCACAGCAGTTAATATTCAACACTTAGAAAGCTTAAACGATATAGTTAGTAGAATGACCGGAATTAAGGTTAAAGAAACGGTACCAGATAAAATTATTGACATTGCTGATGAAATTAAAGTTATAGATGTATCACCTGATTCACTTAGAGAGCGAATAGTTGATGGAAAGGTTTATTCAAAGGATAAAATTGACGACGCCTTACATCATTTTTTTAGAATAGGCAATTTAAATGCATTAAGAGAGCTTACTTTAAGAGAAGTTGCAAATGAAGTGGATGAAAAACTTGTAATATACAAGAATAAAAAGAAAGTAGCGGGATTAATAGGAGCACAGGAAAAAGTTTTAGTATGTGTTAATCTTAAGTTTAATGCAGAATATTTAATTAGACGGGGTTATAGAACGGCAAAGATGCTAAAAGCAGAATTTTATGTGCTACATGCAAATATATCCTATGCCCATGGGAAAGAGGAACCAAGGAAAATAGAAGAATTAAAAAAGCTATGTGAGATGCTTGATGTACACCTTAAGGTTGATATATGTAAAGATCCTGTAAAGACTATTATTGAGTATGCAACAGATAAAAATATAACTCAGATAATAATGGGCCCCTCTGCGAGAACTAGATTACATGAAATTTTAAGAGGTTCCATTGTACGACGGATAATGAGAGATACAAAATATATTGATGTTGTTGTGGTTGCAGATCCTTTAAGATAAATTGTATGCCGATTTAAGGTGGTGTTATCTATTAAAACATTAAAAAACAAAATAGCAACTATTAATGTATTCCTGGTTTTAGTTATAGTAATGATTGGGCTTATATCAAGTTTTAATGTATATAGATTAAGTAAAGAAATAGATGGGTTAATAACAAATAACTATAAAAGTATTGATGCCTCAAATAAAATGATTGAAATTATTGAAACACAGGATAAAGCAATTCTTCAGTACATAGCGTTTCAAAATAAGAGTTCAATTGATACTATTTATAATAGTAATGATGAGCTTTATAAATGGCTCAATGTGGAGAGAAACAATATTACTGAAGTAGGAGAAGAGAATGTAACTAATAAGATAGGGGATGACTATCTTCTGTTTATTAAGTCTTTCTCAAAGCTTCAAGAATACCAAGAGGTACACTCAAGCAATGAAAATATAAGGTTTTATAATTCACGAGTTTCGCCTTTGGCAGTTAAAACTAAAGATGATTTAGTGGTTTTGTCTAATATAAATGAGAAGGCTATGTTTAACGGGAGAAATAACGCTAAAAGTAATGCATTAAATGCTTTGTATCTTATATTGTCAATTTCAACTATAGCTGCAATTATGGGACTAATAATATCTCTTATATACACAAACAGGTTCCTTAAGCCTATATTGTTATTGATGGAAACCATAAAATCAGTTAAAGAAGGAGAAGTTAATAAACAAGCGCCTATAATAAATGATGATGAAATTGGAATGTTAGCTCAAGAATTTAACAATATGACATGTAGGCTTTATGAATTTGAGCAAAGTACGACTGGGAAGTTGCTTTCAGAGAGAAATAAATCCATTGCTATTGTGAAAAGTATTTTAGATCCATTGATAGTTCTGGATGCTAGCTATAAAATTCAGTTATTAAATGATTCAGGTGAGAGCATTTTTGGTGTATTAGAACAAAATATAATCAATAGTCATTTTTTGGAGACCATTGGAAATATGGAGATATATGATTATATCTTTTGTGTGGTAAACAATAAAAATGATAATGATAATGCTGAAAAGGTAATAAGTTTTAAAGTAAATGATAAAACATATTTTTTTAATTTAATAGTTACGGTAGTTAATAATAAAGATAATGAAACTAATGCTATAGTAGTACTTTTAAAAAATATAACTGAATATAGGCAACTAGAAAAGGTGCGAACAGATTTTATAGCTACTATTTCTCATGAGTTTAAAACCCCACTTACATCTATTACGATGGGAGTAGGATTAATACTTGAAAAGAATGTAGGAACTATAAATGAAAAACAAGAAGAACTTTTGGTTACTATAAAAGAAGAGACTGAAAAGCTTACAGATTTAGTTAGTGATTTGTTAAGACTATCTAAAATACAATCAGATAAAGCAGCATACAATATAAAGCCGCATTCTATAAATAAGATTATAGGTGAATGTGTTGAAAATTATTTAATACAGGCTAAAAGCAATGGAATTGTTTTAGAAAGTAGTATACGAGAAGAATTGCCAAATGTCATTGTTGATAAAGAAAAGATAACATGGGTATTGAATAATTTGGTATCTAATGCATTAAAATATACAAACTCAGGTGGGAAAATTGTTATAGATGCTTTTATATTTGGAGATAAAATGAAAGTTTTTGTTAAAGATAACGGCACTGGGATTCCTAGAGAATATCATGAGAGAATATTTGAAAGGTTTGTTAAAATAAATGCCTACGATATAGAGTTTCTAAGCTCAGGGATAGGTCTTTCTATTGCAAAAGGAATTGTAGAGGCACATGGTGGAATAATCTATTGTGAAAGTGAAGTTAATAAGGGAAGTACCTTTATATTTACTTTGCCTGTGGAGAAGTAAATTAATGAAACACATTACTTAAAGTTAAATCTAAATAAAATAAAATTAATGGGGTGAGAGCATTGGATAATGAAATTAAAGCTATGCTAGTAAAATTATTAGAAACACAGACCAAACTCGAACATGATATAACTGAAATAAAGATAGAATTAAAAAAGGGATCTATAGAGCTTGAGACTATATTGAAAAATGTAAATACAACTGTAGATGGACAAACTTCACATAAAGATCAATATGACATGGTAACTCAGAATGAGAATTCGATAATTTATGAAAGGACGGAATTAATAGAAGCTGTAACGAATGTCTCCGAAGATGTAAAAGAGATTAAAGAAAGTGTTAATGTGATTTTTATGGAGAAAGTATTAAATGAAATTCGTAAGTTTTATAAACTAAATGGCTATGATTTTGTAAAACCAGTGAATATTAATGATTTAATATTATATACAGAATTATCTGAAAACCAAATATCAAAAGTAGTAAAAGAGCTTCTGCTTAAGAAATATATATTAGAATACTGCTGGATAGACAAAAACGGATGCGAATTTTATCTAAATGATCTTGGAAAACAAAAATTATTGCCAGCGGCATCCTAAACAAAAGGAATATATAAACAATCTAATAAAATGATAGTTAATAAATTAAGCAAAGATAGACTGAATTTTAGATTGGAGATTACTTATATAAGTCAGTTCTTTCAACGGACAGGGACATAGTTCTACACACCTCGCCTCCATCAGTAAAACCCTCGACTAATTATGATGTACCCTATAGAGTAGACAGCTAAGAAAAGCCTACCATATAGGGTTGTTTTTATGTATAATAAAATAAATAAACTTAGAGGTGAATAAATGAGTATTAAAATTTTTATGTCAGAAAATGAAAAAGGAAAGCTTCTAAGATTAATATTTGAAGAACACGGTTTTGATATAACTTATTTATTTTATGGATTTTACACCAAGATACAATATATTGAGGAAGGTTTTCTTGTATCAGAAAAGATAGGAAGTTAGCGGTGAGCAAATAAATGGAATAGCCTTGAATATTTTGCAAAACCAATAAAAACTCAATAAAAAATATAAAACAAACAATTTGAAATATTAAATATGACACTTTGTTTGACAACGGTTCCTTTGTATACTCAGCTCCATTTCCATCCTATTTATCATATTTATATATCCAGTTATATTTTCATCTAGCCACTTCAAGCTACAATTAAACCTAGTGTTTACAATGATATACGCCAAATAATCTAAATATTTAACGTATATACATAAGATAATTGAACATCATCCAAAAGTGACAAAAACTACCTAAAATTATAAATACATGGAATATTTCATGGAAACCGAACCAAGGTATATTGAAATTAGGCTTTTTTAATCCATAAATGATACCGCCAATGCTATAAAAAATTCCTCCTAAAACGAGCCAGAAAAGACCACCTATAGGTATAGTTTTAATCATTGGATGAAATGCAATTATAATCACCCAACCCATTAATACATATAGTATAGTCGATACAGTTCTTGATTTTCCCGTCGATATAGATTTCCATATAATACCTATTATAGCCAAACCCCATATAACTCCAAACATACTCCATCCCCACCCGCCTCTTAAAGGTATTAATGCAATCGGAGTATATGTACCCGCAATTAAAAGATATATTGCCATATGGTCAAAATATCTAAATACTTTCTGAACTTTAGAACCTACTGGTAACATATGATATAAGGAACTCATTGTATAAAGTAATACTAATGTTGCTCCAAAAATTGAAAATGAAACTATATGCCAAGCCGTAGCTTTTAGAGACGAAAATACAACTAATAATACAAGTGCAGCTATAGCGAGTACCCCGCCCACAATATGTATTATTCCACTTACTCTAGTTTTGGAAATCATTTAATCAACTCCTTTTTAGCTTTTTCTCATTAATTTGTGATATATGTATATGTTAAATTACTTTTAATTATGAAATTCTCAGATTCATCCTTTCGTTTTATTGTTTGGTTCTCCGTTAAATTAATCCTTTACTATGTAACTGCCGGTACCAAATTTATGGTTATGGTACCAGTATAATTACTATAATTGTTTTTGTCAATACATGAAACGTCAGCTGAGGCAAGACAACATAAGAAAATAAAAAAGCTAAATTTTATCTTTTTATAATTTTATGTATTGACAAAAGAACTTCTAGTAAATACAATGGTACTGTAAACGCGAATACAGTACCAAAGATACTAAATGGAGGAATGTAATCATATGGAGAAAGATATATATCTAAAAACTTTAAAACTTTTTGCAAGCAAAGGATCTCGATTTACGACTGAAGATTTGGAAAGAGAACTCGGTACGAGTAAACGTAAGATTTATTCTTATTTTTCTACCAATAAATGCTGAACGAAACCCTAAAAAAGCTTTTAGACTATGAATTTCTTGCCAAGAGGTAGGTCAGCTTTGATTCTGCACTCAAAGCAATGAATAATATTATTTTACATGGCTTAATTAAAAGAGAGGATAATTAAATTATGCATAAAGACAAAATTATTATAATAAATGGGTTTAACAACAATGTGCATGCATTGGTTCTAAAAATAAAAACAAGGGGTAACGAAGTTAAAGATATGAGCTTCTTCGACTATGAGTATTTTGGGAAGGTATGGCAGTACAAATTAATAAATTATATGATTAGTAAAAACTCAGAGAAAAGAGCAAAGTACTTAAAATTGTTCAAAGATTATCCTAGTTGATTTTATATAAATGTCAAATTAAGAATGGAAAGAGCAAGAGGTTCAGTAAGACATATCGGTAGATATTTAGCAAGGTCTGCAATAGCAAAATGTAGAATACATAGTTATGATGGGGAAAATGTACCGTTTTGGTATAAGAGCCATGAAAATAATGAGAGAGTAGAAGAAACAGTTACAGCACAAGTATTTATAGGTAGATTATTAATGATTATCAATTTTTCCAAAGATCCGAGAAAGTGTTTAAAATGTGATTCAGATATGATAATTAAGAGGTGATGCCACACTATTTGTGGAGCATCGCTTTAACACTCGACTATTATCGTATTCTAACATCCATAAGAATTATATCTGGAAGCATCTTAGGCACTTCAAAATAAATAACAAGTATGACTTGGAAAGGCAAAATACTTTTGTAGTACTATCTGAAAAAGTATATGAAACTGGTGAAAAAGTAGAAAGAAATAATGGAAATTGATTTTGCAAGTATTTCTGGAATTGCAATATTTAATTATTAGTTTTGAGGAGGATTTATGAATGAAAATTACAGAGCTTTGCGTTAAAAAGCCCCTAGCTGTTCTTATGGTAGTATTGCTCACAGTAGGACTAGGAGTATTGGGTTATTCAAGTCTTGGCGCAGATTTATTTCCAGCAATTAATGTGCCTGTGATAACAATAACAACTACATACCCGGGTGCTGGTACAGCAGAAATAGAAACGGATGTGGTTAAACCAGTTGAGGATGCAATTTCAGGTATAAGCGGTATTGATACTATAAGCTCAGGATCCGCTGAAGGATATGGTTATACCACCATTATCTTTAAAATGGGAAATGATATGAATACCGCATTTTTAGATGTTCAACAAGCCCTGGGGGATATATCAAGTAAACTTCCTACAGATGCAAAAAAACCGATAATAAAAAAATTAGATACAAATGCTACCCCTATTATGATGATTTCGGTTTCAAGTTCACTGCCTTACAGTAAATTGTATGACAGTGCAGATAAAATTCAAAAATCACTACAAAAAATTGATGGGGTTGGTAATGTATCATTAGAGGGTGCAGTTAAAAAGCAACTAATTGTTAAGGTGAATAAAACGCTTTTAGATCAGTATGGGATAGCTGTTAACACTATTGTAGATAAACTTCAAAGTGAAAATTTAAATATACCAGCCGGTCAATTTAAACAAGAGAATTCTAATGATAGTATAAAAATTATTGGTCAATTCGAAAACATAAAAGATGCACAAAAATTACAAATTCCAATGGCAAATGGTGGATCTATAAAACTTAGTGAAATTGCAGATGTAAAATTAGATTATCCACAAGCAACTGAACTCGTTCGCTTTAATGGGAAAAATTCTATAGGTATATTTGTTCAAAAACAAAGTGATGCTAATATAGTTGTAACAGCTAAAGCTGTACAAAAACAGCTGGATGTTTTGAAAAAAGCTTTTCCAACTGGAATAAATGTAGCGGTAACATCCGATTCATCAACCTTTATAAACTCTTCACTTAAACAAGTTAAAATCGGTCTTATGGAGGGTATTATTACAACAATTATAGTGATGTTTCTTTTCCTTAGAAGCATAAGAGCATCTGCAATAATAATTGTTGCAATACCAACCGCTCTTATTGCAACATTTTTTATGATGTATGTTTTTAAATTTACCCTTAATATGCTGTCACTACTTGCTTTATCCTTATCCATAGGTATTCTTGTAGATGACTCCATAGTTGTGCTTGAAAATATTCAAAGACATTTGGCAATGGGAAAATCTCTTATAAGCTCAGTATTAGACGGACGAGGAGAAATAGCAATGGCTGCCATATCTATAACTCTATGCGACATAGTTGTGTTTGGACCAATAGCTTTTATGTCAGGTATGGTTGGGGAGTTTTTTAGACAGTTTGGGCTTACAGTAGTTTTTGCTGCTTTATTTTCCTTAATTGTTTCATTTACAGTTACTCCAATGCTTGCTTCAAAAGTATTAAAGGAAATAGGTAATGGGGACGAAAATAATGTTAACAAATCTAAGAAAAAAGGAATATTTGAAAAATTAACTAATAAATTCGATACTTTTTATAAAAAATTTCTTTTATTTGCTCTGGATAATAGATGGAAGATGGTAGCTATGGTAACTTTATTAATAATACTTAGCACAGCATTAATCCCACTTAAATTAATTACTACTGAACTTACACCTAAAACAGATCAGAGTAAATTTACAGTTAATTTGTCATTATCACCAAGTAGTGACGTTAAACTTACAGATATAAAAGTTAAAGAGGTAGAAGCTCATTTAAAGAGCCTAAAAGAAGTTAATACTTATTTTACTATTGTTGGCATTAACGGTGATGAAGCTTCAGCGGAAATTAATGTTGTTTTATACCCTAAAAAACAAAGAGAAAAAGACCAAGCTCAAATTACATCTGAGATGCGTGAGTGGAGCAAAACGCTTACCGGAGTTGATATATCTATAAATGAACCTGGTGTTCTGAGTTCTGGAGGTGGCAATAGTAGTAAGCCTATCGCAATAAGCATAACTGGTCCTAATTTAGAGGTATTAAAGCAATTGGGTAGTAAAGTTCAGAGTTCAGTACAAGCAGTCTCAGGAACAGCAGATATAAGTAATACTATTCAATCAAATGAAAGTCAAATTGCTGTCAAAATCGACAAAATTGCTACTGAGCAATATGGAATTAAACCAAGTGACATATCAAGTGCTCTTAAAGCCACTTCAGAGCAAGGGGTATCTGGCGGAGTATTTAGGGAAAATAATGACGAGTATGATGTTATTGTAAAACTTGATAAGGGTCAAATTGTTACAAAATCGGATATATCCACAATAAAAGTAGCTAATTCAAGTGGGCAGCAATATTCCATTGATCAGCTAGCAAAGGTTTATATGTCAGACAGTCCCCAGCAAATATTAAGAAAAAATAGAAACGAAATGGTTACCATATATTCTAATGCGCAGGGGAGAACTCTTGGAAGTGTTACTGGGGATATTGAAAAAGCAATAAGTAAAATTACACTTCCAGATGGTTATGAATTAACTTACGGTGGCGATCAAGAGAGCATGAGTGAGTCATTTACTTCGCTTATTCAAGCTTTAGTTATATCAATTTTACTTGTATATATGATCTTAGTTGTGTTATATGAATCCTTTTTAACGCCTTTTCTAAGAATGTTATCGCTACCTTGTGGATTAATTGGAGCATTAATAGCATTGGCAATTACAGGAAATAGTTTAAATATTATTTCAATGATTGGATTAATAATGCTTGATGGACTAGCTGCTAAAAATGGAACATTATTAATAGATTATACTCTTACTCTTACGAAAGCAGGTATACCTCTAAGAGAAGCATTAGTAGAAGCGTGTATTACAAGGTTAAGGCCCATACTAATGACTACCTCAACTATGATAGTTGGAATGTTACCATCAGCCCTTGCTACTGCTGAAGGTAGTGAGTTTAGAGTTGGAATGTCAGTTGCACTAATCGGAGGAATGATTACATCCACAATTCTTTCACCAATAATAATTCCAGTGGTATATACATTATTGGATGATATGATGAGGTTCTTTAATATAAAGAAAAGCAAAGCTAATAAAAAAGATGAAGGGGTTACATTATGATGAAGCTTAAAGGGGTTAAATGGATTTTATTAATAAGTCTAATCGGGAGTATAACTTTAATAGGAACGGGTTGTGGAAGTGAAAGTGTAACGACAAATGCAACGTCAAAGAGTGTTAAGGCAACTCCCGTTAGCATGTCTTCAATAACAACAACTACAAGATATGGAAGCAAATTAACAGCTTCTATTGAAACTGTGGTTACCACTAAAATAGCGGGCAAGGTTAATAGTGTAAATGCAGATGTTGGTCAGAGCGTAAAAAAAGGTGATATTTTATTCACCTTGGATAAATTGGAGCTTACGGCGCAATATAATGGAGCGAAAGCAACACTCAACACAGCCAATGCAACTCTTGTTAAAACCAGTGATTCAGGTTACCAGCAGCAATTGATACCTGCAAATTCAACATTAGATACCGCAAAAACCACATATAATGATGCGAAAAATAATTATAATACAATTCAGCAGCAATATAATATAGGAGATTCTGCCAAGAGCGAACTTGATGCTGCAAAATCGAGGATGGTTAGTGCAGGACTTCAGGTTAGTTCCTCAAGTGATGCTTTAGCACTATTAAAATCAAAAATAGGACCACAAAGTGATGCTGAGGCTGGAGGTCAAGTTCAGCAGGCCAAGGCATCACTTGATTTAGCACAAATACAAATGGATAATGCTTCTATTACGTCACCTATAAATGGAGTTATATCTGAGCGAAATGTCGAAGTCGGCGAACTGGTGGCGAGTTCTGTTAATGCATTTACCATAATTGATACAAGTAGCCTGCGCTCTGAAGTAGCTATGACAGACAAAGATGTTATAAAGGTAAAAGTAAATCAGAAAATACCTGTGCAAATATCATCTATGAATAATAAAATTGTACAAGGCATAGTAGACACCATAAGTCCTTCAGCAGATGCTAAAACACAATTGTATACAGTAAAGGTTAAGATAGAGAATAGTGATAATTTGTTAAAACCAGGAATGATAGTAAGAGTTGAGTTTCCAGATGTGGTAAAAACAGATATAAATGTTGTGCCAAATGGAGCAATATTTACAGAAAATAGTGTGCAATATGTATATATAGTTGAGGCTAATAAACTAAAAAAGAAACAAGTAGTTGTGGGAATATCAAATACGCTGCAAACTGAGATTGTCAGTGGTATAAAACTTGGTGATCAAGTAATAACTGA
Source organism: Clostridium sp. DSM 17811 (assembly GCF_018861905.1). GTDB lineage: Bacteria > Bacillota > Clostridia > Clostridiales > Clostridiaceae > Clostridium_AD > Clostridium_AD frigoriphilum. The sequence goes on from NZ_JAHLDU010000005.1 coordinate 71,294, forward strand.
GGGTCAAAGCTTCTTAAATGAAGGCCAGAAAGTAAAAATTGTAAAATAAATGTATATTACTACAACTGCAATTCGATTTGCTGAGAGATTCCAAACTGATTTTATTTAAAGGGACTAAAAAGTAATAAATAAAAAGGATGGTAGAAAAATGAAAATAAAAAAATCGCTTTTGGGTATTGTTTTGAGTTTATCAATGTTAATAAACGTTATGGTTCCTGCTTTAACTTTTGCAACTACTTTAGATTATAAAACTTCTGTTATAAAGATGAAACAGCTTGGAATTATAGACAGTACAGTTACTAATGTTAACAAGAAAATGACGAATGGTGAATTAATAAAGGCGATGGCTATAGCTGATGGGTTAGGGGATAGAGCAGCGAGTCTTCGCGGTAAAACAATATTTCCAGATGTAGCTAGTGGTAGTGTCCTTAGTGGGTACGTTAATGCTATTGTTGGAGAGGGACTTTTATATGGTACAAATGATGGTTATTTCCATCCATCAAGTAGTGCAACTTATCAAGACATTTGTGTTAATATGGTACGTATTTTGGGTTATTCAAAATCGGATTTAACAGGAAGTTTCCCTATTAATTATATAAAAAAAGCATCTGATTTAGAGCTAACAGATAAACTTAATTTAAGAACTACTGATACCATTTCTATTAACGCTGCAGCTGTAATGTTTGATAGGTTACTTAGCACGCAGGTGGAGGGTACTACTAAAGAAAATTTTTCACAGGCGAGTAATTTATATACAGATTGTATTATACAAGATGATTCGGATTCTTATGATAATCTAGCAGATAATGAAATACTAACAGATAAAGGGATTATGACTATTTCAGATAGTAATAAGAAAAAGATTAAGGTTGGACCAACATTTAGGATAAAAATAGAGGATGGACAAATTACAAAGGTTTATGGTGAACTTAGAGCAACGGTAAGTGTTACTGTGAACACAATACTCGGTAATGTTGTTTATTATGATAAAGATGGCACACAGACGAGCATGACGCTACCATCTGGTATTAGTTATTATTATCATGGCCAAAAGCAAGATTATGCTAAACTTAATAGTATATTAGTACCTAATATGTCTATAATAATTGACAATAGTGATAAGGTTTTAAATAACTACGCTGTTATAACAGACCCTATATACAGTAAACCAGAGCTTGCTAAAGATTTTAATACGAAGTCAGATACACTAGGAGATATAACTTTTGATCCTGATACTAAGATTATGAAGAATGGTAAGTTTATAACAAAAGAAGAAATTGGGGATAGGGATGTAGTATACAGCGTCACCGATATAAATGGTAACAATAGATATATACTTGTTACTTCAAATTATGTAGAGGGAAATATTACAGAGTTCATTGCGAGTAATGATGCAACAAATGCTATTGAAGTAGATAAAAAGAGCTACACTTATAGTAAAAACATGGATATTAGTAATCTTTCTTCTTTTAAAACAGGAGATTTGGTATCTGTAATGCTAGGACATGATGGCAAGGTAGTTGGCATAAAAAGCATAGAACAGAAAATTGGTAGTATTGGAGAATATGTGATACTCGGAAATCTTAAGACTTCAGACAAGTTAGCTGATAATCAAGTTATTACGGATAAAGGGACTTTAACCGTAAAGGATGGAGTAACTCCTCTAGAAATTGGTGTTAAATATCAATTATATGTTAGTGATATTATGATTACTAAAATTGATAGAAAAGAAAATTCCACAGAAAAATATTCTGTAACTAGTGTAGCAAGCCCGTTAATAGCTTACACGGATGATGCGGGCAAAGCTAAAACTATGACACTTCCAAAAGCTTCTTTATATTATTATCATGGAGTGTCTGTGGATTATGAAGTTGCAGCCAAAGCTGTGAGAGCTTATTCTTCAATTATTTTAACAAAGAAAAGCGATAATGTAGGATATGATTATGCTGTTATAGTTGATGCAAATTTCGGCGAACCTCAGGTATATAAAGCTGATAACATTAAACTTATAAATCAGTTTAAGAATATAAAGTATAATTATATTTATAGAAATGCAAATATACAAGAAACTGATTTGAATGCTTATGATGTAGTTTATTTTGTATCAGATATATGGAATAAAAATACCTTCGTTTATGTATATGATAAAGTTAAGATTGGGACGATTAAAGCTGTTACGCCAGATATTCTTAATCCGACAGGAGTAACTATTGATAGCGTAAACTATATATTTAGTAAGTATTTCAATAAAGCGAGACTTAACAATTATGATGGTAGTATAGACGGCTTTTTAACCGAGGTTAAAGTAGATGAATTTAAAACATTAGTTTTGGGTATTGATGGTACTATAGTTGATATTTATTAAAATCTTAAGAAGGAAACCTTTTAAAGAAGAGTTTCCTTCTTTGTCTATATGTTAAATTTGACACTTGCTAATAAATACTGCAAGTTCAGTTCTACTGTTAAGTTCAAGTTTCTCAAGTATTTTTGTGACATAATCAAATTCAGTATAATAAGACATTATCACAATTCGATCATACGTGGAAACTCTAATAATTTTATGTATTGACAAAAGAACTTTTAGTAATTACAATGGTACTGTAAACGAAAGTACAGTACCAAAGATATTAAATGGAGGAATGTAAGTATATGGAGAAAGATATATATCTAAAAACTTTAAAACTTTTTGCAAGCAAAGGATCTCGATTCACGACCGAAGATTTGGCAAGAGAACTCGGTACGAGTAAACGTACGATTTATTCTTATTTTTCTAGCAAAGATGAAATTATAGAAAAAACGATAGAATTCGTTTTTAGTGAAATCATTACGTCAGATACTGAAATACTTGAAAATAATGAACTTACGCTTCAAGAAAAAATCAAACTTTATTTTAATAATATACCTGATGCATACAATCTCGGATCTATTATTACACATATGGATGATCTTCAACAATATTATCCCTATTTGTGGGAGAAAGTAAATAATCACCTGAATACTATATGGGATGCAGTTATTCAATTGATAGAGCAAGGTATAAAAAATGGGGAGCTTGAAGAAATAGATACCGTTATACTCAAGTTAATGCTAAACGAAACCCTAAAAAAGCTCTTAGACTATGAATTTCTTGACAAGAGTCAGGTCAGCTTTGATTCTGCACTCAAAGCAATGAACAATATTATTTTATATGGCTTAATTAAAAGAGAGGATAATTAAATTATGCATAAAGACAAAATTATTATAATAAATGGGTTAAACAATTTAGTAATGATGATTTCCAAGAGACTATTACATTGCAAGGAGGAAGATTCATGAATATAAAAGAAAAACTTTTAAATGCTACTTTGTATTCTATTAAATTTAAATTAGTAATTGCTGTTGTAATTGTACAATGTTTTAGCTCTTATATTGGTCATGGTGTTAATTTAGCTATGGCACGTGGCAGACACACACTACAAGACATGGGTGTAAATACCTATCTTTTTGATGGTACTATTGGTATGGTCTTATCTACTAGCATAAGCATAATAATATCAGTTTTTATTATAGTTTATTTTTATGATAGGCTAGTCTTAAAAAGACTAAAAAAAGTATTAGCTTTCACAGAAAAACTAGGTGATGGAGATTTATCTGAGGAACTTAACTTTAAAGGCAATGATGACATAAGCAGATTGGGAAAATGTTTAGATAAAGCCACATCAAATATTAAATTACTTGTATCGGATATAATCGATATTTCCAAAACTATTAATACTTCAAGCTATGAATTATTAGCATCTACAAAAGATTCTTATTTAAGTATAAATTCTATTAATTCAACCTCATCTATACTTTCTAAGGATGCTATTAATTTAATAGATACTACCAAAGAAATAAATTTATCCGCCAATGAGATATTAAAAACAACTGATTTACTTTTATCAAAAGTAAAAGCTGGTTTAACTTCATCAATTGAAATGGAAACAAGGGCATCAGAAATGAAACTAAAAGTCTCTCATTCTCTTGAAAAGGCAAATATAATTTATAGCGAAAAGCAAGGAAAAATTCTTAGAGCTATTGAGGCCGGTAAAATAGTAGAAGAAATTAAAATAATGTCTGATACAATAAAAAGTATTTCCGCTCAGACAAATCTTCTTGCATTAAACGCAACTATTGAAGCTTCAAGAGCAGGTGAACAAGGTAAAGGATTTGCGGTTGTTGCTGGGGAGGTAAAAAAACTAGCTGAACAATCCACAGAGGCTACTTCAAATGTAGAAGGCCTAGTTACCCAAGTAAGAGAAGTTTTTAATAACCTTTCAATGGGTTCTCAAGATATTCTAGAGTACATAGATAATAATGTAAAAGCTGATTATGAATTATTACTACAAACAGGTACTCAATATCAAAATGATGCAAAGCTTATAAATAAAATATCTACAGAAGTAACTTCTTCTGCTAAATTGATGAATATATCTATTGAAGAAATTAGTAAAGTAATTGATAAAGTTGTTGAAATATCTGAGGAAAATTCTAACTCTACAGATGAAATTAATGTTAGTTTATCTGAAATAAATTCAATTATGAATGAAGCAAATCAATCAATGGAAAATCAAGTTAATTTAGCTAACAAATTGGGGCAATCTGTAAAGAAATTTACTTTATAATTTATATGGTTAAAGAGAGGTTAAGATCAATATATAGGTGTTAAAACCGATGGACACACTGTTATGTTTTATAAGGTTTATGATGTAGAACTTTCGATGGGAAATGAGGTGATGTAAATGATAAATGTAGTTTCAAAAAATGTAAGCAAACAAAATTCAAAGCTAGCATGGCTATATCTCGTTGTAGGTGGTTTGTTAGAAATTTGTTTTACTTTTGGATTAAAATATTCATGTGGATTTACGAGAATATTTCCAAGCATTGTTGTTATAATTACAATGTTATTAAGTTTTTATTTCTTAACAAGTGCAATGAAAGTTATTCCAGTAGGAACAGCATATGCGGTTTATACGGGTATTGGTTCAGTAGGAACTGTAACCGTTGGTATGATGTTTTTTGGTGATGATGTAAGCATTATGAAAATTTTATTTATTGGATTGCTTGTTGGATCAATTATGGGATTAAAAAGTGTATCCATAGAAAGCAAGGGTGGAATTAGTAAAGAAACTAAAAATGAGAAAACGGTGATAGGTCAATCCAATAATATAAAAGATGAAAAAGCAACAATTAAAAAGGTGGAGAGGTGATAAAATGGAATGGATATTTCTAATTACCGCTGGGTTTTGTGAGGTGGGCATGGTAACTTTTATGAACTTAAGTGAAAATTTTACCCGTTGGAAACCCATTATTGGGTTAGCAATTTTCGGAGCAGTAAGTTTTTACTTATTATCTCTCGCTATAGTTAGCTTACCGCTAGGTGTAGCGTATGCTATATGGACCGGAATCGGTTCTGCAGGAAGTGTAATTGTAGGAATGCTCTTTTTTAAGGAATCACGAGATTTGAAGCGTATTGTTTTTATTTCGTGCATAATTATCAGTGTTGTTGGGCTAAAGTTTGTTACAAATTAATATACAATGATATATACTAGTTAAAAATTATTGCTGCTTTGCCATTTCACCGAATGTATATATTAATTTTAAAATTTTTTAAAAAACATTGACTTAAAGTTAACTTTAAGTTGTAGAATTATATTGAACTTAATAATCGGTTTTTAACATAAACAATATTTTAAATCAATGGAGAATTAAGAATGAGTTTTAATATGTATGTACCAATAATGTTTATTTTCGGATGTGGAAGGCTTAGCGAATTGCATGAGCAGAAACTTTCTGGCAAAAGAGCAAATCCATGTGAAATGACGAATAAGGATGTTGTAGATGTATTAAGAAATTCTTATCGATAAGGAGGATACAAATGGACATTAATGACTTATTGGCACACTTGAATCTAGGTGAAGCGGTTGAGGGTGGTTCCGGAATTACATCGGGTAATGATAGACGTATCTTAGGGAGCATTAAAGTTGACTGCCGACCTGAACGGTCGGTATCATACTCCAGAAGAGGTACGGGAACTGTTTTCTTTGTTGATTGGCAACCGTGTGGATGCAACATTTGCCATGTTCCTCCTTTTTATACGGATTGTGGGAAAAACATCTGTTTGGGTAAGAATGTCTTTATCAATTCAGGTTGTCGTTTTCAGGATCAGGGCGGCATTGTAATTGGCGATGGTGTGCTCATTGGGCACAATGTAATGCTTGCTACACTCAATCATGACATTGATCCGAGAAAACGCAGCACTATGCATCCAGCGCCCATTGTGATTGGTAAAAATGTCTGGATTGGAGCAAATGCCACTGTTGTTCCCGGCGTGAACATAGGTGATGGTGCTGTCATTGCCGCTGGTGCAGTTGTGACTAAGGATGTACCTGCAAATGTTATTGTAGGTGGTGTTCCTGCGAAAATTATCAAGAAAATCGAAACCAGTCAGGAGTAATTCTGTTGGTTTCATCTTATTGCAGATTATATGGCGATAATAGTATTTTGTTCTTAAAAAACTATTGACAAAACTATAGAGAGAATGTATTATCTTATTAAGGACTGAAACGGGTTTCATAACTTATTTCAGAAGATAAGAAGGGAACAAATAAATGAAAAATGATGAAATTATAAAAAAGGATACAACAATTTATGATATAGCAAAAGAAGCTAATGTTTCTCCCGCAACAGTGTCAAGGGTTTTGACAGGTAGTGCTAAAGTAAAGGAAGATAAAAAAGAAAGAGTGTTAGAAATAATAAAATTACATAACTTTCAACCTAATGCAGTAGCAAGAAGTTTGTTTAAAAAAAGATCAATGATGATAGGGGTTATTTTACCTGATATAACCAATCCTTTCTTTTCAACAGTATTTTTAGAAGCTGAGAAAGCTGCTTTAGAATTTGGTTATTCAATGATTTTATGCAATTCTATGGATAGCTCGAAAGTTGAAGCGATACACATAAAATCATTATCAGAAAAGCAAGTTGATGGGGTAATTTTTATGGGTCACAGAGTGAATGCAGTAAAAACAAACATAAACTATGTATTAGATTTACAAAGACTTGCGAGTAAAATACCGTTTGTGATTATAAATGGGAAGATGACGGGAGTAGATAGTTACAAGATTATTACTGATGAAGAAGATGGCATAATTAAGATAGTTGATTATTTAGTGGGGCTTGGACATAAGGATATCGCTATTTTAGGAGGCATAACAAATTCAACTTCAACTTCAATAAAGCACATGGCATATGCAAAAGCCTTAAAAAAGTATGGGATAAAAGTGGACAAAACTTTTATAGTTAACGACGGGTTTTCTATTGAAAGTGGTATCACAGCAATGGAGAAGCTTCTTAAAGGTAAAAAGGTTCCTACAGCAGTTATTGGTATAAATGATTTAGTAGCGATAGGAGCAATTAGGGCTATAAAATCAGCTGGCATCGAGGTACCAAAGAATATTTCAGTGACAGGCTTTGATGGAACATATATCTCAGAACTTGTTAGTCCACAACTTACAACGGTGTACCAAAGTTATGAGGATATTGGCAGAGAAGCTGTAAATACCATAATTGATGTAATTAAAAATAAGGAAACACCTAAAAATAAAATTATTAAAACAAAACTTATAATAAGAAAATCTTGTAGTACAAAACCCTAAGAGAATTAGGGCTTAAAAAATATTTTTATGAAACCGGTTTCCTAATGTATAGAGGATATTTTTAATAACAAAATATAAACAATTGTAAGGAGGTGTATTATAATTATTGATTTATATTAACTTAAATAAAAAAAAGAAAATTGTTACTTCGATTAATATAAATACTTTTATTAATATAAACACTTCCACAATAAAAAAATTATTAATTATTTGTTTAATAATGATGCTAACAGCTACTTCATATGGGTGTAGTAAAGTCTCAAAATCATCTAGTAGTAATGTTACAACTACTTCACTTAACCAGGAGTTAAAGGAGAAAGCTAAAGTTTATAAAAATGAAGAATATCAGAATGGAAAGGTTCCATTGCAAACATATATCAAAATGGAAGGGAAAATTATTCAGACTGACAATAAAAACAAACAAATAGTAACTAAAAGTGATCGTTTTATTTTAGATAATAATGGAACGAAATATCAAATGATTTGTGGAGAAAAAATAACGGTTAAAGTAGGAGATAAAGTTAATGTTTATGGAACGTATTATGGTTTAGTGCAAGTAGACGAAATTGATGTAATTATGAATTAAGGAGTAATTATGAAATTTATTGAAAATACAATTAATAAATCACTGGTGGAGGAGATATTAGCCGCAAAAGATGATATTTTAAAGATGAAAACTATTCCTAGCATCGATTTAAAAGGATATCAGATATATTTAAAGGAAGGTAATCGTAGCGTTTTTGAAACTCAGTATTTTGAGAGAAGAAGGCTATTAAGTGTAATGGGATTATCCATGTTAATTGAAAAAAACAAAAGGGATATTGAATGTTTAGAAAACATTATCTGGCAGGTATGCTCAGAATATACTTGGGCTCTACCAGCTCATCTAACAATTAAGGATAATACTTATGAGAAAAATGCTAGATACTGTATAGACTTATTTTCAGCTGAAACAGCACAGACATTAGCAGAATTTTACGAGTTATATAAAGAATTTTTTTCTACTGAAATTAAAGACAGAATTATATATGAAATTAATAATAGAGTGTTTACACCACTACTAGATAAAAAATGGGACTTTGAAGACAAAGAAAATAATTGGAGTGCAGTTATTGGAAGTTCACTAGGAATGGCAGCTATAAGTATATTAGGAGACAACCCATTAAGGCAAAAGCAGATTTTTCAAAAGGTTGATAGATGTTTAGAAAGTTATTTAAAAGGTTTTAAAAATGATGGGGCTTGCGTAGAAGGAGTTGGCTACTGGGCATACGGATTTGGATACTATTGCTACTTTGCAGAAAAATATAAATTGGCTTTTAAAAACAATAAATACTTAGAAAACCCATTGTTAAAGAGTATTGCTAATTTTCCAGTGGGTATGGAAATTGGAAGGGGTAAATTTGTACAATTCGCAGATTCAACAATTGCTGAGTTACCAACAGGACTTCTATGTTATTGCAAAAAACAATTTTCAGTATCGCTTCCATATACTAAAAATGTAAGTGTACTTGAAGGTAATGAATGTTATAGATGGGCAGAGCTTTCAAGAAATCTAATATGGACAAATAGTAATTTAAATTCGAGGGATACAACGTTTAAAACAAAATATTTTGAAGATGAGCAATGGTTAATAATAAATGAAGAAAATGGATTTTTGTTTGCAGCTAAAGCTGGAAAAAATAATGATTCTCATAATCATAATGATGTAGGTAATTTCGTTTTAGGGTTTAAAGATGAATTGTTCTTAATTGATTTTGGCGCTGGGCAATATACCAAAGATTACTTCGATGATGAAAAAAGATATAATATGTTAGTTAATCGCTCAATGGGTCACTGTGTTCCAATAATTAATGATAGCGAGGAGATTTTTGGGAACTATAAGGCCTCTAATGTAATTATAAATAGATCCAAAGAAAAAGTAACTTTTTCAATGAATTTAGAAAACGTATATCCGCTTATTACTAAGCTGATTAGTTTTAATAGAGAGTTTGATATATATCCTAATAAAAAATTTATAGATATAAAAGATAATATGTTATTTGATGAAGACGGTAACAAAGTTTATCAAAATTTTGTAAGTAAGATTAAACCTATAATTAACAGTAATACTATAAAGTGGATTGGGAGTTGTGGAGCTTTAACATTAGACAATATCAGTGATTTAGACGATGTAGTAGTACTACAAGAAAAAATTACTAATCATTATGGAACTTATGAAACAATATACAGGACATTAATTAGAAAAAGCTTTATTTCAAAAACATATAGTAGTAAGTTAACTTTTTATATAGATACTTAATAATATGGCATCGCAGATGATGATTAACTAGGTAAAAGCTAAAATAGAAACTTGTACTAAACATTACTGTGCAAGATTTTATATATAAATTTAAAATAAATGGGGGAATAATGATGAAAATCAGTAAAAAATTAATGACATTGGTATTAACTACCGCAATTATTGGGACAACACTTGCAGGATGTTCAAGTAAGACTAGTAGTACTCAGAAAAGTAGCAGTGATAAAATACAATTAAGTGTAACCACATGGAATTATGACACCACACCAGAATTTAAGGCTCTATTTGAAGCTTTTCACAAAGCTAACCCTAATATAACAATTAAGCCTATAGATATCGATGCATCTCAGTATGACAATAAGGTAACTACAATGCTTGCAGGAGGAGATTCAACAGATGTATTAACAATGAAAAATACTACTTCTTATTCAGGTTATGCATTCCGTGGACAATTAGAGGATTTAACCACTCATGTAAAACCAGATGTTGCAAATGCTAATTATAAGGGAGCATATGATTATCTTAAAATAGATGGCAAATATTATGCGCAGCCTTATAGAACTGATTTCTTTGTTTTATATTATAACAAAACTATGTTTGATAAAGCAAAAATTGCTTACCCAGAGAATTTAACATGGGATCAATATGCAACACTTGCACAAAAGTTAACAGTAGGTACTGGATCTACTAAACAATATGGCGCATATAATCATACTTGGCGTTCGATTGTTCAAGCGACATCTAGTGCCCAGACTAATTCAGATTTAGTAAGTGGAAAATATGATTTTATGAAACCATATTATGAAACATTTTTGAAAATGCAGAAAAATGGTTCTTCAATGGAGTATGGTACTGCAAAATCAACTAGCAGCACATATGCTTCACAGTTTGAGACAGGAAAAGCTGCTATGCTTCCAATGGGTACATGGTATATGGCAGGTGTCCTAAATTCGAAGAAAAAGGGAGCTACTGATGTTAATTGGGGAATAACTGCAATGCCACAAAATGAATCTAATGGTAAAGTTACAACATTCGGTTCTCCAACAGCATTTGCTATCAATAAAAATTCTAAACAAAAAGAAGCAGCTCAAAAGTTCCTAGATTTTGCAAGTGGCGAAAAGGGAGCTACAGTACTCGCAAGTGTTGGTGTTGTACCAGCTTATAGAACAGATGTTATAAATAAGAGTTATTTTGATTTAAAGGGAATGCCTACAGATGCAATTTCTAAAAAAGCATTTTCACCTGATAAAATTGCCCTTGAAATGCCAGTAAATAAACATTCGGCAGCAATAGACCAAATACTTACTGAAGAACATGATTTGATTATGGTGGGAGGTTCAACTATAGATAAGGCAATAGCAAGTATGTCTAAAAGAGTACTCCAAGAAATAAAAGAGTAGTGTTTTATAGGTAGTGTATAGTTTATTAAATTATACACTACCACTTCTATTAGAATAGAGAGGAGGTCTGTGAGGGTTTTTATAATCTAAGCAGAATGTATATGGATAATAATGTTGAAGTTATACCAATAAATAATAAAAATTTTCCGAGCAAAGGAAATAAACAAAGCAGAAAAAATCTTTTGACAGCTTGGTCATTTATAATACCTAATTTTGCTGGGTTTTTCATATTTACATTAATTCCTATTATAGCATCATTCATTTTAGCATTTATGAAATGGGATTCATTTAATCCACCTAAATTTGTTGGCCTATCAAACTTTACAAAGATGTTCTCAGATGATACTTTTAGAATTTCTCTGTTTAATACATTTTATTACGCAGTGTTTGTTGTTCCATTAAGTTTAATATTTTCGCTGGGGCTTGCAATATTACTCAATAAAAAAATCCGTGGTGTAAAAGTCTTTAGAACAGCAATATTTTTTCCTTATGTTACATCATTGGTTGCAGTTGCAGTTGTTTGGAATATGCTTTTTCACCCAACACTTGGACCGATTAATCAGTTTTTAAGAGCTATTGGAATTTTAAATCCTCCAGGATGGACTTCTAGTGTTAGTTGGGCTATGCCAGCTATCATAATTACAAGTGTATGGAGAGGTATGGGCTATTATATGATTTTATATCTTGCTGGACTTCAAGGTATACCTCAAGAATTATATGAAGCAGCGTCTATTGATGGGGCGAATAAGTGGAAACAATTTTGGAATGTTACAATTCCTATATTACGTCCGACTACCTTTTTCGTTACCATAATGCTTACAATATCTAGTTTTAAAGTTTTTGATTTAATTCAGGTTATGACTAATGGTGGACCGGGAAGGTCTACAAACGTATTGGTATATGAAATTTATAATGAAGCATTTGTAAAATTCAACTTTGGGTATGCTTCTGCAATTTCACTTGTTTTATTTGTAATTGTATTAGGTATCACAATTATTCAGTTTAAATTAGATGATAACAACAATTAAAGTATAAAATAAACATATTTAAGTTTAAGGAGTGATCTCAATTGCTTATGAATCTAAAAAGAAATAAGAAAGGAAATAAGGAGCTACTTACAAAAGGTTTTATATTCGCCTTTTTGTTAATACTATCTTTGTTAATATTAGTGCCATTTTTCTGGATGATTTCATCATCTTTAAAAATTGATAATGAAGTATTCACAGTTCCTATACAATGGTTACCTAATAAAATTCAGTGGATTAACTACAGTAAAATATGGACGGTTATACCATTTGCAACTTTTTATAAAAATACGGTAATTTTAAGTGTAACTATTACTATACTTCAACTTCTTACAAGTAGTTTTGCTGCCTATGGATTTTCTAAACTTCGTTTTCCAGGTAGAGATGCATTATTTCTTGCATATATAGGTACTATTGCAGTTCCTTGGCAGGCATATATGATACCACAATTTATTATGATGAGAAGTATGGGGCTAACAGATAAGTTAGTATCTTTAGTATTGCTACAGGCATTTAGTGCCTTCGGTGTATTCCTCTTAAGACAGTTTTATATGACTATTCCTGACGAATTATGTGAGGCTGCTAGAATTGATGGTCTAAGTGAATATGGAATATTTTTTAGAATAATGTTGCCTTTAAGTAAACCTGCATTAGCCAGTTTAACTATTTTAACTTTTGTAAATACATGGAATGATTATATGGGGCCATTTATTTACTTGTCATCAACAGAAAACAAGACTATTCAGTTAGGACTTAAAATGTTTGTTTCTTTGTATGATGCACAGTATTCATTAATAATGGCAGCATCGGTTGTATCCATTTTACCAATTGCTATAGTGTTTTTGACACTACAAAAATACTTTATTCAAGGAATTGCAACATCAGGAATGAAGGGATAAAATAAGCTCTCGTCTTCATATAACCTAGGTAAATTATGAGGCGAGAGAAACATGGTTAATTTTAATTAGAAAGGAGTGAATAACTTTTGAAGAAAGAAAATTTTATGAATTATAGTGTCTATTCAAGAATATTTGAGGCTGTTTACTATTTCCTCATGATGAATATTTATTTTGCAGTTACCAATGTATTATTTTTAATAGTTGTTGGATTTGTTTCTTTTAATAGTAATCATATTTTGATTTATGCTCTTTCACTTATTCCAACGGGTCCAGCTCTTGTTGCATTAATATCTTGTTTAAATAAATATCATAAAGAAAAGGATTTGAATGTAACAAAAGATTATTTTTCATATTATATTCAATCTTTTAAAAAGACAATTACTGTTTGGTTATTTTCATTAATTATATTAACTATTGTTATCTTAGATTACTTTTTTCTAATGAAGACTAAATATGTTAGTATATTCACTCCTATTCTCTTTATAATATTTAATATAGTTTTAAGTACTACTATTAATTATTTCACTTTTCTTGTGAAAAATAGACACTCTAGCATTAAAGATATATTAAGAATTTCATTTTTCTTTACCTTTAAAAAATTCTATATTGGTTTTGTAAACAACATTGTTGTTTTAAGTATATTGTTTATAACAATACTTAAACCGTTATTATCGGTGATCTTTTTAGTAAGTATATTTGTATATTTAATTTATATAAACAACAATAATTTATATAAAACACCAATAAAAGAGAAATAATTTTAGCAGATGATTAAAAGAAGCAAAAAATAAAAACAATAGGATAGGGCGGGGTAATTTATTATGGAGATTAATTGGAAAAAAGAGGCGTGGAATTTTATTGAAGAGAAAACTATATTAAATAATGATAGAATTGGTGTGAATTTTCCTCATGTAAGTGAAAACAAACACTATAAATTAGAAAACGAACAATGGTGGACAGCGGGTTTTTGGCCAGGAATTTTATGGCAGGTATATCTTAAAAACAAGAATGAAAAATTAAAGATTACTGCAGAAAAATGTGAAATGAAAATGAAACATTTACTTTGTGATACGGAGATTATAGATCATGATTTAGGTTTTATGTGGATACTAACAAGCTTAGCTAATTATAAAATAACAGGAAATAAAGAGTCTAGGCGAAGAGCATTACTTGCAGCTAATCTTTTGATGGGAAGATTTAATATAAAAGGTAACTATATTCGTGCCTGGAATGCTTGGAAGGGAAATAAAGACAATACTGGTGTGGTAATTATTGATTGTATGATGAATTTACCATTGCTTTATTGGGCATCAGAAGAAACAGGAGATCCAAGGTTTAAACATGTTGCAGAGAAGAATGGTGAAATGGTACTAGAAAATTTCATAAGAGCAGATGGTTCAGTGCAGCATATGGTTATTTTTGATTCGGAAACAGGAGAAGTAATTGAAAAGGCTGGAGGACAAGGATTTGATGCAAATAGCGCATGGGCAAGAGGTTGTGCATGGGCAATTTATGGCCTAACACTTTCCTATAAATATACTAAAAATAATGAATTTTTGGAGGCAGCAAAAAAAACAGCACATTATTTTATTGCTAACATGAAAGACGATAAATATCCTGTTTGGGATTTTAGATTGCCAAAGGATGGCGAGATAAAATACAAATATCCTGATTCTTCAGCAGGTGCAATAGCAGCATGTGGCTTACTTCTTTTATCAAAATATGTTTGCGAGTTTGAATCTTCATTATACATGGAGGCTGGGGAAAAGATGCTGAAGAATCTATATTATGAATGCGCAACAAATGATGATATAGAGGAGGAAGGTTTAATTAAGCATGCTACTGGACATTTTCCAGAACAGAAAAACTTAGATGTACCAATAATTTATGGAGATTACTTTTTTACGGAAGGTATAGCCATGCTAAATGGAGAAAAAATGTTATTTTGGTAATAACTAAAATTAATAATAAAAAATATTTCTTAATCAAGGGGTTGAATGCATGAGTAAAATAAATATGTATAATGAAAATATTAAACATAATCCACTTAAAACTAAAGAGGATCTTAGAAAAGCGTTATATGATATATGTAATCCTCTTATACCATTACTAAAGGAGCAAAAACCTGGACATTTATGTTTGGGTACTAGTGGATCGGTTTATGATGAAAATGCAAGAGAAGTCGAGGCTTTTTTAAGACCTTTATGGGGAATAGGACCTCTTGTTACAACTAAGTCTGAAGAGGGTACAAAGTTATCAAAATATTTTGTAAAAGGTTTAATAGAAGGAACTGATCCTAAAAGCAAATCTTACTTTGGAAAAGTTCATGACTATGATCAGTTATTAGTTGAAATGGCCTCAGTTTCTTTATCTTTAATTTTGGCTAAGGACACCTTTTGGGATGTTTTAAATAAAGATCAACAAGATAATTTATATAATTGGTTGATCCAAATTAATGATCACGTAATTCCTAAGACAAATTGGTTATTCTTTAGAGTGCTTGTAAATATTGCAATGAAAAAATGTGGGAGAGAGTGGTCGAAACAATCAGTTTCAGATGACCTTGATAGTATAGATTCTTATTATTTAGATGATGGTTGGTATTTTGATGGATATGAGACTCAAATTGATTATTATATTCCTTTTGCTATGCATTTTTATGGCTTGATTTATGCTAAAACGATGGAGACTGAAGATCCCAAAAGATCACTTTTATATAAAGAACGTGCAAGTGTTTTTGCACAGGAGTATAAAGAATGGTTTTCAGCAGCTGGACCATCTATACCGTTTGGGAGAAGTTTAACTTATAGGTTTGCCCAATCAGCTTTCTGGTCTGCTTTAGCTTATGCAGATGTAGAAGCCTTGAACTGGGGAGTTATAAAAGGGATTGTTATGAGAAATTTAAGGTACTGGTTTAGAAGTGATATCTTCTCTTTAGATGGTCTTTTGACTATAGGTTATGGGTATCAGAATTTAAACATGGCAGAAGGTTATAATGCACCAGGTTCACCTTATTGGGCGTTAAAAACATTTTTAGTTTTAGCAATTCCGGGTGGTCATGCATTTTGGACATCTGAGGAGGAAGATTTAGTTTTTACACAAAAGAGTGTGCAACCTAGTCCAAGAATGATAGTTTGTCACGATAAATCTGGTAGTGAAGTCCAAGCATTTACTTCTGGTCAGCATTCAAGTGAGCATGCTCATGGAGATGCTAAGTATGAAAAATTTGTATACTCAACAACATTCGGTTTTAGTGTACCTAAAGGTGGATTATCATTAAAGCAAGGGGCCTTTGATAGTTGCTTAGCCTTAGCTGAGTGTGATGGACATTATAGATCACGTTTTGGCTGTGAAAGTTATAAAATAAATCAAGATTACATTGAATCAGTTTGGAAACCTTGGAATGATGTTGAAATAAAAACTTTTATTGTTCCTTTAACCCCATGGCATATTAGAATACATGTTATTAATACTAATCGTATATTAGATACTGCAGAGGGTGCTTTTTCTGCGCCGGCAGGGGTTGGCACGTCATATTGTTTTAAGGATAAGATATTTTATAAGTTCGGTAACAAAGTTACTGGTATTGTTGATTATAATGGAAATCGAAAGGTCGAAATAATTACACCTGAACCAAACACAAACCTCCTATATCCGCGTACAGTTATACCAACATTAACAAGTAGAATTAGTAGAGGAAAACATATTTTAGTTTCTGCTATTATTGGTGATGTAAATGCTAAAAATGATTTTAAATGTGATGAAAATCCTATTGTAAAGATTAAAGAAAATTGCATTACTATCTTGTTTAATGGAAAAGAAATAGTGTTATAAGGAGAATAATTATGGATGGAACAAATATAAATGAGTTAAAAATAGAGATAAGAGATAAATTCAATGATACCATAAGTGAAATAACTGGAAATGAGGCAGTTTCAATTGTTTATGCACAAAATTATAAAGTAGGTGATAAAATTTGTTTTGCGAACTCATCTGAAAATAAATATCTGATTATTAAAATAGACGATGAATTAGATGAGGCTTTAATATATTTAACTTCAAATACATTGGAATTTCAGATACCATTTGGTGAGGATGCTAAGGCATATTCTGAGAATACCTTTAATGGTATAGAACATAATATTAGTGCACGTATAGCTAAAAATGAGGAGATATACTCATATAGGGACATAGCGAAAAATGTAATTGATCAGCGTGGGGATACAACATATTACCCTCATTCAACAGCCAATGTAGAGACAAGAAATGAAGCAGTATTCGCAGCCAGGAATGTAATTGATGGACAAATATCTAATAAGGGACATGGTATCTGGCCTTATGAGTCTTGGGGAACTTGGCAAAGAGAAGATGCGCAAATCATGGTTAACTTTGGGAGAGAAGTAGAGGTGGATAAAATAGCTTTGTACTTAAGATCTGATTTTCCACATGATACTTATTGGAAGTCTTTGAAAATAGAATTTTCAGATGGTACAAGCGAAATAGTAGAAACAATAAAAACTAGTGATGCTCAGTATATAAGGTTTAATAAAAAGACTATAAGATGGATTAAATTACTGAATTTTAGAAAGTCTGATGAACTAACTGACTTTGCAGCATTAACGGAAGTTTGTGTATATGGTAATGATATTCAAAAAAGACAGAGAAGATTATAATCTCTGTCTTGGTTTTATTTATTCTGTTAATCCAGCACTTATAAGTCTCTTTTTAATTTGAGGTCCAATCAATAATGCAATTACCATTTTTACTATGTCTCCAGGAATAAATGGAAGAACTCCAACTGCTAAGGATGCATTAAATGTCATATTCAACTGATAGGCTAGCCATGCTGTTCCAAATATATATGTAACAATTGTACCAAGGATCATTCCTAGGAAACACATATAAATTTTAGTTGAAAATTTGTCAATGAAAAATCCACTAATAAATGCCATAAAAATAAATCCGATTAGATATCCACCTGTTGGTCCAAATAATTTAGTAAATCCTCCAGAAAATCCTGAAAAGACGGGTAGTCCTACAAGGCCTATGAAAAGATAAACTATATAACTAAGGGTTCCTCTTTTTTGACCTAGTACATATACTGAAAAATAAATTGCAAGATTAGTTAATGAAATTGGCACTATTCCAATAGGCAGTGATAGAGGTCCTAATATACAAATAACCGCCGCCATAACCCCAATCAATGTTAAGTGATGAATATTAATTTTCTTTGCATTTTCCATAACTTCAGTCTCCTTCTATTTTTGAATATCAAAACCAAGCGCTGTAAGCATAATTTTATCTTGATCAGTATTATTTCCTACAGTAGTTAACATATCACCAGTAAGTGTTGCATTGGCACCAGATAGGAAGAGTTTTGAGCCTCCATCTGCAAAATAAGTTCTGCCGGCTGCCATACGAATATAAGAAGTTGGATTTAAGTAACGAAAAATTGCTATTGTCCTTAAAATGTCGACCTCAGAAATCCTTTCTAAATTGCCAAATGGAGTACCTTTTATTGGCATTAATACATTGATTGGAATTGATATAATTCCAAGTTCTGATAAACTAATAGCCATATCAATTCTATCTTCCCATGTTTCGCCCATTCCTATAATTCCACCTGAACAAACTTTAAGTCCTGATTTCTGAGCAAGTTTAATTTCTTTGATTTTGTCTTCATATGAATGAGTAGTGCAGATATTATGAAAGTTTTTTTTAGAAGTTTCAATATTTTCATGATACATTGTAACGCCAGCTTCTTTTAAGCGTATAAATTCTTCTCCTGTCAAAAAACCATGGGATGCACACAAGTTAATTTTACATTCTTCATGCATCTTTTTATAGGCTTCTATTGCTTTATCAAAATCGGGTCCAGTCAAGGACCTTCCGGCTGTAACAATAGAGTAGCGATGTACGCCATTTGCCTCATTTTTTTTACAATCTTCTAATATTACATCTGGGTTTAAAAAATCATATTCTTTAATGCTTGTATTATGATGAGCAGACTGAGCACAGAATTTACAGTTTTCACTACATTTTCCGCTACGTCCATTAATAATTGTACAAAGATCTACTTTTTTTCCACATAATTTTTCACGAATGATATTAGCTCCTGAGCAAAGTTCTTTTAAATCTGTTGTTAATAAAAATTCCAAATTATCATTTCTTTTTAAACGCTTTCCAGTAATAATTTCTTTAGCTAGCTTTTCCATACAAGTTTACCCCCATAATTTTAAAAATAAATTTAAATTTAGTATAAAATTTATTCTGTGAAATGTCAACCTATATTTTAAAACGGGTTTACAATTGCTTTGGGGATATAAAGATACTTAACGACATTTCAGAAGTTATAAGTGACTTAACTATTTTTTAAGTATTGCAAAACAAGCAAAAAACTATATTGACATTATATAATTATGTTGTTACAATATGTTAAAGAGTGATGACTAAGGTCACACGAAGGGGTACACCACCACGGGTGTAGTTCTTTGTGTGACCTTTTTTGTTGTATATAAATTTCGGGGGGTGGAATTATGATATACATAAATGGCAATGAAATAAGCAATGCAAATAATTTGAGGTTATCTGATTATCTAGTACGAGAAGGATATAAAATTTCTTGTGTTGCAGTTGAATGCAACGGCTTTATTGTGCCAAAAACTCAATATGAAGAAAAAATATTAACTGATTGTGATGTTATTGAAGTTGTAAGTTTTGTAGGAGGCGGCTGATTTGAATATAAAAATTAATGGTAAACCAGTAACAACTAATTGTTTAACTCTTCATGATTTGCGTTTAGAGCATTATGATTATGAAAAAAATATAATAACTATTTTGAATGGATTTCAAACTTTTGATGATTATAAACTTAGTGAAAATGATGAAGTAAGCTTTATTGAAAAAGGCAAAATGCCATCAAAAGATGAATTCGAAAGCTTGATGTGCGCAAGACATACTCCACATGTATTTGAAAAAGTCAAAGCTGCAAAGGTTGCAATTGCTGGTCTTGGAGGTCTTGGATCTAATATAGCAGTAAGTTTAGCAAGAACAGGAGTAGGTCATTTACATTTAATTGATTTTGATATTGTAGAACCTAGCAACTTAAATCGTCAGCAATATAAAATTAAACATCTTGGACTATATAAAACAGAATCATTAAAAAATGAAATTTACGAAATAAATCCATTTATTAAAGTAACTGTTGATACTGTTTTAGTTACACGAGAAAATGTTCAAACATTATTTGAAAATGATGACATTATTTGTGAAGCTTTTGATAATCCAAAAGCTAAGGCCCTACTTGTAAATACTATTCTTGAATGTTATCCGTTAAAGAAAATTGTAGCAGCCTCAGGAATGGCAGGGTATGAAAGCAGTAATACAATAATAACAAAAAAAATAGCAAATAATTTTTATTTGTGCGGTGATGGAAAAAATGGGGCTATGGTAGGGCGAGGGCTAATGGCTCCACGTGTAACTATTTGCGCAGGTCATCAGTCAAATATGGTTTTAAGATTAATACTCGGAATAGAAGAAATATAAATTTAACAGTAAGAAAATAAAGGAGAAGAAAACATGGAAAATAATACTGATAAACTTATTATAGGTGGACATGAATTTAGTTCACGATTTATATTAGGATCTGGAAAATATTCACTAGATCTAATAAATGCAGCGGTTGAAAATGCTGGTGCACAGATTATTACTTTAGCATTACGTCGTGCTAATTTGGGTGGTAGCGCTAATATTTTAGATTATATACCTAAAAATGTTACATTACTTCCAAATACATCAGGGGCTCGTAATGCGCAGGAAGCAGTTCGTATTGCGCATCTAGCTCGCGAGATTGGATGCGGAGATTTTATTAAAGTTGAAGTTATTCGTGATTCAAAATATTTGCTGCCAGATAATTATGAAACATTAAAAGCTACTGAAATTCTTGCAAAAGAAGGATTTATAGTAATGCCTTATATGTATCCAGATTTAAATGTTGCAAGAGATATGGTAAATGCAGGAGCTGCAGCTATTATGCCACTTGCTGCACCTATTGGATCAAACAAAGGATTGTGTACACGTGATTTTATTAAAATTTTGGTTGATGAAATTGAACTTCCAATTATTGTAGATGCAGGAATTGGACGACCTTCTCAGGCTTGTGAGGCTATGGAAATGGGAGCTAGCGCTATTATGGTTAATACTGCAATTGCCTCGGCCGGTAATATTCCAGCTATGGCAAATGCTTTCAAGAAGGCAATAGAAGCAGGAAGAAGCGCATATCTTTCAGGGCTTGGTAGTGTAATTTATAATGGTGCCTGCGCTTCATCACCATTAACTGGATTTGTTGAAGATTAAGGAGGGGATTTAAATGGAACAACGTATTGATCATATGAAATATATGGAAGGTATGGAGGTGATTGAATCTAATGTTATGGATCAGGTTATCTCGAAAATGCAATCATACGATTCTGAAAAATATACAGCTCATAATGTAATTATGGCTCTTAAGAAAGATGTATTAGATATTGAAGATTTTGCAGCTTTATTATCGCCTGTGGCATTACCTTTTCTTGAGGACATGGCTAAGCGTGCTAAAGTAGAAACACATAAGCATTTTGGTAATTCAGTTTATATGTTTACTCCAATTTATATTTCTAATTATTGTGAAAACTATTGTATTTATTGTGGTTTTAACTGCTACAATAAAATTAAGCGTGCGAGACTTAATGCAGGTGAAATAGAAAAAGAAATGCAAAGTATTGCGAGTACTGGATTGCAAGAAATATTAATTCTTACTGGTGAAAGCCGTAGTATGTCTGATGTTTCGTATATTGGTGAAGCTTGTAAAATAGCTAGAAAATATTTTAAGGTGGTTGGTCTTGAAGTATATCCAATGAACTCGGATGAATATGCATACGTACATAAATGTGGTGCAGATTTTGTTACTGTATTCCAGGAAACTTATAATTCAGATAAATATGAAACATTACATTTAGAGGGACACAAACGTGTTTTCCCTTATCGTTTTAACGCACAAGAAAGAGCATTAAAAGGTGGGATGCGCGGTGTTGGATTTGCTGCGCTTCTCGGACTAGATGATTTTCGAAAGGATGCTTTAGCAACAGGACTTCATGCATACCTTCTTCAACGTAAGTATCCACATGCTGAAATTGCGCTTTCATGTCCAAGATTATGTCCAATAATTAATAATGACAAAATTAATCCAAAAGATGTACATGAAAAGCAGTTGCTACAGATAATTACTGCATATAGAATATTTTTGCCTTTTGCAAACATTACTATATCAACTCGTGAACGTGCTGGTTTTCGTGATAATGTAATTGGACTTGCAGCAACTAAAATTTCGGCTGGAGTTTCAGTTGGAATAGGGGGTCATAGTGCTAAAGATGAGGCTAAAGGTGATGAACAATTTGAGATTTCGGACCCACGTACAGTAGCAGAAATATCTGATGTAATTAAGGATCATGGTCTTCAATCAGTTATGAGTGATTATATATATGTATAAACTGTTTGCAATTACTAATCGTCATCTTTGTAATAATGACTTTTTACAGCAGATACAAACCATATGTTTATTGAATGAAAAAAACACAATGATTAAGTCTGTGAGTATAGTACTTAGAGAAAAAGATTTATCTGAAAATGATTATAAGGATTTAGCAACTAATGTATTAGAAATATGTAAAAAAAATAATACAGAATGTATATTACACACTTATTATAAAGTAGCAAGAGAACTTAATTGTAAAAAGATTCATTTGCCTTTACATGTTTTAAAATCTAAGCCTGATATATGCGAAGGATTTGATGAAGTTGGAGTGTCTATCCACTCAGTAAGTGAAGCAATGGAAGCTGTTAATTTAGGTGCAACTTATATTATAGCAGGGCATATATTTGCGACTAACTGTAAAAAAGACGTTCCACCAAGAGGTTTAAGCTTTTTATCATCAGTCTGTAGCTCCATAAATATTCCTGTTTATGCTATTGGTGGCATTTTGCCTGCAAATGCTCAAAAAGCTATTAATGCAGGTGCAGATGGTATTTGTATTATGTCAGGGTTAATGACCTCCGAAAATCCATTTACCCAATTAGTATAATTTGGGTTATAATATATCTAAGTCATAACAATAAAATAATGTGAAATATGGAGGTCTTTTTAAATGAATAAAAAATTAGTCTTAGGTGTAATTTTAACAGCAGCAAGTTTGTTTGCAACACCTATAAATAATGTGTACGCTGATTCATATAAAAGTGTTACTATAGGGGCTGATTTGACGAATCAACAGAAACAAAACATGCTAAAGTATTTTAATGTAGATAGTAATAGTGCAAGTGTTGTTGAAGTTACGTCTACTGAGGAAAAGAAATATCTAGGAGATACCGTATCTAAAGGTCAATTAGGTAATAAGTCGATATCATGTTCATATATTGAGCCAACAACTACTGGTGGTTTAGTAGTGAATACACATAATGTAACTTGGGTAAATGCTAGTATGATAAAGAATGCTCTAATTACAGCAGGAATTGAGAATGCTAATGTTAAAGTTTCTGCACCATTTACTGTATCAGGTACGGCAGCTATGACAGGCATACTAAAGGGATTTGAAAATAGTAAAGACGGTAAGAAATTAGATGAAAATACAAAAAAAACAGCTAATGAAGAGGTTGCAGTTACAGGTAAACTAGGTGAAAAGATTGGACAAGATAAAGCTTCAGGATTAATAAATGAAGTAAAGAGTGAAGTTATAAAAGATAAACCTAAGGATGAGGAAGGTATAACGAAAATAGTAAATAATGTAACGGATAATTACAATTACAAGCTGTCTAAGGATGATGTAAATAATATTGTTGGGTTAATGACAAATGTAAATAAATTAAACTTGGATTACAATAAAGTAAAAGGACAACTTGAGGGTGTAGCTAGTACAATGAAAAATACATTACAGAGTGATAAAACTAAAAGTTGGTTCGCAGGTGTTTGTGCTTCTATTGGAAATTTCTTTAAAGGGATAGCAAATAGTTTAAAATAATAAATGAGATGAGGATGGGAGATGTAATTTAATGGGCGAAATGATATTCCCTTTATATAGTGAAATTCACCCATAATGTTACGTCTGCATCAGGAAAACCTACAACTAATTAATAAATTAGTTGTGGGTTTTTTATGTCTTAACGCATTGTAAAAGCTGATTGTGGGAAAGAGGTGATGATATATGTATATGAACAATTGTGGACAAATGTTAAGTTTGTAGAATTTACTTTAAATATACAATATAATTAAAGATAGTTACAATAAAATCATAGTAATTAGTATTTACGGAAAATAAATATTGAAAATAGATAGGAGAATTAAAATGGCGCATATTCTGATATGTGATGATGATTTGGCAGTTCACAGCTCTCTTGGTATATATTTAGAAGCAGATGATTTTTTGTATACAAGTGTATATGATGGAAAAGAGTCGTTGCAAAAAGCATTAGATGATAATTTTGACCTCATTATTTTGGATATTATGATGCCATACTTATCAGGAATTGAGGTATGTAAAGAAATACGTAAGGTATCTAAAGTACCAATTATTATATTAACTGCAAAAGGAGAAGAAATCGATATTCTTCTTGGACTTGAATTAGGAGCTGATGATTATATTGTAAAACCATTTAACCCAAGAGAAGTGATTGCAAGGGTTAAAGCTGTACTTAGAAGGTTGGAAGATATAAATCTAAGAAAGATGGCATCTGTTATTAAATTTCGTGATCTTGAAGTAAATGTTTCAAGTTATAAACTACTTTTAAATAATGATTCTATTAGTGCAACTCCGAAGGAAATTGAAATATTATTTATGTTACTATCGAATCCGGGAGTAGTACTTTCAAGAGATGAAATACTAGATAAGATATGGGGTGCAGACTATACATATGTTGATAGGAGAACTATTGATACTCATATTAATAGAATTCGTTCACATTTACCTAGAGATTATGCACAGCGAATTCAATCTATTTATGGCGTAGGATATAAGTTTGAGGCAGGAATATGAAAGAAAAAGAACAGTATTTAAATATAAAAAGCTCGTATGTTAAAATTATTTTTATTGTAATGTTAATATTTATACTAATTTCAATAGGTCTAACAATTACATTGAATAGTCTATATGGAGAGTATATTAAAGAAAAAATAAAAATTGCAAATCAAATAATATTTGGAGTGAATACAGGGGTTCTTTGTTCTATGCTTGTTACTTTAGTGGTTGTCGGACCAGCTGTTTTATTTGCATCCAAGAAAATGGCTAGTCCACTAGTGGAAATGAAAAAAGTTGCAATTGCTATGTCAGAGGGAGACTTTTCAATTCGTGCAAAAGAAAATTATAGTGGAGAAATTGGGCAGCTTGCGGTTACTCTAAATAAGTTAGCAGCGGAGCTTTCTAATACGATTAATTCGCTTACAATTGAGGGTGACTTGCTCAAGCAAATACTTAACTCAATGAGCGATGGGTTGCTGGGATTTGATTTAAATCAAAAAGTTAATCTGAAAAATTTTACTTTTGAAGAGATGTTTGAGGTGAAAACTAACTTAGAAGAATTACAAAATGATGTACAGGAAGTAATATATAAGGTGTCTTTGTCAGCAATTGAAAATCAAAAAACAGAAATAGCTACATGTTCGTTTAAAGAAAAGAGCATTTTGATTTCATGTTCCCCAATACGCTCTGAAGATAACAGTATTATAGGGACTGTACTGCTTTTTCGTGATGTTACTGAAGCTATAAGGCTTGAGCAAACTAGAAGGGATTATGTAGCAAATGTGTCTCATGAGCTACGTTCACCACTTACAGCTGTTAAAGGACTAATTATCCCACTTAAAGAGGGAATGGTTAAAGATGAAGACAAGAGAAATCATTTTTATGAAGTTATTTATAATGAAGTTGAAAGATTAAACAGATTAGTAAATGATTTATTTGAATTATCAAGACTGCAGTCGAGAAATGAACCTTTTGATATGCAAGTGGTTGATGTTACCAATATACTCTATGACCAGCAAGATAAATTTGAAATGTTAGCGGAAGAAAAAAATATTAAATTAATTGTAAAAAACAGTAAGGATCCAATATACGCAAAAGGAAATATCGATCGTATTGGTCAAGTCTTGACCATTTTAATAGATAATGCTTTTAAATTTGCTAAGGTGAGCAGTACTATTACACTATCTTCAAAAAATGAGAACGGAAGAGCTATAGTATCCGTACATAATACAGGATCTTTAATTAAAAATGAAGACTTACCTTTTATATTTGATCGCTTTTATAAAGTGGATAAAGCACATAAAGAAGAAGGGGCTGGACTGGGGTTATCTATAGCAAAGGAAGTAGTCATGAGAATCAATGGAAACATTCATGTGAAAAGTGGCGGCAAAAATGAAACCTGTTTTAGTTTTGATCTAGAGTTAGATTAGCAGACTATCTATATTTTCATATCTATGACGAGCAAATAATAATAGAAGATGAGGAGTAACTTAAATGCAAACGATAAAGCAATTGTTTCAGAAAGAATCAGTAATAAAAATATTATTACTAGCTGGTTTAGTGTTATTTGTTTATTTAATAAGATCTATATTAAATTTAGTTTTATTAACTTTTATGATTACTTATTTAGTGAATAGTCTACAAATTTCATTAAGCGGGAAAATCAATAAAGTTATAAAGGTAAATTCAAATATTATAGTTATAATTATATATATGTTTATGATAATAACGATAGGTCTACTAGCAGTGAAATATATACCATTAGCTATTTCTCAAAGTTTACATATTTTAAATAAAATTGAATATATTAATTTTCCGAAAAATTCAAAAGGAGTTATGCAGTATTTAGCACCAATAGTTGATCAAATTAACATAGCAAGTTATGCTAAAGCGAGTATTCAAAGTATTATGACTTTTATAACTGATCTTGGGACAGGGAGTTTGAATTTTTTTATGGCAATTCTATTAAGTTTTGTATTTGTATTAGAGAAGGAGAGTATATTAAGTTTTATTTATAAGTTTAAACATAGTAAGGTATCTGTAGTCTATAACTATTTAAGCTATTTGGGTAATAACTTTCTAAATTCTTTTGGTAAAGTAATACAGGCTCAAATAATGATAGCCATTTCAAATACAATTTTATCAGTTATAGGACTTACTATAATGGGGTTTCCAGCATTATTTGCCATTGCATTTATGATATTTATTTTAAGTCTTATACCTGTGGCAGGTGTGTTTATTTCGTTAGTTCCTTTATGTTTAATTGCTTTCAAAATAGGTGGATTAATTAAAGTTATTTTTGTAATTAGTATGATTTTTATAATTCATGCCATTGAGAGTTACATTTTAAACCCCAAGTTTATGTCTCATACAACTAATTTACCAATGTTTTTTACCTTTGCTATATTATTAGTATCAGAGCATTTTATGGGAATTTGGGGTCTACTCCTTGGAATACCGATATTTATGTTTCTGTTAGATTTAAGTGGAGTAGATTTAAGTAAAAAAGGCTCAAAATTAAATTAAACCAGTAAAACCCACAACTAATTAATTGGTTGTGGGTTTTCTTATGTTTTAGTTATTTAATTTTTTAAAGTTAGGATTTGTTTTTTTGAAAACAAAGCACCGATAGCCATTATAATTGCAAATATAATTAGATATGCAACAACTGATATTTTATGAGAAAAACAAGCAGCAATTATCATGAATAAACATCCTGCTAATGAAATAATAGGCATTACGAATCTTTTAAACGAGTTCAAATCCTTCTCTTTTTTCATCATCATAATAAAAATAGGAATGTATAATGCATAAATAGTAACTATAGGTAATTCTGATGAATCAAAACAAAAGAATCCAAACCAACGTTTTGAAGGGTCTGTTAAGTTAGCACCATAAAAGTATACTAACCATATGGCACAAAGAAGTAGGCCTAGTATAGATGAATTTGTTGGCATATTAGTCTCACTATCTATTTGTTTGAATATTTTTGGTTTTGGTCCAAAGCCCCTTGCTGCTAATGAGTAAATACCACGAGTACATCCAAGCATTAATCCATTTAAAGTTCCGAGACAAGAAATAATAACAAATACAAATATTAGAGTACCACCTGCAGAGGAAAATATTTTTTGAAATGCCAGTTTAGCTCCAGCTTCTCCGCCATTCATCATAACTTGATTTGTTACAGCTCCAGCTAAGCCCATATAGTAAAGAATATAAACAACCATAATTATAAAAGTACCTCCAACAAGAGCAAGTGGAAGGTTTTTCTTTGCATCTTTTAGTTCAGCATTGATACTTGTAGCAATAATCCAACCCTCATATGCAAAGGCTGTTGCAACAACTGCTGTAAATAATGCATTTGCAGTACTTACTTTTTTCACTACTGTTGTAAAATTAATCATAGTCATACCACTATGAATACCTACGATTGTCCCAATTATAGCCATTAAAATCAGTGGGATTAGTTTTATAACAGTTGTGCTAACTAGAAATTTACCAGATAAAACTGGCGATAATGCATTTAAAGCAAAGCTGCCTATCAAATATAGACAGGCAATAGTCATACACTCACCACCTGCAATTGAAAATCCCAATAATACACAGGTATACCTAGCTGAAACCCATGCTAAAACTGATGTCAATGTTGGATAGTAAATTAGTGCCATAAACCAGCCAACATAATACCCATATTTCTCACCCATAGCAGCTTCTGCATAATCTACTATACCGTTTACTTTTTCGTATTTAGTTGCCATTACAGCGAAGGTATAGGCACAAGAAATCATAATAACACCGCCAATAACCCAAGCCAAAATACCTAGTGTAAGATTACCCCCGGTTGCAGTTAATACTTTTTCTGCCTTGAAAAAAACGCCACTACCTATAACGATACCGACAACCATGGCTATAGCAGTAATGAGACCGTACTTTTTTTCTAACTTTGTTTCCATGATTAAACAAATCCTTTCATAATTCATAATTCATAATTTATAATTTTCAATAAACTCATTATATCATTACACTTTATAGCTTTACAAGGATAAAATCAATAGTAAGTGGTTTGCTTCGCATGACGCTAGGGCAACTGTGACCTAGAAAAAATATTAAATATAATATGTTTAATTTTCTTATAAAAAAGAACCTCTTGACTTAAAGTCAACTTTAAGTGGTATGCTTGTTGTAAATACCAAGTAATAAATAATGAATGAAGCATCGACTTCTGAAAGGAAAGATTTAAATGGAATATAGAGAATTACCTCATGGTGGAGGAAAAGTAAGTACAATAGGAATAGGTGCGGGTAGCTTAAGCGAAGCGTCTCCACAGCAGGTCCGTAAAATAATAGAGTATGGTATGCAGAAGGGAATCAATCTTATGGATACAGTTATGTATGATTCTAGTGCACAGCCTGCTATTGCAGCTGCACTAGAAGGACATAGGGATAAGATGGTAATGCAGATTCACCTTGGCGCCTATTATCCTCATGGACAGTATGTGCGTACACGAGACCTAAAGCAGTTGCAGAAAGGTTTTGAACAGGAACTTAAAAGTTATCACACTGATTATGCGGATATAGGTATGATTCATTGTGTGGATGAAATGGAGGATTTAGAAAATATTATACATGGTGGCATTTTGGATTATGCTGTGAAATTGAAACAAAATGGTATAATTCGTTATTTGGCAGTTTCTTCCCATTCTCCGAAAGCATGTTTGAAACTTTTAGAAACAGGAAAGATTGATTTATTTATGCTCAGTCTTAACGCTGCCTATGATTTTGAGCCAGTTGGTGAAAAATTAACGTTATCAGATACAAGAATGAAACTTTATCAGGAATGTTCTAAGCGTGGTGTTGGAATAACAGTCATGAAACCTTATGGCGGAGGGCAATTATTGAATGATCGTACTTCTCCACTTGGAAGGAAAATGTCAATATATCAATGTATACAATATGCACTTGATCGTCCAGCGGTTTTATCTTGTTTGCCAGGAGTGCGTAATCTACAAGATTTAAAAGATGTTCTTAAGTATTATGATTTAGCGCGAAATGAAAAGGACTATTCATTTATAGGCACTATGCAACGACAGGATATACAGGGGAGTTGTATTTATTGCAATCATTGCCAACCTTGTCCACAAGAAATTAATATCGGGTCAGTCAATAAATATCTTGATTTGGCAAAGGCAGGGGATGAACTAGCAAGAGACCATTATCAGAACTTGAAACATCATGCATCAGATTGTATAGAATGTGGTGTTTGTGAAAAAAACTGTCCATTTCATGTGGAAGTAAGAAAAAAGATGAAGGAAGCTGTAGAGTTTTTTCAATAATTTAGTTATATATCAGAGTGCACCTGGAAATGGGTGCATTTTTGCTTATTAAAGAATTTATTAAAGCGTTTAGTGAGTACCTTTGACGGTATATATATTGCAGTAACGTATTACTTATTAGTTTTAATAAATAAAGTTCATAAGTAAAAGGGCTTGACTTGGAGTTCACTCCAAGTGGTAGGATATATATAACATCAAAAAATTCAGAAAAACACTTGACTTGGAGTTCACTCAAGGTGATACACTTTATATTGAAAACAATTAC
The DNA here is from genome assembly GCF_018861905.1 of Clostridium sp. DSM 17811. GTDB lineage: Bacteria > Bacillota > Clostridia > Clostridiales > Clostridiaceae > Clostridium_AD > Clostridium_AD frigoriphilum. Next base: position 102,234 of record NZ_JAHLDU010000005.1, read on the forward strand.
CAAATATTTGAACGATGTTGTAGAAAAGTTTGAAAAGAACAGTATTATTCCTACTAGAAAATAATTACTGTTGAATCAAAGAGGTAATCTAAAAAGATGAATGGAGGGGTAATAACTTTATGCATATACCTGATAATTATTTAAGTCCTTCAACTTGTGCTGTTTTTGGAGTGGTTATGCTGCCTATATGGAGAAGGGCGAGTTTAAAGGTAAAAAATGAAATAACAAGGCAGAAAATGCCTCTTCTTGGAGTAGCAGCGGCCTTTTCATTTTTAATTATGATGTTTAATATACCTATTCCAGGAGGAACTACAGCCCATGCTATTGGGGGTGCACTTGTTGCAATTTTGCTTGGACCTTATTCTGCTGTTTTAGCGGTTACTATAGCACTTGTAATTCAAGCATTGTTTTTCGGAGATGGAGGGATTTTAGCACTGGCCGTAAATTGTTTTAATATGGCTTTTATAATGCCATTTACAGCATTTTATTTATTCAAACTTACAAAAAAAATATTTAAAAACCGAAAGGGAGAATATATTGGAGCTTTCCTAGGTGGTTATATTTCAGTTAATGCAGCAGCTTTATTTGCCGCAGTGGAGTTGGGTGTTCAGCCATTACTATTTAAGGATTTTTCAGGACTACCACTATATAGTCCCTATGGACTAGCTGTATCCATTCCAGCTATGTTAATACCTCATTTATTAGTAATTGGAATTTTGGAAGGAATAATAACAGTTGGAGCTTATAGCTATATAAAAAAGGCATCACCAGATGTAATATATAAAGGAAAAGCAAGTAAAATAAATCTTTTATACACTATAATAGGAATTATCATTTTAGCTACTCCTTTAGGACTTTTAGCAAATGGAACTGCCTGGGGAGAATGGGGATTAGAAGAGATTAAGCATTTTATAGGATTTGTGCCTAAGGGAATGGAGCAAGGATTTAAATTTAATTCACCAATTCCAGATTATAGTTTTGGATTTTTAAGTAGTTATTTTGGATATATTTTATCAGCATTAGCTGGGGTAATAATAATCTTAATTATTTTTAAGGTTTTAGAGAAAATAAATTTGAAGAGAAATATAAAAGGAGATTAAATGGTTCCAGAGTGGCTTTCAGAAAAAGATAATTACATTCCAAAGAAAGAAAAAAACTTATACATTGAAAAAAGTATTTTTTCTTTAATTAAAATAATTTCGATAATCAGGCAAAATAAAAATCAGGATAAATTAATTTATTCAATAAATCCATCCCTAAAGGTTGCAAGTACAATATTAATAATACTATGTGTATCTATTTCAAGAAGTTTTATATACCTATTAATAATAGATATATATGTGTTAATTAATCTTTTTCTTATAGAAAAGAAATTAAGTAAAAGGATATTGTTTAAAAGTTTTATTTTTCCTTTAATAACTTTAATAACATTAATACCATCTATGGTTTATGGAAATATATACAATAGTTTGTTAATTTTCCAAAAAATAATTATAACTATATTGCTTGTGAATATATTATCTCATACTAGTAAATGGAGTGAAATTAGCAAGTCATTAAAATTACTATTTATACCAGATATATTTATATGGATTATGGATTTAACCATAAAATATATTGTTCTGCTAGGCGAACATTCTATTAACCTATTACATGCGTTAAAACTTAGATCAATTGGTATAACTCCTAATAAATATAATTCTCTCACAGGAATTATTGGAAATTTATTCATAAAGTCTTATAAAATGAGTGAAGAAATGTTTCATGCTATGGAATGTAGAGGTTTCGTAGGAGAATATACTATAAAAGCAAATTTAAAATTAAAGAAAGTAGATTATGTATATTTTATAATAAATATACTTTTACTTAGTTTGTTTATATTTTTATAAAAAATTATATCTGAAAAATCAAGGAGAATTATTAATGATAAAATTAGAGAATATTTCATTTACATACAAGAATAAAACAGCTCTTGATAATGTAAATGTCCATATAAAAGAAGGGGAATCTATAGCTATTATAGGTCCAAATGGAAGCGGGAAGTCAACCGTTTTAAAATTGTTAAATGGTATTATTTTTTCAAGTCAAGGCAAATATATGTTTGATAACAATGAAATAAATGAACATACATTAAAGGATACTAAGGTCTTAAAACTATTTCATAAAAAATTAGGATTTGTATTTCAAAATTCTGATGCTCAACTATTTTGTTCTACTGTCTTTGAAGAACTGGCATTTGGACTTATGCAAATGGAACTACCAGAGGGAGAAGTAAATAAAAGAGTAAGAGATTGCCTTAATCTACTTAATATAGATAAGTTAAAAGATGAGCATCCGTATAATTTAAGCGGAGGAGAAAAGAAGAGGGTTGCAATTGCTAGTGTTTTAGCTATGAATCCAGACGTAATAACTTTAGATGAACCAATGAATGGGATAGATCCAAAAGGAAAAAGGTTTTTAAAAGAATTACTAATTGATCTAAATAAATGCGGCAAAACTATAATTTGTGCAACACATGATTTTGAATATATAGAAGGCGTTTTTGATAGAGCTATAGTATTTTCAGAAGATCACAAAATAATAAGAGACGATAAATATGAAAAAATTATAAATGATTCAGATTTCTTAAGAAAATATAACATTATATAATTTTAAACATTGGATAAGATAACATCTAAAATTCAAACAGTTAAAAGGGGTGATAAACATGGAAATTTTATATTACGATTGTTTTTGTGGAATAAGTGGCGATATGAATTTAGCGGCACTAATAGATTTAGGAGTTCCTAAAGAATATTTAATAAAAGAACTTTTAAAATTAAATTTAAATACTGAATATGAAATAAAAATTGAAAAATCTGAGAAGCTTGGCATAATAGGAACTAGGGTAGATGTCATATTAAAAGGTAAATTAGATGATGAGATACATATTTCAGATAAAGATTTACATGGGCATAACCATGAACACAATCATCATAATGGCGATGAAGAGCATCATCATGATGAAAATAACCATAGTCATGAACATAATCATAGAAACTTGAAAGGTATAGAAGAAATAATAAATTCAAATGATTTAAGTGATAAGGTTAAAAAACTTAGTATAGATATGTTTATGAAGGTTGCAGAGGCAGAAGCAAAGGTCCATGGAAAACCATTATATGAAGTACATTTTCATGAGGTAGGAGCTATTGATTCAATTGTAGATATCGTAGGAGCAGCTATTTGTTTAGACTATTTAAATGTTGATAAAATTATTGCATCTCCAGTTCAAGTTGGAGGAGGGTTTGTTAAATGTGCTCATGGGCTTATGCCAGTACCAGCTCCTGCAACAGTAGAAATCTTAAAGAATATTCCTGTAAATTCTGGAATAGTACAATTTGAAACTACAACTCCAACTGGGGCGGCAATACTGGCAGCAAACGTTGAAGAATTTACTCGAAATGTTGATTTTTCAATTAAGAAGATAGCATATGGAATAGGTCATAGAGATTTAGAGATTCCAAATGTTTTAAGAGTATATTTGGGTGAGAAAGAAAGTTGTGAAAAAGTAGGAGAGCAGATATAAAATAAAATCATGTATTATGGAGAGAGGCGGAAATATAAATGATTAAAAATGAAAAGTATAATGAATTAATAAAATATATTAAAGGTTTAGGAAAAGTAGTTTTAGCATTTTCAGGAGGAGTAGATAGTACTTTTTTACTTAGAGTAGTTAAAGAAGCTCTTGGGGATAATGCAAAAGCAGTAACAATTATGTCTCCATATATTCCAAAGTGGGAAATAGCAGAAGCAAAGGAATTAGCTAAAAAATTAGGAGTTCAGCATGAGATTATTGAAGCTCCAATTATTGATTCAATTAAATTTAATCCAGAAGATAGGTGTTACCATTGTAAAACTGCAGTGTTTGGTATGATATTAGCTATTGCGAAGGAGCAAGATTATAACTGTGTAATAGATGGAACTAACTTTGATGATATAAGTGATTATAGACCAGGTCTTAAAGCATTAAAGGAATTAGAAATAAAAAGCCCACTTTTAGAATGTAAAATAACTAAAGCAGAAATAAGAGCTTTTTCCAAAGAATTAGGGCTTAATACTTGGGATAAGCCAGCATACGCTTGTCTTTTAACACGAATACCTTATGGAAATGAATTGAAAGTAGAAGATTTTGAGAAGATCGAAAATGCAGAAAAATATATGATGAGCATAGGGTTTAGAGCGGTTAGAGTAAGATGTCATGGAGATTTAGCAAGAGTTGAAGTAAGTAAAAATGACAGAAGCAAATTATTTGACGAAAAACTTTTAGACACTATTTCTCAAAAGATAAAAGAATGTGGATTTAAATATGTAACATTAGACTTGCAAGGATATAGAGTAGGGAGCTTTAATGAAACTATAATTAAAAATTCATATGAGCAAAATAAATAAAAAGTAAATAATATTGGGAGGATAAAGCTAGTGAATAAAGAAGAAATAAAAGTTTTATTGGAAAGTGTTAAAGATAATAAAATAAATGTAGAAGAAGCTCTTGAAAAATTAGAAGATTTACCTTTTAAAGATTTAGGTTTTGCTAAAATAGATAATCAAAGAGAAATTAGAGTTGGTTATCCGGAAGTAATATATTGTGAAGGAAAAACAGTAGATCAAGTTAGAGATATTGTTAAATATATGCTTACAAAAGATAATAATATATTAGGAACTAGAGCTAACGAAGAAATGTATAATGCAGTAAAAGAAATATGCATCGACGCCGAATATAATAAACTTGGACGAACAATAACTATTAATAGAAAAAGAGAAACCCTTACAGAGAGTTATATAGCGATTGTTGCAGCAGGTACTTCTGATTTACCTGTTGTAGAAGAAGCGTTTGAAACTGCTAGAATATTAGGCAATAAAACTATTAAAATAATAGATGTAGGTGTTGCAGGTATACATAGGCTTTTCTCAAGATTAGATGTTATTCGCGGAGCTAAAGTCGTTATAGTGATTGCTGGAATGGAAGGAGCTTTAGCTAGCGTTGTGGGAGGACTTGTAGATAAACCTGTAATAGCAGTTCCAACTAGTGTTGGATATGGAGCTAGCTTTGGAGGTATTGCAGCTTTACTATCAATGTTAAATAGTTGCGCCAGTGGAGTTAGTGTAGTAAATATAGATAATGGATTTGGTGCAGCATATACTGCTAGTATAATTAATAAGCTATGAGTTAAATATGACTAATATTGCATTCGCTTATTTGAAGAAGAGGACAAGAATATATAATAAAAATATTTGGAGGTTGTAAAAATGGAAAACAGTGTAAAAAAATTAGGATTTGGATTTATGAGATTGCCACTTATAAGCCCGGAAGATCAGAAAAGTGTTGATTATGAGCAGTTAAAAAAGATGGTAGATATCTTTATGGAAAGAGGATTTACCTATTTTGATACAGCATATCTGTATCATTCATTTATCAGTGAGAATGTATTGCAGGAAGTTTTGGTTAAGAGATATCCTAGAGATTCCTTCACAGTTGCTACTAAGATGCCAATGTTCATGGTAAAAACAGAAGATGATTTGGAGCGTTTATTTAATGAGCAGCTTACAAAGTGTGGCGTAGAATATTTTGACTACTATCTGTTACATAATATTGCAGGACAGTCCTATGATCTTGCACAAAAAGTCCATGCGTTTGAATTTATTCAGAAGAAAAAAGAAGAAGGAAAGATTAAAAATATCGGTTTTTCTATGCATGATTCTGCAGAACATTTAGATAGAATATTGACAAATCATCCGGAAGTAGATTTTGTTCAGATTCAGTTGAATTACCTCGATTGGGAAAATCAGGGTATCCAGTCAAAGAAATGTTATGAAGTAGCAAAGTTACATGGTAAGCCTGTAATCGTAATGGAACCAGTGAAAGGTGGGACTCTAGCAAATGTGCCTGACGCAGCAGCAGAAATTATGAAAGGATACCATTCAGGTATGTCCATTTCTTCCTGGGCTATCCGTTTTGCAGCGAGCCTTGACAATGTCATGATTGTATTAAGTGGAATGTCAAGCATGGATCAGCTTTTAGATAATACCGAATATATGCAGGATTTCAAACCATTGGATGAGAAAGAGCATGAAGTTGTAAACCGGGTTGTTGATATCGTTAATGAATCCATTTCCATTCCTTGTACGGCATGTCGCTACTGTGTAGATGGATGCCCAAAGAAGATTGCAATTCCTGATTATTTTGCATTATATAATGCTGAAAAACAGGATACAAAGGGAGGATTTAAATCTCAGAGTATTTATTACACAAGCCTTACAGAACGTAATGGAAAAGCTTCTGACTGCATTAAGTGTAAAAAATGCGAAAAGATCTGTCCACAGCATCTGCCAATCACAGATTACTTAGAAGATGTTAAAGGCATGTTTGAATAAAATGACAAAAAGTAATTTAAAACAATTTTAAATTTAAAACCCAGTAGATGGAAGCTAATTCTGATCTACTGGGTTTATTTTATCATTTATATCAATGATTTACGATCTAACTATTTATTTCACAAATGATTTATTACTTAGAAAAAAATTTCAATATAGCCAGATAAATATGAACAATTAAATACTGTTAATATTCGAAAAAAGGTTACACCGCTTAGAATTACACCAGTAATTAATAAAAGCGAAGAAATTAATATGTACAAATGAATTTCTTTATAATATAATTTTTAGATATAGTACCTACTCTAACTATTTCAAGGCATTTTCTACTGGTAATTACAAGAACTATTACTATAATAATCGATATGATATTAATTAATCCCAACATTATAGGCATTTCCCCTTCCAAAGTTATGTTAGATTTATAATATATTGTTATTGCGATATCTATTATTAATTCATGTTAATGTAAATTATTCATAGATGTGACGCATTATTTTTTTGCTTGTATATATTTGTTGTATATATCCTATCACTTAAAGTTAACTATAAGTCAAGCAGTTTTCTGAAATAAAATAAATCAGATTCAGGCACATAACTATGACCACATCGGATTCTTCTATTCAAAATATTAACTTTTTATCCAACAATCTTAGTAGTATTGTAAATCAAACAATCAATACACCGATTGCAAATGCAAACACCATAATGAATAAAATGTAAATCAAGAAATGTCGACAACCAAGAACTGTTTTCAACGCACCAAGATTTGTAATTTTTGTGGCAGGACCTGTAATCATAAAGGTTGCTGCTGCACCAGGACTCATGCCTGAATCCAACCATTCCATTAAAAGTGGTATAGTACCACCACCGCATACATATAAAGGAATCCCAACAGTTGCTGCCATAAGTACACCGAAGCCGTGATGGTTTCCAAACAAATTTGCAAACGTATCTGACGGTACATACCGAGCAAACAATATAGACAAAACAATACCCAAAAGAAAATATCCGCCTGTTGCCTTTATGTTACGTCCTATATTTCTTAAAATACGTATAAAGATATTGGAGGCAGTATCGTGGTTGGATAGCGAACCAAATCCATCAAAATTGAAGAATTTTTCTTCTTTTAAAAAAAAGTGTACCAATATTCCTGCAATTATTCCACACAATACACAAGATGCAATCCTAATCACTAATATCTTTCCACCCAATGCCAAAGTGTAAAGAATCAACTGAGGATTCAAAAGAATAGAGCTCATAATAAACGCTGCAAGCCAATCATCTCGCATACCCTTTTGTGAGAAAGATGCTGCTATGGGAATGGTGCCATACATACACAATGGAGACGCAATTCCTAATAAACTAGCTGGAATCACACCTAAAATACCTAGTTTTCTATTTGCTATAGATGCAAACAATGTATGAATTTTATCTTTTCCAAATACTGAAATGATAGAACCTAACACAATACCAATCACCCAATATCTAAAAATCTGTTCAAACTGAATGGTAAAATAGTACCATAAATAAACAGCTTCGCGATGTATAATACTATTCATCGATATTTTTCAATTGATACGTTTGAGAACCCATACCTAATTCTACCGCATGGTCTAAAATCAAGGTACCATTACGAGATTCCATACGTTTAACTAAGTCTTTTCCATGCGGATCAGCATAGACTAAATCTACGCAAGCACGATCTAATGCAACCGGATCATAAGATGCTAAAATACCGATATCTCCCATTGTTGGTTTAGCTGGATTAGAATCGCAGTCACAATCTACAGATAAATTGTTCATAACACTGATATACACCATTCTGCCTTTTTTATCTTGTATAACTGCACCGGCGGCTTCCGCCATAGATTCTAAGAAATCATTTTGGTTACCAGGCGCGAAACTCTTATCAGTGCCACCACCAGAATGAATATACATTTTACCACTTCTAGATGCAATGCCTATAGAGATATTTTTTAAAGCACCACCTAATCCAGCCATAGCATGACCTTTAAAGTGAGATAATACTAAGATAGAATCATAATTTTGCAGATGCGAACCCACAGTGTCTTTTTTCAAATGAACACTACCAGGAACTGGGGCTAATTCTTTAGTGCCTTCTTCATCCATAATATCTACATTTGCGATTGTATTGAAACCATGATCTTCAATAGTTTGTCGATGGGCTGCTGTCGCAGAACGAGAACCGCCATAGGCCGTGTTACACTCAATAATAGTGCCATCCACAGCATGTACCAAATCTCCGATTAATTCCGGATGCAAATAATAATTGCCACCAGCTTCGCCTGTAGAAAGTTTTACACCTACCTTACCTTGTGGTTTCCAACCAAGTGATTTATAAATTTTCATTAAGCTCGCAGTACTGATAACTTTTGTCATATATACAGCAGAAGCATTTTTAGTAGAAGTTCCATTTTCTGCAACATTACCACTAGGATGAGTCGCCTTGCCTCCATCACTGATTGTGGGTGTTTTAGTTGTTGATACTGGTGTTGCTGTTTTACCACAACCAACTAATACGACAGCTATCATAGCTATGCTAAGCAAAATAGTCAAATTTTTTCTTTTCATTGTTATTTGTCTCCCTTCAAAAAACATGCTTGTTATACTTTAATGGTTACCAGTGTATTAACTATAAGCCATTAAGTCAACATGAGGTCAAGCACTATATTCTATTCATGACACGCATTCTTTCGTAAAAATTTTATATAACAGATTTGCCAATATCATAAGCCTGTTGCATAGCAGGTGTATTAGGTTTCAGGCATCGCAAGCATCTGAATTCAACGTAAAAATGTTTGTTGAGAGCCAAGATTAACTTGACATGGTACTTTTAATATGCTATTTTTTAATAAAATAACTTAAAGTTAACTTTAAGTTATCGTAAAAAGGAGTGTGCCAAACATGGAATATTCTATTGGAAAGGTTGCAAAAAAATTCAATTTATCATCTTCAACTTTGAGATACTACGATAAGGAAGGTCTGTTTCCTAATTTGGAACGTTCAGAATCCGGTATCCGCTCTTTTTCAGATATTGATCTCGGATCACTAAAAATTATTGAATGTTTAAAAAATACGGGAATGCCTATTAAAGATATTAAGGTATTCATAGACTGGTGTGGAGAGGGAGATGCAACACTGCGTGAACGCTATGAGATGTTTATTGAGAGAAAAACAATTATGGATGAACAGATAGCATCATTGAATAAAACACTTGAAGTCATAGATTATAAATGCTGGTACTATAAGACGGCTCTTGAGGCAGGTACAGAAAAGATACATGCCAAATCAAACAAGCAAGATACCGAAGAAGTAATATCTTAACCGATGTTTCTAATGATGGAGGCGGTCAAATGATGGTTTCTTTGATTGCATGCAAACTATTTTACGATTCTCTTTAAGATGAAAATTGAAACTACCACATCTGACGAAATTAATAATCAAATAAAGGATACTGCAAAAAAAATTTTAAAAAGAAACATTGACTTAAAGTTAACTTTAAGTTGTATAATTATATCGAACTCAATAATCGAAGTTTAATATAAATAATATTTTAAATATATGGATATTAATGATTTATTAGCACACTTGAATCGAGGTGAAGCGGTTTAGGGTGGTTCGGAATTACACCAGGTAATGATAGACGCCTCTCAGGAAGCATTACAATTGGCGACGGTGCTGTGTCACATTGCCGCTGGTGCAGTTGTGACCAAGGATGTACCTGCAAATGGTATTGTAGGTGGTGTTCCTGCGAAAATTATTAAGAAAATTGAAACCAGTCAGGAGTAATTCTGTTGTTTTCATCTTATTGTAGATTATATGGCGATGATTGATTTGTGGCAATGTATTGTGTATCGTAGCAAAATGCTATTATTTTAGTTTACACAGAAAGGATATTGAACATGAAAAAAGCAATTTCGATGCTATGTTTGATTATTACGGTTGGGAACAAGGTATTTTCGGCAAAGTTTTATGATAATCAAACGACGCAGGCGTTAGTTAAACAATTTCCGCTCACAGTTGATATGAGCGAACTAAACGGCAATGAAAAATACTATTATTTATCGAATACGCTTCCTACAGCTTCTGAGCAACTGGGGAAAATTCATGCCGGAGATATCATGCTTTACGGCGATGGCTATCTAGTCGTGTTCTATGAAACCTTCTCAAGCTCTTATAACTATACCCGTCTCGGATATATTGAGGATGCGGTCAGCTTTGTACAAGTTGTTGGTGATGGTAATATTAAGTTTACTTTTGATTTGGTGAAACATGAAAAAACGTAAGGAGAATAAATTGGTGTAGCAAACGTATCTTGTTCCAAATGCCGGGCATGGTGATCTTTATGATCGTAAAGATCTCATTCCGTTCGATAAACTCACGGAGTTTTTCAATAAATACCTGAATAAAAAACAAGAAAACATGTGTTCTAAAAAAGCTGAAATAGCAAATAATATAAGCAATGAATGTTGTGAATAGGTAACGAATGATGAATACAATAAACTGAAATAAATTATAATGAGTAGATAGACCACCGATTAAGGAGAATAAGTTCTTGATTAGTGGTTTTCTGTTTGAGATAAATTTAAAAGTCCATAATTGCACATCATTGTTTTATTATAAAATCTGAAGTTGCGGAAATGTCATGTACGGCAAGATAAAGTATATAAAAGTTAATTTTAGGTTATTGTAAAAAGGAGTGTGCCAAACATGAAATATTCCATTGGAGAGGTTTCAAAAAAATTCAATCTATCAGCTTCAACTTTAAGATACTACGATAGGGAAGGTCTGTTTCCTAATTTGGAACGTTCAAAATCCAGTATACGCTCTTTTTCAGATATTGATCTAGGATCACTGGAAATTATTGAATGTCTAAAAAATACGGGAATGTCCATTAAAGATATTAAAGTATTCATAGACTGGTGCGAACAGAGAGATGCCACATTGCGTGAACGATATGAAATGTTTATTGATAGAAAAAGAATTATAGATGAACAGATGGCATCGTTGCAGAAAACACTTGAAGTCATAGAGTATAAATGTTGGTACTATAAGACGGCTCTTGAGGCAGGTACAGAAAAGATACATGCCAAAGCGAATCAGCAGGATACCGAAGAAGTAACATCTTAACCGATAGTTCTAATAATGGAGGCGGTCATATTGACCATGCCTCCATTAATTTTGTCTATATTCCAATAATCACATTCTACGAAGCAAAAATTGCTTCGTTTTTTTATGAAAAAGACTTGACTTAAAGTTAACTTTAAGTGATATGCTGATATAAACACAAATAAATAATTGTTTTAAACGGAATGGATTACACTAAACGATCCAGAGTGTCAAGCCTTACATAGACTTTAACTCTCCAATAACATTTAACACTATTGGCTGCATTAATACGGTCATATCCAAATCAAAAACATTACCGGAGGTTTCTTTATGAAAAAGTTATTGACACTTGCACTGACAATTTTAATGGTGATTTCTTTGACTGCATGTATCGGAAATCAAGATAACAGGAATGAAAAAAGCTCTGCAGGAGGTTACTTGGTTGAAAAGGCTTCCTCTACCATAGAAGGTAGCAATGTTCAGGATATATCGAGTAAATTAATGATGGTTTCTTTGACTGCATGCAGCGGAAATCAAGCTAACAGGAATGAAAAATGCTCTGCAGGAAGTTCCTCGGTTGAAAAGGCTTCCTCTACCATAGAAGGTAGAAATGTTCAAGATACATCGAGTAAAGATTCGAATGACTCCGCGCAAGTTCTTACGAAAGGTTCTAATATGGCTACCCGTACGATTAAGAATGGTACAGCTATTACGATGACGGTTGGAGATATAGTAATTCCGGCCACTTTAAATAATTCCACATCTTCAAAGGAACTGTTGTCCCGTCTGCCATATACGGTGCATATAAACCGCTTCTCCCATGACTATTCTGGTGTAATGAAAGATCCTCTGAAATATGATGAAAAGGATGTCCATAACGGCTGGATGAACGGCGATATTAACTTTGAACGGGATGTAAACTATTTTACGATCCTCTTTGAAGATGAAAAAAAGTCTAAAATCTATGGCGAGCAGGTAAACATGGGAAAGGTTGATTGTGATTTATCTGTAATAAAAGGATTAGGAAGTTCTATAGATGTGCAGATTGATTTAGCACGCTAAGTTATATCGAACTCAATGATCGGAGTTTGATATAAATAATATTTTAAATAAATGGAGGAATTAAAAATTAACTTTAATATGTATGTACCAACAAGATTTATTTTCGGATGTGGAAGGCTTAACGAATTGCATGAGCAGAAACTACCTGGCAAAAAGGCAATGGTAGTTATTTCAAACGGAAAATCAACTAAAGAAAATGGTTCCCTTAAACGAACTATTGATGAACTTACAATAGCAGGTGTTGAAAGTGTTGTCTTTGATAAAGTACAGACAAATCCGTTGAAGTCCACGGTTATAGCAGGAGCAAAAACAGCAAGAGATAATGGATGTGATTTTATTGTTGCTCTTGGTGGTGGCAGTGTTATCGATGCCTCGAAAGTAATAGCGGCAATGGCAACAAATGATGGAGATATATGGGATTATATTTCCGGTGGTACTGGAAAAGGCAAAGCGATTGAAAATGATCCGCTTGGGGTAATCTGTATTACTACAACCGCAGGAACAGGTTCAGAAGCAGACCCATATGGTGTTATCACAAATGATGAAACCAATGAAAAAATTGGTTTTGGTGGTGATGATCGTTTATTCCCGTTGATTTCTATAATCGATCCTGAACTTATGAAGACAGTTCCATCTAAACTTACCGCTTATCAAGGATTTGACGCACTTTTCCATTCTACAGAAAGCTATATTTCGAAATATGCAAGTCTTATGAGTGATATGTATGCACTGACTGCTATTGAAAATGCAGCTAAATATCTTACACGTGCGGTAAAGGACGGTAGCAATATGGAGGCAAGAGAACATATGGCATTTGCAAACACCCTTTCTGGTATAGTTATGACTGTGAGCGTTACTACTGCTGAGCATTCTATTGAGCATGCAATGAGTGCATATCATCAGGAGTTGCCTCACGGTGCAGGGCTTATTATGATTTCAAAAGCGTTCTATGAATTTTTTATTGATAGGCATGCTTGTGATGAGAGATTTATCGCCATGGCAAAGGCAATGGGAATCAAAGAAGCTAATAAGCCAGAGGATTTCATCACTGCGCTTGTGGATTTGCAAAAAGCCTGTGGTGTGGACGAACTCAAAATGAGCGATTATGGTATCGCACCTGATGAATTTGATAAAATTGCGACCAATGCTCGTGAAACTAACGGCTTTTTGTTTACAGCAAATCCATGTGAAATGACTAACCAGGATGTTGTAGATGTACTAAGAAATTCTTATCGATAAGGAGGATACAAATGGATATCAATGATTTATTAGCACACTTAAATCGAGGTGAAGTGGTTGAGGGCGGTTCGGAATTACATCAGGTAATGATAGATGCCTCTCAGGAAGCACTAAAGTTGACTGCCGAGCTGAACGGTAAGTATCATACTCCACAAGAGGTACGGGAACTGTTTTCTTTGTTGATTGGCAAACCGGTGGATGCAACATTTGCCATGTTTCCTCCTTTTTATACGGATTGTGGGAAAAACATCTGTGTAGGCATGAATGTCTTTATCAATACAGGCTGTCATTTTCAGGATCAGGGCGGAATTGTAATTGGCGATGGTGTTCTCATTGGGCACAATGTAATGCTTGCTACGCTCAATCATGACATTGATCCGAGAAAACGTAGCAATATGCATCCAGCGCCAATTGTAATTGGTAATAATGTATGGATTGGAGCAAATGCCACTGTCGTTGCCGGTGTGACCATAGGTGACGGTGCTGTCATTGCCGCTGGTGCGGTTGTGACCAAGGATGTACCTGCAAATGTTATTGTAGGTGGTGTTCCTGCGAAAATTATAAAGAAAATCGAAACCAGTCAGGAGTAATTTTGTTGTTTTCATCTTATTTTAGATTATATGTTGATGATTGATTTGTGGCAATGTATTGTGTTAATAGGTAAAAATGAAGAACATAGTAAATTGAAATAAATTATAAGGAGTAGTAAACACAATTAAATTTTAAGAATTGGAGGATTGATTGTATGAAAATATTAGTTTTAAACGGGAGTCCAAGGTTAAACGGTAACACAACAGCCATGGTGGATGCGTTTGCAGAAGGTGCACGGGAAAAGGGGCATGAAGTGAATATCATACCTGTTGGACAAAAGAAAATTGTCGGATGCCTTGGATGTGAATTTTGCCATACTCGTGGGAATGGTCAGTGCGTGCAGAAAGATGATATGGGTGAAGTTTATAAAGAATTGGAAACAGCAGATATGCTGGTATTTGCTTCACCAATTTATTTTCACTCTATCACCGGTCAGTTACAGTCTGCCCTCACACGTTTCTACGCAACTGGAAAACCGCGTAAAGTTTCACAGACAGCATTGTTTTTAAGCTCTGGTGCTCCAGGGGTTTATGATCCTGCAATACAGCAGTATAAACGTGTAATTAATTACTTTGAAGCCGAGGACAAAGGAATTAAGACGGTATATGGCGGGAACAACAAATCAGCCGAAATGTTTGCTGATATGAAGATATTTGGAAAAGCTCTGTAAAGTTCAGTTTCGTAAGGAAAAATACAAATAAAGAAGTATCTTAGTTATTTAAAGATACTTCTTTATTTGTATAGATAAAAAAAATTTAAAAAAGAAACATTGACTTAAAGTTAACTTTAAGATGTATGATTATATAGAACTCAATAATAGTATCCAGACAGGAGTAATTCTGTTGTTTTAATCTTATTTTAGATTGGGTGGCGATGATTGATTTGTGGCAATGTATTGTGTATCGTAGCAAAATGCTATTATTTTAGTTTACACAGAAAGGATATTGAACATGAAAAAAGTAATTTCGATAATATGTCTGATTATGTTATGTTTTTCCATTACTGCCTGCGATAATAGTGAAACGAATGAAAACAATCAGGTCAGTAAACAAGAAGCACCAAAAAGTGATTCTACACAACAAACAGATAATGGCACCGCATCAAAGACATTAACGATGATAGATTTGATCGTTACGGTGGGGAACAAGGAATTTTCGGCAAAGCTTTATAATAACCAAACGACGAAGGCGTTAGTTAAGCAATTTCCGCTCACAGTTGACATGAGCGAACTAAACGGCAATGAAAAATACTATAATTTATCGAATACGCTTCCTACAGCTTCTGAGCAACCGGAAAAAATTCATGCAGGAGATATAATGCTTTACGGCGATAACTGTCTAGTGGCGTTCTATAAAACCTTCTCCAGTTCTTATAAATATACTCGTATTGGATATATTGATGATGCGGCCAGCTTTGTACAAGTTGTTGGTGATGGTAATATTAAGGTTACTTTTGATTTGGCGAAGTAATAGTCTTAGTTTTCTTTATGTTAGCTAGAGTTATAAGGTATCTAAAGTTATATGCGGAAAAGATTGAAAATTCAAAAAGTTTATTACATTTAGCGCTTGACCTAGAGCTGACTTGAGGTGGTAATATTATTTTATATATTATGATGAGATGTCAATTAATTTGATTGAGTTTGTTATGAAGCTTAAAAAAGAATGATTTAAATAGGAGGAATTAATGAAGTATTTTAAATTATTATGGAATTTGTACAAGTTAAAAGGAAATACAGTGAAGACCATAGAGCAAATTAAAAGTTTACAAAATAAAAAGTTAAGGAAACTGCTTAACTATGCATACGAGAATTCAAAGTATTATCACAGAACGTTCGAAGAAGCGGGAATAACAAGAGAACAGATTTCTACACTTCCAATTTCAGCTTTTCCAATTATAGATAAAGACCTTTTTATGAAACATTTTGATGAGTTGGTAACTAATGATGTTTTGAATCAGAATGATATACGAAAATTTGATAAAGAAGAGTCTGTAGACCACATAAAATTCAAGGATAAATATCATGTAGTGCATTCCTCAGGTAGTACTGGAAAACCGGGGTATTTTGTATACGATGAGGAAGCGTGGGATCAGATGCTTTTGGGCATTATAAGGGCTGCCTTTTGGAATATGTCCATGCCTAAAATATTAAAGCTTTTGTTCAAAAGACCTCGAATTGTATATATTGCTGCAACAGATGGACGTTATGGTGGAGCTATGGCAGTTAGCAGCGGTGTAGAAGGGGTGCATGCAAATCAATTATTTCTGGACATTAAGACGCCTATTGCAGAATGGATAGAAAATTTACATAAGTTTAAACCCAATATGATTATAGGTTATCCATCAGCTATCAAGATTCTTGGAGAACTTTTGGAAAAGGGAGAAGTACAACTCAAAGTATCTAGGGTGATTTCTTGTGGTGAACCACTTTGCTGCAAATTAAGAGATTATATAGAAAAAACTTTTCATGCAGATGTTGTGAATATCTATGGTGCTAGTGAATCTTTGGCTTTGGGTGTTGAAACTAATCATGAAGAAGGTATGTATCTGTTTGATGATATGAATTATATTGAGGTGGAAGATGGAACTATGTATCTTACATCACTTTACAATTTTGCACAGCCCTTAATTCGTTATAAAATCTCAGATCAGTTATTACTAAAGGAGTCAGATGAAAAATGTATTTACCCATTTAATAAAGTGGAAAGTATCGTGGGCCGAAATGAGGATATAATTTGGTTTGAAGATAAAGATGGAAATAGCGAATTTCTTCACCCACTTGCAATAGAAGGATTTTGTGTTGAAGGACTTTTGGATTATCAGTTTAGGCAAATAGATTGTAATTCATTTGAAATGATGATTGAAGTTTCTGATGAAGGAAAGAAAAATAGTATTCAATTGGGAATGCTAAAAAATATGGCAGAAATATTGAGTACAAAGCATCTAGAGTATGTGAGCTTTAATGTACGGTTTGTAGAAGAAATCTTACCTGATCCACAGACGGGAAAGAAGCGGTTGATTGTAAAATAAATATGTAATTAATATAAGAGTAAAGGAGTGAATTATGAAAAAAATACTTTTATCAGCAGTGGATGTTTGTAAATCATTTAAAATAGGAAAAAATCATGTGGATGTACTAAATAATGTTAGCGTCGACTTTTATGAAGGTGATTTTACTATTATTATGGGTGCTTCTGGAGCTGGAAAATCGACGTTACTTTATGCTTTAAGCGGTATGGACAAGATTAGTAAAGGCAAGGTGATATATAAAGAGAAAGAAATCAGCAGTCTTAGTGAAAAGCAAATAGCAAACCTTCGTTCACATGATTTTGGATTTGTATTTCAGCAGACTCATCTTGTTAGTAATCTTACCTTGTTTGAAAATGTAGCAGTTGCCGGGTATCTGGGAAAAGAGCGAAGCACGAAGGAAACTTGTACACGAACAGAAGAACTGTTTAAGCAAATGAATGTCGGTAATGAAAAGGACCGAATTCCGTCGGAGGTTTCAGGAGGCGAAGCACAGCGGGCTACAGTGGCAAGGGCAATCATTAATGAACCTGGAATTGTGTTTGCGGACGAGCCTACTGGTGCATTGAATAAGAACAATACGCAAGAAGTATTGAATATCTTAAGCGAATTAAATAAGTCGGGACAAAGCATTATTATGGTGACACATGATTTACGTGCAGCTTTGCGTGGTAATAGGCTGCTGTATCTTGAGGATGGAAAAATCGTGGACGAAAAAGAAATGCCATCTTATGAACAATCGGATGGAAAGGACAGGGAAGTACAGCTTAATAACTGGCTTGCTTCTATGAAATGGTAGGAGGTGGAGTATGGGTTTTATAACATTGCTGAAAGCTGGAATTAAACGGCAAAAGGGGAGCATAGCAGGACTATTTATACTTATTTTTACTGTGTCAGTTACGTTGGTAATGGCACTTACTGTATATATCAATTCGAGTAGTTACGTTAGTCAAGAGATGTCAAGAATGGGTTATGGAGATATGACAGCGTGGGTGAGTAACGTTGATAATTTGAATCAGCTGACAGAAAAAATACAAGGTCTTTCGGATGTGGAAAAAGTAGAGAACCAGACAGTTGTATTTGCAGGTTATGGCATAAACGGTATAAACTCTGATGACGATGGGCAGTTGATTGCGTATGATTCTGATAAGTATCCTTATAAATTCCTAAATAACGGCTTAAGTGAACATGAGGATGTAAGGGCGGTAGGAAAGGGCGAAATTTACATTTCACCGTCTCTAAAGTTAAAACATAATGTGAAGATAGGTGATAAGGTTCATTTTAAACTTTCACGTAATGGTGAGGAAAAGGTTTTTACTATTAAGGGATATTTTGAAGATCCATTTATGGGCAGTTCTATGATAGACATGAAAAGTTTTTTGATAAGTGAAGCGGATTTGTTGGACGTTAACGATATCCTTAGTAAAACATCAGATTTCGATATTTTGGGAAGGGATGGAGCAATGCTTCATATTTTCCAGAGAAGTAGCAGCAGTCTTTCACCATCAGAATTCAATAAATCTGTCAATACTAATACAGGACTTACCCAATATACAGAATTTGCTTATTCAGATTCGTCAATATATGGATTTATGCTTATTTTACAAAATATTTTTACAGGATTTTTGATTACATTTGTTATTATCCTTATTGTTATATCTATGATTGTCATGGGTCACAGTATATCAAATGCAATTGAGCAGGAATATAAAGATATGGGTATATTTAAGAGCATAGGCTGTACAAGTGGGAAATTGAGGTTATTACAGTTTTTACAATATGTTTCAGGAATTGTGGCAGGAATGATTTTAGGATTCGTCTGTTCAATCTATGTCATTGATTTGGCAGCAAGACTTACTATAACATCAACTGGTCTGCTTATGCCAACAACACTTCCATATGGATGGTGTATGCTTACTTTTGTAATCATATTATGTGTATTTGCACTATTTATATATATAAAAACAGTGAGAATTGTTCAAATATCACCGCTTCGTGCAATAAATGGCAATACACAGGGACATGCATCATATATAAAAAGTAATACACTTTTTAAGTCGGAAGGATTAGCGTTTCATCTTGCCTTGCGTCAAATTGCATCTGGAGGAAAGCGATATGTCGGAACAGGCATTGTCACAATATTACTTGTGTTTTTTGTTTCTGTAGTGGGAAGGATGGACACTTGGATTGGACCAAATGGAGAAGGACTTATGAATGTGTTTAGCGTTGCTGACCACGATCTGGGTGTTAAGCCTCTTAGTAATGTGAATATGAAAACAGTCGAGAATATCATTTCTTCTTATTCTCAAATAGAAGATAAATACGAGATTGCAATGGAGAAAGTAACAGTAAATGGTGTGAATTATACAGCTAATGTAATAGATCAACCTTCACGCTTTCACATATTATCTGGTAATACCATTCGTGCAGATAACCAGATTGTCATAACGGAATTTGTAGCAGATGAGTTAGGGACAGGCATCGGTGACAGTGTAACTATTAAGAATGGGACCCTCAGTCATACATATATGGTAACTGGTATTTATGAATGTGCGAATGAAATGGGTGCCAACATAGGAATGAGCAGAGAAGGTTATGCGAAAATAGGTAATGTTAATTCCTATATATGGTGTCATCATTATGTTCTTGCAAACTCATCGGTGAGTGATGAAATTAAAACATATCTTCAAAAAAAATATCCGGTGGATATGGAGGTACATACAAATAGCTGGTCGGGACTCGATGGAATCGTGAGTACCATGCACCTTTTAACCAAATTTATGTATGTAATTGTTGCAATCTTTATTTCGGTGGTAATAGGACTTACCAGCAGTAAAATGCTACTTGCAGAACAGAGAGATATGGCTGTTTTCAAAAGTATCGGATTTACATCGTTAAAATTAAGAGTTGCCTTTGTTATGCGGTTTGGTATTGTTGTGACGGCAGGTACGGTAATTGGAATTGTTCTTAGTTGCATTTTTGCTGATCCAGTGATAACCATATTATTAAAATTATTTGGTATAAGCAAGTTTGAGTCGACACTTGGATTTGAAAATGGAATAGTGATTCCGTTCATTATAATCGTACTATTTGTGGTATTTGCATACATTTTCTCAAGAAAAATTAAAAAGGTAGATATTACAACTTTAATCAATAAATAATATAACTAATAAGCATGAAAATATATAAAAAAGAAAGGATGATATTTTTATGAAAAAGAAAATATTTACATTAATGTTAGTTGCTTTGCTAGCGATGTCTTTTGCCGGATGTACAAGCCAGAAAGAACAGAAAGCAGCAACCGAATCGAACACTGTAAGCAGCACTGACAAATCAAATATAGAATCTGGGGATAAGACAAGCGGAAAGCTACCTAATTTGGAGGTCCGCTTTGGCCCTAAGAGCAATGAGTTTACCCTAAATCTCGACAGTAACAATACTGCAACAGAGATTGGAAGGTATATTGGACAGGCCGATTGGAATCTGCCGATTTATCATTTTGGTGACTCTAACGTCATGCAGTATTATGATATTCCAAGCAGCTATAAGATCGATTCCGACCCTAAAGCAGTTACTACGGAAAAAGCAGGGGAATTATACTATTCTTCCCCTAACAGAATCATCCTCTTTTATCAGGATGCAAAAGTGAAGGGAAACTTTACTAAAGTAGGACAACTTAAGAATATAGACGGGCTCAAAGAAGCTGTAGAAAACAATGCTGTGGTAGAGGGATGGGATAACAAAATCATTTCAATCAGTCCTGCAAAATGACATTTGTAAACTGTCTTATAAGCAATGGTTAGAGTATCTCTGTTAAGTAGGGGTAAGGCAGGAGAGGATGGTGGAAATGGAAATTGAATATTTATTGAAGGGTATATGTATAGGTCTTGTCTTTGGAGTACCAGTGGGAGCGATAGGTGCTCTTACAATAAGAAGAACAATTACACATGGTACTTTTGCAGGCCTAGCCTCTGGAATAGGATGCTCTACTGCCGATCTCCTATATTCTTTTATTAGTGTTTTTGGATTGACATTGTTTTCAAGTTTTATGCTGAAATATCAAAGCATAATCAGCCTTGTGGGAGGAGCTATGGTTATCATGATGGGCGCTGGTATTATTTTGAAGAAGCAGGCGGTTGTTAAGGAAACTGCAAAAACTTCACAGATAATTTCTTTCTTTATGTCCTCTTTTGTGATAGCTATAACAAATCCGACAACGATTATAACATTTGTTTTAGCATTCTCGATATTCCATATCGGTAGTATTAACTCCACTGTGCAATGCTTTGGACTTTGTTTAGGAATATTCATTGGTACATGTATTTGGTGGGGACTCATTATCGCTATGATTCAGTTGTTTAGGAATCGTATTACTGGGAAGGTGTTCGTTAGATTGAACTACATTCTTGGAAGCATTATTATCATGTTAGGAGCGGGGGTTGGAATTCGCGTACTGCTTTGACAGAACTGATTCTGGGAAATGATTTGTGTGGATAGTTTTTACTAAAGATACTGGTTTCAGACTTTTATATATTATGCTAATGAACAAGCAAATTGTTGAGATCAGAAAGGAGATACAGAATGAAGAAAAAAACAGGTGTGTTAATACTATCCGTACTTTTAGCTATATTTTTGTTGGCAGGATTCGTAGGAATAAGGTTTATGAAGAATAAGGAGGGTTCCACAATGGTAAATGTTCCAAAATATGATGGCAACGTAGTAAAGCCTACTACGCAGCAAACAAAGCTGGAAGATTATTTTTCTGCTGTTCGATATGAGGGAAACTATGGATTTGATAGCTTTCTTAAACAGGGGGGGGCATCTTCTGATACAGCTGTAATTAAATTTTTAACCCAAAATAATCTGGTTTCAAGAGCAGATAAGCTGTCACTTAAAACTGAAGGTTTTGGTTGCAGTACGCTATCTGTCAAAAGTCCCAAGGGCGATGCCTTATTTGGAAGAAACTTTGATTGGCAGGCATGTAATGCATTGGTGGTTTCTTCAAAACCTTCAGACGGCTATGCCTCTGTTTCTACAGTGAATATGGACTTTATCAGTGCTGGATATGGAGGAAGCATAGATAAATTGCCAGAGAAAGTGCGCACTATGGTAGCGCTTTATGCACCGCTGGACGGTATGAATGAAAAAGGACTTAGTGCAGCGGTGCTGATGATTGAAGATTCTGATAATATCAATCAGAATACCGAAAAACCGGATATTACAACGACAACTGCCATTCGTTTGTTGCTGGATAAAGCTGCAAATGTAGATCAAGCAATAAATCTTTTAAAACAGCATGATATGCATGCCTCGATGGGGTTGATGGTGCATTTTGCTTTGGCTGATACTGAAGGACACAGTGTGGTTGTGGAATATGTTGATAATAAGATGATTGTAACAAAAACACCTGTAATTACCAATTTTTATTTAGCTTCTGGTGAAAAAAATGGAATTGGAACAGCCCAATCCCATTCTAGATATGATATTTTAATGAAGCAACTAAGTAAGACAACAACCATGAGCATGGAAGAAGTCCGTGATGCAATGGATAGCGTAAGCAAGCATAACTTTAAAGATGCTGAATCTACCGAATGGAGTGTAGTCTACAACCAAAGCAGTGGTGAGGTGCGATATTACCATCGGGAAAATTATAAAAAGGTGTATACATTCCATGTTGAATAATATAAAATTTAAGAATTTTAATTAAGGCATTGACATGAAGTTAACTTTAACCATTATGATAGAGGTGTTACTAAGATAAAGAAGGACTTCTACCGTGAGTGGTATTATATTTTAAAATAGCTACAAACCATGCAAGAGCAAGGTTTTAAATAAATAAAATAAAGATAGTGTTAACACTATCTTTAAATGGAAGAAGGATAAAATTATGAAATTAGTAAAAGAACAGATACTTAAGGGAGAGAGAGCATTATTTAATAGCAAAGATTTACAGGTTTCCTATTCAACGTTTGCTGATGGGGAGTCTCCATTAAAGGAGAGTCAAAATATTAATATAGATCACAGTATATTTAAATGGAAATATCCATTATGGTACTGTAAAAACATTGTAGTAGAAGACAGTACATTTCTTGAAATGTCTCGTTCGGGAATCTGGTATACAGAAAATATTGTAATAAGAAACACTATAATTGAAGCACCGAAGATCTTTAGGCGTGCAAAGGGTATTAAATTAGAGAATGTTACTATGCAAAATGCTGGTGAGACTTTTTGGAACTGTGATGAGATTTCTTTGAAAAATGTAACAGCCAAAGGGGATTACTTTGGTATGAATAGTACAAATATTAAAATTGATGGATTCCAACTGGCCGGAAACTACGCTTTCGATGGAGGAAAAGATATTGAAATTCATAGTGCGAAAATTCTGGCAAAGGATGCATTCTGGAACTGTGAGAATGTAACAGTTTATGATTCATTTATTTCGGGAGAATACTTGGGATGGAATTCTAAGAATGTGACCTTTGTAAACTGTACTATTGAAAGCTTGCAGGGATTATGCTATATTGACAACCTTGTAATGAAAGACTGCCAATTATTGAACACTACACTGGCATTTGAATATTCCACAGTAGATGTACAGATTAACGGTACTATTGGTAGTGTTACAAATCCATCTGCTGGTATAATACGGGCAGAGGGTATTGGCGAATTAATTATGGATAAAACTAAAATAGATCCTGAAAAAACACAAATTATAACGGAGAAATAAAGTATGTAAGGGTATCTTAGGTTAAAGGGGGTATCTCACAATAGATAGTAATTTCTATTGTGAGATACCCCCACTTTTCTTGTGAAATGTTGTTAAACATTCCTAACACCGATACATTTGTAAGTATTCATGGCAAATGATTTACATTTTCACTTTTTAAAAGTTTAATTATATTTAGTACTTGACTTAGAGCTGACTTAAGGTGGTAACATTATTTTGAATATCAAAATAGTAGACAAAAACATTTAAGGAGGCAGAGCAATGGTAATAAAGGAGGCTGCGAAAATAACCGGGATATCTATAGATAATTTAAGATATTATGAAAGAATAGGTTTAATTCCGAAGGTTCGTAGAAATGAATCAGGAATTAGAGATTATGATGAGATGTCAATTCACTGGATTGGGTTTGCCATGAGGTTTAAAAAAGCAGGAGTTTCATTAAAGGATATTCGTGAATATATACATCTTGCTATTCAGGGAGAATCAACAAAGGAAGTAAGAAGAGAAATACTTATTGAAACAAAAACTAGATTAGATAAAAAAATGCAAGATATGCAGGAAACTCTGGATGTAATCAATTATAAAATTGATACTTATGAAGAAAAGTGTGAGCCTGTTACAAATGAATTAATAGATGTTTGGAAAGCTAACAGAAAAAAAACTGAAAAAGCACTTGACATGAAGTTGACTTAAGGGTTTATAGTTATTCTATTGTTTAAAAAGAATCAACGGGTAAGAAAATATGATTTTTAATTTGAAAGGGGAATAAATATGAAAATAACAGTTATTACTGGAAGTCCACACAAGCAGGGAACTTCTGCATTGCTCGCAGATAAATTTATCCAAGGAGCAAATGAAGCAGGACATGAGATACTTCGTTTTGATGCAGCATTTGAAGAGGTTAAACCATGCCTGGCATGTGACTATTGTGCAAGTCATGATGGACAGTGTGTACGAAAGGATGTTATGAACACATGGTATAAAAAATTGATAGAATCAGATATGATAGTATTCGTAACGCCGCTATATTATTATGGGATGTCATCACAGATAAAAGCAGTTATCGACCGTTTCCATGCTAATAATGAAAAATTGGCAGGTAACAAAAAATCAATGCTTTTGGCTACTTCTTATGGTGCAGATGATTGGACAATGGAGGCATTGGAGAAAAATTATGAAGCTATACTTCGCTTTATGAATTGGAATGATGCAGGAAAGTTATTTGCGACAGGGTGTCCAGTTAGAGAAGTGATTGAACAGACGAATTTTCCAAATCAAGCATATGTGTTAGGAAAGTCTTTACAATAAATAAGGATTAATAATAAGAGAAGGAGGAAAAAATATGCCAGTAATTACTTTAGAAGCAGGAAAATTGAATAAAGATCAAAAAAGCAAGATGGTAAAAGAATTTACAACAATAGCATCAAAGATTATGAATGTACCGGAGCAGGCATTTACTGTTCTAATAAAAGAAAATGAGTCGGACAACATTGGATTTGGGGGACAGCTTTTATCTGATAAATAAGTTTATGTTGATGAATTATATAAGTATAAAATGTGTAAAGTAATAAAAATTAATCGATGCGCAAAAAATGTGCAGGAATGGAGAAAAGAATGAATTTAGATTTTACTTATCAAAACCCAACAAAGGTTTATTTTGGAAAGACTGCTTTAGATAACTTAAGCAGTGAATTTGTAAGTTGTGGTGATACCATTATGCTTGCTTATGGAAAAGGTGCTATTAAGAAAAGCGGACTTTATGATCAGATTGCATCTATCTTAAAGAAAAGTGGTAAAAACATCGTTGAATTATCCGGAATTATGGCAAATCCAACTTATGAAAAAGTAATGGAAGGTGCTGCTCTTGTACGTGAGAATAAGGTAGATCTTATTTTAGCTGTTGGTGGCGGTTCCGTTATTGATTGTGCAAAGGCAATTTCGGTATCTGCATATTGTAAAGGTGATGCGTGGACACGTTACTGGTTAAAATTTGAGCCTGTAGATAATGAAATAATACCAGTTGCATCTATTCTTACATTGGCAGGAACAGGATCCGAAATGAATGGTGGATCAGTTATTACAAATGATGATATGAAACTTAAGATCGGTCGTGTTTTCCCATCAAATGTGAATCCAAAATTTTCAATATTGAATCCGGAATATACATTTACATTACCTAAATATCAGATGGTAAGTGGAATTTTTGACATGATGTCACATTTAATGGAAACTTATTTCTCCGGTGAAGATGATACTACTACTGATTATATGATTGAAGGAGTTCTTCGTTCTATTATGAGCAGTGCAAAAATTGCAGTGAAAGATCCTAAAGACTATGAAGCAAGAAGTAATTTAATGTGGAGCTCTACTCTTGCGATGAACCCGATTATGGGGTTAAGTAAAACACAAGACTGGGAAGTTCATATGATTGAACATCAGCTTGGGGCCTATACAAATTGTACACATGGTATGGGACTGGCAGCAATTTCATTCCCATATTACCGATACATATATCAGTTTGGTTTAGATAAGTTTGTTCGCTTTGCTAAGCAAGTATGGGGTGTAGATGAAACTGGAAAGACAAAGCAAGACGTTGCTTTGGAAGGTATTGATGCTATGGAAACATTCGTAAAACAATGTGGTATAGTGACGAGCCTTAAGGAGCTTGGTGCGACAGAAGAAATGCTTCCACTAATTGCAAATTCAACTGTACTTTTAGGTGGATATAAAGTGCTTACTGCAGAGGAAGTCTTAGAAATTTTAAAGACTGCATATGCTCAGGCTTAAGATTATGAGTAAACAAAAGAATACTGGAAGACTACAATAAGAAAGAAGCCCATTGCCGCGGTGAAAAACGGCAGTGGGCATGACTTTAGTCTTCCATTTTTAAAACTCAAGATAGCTTGGAAGTATGTCTTTGGTTCTTTAAAAATATCAGGTGACACATGGAATTGTCTTCTCAAATTTAATAGCTGCAGCTATCATGCAGTTATTTTTAATTGTAAAATTATCTGTTAGTGACAATATTAAAAAAGGGAGAAGAAAATGAAAATAAAAAGGAAAAGGGGGAAAAAGTCATATTATATT
This sequence comes from Clostridium sp. DSM 17811, assembly GCF_018861905.1. Classification (GTDB taxonomy): domain Bacteria; phylum Bacillota; class Clostridia; order Clostridiales; family Clostridiaceae; genus Clostridium_AD; species Clostridium_AD frigoriphilum. The sequence continues at coordinate 129,511 of NZ_JAHLDU010000005.1, forward strand.
TATCAAGTATATTACTATTACTATGCGTTGGTATTATATTATTTCTAAATTTAGAACCATCCTTTGGCGGAAATCCAACTAAAGAGCAAAAAAATAGTTATAAACAATTTAGTAACTATGTGAATGGGGAATTTGTTAATGATGTTCCGACAAGTTTAGCCATGAGTCTATCAGATAATTTTTCAATGATTATGAAGTCTTTTTCAGGTACTAAAGATCGAAAACCAGATGGTGTAATTCCTGTTTCAGTGATTGATTGGAATAAAATTGAAAGTGATAAAGACAGTGTAACTTGGTTTGGACACTCTGCTTTTCTACTTAGTATCGATAATAAAAAGATACTATTAGACCCTATGCTGGGGCCTGTTGCATCACCAGTATCCTTTGCAGGAAGCAAGAAATATAAATATAGTGAAAATATGCTCAATATTATTGATAAAATGCCACCAATTGATGCAGTTTTTATCTCACATGATCATTACGACCACTTAGATTATCAATCAATTGTAAAGTTAAAGGACAAGGTAGCACATTTCTTCGTTCCTCTGGGAGTAGGTAATCATCTTATTAGATGGGGTGTGCCAAAAGAAAAGATTACAGAACTAAATTGGTGGGACGAAATGGATTACCAAGGTTTAAAGGTTTCGCTGACTCTATCCTTACATTACTCTGGAAGAGGCGTTTTTAATAAGAACTCTACCTTATGGGGTGGTTGGGTCATTCTTGGAAAAAAAACACGTTTATACTATAGCGGAGATGGCGGATATGGTAAACATTTTAAAGAAATTGGAAAAAAATATGGACCTTTTGATATAACATTGTTGGATGGTGGTCAATATGACAGGCTTTGGTCTTGGGTACATATGACACCAGAAGAAGCTGTCCAAGCTAATTTGGATGTAAGTGGTAAGAATATGATGTTAATGCATTGGGGAGCATTTTCATTAGCTTATCATGGCTGGAATGAACCTATAGAACGAGCATTAAAAGCGGCAAAAAAAGAAGATGTAAATCTATTAGCCCCTAAAATTGGTGAAAATGTTCGATTAGATTCAGATTTTCACATTACGCCTTCTACTTGGTGGGATTCACTAAAATGATTGTACAAGCTTATGAAATTAGAAGGAATGGAGGGATAAAGTATGCGGTATGATTTTGAAGCATTAACAGACAGGCACAACACCAATTCGCTAAAATGGAATGTTGATGAAAATGTGCTTCCAATGTGGGTAGCAGACATGGATTTTAAGATAGCTCCTGAGATAATAGATGCAATTCAGGAAAAAGTATGTAAGGGTATCTTAGGTTATACCATTGTACCAGATGTTTGGTACAATGCTTTAAGTAACTGGTGGGAAAGAAGGCATGATTTTAAGATAGATAAAGAATGGATGATTTTTTGTACAGGAGTTGTGCCTGCAGTTTCTAGTGCAGTTAGAAAAATGACATCAGTAGGAGAAAACGTACTGGTGCAGACACCTGTTTACAATATATTTTTTAATTCTATTGTGAATAATGGTAGAAATATTGTGGAAAATAAGCTGCTGTACGATGGAAAACAATACAGTATTGATTTTAAAGATTTAGAAAATAAACTAACAGATGCAGAAACAACTATGATGATTCTGTGTAATCCGCACAATCCAATAGGAAAGATATGGGACAAAGATACATTGGAGAGGATTGGGGAATTGTGCTATAAACATCATGTTCTTGTTCTTTCAGATGAGATCCATTGTGATTTGACAGATACACAGCATGATTATATTCCATTTGCATCTGTTTCGGAGATATGTGCAAAGAATAGTATTACATGTATTGCACCGACAAAAGCATTCAACATAGCAGGTGTTCAAACCGCAGCAGTTGTAGTTCCAGATGAGGTGCTTAGGCACAAAATGAATAAGGCATTGAATACAGATGAAATAGCTGAGCCAAATGCAATAGCCATGGAAGCGACAGTAGCGGCATTTACTAAGGGAGAAGAGTGGCTGAAGGAACTATGCTTTTATATAGAAGGAAACAGAAAGTTTGCAGAGAAGTTCATGGAAACTGAGCTGCCAGAATTATATCTGGTGCCTGCCAATGCTACATATCTGTTGTGGATTGACTGTAGTGGGATTACACAGGACACAACATGTTTGTGCAAGATCCTGCTAAGTGAAGCTGGACTATATGTTTCAAAAGGAGAAGCCTATGGGGAAACTGGAAGAGGCTTTATTCGAATCAATATGGCATGTTCAAGAGAACGGCTTGAAGACGGTCTTGCACGTTTGAAAAAAGGAATTGAATTATTTAATAAAAGTTTATTGAAATAAAAGGTGCTAATAGGTTATCCCTTTTTTTTTCGTTAATTATTTTATAGGAGAGTGATTATATGTCAAATATTTTTAGTTCATTTCAAGTAAAAAATGTATCATTTAGTAACAGGATAGTTATGGCTCCTCTTGTACGTTTTGGCTTACCAAGCTATGAGGGAAGTATGGGTGAAAAACTTATGAATGACTATTTGAGTAGAGCCGATAAAAAAATTGGGCTAATCATCAGTCAAGCACTTTCCGTATCGTCTGACTGTAATACATCAAGTAAGGCTGGTGGTACATCTGGCGGGGCTGGCGTCTACTCCGACCAACATGTCGGATATCTGAGTGAATTAGCTGAAGCTTACCATAAGAACGGAACTGTTTTTTTTGCACAGCTTGCTCTTCCTGGTTTCGGTTTTTATGACGACAATTCCAGAGATATTAATAAGTTGACTAAAAAGGATTTAATCAAAATTAGAGACGAGTTTATTAGGGGGGCAGAGATTTGCAAAAGGGCTGGCCTTGATGGAATTGAACTGCATGGAGCACATTCTTTTTTTCTGAACATGATGGCATCTGAGCATTCCAATAAGCGTCAAGATAGTTATGGCGGCGATTTGGACGGAAGGCTATCTTTAGTGAAGGAAATCACTGAGGGAATTAAGAGCTTCGCTGGAGATAGTTTCATCGTATCCTATCGAATGGGATGGGGGGATAGCTTGGATGCAGACGTAAAGATTGCACAAAAACTTGAGGACATAGGAATTGATATGTTGCATGTGTCTACGGGTATACCAGGAGAAAGAAAGCTAGAACTTCCGTCCGATTTTCAGTATAATGAAATAGTTTATACTGGCGGATACGTCAAAAAACATGTAAAAATTCCTGTTATCTGCGTAAATAACATCAAGACACTGGGTAGAGGCAACGCGCTGATTGAAAATAACTACTGCGATTTTGTTGCATATGGGAAGCCGTTTTTAGCTGATGCCAGATTTATCGAAAGGTCATTAAAGGACAGCAATTACAAGCCATGCTTTGAATGCCGTGACTGTAAATGGTTTACAGATGGCGAGAAGTGTCCGGTACAATTGAAAGCGAAGGTTAAAGGTAGCAGCCTACATTAATCCGTGTGCGTTTTCATACGCCACGGCTTGGGCGAAAGTGATTTCCTACGGCCTTTTTAAGTTTTGCATAAGGCAATAAAAAAAGAGGCTATGTTTTCTAAAAAAGAAAACATAGCCTCTTATACTTTTTCCTGATGGAAGCTTTATAAAATTGTTTTGGTGTAATATGAAAACAAAGGCATCAGAATTTTTGGTTCTAATGCCTTTGCCTTTAACTCTGTAAACACTAAAAAGTCAGAGCCTTAAGCAATGTAAAGTATCTTACTGATATAAGAATCTAGGATATCTTGTGTCTTTCCATTAAATAAGCAGACATATATTTTAATTAATTTTCTAAAAAAGACTTGACTTAAAGTTAACTTTAAACTTTAAACTGTAGTAGTACATAGATAACAGAACTGATTTAATTGACAGATTTGGAGCAATTTAAAATATTGGAAATATTAAACCAAGGCGAGCAATTAACTGTTCTGCTGAATCAATCATGTCTGCACTTTTATGAAAAGTAATTATTATATAACGATAAAAACAGGCAACAAAGATATTTCTTATATTATGGAAACACAAAAATTATTGCTTATCAAATTCACGAAAAGTAAGGAAGTGATATTTTTGAAATTAAGACATTAATTGTAAAATAAAGGAATGAAAAAAAGATGAATATTAATAAAACAAATATGTAATCAATAAAAGAAAGAGGAGATTATTATGAAAATGAAGCTTTTTAGTAATAAATTAGCAAAAACTATTATGTTGGGGCTTTCACTTACAATTGTGGGCGGTGGTGCTGCAGTTGCTTTGGCGGCGCAACATGTGAAACAGACACAAATTAAAGCGGTTAAGAAACTGCCAGTGAGTCTGCCAGCAGGCGATATGTTACGTGGTGCAGACAATTTTTACAAGAGCGACAAAGTAGATGTTCAGAAAGTTACGTTTCACAACAGTTACAATATGAAGGTAGCTGGTAATTTGTTTGTGCCAAAGAACTTGGATAAAAGCAAAAAACATTCAGCCATTGTTGTCGGACATCCTATGGGCGCAGTAAAAGAGCAAAGTGCAAATCTTTATGCTCAAAAAATGGCAGATAAGGGATATGTAACAATTTCGTATGATATGTCCTTCTGGGGGGACAGTGAAGGGGAACCTGGCAACAATGTATCACCAGACATTTATGCGGATGATTTCAGCGCCGCGGTTGATTTTCTTGATACCTTGGCTTATGTAGACCGTGGAAACATTGGAGTCATTGGTATCTGCGGCAGTGGTAGTTTTGCAATAAGTGCAGCTAAAATTGATCCGCGTATGAAGGCGGTTGCTACGGTCAGCATGTATGATATGGGAAGTGTAAATCGTAATGCACTGAATCACAGCCAGACGTTAGCGCAGCGTAAAAAGATTATCGCAGATGCAGCAAGTCAGCGTGATATCGAATATGCAGGCGGTCAACTGAAATATACAAGTGGTACACCGGAAAAAATCGATGCGAAATCTTCGCCAATTGCTAAAGAATTTTACGATTTCTATCGTACTTCTAGAGGAGCTGCTAATACAACTACACAGCCGACGCTTACGGGCAATATGAAATTCATGAATTTTTATCCATTCAATGATATTGAAACAATTTCACCGCGTCCATTGCTTTTCATTACTGGTACAAAGGCTCATTCCATTGAATTCAGTAAGGATGCTTATGCAAAAGCTGCTGAACCGAAAGAATTGTATCTTGTTCCAAATGCTGGGCATGCTGATCTTTATGATCGAACAGATCTAATTCCTTTTGATAAACTCACGCAGTTTTTCAATAAATACTTGAATAAAAAATAAAGAAAATGTACCCCATAGAGTAGACAATTAAAAAAAGTCACTCTATGGGGCATTTTTATGGTTAATTAATTTGGAATGTAAATGATTATGTTTTATTCAGTTAACATATAATTTGCGCTGTATTATAAGCACAGTGGTAAATGTGCTTATGTTATCACCGATGATACTTTTGATGATAACAGGAATTATGATATCAAAAGATGTGTTTGCATTTCTTGAAATAAGTGGTGGATTTGCGGTACGTGGGTTACATACATTTGCAGCTACATGGAGATTAGTATTTATGTCTGTACATGTTGGTATGCATTGGCAAATGCTGATTAATATGACAACAAAAATAACTGGGCATACTGATAAGAATATTATAGTAACAATTATTAAACGTCTCACAACACTTGGTATTGTGGTATATGGAATTAAATCCTTTTTGATTTGGATATCAGTTAAAAGTTATTCATGCAAACAACTTTTAGCTATTGGAATTTTGACGAGTCGACCATAGGATTTTTCTTATCTTATCTATCAATTATGGGCATCTATATTGTAGTAACATATTACTTATTAGTTTTAACAAATAAATTTCATAAGTAAAAGGGCTTGACTTGGAGTGCACTCTAAGTGGTAGGCTATATATAGTATCGAAAATATGAAATACAAAATATAGAAAAGAAATGATAAATACAATGAGTAATAGAAAAACTAAAACGACTAATAAAAATTATTCTTTTTTGGATCACCAGTGCATTGGGCATCAGCAGGTGGTGCTATAACATCATTTTTAGATAGAGTATTTTATGCAGATCTTAATAGTGGCAGACAGTCATTCTATTTAAAACCTGCAGCATGTGTCATATCAGCAAGAAGAGCAGGAACAACTGCAACCTTTGATCAATTGAATAAGTATTTTGGATTAATGCAGATGCCAATTGTTTCATCACAATATTGGAATATGGTTCATGGCGCAACTCCAGAGCAAGTAAAACAGGATATAGAAGGACTTCAGATTATGAGAACTCTTGGAAGAAATATGGCATTTTTCTTAAAATGCAAGGAAGTTGGTCTTAAGAATGGTGTAGAAATGCCAGAACGAGAAACTGCTACATTTACTAATTTTATAAGATGATTTTAACGTAGCATAATATAAGATATATAGATTGGTTGATAAAAGTTAATGGCATTGCCTGAGAGAAAAGAATATATCAACTAATCTTATACATTAAATGATATGCGAAGCAAGAGAACAGTTATTTAAAAGGAGAGAATGATATGAAATTATTATTAAACAAGAAAAACAGTAATAACCAAACGCAAGCTTCTGTATATATGACAAAAGATATAAGTGCAGAAGGATTAATGGCTATTTACGAAGCATTAGGTCGCATTGCAGCAGGAAAAGTAGCTGTCAAAATATCAAGTGGTGAACCTGGAGGTCATTATTTTCTATCTCCAAAATTGATTGCACCATTGGTTCAGTTAGTTAATGGAACAATTGTAGAATGCAATACTGCATATGGTGGAGGACGTGGAGATACATTGGCTCATCGTCATGTTGTAGAAAGACATGGATTTACAGAGATTGCGACCGTTGACATCATGGATGCAGATGGTTCTATGAGTATCCCAGTTGTTGGAGGAAAACATCTAAAAGAAGATATGGTTGGTTCACATTTTGCAGATTATGATTTTGTAATTAACCTTGCACATTTTAAAGGGCATGCCATGGGTGGATTTGGCGGAGTTCTTAAAAATATGTCCATAGGAATTGCGTCTTCTATGGGAAAGAGTCTGATTCATAGTGCAGGTAAGGAAAAGACTGGATTTTCAATGAATACACCTCAGGATGATTTTTTAGAGTCCATGGCTGAAGCTGCAAAAGCTGTTGCCAGTTATGTGGGAGAAAACATTATTTATATCAATGTTATGAATTACTTATCTGTAGATTGTGACTGTGATTCTAATCCAGCAAAACCAGAAATGAATGACATTGGGATACTTGCATCTTTAGACCCAGTGGCATTGGATCAAGCATGTGTTGATCTAGTATATGCAGCGACCGATGGAAAAGCACTTATTGAGAGAATGGAGTCTAGACATGGAATTCATACAGTAGAATATGCAGAAGAAATTGGAGTTGGAACTCGTAACTATGATTTATATAGAATTTAGGAATTATTTCTGCCTATGATCGAGGAACTCGAAATCATTTTTGGATAGAAATAAAGGAGGAATTAAAAATGGCAATTACAGACTTTTCAAAAGAGTATCATGAAAGGATGTTTCCAGGCATTGCATCAAAGCTTTTAGAAACAGACCCAGAATTTGTTGAGCGATTTGATAACTTTGCATTTGATGAAGTTGTAAATCAGGATGATTTGGAAGATCGTACTAGAATGATGGTAATTATTGCGACATTGATTGGCTGTCAAGGTATCGATGAGTTCAAAGTGATGGTACCTGCTGCACTTAATTTTGGAGTAACACCAGTAGAAGTGAAAGAAATTGTATATCAAGCCGTAGCTTACCTTGGAATGGGAAGGGTAATTCCATTCCTTCATAGCACTAATGATGTATTAACAGCAAGAGGTATTAAGTTACCACTTGAAGGACAGGTTAGCACTACAACTGAAAATCGTTTAGAAAAAGGAGTTCAGGCGCAGGTTGACATCTTTGGAGATGGAATGAAAGAATTTTATAAGTCAGGACCGCAGGAATCACGTCACATCAATCATTGGTTAGCTGATAATTGCTTTGGCGATTATTATACGCGAAGTGGCCTTGACTATGGGCAGCGCGAGATGATTACTTTTTGCTTCTTATTCGCACAGGGTGGTTGTGAGTCACAACTTACAAGCCATGCTGCAGCCAATATGAAGATTGGTAATGATAAGCAGTTTTTAATTAAGATTATTTCACAGTGCCTACCGTTCATAGGTTATCCAAGAAGTCTTAATGCACTCAGCTGCCTAAATAATGCAGCTGCTCAGATGGGGAAATAAAAGCTGAAACTGTTACTTGACTTGAAGTTGACTCTAAGTAGTAGAATAATTATGTTGTAAATTTTATTGTAAAAGGAGATTATATAATATGAGTAATAATAAGGAATTAAATAACAATACAATTTTTTCAAAAGGAGAGCCGCTTCCAGAGAAGTTTTCCAAATATTTTATTGGCCAGGCATATTTAAATATGCTTACGACTACTGGTGTACCAATTGGAAATGTAACATTTGAACCAGCATGCCGTAATAATTGGCATATTCATCATAATGGTGGTCAGATTCTTCTCGTAACAGAGGGAAGAGGATGGTATCAGGAATGGGAAAAAGAGGTACAAGAATTACATCCAGGTGATGTTGTTAACATTCCACCTGAAGTAAAGCATTGGCATGGAGCAGCAAAAGACAGTACTTTTTCACACTTGGCAGTGGAAGTACCTGCAGAAGGCGCCTCTAATGAATGGTTAGAAGCAGTTACAGATGAAGTGTACGGAAAGTTAAAATAAGCAAAATGAACAGAACTAAATATATTGGAGCGGCTATCTATTACGATGGAGATGCTTGGGATATTTTGTTGGGCAAGACACTAGTGGAAAAATGTCTTCCTGTTATTACCGTGCTAACACTCGCAGCTACAGGTTCTGAAATGGATGCAGGCGGAGTTATTAGTAATCCTGATACAAAGGACAAGATTGGTTTGATTTTCCCACCAATGCAACCAAAAGTTTCTTTTCTTGATCCTACCAATACCTACACAGTAAGCAAGTTTCAGACTGCTTCTGGTGCAGCAGATATGTTAAATCATATTATGGAGTTGCCATCCAATGGAACATGAGCTATCTGCAATTTATGATATTACTCATGGCTTAGGTCTTGCTATTTTAACGCCACATTGGATGGAGTACACATTAGATATGGCGACAGTCTCAAAATTCTATCAGTTTGGTACCAATGTATTTGGAATTGATAATGGAATGGAACCTATGGAAGTTGCAAAGAGGAGCATTGAACTTGTAAAAGAGTTTTTATTTAATACATTAGATTTAAAGAGCACATTTACAGAAATCGGTATCGATGAATCTAATTTTGCAGTTATGGCAAAGAAAGCATGTATGGATGGAGTGATTCCAGCATTTAAACCATTGAATCAGAAAGATATTGAAAATATATTTAGAATGTGTCTTTAATAATTTAGTTAATGAACTGTAACGCACTTGCATCAAAAGCAGGCGTGATCTAGTTGTTTTGGTACAGCCTATCCTTGTGTACAATATATAATAAATGGCATGTCAAGAAAACACTGAAATATCAGAGACCTTGATGTGCCATTTTTAATAAGTTGTATTGCTTGATTTCCAGCTAACTTTTGCCAACTATAGACTTTCACCCGTTAGTTTAAGACATTCCTTCCATTGCTCAAGCTATATGCCTTAAAATTCTCTACAATATTACCACCACAAATTGGACATTTACCTATAAGGTTTCTTGCATCAAATTTTTTTATTACAACATCTGACATTGTCGCCCCATTCACACATACTGTCTAGAATCGGTATTAGCGACTTGCCGCGCTCAGTTAGGCTGTATTCCACCTTTGGAGGAATCTGTGGATATTCCTCCCGATGGATCAAGTGATCTGCTTCCAATCCTTTCAGCATCACACTCAAAGTTTTATATGAAATTGTATTGATGTACTTCTTCATCTCATTGAACCTCACTACCTCGAACTCCATGAGACAATAGAGAATTACCATTTTATATTTGCCGTTGATAAGGGACAATGTATAGCTGAATCCTGTTTTCTCAAGATCAGCATCTGCAATACATGCTATGCCCATTTTTTACACTCTCCTTTTGGTAAGTATTAAACGCTTTTGTTAGTATCGCACATAGATGTGCGTACTTGATTGATTTCCTATTTGCAATATAATCGTAGTAGATAAAAACATTGTTGTCAATCAAATCTAACTTTCTGACAACGGTGCCGTGATTTGTGATTCCGGCGACGGCATACAAGTTGGAAAAATCATGCGGGCGGTTTTTGGTGGATATGAAATTGTCAACAACATCTAATCAGATAACTTGGATCAATGATCCTTATTATAATAAATTATTAAAAAGGAGTCTTTTATCATGAGAAACAATATTAGCGATTACGAAGCAGTTGAAAAGGCCGCAAGAAAGTTTGCCGAGGCTGTTGCCACGGGTAAAAGTGAAATCTGTAAACCGTATTTCTATGACGAAGCAGTAATGTTCGGCTATCTGGACGGCAGACTGGAGCACGGCGGTATCCAAAATCTCTACGACAACCTAGATAATGCAGGTTCTGATCCGAAATATGTTTATCGTGTTGACGTTCTCACCATCGAGGAAACCGTAGCCATCGTACAGGTTATCGAGGATAACTGGGGCGGACACAACTTCACTGATTATTTGATGATGATGAAGATGGAGGACGGCTGGAAGGTCGTAGCTAAGGTTTACAACCAGAATTCCAACACAATTAAAAAGTAATTTTGAGGCAAGGTGATTAGGTTGAAACATCCAGCCACTTTTTCTAAACAATTAAAACAAAAAAGGAGATAAAACATGAGAAAAAGAATTATAATTATTACCGGCAGTCCCCGGAAAACAGGAAACAGCTTTGCAATGACTGAGGCTTTTATTAAAGCTGCCGAGGTAAAAGGCCACACCATCACTCGCTTTGATGCGGCTGGAATGACCTTAGGAGGTTGTCACGCCTGCGAAGCTTGCTTCAAGACTGGAAAGCCATGCAGCTTTGATGATGACTTTAACAAAATGGCTCCGGCAATTGAAGAAGCGGACGCAATCGTCTTTACCATGCCGGTTTACTGGTATTCTATGCCTTCGCAGATAAAAGCTGCAATTGACAAGCTATTCTGCTTTGTTGTTGGCGGTAAGAATATCGCTGGAAAGGAGTGCGCTCTGATCACCTGTTGTGAGGAAAATGATATATCTGTAATGGACGGTGTTCGAATTCCTTACGAGCGTACCGCGGCTTTGCTAAAATGGAAATCTGTCGGCGAGGTGCTGGTTCCCAATGTTCTCAATCCTGGTGATATTGATAAAACTGATGGTATAAAAAAAGCGGCGGCGCTGGCTGATTTATTTTAAGGAGATTTTAAATATGAGTAAAAAAATTATTATTCTGAATGGTAGTCCAAGACCAAAGGGCAATACTTCCGCATTAATTCAGGCATTTACAAAAGGTGCAGAGGAAGCCGGCAATATCGTTACAACCTTTTTTTTAGATGGCATGAACGTTAATGGATGCAAAGGCTGCTTTAGCGGTGGCAAAAATTCTGAAAGCCCTTGCGTACAGACGGATGACATGAATAAAATTTATCCGTTCTACAAAGAAGCTGACATAGTTGTGCTTGCCTCTCCGCTGTATTACTGGAGCATTAGCGGTCAATTAAAGGTTGCTTTTGACCGCCTGTTTGCGGTTGCTGAATGCGATCCTAACTATCGCAATCCACAGAAGGATGCAATTCTTCTTATGGCAGCTGAGGGTTATGGTTTTGAGGAAACTGTCTACTATTACAAATCTTTGATGAAACACCTGAACTGGAACGACCTCGGTCAGGTGCTCGCTGGTGGTGTGACGGCTGTCGGGGATATTAAAGGCAAGTCTGTTTTAGAAGAAGCTAGAAATCTGGGCGTTACGATTAATTAAAACAAAATAAAGGAATAAGAAATTTTAGGAGGTATTATTATGAGCACTGTAAAAGTGTTACTTATCAATGGAAGTCCAAATGAGCATGGATGTACCTACACAGCGCTTTCGGAAATTGCAGATACGCTTGATAAACACGATATTGAAACTGAAATCTTGTATTTGGGTAAGAAACCTATTGCAGGTTGTATTGCCTGCATGAAATGCGCTCAAACAGGCAAATGTGTGTTTGACGATCAAGTTAATAGCGTATTGACTGTACTGGACGATATTGATGCGATTGTAGTTGGATCACCAGTATATTATGCAGGAGCGACCGGACAACTCACATCTTTTTTAAATCGCCTGTTCTTTTGTAGTGAACCCCGTATGGCTGGAAAACTCGGCGCATCTGTTGTATCCTGCCGTCGGGGTGGTGCATCAGCAGCATTTGACCAACTGAATAAATACTTCACGATTTGCAATATGCCTATCGTGTCCTCTCAGTATTGGAATCAGGTACATGGTTTCACCCCTGATGATGTGCGCAAGGACGAGGAAGGATTACAGACCATGCGAACACTCGGTGAAAATATGGCGTGGCTCTTAAAAAACATTGAAGCAGGGCGCAAAAACGGTGTTCCCGCACCAAAGTATGAGCCACGTATGAAAACACACTTTATTCGTTAACAGTTTTGAGTATACAACACAAAAACAAAGGATACTTACATTTATAAATATATCATATATTTTCTTGGACGAATTGATATTCATAATAAAGGCAAATACAGTAGGAACGAAAATGTGTGAATTTAAGTGGATAATTTATTCGATTTGCGGAAATAAAACTCGTATACAAGTAAGGGTCGACACTCTACTTGTAAATTTTTCTCTACTGTCTGAAAAAGAAAGCGATATAATAACAAAAAAATGGCATTGGAAAAATGAAGACGGCTCGTTGAGCATTATAAATCTTGCTTCGACAGTAGGGATTTGCAAAAGAAGATATTGAAAATATATTTAAAATATCAGCCGAAGTAAGAGGGGAGTGTATCTGTAATGGGTACATTCTTTTTGCTTTATATGGGACTATAAAACTTTGTAATTGTGAATAACTTTGAGTTAAGACGAAAAGGAAGGCTTTTCAAAATTTTTTATAAAACCACTTGACTTGGAGTTCACTCCAGATGATAAACTATTACAAGGCGTTGGATCTGTATGAACAATAACATTTTATTATTATACATATCAAATACATATCTTATGATTACGGCAATATCCATTCAGTTCCTTGCACTATATAATGTGGGAGCTGCAATTTTCCGTACTATGGATAATTCCAAACTGGCCAATGATTAAAAAAATGTTAAGTATTGGTGTTCCATTTGGTGTGGATATTATTAATAAAATGAAACAGGCTGTTAAACTATTTGGAAATTAGACAATTAGACAAGTCACCAAATTGAGTAGTTACGAATAGAAGATTGGAGGAAATCAAAGATGACTATTACCCAAGTAAGTAAAAGATTTGATCTTTCTCAGGATACATTGCGTTATTATGAACGTATTGGACTGATACCACAGGTAAACCGTACGAAAAGTGGTATCAGGGATTATACAGAAGAATCCTGTAAATGGATTGAACTCGCAAAATGCATGCGTTTGGCTGGAGTGCCAATAGAAGCCCTTATTGAGTATTGTGTACTTACACAGCAAGGAGATTTGACAGTAACAGCCAGAAAAGAACTTTTAGTAGAAGAACGCAGAAAACTTATGGAAAAAATGGCGAATATGGCAAAAACGTTAGATAGACTGAATTATAAAATAGACAGATATGAAAAGGCAGAAGTTACAGGCATTTTGTCTTGGGATAAGTAGAATAAAGATTTGTAACAGGATTAAAATTTCCGTACTCTTAAAATAGAGAGTACGGAGATTTTTTTGATAATAATTTGCACACTATAAACTAATAAACATGACTAATTTGAAATTAACGCCTTATTGACAGTTGCACTGTCCACAATTTGAATAAACTTTTTAACTTTATCATTTTCATCAAATTCATATAGATGACAAAAATCAGCAATAAAGGATTTACCTGTTAATCTATAGGTTCCGCTATAGTTTCCATAGACAATAACAATATTTTTATTAAATGTATATATATTGTCTTTGGCGGCATAACCTTCCCATTCTGTTCCCAAACGTTCATGTACATTTTTCACCACTTCATCTGGGCCTATATATATACCAGCATAAGGAAATCCCGCAGCTTCTGTCCATGACACATTATCGCTTAAATACGTTTTGAATTCCTCTAATTTTCCTTCACCACTTAACACGTAAGTTTCATGTAATAATTTTTGATATTTATTCATAACATTACCCCCAAGGAATTTCTTTCATTACAACTTTTGCACTTAATGCTAATACACCTTTGTTTGCAAATCCTGGATATGCTGCTTCAAGCTTTTCAATAAAGTCTGCAGAATTTTTACTTTGCTCAGATGCTTTGATAGCAGTTTCAAGGTAATCTATAGTTGCAGTGAGTAACTGATCATCGAATGATTTTTCAATTGAACCGTGACTTGGCACGACAATTTTAGCGTGTAATTCTTGTAATTTTTTTAAGTTAGCAGTCCAATCTTCCATTGCTTCTTTGGAACTAGTGTCTGCTAAGAAGATGTGAATTTCGTTGAATGTATCAATTCCACCAAATAATAACTCTAATTCTTTATTGAATAAGCTTATCCTGTGATTGTCTAAACCAACAAGATCAAAGGTTAAACCTTGAAATTCAATTGTTTTCTCAGCAAAAACCTGTGGTAAAACAATATTGGTTGGTCCATTTTCTAAAAGAATAGGGTTCCAAACTTGTAATTTACCTAATACAGAAGAAGCAATATGTTCTACAGTTGGTTGTGTTGCATATGCAATTGCTTTTGGAAATGCTGCTTTGATTGTTTCTAGTCCAAAATAGTAGTCTGGATCTCCATGAATAATGAAAATTTTGTCTAAAGTTAAGTTGTTTTTTTCAATGTAATCAACAATTTCTTTAGCATCAGATTGAGTGAATTTTGCATTAATCAAAAATGCATGCCCTGCCTTTTCAATTAGAGTAGACGTAACCATAAAACTGGTCTCATCTGAAGTAAATACTGTTAATTTTACATTATTTTGTTTTGTTTCAATTGTTTTAATCATAAAATTTTATCCCCTTTATACTAATGTGTTTTTTAAAGTATTATGTGTATATTAATCCCTGATTATTCATGATCTCAAATTATATGTCATTTTTTAAAATAACCATAGAATTTGAATTTATTTATTTATTAGGTCAATGATCCAATACTTTTTTCAATATGGGTTTTAACTTCCTCAAATGGTAAATAACCAGAGGATATTAAAGATGATTTTTCATTATTAACCAAAATTAAACTTGGATATGAGCTTACATCTAACTCACTTGCAAAGTTAAATTGCTTAAAAGTTTGATCAATTAATTCCTTTGAAGAAAATTCTTTTTTGAAGCTATCACTATCTATTCCGAAATCTTCAGCTATTTTAGAATAAACCTCTACATCATTCATATTTTTACCATTAATAAAAAATTCTTTCTGTAGCGTTTTCAGATAGCTAAAGCTAGCTTGAGTATCAAGGTTAATAATAACATTAATAGCCTTAGAACCTGGAAGACTATCTAAAACTGTATTACTATCTTTAAGCATAAGATAGTAATCTTCTCCAAATTCTTTCCCTGAAAGTTGAGTTATTCTAACATTATTTTCTCTAATAAAGTCACTAAATCCAGGTGTCATTTCTTTTACATCTTTATTTACCCACATTCCTGCAGGAACAATTGTAAAATCTACCTGATCTTTAAATTCTTCATAGATTTTTGTAACAACATCGCTGAAGGAATAGCACCAACCACACATTGTATCCATTACATAATATATTTTAGGTTTCATTAAAGTACCTCCTTATTTATTTATTTATTTATTAATAATTCACCAAGTATATTGTAACCACTAAGGTTACAATGTACTTAAAAAAAATATTTTTTTCTTTTATTTAGATCCTTAATAATTTTTATTACTAGCATCTCTTCTTGTAACCATTATAGTTACAACAAAAGAAAATGTCAATACATTTATAAATAGTTTAATAATAATATAATACCTTTAGTAATTAGTAGTGTTAGTTAATACTATCTAAACCTTGGCAAACAAGTTGAGTAGAAAAACGGACCATTTCATCTTTATCCATCTGGCATCCGGATAGAAACCAGTTTCGCCATAGAGCAAAAACACCATGACTTAAATAAGTCATAACCATATTTTGATGTGCAGTGTCAATATTTTTGCCAGCAAATAATTTTTTTGAATGTTTTTCTGTTGTAATATTTTGAATTCCTTCTACAAGAAAACGATAATTTTCGCAACAAAATAATCTTTGATGAATCGGTTGATCATTTAATAATGTTGAAAATGCCGTCATTAATTTTTGAATATCAATAGAATTTTCATTAGAAGTTTCTTGATTAAGTATATCCATCAGACTGTTTATAATCTCGCTCTGAAGTGCATACAGTATTTCGTCTAAAGAATGGTAGTGTAAATAAAATGTTTTTCGATTTATGCCAGCTATACTAGTTAAATCTTTAATTGTAATTTTTGAAAAATCCATTTCAATAATCATATTTTTAAAGGTATCCATTAGTAGCTTCTGAGTGCGTTTATACCTTGCATCATTTTTGTTTTCCATTAATTTTCTCCTTTTTATTGATGTTTTGAAAGTTACGCCACATATGAGTTATATTTGGCAATTGATTTGAAGTACTATAAATATTATAATTCAAATTACAAGATAAGCAACACGCGAGTAATATATTTTTGAGATGATGAGATGCTAAAAATTAGTGAGATATAAACAGATAATCAAAGAACATAGAAGAAGGAGAAATTTAAAATGGTAAATTTAGTTGTTGAGACAAAAAATGGAAAAGTTGAAGGGTTTGAAGTAGATGGAATGTATAAATGGTTTGGAATTCCTTATGCTAAGCCACCAGTTGAAGAATTACGGTTTAAGCGTTCGGTTCCTTGTGATAATTGGAATGGCATAAAACATGCAGGAGAATTTGGAAATAGACCATATCAGTTTGCCACAATGGGTGGCATTGGTAAAGATATGAAGACAGTTCCAGAAAGTGAAGATTGTCTTTATTTAAATGTATGGGCGCCTAAACAGGCAAAAAAATCTCCAGTATTCGTATGGATTTATGGTGGAGCAAATACAGTTGGTGAAGGTTCTGATCCGCATTATTTTGGTGAATCATTTACTAAGGATGATATTATTTATGTGAATTTTAATTATCGTGTAGGTCCACTTGGATTTTATAATTTTTCTATATATGATGATAGTTTTGATTCGAATTGTGCAGTATCAGATATGATCAATGCATTGAAATGGGTGAAGGAAAATATTGAAGTTTTTGGTGGTGACCCTGACAATATTACGATTGCAGGAGAATCAGCAGGTGGGACAGCAGTATATTCTATGCTTTCCGCTCCTAGTGCAAAAGGTTTATTTAATAAAGCAATTGCGCAGAGTGGTTTAGCGGGGAATATTTCCACACCAAAAACTCAGCAACTTAACATAGGATTGTTCATTGAGCAAATGAACATGAAAAAAGAAGAGCTAAATAAGTTGAAAACTATGCCAATTGAAAAAATGTATAGTGCAGCCGAGTATGTTTATCAAAAAAATTGTGATTCATATCCGGGAATTCTTATTGCAGGTCCAGTTATTGATGATTTAATACCGATGAAGCCATGGGAGGCAATGGCAAATGGAAGTGCGGAGGGTGTAGATGTTATTTTTGGTACATGCCATGATGAAGGAAGCTTGTTTTATAACATGAAGATGTTTCCAAGAAACTGGGATCAAGTCGAAAAGATGCTTGCGCTTAGTGGATGCTCAGAAAAGTTAGAAGGATTAAAGAGGTTATATAAAGGTAAAAGTAAAAAGAAGGCAATGATGGAGTTGGGTAGAGACAGGGCTTTCTGGGCAGATTATATTAAATGCATACAGGCACAGTGCACTCATGGTAAGACTTATGCATATCGCTTTGATTTTGTAACTGTGTTATTGAAATTAATGGGACTCAATGCAACGCATGGTTCTGATGTAGGGCCAGCATTGGATATTTATGTAGGAGCTTTAGATAAGTTTACACCGAAGAAAAGAATTGATCGAATTCATAAATATATGCATGGTGCTTGGGTGAATTTTGCTAAAAATGGTGTCCCAAATGGAACACTTCCTATGCTATGGGAGCCTTATACAGATGAAAAAAGAACAACATTTATTTTTAATAATAAATGTTCTATTGAATATAATCCGGGTCATGAAGCATTTGAAGTATGGAAGGATATTAAAATATATGATTAATTAATAAATAAAAGGAATACTCAGAGCAATGTAAGCGCTTTGAGTATTCCTTTTTCTATTTAAAGGGGGAATAACTTCAGATGAATTGTTACTTTAATCATTTTTTCTGCGTTGTGCAAGTTCTTTAGTAATTTGAGCTTGTTTTTCACCTGTAAGATCCAACCACATTATAGCTCCAGTAAATATAGCAATAATAGCAGGTACAACACTCATTAATACCCTAAGTCCAAGGAGTGTGGAACTGTTTTGCTCTGCTCCTGGTACATATCCAACAAAAACTAGTGCACTTGCAACTAATGCACCTGATAACGCAGTAGATAAAGTTTGTAAGAATTTTTGAATAGAACCCATAAATGCATTTATATTAAGCCCACTCTTCCACTCAGTATAATCCATTGCAGCTGGCATCAGCGTAGCAAGAGCTGGAGTAGATATTCCATTAAATAAACCAGCGGTGCCCATTAAAATTAAGAAAAATGTAGAACCAGTTGAAGTAGCTGGAACTAGCATAATTCCTGCAAATGTTATCACATTGACGATAACACCTATTATTATATTATTTTTAATACCAAAGATTTTAGTTACTTTTGAACTTATGATTACACCAATAAGAGAAGGAACCAAAGCAGCAATTCCCATGGTGACCATCAAATTCTCATTGTGGAAAAAATATTTAAAATAATATAGCATGACAGCAGATTTAACACCAGTAGATAAATTTGTTGCAAACATATATATATATACAATTACAGCAGTTTTATTTGTGATAACAGCCATAAACATCTGTTTAAGTGAAGGGGCATTTTCATCTTTTTTTACTTTTGCTATATATCTTTCCTTTAAGGTAAAGCCCTCAAATAGTGATATTAATACAGTAATAATACCAACGCCTGCCATAAGTAAAGAGAATCCTTTAGAATCATTACCACCACCTAACAGTTTATATAAAGGTTGTATCCCTATGGTAGCTAATATAGCTCCTAGCATAACACCCATCATGGAAATCTGCCCGATTGATACTCT
Source organism: Clostridium sp. DSM 17811 (assembly GCF_018861905.1). Taxonomy (GTDB): domain Bacteria; phylum Bacillota; class Clostridia; order Clostridiales; family Clostridiaceae; genus Clostridium_AD; species Clostridium_AD frigoriphilum. The sequence continues at coordinate 148,912 of NZ_JAHLDU010000005.1, forward strand.
CTCATCAATTCTTTTTGTAATAGCAGGTATTATTGCAGCTTTTGGTCCGCTTGCAAATGCGTCTGCAAGACTATAGATAGTATAAGTGATAGTTACATATATTAACTTTCCCGTAGGACTTAAACCCATATTTGTATAGGTTAAGAAACCAAAAATACCAAAAGGTACACCTAGTATTATAAACCATGGCTTGTATTTACCCCATGGTGTAGTTACTCTATCCACAAAAACTGCAAAAACTGGCGCTGATACAGCAGAGAGAACACGAACAACTAGAAATAATCCTCCAACATAAGCCACACTAATTTTCATTATGTCAGTATAAAAAAAGAGTAAAAATATTTGTATCATTTCATAATGAAAAGTTCCAGACAATCCACCGATACCACAAGCTAACTTCTCACGAAACTTAAGTTTTCGGTCTTCACCTTCAATAATATTTGTATCTATAATTCTTTCTTCCATATTTACACTCCTTATCTTTTGAGTTGTTATAAAGTTTTAAAAAAACAATGATTCACTTATTTCTTATTTTAATCTCCCCTCATTAAGGTATTTCTATGGTTTATATGTTTAAACCAACATATTCTTAATATTTAATTGTTCACTTGATGACCTTATTATCTTATACCGGTGTTAAAATGCTTTTAAAGTAATGTTAAAAAAATGTTAAATTGATTAATTAACCATAATTTACAATCAATTAATTAATTTCCATAGTAATTTATAAAATATACAAAAAATATTTTATGATAACATGAGAATTGCAGTTAAAAAATTAACAACTTTTTAACATTAATATTGTATAATATAATTATTAATGAAGTCTTATAAAATGAAGGGAGAAACGCAGGCGATGTTTAATATTCTTGTTGTTGAAGATGATACAAAATTGAATTATATTATATGCGCTTATCTTAACCGTAATGGGTACAACGCTTATGGATGCAAGAATCCGATAGAAGGATTTGATAAAATGGCCTCCACCATGTGTGATTTGATTATTTCAGATATTATGATGCCAGAGATGGATGGTTTTGAATTTGCAAAGGTTATGAGGGAACAGGATAAGACAATGCCAATCCTATTTATTACTTCCCGTGATGATATTTCATCAAAGCAGAAGGGATTCCGTATTGGTATTGATGATTATATGGTGAAACCGATAGATATGGATGAATTAATTCTTCATGTTGGAGCTCTGCTGAGGCGTGCGAACATTGCTAATGCAAGGAAGATTACGATTGGAAGATTGGAGATGAACATTGACGAGATGACAGCAACCTTGGATGAAGAAGAAATTCCGATAACAGTTAAAGAATTTAATATATTGTATAAATTGCTTTCCTATCCGAAACGCACATTTACTAGAAGTCAGTTGATGGATGAATTTTGGGGATTATCCAGTGAAAGCGGTTGCCGAACTGTTGATGTTTATATTACAAAAATAAGAAATAAATTTTCCGATTGCAAAGACTTTGAAATAGTAACGGTACATGGGCTGGGATATAAGGCGGTGCTAAAATGAAAAAGGATAGAAAAATAAAAAATAAGCGAATTAATGCAAGCCTTTTTTCATTAAAAGAATATTCGTTAATATTCATTATGCTTTTTATAGTAATCAATACTTACGACAGTTTGAATTACAGTTTAAAAAGTGATAATGATTCGTCTTTTTTTATTATTAACGGTTTATTGATGGGGAATTTAATCTTTTTATGTTTAGTCATTTGCATTGCTCTAGGAGTAATAAGACAGCATATTATAGGTAAACCGATTAAGAAAGTTTGTAAAGCTGCGAATAAAATTGCTGATGGCGATTTCTCGGTAAGAATTGCGCCATTTCGTACAGATGGTAAAAAAGATGATATAGAGGTTTTGATTGATGATTTTAATAAGATGGCAGTGGAACTGTCAAGTATTGAAATGATGAAAAATGACTTTATCTCTAATGTATCACATGAGATTAAGTCACCACTTTCTGTGATTCAAAGCTATTCTATGGCATTACAAGATGATGATCTTTCATTAGAAGAGAGGAGAGAGTATACAAAGACCATAGTAAATGCAACACAAAAACTGTCATCCCTTGTAACGGGTATCCTAAGACTTAATAAATTGGAGAATCAGGTTATATTTCCGGTAGCTGTGGAGTATAGTCTGGATGAACAATTACGTTGTTGTGCGCTTGACTATGAGGAAAAATGGGAAGAAAAAAATATTACGCTGGAAGTCGAACTTGATGAGGTGACTATATCTAGTGATGAAAGCCTATTAGAAATCGTCTGGAATAATTTGATAGGAAATGCAATTAAATTTACTGATGATGGTGGTATTATAAATTTGAAATTGAGAAAAGAAGAAGACACAGCGATTGTTACAATTGGGGATAGTGGATGCGGCATGCATGAGGAGATAATAAGACATATTTTTGACAAGTTTTATCAGGGAGATGTATCTCATTTTAAAGAAGGAAATGGGCTGGGACTTGCTATGGTGAAGAAAGTTTTGGATATTGTTGATGGAGAGATTAAAGTAGATAGTAGACCAAATGAGGGAACTACTTTTACGATAAGTTTACATATGTAAATTTAATACATTTTAAAACCTGCATAATATAATAAAATCATCAAATAAACAATTAAATATCAAGAAGATCCTATTAGAGGAGAAGGAAGTTATGAAAAAAAGAAATTATGAGCGGATACTGTTTTTTACCAAATTATCCGTACTGTTAAATGTAATTATGGCGGTCGGGAAAATACTTGTAGGAATTTTTTCTTTATCTTTCTTTTTATGCATAAATGCTTTCTATAATATCGCAATGGGCATGGCAAAAACAATTTTTATAAAGGAATATTATGATGGTAAAAAGGAGCCTGATGAAGAACATCCAGACGGATACGGAAAAGGAGAATATCACTGTTATTACCTCGGTGGAATTATTGTTCTCATATCAAGTATTGTTTACATGGTTTATTGTATCAGAATGTTTGTCAGCGGTGACAGTGTCAAATATTCGATGATTGTTTCGTTAGCAATCGCTGTTTTTACTTTTACAGAGCTTGGAGTGTCAATTCAAGGCGCAATTGTGACAAGACGAGATAAAGAGCCTGTAATTGAGGCAATTAAGCTGACAAATCTTGCTTCTTCTATGATATCACTTGTGCTTACGCAGACTGCCATAATGTCTTTTTCTTATGATGGGGATGCTTCTTTTTATAACGGAATGTCAGGAATGATATTGGGAAGCGCTTCGGCAATTCTTGGACTGTATATGATTATCTATATACAACGTATTATGCTTGGTAAAAATCACGCCTCGGTTTTAAGAAAAGCAAATAAAATCGCAAAAAAATGTGCTCCCGGTTTCTTTTTTGAAGCAATTAAATATGAGGACAACGGACCGAGTACAAGAAAAATATATGTACGAACGACGGAACAATATTCGGAAGAATTCTATGAGAAAGTACAATATGAAATCAAATCAAGGTTACATATAGACGTGATAAGAGTACTATAATAAAACTGATAAGGAGCTGTCTTTTCTAATGATTTAAAAAATCATTAGAAAAGACAGCTCTTTTTTATTTGGGGAAAAAACTCCTATATTCAATTTAACATTTTTTTAACATTTCTTTAAAAACATTTTAATATCGGCATAATATAATAAGGTCATCAAGTAAACAATTAAATATTAAAAATAACTTACATAAAAAGGAGATATAGTATATGAAAATTAAAAAAGTTATTATACCGGCAGCAGGACTTGGAACAAGATTTCTGCCTGCAACAAAGGCAATACCTAAAGAAATGTTACCTATAGTTGATAAGCCTACAATGCAATATATTATAGAGGAAGCGGTTGCTTCTGGCATAGAAGAAATATTAATTATTACAGGAAGAAATAAAAAATCTATTGAAGATCACTTTGATAAATCAGTAGAACTTGAGCTAGAATTAGAACATAAACATAAGGAGGAGCTTCTTAAACAGGTTAGAGACATATCAAACATGGTGAATATACAATTTATAAGGCAAAAGGAACCAAAAGGACTTGGACATGCTATAAATAAAGCAAGAGCTTTTGTAGGTAATGAACCCTTTGCTGTAATGCTTGGTGATGATATAGTTGATGCTAAAACTCCATGTTTAAAGCAGTTAATGAATTGTTTTGAGGAAAAGAATGTAACAATCGTTGGAGTTCAAGAAGTAGCGAAAGAAAATGTTGATAAATATGGCATAGTTGATGGAGTTCAAGTTAGTGATCGAGTATACAAAGTAAATAATCTTGTTGAAAAACCTGATGTTAATGTAGCACCCTCTAATTTAGCTATACTTGGTAGGTATATAATAACTCCAGAAATTTTTGATATATTAGATAATACATCACCTGGCAAGGGCGGAGAAATTCAGTTAACTGATGCTCTAAAAACATTGATTTCAAGGCAAGATATGTATGCATACGTATTTGAAGGACGTAGATATGATGTAGGTGATAAATTGGGATTTCTCGAAGCAACAGTTGAGTTTGCTTTAAAGAGACCTGAATTAAAGGTTCCATTTATGAAGTATCTTCAGACCTTAAAAAATAATGATAACTTTAAGGGGATATATGAAGAAGTAGCTTGTGACAATGAAAAATAAGAACTATAGATTTAATATACTAATAAAATAAAAAGGATGGTTAAAATAAAATGGCTAAAATATTATTTATAAATTTGTTCGGTAATGGACACTTTAACCCTACAATAGGTCTAGTTAAAGAATTAATGAGTAGAGGAGAACAGGTTACTTATACTGCTGGTGAAGAGTTTAGAGAGAAAATAGAAAAGACAGGAGCTGAATTTAAAAGCCATACTAGTTTATCAAATTCAATTAATGGACATTCAAATTCAGATTCGAAAAATAGTAAGTCTCCGCTAGAAGAGTTAAAAGAAATGATTGAAGAAATAACTGACTATGTATTTAATTCAAAAGAAAAATTTGATTATATTTTTTACGATTCAGCTTTTATTATAGGAAGTGAAGTTGGAAGAATATTAAAAATACCTACGATTTGTTCTATTACTACTTTTGCAACTAACGAAAAAGCAAATGTTTTTTCAGAGGTATTTAAGCAATATGGACCTATAATACAGCAACTTGTAAATAGCCCCGTGTACATAAATTTAGCTAAAAATTTAAAAGAAAAATATGATATAAAGATTCCTAGTTTAACTACTGCAGTTACTGGGACAGGCATGATTAATCTTGTATATACTTCTAAGTATTTTCAACTTTGTGGTGAAAGTTTTGATGAAAGTTACAAATTTATTGGCCCATCAATATCAGATAGAAAGGATGAATTGGATTTTTCTTTAGAAACTAATGGTAAGAAGAAGGTTATTTATATATCTTTAGGTACTCTATTTAATGCGTCTATTGAGTTTTATGAAAATTGCTTTAAAGCTTTTGGTAATATGGATGCAACGGTTATTATGTCTATAGGTAAAGACACAAATATTAATATATTTAGTGATATTCCATCTAATTTTATTGTTCGCAATTATGTATCTCAGCTTGAAGTTTTAAAACATACAGATGTATTTATTACCCATGGTGGTATGAACAGTACTAATGAAGCTCTGTATTATGATGTTCCATTGATTCTTATTCCTCAATCAGTTGATCAGCCTGCCGTAGCAAATAGGGTAGCGGAGCTCGGTGCAGGTATTGTTATTGAAAAAGATAAAATTACCCCTGAGACATTGAATCAATCGGTAGTTAAAATTCTTTCAGACAATACATTTAGAATAAACAGTGAAAAGCTTGGAAGATCGCTTAGAGAAGCAGGAGGATATAAAAAAGCTGTTGATGAAATACTTAAATTAAAGTGAAGATATTATTGTCAAAGTTGAAATACATATAAACTTTGGTCACATTTTGGGATAATATCCATCATGTGGCTATATTTTTAAGGGCTAGGGGAACTTTCGAGTAAAAAAAGATCAAGATGAATGGGGATGATACTTATGATTAAATTGTTTAGGTTTTTAAAACAGTATAAGCTGCAGATAATAGTAATAGTTATATTAACTTTTGTTCAAGTACTTGCAAATCTATATTTACCTACGCTAATGGCTGATGTAGTTGACAAAGGTATATCACAGAAGGATGTAATGCATACTGTTTCGTTTTTAGGATTTAGTGGTACGTATAAAGGGATAGATTATATTCTTAGAATAGGCGGACTAATGCTAATATTCTCAGCAGGGGCTGTTATATGCTCAATGGCAGTTACATTCTTATCATCAAAGACTGCTGTAGGGCTAGGTAGAATTATTCGTAGTAAATTGTTTGCTAAAGTTGAGGGATTTTCGCTACATGAGTTTGATAAGGTTGGTACTGCTACCCTTATAACAAGAACTACAAATGATGTTACTCAGGTTCAAACAGCATCAATAATGATTTTTTCTATTCTGCTTCCTGCTCCTTTAACAGCTATAGGTGGTATTATTATGGCGTTAAGAGAGGATATATCACTAAGCTTAATTTTTGCAGTTGTAATTCCACTACTTGGAATAATTATTGCAATAACTCTTAAATTTGCTATCCCATTATTTAAAGTTATGCAAGTGAAAATAGATAAATTAAATCTTGTATTACGTGAAGGACTTACTGGTATTAGGGTTGTACGTGCATTTAATCGTATAGATACTGAAAAGGCTAGATTTGATCTAGCTAATACTGATCTTATGGACAATGCTGTAAAAGTTAATAAAATTATGGCGTTTTTAATACCTATAATAATGTTAGTAATGAACGTTACAACGCTTGCTATAATTTGGTTTGGTGCTAAAAGAATAAATGTTGGAAGTATGGAAGTTGGTTCATTAATAGCATTTATACAATATGGAATGCAAATTTTAATGGGGTTCTTGATGCTTGCTATGGTGTTCATTATGTTACCAAGGGCTCAAGCCTCTGCGGTAAGAATAAACGAAGTGCTAGAAATGGAATCTGAAATCAAGGATCCATTGAATACAAAACTAGCTGATACAAAAAGTGGATATGTTGAGTTTAAGGATGTAACATTTAGTTATCCTGGCGCAGAAAAGCCAGCTATTAATCACATAACATTTAATGCTAGTCCTGGCGAAACGACTGCAATTATTGGCGGTACAGGTTCTGGTAAATCAACTCTTATAAATCTAATACCACGTTTTTATGATGTAACTAGTGGTGCAATACTTATCAATGGAGTGGATGTACGTGAAATGAGTCAAGAAAGCCTAAGGGCCAAAATAGGATTTGTGCCTCAAAATACTGTACTATTTTCTGGGACAATTGCTGAAAATATTAAATATGGTAATAATGAGGCTTCTATTGAAGAAATAGAGCATGCAGCAAAAGTTGCACAAGCAACGGATTTCATTTGCGAAATGGAAGAAGGATATGAACATCAGATTGCTCAAGGAGGTACAAATGTTTCCGGTGGTCAAAAACAGCGTCTGTCTATAGCTCGTGCTTTAGTTAGAAAACCAGAAATATATATTTTCGATGATAGTTTTTCAGCGCTTGATTTTAAAACTGATGCAAAACTTCGCGGGGCACTTAAAGAAGAAACGGTAAAATCCACAGTAATAATAATTGCTCAAAGAGTTGCAACTGTTATGGATGCAGATAGAATTATAGTAATAGATGATGGTGAAATTTGCGGCATAGGAACTCACAAGGAACTTTTAACTAGTTGTAAGATATATCATGAGATTGTATCGTCACAGCTTTCAGAGGAGGAATTATCATGAGTGCAAACAATAAAGAAAATAAATCAGCAGGTGGAATAGGAGACTCAGACGGCCCAATGGGATCGCTTGCGAGTCCTAAAGCTAAAGCCAAAGATTTCAAAGGGACGCTTAAAAGACTTTTAGGTTATTTAAAGCCACAAAGAACTAATTTTATTCTAGTATTTATATTTGCGATCATCAGTACTATTTTTACAATAGTAGGACCTAAGATTTCAGCAAAAGCGATAGACAAATTGGTTGAGGGTATAACAAACGTAAATGGCGTTAATATAGATTTCACATATATAAAAAATATTATCCTTATATTAATTGTATTGTATTTAATAAGTACAGTTTTCGGCTTCCTTCAACAATATATTATGTCCGGAGTTGCGCAGAAAACTGTTTACAATATGCGTCTTGAGGTTGAGGATAAGTTATCAAGGTTACCTCTTAAATTCTTTGATGCAAGAACTCACGGCGAGATATTAAGTCGTGTAACAAATGATGTTGATAATATATCAACAACGCTTCAACAAAGTCTTACACAACTTATTACGTCTATTGTTACGATAATTGGTATTATCGTTATGATGCTTACAATAAGCCCAATAATGACACTAGTTGTAATTTTAACATTGCCATTATATATTGGTGTGACAGCATTAGTCGCAAAAAGGTCTCAAAAATATTTTGCAGCGCAGCAAAAAGAAATTGGAGAACTTAATGGTCATGTTGAAGAGATGTACACTGGCCACAAAATCGTTAAATCTTTTGGACATGAGAAAGATTCAATTGAAGAATTTGAAAACATAAATGATAAGTTATATGACGCGGGCTGGAAAGCTCAGTTCATATCTGGGATAATAATGCCTATTATGAAATTCGTTGGTAATATAGGTTATGTAGTAGTTTGTGTTGTTGGTGGACTTTTAGCAACACAGGGTAAAGTCACTATTGGTAATATTCAAGCCTTTATCCAATACTCTAATCAGTTTACACAACCAATAGTTCAAACTGCTAATATTGCTAATATCATCCAATCAACAGTAGCTTCAGCTGAGCGTATTTTTGAATTGTTGGATGAGGTTGAAGAACTTGAAGAAACTTCTGCGACTAAAGTAATTAAGCTTCCTAAGGGAGAAGTTAAGTTCGAACATGTTGATTTTAGTTATAATTCAGAAAAATCACTTATAAAAGATATGAATATTGATGTAAAGAGGGGACATACAATTGCAATTGTTGGACCAACTGGTGCTGGTAAGACTACGCTTGTTAACTTGCTTATGAGGTTCTATGAAATTGATGCTGGTAAAATTTCAATAGATGGAGTTGATATAAGAGATATAAAACGTGGAAATCTACGTAATATGTTTGGTATGGTACTTCAAGATACTTGGCTATTTAATGGTACTATAATGGAAAATATTGCTTATGGTAGAGTTGGCTCAACAGATGAGGAAGCTATGCAGGCAGCAAGAGCGGCTCATGCACATCACTTTATTAAGACTCTTCCTGATGGATATAATACAATACTAAATGAAGAAGCATCAAATATATCACAGGGCCAAAAACAACTTCTCACTATAGCTAGGGCAATACTTGCAAATCCAACTATTATGATACTTGACGAAGCCACAAGTAGTGTCGACTCAAGAACAGAAGTTTATATACAAAGGGCTATGACAGAACTTATGCAAAATAGAACAAGTTTTGTAATTGCACATAGACTTTCTACAATTAAAGATGCAGAGTTAATTTTAGTTATGGATAAAGGAAGTATTATTGAAATGGGTAACCATAATGAGCTTATTGCTAAAAATGGATTCTATGCAGATCTTTATAATAGTCAGTTTTCTGGGGCAAACTTAGATAATGACGTAGTATAAAATCTTCATTTTAACTTATTATATATTTATCAGCTAAAGAAAAACTTAAAAATATTATAAATAAAGTGAGGGATAAATATTATGAAAGATGTATGTGTAATTACTGGTGGCGGAAGCGGAATGGGATTTGCGGCGGCTAAACTGGCGGGAAAAGATCATTATATAATTATTTCAGGAAGAACTATTGAAAAATTACAATCAGCACTTAATGAGTTAAAAGCAGAAGGAATTGAGGCAGAAGCTTTTGCTTGTGATGTATCAGATTTTGAATCGGTTACAAAATTGGCTGATCGTGCAGGTGAAGTTGGAAAAATAGTTGCGGTCATTCATTCAGCGGGGTTATCACCACATATGGGTGATGCACAAAAGATTATGGAAGTTAATGCACTTGGAACTATTAATGTGAATGAGGTTTTTAGTGCTAAAATGGGAAAAGAAACTTGTATTCTGGATGTTGCATCTACTTCGGCATATATGTTGCCGGATGAGTCTTTACCTGTATCGGATTATGAAATAAGTTTTACAGATAAAGAGCAATTTATAAAAAAGATGGTAGAATCAGTAAAGCATTTTCCAGAACATATGCATGCAAGCATTGCATATCCCATATCTAAAAATTTTGTAATCTGGTATGCAAAAAAATGTGCAGCGCTATATGGAGATAAAGGAATCCGTGTAGTATCAGTGTCTCCAGGAAATATAGAAACACCGATGGGGAAATTAGAATCTGAAGGAGCAGATAAATTAACAAAATTGTGTGCAATTAAAAGATTTGGCTATGCCAAGGAAGTTGCATATCTAATTAATTCTTGTATTGATAAAAGAAATGGATTTTTAACGGGTACGGACATACTTTGCGATGGAGGACTAATATCTGGTATGAAATCAATGAAAAAGTAACAACATTCTGCAAATAACTAAGACCTTATACAAATATTAAAGGAGGAATAATAATGAAACTTAATGAAAGAATTGCAATAGTAACAGGGGCTGCGTCAGGGATGGGAAGGTCGATTGCCATTCTATATGCTAAGGAAGGAGCGAAAGTGGTAGTATCAGACATTGACTTGGAAGGTGCAAAAGCAACAGTAGCTGAGATTGAAACAAATGGTGGATCTGCTATGGCGGTATTAACCAATGTAACCAAAGAAGAAGACATACAAAACTTAATTGATACTACCGTTAAAGTTTATGGCACAGTTGATATACTAGTCAATAATGCAGGTATAATGGACAATATGGCTGCAGCTGGGGATGTTACAGATGAACTATGGGATAGGGTATTTGCAGTTAATACTACTTCAGTGATGAGAGCTACTAGAAAAGTGTTGCCGATATTTTTGACTAAAGGAGCTGGGGTAATCATCAATATAGCTTCAGTAGGTGGCCTTCGTGGTAGTACAGCTGGTGCTGCATATACAGCTTCCAAACATGCAGTGGTAGGCTTTACCAAGAATACAGGATTCCAATATGCAAAGGAAGGAATCCGATGCAACGCCATAGCTCCAGGCCCCATAAAGACCAATATCAGTGCATCTATGGGAAATGTTAATCAGCGGGGTGCAGCAATATGTAATACTGGAATGAGTCTGATTCAAAGGCTCGGTGAGCCGGAAGAAATAGCCGGAGCAGCGCTTTTCCTAGCAACAGACGATTCCAGTTTTGTTAATGGTACGGTCTTGACTGTTGATGGCGGTTGGACTGCTTATTAAAATTGTTTTATGATTTTTCTTGAAAAAAAGAGTTACCTTTTCTAATGATAAAGTGGACTCTGTGTCAAAGACATTTTAAAAAAAGAGACTTAAATAAAATACCCTCCTGTCATAAATATGCTGTGAGGGTATTTTTCTATATGTTTATGGGATATTCAACGGGTCTTAAGTAAGTTACGTATTGATTTGGTGATAATTTTGCTAGTCCCATTGATAATGGTCATTGTTGTAATAATCCATATAATCATCAATCACAAGCTTTAAATCTAAGATACTATAGAATCTTTCAAGATGTATTTCATCCTTCATATGTTCAAAGAATGATTCCTGTGGAGCATTGTCCCAACAGTAGCCTCGCCTAGACATAGACTGGCGTAGTTTCTTGTCTTTTAAAAGCTGTCGAAAAGATATGCTTGTAGCCATGATTGTAGAAAAGGTAGTTATATCGGTGAGAAGTATCATACCAGGACCATGTTCTTGGAACTCTCGGGTTACCAGCTTTTCAGAAACATTGCTGGTTTTCATGGCTTTTGCCATACGTCGATATGGATTTGCCTTTCATATTGGACATATTAGCCTGTATTTGTCCATAAAGCGCTGTATTTTTTTGCGGTTCATTCTAATTCATTGATTCAGAAGGTGACGCCCCGAGTTATTTTTTCTTATGTCTTCAAAGCATTCCGGCCTTAACTCACAACGTTTCAGTCGGGTTACAATGCTGACTCTTCGTTTTCTTCCAAGTATAAGATGATCAGGACCCATATCATCTAAAATTTGCACTGGCAGTTTTCCACCAAGATATTATTCCTCAAATTCTTCTTTGAATTTTTTTTGTATAAGTAATTGATTTCGCGCTTACCTTCCGGACATATGTATTCTTCAGAAGTTCACTCTGTTGTTCTTCAGTATAATAAGTTCTCTCCATAGCAGCACTCTCATAACTTGATGTACTAAGTATAACAAAAAAGACCCTGTAAAATAGCGTCAGTTAATTTATTTGAGACAAGTATGTCTCTTTCTTTAAACTGTCTACCTTATAGGGCCATTTTAATTTATAGATGCTGTTTCTTTTGGTAAAAATATTATATTTAATAAACTAAATGTAGAAAAATATGGATTATACATGAAGGCTGCGTATACTTTGGAGGATTACTAATTATTTATTTTATCTTACAGTGGAAGGTCTTTCTTACAGAACCATGAGCTGCCTATTACATATGAAGCTACTGCAATTCCAATAGGGAATATCATTTTAAAAATCCAGTCATTCACTCCGTATAACACTGACTTATAATCATAGAATGAACAAATTGTGAGGTATTTGAAATTCTCTAAGCCACCTATGCCAAGATTACCAAACATTGATAGCATATTTGCAAGAACCATAACTCCAATAAATGTTCCACTAAATCCAATAGAATACTTTGATGCGTTAAATATGCCTGAAAATAGGAAGCAGACACTTGCCATTGCAATGCATACCATAAGTGCTGAAATATTCACCTGCAAAATCATTGTGTTTGTAAGGTTTCCAGTTAATTGTTTGTAGCCTAGTTTTGCGAGTGCAATTGGGGTAACATTATTTACTATTAAATGTCCAACTGTTTGAACTGCAAACATAGCAACAAGCGAACCAGTCAAATAAATTATCTGAGTAAATACTACAGTGCAGCGCCTTGTTGGTGTTGATAGTACATATGCCATGGAGCCACTGTCCACCTGGCTGGCTAACAATTTGTTAGCTGTAACCAGTACATAGATTCCAGGCAGGATTGTGGTCATCATTCCATAAAAAATGACAAATAACATGGACTGCGTCATTTCCATGCCTGCAAACTGAACACATAACAATGTCATAACCAATGTCATTGCTCCCCATATTACTGAATTTGATTTAACTGTTTGTTTAAATAAAGGAAAACTAAACATATTTCTGTACCTCCTGTTTTTCTATAATGTTTGTGTAATACCATTCCAATGTATATGGCTGATAATTAATATATCTAATGTTATAAGGTTGCAAACTCTTAAAAAGTCTGTTCATTTGTGTATCATTTATTTTGATTACCAGATGATTGTAATTTTCATTTTGAGTTAAAATCTCATAATTGCATTTTAAGAACTGTTGGTATTCTTTTGGGACAGCAAACCCAATTTTATATTGCTTATCCATATTTTCCTCATACTGTGCACGATCTACGATATTAATCATTTTGCCATTATGTATAAATGCAACTCTGTCACAAGTATCTTCTAATTCTTTAAATATGTGACTACTTAAAAAAATGGTTTTGCCTTTTTTCTTCTGTTCCAGAATTAATTCAATTAATTTATCACGCATCATGGGATCCAATCCTGTCGACGGTTCATCCATAATTAGAATATCCGGCTGCGACATAAATGCTGCAACAATTGCAGTTTTCTGCTTCATTCCTTTACTCATTCTTTTTAAACTGGCATCTGAATCAAGCTTAAACATATCAATCAGTTTGTTCATATATGACAAATCTTTGATTCCTAAAAAATCAGCCTGGATTTTTAGAAAATCAGTTCCGGTTCCAACATCGGGAAAATCAATCTGTCCGGGAATATATCCTACGGACTTTTTAATTTCATAGGCGTCTTTCCAGCTGTCATTTCCATTGATAGTAATTTTACCATTCTGTGGTTTTATAAAACCCATCATATTTCTTATTGTTGTAGTTTTTCCACTCCCATTAGTCCCCACGAGACCAAACACTTCGCCACGCTTTATATCAAATGAAAAATCAAATATTCCTCGCCCATGTCCATAATCCTTGGTAAGATTACTGATGTTAATGATTTTTTCCATTAGTCACACCTCCAAACTTCTTATCACTCTTATAAAAATGCATGAAATATTCTTCTAATGTTACTGGATTTTCCACAAAAAATTTCACATTATAACTTACTATAACAGCGAGAAACTTATTCACGTCTGCATCTTCCATAACAATTTCTACTTTTAGTTGCTTCTCATTCATGCTTTCAAATTCAAACTTTTCATTCAGGAATCTTTTATAATCTTCCTTTCCTATAAATGTAATCTCTACAATTTTACGCAAGCCATGTTTTACCTCAGCTGCATCAACAACAGAAACTATTCTTCCATCCTTTATAATTGCAATTCTGTCGCAAAGTGCCTCTACTTCAGCAAACATATGACTCGAAAGTAAAATCGTTTTTCCTCTTTTCTTTTCATCTTTAATAAACTCTATGAATTTCTCCTGCATAACTGGATCTAGTCCACTAGTTGGTTCATCAAGCAGAAGTATTTCAGGGTCATTCATAAATGCTGCAATTACTGCAAGCTTTCTTTTTTCACCAATACTCATTCGCTTAACATTTTGCTGTAGATCTATTTCAAATATTTCGGAAAGTTTTATTACTCCTTCCTGATTCTTGGCTTTTCTTAGTCCCTGCATCATATCTATAAATCCATTTCCATTCAATCCTTCTGGAAGTTCTACCTCCCCGGGAAGATATCCTACACTTTTCAGAATCTTTGCATAATCTTTTCTACAATCCATTCCTAATATTTTCGCATATCCTTTTTGTGGTGCTGCAAAACCCATAAGATGTCTAATCGTTGTTGACTTCCCTGCGCCATTTGGTCCAAGGAACCCTAGTGTTTCACCTTTATTTACTTCAAAGGTCACATCATAGATTCCACGTCCGTGACCATAATCTTTCGTCAAATTATTAACTTCAATCACTGCCATTTCTTTTCCTCCCTTGTTGTCTATAATTGTATTATACTTATCTAAAGTAACATGAACGTAAACAATTTTTATTTATTCCTGGTATATGTTAAAATGATTTACATACTTCATATATAATTTCAAATAATCTCAAAATAATAATAATAATCAATATAAACAAATTGATACAAAAAAACACATGAAAGGAGGACATTCGTGGCAATAATTTTAATTGCAGAAGATGAAAAAAATTTACAAGTACTATTGGATGAACGTCTAAAACACTATTATACAATTATTCTTGCTAATGATGGAATTGAGGCAATGGATATTCTATTATCCAGACATATTGATCTTTTAATCGCAGATGTGATGATGCCGAAAATGGATGGATTCCAATTATTAAATGGAATCAGACAGGATGGCATGAAACTTCCAGTCTTGATACTGACTGCAAAACAATCTTTTTCAGATAAACAAACTGGTTTTACATTTGGAACGGATGATTATATGACAAAGCCCGTTAATTTTGATGAACTTCATTGGCGTATTGATGCCCTGCTTAGAAGAGCTAATATAGCATCACAGCGCATTATCCGCATTGGTGATGTTACGCTTAACGAAGCTAATTATACAATTTCAAAAAACAGTATGACTATAGAACTGCCTCCAAAAGAATTTGACTTAATATATAAATTTCTTTCCTATCCTGGCATGATATTCACAAAAGCCCAACTTCTAAATGAAATATGGGGCTATGATTCAGAGAGTAGTGAAGATACAGTAAAGACTCATGTAAGTCGTCTACGCAATAAGCTTGTAGAATTTCAGGAATTTCAAATAGTAACAATTAAGGGACTTGGTTACAAAGGTATTATTATAGATAATTAAGAAGGGAGACCCCTGCTATGAAGAAGTCTAAAAAAAAATTAAAATCTAATTTAGGATTACTTGGATGGATGAGGATAGAATGCATGGTTGTGGTTATCGGTTCTATCCTAATATACGAATTAACCGATTTTATTACTAACTACGTTCTATATAAAAATTATGACTATAAACCTATTTCAGGAATTGGAATGTTTTTTCCGATGAGTATTCTCGTATATGCTATTACCACGGCTTTTTCCAGAACACTCTATCATCATATTTCTGAGTTAACGAATGGAATATCTAAGATTGCGAAAGGCGAATTTAACGTCAAATTGAACGAGAGTAGTGGTGGCCCATTAAAAGAAGTCTACCATAACTTTAATATCATGTGTGATGAACTAAACAGCATTGATACATTAAGGAATGATTTTGCAAATGAATTTTCACATGAATTTAGGACTCCTATTGCCTCCATTAATGGATTCTCCAATCTATTATTAGATGGAAACTGCTCACAAGAACAAGTAACAAAATATCTGTCCATAATTGCATCAGAGAGTGAACGGCTTGTTGCGCTTACACAAAGTCAGTTATTATTATCAAAACTTGATTCCCAAAATATTGTGATTAACAAAACTAGTTATTATTTGGATGAACAGATTCGTCAATGCGCTATTATGTTGGTTTCTGAGTGGGAAAAAAAGAAACTTGAAGTTTCTTTTGAATTGCCTAAAATTCCATTCTTTGGAAATGCTGACATGATGAATCATTTATGGATTAATCTATTAACTAATGCAATAAAATACACTCCTGAAAATGGAGAGATATTTATTCAATCTCGGTCAAATGATAGCGAGATTGAAATTTCGATTAGTGATACTGGCATAGGAATGACAGATGAACAAATTGAACAAATTTTTAAAAAATATTACCAAGTGGAAAACAGTATATCCGTAAGCGGTCTCGGTCTTGGACTACCAATTGTAAAACGAATCATTATGCTTAACAACGGACAGCTTAAGGTAACTAGTACTCCTGGTGAAGGGAGTACCTTTACTGTTGTTCTTCCGCTTGAAAACGCATAGTAATTCCTAGAAACATCCAGTTAAACAATATATGTTTGACTGAGTAATTCTATCTGTAGTGATTAGCTTTTCTCAATAAATAAAAAAGTTTTAAAGGGGATCCTTTATCTGCATTTTATAAAAAAAATGAAATTACAACATGTATATTAAACACTATGAAGATTTACAAGATGATATTTATTTTGTATCATTTTGGCAATTAGATTAAAAAGCAAATGCTTGTGAAATTATGAGAAGTATATATTATTTGTGAGCAACTTGGAAAAAGGAGTACAGGAGTGGATATCGTACTTATAGAAGATAAGGAGAGTAATCTGGAAGTACAAATAAGGTACCCGATTATGCATATTGATGTACTAGATAGTGTAACCACACTTTTTAATAGTCGATTAAAGCAACATTAACCATTGATGAAAAGGTTATCATTACAAGAACCTATATTCTGGAAATTGGATATTCACTACGATTGGTAGGGGTAAGAAAGGATGCTGATTATATCAACAAAAAATTGACAGAGTGAAAAAAGAGGGAAAAATAGGAACCATAGAGGAATAATTAGATATTAGAAAATAGTAAAAAGCTGCCGGAAGGTGGCTTTTTGTAAGTAATGACAGTTTATTTGTAACACGGGACAATTGCTATTGCATGTGGTATAAGAGATTGTTAGGATATAGCTGAGCAATTATAAATGAAAGAAACTGTCAAAATGAAAAAGTACAAAATAATTACTTCTTTTAAACGAGGTTTAGCACGAAGGGTTGGTAAAATAATTTTGATTTCATTTTCTCTCATTACTCTATGTATCATTGCACTTGCAATTATTTTATTAGTACAAAGCGCAGGAAAAGTAAAACCATTTATAGATAAAAACGGAAAAGCAATAAAAGGTAGTATTTCGCAAAAGTTTATGTTGAAATTAACGGAGTAAAGATGGGAATGATTATTAAAAGTAAGAATACATCAAATCCAGTACTGATTTTTGTTCACGGAGGCCCCGGTATGTCGGAATATCAGCTTACGGAGACATATCCTACGGAACTTGATGAATATTTTACGGTAGTATGGTGGAATCAACGGGGCTCAGGTTTATCCTATAGCAGTGATATCTCAGCAAAAGCATCTGAGTTATATCATGCCTATATTGGTGTCTGACAAATATCAAATCAAATGGAATCAGAGAAAACTGCATACAAATATATGATTATACAGTAAACTATTCGATGTCGGAAGCTTATCTTAAAAAACTTAGTGCACCTGTAAAGGGATTTTATCTTTTTAAGAAATCTGCCCACAGTCCAATATTTCTTTTCTTTGAATTCTTTTGTATAGGCAATTGAATTTGCACTTACATTTTGAATATTGGTTCGTAGTTCGCTCTGTTGTTCTTCTGTAAAATGATTTCCCCCATAGTATCACTCTCCCAACTTAATGTATTAAATATAACCAAAAGACCCTACAAAGTAGAATCAGTTAATTTGAGAAATCTAGGCCTTTTTTTTTAACTGTCCACATTATAGGGTCCATTTTATGATTAGAAAAGGTAGCTATTTCTCTATAATTCGGAATTATTATTATAGAATATGATGTTTATATAACAATAGACATGATACAAGATTCTTTAACTAAGTTTAATAATGATATAATAGTAGGGAAGAATATTAATGTAATTAATATAAGCCACTGTTGGATAATTCCCTCGCTGTGATTCAAGGTATATTAAATAGGATTTATAGTATTAGATGAAGTATCGAAAGGAGTGGTTATTAAAATGAAAGTTAATTCTTTCAAAAAATTATTTATTAAAATTAAATCGTTAAATCACAAACTTCAATATCAGGTTTTAGTTTCTTTCTTAATACTAATATTTATTCCAACTATATTAGTATTAGTTATAATGTATAATATATATTTTAATTTTATTAGCGATAAGACTCAAATGTATACATCGCAATTGATTAATCAAGTGAATATTACCATAGATTCAAAACTTATGATATATAATAATCTTACAAGGCAAATATATTCCAATAAAGCTATAATCGAAAGTATGAAAAAACCATATAAGGATACTTATGAAAAATATGAGATTCAAAAATCAGTAGCGGATATAATGTTAAGCCTAATTAATATTGATAAATATGTTCTTTCTTCCTATATAATGACTAATGATGGACGTGTTTATTATAGTGGGTATGGTACCCCCTATAATGATGGAAACTATGAAAAGATAAGAAAAAAAGCTTTTGAAGCAGATGGTAGAGTTGTATGGATTCCTACTGAAAAGTTACAATCTATATTAAACGATATGGGTTTTAGTGCTGTGAGGGAAATTAAATCACAGAATGGAACAAAAGTTGGTACACTTGTATTAATAATTAGTGATAGCTTTTTTAATGATATTTACAAGAATATTAACTTAAGTAAAACCTCTACTAATATTGTAGTTTCCCAAGATCTAACAGTAGTTTCATCAATGGACAAGAAATTAATAGGAAAACAATTAGAGAATGATTATTTAAAAAAAGCTGTAAAATTAAAAAATGGTAGCTTTGTTGAAAAAATAGGGAATAAAAAAACTCTTATAGTATTCTCTACATCTAATGTTACCGGATGGACATTTGTTTCTTATATTCCATTACATGAACTTCTTAAGGAAGTATATTCAATAAAGAACATAATATTAACTATAATTGTTATTTTTATAATTTTTTTATCCTTTCTAATTTATATATTTCCTAAAAAAATAACTAAACCTATTAAAAATCTAAGCGAAAAAATTAAAATGGTGCAAGAAGGCTGCTTTACGATTACTGTTGATGACACTAGTGAAGATGAGATAGGAGCTCTGAGTAGAACATTTAATGTGATGGTTAAAAAAATAAATGAACTTGTTACTGAAGTGAAGGAAAAGGAAAAAGAAAAAGGAAAAGCTGAATTATTAGCGTTACAATCACAAATTAATCCACATTTTATGTATAACACTTTAAATTCAATAAAGTTTATTGCAATTTTGAATAAGCAAGATGCAATTAAGAAAATGCTTAGTGCATTTATTAAACTTTTAAGAAATGTAGCTAAAAATGGTGATGAGTTAATAACAATTACAGAGGAAATTGAGTTACTAGATAACTATGTGTACATACAAAATGTAAGATTCGGGAACTTTAATATTAATTATGAGGTGCCTGAGGACATTAAAAACAATAAAATTATGAAATTTACAATTCAGCCTGTAGTAGAAAATTGTATATTGCATGGGTTTAGCGAAAAGGGTATGTTTGGAGAAATAAATATAAAAATATTCATTAAAGAAGAAAAACTGTATATTCAAATTAAAGATAATGGAATTGGTATGAGTCAGGAAGATTTAAGTAAATTATACTTAGGGAAGAGCGATAATACCTACAATAAAATGGGAATAAAAAATATAAATGACAGGATTGTTCTAAACTATAGCAATAAATATGGGATAAGCATAGAAAGTACTTTTGGGGTAGGAACTATAGTAACAATTGTGCTACCGTTAATATTATAAAATTATTTAAAGAAGGAGAACACTTTATGTGTAATATAATAATTGTAGATGATGAAATTTTAGTTAGACTTGGAATTAAATCTTATATAGAGGATTCAAAAGAATTTACTGTAGTTAACACATTTTCTAATGGTAAGGATGCTCTTGAATATTGTAAGAAAAGCAAACCTGATATTGTGTTAACAGATATCACTATGCC
This sequence comes from Clostridium sp. DSM 17811, assembly GCF_018861905.1. GTDB lineage: Bacteria > Bacillota > Clostridia > Clostridiales > Clostridiaceae > Clostridium_AD > Clostridium_AD frigoriphilum. The sequence goes on from NZ_JAHLDU010000005.1 coordinate 169,696, forward strand.
TATAATGGATGGAATGCAGCTAATCCAGGAGTTGAAAAAGATATATAACGACATAAAAATTGTTGTTTTAACTTGTCATGATGATTTTAAACTTATAAGAGGTGCGTTTAAGCAAGGCGCCGATGATTATATCTTAAAGTATGAAATTGAGGAAAATGGACTAATTGACATTCTATTGAAAATTAAGGAACAAATCTTTAATGAAAAAGGTAGTAGTAGTAGTAGTAGTAGTATACAAATTGCAGTAAATTTGGACGAAATGAAGAAAAGTATTATAAGTGAATTAATGAATTTACAACAAGATGATTTTGTGGGCGAAGAATTGCAAAATAAAATTTCAACATACTGCAAAAGATTAGGTTCAAATAATTTAATATTAGTTATGCTGGGAATTGATGAGGAATATGATGATGAATTTTTTGATATTAAAAACGGTTTTGATTTAAAGTCAGTAATAAGTGTTATTGATGAAATATTTAATAGATATGGGTTAGGAGAAGTTTTCATTGATAAAGATTTAAGAATCATAGTATTAATAACAATTGAAGAAGAAAATAGTAAGAAGGTAATATTTGAAAAGGTAAATTACCTAATTGAGAATATCTGTAGATCACTTAATGAATATTTTAATTGCAGTATTTCAGTTGGAATAAGTAAAATGCACAATTCATTAGTTTTGTTAAAAAAAGCATATACAGAGGCCGAAGAAGCTTTTTTATTTAGATTTTATAATGGGAAAGGCAGTATTGTTTATTATGAATCTACAATGAAATTTAACAGTATTACAGACATTAATAATATAAAAAAAATTAAAGATAATATCATAGATAAATTCAATTATAGTTTTAACAAAACGAAAATGGTTCAAGGCATCCAACAATATTTTAAATACATGACGGAACAAAACATATTACCGTCTATATTCAAACAAGAAGTAAATAGTATTTTGTATTCTATTAATTTTTATTTGGTTGAATATTTTGACTTTCGTTTAGATCAAAATATATATAATAGTAAACAGCTTACTCCTTACCGATTAATAGAAGATATTAAATATGCAAACACAATAGAAAAGTATATAGTCCGTTGTTTAGAACAAATAGAACAAAATATTGAAAAACAATCTACTCAAATAAAATTAATAAATAAGATAAAAACTTATATAGATAACCACTATAGTGAAGAACTAAGTTTGCAATTTATGTCAGAAGAATTTCATTTGAATAAAAATTATCTATGTCAGTATTTTAAAAAAGAAATGAATAAAAACTTTATAGATTACTTAACACAATTACGAATTGAAAAAGCAAAAATGATATTAAAAAATGAAAGTTTATCTGCAATTGAGGTTTCCGAAAGAGTTGGATTTAATAGTGTCAATTATTTTGTAAAGGTTTTTAAAAAAACAACAGGGAAAAATATTACAGAATATAAAAAATCTTAATTTTTGGAATCAAAATCTAAATATTTTACACATTATTCTTAATATTTGTATTTTCGATAATTGTAAACGTATAGATGGCTAATATTTTGCAGAAGTCTATAAGTTTTAACTATTATGAAAAATATTTTTCTAAGCTATAATAGAAATATAAGAAAAAGTAATTAATTTTATATAATTATAGGGGGGAATACTAATGAATAAAAAGAATTTTAAAAGTTTATCGTTTATAATTACAACTATATTAATAGGTTCAGTTTTATCAGGTTGTGGTGCTAGTTCATCAAGTACATCTAAAAGTGGTACTAAAGGTGAAACTGTAAATCTTACATTGTGGGATCATAATGAACCTTATTCAACGGCTGACCAGAAAATAATTGATTTATTTAATAAAAAAAATCCTAATATCAAAATTACGGTTGAAAACAAAGGTGAACAGTATGATACTTTGTTAAATACTGCAATACAAGCAGGAGATGCACCCGATATATTTTGGTCAAATGGTAATAAAGATAATAAACTGTCCAGTATTGTAAAAAATGGTGGAGCAATGGATTTGACTGATAAAATAGACTTAACAAAATATAACACGAATGCTCAAGCAATTCTATTTTTAAAGGATGCGGCAGGAAAGAATAAACTATATGTAACGCCAGGAGCTACAATTGATACGAGGGTTATTTATTACCATAAGGACATATTTAAAAAATATGGAATAAAAGTTCCTAATACTTTGGCAGAATTTGAAACTGCTTGTGATACATTACTTAAAAATGGCGTTACACCTATGTCTTTAGGAGAAAAATCAAGTTGGGATATTTTATTCACTTTAGAACCAATAATTGCAGGAGTATCACCTGATTGGTTGGATGAAGCTGTAGCTGGAAAAGCGAAGATCAATGACCCAAGATTGCTTAAAGCCTTAAAAAAATATGAAGAATGGAAGAAAAAAGGATATTTTACGAACAATGGATTAGGGTCAGATGCTACTGCAGCAACTCTAAATTTCGCAAAGAAGAATGCTGCTATGATTATAAATGGATCTTGGCTTGTAAGTGATATTAAAAGTAGTAATCCAGACGTGGATTTAGGAGCTTTTCAGATGCCAATGGTTAAAGGAGGAAAATCAATGGTTGTTACTTATTCAGTCGGTTGGTCAGGGTATGCAAAGACAAAACATCCGGCTGAGGTATTGAAATATTTACAATTTGCAGCATCAGTAGAAGCACAACAAGCGTTTGTTACATCTACAGGAAGTGTTCCAGGAATAGCAAGTTTAAAGGCTAATGATCAATTAACAAAGGACATGGGTACTGCTAACAGACAGGTAGATAGTTTCTATTCAATTATTGGGTACAGAGCTAAAGAGGGTTCAAATCCAAGAAAGCTTTGGGAAGATGATAGTTCAAAGTGGGTTGGGGGAAAAATAACTGCTCAGGATTTAATAAAGGAACTTGATGCTGTACAAGATTATTCGAAAAAAAGATAACTAATATTATTTTTAGAATTTAAGTGGAGTCTTAAAAACTCTGCTTTAATTTTAAAAAAACTTATATGGAGGGGTGGAATATGAAATTTTTTAAAAAAAGACCATACATATTATTTATATTACCAGGACTAATTTTATATACAATTTTTAGTGTTTATCCTATGATTGATTCAATTAGATATAGTTTTTACGAGTGGTCTGGAATTGGTCCCATGAAATTTATAGGCCTTCAAAATTATTATAAACTGTTGGTTGATCCAAGAACTTCAACAATGTTTTTATCTGCATTCATGAATAATATGAAATACATATTTTGGACTCTTTTGATTATTACCCCAATACAAGTTCTGTTTGCATATCTAATATATACAAAAATCAGAGGATACAAAATTTTTCAAATGCTAATTCTTATGCCATGGGTAATTGGCAATGTCATTACTAGTTTCTTTTTTATGATGATGTTTAATGGACAAATAGGATTAATTAATAATATTTTACAAACACTTCATCTTCAAAAGTTTCAACAAGATTGGTTTGGTAATCCTAAATACTCATTTATAGTATTGATTATAGCTGTTACATGGTCAGGTGTAGGTTATGGTATGATCTTGTTTGTAGCAAATATGAGAGATATTTCTGAATCAATTATAGAAGCAGCATTAGTAGATGGTGCAGGAGCATTAAAAAGGTTTACTTCTATAATACTCCCATTAATGTGGCCATCTATAACTAATGTGATAGTGCTTGACACAATATGGGGTTTAACTGTTTTTGATTTACCATATATGATTGCCGGAGCCAATGGTGGGGCAACAGGCTCATTAGACTTTATGAGCACATTCTTTTTTAGGTATGCTTTTGGTAATTCATTAAATGGAGATGCGGCTTTTGGTTTCGGAGCAGCTGTTAGTGTGGTAATGTTTGTTATGATATTAAGTGTAACAGTCATACAGTCGAAATTACTTAAAAAATTGGAAATTTGAGGGCGGTGGAAATATTATGAAAAAAGAATCTATTGATTTTAAATTTAGTAAATCAGAAAAAAAATGGAAAAAATCTTTTACGGTGCTGCTTGTTATGTATTGTTCATTTACAATATATATGCTTGCAATGACCGCATCTAATTCTTTTAAGACAAGACAAGATTTACTATATAATACATTTGGATTACCAAAAACAATATCCTTTGAAAGTTTTAAACATGTGTTTATGAATGGATACTTAAAAAGTCTTTTAAATTCCTTTGGTATTACAGTTTTAGTAGTTGTAGGTGCCATAGCCTTAGCTTGCTCTGTTGCTTATGGAATTTCGAAATTTAATTTTAAATTTAAAGGTTTAATATTAGCATATTTTTTAATGGGTATGATGTTGCCCGTACAGTTAAAATTAATACCTCTTTATAATATTATAAAAATGCTTAATCTCAATAATGATATTTTTGGAGTAGTAATAATAGGAATTTCAAATCTATCTCTTCCTGTTTTTATTTTATCTATGTTTTTTAAAAATCTTCCAGGAGAGTTGTACGAAGCGGGTAAAATAGATGGAGCAAGTGAATTTAGAATTTTTTACTCAATCATGTTACCACTAGCACGACCTGTTATATCTGCAGTGGCATTACTTACAACATTCGCAACGTGGAACGACTTTTTTATTCCACTTGTATTTTTATCAACTAAAAGTAATATGACACTTCCATTAATGATTAATAATTATACAGCAACATTACTGCAAAGTTGGAATTATTTATTTGCAGCAGTTACTTTATCAGTTTTACCAATAATTTTTATGTTTTTCTTTTTCTCTGAACAAATAGTTTCTGGAATTGCTAGTGGAGGAGTTAAAGAGTAGCAAAATTGATAGTTATAAAAAAGATTATGTAAAATAAACTCCCATCCCGCTTAAGCTTATATATACCAGGGTATGGGAGTTTTAAAATTAACTATATGTGATAGGAGGACTAGTGTGGAAGAACAAAGTAGAAAATGGAAATCAAAATTCATATGGCGAGACCATGGCAAAAAAAGAAATTTTAATGCAGAAAATGAAGTTGTATATTTTCGTAAAGTATTTGAAATTGAAGATATTGGATGCCGATTTTTAGCTCATATTTCAGCAGATAGCAGATATCGAATGTATTTAAATGGTGAGCCTGTAGCAGTGGGACCTTGTAAAGGAAATGGCTTTTCTTTTTATTACGAAACAGTTGATTTATCAGACAGATTACGGGTTGGCAAAAATATTATTGCAGTCAAAGTTTTACATCATCCACCAATAGGAGAAAATATTTCTGTATGGCGTTCACCTTTGGGTATGCTTGTTTTTGATGGGGAATTGACTGATAGTAACGGAACTAAATTAGAAAATATAGTTTCAGATGATTCTTGGGTTTGCCTAAAGGATGAGTCTATTCGCTTTGTGGAAGGTAGATACAATACTATGTTTTTGGGAGGGGCTGAAAGAGTAGAAGGAGAATCTTGTAACTTTGAGTGGGAGAAACTGGAGTATGATGATAATCACTGGGAGAGATGTATTTGCTATGATTCTTTAGATATTTCAACGGGGGTTTTGAATACTTGGCAGCTAACTAAAAGAACCATTCCAATGCTTTATGAAGAGCGTAAAGAATTTGTTGGAATAAAGTACGTGAATGATGAAGAAATTAAAAAAGCGGATATATTAGAAAAGTTTTCTTCAACTAATAAGGGATGTTTAAAACTTGATTCGGGAAAGCGTTTTATAGTAGAAATTGATGCAGGGATACTAACAACTGGATATATAAAGATTAGGCTAAGTGGTGGTAAGGATAGTAAAATTAAAATTCTTTGCGCTGAATGTTATGAAAATGAACCAATTGAAATACCTTGGACAAGGGACCGAGGGGTTAGAGATGATGAGAAGAAAGGCAAATTATATGGCGATATTGATATTTATAAGGTTTCAGGCAGAGGTAATAAAGATGAAAACATATTTGAAAGCTATGAGCCCTTTTGGTTTAGAACCTTTCGATTTATTAGAATAGAAATTACTGTGGGTGAAAGCCCTCTATATATTCATAGTTTTAATTATAGAGAGACAGGATATCCCCTCGAAGTAAAGGCAGAGTTTCAATGTTCAGATGTTTCCTTACACAAACTTTGGGATATAAGCATTAACACATTGAGACGCTGCATGCATGAGACTTATGAAGATTGTCCTTATTACGAACAGTTTCAGTATACTATGGACACGTACCTTCAGACACTTTTTACTTATCATGTCAGTGGAGATGATAGGTTAGCAAGAAAAGCTATTTATGATTTTCATAGTTCATTATTACCGCAAGGTTTGTTACAAAGCCGGTATCCTTCAATTGAACCTCAAATTATACCTGCATTTAATTTTTATTGGATTCTAATGTTGCATGATCATTATAGCTATTTTAGAGATAGTAAATTGGTGAAAAGGTACCGTGCAACCATGGATACAGTGCTTGAATGGTTTGATAGACGTTTAAATGAGGAAGGGTTGGTGGATAATATCCCAGATCAGTATTGGAAGTTTGTTGACTGGGTTCCAGAGTGGAGAAGTAGTAGAGGAGTTCCACAAGCTGCAAAAACAGGATCTTTGACAGTGTACAGCCTTATGTATGCGGTATCTTTACAAAAGGCTGCAGAATTAAACATAGTTGTAGGTAGAAAAGGAATAGCACAGGAGTATTTAGAAAGAGCCACAAAAGTTAACCATGCTGTTATAAAAAATTGTTGGTCAGAAGAGAATAAAATGTTCAGAGATGGACCTGCTGTAGAATTATACAGTCAACATGCTCAGATTTGGGCTGTGTTATCGGGTGCAATTGAAGGAAAAAAGGCCTCAAATCTTATGGAAGTTGCAACTAAAATCAAAACTATTGCACAAGTTTCATATGCTATGTCTTATTTTCTTTTTAGAGCACTTTCGAAAACTGGACTTTATGATAAATCCTTTGAATTGTGGGATGCTTGGAGGGAAATGACGAACTTAAATGTTACAACATGGAATGAAGACCCTGTAACACAGCGTAGTGAATGTCATGCTTGGGGGGCAGTGCATCTATATGAATTCTGTGCAGAGATTCTAGGAGTAAAACCAAGCGAGGGTAATGCTGACAGTGTCACTATTGATCCGAAACTAGGCCCGCTTACCTGGGCTAAAGGAAAAGTTGTAACAAGGCTAGGAGAAATTGGTGTAAGCTGGAAACTGCTAAATGGGAATTTTAATATTGGTATTTATAATCCTAATAAAGCCAATATAGATATGTACTTACCTGATGGAACAATTATAAAGAATTTATGTGACAAAGTAATACAACTAAAGTCTAAACTAAACTAATTCAATAGATAACATGCTGAATGTAATATAAGGAAAAAAAGTATTACTATATATAATCTTTCAATAGAATTACACAGTATAAATTTATCAAAAAAACTATACGTAAAGAGGTGTCATTAATGAATTATATATATCAAAATCCTTCACTTACACCAATGGAAAGAACATTAAACCTACTTTCACTTATGACTTTGGAAGAAAAAGTTGGACAGATGATGCAAATAAGTTATAGCATGGTGAATCCAACTGAAGCGGAAGAGTGGGTCAGCAAAAAATTCTCAGGCTCTTTCCTTCACGTTCTAGGAGATAATGCAGATCATCTTCAAGAATTAGCATTATCTACAAGACTTGGAATTCCGCTTATATTTGGTATAGATGCTATACATGGTCATGGACTTCTTAATGGGGCAACAATATTTCCTTCACAACTTGCTATGTCATGTAGCTTTAATACAGACCTTATAGAAAAAGCTGGGCGCGTAACGGCTAAAGAAGTTGCTGCTGATGGCTTACATTGGACGTTTTCTCCTGTACTTTGCATTGGACGCGATGCAAGATGGGGACGTATTGATGAGACATTTGGAGAAGATCCTTATCTTATAGGGATATTAGCTTCTGCAATAATCAAAGGATATCAAGGTGAGAATTTATCTGATCCAAATAGTATATTGGCTTGTGCTAAACACTATTTAGCTTATGGTGAAAGTACAGGTGCTAAAGATGCTTACGACACTGAAGTTACGGTAAGAAAAATACGAGAAGTTTTTTTGCCACCATTTAAGAAGGCAGTTGAAGTTGGTTGTGCTACCTTCATGACGGGATATCAATCTATAGATGGAACACCTATGGCAGCCAATAAAAAAATGCTAAAAGGCATATTAAAAGATGAACTTGGATTTGAAGGATTTGTAGTTACAGATTGGAATAATACAGGGAGCCTTGTGAGTAATCAAAAAGTATCTCCTGACATTTTCGATGCGTCTAAGAAAACTATCGAAAGCGGAAATGATATGATTATGAATACTAATGATTTTTATGACGCTACTTTGGAGCAAGTTAAAAAAGGTGAAATTTCTGAATCACTTATTGATGAAGCCGTTAAGAGAATACTAAATATTAAGTTTTCAATGGGACTCTTTGATGGTAAGAAAAGACGTGGTTATGTTTCTAAAGACGTTATTAATTGCGTTGAACATCAAGAAGCTAATATTCAGCTCACAAGAGAATCTATGGTATTGTTAGAAAACAAAAATAACACATTACCACTTAAAAATATTAAAAAAATCGCTGTAATAGGTCCTAATGCAGATGATATACAAGCTCAGTTCGGGGATTGGACATTTTTCAGCCATCCGAATCCTAGCCCCGATGCTATACCTAATTTTGAGTATTATACCATGTTAAGAGGGATCCAAGAATTGGCTTCATCTAAAGAGGTAGAAGTTAGCTATCATAAAGGCTGCGATATTATGAATAAAGAAGACATAGATATAGATGGTGCTATTAACTCATGCAAGGATGCGGATGTAATAATTGCTGTGGTGGGAGACTGCCTTGCACTAAACGGTGAGTTTAAAGATAGAGCTACTCTTGATTTATCTGGATCTCAACAGAAGCTTTTGGAAGAATTAAAAAAATTAAATAAACCTTTGGTTGTTGTACTAGTTAATGGCAAACCCCTATCAATTCAATGGATAACGCAAAATGCAGATGCAGTCATAGAAACTTTTAATTCTGGAACCTTAGGTGGAAAAGCATTGGCGCAAATTCTGTTTGGAGAATTTAATCCTTGTGGAAAACTTACTATCTCATTCCCATATCATAGTGGGCAAACGCCTGTATATTATAATCATTTGCCAGGTTGGCATAGTCCTAAATATGCAGATATGCCTGTAGCAGAACCTTTATATAGTTTTGGTTATGGACTGTCTTACACTAATTATGAGTATTCTAATCTCAAGCTTTCTAAGGCAATATGTTCAAAAGAGGATACTATAACAGTAAGTGTTGATGTCACTAATGTGGGTGAGTCTGATGGTACAGAAATTGTACAGTTATACATTAACGACATTGTAAGTTCTGTTATGACTCCTGTAAAAGAATTAAAAGGCTTCAAAAGAGTATTTATAAAAGCTGGAGAGACAAACACCGTAAATATTAATTTAGCCATTTCAGATCTTATTATTGTAAATGCTGATGAAGAATATGTAGTTGAGCCAGGAGAGTTTGAAATTATGGTAGGTTCAGACTCAAGAGATCAAAGTCTGATTAAAGAAATTCTTACAGTAAAATAGTTATAAATTATTAATGAACTCAAAAGTTGTGGATATTATAACTAATAGCAGTGCTAGCCAAAAAAAGTTGGTTAGTTCTGCTTTTTTTATATTTCAAAGAGTACATGTTCAAGAGTTATATTATTGTATAATAATAAGTATTGACAAAAAAGTTTTAAGAGTTAATATTAATTCATACCCTAACCAACGAGGTGAATGAATGAAAAAAAGCTGTATATTAGGTAGGATAAACGAAATCAACTCTATTTCTAATAAGTTTAAAACCAGAGGCGTTATATATAAAGCAGAATTAGTAGAATAATTAAATATGGAAATGGGAGGAATAATAATGAAAATAGAAGTGTGGTCCGATTTTGTGTGTCCGTTTTGTTATATAGGTAAAAGGAGATTAGAAATTGCTTTAAAAAAATTTGAATATAAGGATGAGGTTGAATTAGTTTTTAAAAGTTTTGAGCTTGATCCGTCATCTAAAAAGAAATTTTATGGAAATATTCATGAGATTATAGCAAAAAAATATGGCATACCGGTAGAACAAGCTAAAGCATCAAATAACCAAATAGCTGCAGAGGCTAAGGCTATAGGTCTTAACTATAATTTTGATGATTTAATTCCAACGAATACTTTTGATGCTCACAGGGTAGCACATTATGCAAAAACACAAGGTAAGATGAATGAGTTATCAGAAAGAATTTTAAAGGCATATTTTGTAGATTCTTTAAATATATCTGATAATAAAGTATTAGCTAGTCTTGCTTACGAGGTCGGTCTTAATAGCGAAAAAGTATTAAGTATTTTGGAATCAGATCAGTATAGTAACGAAGTAAGAAAAGATGAAGAAACAGCTTCAGGGCTTGGAATAAGTGGTGTTCCATACTTTGTAATTAATAATAAATATACGGTATCTGGAGCACAACAACCTGAAATATTTTTAGAGGCACTTGAGAAAGCAAGAGAAGACGAATATAAGTAATATTGTAGCTACGCAGGAGATGATTTGGTTATTTTTAAGGGGGGTAAGTATCAATGGATAAAAAATTATTAAAGCTTTATTCACTTGAAGAAGCTAAAAAAGAGCTATTAAATATTTCTAAATCAAATAGAGTAGAAGCGCCAATATGGTCTTTATATAAGATTTTAGTACATTGTAGTCAAACAATTGAATATTCTATGGAAGGATATCCTAAACTAAAACCTAAGTTTATTCAAATTACTGTAGGCAAAATAGCCATTAAAAAATTTTTAAAGCAAGGATTTATGAAACATAGTTTAACTGCACCAGTTCCAGATGCTCCAGTAATACCTAATGAAGGGGATGCGGTAGAAGCAATGCAAAAATTAATTTCTTCCATAGACAAATTTTTGGGGTATAAATCTGATTTATATCCACACCTTTTGTTTGGAAAATTAACAAAGATTAATTATGATAAGTATTTTGCAATGCATATCGCAGATCATTTATCAGAATTGAATTATTAATAAATAAATTGCGATTTAAATTTTTATGAAACTATAAGTTTGATAACATAAAATTAGCTTTATAAAGGAGAAAATATAGTTATGGTTGCATCAAAAATTTTAATAGGATTAATAGCTTTTGAACATTTATGCATAATGTGGATTGAGATGTTTGCATGGACTACATTGGGTAAAAAAGTATTTAAAGTTTTACCAGAGGACTTATTTCCTAAAACTAAAGTCATGGCAGCAAATCAAGGGTTATACAATGGGTTTTTATCTGCAGGCTTAATATGGTCTTTATTTATTAAAGACTATATGTGGTCAAATAATGTGGCTATATTCTTTTTGTGTTGTGTAATAATGGCGGGTATATATGGAGCAATTACTGTAACAAAGAGCGTATTTTTCAAACAATCACTTCCAGCAATAATAGTTATGGCAGTATTTTTTCTAAAAGTATTATAAAATTCTGATATAATGTTTTTAGAATAGTTATAAAGGAGTTATTAAATGAAGTATTATTTAGCACCAATGGAAGGAATTACGGGATACGTATATAGAAATTCTTATAAAAAATTTTTTAATAATATTGATAAATACTTTACACCTTTTATTGTTACAAATAAAAGTAGAAGTCTTAAGTCTAAAGAATTAAGAGATGTTTTACCTGAAAATAATAAAGGAATGAATGTAGTTCCACAAATACTTACTAACGATTCAGAAGGTTTTATTATTACTTCTAGAAAATTACAACAATTAGGGTATAACGAGGTTAATTTAAATTTAGGCTGTCCTGCTGGAACGGTTGTTTCAAAAAATAAGGGCTCAGGATTTCTAGCCAAAAGAGAAGAACTCGATATGTTTTTAGGTGAAATATTTAAAATAGATGATATGAAAATTTCTATAAAAACTAGAATAGGAAAAGATAATCCAGAAGAGTTTTATGAGCTAATAAAAATTTACAATAAATATCCTTTAGAAGAATTAATTATCCATCCGAGAATACAGAAAGATTTTTATGGGAATAAACCTAATTTAGAGGTATTTAAAGATGCATTATCTTTAAGCATAAATCCAGTATGTTATAATGGGGATATTTTCACTAGTGATGATCATAATAAATTAATGAAAACTTTTCCAGAAGTAAAAACAGTAATGCTAGGAAGAGGAATAATAGCCAATCCAAGGTTGATGAATGAGATTAAAAATAATGCTAATATAGATAAAAAAATATTAAAAGATTTTCATGATGAAATTTTAAATAAATATATAGAAGTATTTGATGAAGATAGAAATGCAATATTTAGAATGAAAGAATTATGGGGATATATGATTTACATGTTTTCAAATAATAAAAAATATGCTAAAAAAATAAAGAAGTCACAAAACTTAAGTGAATACAATGAAGCTGTCTTAAGTTTATTTACTGAGCAGGAGATCATAGAAGGGGCTGGATTATTTAATAATAAATATTAAATAAGTATGATTAAGAAGAGCAAGAGAAGATAACTATCTTTTGTTTTTGCGAGGAAAGATGATATAATATCAACATCTAAGAATAAAATTGTCTAATAGATAAATTAGGGTGGGTTAGGGCGTCGAAATGATTAATACATATAAATTATTGATAATTGAAGATGATAAAAACATGTGTGAAGTGTTAAGTAATATTCTAAGCAAATGGGGATTTGAAGTAATTGTATGTGAAGATTTTGAAAAAATAATAGAGTGCTTTAAAGAATGTGAACCTAAGGTTGTTCTTATGGATATTAATCTTCCAATTTGTGACGGATTTTATTGGTGTAAAAATATAAGAAAAACATCTAAAATACCAATTATATTTGTATCTTCAAGGGATAGTAATATGGATATAGTAATGGCAATTAACAATGGTGGAGATGATTATATACAAAAACCATTTGATTCAAATGTGTTAATTGCAAAAATACAAGCTATTATAAGAAGGACATATGAGTATAAAAATGAAGAAGCAAGAGTATTAAAATGTGATGATTTATTGTTAAATTTAGATAATACAACCCTTTTATATAATGAAAATTCTTTAGAACTTACAAAAAATGAAATGCTCATTTTACAAACTCTTATGGAGAATAGGGGAAAAGGGGTTTCTAGAAGCAAACTAATGAAAAAGCTTTGGGATGACGATATATATGTTAATGAGAATACTTTAACAGTAAATATTAATAGATTAAGAAATCGCTTAGAGCAAGTTGGAATAAAAGATTTAATAATAACACAAAAAGGCATTGGATATATAATATTATGATACTAAGTCAACTGTTTGGATAAAAATCCTGAATGGTTGGCTTTTTCTTAAGAGACAAAAAATATAAGTATTTATATAAAGGATAAAAAGGGGAAAATAGTAGATGAAGATAATTGATTATATGAAGATTAATAAAGTATGGTTAACAAATAATATAATAATTTTTATAATAACTAATTGTATAGTATATAGCAGTAGTACTATAAATAAAACGGTTAAAGATATTGTGTATATGGACGTACTTATTTTATTAATAGCATTTATAACTTTTACCTATGGATATATAAAAGAAAAAAATAAATACAGTAATATTTTGAAATTCAATGAGGGATTAGCTAATAAAACAAATGATTTTCATTTAAATATTGTTTCAAATATTTTAGAAAAACAAAGTTTAGAATATCTAAAGAAGGAAGAAAGTTTAAAAAACAATATAAATGATTTTGAAGATTATATTACAAAATGGGTTCATGATATTAAAATTAATATTGCTATTGTTGATTTATTATTAGAAGACTTGGAAGAGGATGAATCGCAAAAGATAATATCTGAAATGAAACAAATGGAGTTTAGTGTAAATCAAGTTCTATATGTTACAAGAGCAAATAATTATAATTTAGATGTGAAAAGTGAGCAAGTAGCAGTAGGAGATGAAATTAGAAAGGCAATAAAAGTGAATGCAATATTTTTCATAAACAAAAACATTGAAATAATATTAGATGTTGAAGGTTTTAATATACTAAGTGATAGAAAATGGATTCACTATATCCTTTCTCAAATTATTAATAATAGTAGCAAGTACACCAATGAAAATGGACAATTACATGTTTTGAGTAAAGAGGATAGCAAGGCTTATTATTTACATATTAAAGATAATGGAATTGGTATTCCAAAGGAAGATATAAATAGAATATTTAATAAAGGATTTACTGGGAAAAATGGAAGAACTAGAACTAAATCAACTGGCATTGGCTTATATTATGCAAAAAAGATGTGTAATAATTTAAATATAGATTTAAAGGTAGAAAGTAGAGCGGGAGAGTACTCTGAATTTATTTTAAGCTTTTACAAGCTAGCCGATTACTATAATGTTACACCAATGTCACATTAGAATCTAATTTGTAACCTTGATAGGTGGAGGAGTAATCGGGTATAAATTATACTATAGATACGAGGTGATAATATGAAAAAAATTGTAGCGGTATCAAAGTTAATTAAAGAATATGGAAGGTTAACTAATAAATATAAAGTATTAAAGGAAGTAGATTTAGAAATTAATGAAGGTGAATTTATTAGTATAATGGGACCTTCAGGTTCAGGGAAAACTACCCTCTTAAATGTAATGTCAACAATAGACAAAGCAACTTCGGGAGAGGTTTTAATTGATGGTAAAGATGTGAACAGTCTAAAAGAAAATGAATTGGCTAGGTTTAGGAGAGACGTAATAGGTTTTGTATTTCAAGATTTTAATTTGTTAGATAATATGACAATAAGAGATAATATTGCATTGCCATTAACTTTAAACAATGAAAAGGTAGAGATAATATTAGAAAAGATTATTAAATTAACAAAACTCTTAGGAATTGAAAAACATCTAGATAAATATCCTTATCAATTGTCAGGGGGCCAAAAGCAAAGAGCAGCAATCTGTAGAGCATTAATTACATCTCCAAAGGTGATTTTTGCAGATGAACCAACCGGTGCTTTAGATTCTAAAGCAGCTATAGAAGTTCTTGAATGTTTTGTAAATATAAATAAAAATTATAATACTACAATTATAATGGTAAGTCATGATGCTAGGGCTACAAGCTATGCAGATAGAGTAATGTTTTTGAAAGATGGAAATATATTTGGTGAGTTGGATAGCAATGGAGATAAAAACGAGATGTTTAAAAAGATTCTTAATATGATAGCTATGATGGGGGGAGAAAGCGATGAACTCATTTAAACTATCATTGAAGCTTTTTAAGGATAATATAAAGGTATATAAACTTTATTTGCTTATAACAATTGTATCTGTTGCAACTTTATATAATTTTTTAGCCATAGAAAACAATGATGCATTTACTGCAATTAGTGAAAGGTTTCAGGCAGCAAGTGTAGCAAGTCTTTCATGTGGATTTATTTTAGTATGTACAGTAATATATTTTATATTTAATGCAGATAAATTTTTTCTATTAAATAGGAAAAAGGAGACCGCCTTGTATATGTTAATGGGAATTACTCAATCAAAAATTGGACAGGTATTTGCAATAGAAAGTTTATTGCTTGGGGTTACCTCTATAGTTAGTGGACTTGCATTTGGTATGATTTTATCTAAATTATTTTTTATGTTACTCGCAAAATCAATTTCTTTAAATGTAGAGATACCTTTCAAAATATCATTAAACTCTATTTTTATAGTGATTATAGTATTCTCATGTATTTTTGGAATATTAGGTTATAAGAAATATAGAGTGGTAAAAAAAAGTAAACTCATAGATATGATTAATGCTACAAAGGAAAAGGAAGATCTACAAAAGTTAAGGTATTTTAAGGGAATTTTAGGGGTACTATTAATTTTAGCTGGCTACTTAGTTGGAGTTATGATTAAGATATGGGATCTAGATTTGATGTTTTCATCTATGACAGCACTATTATGTGTTTCAATAGGAACATACTTTTTCTTTGGAAGTTTCATGTCCATAGTTTTTAATAAGATGATTAAAAACAAAAAAATGGTATATAAGAATGTTAGGTTAGTAAGTATTTCTAATGTGTATTTTAGACTAAAAGGGAATTATCGTAATCTAGCTATGACGGCAATATTATGTGCAGCAGCTATAACAGCCTTTGGAGTAAGCTTATCCTTTGAGAAAGTTGCCCAAAAAGAAATTATTAAAGAATCTCCATATAGTTTTAGTTATGAAAGTAACGATGAAAAATTAAAAGAGAAAGTAGTAGGAATAATTAATGAATCTAATAATAAGTTAATTGGAATTAATGAAAATAAATTTTTCCTCGGAAAGATTGACTATATAAACTATCCTAGAAAAGTAGATTATAATAATGAAGCAATAATAATAAGCTATTCAACATTAAAAAAGAATTTAGAGTTTCTGAATTATAAAGTAACAGATAATATTAAGCCTAAGGGAGGCGAGGCTGTTTTTATAATAAGTGCAACAACATTAGCATCTCCATTGAATGCTCTGAAAAAAGAAATAAAAATAAAAAATAGAGAATATGTAATTAAAAAACAAGAAGATGTACCTTTTACTGGGATTATAGAGAAATTAGGAAAAAAGAATATATATATTTTAGAAGATGATGAATATGAAAAGGTTAAGGAAGGGTTTAATGAAACATCTTTAAATTGCGTTCAAATAAGTAAGGAGAAAGAAGCAGACCAATTAATATTAAATATAAGTAAAGTCATAAAAAAGGATAAGATATATCCACATATTAATGAATATACATGGGATTATTATGCAATAGAAATATTTCATTTTTTAGGGTTAATAATGTCTATAATATTTATACTTTCAACCTTTAGTACAATTTATTTTAAAATATTAAAGGATGCCTTCATGGATAAAGAGCAGTACAAAATATTGAAGAAAATAGGTATGAGCAAAGAGGAAGTAAAGAGATCTGTGTATGTACAAGTTGGAATTTCATTTATTTTACCTGGTAGTGTAGGGATATTCCATAGTATTATTGCAATGAAGATGTTAGAACAAATAATGAATTTTTCATTTAATACCCAGTTAATAATTGCGATATGCTTATATTCAATAACAATGATTTTATTCTATTTTTTCATAAGTAATAATTATGTGAAGATGGTCTATGAAGAAGGTGATAATAATGCTTAAAAAGACACTAAAGATATTAAAAAAAATTATTGTTGTGATATTAGCATTGTTAACAATTATATCTATAGTAGGTCAAGTTCGAAAAGATCTAGAAAAGGACGATGTTAATCATTTAGGTACATTAGTTAAGGTTGATGGTAAAAAAATACACGTATATTCTGAGGGAGTAGGAAAAAAAACAATTGTTTTAATGCCTGGTTTAGGAAGTATTGCACCTTCAATTGATTTTAAACCTTTGATTAAAGAATTAAAAAAGGACTTTAAAGTAGTCGTTGTTGAACCCTTTGGTTATGGGTTTAGCGATGAAACTCCAAAAGAGCGTAGCGTAGAAAATATTGTTGCTGAAACCAGGGCGGCATTGAAGGAAGCGAATATAGTTGGAACATATATACTTATGCCTCACTCTGTATCAGGCATATACGCTCAGTATTACGCAGCAGTTTATCCGAAAGAAGTTGAAGCAATAATTATGATGGATACAACATTAGTTAAGGCATGTCTAGAAGAAGCGGATAAAGTTGATTTATCTATTGGTAAAAAGCAATATATCGCAGCTACTGTAGGAAATTTTTTAGGCATTGATAGGATATACTATAATAACATTTATAAAGATGAAGCTTGTTTTTCACAAAAGGATAAAAATGATTTGGTTAAAATGGGGGTACAAAATCCATTTAACAAAACTATGGAAAATGAAGTTAATATGATATTAAAGAATTGTGAAACAGTTAATAAAACTAGAATGTCAAAGAATTTGCCAATACTAAAATTTATTGCAATTAGATCTATGAAAGATATAAATAATGAGAAATATACAAAAATAATGAGTAAAAATTTAAATGAATTTAAGCGGTATACTAAATTTAGTTATTCTACTATAGAAGTAAAACATTACATTTTCTATACGAAATCACAAGAGATTGGGAAAAAAACTCGAGATTTTTTAGACAAGCATGATAATTAATATTCTTAAGAAGAAAAACCTTTGCTGAAAAATATAACGTTAGCAAATTAGATTATGCCACAGGTAAATCTTATTACTTTTATACAATGCTATTTATTTTAACTAATTCTTAACCTTTTATTTGGTATAATAAATTTAAAATAAAAGATGGAGGTAACAAAGCATATGAAGATATTGATTATTGAAGATGAAATAGAACTTGTTCGTGCATTGGCAAAGGGATTCATGAAAAAAGGATATGTGGTTGAAACCGCAACAGATGGTAAAGAGGGCTTAGAACTTTATTATATAAATGAATATGACATTATTATTCTTGATTTAAATCTACCATCCATCGATGGTATAGATGTGCTCTGTTCCATACGCAAGGAAGATAAGAGACAGAAAGTATTGATTCTATCTGCGCGTTCTGATGTAGAGAATCGCATTAAAGGGCTTGACATGGGTGCTAATGATTTTCTTTCAAAACCATTTGATTTTGGTGAACTTGAAGCAAGGGTACGTTCTCTTTTGAGGCGTGAAATTATTCAGCAAGATGTTGTTTTAGAGTATGGACCAATCAAACTTAATACCCAATTAAAACAAGTAACAACAAATGCGGGCGTCACAGTTGAGCTTGCACCAAAGGAATATGCTATATTGGAGTACCTAATGCTAAATACTGATAAGGTAGTTAGCTCTGAAAAACTAATAGAGCATATTTGGAACAGCGAGGCAAACTATTTTACTGATTCTGTTAAGGTACACATAAGTAATATACGGAAAAAGCTTAAAGAAGCATGTGGCATAGAATTAATTATTACTATGCGAGGTCACGGTTATCTAATTAGTAAGGGAGAATGGTAAATGAACAAAAGAATATCATTACGTATGAGGCTAACACTGATTACTTCTTTGATTCTTATACTTATGTGCGTTGGACTAACACTTTTCAACTTTTATAATCTTAATTGGAATTTGGTAACACCTATGGGAACAGCAATAACGGCCAACTCTGTTATTGCTGAATCCGCAGAGGGCACTGTCACTAATAATGATTCTAATGAGAGATTGACGGCTACAATGCAATCGAATGTCAATATATTTTCAAATGCTAGTGTTATTTTTATGCTTAGTGTTATCATCAGTGGTACTCTAATAATGTATATTGTAGCAGGTGTTATATTAAAACCAGTAAAGCTGTTGACACAAGAAATTATTAAAATAGATAAGAATCAATTGTCTTCCCGTATAACGGATTTTTCTGCAGGTGACGAACTAAATAAGTTAGCTGATTCATTTAATTCCATGCTTGAAAGATTAGAGGCAACTTTCATCAGAGAATCACGTTTTTCAGCCGATGCTGCACATGAGCTTAAAACGCCATTAACTGTGATAAAAACCAATATTGACGTATTGTATTTAGATGAGGAGCCTTCGAAGCAAGATTGTTTAGAAAGTTTGGAGGTTGTAAAAAAACAAACAAATCGTATGATAGATCTTGTTAATGATTTATTGGATATGTCTACAGTAAACAGTTGTAAAATGGGTGGATTGGTAAAAGTGAATGAAGTGGTAGAGGAAATAATTGAAGAATTAGCACATAGGATTACCGAAAAACATATTTTATTACAATTGGATTTAAAACCATGTAGTGTAAAAGCAAACTCTGTCATGTTAAAACATGCAATTTCCAACATTGTTGAAAATGCCATAAAATATAACTATGAAGCTGGAAAAATTGAAGTTATAGTTTTTCCTAAGGAAAATAGTTGTGTTATTTGTGTAAATGATACCGGAATTGGTATTAGTGATGAACAATCAAGATGTATTTTTGACCCATTTTACCGTGTAGATAAATCCCGCTCACGAGCTGTAGGAGGCGCCGGTTTAGGACTTGCAATTGCAATGGATATAATCTCAAAGCATCATGGGACTATAAGTTATTCTTCTGCTAATCCAAGTGGGAGTACTTTTAAAATTGTACTTCCTCTTGCATGAACAATATTATAAGAATTCTAAAGCGACCTAAGAAATTTTTCTGGGTCGCTTTTTCTTTACCTAATCTTAACTTTGATTCCTATATAATAAAATCATCAAGTGCTTGTAAAAATTTATTATACGAGGAGAAGATAGTATGAAAATGATAATAGAAAAGAAAAAAATTATAGTGCTACTAACTGTGGGAGTTATGATGATGAGTACAGTTTTAAGTGGCTGTGGTCAAAAAAATGTGATTAAAGATAAAAATGGTATAAATATTAATAAAAAATATTCTGATGAAGTCATGGTTAATATTGACGGCTCGAAGCAGAAGTATGATGAAAAAAGTGTGACAAACGGTTTAATTAGCAAGGAGACGGGTATTGGTATTAAATATACGGAACAACTTAAGACTTTGATTGAAAAAAATAACATCTTTACATGGAAAAATCCACCAGATAGTTTTAATTTTAAATATGAATCAGAAGAATTAGTCAACCTAGGACAGTCAGCAGACAAAAAAGCTAAAGAGGAAGAAAAAGCCAAAGCTTCATCAACAGGAAGTGCAGAAAGTTTAAAAGCTTTAAGCAAAGTAACAGCTGATGCGTACAAGGAATTAGAGAAAAAATCACCAAAAATGTCATTTGATTATGCAGCTGTATATAGAGTTCCAGATGAAAAAAATAATGATGGTGGAAAAGATACGGAAATTCAGATGAAAGAGCTGTATAAAAATATAGAAAAGATCGCAGTTTTTAATAAGAATACTTATTATTTAGCTTATAATACGGATTATTCAAATTTAACATTGAATGATAAAGATAAAGCAAACATTAAAAATTTGATAGGTGATATTAAATTGCTGAAAAATAATATCTGTATATTTCCAGAAGACGATACAAAAGAAGCAGCTGTTGGGTTTAAAGGTACTATTGATAAATTTAACACAAAAACACTAGACGGACAAAATATAACAGAAAGCTCCTTTAAGGATTATGATATTACAATGATAAATATTTGGGCTACTTATTGCGGACCGTGCAAGGAGGAAATGCCTGAGTTACAAAAGTTATATGAGAAGTTACCCAAAAATGCCAATATGATTTCAATTTGTACTGATGCTGAAGATGAGCCAGATCTTGCAAAGGAAATTATAGATTCTGTAAAAGGTAAATTTAAAGTAATTATTCCAGACAAAAATATAAAAGAAACCTTGCTTAGTAAAGTAAAGGCTGTGCCAACAACTATATTTGTAGATAAATCCGGAAAATTGGTTGGAGATATAATTGTGGGTGCTGTTAATGAGAACGGAAGCATATCAGAAGGATACTTAAAGAAAATTAATGAGCGCTTGAAAATGATAGGGAAATAGCTATGAAAGTTATAAAAATGCTGAAAAATAATCTTAAATATTGGATGCTTATTTTTTCATTAGCTTTTATGACATATGGAGTTATGATCCGAGAAGAACAGAAAATTGTTTTAAGAAAAGCTATTAATATATGTCTAGAATGTATAGGAGTTGGATAAGCATATGAAGAAGATTTTTAGTAAAAGACCTATTATTCAAACATTAGCAACTATCTTTACAAATGCAAACTTTAAAGGCTTTTCTGAAGGGACAATTTATAAAGGTAATACAAAAGCAGTATGTGTTCCCGGTTTAAACTGTTATTCCTGTCCTGGAGCTGTAGGGTCTTGCCCCATTGGATCCTTGCAATCAGTACTAGGAGGGAAAAAATACAATTTTTCCTACTATATAGTAGGAATCCTTATGCTCTTTGGGGTTTTATTTGGAAGACTGATTTGCGGATTTCTATGTCCCTTTGGATTTATACAGGACTTATTACACAAAATTAAAACACCGAAACTTAAAGTGTCAGCAAAAATAGATAAACCTTTGAGATACTTAAAATATTTAGTTTTACTTATTCCAGTAATTTTGATGACGATTTTCTTGACAGATAAGTATGGTACAGCTGCTCCATACTTTTGTCAATGGATATGCCCAGTTGGGACGCTAGAGGGTGGAATTCCCTTAGTAATAAAAAATGAGAGTCTGAGACAAGTAGTTGGATTTTTATTTAATTGGAAAATATTCTTGTTGGTTTTAACAATTATATCATCTATCCTTATATACAGACCATTCTGTAAATATATTTGTCCTTTAGGAGCATTGTATTCATTGTTTAACAAGTTTAGCTTTTATCAGATGAATGTGGACAAGATTAAATGTAATGGCTGTAAAGCATGCGAAAGAAACTGCAAAATGAATGTAGAAATCACTAAGAGTATTAATTCACTTGAATGTATTCGCTGTGGTGAATGTAAAAAAGTCTGTAAACAAGGTGCGATTAATTCAGGGTTTCGCTTGAGATCAAATAATTTTGAAAATAAATAATTAAGTTTAATAAGTTTGAAAGGACGGATTTACCGCTTTTGTTCTTATAATGTTGTATTTTAAAAAATTATAAAACATAAAATGGAGGGAATGACATGAAATTTAGAAGTACAATTCTTGTAGCGATTATAATAGCAGGAGCAACATATACAACGACTTTTGCTTCAATGGCTAGTGGCAGTGTTGTAATTGGGAACAAAGCGGTAAGTCTTGAATATGCAAATATGGAGGTGAATGCTACTGAAATGACAGCTGCTGTAGCGGCTGGTGGATCAATTTATGTTAAAGATTTTGAAGGAATTTGGATAGATAACATTACAGGAAAAGCAGTAGATGTTAGTGTTATACCTGATGTAGTTTATAAGAGTGCAAATAAAAAAATTAACTATAATGCGCGTGACATAGAGCAGTTATCCACAACACCTGTTGTAGACGACGTAACAATAAACACGACGAAATTAACTGCTAAACAAATTATAAATAAATACGGGAATGCAGTTGTTTATGTTGAAGTGAGTGATAAGGATCATAATGTCACTGTTAGTGGTAGTGGATTTATAGTGAAATCTACTGGGGTTCTAGTAACCAATTTCCATGTGATTAAAGGCTCCTCGTATGCAACTGTAACTTTGCAAAATGGATCAAAGTATGATGTTAAAAGTGTTTTGAATTATAATGAAAAACAAGATATAGCAATTCTACAGTTATCAAATGCTACTAATTTAACAACTGTTAATTTAGGTAATAGCGATACAGTTGAAGTAGGAGATAATGTTACTGCAATAGGTAGCCCAGGAGGATATATGAATACTTTAAGTAAAGGGATTATAAGTGGAATAAATAGAGAAAATGATCGCGGAAAAGATATTCAAACTACAGCAAGCATTACTCATGGGTCAAGTGGTGGACCACTATTTAACAGATATGGTAATGTAATTGGAATAAATTATTCAGGATTTGAATCAGCAGGAGATATAGGATTTGTAATACCCATTAATGAAATTAATTCATTGTTAAATACTACTAATGAAAAGACCTTAATACAAATTAATGGTCAATAGAGAAAAAAAGGTTACTACACAGGCATTCTCAATAGGAAATGCCTGTGATTATTTATTTTAAGGTATGAATGGGATGTTGAAATCATACATAAATGAAAGGGTTTCAACATCATATTTCTCTAACTTTCGTAGAAACATCTAGAGCTATATCTAGGTTCTTAATTACAAGAACCTTAAATTACAGGTTGGAAAGAATAAAACAATTGTCAGGAAAAAATCCAAAGATTTCTGCATAACATTTTTGCTTAATAAGCTGATTTCTTCAATGCTATGCTTTCGAGATTAGAAGAAACCTTCATTAGAGAATCACGTTTTTCATCCTATGCTGCGCATGAGCTTAAAAATTCATTAACTGTGATAAAAACCAATATTGATGTATTGTATTTAGATGAGGATCCTTCGAAGCAAGATTGTTTAGAAAGTTTGGAGGTTGTAAAAAAACAAACAAATCGGATGATAGCTCTTGTTAATGATTTATTGGATATGTCTACAGTAAACAGTTATAAAATGGCGGCTTGGTAAAAGTGAATGAAGTGGTAGAGGAGATAATTGAGGAATTAGCACATAGGATTACTGAAAAACATATTTTATTACAATTCTAAAACGACCTAAGAAATTTTTCTGGGTCGCTTTTTCTTTACCTAAGCTTAACTTTGATTCCTATATAATAAAATCATCAAGTGTTTGTGAAAATTTATTATACGAGAATATAGTATGAAAATGATAATAGAAAAGAAAAAAATTATAGTGCTACTAACTGTGGGAGTTATGATGATGAGTACAGTTTTAAGTGGCTGCAGTCAAAAAAATGTGATTAAAGATAAAAATGGTATAAATATTAATAAAAAATATTCTGATGAAGTCATGGTTAATCTTGACGGCTCGAAGCATAAGTATGATGAAAAAAGTGTGACAAACGGTTTAATTAGCAAGGAGATGGGTATTGGTATTAAATATACGGAACAACTTAAGACTTTGCTTGAAAAAAATAACATATCTATATGGAAAGATCCACCAGTTAGTTTTAGTTTTCAATATAAATCAGAAGAATTAATCAACCTAGAACAGTCAGCAGTCAAAAAAGTCTGTAAACAAGGTGCGATTAATTCGGGGTTTCGCTTGAAATCAAATAAGTAAGTGCGCTCCAGGTACTATGTGTGTAATACCTCCCAAATAAAATGTAATTAGGACTAGAGAATTATCACTTCGCAAATATGAAATAAAAGAGAAAAATAGATTTTTAAAGTATAGGGAGGAAGAGTTATGGATTTTATTAATGTAATCGAAAATTATTATACTACTAATAAAGTAGCCCATATTTATAAAAACAGTAATTTAACTTATAGCGAACTTAAAACAAAATCAGATTCACTTGCTGTAAATCTCATAGATTTATTTTGCAAAGACAAAACGCCTATAATAGTTTTTGGGCATAAGGATCATTTAATGCTTATAAGCTTTTTAGCTTGCGCTAAAAGTGGACATCCATATATTCCAGTAGATATCTCGACTCCACTTACAAGACTTAAGGATATTTTAATTATATCTGGTGCTAAATTAATTATAAATACATCAGATGACTTAGCTGATATTCCTGCAAATATAGTACTAAATAAGAGTGATTTAGAAAAAATACTATTACAATATGAGAATAAAATACCCAATATAAGCTATAGGCTTAAGGGTGAAGATATTTATTACATAATCTATACTTCAGGAAGCACTGGCAAACCAAAGGGAGTGCAGATAACAAAAAAATGCATTCAAAGCTTCATTGATTGGAGTATAACTCTAATTAATGAAAAGGATAAAATATTCATGAATCAAGCACCTTTTTCTTTTGATTTATCTGTAATGGACACTTATTTATCATTGGTTTCTGGTTCAATACTATATAGTATTGATAAAGATATGATAGTTAATTTACCTGAACTTTTTGTAAATTTTAAATCTTCCGGGATTACAACCTGGGTCTCTACGCCATCTTTCGCAGAAATGTCTTTACAAAGTGAACAGTTTAACGAAAAATTATTACCTAAATTGAACCAAATGTTATTTTGTGGAGAAACTCTTTCCAAGGAATGCGTAAAAAGATTGTTTGAAAGATTCCCTACAATTAAAATAATAAATTTCTATGGTCCAACAGAGGCAACAGTCGCAGTAACCGCAGTTGAAATAAAAAAAGAAATGCTTTTAAGTAAAGAAACTCTTCCAGTTGGATACGTGAAAAAAGACTGTGAAATAAGCATAGAAGAAAATACAAATGAGATATTAATATTAGGCGATAGTGTAAGTATAGGTTACTTTGATGACCCTATATTAACAGAAAAAATCTTCTTTAACAGCGAAATTTCTGGTGTAAAAAAAAGAGGATATAGAACAGGAGATAAAGGATATCTTGTTAACGGTCTATTATATTATGAGGGCCGAATAGATAATCAAATTAAACTTCATGGTTATAGAGTGGAAATTGAAGATATTGAAAATAATATAAGAAAACTTCCTTTTATAAAAAATGCAGTTGTAGTACCAATTATAGAAAGAGGCAAAATTAAATATTTAGCAGCAGCAATAATACTAAATGATACATTTGAAGGGAACATAATTCTCGTTGTTAAACATTTCTTAAGGGACCTATTGCCTTCATATATGATACCTCGTAAAGTAAAGGTAATAGAAGTTTTACCAATGAATGCTAATGGTAAAATAGATAGAAAAAAGATACTGGAGGAATTTTAGATGCTTCCTTATGGAGATTTTTTATATTTCTATTTAATGATTTTGGCCTTAATCCCGGCGATTATTGTTGGTTTACTTGGTAAAAGGATAAAGTGGTACGGGCTACCAGCGAGCTTACTTATGATTTATTTGATTTTTGGTAAATCGAAACAACAAGCTGAATACTTAATTTTGTTTTTTATAATGGAATTTTTATTAATTATATTTTACAGCTTTATTGTAAAAAAGTTTAAACAAAGATGGTTACTTTGGATAATGATAGCAATAGGTCTATCACCATTACTGTACTCAAAACTGGGCAATATATTTATACACAAAGAACTTGGATTTTTAGGAATTTCTTATTTGACTTTTAAAATTATTCAGATATTAATACAAATTTATGACGGGTATATTACTAAAATAAATGTGTTTGATTTAGCCTATTTTATATTGTTTTTTCCAACCTTAAGTTCTGGTCCCATTGACCGTTCAATTAGATTTACGGAGGAAAGCAACAAGGTTATAACCTCCAGACAATATGTTGAATATTTAGGTGATGGAATATTTAAAATTTTACAAGGAGTAGGATATAAATTTCTGATAGGATTTTATATACAAACGCATTTTATTAACGTAATCTTATTAAGACCACACACCTTATTAAATACGATTACATATATGTATTCTTATAGCTTTTATTTGTTTTTTGATTTTGCCGGTTACAGTTTAATCGCCATAGGTGTAAGTTACATAATGGGAATAAAAACACCTGATAACTTTAATCTTCCATTTATAAGTAAAGATATAAAAGAATTTTGGAACAGATGGCACATGAGTTTATCTTTTTGGTTTAGAGATTTTATTTATAATAGATTCGTAATGACTGCCATTAAGAAAAAGTGGTTCAAGAGTAGATATACAGCCTCCTACATTGGTTTCATGATAAACATGATAACCATGGGGCTATGGCATGGAATTCAACTTAATTATATTGTTTACGGTGCCTTTCATGGTGTTTTACTCATAGCTACAGATTATTTTCAGAGAAAATCATTCTACAAAAAACATAAGAAAAAAGTTTATTTTAAAATTGCTTCAACTTTTTTAACCTTTAATTTGGTATGTTTTAGCTTTTTAATATTTTCGGGATTTTTATTTAAATAAAAGGAGGAATTTAAATGCGAGAATCAATTTACAATATATTAGAAGAAATTACTGGTGAGGACTTACGTGAAGAGAGTAATGAAAATTTATTTGACAGTGGGAGATTAGATTCATAATGAAAAAGGTCATAACTTTTATTTGTTCTATTATTATCTGTTTTGGTTTTTTATTTTTTTATCAAAGGCATTACGAAGGTCTTATTTCAAAAAAATATTATAACGAGTTTGGAGAGAATTTAACTGATCATAAATTTAAAAGTCCGATACTTCAAAGCATGGGCGCAAGGCAGAATGATAATCTTTTTATGTTCGGTTCTTCTGAACTTGAACACACTATTGAATATTATACTCAACCCATTAAATTTTTTAACGGCAAAAAAGCTGGTTTTCAAATTAATCTTATAGGAAAAGCAGGATATAAATCTTTAGTACATGCTGCTGATTTCGGAGCACTCGGACATGAACTTAAGGGTCAAAAGGTAGTTTTCGTACTTTCCCCACAATGGTTTGTAAAAAAGGGTATTGATAAAAATACTTTTGAAGCCAATTCATCTGAACTACAGGTATATGGATTTTTATTTAATAAGAATATAAGTTTAATTACAAAACAAGATTTTTCTAAAAGAATAGTGTTGATTTCTGGTAAAAATGGCAATAAGCACTTTGCTCTTATGCGAGAATACTGTTATCTTTATAGCAATAAGGACTTATTAACTACCTCAAAACGGTACTTAATGACCCCATATTACTGGCTAAGATATGAACTATTAGTTTTAAAAGATGATATGAATAGCAATAAATATCTTAAGCTAGGTCCTAAACTTGCAAATGGTTTAAAACCAACGCATATAACTACTAACTGGAACGCAGAATTAAAAAAAGCTTCAAAAATTGCTAAGGCGAAGTCTACTAATAATGAATTTGGTATGGACAATAAAGTATATGAGCATGCATTTAAAAGAAACCCAGAAACAATAAGGGTATCTCCTAATAACAATTTATGTATAAACTCTCCAGAATATGAGGATTTCAAATTGCTATTAGACGTTTGCAAGGATGAAGGAATTAAACCATTATTTTTAAATATCCCTGTAAATGGCAAGTGGTATGACTATGTTGGATATAATAAAAATGATAGACTAGCTTATTATAAAAAAATAAATAATATGGTTAATTCTTATGGTTTTGAAGTTGCTGATTTTTCAAAATATGAAGATGAAAATTACTTTCTAATGGATAGTGCTCACATAGGCTGGAAGGGTTGGGTATATGTTAATGAAGCTATTGATAAATATTATAACAAAAATAAAAACTAATATGATTTTTATGATAATTATTTATACTACTGTCATTTTAGGTTGCAGTTATTTGTTTTTATTTCAGTCAGATGTGAGAATTACTTATATATATAATCAGTTTTAAATATATAATTTTTAAAGGTTGTATTTCGCATCTACCAGTGAAACCCTTGACTGATATACATATGACATTTAGTATAGTAAATGTATGTATAAATAATGGTAAAGGAGGATTAGTATGTATAAAATATTGATTGTAGAAGATGACCCAACTATATCAAGTATATTAAAAAATCAATTATGCAAATGGGGTTATGAGGCAGAAGTTATTTCTGATTTTAATAATGTTATAGATGAATTTATAAAATATGATCCGCAGCTGGTGATTTTGGATATTACCTTGCCTTTTTATAATGGCTTTCACTGGTGTGTGGAAATCAGGAAAATATCAAGGATCCCAATAATTTTTGCGTCTTCCGCCAGTGATAATATGAATTTGATTATGGCTATTAATATGGGAGCTGATGATTTTATTGCCAAGCCTTTTGACCTAAATGTAATAGTTGCAAAGATACAAGCTTTACTTAGGAGGACATATTCTTTTCAAGGACAAGTAAACATTTTAGAAAGTGATGGAGCTGTTCTTAATTTAGGAGAGCTGACGCTTACCTATAAGAATAATAAGTTGGATTTAAGTAAAAATGAGTTCAAGATATTACAGATTCTTTTAGAAAACAAAAACAATGTTGTTTCTCGTGATAATATTATGAGGAAGTTGTGGGAAAGTGATAGTTTTATTGATGATAATACTTTAACGGTTAATGTAACTAGGTTTCGAAAAAGGCTAGAGGATGTAGGGCTTAAGGATTTTATTAGGACAAAAAAGGGCATAGGATATACAGTGGGTGATTAGGATGAGAAAAAATTATGTATGGACTATTGCAATTTCCTATTGTATGGATAAAATAAAAACAATTATTAATTTTTTGATTTTTATAATGATATTTTTCATTGTATATTCGTTATATCATCTTCCAGTAGAGCCTATTTTATATGCAACTTTACTAGCAGCTACATTAGCTTTTTTATTTAGTCTTTATGATTTTAAGGTATATTATGATAAGCATATGACTCTTCAAGATATTCTCAGTGGGATACAATTTGAACTAGGTAAGCTACCAAAGGCTAAGACCTTAATAGAAAAAGACTACCAGGATATTATTACAACTATATATAAGGAAAAATCAGAAGTATTATATAACACTGACAATAAATTAAGTGAGATGGTAGATTATTATACAATGTGGGCACATCAAATAAAGACCCCTATTGCTGCTTTTTCTATGATTATTCAATCTATGCAGGCAGGTATAGAAAAAAAACTTATGGAGCAGGAGTTATTTAAAATTGAACAATATGTAGAGATGGTGTTGCATTATATAAGGCTAGGGAGTTTGTCCTCTGACTTAAAATTAGAGGTATATTCACTATATGACATTATTAGTCAAACCGTGAAGAAATATGCGACAACTTTCATATATAAGAAGATTTCACTAAATTTGAAGGAATTTGATTGCAAGGTAATAACTGATGAAAAATGGATTACCTTTGTGCTAGAACAAATCTTATCTAATGCATTAAAGTATACAAAAGGTGGCAGCATTTCAATTTACATAGAGGGGGATTTAGAGAAAACCTTAATAATTGAGGATACTGGCATAGGAATAGCCTCTGAAGATATTCCAAGGGTTTTTGAAAGAGGTTTTACAGGGTATAATGGCAGAATGGACAAGAAATCAACAGGAATAGGATTATATTTATGTAAAGAAATTATTACAAGATTATCCCATAAGATATCAATGACCTCAGAAATAGGAAAAGGAACAAAGGTAGCTATTGATTTTTCAACAGAAAAAATAAATATAGACTAGCCTTACATAAATGTAAGGTTAAAGAAGGAAGTGTAAGCTTAAGTTAAGGCAGAGCATTCCTTTTTTTTGTATAATTAATTTATAAGTTAGGAAATAACGTAAATCAATTTCTTGAAGTAAAAATTGGAGGGGTCATTATGGTATTAGTAGAAGTTAAAAATTTAAAGAAGATATATTCAACAAGATTTGGGGGTAATAAGGTTCAAGCTTTAGATGATGTTTCATTTTCAGTTGAAGCTGGTGAATATATAGCTATTATGGGGGAATCAGGATCAGGTAAAACTACATTGCTTAATATATTGGCATCACTTGATAAGCCTACAAGTGGAGAAGTTTTATTAGAAGGGAAAAATATTGTGAACATAAAGGAAAGTGAAATATCTGCCTTCCGCAGAAATCATTTAGGTTATGTGTTTCAAGATTTTAATTTACTTGATACCTTCTCTATAAAGGATAATATATTCCTACCACTTGTGTTATCAGGAAAAGACTATAAAGAAATGGATAGCAGACTACAACCAATTGTAAATAAGCTAGGAATCAAAGATATATTAGAAAAATATCCTTATGAAGTATCAGGAGGACAAAAGCAAAGGGCAGCAATAACCAGAGCTATTATTACAAATCCAAAATTAGTTCTTGCAGATGAGCCAACGGGTTCATTAGATTCAAAGTCCGCAGGGGAGATTCTGAAATTATTCTCAGCTATAAATAAATCTGGTCAAACTATTCTTATGGTTACACATAGTACAATAGCTGCAAGCCATGCTAGTCGTGTACTTTTCATAAAGGATGGAAAGCTATTTAACCAAATTTATCGTGGAGCTATGAGTAATGATGAAATGTATCAAAAAATTTCCAATACACTAACTCTGTTAACTACAAGAGGTGGTGAAAATGAATAATTCATTTTATTTCAAATTTGCTAAGACTAATTTAAAGAAAAACAGTAAAACTTATTTACCATATATATTAGCTTGTATAAGTGCAATCATTATCTTTTACACCATGGATTGTATAGTATTAAACGAAGGACTAGATAAGATTAGACATGCAGAAAGATTAAAAATGATTCTGAAATTTGCAGTTAAAGTCATTGGTCTATTTTCTATAGTATTTCTATTTTATACTAATAGTTTCTTAATAAAGAGAAGAAAGAAGGAAATAGGTCTTTATAATGTGCTTGGAATGGAAAAAAAGCATATTGCAAAAGTTCTTTCTATTGAAACGGTAATAGTAGCTGCGATTAGCTTAGTCTTAGGTATTTTAGGTGGAATTATAGTCGGAAAATTAATATTTTTAATATTAATAAATTTAATGAAACTGGATATTACTATTTCATCTTCATTTTCAATATCAGTGCCAGCAATAACACAAACTATAGAATTATTTAGTATAATTTTTGTAGCTATTTTAATAGGAAATCTTCTACAAGTTAAGCTTACAAATCCTATTGAATTACTAAAAGGTGGGCAAAAAGGGGAAAAAGAACCAAAGACATCTTGGATATTAGCTATTTCTGGTGTTATTGAATTAGCTGTTGGGTATGGCCTTGCCATTAATTTAGAATCACCATTGAAAGCATTTGTTATATTTTTTATAGCAGTAATTTTAGTTATTGTTGGAACCTATAGTACTTTTACAGCTGGAAGTATAGCGTTTTTGAAGACATTAAAGAAAAATAAGAAGTTTTTCTACAAAACAAAGAATTTTGTTTCAGTATCTGGAATGATCTATCGTATGAAGCAGAATGCTGTAGGTCTGGCTAATATTTGCATTTTAAGCACAGCTGTATTACTAACAATATCAACAACTGTCGCTTTATATGCTGGACAAGAAAGCAGCTTAAAAATTACTTATCCATTAGATGTAGCAATAACTATAAGAAATACAACAGCTAAAGAAAAGGATAGCGTATCAAATATGATAAAAGAAGAAGCTGCTAAAAGTAATGTAACACTAAAAAACCAAGTAGAATTTGATAATAAAGAATTAATGGCATCACAAAATGAAAACTCATTCAAAATTGCTAAAGCAGATGTATCTGTTATGAGTGATATAAAAAGTATAAAGATTTATACCTTAGGAGATTATAATAAAATGGAAGGTAAAGCTGTGGCTTTAAAAGATAATGAAGTACTTATCTTTTCAGTAGGTAAGGAATTTAATTATGATTCTATTGTTTTAAATGATAAAAAGTTTAAAGTGAAAGACAAACTTAATAAAATAAAGATAGCGAATAAAAATAAAAACAATATAATAGATGAATATAGAATTGTAGTTAAGGATATGAACACATTAAAGGATACCTATGAAGAAAAAAATGTCAAAGAATTAGAAACTGCGGATGATAGTATTGCATTTAATATTGATGGTAATAAAAAAGATATTATAAAATTCTGTGATTCATTAAAAAGCCATGTAAATGCTATGAAAAACAGTAATTTTCAAAGTATTTATACAGACAGAGAAGATTTTTATATACTTAATGGTGGATTCATATTTATTGGATGTTTTTTAGGGCTATTATTCACTATGGGAACGGTTTTAATAATTTATTATAAGCAAATTTCTGAAGGGTATGATGATAGCGAAAGATTTAAAATCATGCAAAAGGTAGGTATGAGCAAGAAAGAGGTTAAAAATACTATAAACAAGCAAATACTTATGGTGTTTTTCCTTCCACTAGCAGTAGCAGCAATCCACATTGCCGTTGCTTTCAACGTTGTATCTAAAATACTATCTTTGTTTGGTCTATATAGCAACAGTACATTAATACTTGCAATAGCTGGCACTGTTGTAATTTTTGCAGTGTTATACGCTGTAGTTTATGGATTGACAGCCAAGACTTATTATAAAATTGTGCAGCAAGAAAATTAGATAATAAATTGGAGGAGCTAAATCAAATTTTAGTTGCTCCAATAATTGTTTTTTGTGAAAATTATGGATAAAAGTATTTTAAAGGTACCGCACTGCCTCTACCAGTAAAAACCTCAAATAATTATATAACTGCTAAGGTCATTTTTAATAAAGTTTGACAATTATAGCATCAAGTATTAAAATTGTTAGTATACTAACATAATGGGGAGGCGTTTTATGGATCGTTCAAAGGCCATAGGATTTGTAGTAAAAACACTTTCTAATCAAGTGAAACGCCAAATTGATATTAGTGTTTCGAAATGTGAGATTGATGGCATAACAGGAATGCAGTGCTGGATCATTGGTTATCTTTGTGATAACGTAGATAAAAGAGATGTTTTCCAAAAAGATGTTGAGATTGCGTTTAACATTAGGAGGTCTACAGCTACTGTCATTTTACAACTTATGGAAAAAAATGAACTGATAACTAGGGAAGCGGTGTCTTGCGATGCACGATTAAAAAAACTTATTCTCACTGAAAAAGCTTTTGGCATTCATCTAAAGATAGAAGCCCAAATTATTCAAGTAGAACAAAAAATTGCGAAGGGGTTAACAAATGAAGAAATTGAAACTTTCCTTCGGCTTGTGAACAAAATTTCAAAAAATATAGAATAGTTAACTATCTTGTTAGGCATAGACAGACGGTTATTTTTTTGCTGTGTTGTTAGTTACCTAACTGTATGGATAATGACAAATATTAATGTATGGAGGTTACCAAATTATGATTAAACGACTTGCAAAATGCGTAGGTGAGTATAGAAAAGACACCATCCTTGCGCCCGTTTTTGTAACATTTGAGGTTATTATGGAGGTTATAGTACCTTTCCTAATGGCACAAATTATTGATAACGGAATCTCAAAAGGAAATTTAGGTTATATCAGTAAAATGGGTATTGTCCTAGTGCTGTGTACTATATTTTCACTTTTTTTCGGTATGCAATCAGGAAGATATGCAGCCAAAGCATCTGCAGGATATGCAAAAAATGTAAGAAGAGAAATGTATTACAATATACAGAGTTTTTCATTCTCCGATATTGAAAAATTTTCAACTGCAAGCCTAGTAACTAGGTTAACTACAGATGTGACCAATGTTCAAAATTCTTACCAGATGATTATTCGTATTTTAGTACGAAGTCCGTTAATGCTTATTTTTTCTTTGATTATGGCATTTAACCTTAATGCAAAATTAGCTTTAGTATTTCTTGTAGCTATCCCATTTTTAGGATTTGGGCTTTACTTAATTATTATCAACGCCCATCCTATTTTTGAGAAAGTATTCCGCACCTACGACCATCTAAACAATGTTGTACAAGAAAACATAAGTGGTATTAGAGTTGTAAAATCTTATGTTCGTGAAGAACATGAAAAAAGCAAATTTGGAGAGGTATCCACAAAAATCTATAGTGATTTTTCAAAAGCAGAAAAATTATTAGCTTTTAACAGTCCACTCATGCAGTTTACCATGTATACATGTATTCTCCTAATCTCCTGGTTTGGTGCAAAGATGATTGTAGGTTCAACTATGACCATAGGTCAATTAATGAGTTTACTGGCTTACGCTGCACAAATTTTAATGAGTTTGATGATGCTTTCAATGGTTTTTGTCATGATTACAATTTCTCGTGCTTCAGCAGAAAGAATTGTAGAGGTTCTAGATGAAAAAAGTGATTTGCATAACCCAGAGCAGCCAATTTATGAAGTGCCTAATGGCTGTGTGAACTTTGAAAATGTAGATTTTAGCTATAATGATGACAAAAATAAACTCTGCCTTAAAAAAATTGATATCTCTATCAAGGCTGGTGAAACCATTGGTATCATTGGTGGTACTGGAAGTGCAAAAACTACTTTTGTTCAACTAATTCCTAGACTTTATGACGTATCAAGTGGCAATATTTTAGTCGGTGGGGTAGATGTGCGCAAATATGATATACAAGCCTTACGTGATGAAGTTGCCATGGTTCTACAAAAAAATGTACTTTTTTCAGGAACAATAAAAGAGAACCTTAGGTGGGGAAATAAAGATGCTTCGGATGATGAACTCATAAGAGTGTGCAAGCTAGCACAAGCGGATGAGTTTATTGCGAAATTACCACATAAATATGACACCTACATTGAACAAGGAGGTTCCAATGTTTCTGGAGGTCAAAAGCAAAGGATTTGTATTGCACGTGCACTGCTTAAGAAGCCTAAAATATTAATTTTAGACGATTCTACTAGTGCTATAGACACGAAAACAGATTCTCTAATCCGCCTTGCATTCAAAGAGGAAATCCCAAATACCACAAAGATTATTATAGCTCAGCGTATATCCTCGGTGGAGGATGCAGATAAGATAATTATAATGGATGCTGGTAGAATAGATGCCATAGGGACTCATGATGAACTTTTAAAAACCAATAAAATCTATCAAGAAGTCTATACTTCACAGATGAAAGGGGTAGAGACAAATGAAAAATAATAATAAGTCCAAACCTAAATCAAATGGAAAAACCATGAAAAGATTATTTTCATATGTTACAAGTACTTATAAAATACAGTTTATAATTGTTATTGTATGTATACTATTCAGTGCTCTTGCAGGGGTGGGGGGGTCGCTTTTTCTTCAAATAGTGATTGATGATTACATTACTCCGCTACTTAAAGTTTCAAATCCTGTATTCTCTGGACTTCTAAAAGCTATACTTGTGATGGCTGGTATTTATTGTATTGGCGTTGTGTCGACATTTCTCTATAACAGATTAATGGTAACCATAGGCCAAGGAGTACAAAAGAAAATTAGAGATGAAATGTATTCTCATATGCAAACTCTGTCTATAAAATATTTCGATACTCATTCACATGGCGATATTATGAGTCGCTATACTAATGATATAGATACCTTAAGACAGATGCTGTCTCAAAGTATTCCACAGATGTTTTCCTCTGCAATTACTATTGTAAGTGTATTTTTGGCCATGCTTTATGTCAGCTGGCATTTAACTGTGCTTGTAATTATAATGGTGGTAGTTATGTTGTTTATTACTGGAAAAATTACTGGGAGGAGTTCTGAATTTTTTATTAAACAGCAAAGGTCTATGGGTAAAACAAATGGATTTATTGAGGAAATGATTAATGGACAAAATGTGGTTAAGGTGTTCTGCCATGAGGAAGATTCAAAAGAACAGTTCGACCTTCTAAACGAAGAACTTTGTGATAATGCTACAAAAGCAAATAATTATGCAAATATACTTATGCCTATTATGTCTAATTTAGGTAATCTTCTTTATGTCTTGGTTGCCATTGTTGGAGGAGTTTTAGCACTAAGTGGAATCGGTGGATTAACACTAGGGGCTATTGCCTCATTCTTGCAGCTTAGTAAAACCTTCAGCATGCCTATTGGTCAAATTTCTCAACAACTCAACGCTGTTATTATGGCACTGGCGGGTGCACAACGTATTTTTGAATTGATGGATGAAAAACCCGAAGAGGATGAAGGTTATGTAACACTAGTAAATGCTAAATATGAGGGTGATATTTTATGTGAAACTAAAAATCGGACAGGAATATGGGCTTGGAAGCACCCTCATGAAGATGGTACTGTTACCTATACTAAATTAACAGGAGATGTGCAATTTTTCGATGTGGATTTCGGTTATAATGAAGAAAAAACTGTATTGCATAATGTAACCCTTGATGCACATTCTGGTGAAAAGTTAGCGTTTGTTGGTGCAACTGGTGCTGGAAAAACCACCATAACTAATTTGATTAATCGTTTCTATGATATTCAAGATGGTAAAATTCGATATGATGATATAAACATTAATAAAATTAGAAAAAGTGATTTGCGTCGTTCCCTTGGAGTTGTGCTTCAAGATACGAATTTATTTACTGGAACTATTATGGAAAATATCAAATACGGCAAGCTTGATGCTACGGATGAAGAAATTTATGCAGCTGCAAGGCTTGCAAATGCTGATGGGTTTATTTCCATGATGCCAAAGGGTTATGATACTATTTTATCAGGAGATGGATCTGGATTATCACAAGGTCAAAGACAACTATTGTCCATTGCAAGAGCTGCTGTTGCTAACCCTCCAGTAATGATTCTTGATGAAGCCACTTCTAGCATTGATACTCGTACAGAGGCGATTGTACAAAGAGGTATGGATTCACTTATGCAAGGTCGTACGGTATTTGTAATTGCTCATAGACTTTCTACAGTGAAAAATGCTGATGAAATTATGGTGCTTGATGAAGGCCGAATCATTGAATGTGGTAACCACGAAAAGTTAATAGCACAGAAAGGAAAGTATTATCAGCTCTATACTGGTGCCTTTGAACTTGAGTAAAATATTTACTATTAGACCACCGATTTAATAATAGTCGGTGGTTTTATCCATACCAAAAATAAGAACCGTATTGAAATATTCAATACAGTTCTTATTTTTGGTATCTTAGAATTTTTAATGATAATTCAAATTTAAACAAAATATCACTGTTGCTTAGTGAAATTTTCAATAATTCTTCTATTTTATGGTAACGATAAAAAAATGTGCTACAATGAATATTTAGTTTTTTTGAGGTCAATTTTGCATTCCTATTACTTTCTAAATAAGCTATTAATGTTTGTAATAATACTGAATTATTGTTTTTATCGATCCATATAAGCTTGTTAATCGATGGATCAATTAATGTGTGTAGTTTAATTTTTTCAATATTATTATCCGTGCTTTGCAATATATTAAATAAATAATATTCTATATAGTCTTTGAAATAAAATAAGAAACCCTTTATGTTTAAGTTCTCTGCTAATTTTAAGGCGTAAGTAGCTTGTTTATAAAACTCCTTTGTTTCAAGTATATTTTGAAATGTTAAACTAATCCCGGCTTTTAAATTGTTGAGTTTTAAAAAATCTATAAACCTTGTTTTTGTGTTTTCAGAAAATATTTCATCATTTTCTTTACTTACCATGAGAATTATACTATCTTCATAATAAGCAGAAATACAATTTCTAAATATATTTTTAGTAGTAACAATTAACTGCTTTAATCCAAAATTATGACGGTAATCTTGATATGTTTGACGAAAAGGTATAACAATTAATAATATATTTTTATGTAGTTTAAAATCTATATTTTTTAGTCTTTCTTCTATATAGTCTAGATTATTAATTGAATTTTTTAATAAATCCATTAAATAGTATTCTTCTTCGAGTCCTGAACTATTTATAAATAAGTTATCCTTTTGCATTTGTATAGAAAGAGTTTGTACCAAAGTGTTGGTTATTTCTAAATCTTCTTCAACAAATTCTCGGTTTTCTTGTAAAATACATATATACGCAACAGTAACGTTATTAATACGAATACCACAAAAGATAAGACTTTTATCAGAAAAGTGAAAAAAAGATGTACTTGAACTATAAATATTATCTATACATTTATCTTTTTTCATAATATTAACGGTATCGATTAACAGATAAGCTTGATCATTATAAGTTTCTATATTAGACGTAATAGAATTAGCAAAAGTGGAACGACCAATAATACGATAACTAGTATCTAAAATAAAAATAGGGTTATTTAAATAGCTTTCACATATATTTAAAGTTTTATTAATATCATTATAAGCAGATAGGCTATTATAAATATCTAATTTTTTTACATACAGTTTATAGTCTATAAACATAAATTCACAAATCAATCTATAAATTTCTTCTATACTACTTTTAGTCTCAATCTGTAAAATATGAATGTTTTCACTTGCTTTATTTACGATAAATAAAATATTGGCTTTATTAATTAATAAAGATTTATGGTTTTTTGTTGCCAAATATAAAGCATTTGGAGAAAACTCC
Organism: Clostridium sp. DSM 17811; assembly: GCF_018861905.1. Taxonomy (GTDB): domain Bacteria; phylum Bacillota; class Clostridia; order Clostridiales; family Clostridiaceae; genus Clostridium_AD; species Clostridium_AD frigoriphilum. Next base: position 209,125 of record NZ_JAHLDU010000005.1, read on the forward strand.
ATATTATCTTTTAAAAAAAATACTTCATCAATAATAGTATCCGGATTATGGGTTCCCGAAATTTTAATGTTTGGTTTATTTTTAAGAAAATTTAATAATGTTTTTAGTTTAGCCAAAAAATTACCTCCTTTTGTGGATTAGAAAAATTTTTAAAATAATACCATTAAATCATGGCAGTTTCATAATTATTTCTGATGAATGGTGTATTAATTTATGTTAATATTATAAATGTTCACTTGTTAGTGTAACAAAAAAAACATGTATTAACAATAATATAGTAATATATATGATATATAAAGAGGAGATTTTATTATGACTTTTAAAGTAATGGGCGTTACAGCTGGTAGAAAAGATTCAAATTCTGAAATTTTGTTAAAAGAAGCACTTTTAGCCTGCGCGCAACAAGGGGCAGAAATCACAATGATTAATCTAAGGAATTACAACATTATGGATTGTACAGGATGTACAGCATGTACAAATGGTATGACTATTGGTAAAAACGTTGGGTGCAGCTTAGATAAAAAGGATGATAAAAAAGCAATTATGGAAGTTATGTTAAATCAAGATGCTGTTATATTTTCAGCACCTACATATGATTTGATGCCAACTGCAACATTTTTAAAATTTATGCATAGAAATTTAAGTTATGAATCTGCATTTTTAGAATCAATTGGTGAAATTGAGCATAAAGATAGAGTTGGTGCTTTAATTGCTGTGGGAGGATCTACTCGTTCATGGCAGTCGATGGCATTAGAAGCTATGCAGGCAACTTGTTTTACAAATGATTTTAAAATTATTGATATGTATTTGGCTACTCGTGTGCCAGCTCCAAAACAATGTTTATTACATGATGATATGATTAAACGTGCTGAAGAAATTGGTAACAATGTTATGAAATCATTAAATACCACAGTAGAAAAAAGAGTGTGGTTAGGAGATGAAAATATGGGTTGGTGTCCAAATTGTCATTCTAATGCGTTGATTTTAGGGGAAGTCCAATGGGACGGGTTGCACTTCCCAATCGAATGTCAAGTTTGTGGCGCTGGTGGAGACTTAGAGAAAACAGAAACTGGTAAATGGAAATTTGTTATTGCGAAAGATGGATTAAGTCGTGACCGTACTACTATTAAAGGAAGAGAACACCATTTAGAAGAAATTTATCATACACAAGGTGGATTTTACACAGATGAAAAGTTATCAATTGTTAAAGAGAAGTTTGGTAAATATAAAGATTTAAAATTTCCTACAATAGAAATCGATAAAGCGTAAATTTATAAATTAATGGTTAATAGAGGAATATTAAGGTGCTTAGTTTTTTATTATATTGTATAAAAAATGTATTGACATACAACAATGAAAATGTTATCATACATATAAATTAAATAACAGGATTGTTACTGATTAGCAGGCAAAACCTAATTTGAGATGAGTGTGAACTTTGTCTTGTTTTGGGTTTTTTTATTGCAACTAAAGAAGATTGCCTTGTGAGCATACAATAATAATGTAAATTTAATTGTATATTAGTGTGAAATTTCAGCTTTATATTTGAATACAAATCTAATAATTATAGTGGCATTGGGGTGAATACTATTATTATAAAAAGGATATTGAATAATAATGTAGTTACGGCTATAGATGAAAAATCTAAGCGTGAAAAGGTAATTATGGGCAGAGGAATTGCTTTCCAAAAGAGAAATGGAGATATGGTCGATGTTTTGAAAATTGAAAAAGTCTTTATTTTGGAAAATAAAATAGAGAATGAGAAATTTTTAAAATTGATAAATGAGATCCCGATGGAGCATATAAAATTATCAGAGACAATTATAAGCTATGGGAAAGAAAAATTGAATACACAATTTGATGATCATATTTATATTGCATTAACAGATCATATTGATTTTGCCATTAAAAGATACAAAGAAGGTATTAGCTTAAAAAATCAGCTGCTTTGGGAAATACAAAGGATACATAAAAAAGAATACGAAGTTGGTTTATGGGCACTGGATTGTATTGAAGATGAAATAGGTATTAAAATGGATTTAGATGAAGCGGGTTATATTGCTCTGCATTTAGTAGATGCTGCCCTTAACCAAAGCATGGATAATACAATAAACATTATTTCAATAGTTCAAGAAATATTAAACATAATAAAATACTTTTTCAACATAGAATTTGATGAAAACGATATTTCTTATGATAGACTTGTTACGCACTTGAAGTATTTTTCACAAAGGGTAATTTCGAATAATAGGTTACCAGAAGATAGTAATGAATTTCTGAAGATGGTAGAAATAAATTATCATAAACCATATACTTGTGCATTAAAGATAAAAATATTTATTGAGAAAAATTATTATTACACAATAAATGATGGAGAAATAGTTTACTTGAGTCTTCATATTCAGCGAGTTATTTCTAGTATAAAGTATAAGGTATCTTCTGAAAAATTATAGACTTATACATTTATTAAAAAGTTAATATCAGGATTGTTACTGGTTATGCAGGCAAAACCTAAGTTGAAGATAATACACTAGTTGTATTAATTCAATCTAGGTTTTTTTTATTTAAATTAGCAACAGCTACTTAATGGACACAAAATAATACAATAATTACTTTTGTGCAGATAAAAATATAGGAGGGTAAAAATGGATTACAACAAAATAGCTAAAGAAATTTTAATGTATTTAGGTGGAGAAAACAATGTAGCAAGTGCTGCACATTGTGCTACAAGATTGAGATTGGTTCTAAATGATGACAAAAAGGCAAATATTAAAAAAATTGAGAAAATGGAAGCTGTTAAAGGTGTATTTAATAGTGGGGGTCAATTACAAATTATTATTGGTCAAGGAACAGTAAATAAAGTATATAATGCTTTTATTGAAGGAACTAAAATAGGAGAGTCGAGTTTAAGTGATAATAAAAAAGCTGCAATGAAAAATATGAATCCTTTTGAGAGATTTGCAAGAATGTTATCAAGTATTTTTCTTCCAATAATACCAGCAATAGTTGCTAGTGGGCTTTTAATGGGGATTTTAGGAATGCTTCAAAATTTTCATTTGGTTGATTCTAAAAGTGGGATGTATATATTATTAAATATGTTTTCGAATGCCGCTTTTGTATTTTTACCTGTTTTAATTGCATTTAGCGCGGCTAAACAATTTGGAACTAATCCTTTTCTAGCAGCAACATTAGCAGGCATAATGATACATCCTGATCTCCAGAATGCTTGGACATTAGGAACGGGAATTAAAAATTCAATGGATTTTTATGGACTTCATGTAAGTATGGTTGGTTATCAAGGCCAAGTGCTTCCAATACTAATTGCTGTTTGGGTTATGGGATATATAGAAAGAGGCTTAAGAAAAATAGTTCCAGATATATTAGATATTTTATTAACACCATTCTTAACAGTATTGATTACAGGGTTTTTTACGTTTTTTATAATAGGACCAGCAGGGAGATTTCTAGGAGATGGACTATCATTTGGTTTAGTAACGATATACAATACAGCAGGTGTTTTTGCTGGTATATTATTTGGAGGATTTTATTCATTTATAGTTATTACCGGGATACATCAAAGTTTCCAAGCTGTCGAGGCAGGGTTACTTGCTAACCCGAGTATTCATAGGGATTTTTTATTACCAATTTGGTCAATGGCTAATGTTGCACAAGGTGGAGCTGCTTTTGCAGTATATTTTATCACGAAAAATGCTAAAATGAAGTCAATAGCAGGCCCAGCATCATTGTCAGCGGTGCTTGGCATAACTGAACCGGCAATTTTCGGAGTAAATTTGAGATACAGGAGGCCTTTTATTGCGGCAGCTATAGGCGGTGCTATAGGTGGTGGTTATGTAGTATTTACTAAAGTAGTAATGACTGGCATGGGCGTAAGTGGAATACCGGGTACAACGATTGTGCCACCATCATCTATTTTGAATTATGTAATAGGTATGGTTATAGCTTTTGCAACAGCTTTTGTAGTTACTTCTGTCCTTGGAATAAAAGAAAAAGAAGAAGAAGAAGAAGAAGAAGAAGAAAAAGAAGAAGAAGAAAAAGAAGAGAAAGGTAATAATGATAAGGATAATAAAGTTATTTTACTTTATAATGAAGTAAAAGCAAATACTGTTTCAAATTTAGTATCACCTGTAAATGGAAATGTCATATTACTTAAAGATGTTCCAGACAAAACTTTTTCTGATGAATTATTGGGAAAAGGAATAGGAGTAGATCCAGAAGATGGAATAGTAGTTTCACCAGTAGACGGAACTGTAGTATGTTTGTTTGAAACAAAGCATGCAATAGCAATTAAAACTAGTGATGGAATGGAAATACTAATTCATATAGGAATTGATACAGTCAAAATGAATGGGGAGGGTTTTAAGTCATTTATTAATTCTGGAGATGTGATTAAGAAGGGACAAAAACTAATGGAATTTGATTTGGATTTAGTGAAGGAAAAAGCTAAATCACCTATTGTATTACTTGTCATTACAAATTCTGACTCTATGAAGTTTGTTAATCAGTTAAAATCTGGTAAGATTAAACAAGGGGAAGAATTAATGCGAGTTGGAATTAACTAAAAAAGAGAGGAAATCATTCTCTCTTTCAAGTTTTAAAATAAAAAAATAAAATTTGAAATGGTTGTGATATTATGAATGGAAATAATGATTACTATAGATTAAAATATCATTTAATGCCAAGTGTAGGTTTTTTGAATGACCCTAATGGATTTATTCATTTTAATAGTGAATATCATCTGTTTTATCAGTTTAATCCTTTGTATCCTAAAGATAAAATGGTTTATTGGGCTCATGTAAAAAGTTCGGATTTAGTTCATTGGAGTATGTTATCACCTGCACTTTGTCCAAGTGAGTGGTATGAAACTCATGGATGTTATTCTGGCTCGGCTGTAAATAATAATGGTAAATTAACTTTGATTTATACAGGAAATGTAAAAAATGAACTAGGGAAAAGAGAAACCTATCAGTGTATTGCACAAAGCATTGATTGCGAACACTTTGTTAAATATAAAAACAACCCTGTTATAAGCAATGTGCCTACTGGTTATACAACGCATTTCAGAGATCCTAAAGTTTGGAAATATGATGGGCTATGGTATATGGCAATTGGAACCCAAACAGAGAAAGAAGAAGGAGTAGTACTTTTATATAGTTCACAGGACTTACTAGCTTGGAATAAAATTGGAGAAGTTGCTGGTGCAAATACAAATGGATTGAATTATTTAGGCTATATGTGGGAATGTCCAAATTTATTTAACTTAGATGGAAAAGATATATTACTTTTTTGTCCTCAGGGGGTAGAGCCTAAGGGTGACTTATATAATAATAGATATCAATGTGGATATTTGTTAGGTAAATTAGATTATAAAACGGGGAAATTAGCCTATGGTGATTTTATTGAGTTAGATAGAGGTTTTGAATTTTATGCTCCTCAAGTTTCACGAGATGAAAAAGGACGGTTACTCTTGGTTGGTTGGATGGGTATTCCAGAGGAAGAAGATAGCCCTACGGTAAAGAATAATTGGCTTCACTGTCTAACAATTGTTAGAGAACTTCATCTTGAAAATAATAAAATCTATCAAATTCCAGTAGAAGAAATAAAATTACTTAGAACTAATGAAACTAGGTATGATAATGTATTAATAAATAATGAACAGATTAAATTGGATAATATTTATGGAGATTGTTTTGAACTGATTTGTGATTTTTCATGGGAAAATGTCTTGGAATTTGGGATTAAACTTAGATGTGATGACAATGGAAATGAGAAAACATTGTTATACTATAATACAGAAGAGGAAAAAATAATATTGGACAGATGCAAAAGTGGATTAAGTAAAACGGGTGTGAGAAAGTGCAAAATAGAGAAGTGTAAAAAATTAAGCATACGTTTATTCATGGATAAATCATCTGTTGAAATATTCATAAATAAAGGCGAAGAAACTTTTTCATCTAGAATTTACCCTAAGAAGGAGAGCAAAAACATTTTCTTTTATGCAGAAGGAGGAATAGTAAACGTTAATATAGAACACTGGAATATTTAACATTTATTGTGTATATTGCAAACTGAAAACGAAATAAGTGTAGCAATAAAATGGAACATATATTATAGATACAAAAAAGAATCTATTAATATAGGTTCTTTTTTGTATAATAAATGAAAAAGGAAAAAAGTTGGAATTAAGGTTGCAATGTGTATTTCTTAGGTATACAATGAAAGTATACAATTTAGGTACACTTTAAGAAGACGTTTACGAATTTATATTTATTAAACAGATTAATTAAAGGGAGGTATTATATATGCTTTTTAAGACTAAGCAGCAACATGAAAATTTGAGGATTAAAATTAGAGAGTTTGCCCAGGAGGAAGTTAAACCTATTGCATTTATGTTAGATCAGGAAAACAAATTTCCGGGCGAGGTTATTAATAAGTTAGCAGATATGGGGATGATGGGAATACCATATCCCAAAGAGTACGGTGGAGCAGGTCTTGACATAATAAGCTACGCAATTGCCGTTGAGGAATTATCAAGAGTTGATGGTGGGACAGGCGTAATTTTATCAGCTCATACATCACTAGGTTCTTACCCAATTTCAGCTTATGGAACAGATGAGCAAAAACAAAAGTACTTGGTGCCACTCGCAAAGGGAGAAAAACTTGGCGCATTCGGTCTTACCGAGGAAAATGCTGGTAGTGATGCTGGAGGTACTGAAACCACTGCAGTACTCGATGGTGATAATTATATTTTAAATGGTGAAAAAATCTTCATCACAAATGCTGGTAAGGCTGATATTTATATTGTATTTGCAATTACTACGCCGGACATAGGTATTCGAGGTATAAGTGCATTTATTGTGGAGAAGGATACAGAAGGTTTTACCTTCGGTAAGCATTACGATAAAATGGGTATTCGTTCATCTGTCACTGCTGAGCTAATATTCAATGACGTGAAGGTTCCGAGAGAAAATCTATTAGGCGCTGAAGGTAGTGGTTTTAAAATTGCTATGGCAACTTTGGATGGTGGCCGTATTGGTGTTGCAGCTCAGGCACTGGGCATTGCACAAGGTGCTTATGAGAATGCTCTTGAGTATTCAAAGGAAAGAGTTCAATTTGGAAAACCTATATGTCAGCAACAAATTATATCTTTTAAGTTGGCAGATATGGCAACAAAACTTCGCGCAGCTAGATTACTTATTTACAGTGCAGCAGAGCTTAAGGAAAATCATGAGAACTACAGTATGGAAGCTGCTATGGCGAAACAATACGCTTCCGACGTTTGCCTTGAAATTGTGAATGATGCACTTCAAATATTTGGTGGAAGCGGCTATTTAAAGGGTATGGAAGTCGAAAGGTCTTACAGGGATGCTAAGATTTGTACAATATATGAAGGAACTAATGAGATCCAACGTGTCGTTATCGCTGCTCACATCATAGGTAAGATGCCAAAAAATGAGAACCCAGGTAAAGCTACTAAGCGTGGACCTGCTACAGGTTATCGTAAAAAAATAATTTTTAGCGATGGAACTTCAAGTGAAAAAGTAAATGCACTTGTGGAAGCTCTTAAGGCAGATAAATATGATTTTACAGTTGGGATTCCAATGGACACTCCTATTACTAAGGCGGAAAGGGTAGTTAGTGTAGGTCTAGGTATTGGTGAAAAGAAAAATATGAAGCTTATAGAAGACTTGGCAGTTCAAGCCGGTGCAGCTATAGGATCTTCTCGTCCAGTAGCTGAAACCCTTAAATATTTACCACTAAATCGTTATGTGGGTATGTCTGGTCAAAAATTTAAAGGAAATCTTTATATTGCTTGCGGTATTTCAGGTGCAGGTCAGCATTTGAAAGGTATAAAGGATGCTAGTACAATTGTGGCTATAAATATTGATTCTAAAGCTAAAATTTTTAAAAATTCAGATTATGGTATTGTTGGTGATATAATGGAAATATTACCACTTCTAACTGCTGCTTTAGATAATGGAGAAGCAAAGAAAGATGCTCCACCAATGGTGAAGATGAAGTCAGCAGCTCCGAAGGAAGTTATTCCAACTTGGAAACATTATGTATGTAATGGATGCGGTTATGAATACGATCCTGGCGTAGGGGATGATGAAGGCGAAGTAGCTCCGGGTACTCTCTTTGAAAATATACCAAACGAATGGACTTGCCCTGCTTGCGGTGAAGAAAAAGATATGTTTATAGAGGTTTAATTTTTATAATAATTAAATATAATAATATGTTTTTAGTGTAAAGGAGGATTATATATATGTATTGTGTTAGAAATATAACTGAGGATCTTTATTGGGTTGGTGGAAGCGATCGTCGTCTTGCCCTTTTTGAAAACATTCATCCTATTCCAAGGGGTGTTTCCTATAATTCTTATCTACTAATAGACAAGAAGACAGTACTTTTTGATACAGTTGACTGGTCAATTTGCCGTCAGTTCATTGAAAATATTCAATCAGTTTTAAAAGGTAAATCTTTAGATTATTTGGTAATTAACCATATGGAGCCGGATCATGCAGCGTGCATTGAAGAGATTATTCTTCGTTATCCGAATGTAAAGATTGTATGTAACCATAAAGCTTTCTTGTTCATGCATCAGTTCGGTTTCCATATCGATGAAAACGTAATAGAAGTTAAAGAGGGCGATACAATGTCCTTTGGAAAACATGTAGTTACATTTGTGGCTGCTCCAATGGTACATTGGCCAGAAGCTATGGTGACATTTGATACTACAAATGGTGTATTATTTTCAGCAGATGCTTTTGGTTCTTTCGGCTCCTTAGATGGCCAGTTGTTTAATGATGAAGTTAACTTTGACCGTGATTGGATTGACGATGCCAGAAGGTATTATACAAACATTGTAGGCAAGTATGGCCCTCATGTTCAGGACCTTTTAAGGAAGGCTGGAACTATCGACATCAAGATTATCTGTCCACTACATGGACCGGTATGGCGTAATGATTTGGGATACTTTTTAGGTAAGTACGACAAGTGGAGCAGATACGCACCTGAGGAAAAAGGTGTAATGATTGTTTATGGAACAATGTACGGAAATACTGAGGCTGCTGCTAGTGATTTAGCAACAAGGCTCGTGGAAAAGGGAATGACAAATGTCGTGATGTACGACGTTTCTAAAACTCATGTCTCATATTTGATTTCTGAGACATTCAAATATAGTAATGTGGTTCTTGCCTCTGTAACATACAACCTTAAGATATATCCACCAATGCTTGCTTATATAATGGATATGAAAGCATTAAATGTTCAAAAACGTAATTTTACTCTTATAGAAAATGGTTCATGGGCTCCTCAATCTGGTAAGCTGATGCGTGAACTTTTGGGTGAGATGAAAGAAATAACTATTTTAGACAATGAAATCTCATTAAACTCCAGTATGAAAGAGGACGATGTGGATTCAATGGATGCAATTGCTGAAAGTATCATCGAGTCAATGAAGTAATTTTAGGAAAATATAAATTTGGGACCTGCTCATGAATAAAACTCGTGAGTAGGTCCATTTTGATTTTAATGTTAATATTAAACATTTATTACCTTTTTGTTGACAAAATACAGTAAATATCTTAAAGTATAAAGTATACCAAATGAGTATAGTTAGGGAGATATATTATGAAAATAACACAAGAAGCAGATTACGGTCTTAGGGTAGTAATTTATTTATGTAAATTAGGTTATGGCGAAAAGGTAGAATCAAAAGTAATTTCAGAAAAAGAGAGAATACCGCTAAGATTTCTCTTAAAGCTTTTAAGGAAGCTAATACAAGCAGATATTATAAAATCTTATAGGGGAGTAAAGGGAGGATATGCTATAAATAAATTGCCAGAGGAAATAAACTTAAGAGATGTTATTGAAGCAATAGATGGTCCTATATGTGTTAATAGGTGTGTAATTGAACCAAGTTTTTGTAATTTGAATATAAGTGGGGTATGCATTGTGCATAGAGCAATGACAAAAGTACAAAAAAGTTTAAATGCAGAACTAGAAAGTATAAATTTTAAGCAGCTAGTAGATGGAGATATCTAAACAAATAAAATAATTTAGTAAACTAGTTTACTAAATTATTTTTTTATGTTAATATAATAATATAGGAATATAAATTATTTAAATATGGGGTTAGATATGACGCATTCAGGTAAGATTACGATTAGAGAAATTGCAAATTTAGCAGGTACTTCTAAAACGACTGTTTCTTTTTATTTAAATGGTAAAACTGAGAAAATGTCTGAAAAAACAAGACAAAAAATAGCAGAGGTAATAAAAGAAACAAATTATAAACCTAGTATTGCTGCTAGAAGTCTAAATTCAAAAAGTACCAAGTTGCTTGGGATAATGATTGGAGATATTACTAATACATTTTCAAACCAAATTGTTAAAGGAATTGAAGATATAGCAAGTAAAAAAGGTTATCAACTTATTGTAGCAAATAGTAATTATGATTATTCTAGGGAAGAAAATCTTATAGGTAGAATGTTATCTATGGGTGTTGATGGGTTTATTGTACAACCTACAATTCAATTTAAGGAAATTTCTAAAAAAGCAAAAAAACCAATGGTTTTTTTTGATAGTAATGTATACGATTATAAAACAAAATGGGTAAAAACAAATAATTATGATGCTACTTATGAAGCTACTGTTGTTTGTATAAATAAAGGGTATAAAAAATTCATTCTAATAACAGCTGATCCTAGTTTGTTAAGCACTCGCATTGAAAGAACTTCTGGTTATATTGATGCTTTATTAGATAATGATTTAGCTTATGAAAAATTAATTGTTGAAGATAATGATGAAAAGAATCCTAAAAAGATATTAGATTTCCTTGTTAAACATATTAATAAAAAAGAAAAACAATTAATTTTTGTTCCTAACTGTTGGGCTTTACCAATGGTATTTATTGCACTAAAAGATTATTATTTTTTAATGCCTGATTTAGGTCTTATGGGATTTGATAATACTGAGTGGACTAATTTTGCAACGCCTAGCATAACAACTATTGTGCAACCTGCTTTTAAGGAAGGACAACAAGCAGCAAACATTTTAATAGACCAAATTGAAAGTAAAAATGATGAAAATGGTCAACAAGTATTAGAGTGTATTGTAAATTGGAATGAATCTACTTTGTAAGGTGTTAATGGTACGTTAAAATAATTGAAAATTTTAAAGAAACATATAAATAATATATATTTCTTTAACATATATAAATATTATAAATTCGAGGAGGAATATTTCATGGATATAATTAAGAAATTTTCATTAGAAGGTAAAGTTGCATTAGTTACAGGTGCATCATATGGTATTGGATTTGCTATTGCAAAGTCTTATAGTGAGGCAGGAGCAACAATAGTGTTTAATGACATAAATCAAGAACTTGTGAATAAGGGAATAAAAGCTTATGCAGAAGAAGGTATAAAAGCTTTTGGATATGTATGTGATGTTACAGATGAACAGATGGTAAATGAATTAGTTGAAAAAATAGAAAAAGAAGTTGGCGTAATTGATATCCTTGTAAATAATGCAGGAATAATTAAGCGTGTTGCAATGATTGATATGAAAGCGGCAGATTTTAGAAAGGTTATAGATGTAGATCTAAACGCACCATTTATAGTATCCAAAGCTGTAATACCTGCAATGATTAAAAAGGGACATGGTAAAATAATAAATATATGTTCAATGATGAGTGAACTAGGACGTGAAACCGTTTCAGCTTATGCGGCTGCAAAAGGTGGACTTAAGATGTTAACTAAAAACATTGCAGCTGAATATGGTGAATACAACATTCAATGTAATGGAATTGGACCCGGATATATAGCAACACCTCAAACTGCACCACTTAGAACCCAGGGACATCCATTTAATAATTTTATCATAGGGAAAACTCCAGCTGCACGTTGGGGAACAACAGAAGATTTAGTAGGACCAGCTGTATTCCTCGCATCTGATGCATCAGATTTTGTAAATGGCCATGTGTTATATGTAGATGGTGGAATACTCGCTACTCTTGGAAAACAACCAGAATAAGATAGTGTTTTCAATAGCCATAATAGGGGGAATATAAATGAAAATTGCTTTAATTAACGAGAATAGCCAAGCAGGAAAAAATGGGATCATATATGAATCATTAAAAAAAGTAGTGTTGCCAAAAGGCCATGAGGTATTTAATTATGGAATGTACAGCGCAGATGATGAGGCGCAATTAACATATGTTCAAAATGGTATTTTAGCAGCTATTCTTTTAAATTCAGGAGCAGCTGATTATGTAATAACTGGATGTGGTACTGGCGAAGGAGCAATGCTAGCATGCAATTCATTTCCTGGAGTATTATGTGGTCATGTACAAGATCCTTCAGATGCATATATGTTTGCACAAGTTAATGATGGAAATGCTATCGCAATGCCTTTTGCTAAGGGATTTGGATGGGGAGCAGAATTAAATTTGGAAGACATATTCGGAAGATTATTCCAAGGCGAAAGCGGTAAGGGATATCCAAAAGAAAGAGTTGTTCCAGAACAAAGAAATAAAAAGATATTAGATGAAGTTAAAAAAGTAACATATAAAGATATGGCAACAATTTTAAAAGATATTGATCAAGATCTTTTAAAAGGCGCTATAGGCGGAGAAAAATTCAAAGAATATTTCTTTGATAATTGTAAATGTGAAGAAATGAAAGAAACAATTAAAAATATATTAGAAAAATAATATGTTTTAAATATGGAAAAACTAGAATCAGGTTTTATTAATCTGGTTCTTCTTTTATGTCCGGGAGATGATTTAAAGGTAAAATCCACAACTAATTAATAAGTTGTGGGTTTTCTTATTGTGTATGGTTTGGGAGTATAATTTAATGGAGAAAGTATCAAGTGCAGCTTGACAATGCCAAAACAGTTATAAAAATTATTGGATCAGGGTAAGGAGGGTGAGATATGAGTGAAAAAGCAATTTTAGGCAAAAGTATTAGCTATTATCAGCGATTAGGCATTAATAAAGAAGTCGAAGCCTGGGAAGATGGAATGAGAAGCACTGGTGGTAGAGGTACATACGAATGGTGGTATTTTGATGCTGAGTACTCAGATGGTACTAAAGTAGTTGTTATATTTTATACAAAAAATGGATTTGATGTAAGAGGTCTTGCAAATCCAACGGCATCGCTTGAGATAACTTTTCCAAATGGGAAAAAGATATTAAAGCGTATTTCTGAGGGTAAGGGACAAAAGATTCGTGCTTCAAAGGAGGTATGTGATGTATTAATTGGTCAAAGCAGTATTAAATATTTAAAAGGGAATTATTTAATACATTTTATAGATGGCGATGTTGAATATACTTGTACAATGAAACCTAAATTACCAATGTGGCGCCCGGGAACAGGACATTGGTATTATGGAGAAAAACAGGAACATTATTTTGCATGGATTGTTGCACAACCATCTGCAGATATTAGTGCAACTTTAAAGAACAAAGGAGAAAAGTTTGAGTTAAATGGTTATGGATATCACGATCATAACTGGGGTAATATACATATGAGAAAACTCATGAATCATTGGTATTGGTGTCGTGCAAATATTGGTCCTTATACAATCATAGCGTGTGATATTATTACGCAAAAGAAATACGCCTATACTAGATTGCCAGTTATGATGATAGCTAAGGATGGGATTATAGTAGATGATAATGAAGAAAAGACAGTAATTAAAAGATTGAATACTAAATATCACCAAATAACTAAAAAATTCATTGATAATAACTTGACGTTTATACATCAAGAGGATAATGGAATTGAATATCAAATAGAATTTAAAAGAGAATATGATATTTTAGCTTTCAATATGCTTGATAGATTGGGAATTGCTCCAATAAGAAACTTTATAGTTAAAGCTTTGGGGGTCAATCCTACTTATATAAGATGTATTGGTGAAGTCAAATTAACGGTTGAAAAAAATGGAAATATAGAGGTTTTTCAGAAAGAAGGATTATGGGAGCAGATGTTTTTTGGCAGCAATAAAGATGCTATTATAGAAAATTAAAACTCTTTAATTTTGGATAAAGTTATTAAGAAAGTTTGTTGGTTATTTCATTCTTTTTTTACTGTAAAACTTTAAAATGTATTAAATTATACTAATAGTCGACAAAAAGCTTGACATATTATTACTATTATATATAATTAAAACATCGAGTATAAACTCGGAAAATTGTAAGTATATAAAAGATGTACATTAATTTAACAACTTATATAAAAGGTGGCTTAATATGAGACAAACATTAATAAGTCGTAAGGATAGTGTAGTTATAACAACTGTAGAAATTATAAGTGAACTTGGTATACAAGGTTTGACAAGCAAAGAAATTGCAAAACGAGAAAAAATATCAGAAGGAACTTTATTTAGCCATTTTAAAAATATGAATGAAATTATTTTAGCTGTTTTAAAGTATCATACGGAACTTGATGCATCTATTATTGAAACGGTAGAGAAGAAAAATTTATCATCCATTGAAGCTATAAGGCTTTTTGCTTCTATTTATTCTGAAAACTATGAGAATTATCCAGAAAGTACATGTCTTATAAATATTTCAGGTATGTTGTTGCACCAGGGAGAACTAGTTAAGAAAGAGGCTGAAATAATAGATAAAAGAATAATTTATTTTAGAATACTTATGGAAAAAGCACAAAAATCTGACAATTTGAACCCCGTGATAGATAGTAGAATTTTAACAGATTTAATGATAGGTTCCTTTTTAGCTATTGTATATCGATGGAGAAAAAGCGACTATAAATTTAAATTTAAAGAACAGGTACTAAGTACCCTTGACGTTTTTCTAGAAGCATTTAAAAAATATTAATTCATCGAAGGGAGATTCAAAATTAATGACTTCAAAAATATTATTAAAACGAAACAAATGAATGTGTAATTAGAAGAAGGAAGGGGATATTGATTAATATAAAATATAAGCAGGATAATTACTTGGGTAAAGAACGTATGGCTGCAATTTTAACTTGCATTGGAGATGGTGTCATTTCCACTGATAATAATGAAATTATTGATTTTATGAATGATGTGGCTGAATTTATTACAGGATGGAAAGTATATGAAGCAAGAGGGAAAAAATTTAATGAAGTGGTTAATTTAGTTGATATCGAAAATAATGAGCCAATGAGAAGTCCAGTGGAATTAGCATTACAGTTAGGTACTTCAGTTGGACTTAGAAATCGAACTGTTCTTATAGCGAAAGATGGAACAAAAAAATATTTATCCGCAAGTTGTTCACCTATAAAGCTTTCGCAAGGTAAGGTTTCAGGAGCTGTAATGATATTTCGTGATATTACAAGAATCATGAAAATAGAAGTGGAATTGAAAAAATCTAAAGAAGAAGCTGAAGCGGCTAACAAAGCAAAAAGTGAATTTTTGGCAAATATAAGTCATGAAATTCGAACACCGCTTAATGGAATTACAGGGATGCTTGATTTAGCACTTTCTACGGACAGTGATAATGAACAAAGTGGATATATTAAAACAGCACAGAAATGCACTAAAAACTTGCTTAAGATTATTGAAGATATACTTGATTTTTCTAGTATAGAAGTTGGTAAACTTGCAATAGAAACAATTAGATTCGATTTTATAGAACTCATAGGAGAAGTAATCAAAGTGCATTCATTTTTAGCAGCAGAAAAAGGCTTGAAACTTAATTTAGAATATTCCTCTCCAATAAAAAAATATCTAACTGGTGATCCTAATAGACTGAGACAAGTATTAAATAATTTGATATATAATGCTATTAAATTTACGAATAAGGGAGAAGTATGTCTTAGAATTGATAAACTTTCTCATAGAAAAGGTAATATAGAAATACAATTTACGGTTACGGATACTGGTATTGGTATTGCTGAAGATAAAAAAGAAAAATTATTTAAAAGTTTTAGTCAAGTTGATGGTTCTTTTTCAAGGAAATATGGTGGAAATGGTCTAGGCCTAGCCATTTCTAAAGAACTTGTTGAAATGATGGGTGGCAAAATATGGTTCGAAAGTAAAGAAGGCAAGGGAAGTGATTTCTGTTTTATTATTGATTATAAAATTGGAAGTAAACAAGATGAAAAATTCCCAATCGAATTAAAGTTAAATAAAGTCACTCATGAGGATGAATTTTTAGAAGTTCCGTACAATAAATTTAAGGTTAGTGCTAATGGTAATTTTGTCGTATCATCTGATGAACATATTCAGCTTATGCAGGGAGATTTGGAGCAACTTAAAGAAATACATATATCTATGGATAAAGTAAATCAACTATTACAAGTTAAAAATCTAATTTTTATTGAGAAAGAATCTCATCAAATTAAAGTTTTGTCAAATAGAATAGGGGCAGAATCTTTAAAAACTATAGCTTTTAAAATAGAGCTTGCTGCTAGAAAAGGTGATGGTGTGAAAGTTGAAAACTTAGTGAACAAATTAAATGATGAGTATCAGATAATTAACAAGATAATGATTAAATTTATGGGAGATAAAAATAATGAGAATTCTAATAGTTGAAGATGACGAAGCAAGTGGAATGTTTTTACAAAAGGCTCTTTCTAAGTATGGAGATTGTGATATAACCGTTGATGGTATGGAAACTTTAGAAGCATATTTAATAGCCTTACAAGAAGGTATGCCATACGATTTAATCAGTTTAGATATAATGATACCTAAGGTAAATGGGGTCAAAGTTTTAAACTCCATACGTGAAATGGAGAGAAAAAAAAGAGTGAAAAAAAATCAACGGGTAAAAGTAATGGTAATAACTGCACTATCTGAGACTCAATTTGTAACTGATTCTTTAACAGAGGGGTATGATATTTACATTGAAAAACCGGTATATAAAAAGGATCTAGAGATAGCTATGAAGAAGCTTGGATTAGTTTAATAATTTTTAGGGGGAGATAGATTTGGTTAAACGTGTTTTGATTACTGACGACGCATTATTTATAAGGGTAGCATTAAAAAATATACTTGAAAAGAATGGTTTTGTAGTAGTTGGAGAGGCAGAAAATGGATTTAGCGCTATTGAAAAATACAAACTTCTTAAACCTGATATAGTAACTCTTGATATTACAATGCCAGTAATGGGTGGACTTGATGCATTAAAGCATATAAGGGCTTTTGATAAAAATGCAAAAGTTTTGATGATTTCTTCAATGGGACAAGAATCAGTTGTGAGAGAAGCTGTGATTTCGGGTGCATTAGGATTTTTGATAAAACCATTTAATGAAGAAACAATAGTAAAATCTTTGAGTAAATTATAATAGTTTAATAAGGGAGGTTACAAATATGTCTGATAATGAAATCACTAGAGAGCCAATGCTAGAAATATATCTTTTCGAAGCAACACAATTAATGGAACAACTTGAAGAAATAAGTATTGAATGTGAAAAAAGTGAAAATCTTAGTACAGAAGCGATAAATGAGATATTTAGAATAATGCATACTATAAAAGGCTCATCAGCAATGATGATGTTTAATGATATTGCTGTTCTAGCCCATTCACTGGAGGACTTATTTTATTTTATAAGAGAAAATAAAGATGTAACTATAGACTTTGCATGCTTATTTGACTTGGTGCTTTCTGGGATTGATTTTATCAAAGAGGAAGTTGCAAAAATTGAAAACAATGAAGAAGCAAATGGATCAAGTGAGTCGCTTGTGCTAAGAGGTTCAAAGATTCTTGAAGTTATGAAAGAATCTAGTGGAGTAATCGTAAAGAACGATAATTTAGAAGTAGGGGAAGATACTAAGTATCAGATAGATTCCTATCCGAATTCAAGTATAGAAGTTAACCAAAAGTATATTGCAAGAATTTTTTACGAAGACGGTTGCGAGATGGAGAATGTAAGAGCTTACACTGTAGTTCACAATCTTAAAAATGTAGTTAGTGAGATGTATCATATCCCTGAAGATATCATAGAAAATAGCAATAGTGTTCAAAACATAAGAAAAAATGGTTTTTTAATGGGATTTGCTACAAATCTAGAAAAAGAAAAAATCGAAGAAAAGTTTGATGAAATTATTTTTTCAAGGGAAATAGAATTGTTACAAGTAGATGAGTACCCAGAAGAAATTAAAGCTATAAAAGATAATCATGGAGTTGTGGTTGAAGAAACAACAGCTAAAAAGGATAAAAAAGTAATTAATCTTGAAGATCCGTTAGATAAGGTGGAAATACATAAAGAAGTGGCTGAACCTATAGCTAAAAGTGGAAAGCAACAAAGTATTATAAGTGTAAATATTTCGAAATTGGACATGCTCTTAGATTTAGTAGGTGAAATTGTGATTTCAGAGGCGATGGTTGCAAAAAATCCGGATTTAGAGGGACTGACCTTGGATAACTTTAATAAAGCAGCAAGGCAACTAGGAAAACTCACTAATGAATTACAGGATATAGTAATGTCTATACGAATGATACCAGTATCTATGACTTTTCACAAGATGAATAGAATTGTTAGAGATATGAGTAAAAAGCTAGATAAAGAGGTTGAACTTGAGATTATTGGTGAAGAAACTGAGGTTGATAAAAATATTATCGATCATATTTCAGACCCTTTGATGCACCTTGTGAGGAATTCTTTAGATCATGGAATAGAAGAAAAAGAGGAGAGGCTAGCTTCTGGTAAACCAGAAATGGGAAAGATTACTTTGGAGGCGAAAAATGCTGGCGGTGATGTGTTTATAATCGTTAGCGACGATGGGAAAGGTTTAGACAAAAGAAAAATATATGATAAGGCAAAACTTCAAGGATTAGTTAGTAAAGCTGAGGAAGAATTAACAGATAAAGAAATCTTCTCATTCATTTTATTGCCTGGATTCTCTACAAATGAAAATGTTACAGAGTACTCCGGCCGAGGGGTTGGAATGGATGTAGTTAAAAAAAATATTGATGATATAGGTGGATCTATATCTATTGAAAGTGAAAAAGGAAAGGGCAGTGAAATATCTATTAAAATCCCTTTAACTTTGGCTATAATAGATGGATTAGAGGTAGCTGTTGGGAAATCAAAATATACGATCCCTATTACAGCGATTCGGGAATCTTTTAAGCCAAAAGAAAATGAAGTGATTTCGGATAGCGCGGGAAATGAAATGATAATGATACGTGGTGAAGCCTATTCAATATATAGACTTCATAAAATATTTAATATCGATACTAATGTAACCACTTCAAATGAAGGCATAATGATTTTAGTAGAAGATAATACAAAGACAGCATGTTTATTTGTAGATTCTTTAATAGGACAACAACAAGTAGTAGTAAAGGCGTTACCGACTTATATTAAGAAAGCTAAAGGCATAGCTGGATGTACCATACTTGGAGATGGTAATATCAGTCTTATTTTAGATGTGAATGGTATTTTAGAAATATAAACTAATTAAAGGGGGCTTTTAAATTGAAAATTTTTAATAATTTTAAATTGGGTAAGAAAATATTAACAGGATTTTTTATAGTATCGATTATTGCTGCAGTAATTGGAATAATAGGTGTTAGTAATATAGATTTAATAAGTAAAAATGATACAAAACTTTATAAAAATATGACTGCACCAATGAGTAATCTTTACAATATGACGGAATCCTTTGTAAAAATGAGAGTGGATGTTAGAGATATAATAATAGCTAAGAGTGCAAAAGATATAGAGCTTTACGAGTCTAGGTATAATGTCAGTAAAGATGTTTTCAATAAAAATAGTCTTGTTTTTAAACAAACATATCTTACAGCTGATGAAAAAGTATTAAATGATAAAGTTACCGAGTCATTTGCAGATTATAATCAAATAATAGCTCAGGTAATTGTTCTTGCAAAAGCGAATAAGGATGATGCTGCGGTTGCTTTACTTAGAGGGGACGTAGTGAAAATTAATGCCTCAGTTGAAGATGATATGGCAGCGCTTACTAAAATGAAGGTTGAATTAGCAAAAACAACTTCTAATGATGATGCTGCTACGGCTATAAGTTCAAAAATTATAATGATTGGATTTATAATAGCTGGTGTAATTTTATCTATGTGTTTAGGGATATTAATTTCAAGATCGATTACAAAACCAATAAAAAAATTACTTGAAGTAGCAGATAATATTTCAGGAGGAAACTTAAATGTTAATGTAGATATAAATACTAAGGATGAAGTTGGAAATTTAGCACAGTCATTTGGAAAAATGATTTTAGCTATAAAGTTACTTGTAAGCGATACGAATATGCTTGTGGATGCATCAATAGCCGGTAAGCTAGACATAAGAGCAGATGCAACTAAGCACGTTGGAGATTATAAAAAGATAGTAGAGGGTATAAATAACACATTGGATGCTATTACTGAACCTGTTAGGGAATCATCAGAAGTATTGCATGAAATAGCAAATGGTAACTTAAAGGTACATGTTAAAGGAGATTATAAAGGGGACCATGCAGATATCAAAAATGCATTAAATGATACTATAGATTCGCTAGCATCTTATGTAACTGAAATTTCAGAGGTTTTAATTGAAATGTCTAATTCCAATCTTAATTTATCAATTAATAATGAATATAAGGGTGACTTTGCAAAGATTAAGGACGCATTAAACCTTATAGTTCAATCTTATAATGAAGTATTCACAGAAATAAATAATGCTGCAGATCAGGTATCGTCAGGCTCAAATCAAGTATCGGATGGAAGTCAAGCACTCTCGCAAGGTACTACTGAGCAAGCAAGTTCGATAGAAGAACTAACTTCTTCAATTACAGAAGTAGCATCTCAGACTAAACAAAATGCCGTTAACGCAAGTCAGGCAAATGAACTTGCACTTAGCGCTAAAGAAGGAGCTATACTTGGAAATTCTCATATGAAAGAAATGCTTAAATCTATGGAGGAGATCAATGAATCTTCTTCTAATATTTCAAAAATAATTAAGGTTATTGATGATATTGCTTTTCAAACTAATATGTTAGCATTAAATGCTGCAGTTGAAGCGGCGAGAGCAGGACAACATGGTAAAGGCTTTGCGGTAGTCGCAGAGGAAGTAAGAAATCTTGCAGCAAGAAGCGCGAATGCAGCTAAGGAAACTACAGATTTAGTGGAAGGATCTATTAAGAAAGTAGAGTTTGGGACAAAAATTGCTAATAATACTGCAGAATCACTTGATCAAATAGTCATAGGAGTATCTAAGGCAGCGACTTTAGTAGGAGAGATAGCGGCTGCTTCAAATGAGCAGGCAACAGCAATATATCAAATTAACAAGGGAATAGAGCAAGTTTCAGATGTGGTACAAACTAATTCAGCAACTGCAGAGCAAAGTGCGGCGGCTAGTGAAGAACTCTCGGGACAAGCAATAATGCTTAAAAATATGGTTGAAAAATTCAATCTCAAAAGAGGTACCGCTGTAACTCATAATGAAATATCTTTAGGGGATAGGATAAATTTAAATCAGGTAAAGAATAGATCATTAGCTCAAGATGAAGCAGCTGTAACTAAAAGTAAGCCAAAAATATCTTTGAGTAATACAGATTTTGGGAAATACTAAAAGGATAATAAAATATTAGCGTAGGTTTATTTAAATTGAACGTGTTTATGTAATAAATTTATTTTAATTAACATTAGGGGGAAAAAATTATGAAATGGTATTATGACATGAAACTTAGCAAAAAAATGATATTAGGATTTATTATAGTTGCAATATTAGCAAGTAGTATAGGGTTAATTGGTATTTTTAGTATTCAATCGACTCAAAAAAACTCTCAAAATATTATTACCAACTATGGAAATTCTCAAGGCCAATTAGGTTATATAGCTGAAGCTTTTCAAAAAAATCGATCGGCTATAAGAGATTTGGTATCAGAAACTGATATTAATAATTTCAAGCAATATCAAGATATAATAGTAGCAGATGATACTATAATAATAAAAAATTTAGCGGAGTTTAAAAAGACTAGGAAAAGTGAAGCAGAGATTGGAATTTATGCTAAATTAGAAAAGTCTTTAAATGATTATAATACTGAGAAAGATCAAGTTTCGGCATTAGCCATTCAAAATAAAGATGCACAGGCCACAGCACTTTTAAAGAAAGCGGCTATACATAGTGATGAGGTTTCAGCAAATATTGATGATAATATGCAACAAAATATATCTACTGGAACTTCATTAAATAATTCTGAACAAAGTTCAACTAATAGGATAATATTAATACTTATTGTTATCGTGGTAATTGCAGTAATAGCATCCTTATTATTAGGGTATTTTATATCAAATTTAATAGCAAAACCTATTAAAAGATTACTTGAAGCAGCAGATGAAATTTCACAAGGTCATTTAGATGTTAAGGTAGAAACTAATAATAAGGATGAAGTTGGCGAGTTAGCACAATCATTCGAAAAAATAATTGTGGCTATAAAGTTATTGAGTAGCGATGTAAATATGATGGTAGATGCAGCAGTAGCAGGTAAGCTAGATACAAGAGCAGAAATATCTAAACACAGTGGAGATTATAGAAAAATAGTAGAGGGTATAAATAATACTCTTGATGTAATTACTGAGCCAATTAATGAATCTAGAAACGTACTATCAAAGATGGCATTAAATGACCATACCTTGAGTATGACAGGCTCTTATAAAGGAGCTATGAAAGACTTTGCAGAAGATATTAATTCTGTTCATGCTAGAATTTCAGCTGTAGTAAAATTATTAGTGGAAATATCTGTGGGCGATACAAGAGGGCTTGAAGGACTTACAAGTATTGGCAAAAGGTCTGAAAATGATGAATTAATGCCGTCAATGATAGTAATGATGACAACAATACAAAATCTTGTAAATGAAGCAAGTATGATAGCGGGGTCTGCTGCGGATGGTAACCTTCAAGTAAGAGGGGATGTAACAAAATTCAAGGGAGGTTACCGTGAAGTTTTAGAAGTCTTTAATATGGCACTTGATGCTATGGAAGAACCAATAAATGAAATGGAAGAAGTATTAATGAAAATGTCAGAAGGAGATTTATGCGTAAACATGGCTGGGGATTATAAGGGAAGTTATGGAGTTATAAAGGAGTCAGTAAACCATACTTTGGAAGTCTTTAATGAATTATTGAGTAGTATTACTGAGTCATCTGAGCAGGTTTTATCTGGCTCAAATCAAGTATCAGATGGAAGTCAAGCCCTTTCACAAGGTACTACAGAGCAAGCAAGCTCAATAGAAGAATTAACATCTTCAATTACAGAGGTAGCAGCTCAGACTAAACAAAATGCAGTTAATGCAAGTCAGGCAAATGAACTTGCACTTAGCGCTAAAGAAGGAGCTATACTTGGAAATTCTCATATGAAAGAAATGCTTGAATCTATGGATGAAATTAATGTATCTTCCTCTAATATTTCAAAGATAATTAAAGTTATTGATGATATTGCTTTTCAAACTAATATGTTAGCATTAAATGCTGCAGTTGAAGCAGCGAGAGCGGGGCAACATGGTAAAGGCTTTGCGGTAGTCGCAGAGGAAGTAAGAAATCTTGCAGCTAGAAGCGCGAAGGCTGTTAAAGAAACTACAGAATTAGTAGAAGGGTCTATTAAGAAAGTAGAGCTTGGAACAAAAATTGCTAATAATACTGCAGAATCCCTTGACCAAATAGTCTTAGGAGTATCAAAGGCAGCAACGTTAGTTGGGGAAATAGCAGCTGCTTCAAATGAGCAAGCAACAGCGATATATCAAATTAATAAGGGAATAGAGCAAGTTTCAGATGTAGTGCAAACTAATTCAGCAACTGCAGAGCAAAGTGCGGCAGCCAGTGAAGAACTCTCAAGTCAAGCAGCAATGCTTAAGAATATGGTTAGAAAATTTAGTCTAAAAGGAGGTACTATCATAACTCATAATGAAGTATCTTTAGAAACTAAAAGAAATTTGAGTAACATAAAGAACAATTCATTAGCTCGGGATGAAGTGGCTGTAACTAAAAGTAAACCAAGAATATCCCTTAGTAATAAGGAATTCGGTAAATACTAAAAAATAGTATTTTTAAAGAAATCTTATAAAATGTGAAAAGTAATTAGTAATTAATATTAGGAGGAAAATTTATGAAGTGGTATATGAATATGAAAACACGACCAAAATTGTTAACTTGGTTTACTATTATATCTATTATTGGATGGTTTATTGGTTATATGGGGTACTCAGCGATTAAAAGGATAGAGACGATAAAAGTTTATGATTTTACGGTTTTAATGATTATGATATCAATTATAGTAGGTATCTCTATTTCTATTATTTTGGGACTTAAAATATCTAAGATTATCAGTGAGTCAATTGAAAATTTAAACATAGATATAAATAGCCTTAAAGATGCAATAGGGGAAGGTGAATTTGGAACAAGGATAGATGAAACAAAACATAATGGATATTATAAGGGAATAATACAAGGTGTAAATAAAACTATTGATTCATTAACGCAGCCATTAAATGAATCAAGAAAAGTTCTAGGGAGTATGGCAGCAAATGATCTAACAGTTAAAATGACAGGTTCATATAAAGGGATGATGAAGGAATTTGCTGATAATATAAACTCTGTTAATTCAAGGATAGCAAATGTAGTAAAACTTAATACGGAAATATCAGTAGGCGATATTAAGGGCATTGAGGAAATTCGCAAAATTGGTAAACGGTCAGAAAATGATGAGTTAATGCCAACAATGGTGATAATGATGTCTACAATAAAGGATCTTATTGAGGAGATTGCTATTATATCAGATGCAGCTGTGAAGGGAAATCTTGATGTTAGAAGTGATGTATCAAAATTCCAAGGAGGTTATCGCGAGATAATAGAAGGGTTTAATGGAACATTAGATGCAATTACTAAGCCAATAAATGAATCAAAAAAGGTTTTAGCAGGTATGGCTGTAAATGATCTTACAATCAAAATGACAGGCTCTTATGAAGGCGTGATGAAGGAACTTGCTGATAATATAAATTCTGTTAATGAAAGAATTTTGAGCATATCCGACTTGTTTACACAAGTATCCTTAGGTGATACAAGTCGACTCGAGGATCTTAATAAAATTGGTAAAAGATCGGAAAATGATAAGTTATTGCCAGCAATGATTTTGATGATGTCTACTATACAGAATCTTATTAAAGAAATAAGTGTTATAGCAGATGGTGCAATAGATGGAAAACTTGAAACTAGAAGTGATGTTTTGAAATTTCACGGTGGGTTCAGAGATATATTAGAAGGACTTAATAAAACTCTAGATGCTGTGGAAGCACCAATAAATGAGTCGGCAGAAGTATTAAAAGAGATGGAAGCTGGTAATTTATGCGTGAATATGATTGGTAATTATAAAGGTAGTTATCAGGTTATAAAGGATTCTTTGAACAATACTATAGAATCTTTTAATAAATTATTAGGCAATATCACTGAGGCGTCTGAGCAAGTTTTATCTGGCTCAAACCAAGTATCAGATGGTAGTCAGGCATTATCACAGGGAACTACTGAGCAGGCAAGTGCTATAGAAGAGTTGACTTCTTCAATTACGCAGGTTGCAGCACAAACTAAACAAAATGCAGTCAATGCAAGTCAGGCAAATGAGCTTGCACTTAGCGCTAAAGAAGGAGCTATACTTGGAAATTCTCATATGAAAGAAATGCTTGAATCTATGGAAGAAATAATTGTATCTTCCTCTAATATTTCAAAAATAATTAAAGTTATTGATGATATTGCTTTTCAAACTAATATGTTAGCATTAAATGCTGCAGTAGAAGCGGCAAGAGCGGGTCAACATGGTAAGGGTTTTGCGGTAGTTGCAGAGGAAGTAAGAAATCTTGCAGCTAGAAGCGCGAAGGCTGCTAAGGAAACTACAGATCTAGTGGAAGGCTCTATAAAGAAAGTGGAGTTTGGAACAAAGATTGCTAATAATACTGCAGAATCTCTGAATCAAATTGTGTTAGGTGTATCTAAGGCTGCAACTTTAGTTGGAGAAATAGCAGCGGCTTCAAATGAGCAGGCAACAGCGATATACCAAATAAATAAGGGAATAGAGCAAGTTTCAGATGTGGTGCAAACTAATTCAGCAACTTCAGAGCAAAGTGCAGCAGCTAGTGAAGAACTTTCAAGTCAAGCAGCGATGCTTAAGAATATGGTTGGAAAATTCAATCTAAAAGGAGGCACATCATTAGCTCATAATGGAATGTTTTTAGAAGCTCAAAGAAATTCAAACCAGATAAAAAATAGATCTTTAGCCAAGGATGAAGTAGCAGTAACAAAAGGTAAACCAGTTATATCTCTTAGTAATATGGACTTTGGGAAGTATTAATGTAAACAATATGTTTAGAATGATGATTTTGTGAAAGGTGGTATTAAAATGGCAGAGGTTTTAGATGAAATTATTGAAACGGCAGAAGATACTCAAAAGGGTAAATTTTTAACTTTTTACGTTGGGAAAGAGTCTTATGGAATTGAGATTAAGTTTGTAACAGAGATAATTGGTATACAGGAGATAACAGAAGTACCTGAATTGCCCAATTATGTAAAGGGAATAATAAATCTTCGAGGAAAAATCATTCCGGTTGTTGATGTAAGGCTTAGATTTAAGAAAGAACCAAAGGAATATAATGATAGGACATGTATAATTGTAATTGACATTAAGGGGATTTCTGTGGGACTTATTGTAGATAATGTTTCTGAAGTAATTAATATAGAGGACAGTAATATTGTTCCTCCACCAGACATTAAAACAAGTTTTAACAATCAGTATATTAGGGGAATAGGAAAAGTAGAAGATGAGGTAAAGCTTATTTTAGATTGTGATAAATTACTCAATGATGATGAGATTGAGATTGCAATAAAATAATTTGATTAGTTAATAAGTCCATTAAACAAGTTCCATTAAATAATATTGTAATGATTCTTAAAGTTTATACATTGTTTATATTTAGTTTATAAAAAGTAGAGAAATTAAACTTAAAATAGAATTATTAGGATTACTAACCTCGCTATTAAAAATATTTAACTTTGGAGGATAAGATGATTAAAATATTATTTATAATGGATGCTATAGTGCTAATAATAGCATTAGTTTTTTGGATTATTGGGTTAAAGTATCAGAGAAATGATGCAGACAATTCAAAAGGTGCTGAATACATATTAAGCGCTACTGGTGTTACAGGAATCTGTATTATTTTTAGTGCTATACTATTTATACCAGTGTTCTTTCCAATTTAAATCGGAAAGTTACTAAAATATGACTTATAGAATAGGTATTTAAAATATTATAAATAAAGGCTATATCGGTTAATACAACTGATATAGCTTTTAATAATTAAGTAACATATTATGATTATTTTTGATAAGTTGTAATATTAAGGGGTGATTAGGAGAATAATAATCATTTATCGGACTAATTTAATAAAAATTTAATACATAGGTAAGGAAATGTTGATACTTATTGATACTTATTGATACTTATCGTGTAAAATATAAACTATTGAATTTATTTTTTGAATTATAAATATGTAGGAGGTTATCATGAAAAAGAAAATTATTATTGGCGTAGTAATAGTAGCAATTATAGGTATTATTGGAGGGATCCAGTTCACTTCAAGAAATAAGAAACAGGTCATAACTGTAAAGACTTCAAAGGTTGCAATAGGCGATGTAAAAATGTACTTATCCACCACAGCTACTATAAAATCTAAAAATGAAAAAGATTATGCTGTATCTGCGGCAACTAAGATTTCAAATGTTAAAGTTAGTGTTGGTGATAAAGTTAAAAAAGGGGATATTATATTAATTTATGATACAGCTGATCTTAATAATCAACAAGAATCTGCTCAAATTAATTATAATAATGCTATATCTCAAAAAAAGGATGCAGTGAATAAAAATGATAATGCAAATGTATTATCTGATGAAAAGATAATACAACTAGATAATGCTGTTTTAGCAGCTAAAAACACTCTTGATTCAGTAAAAATTAAATTATCGCAAAACTCAAATATTACATCTGACATTGATGGAGTTGTAACGGAAGTTAATGTTATAAGTGGTCAAACTGGAGGACAGGGAACGGCTATAATTGTTCAGGATATATCAAATTTAAAGGGTATTGTTAAAGTTGGAAAATATGATGCTGCTAAAGTAGCTATTGGACAATCATCAACAATATTAAGTGGTGGTAAGAGTTATAAGGCTAAGGTCTCAAAAATCTATCCAACGGCAACAGTTAATACAACAGCTACAGGTGGAGATACAACTTTAACTGTAGAAATTGATGTACTAGAAGCAGCGCCGCAGTTAAAAGTAAACTTTGACTCAGATGTGGATATATTGCTTAATCAAGTACTGGCTGCTGTGAAGGTTCCTGCAGAGTCGATATTAACTAACAAAGATGGGTCGACTTATTTGTTTGTTGTTAGTGATGGAAAAGCAGTCCAAAAAAACGTAAAATTAGGACTCCAATCAGATACTGATATGGAAATCGTAAGCGGTGTAAAAGTAGGTGAGAGTGTAATATTAAATCCAGGTAGCTCCATCACAAATGGTGTAATGGTTAAAGATTCTATTAATCTAGGAGGAAAATAATGATAGAAGTAAAGGATGTATTAAAAAGATACATAACTGGAGATATTGATTTTACTGCACTTAAATCGGTAAGCCTTAAAATTGAAAAAGGTGAATTCACTGCGATAATGGGACCTTCAGGTTCCGGGAAATCAACTTTTATGAATATTTTAGGATGCTTGGACAGAATGGATGCTGGTACATATTTCTTAAATGGCCAGGATGTCTCCAATCTCGAGGATAATCAACTTGCATTAATAAGGAATAAAGAGATAGGATTTGTATTTCAAGCATTTAATCTACTCCCAAGGATATCAGTACTTGAAAATGTTATGCTCCCAATGCTTTATGCAGGAATACCCGCAAAAGAAAGAAAGGAGAGGGCACTTATCGCACTTGAAAAGGTTGGACTTAGTGACAGGATTAAACATAGACCTAATGAAATATCTGGCGGACAAAAACAAAGAGTTGCAATTGCAAGAGCAATGGTTAACAACCCGGCAGTCATTATGGCAGATGAACCAACAGGTAATCTAGATACAAAATCATCAATTGAAATTATGAAAATATTTCAAAATTTAAATGCGGATGGTGCTACTATTTTAATGGTTACCCATGAAGATGATATAGCAAAATGTGCGAAAAGAATTGTAAGATTCCTAGATGGGAAAATAGTTGATGATTACCCTGTTTCAGGAAGATCAATATTATAAATAATATATTACGCGTAAATATTTTCACGATAAAATGGAGGGCAGTTATGAATATTTTAGAGAGCCTCAAAATGGCTATATCCAGTATTTTATCAAATAAAATGAGATCTTTTCTCACAATGCTAGGAATTATAATAGGTATAAGCTCAGTAATTACTATTGTTGCGCTTGGTAATGGAGGAAAAAATTATATTGGAGATGAATTTACTAAAATGGGGTCAAATACAGTTACTCTAAATGTGGATTCATCGAAAGTAGAGCAAATAAGTGATTATTTTACACTTGAAGATGTAAAGCAAATAAAAAATAGAGTAGGTACTGCTAAGTATATTTCTCCAACTGTTTCAAAAAAAGGAACAGCAAGAACTGATACAAAGACTAATACTGCAAATGTTACCGGAGTTAATACGGATTATTCATTAATAAGTAATGTAGAAATTGTATATGGAAGATTTTTAAATGAGAGAGAAGTTGAAGAAGGTAAGGCTGTTGCAGTAATTGATCAAACTTCAGCAAAGGCACTATTTGGGACTGATGATGCTGTAGGCAAATCATTTAAATTAGGACCAGTAGCTTCTAGTAAAAGTGCAACTGTTGTTGGTGTTTCAAAAGCAAGTAGCATGTTCGGCGGTAGTAGTGGACCACGTAGCAGAAGTGGTGACAGTACACCAACACTTGTAACAGTGCCAATTACATTTCTTGAAACACTATTTCCATTAGATTTTAATATATCAACACTTACTATGACATCTACTTCACAAGAGAATTCTGTGCAAACTGGAAATGAAGCCTTGAAAATTCTTCAGGCTAAACATGATAACAAAACTTTAGACCTTTATAAGGCTACTAATTCGGCTAGTATGCTTGAGTCAATTAATCAAGTTTTAGGGATTTTCACAGCATTCCTTAGTGCAGTAGCTGCGATATCTCTTTTGGTTGGAGGTATTGGAGTTATGAATATAATGCTCGTTTCTGTAACTGAGAGAACAAAAGAGATTGGTATTAGAAAAGCAATTGGGGCTACCACTAATGCTATATTATTTCAATTTTTAACTGAATCCGTAATATTATCTCTTATAGGAGGGCTTATAGGTATGACACTTGGTATAGTTGCAGCTAAAATAATAGGATCGTTTGCGGGCATTACCCCTAGTGTTTCCATCTTTGTTATATTAGAAACAATATTGTTTTCATCAGCAGTCGGAATATTTTTTGGAATTTATCCCGCAAGAAAAGCTGCAAAATTAAATCCTATAGATGCACTTCGATATGAATAGATTTTAATTTAAGCAATAATTGGAAAATACATTATTATTGTTTTAGGACAAGAATTAGAGTTGGGTAAAATTTTAATAATAGGGAATATAAGTGGATTTAGTAAAGTAAATCTATGTATATTCCCTATTATTTATTCTATTTTTAGAAAATGATTGTTATTTAGGTGGCATAACAGTTGCAACACCTTTAAGAACAATAACACCATCTTGATTAGTACATGTTGTACTCAATTTCATAATATTTTTTTCTTCCTTTTTTTCTATAACTTCAACTTCAGCTTTTATAGTATCTCCAAATCTAACTGGTGCTGTAAATCTGAGTTCTTGACCTAGATAAATAGTGCCTGGTCCTGGCAATTTCATGCCGAGTACTGCAGACACAAAACCTGCTGTTAACATTCCATGTGCAATTCTGCCTTTGAACATTGTTGTTTCAGCTTCTCTTTGGTTTATATGAGCAGGATTTAAATCTCCAGTTATTCCGGCATAAAGATATACATCAGATTCACTTATAGTTTTTTCAAAAGAGTCTTTATCACCTATATTTAGTTCTTTCATTGTTAAACCTTTCATTAAAAATCCTCCTTTTATTTTGAGCTATTATACAAAATGAATAATTGATTGTAATCCAATGAGAAGGAAACATGTTCCTGTCTTAAGAAGAGTTATAGCAAATATATCTTTATAAGCTTGTTTGTGTGTTAAACCTGCAATTCCAAGGAGTGTAATAACGGCTCCATTATGAGGCAGTGTATCCATTCCACCAGATGCCATTGCAGCAACTCTATGGAGCAACTGAGGGCTTATACCAGTACTTGATGCCCAAGCTAAGTAGTGCTTGCCAAATGTGTCCAGGGCAATACTCATTCCACCTGATGCGGAGCCTGTTACTCCAGATAAAACATTCACTGTAACTGCTTCTGATAGTAGTGGACTACCATGAGGATTTATATTTGTTAAAGCATGGGCAATGGATTGAAAACCTGGTAGTGTTTTTATAACATTACCGAAACCTACTTCGGACGCCGTATTTATAACGGCCAAAAGAGAACCGATAGCCCCAGCATTGATAGCTTTAGCTAAATTACCTTGCATACGTTTAGGATTGATAAGCATAGCAAGAAGAATTCCTACGATAAGTGAAATCATGAGTGCCCAGTTATTCATAGTTCCTACAACACCAGCTGATAACATATTGTAAGGTTTCTTAGTTACCCAAGATATGATATCCCAATGTGGAAAAACTAATTTTTGTAGAATGAGGGTCACAACTAGTACTGAAACCAACGGTAATGCTGATAAAAATGCATTTGGCAAACTAGCATCGTCAACTATAATAGGTTCATTAGTATGATTTTTACCATAGCCTTCTCCAGCTGCGTGTGCTTTACGCTTACGCCACTCCAAATAAAACATACCAGATGACATAATGATGATTGCTCCAAGTATCCCCATTACAGGTGCAGCATAAAGATCTGTGTTAAAAAATTTCATTGGGATGGAGTTCTGAATTTGTGGTGTTCCAGGAAGTGAATCCATAGTAAATGTAAAGGCACCAAGTGCAATAGTTCCTGGGACAAGACGTTTTGGGATGTCTGCTTCTTTA
The DNA here is from genome assembly GCF_018861905.1 of Clostridium sp. DSM 17811. Lineage (GTDB taxonomy): Bacteria > Bacillota > Clostridia > Clostridiales > Clostridiaceae > Clostridium_AD > Clostridium_AD frigoriphilum. The sequence continues at coordinate 241,283 of NZ_JAHLDU010000005.1, forward strand.
AAAATAGATGCTGCAAATGGATATACCGCGAATGCTACTACAAATAAACTTACACCACCATAGGTAAGGATAGCTGCTGATAAAACTACAGAGAGGATTGCTCTTTCTTTTCCTAATTTTTCTACTATAGCTTTTGCAATTGCTTTTGCGGCTCCAGACTGTTCCATAGTTTTTCCAAATATTGCACCCAATAGAAAGAAGGGAAAATAAATTGTTATATATTTACCAAGATTGGGTAAGAATATTTCTGTATAAGTGGGCAAAATAGCCATTCCAGAAAATAAAGCGGCTAGTAGTGCAAAAATAGGGGCAAAAACAATGACTGAGAAACCCTTATAGGCCATAAACATTAATAGGCATAAACTTAATAATATACCGAAAACTCCTAACATTAAAAAAACCTCCTAATTATATTTTGTTTTAAATTATTTACTTAGTTTTAGCTAATTTGATGCCTACAATACCTTCAATAAATAATTTCTTATCCATCAACTTTAAATCTTTAGATATAATAGGAGTAAAATCCATTTTATCTAAAATGTCATTTTGCATATCGATACCAGGAGCGATTTCTTCTAAAGTAACACCTTCTTTAGTTAATTTAAAAACTACTCTTTCAGTAATGTATAAAACTGGCTGGGATACATCTAAAGCATACTCAGCACTAAAGGTAATTTGTTCAACGGTTTTAATGAATTTATTAGTTTTACCTTCTTGAATTATATTTAATTTACCATCATGAATTTCAATTTTTAAACTGCCTGCTGTAAAAGTTCCACAAAAGACAACTTTTTTAGAATTTTGCGTTATATTTATAAAACCGCCACAACCTGCAATTTTAGGGCCAAATTTACTTACATTAATATTTCCTTTCTCGTCGCATTGAGCAAGACCCAGGAAGGCTATATCAAGACCCCCACCGTCATAGAAATCGAATTGGTTACTTTGATCAAGTATGCTTTCAGGATTTATTGAAGCCCCAAAACTTAATCCACCAGCAGGGATTCCGCCTATTGGACCTGATTCTAAAGTAACTTTAAGATCATTTGCTATTCCTTCTTCATTTGCAACCATTGATATGCCCTCAGGAACTCCTATTCCTAGATTAGTAATAGCATTAGGAATAAGCTCCATTGCAGCCCTTCTTGATATTATTTTACGTTCATCGAGTTTTAAACCAGAAATATCACTAAGCGCCATTTTTATTTCTCCATTATAAGAGGGGTTATATTGCTCTGCGTAGGTTTGCATATGATTTTCCGGTTTTGAAATAACAATAGCATCCACAAGTATTCCTGGGATTTTAACTTTTCGTGGGTCAAGGGTGCCATTTGCTACAATTTTCTCAACTTGAAGTATTACAATTCCGGAAGAGTTTTTGGCCGCTTGAGCCATAGATAAACCATCAAGTGTTACAGCTTCTTTTTCCATAGTCGCATTTCCATTCTCATCAGCATAAGAAGCACGAATAAGTGTTACATTTATTGGGAATGATTTATAAAATAAATATTCTTTATTATCAATCTCTATAACTTTTACTATGTCTTCTTTAGTAACAGAGTTTAATTTACCACCATCAATTCTAGGGTCTACAAAAGTTTTTAGTCCAACATGAGTTATTGTTCCTGGTTTACCCGCTGCGATATCTCGATATAGGTGAGATATTACTCCTTGGGGAAGATTGTAAGCCTGGATTTTATTCTCTATAGCTAATTTTACAAGTTTAGGTGCAAGTCCCCAGTGTCCACCTATTACCTTTGAAACTAAACCCTCGTGGCCAAGATGATTCAGACCTTTGTCTTTTGAATCTCCCTGACCCGCAGCATAAACTAAAGTTAAATTATTTGGAATACCTTTTTCAAGGAAACACTCACTAATTTTTATAGTTAATTCTTCAGGGTGTCCGCAACCGATAAAACCTCCCACTGCGATGGTATCTCCGTTTTTAATTAAAGAAATTGCGTCAGTGCTAGACATAACTTTTTTCATTTTAAGACCTCCTTTTATAGTATTATTAGTCAAACTTCTTTTAATTATAAGAAGGAAATATTATTACCATGAAAAGAAATTAAAAACAATTTTAAAAAAATCAGGGGATGATAACGAAAAAATAGACGGTATTCTTAAGATTTAAGAATACCGTTCATTAAAAACATACTTGTATTTAATTATTAAACAAAATGTAAAATTGATTGTAATCCAATTAGAAAGAAACATGTTCCTGTCTTAAGGAGAGTAATAGCAAATATATCTTTATATGCTTGTTTATGTGTTAAACCAGAAATTCCTAGGAGTGTAATAACTGCTCCATTATGAGGTAATGTATCCATTCCTCCAGATGCCATAGCAGCAACTCGATGGAGTAATTCAGGGCTTATACCAGTATTTGATGCCCATTGTAAGTAGTGTTTACCAAAAGTATCAAGGGCTATACTCATACCACCGGAAGCAGAGCCAGTTACTCCAGATAGAACATTTACTGTAACTGCTTCAGATAGTAATGGACTACCATGAGGATTTATATTTGTTAAAGCATGAGCTATAGATTGAAAACCTGGTAGTGTTTTTATAACATTACCAAAACCTACTTCAGATGCCGTATTTATAACTGCTAAAAGAGAACCAATAGCACCAGCATTGATAGCCTTAGCTAAATTACCTTGCATACGTTTAGGATTAATAAGCATTGCAAGAAGAATTCCTACGATAAGTGAAATCATGAGTGCCCAGTTATTCATTGTTCCTACGACACCAGCTGATAACATATTGTAAGGTTTTTTAGTTACCCAAGATATGATATCCCAATGTGGGAAAACTAATTTTTGCAAAATAAGAGTTACAACTAGCACAGAAACTAATGGTAATGCTGATAAAAATGCATTTGGCAAACTATCATCTTCAACCATAACAGGTTCATTAGTATGGTTATCGCCATAGCCTTCTCCAGCGGCCTCAGCCTTACGTTTACGCCATTCTAAATAGGTAATACCACATGTCATAATAATAATTGCTCCGAGTATTCCCATAACAGGTGCTGCATAAAGATCTGTATTAAAGAACTTCATTGGAATGGAGTTCTGAATCTGTGGTGTTCCTGGAAGCGAATCCATAGTAAATGTAAACGCACCAAGTGCAATTGTACCTGGAACAAGTCGTTTTGGAATGTCTGCTTCTTTAAAAATAGATGCTGCAAATGGATACACTGCAAATGCTACAACGAAAAGGCTTACACCGCCATAAGTAAGTATAGCTGCTGATAAAACTACTGAGAGTATTGCTCTCTTTTTCCCTAATTTTTCTACTATAGTTTTGGCAATGGATTTCGCCGCACCCGATTGTTCCATTGTTTTTCCAAATATTGCTCCCAATAGAAAGAACGGAAAATAAATTGTTACATACTTACCGAGATTAGGAAGGAATATTTCTGTGTATGTGGGCAAAATAGCCATCCCAGAAAATAAAGCTGCTAGTAGTGCAAAAATAGGGGCAAAGACAATGACAGAGAAACCCTTATATGCCATAAACATTAATAAACATAAACTTAATATGATACCGAAAACTCCTAACATTTATAAAACCTCCATTAATTAAAATTTTATTCTCTTTTTTTAACCGTTTATTTTTTATTTTTTAACAAAAATTATACCAATATTATTATTCCAAAGACTGTATTTATTAATTGGCCAATTTAAGACCTATAATACCTTCACTAAATATCCTTAAATCCATTAGTTTTAGGTTTTTAGATATAATTGGAGTGAAATTCATTTTATCTAGAATATCATTTTGCAGATCAATACCAGGAGCGATTTCCTCTAAAGTAACGCCTTCCTTAGTTAATCTGAAAACTGCTCTTTCAGTAATGTATAAGACTGGTTGAGAGATATCTACAGCGTATTCTCCACTAAAAGTGATTTGTTCAACATTTTTAACAAATTTGTTAGATCTACCTTCTTGAATTATATTTAGTTTTCCATCACGAATTTCAAGTTTTAAGCCACCTGCTGTAAAAGTCCCACAGAAAACAACTTTTTTAGAATTTTGAGTTATATTAATAAAACCACCACAACCTGCGATTTTAGGACCAAATTTACTTACATTAATGTTCCCGGTTTCGTCGCATTGAGCAAGACCTAAGAATGCTATATCAAGACCTCCACCATCATAGAAATCAAATTGGTTACTTTGATCTAGTATGCTTTCAGGATTTATTGAAGCTCCAAAACTTAATCCACCTGCTGGGATTCCACCTATTGGGCCTGACTCCAAAGTAACTTTAAGACCACTCCCAATTCCTTCTTCGTTTGCTACCATTGATATTCCTTCAGGTACACCTATTCCAAGATTAGTAATAGCGTTAGGAATAAGTTCCATTGCAGCTCTTCTTGATATTATTTTTCGTTCATCTAGTTTAAGTCCGGGAATATTAGTAAGTGCCATTTTTATTTCACCGTTATAAGATGGATTATATTGCTCCGCATAGGTTTGCATATGATTTTCAGGTTTTGAAATCACAATAGCATCCACAAGTATTCCTGGGATTTTAACTTTTCTTGGATCAAGGGTGCCGTTTGCTACAATTTTTTCAACTTGAAGTATTACAATCCCACCAGAATTTTTAGCCGCTTGAGCCATAGATAGACCATCAAGTGTTACAGCTTCTTTCTCCATAGTGGCATTCCCAAACTCATCAGCATAAGAAGCCCTAAGAAGTGTCACATTTATAGGAAAAGCTTTATAAAACAAATATTCCTTATTATCAATTTCAATAACCTTAACTATGTCTTCTTTCGTGATATCGTTTAACTTGCCACCATCAATTCTAGGGTCTACAAACGTTTTTAAGCCAACATGAGTTATAGTTCCGGGTTTACCTGCTGCAATATCTCGATATAGGTGAGATATTACCCCTTGAGGAAGATTATAAGCCTGAATTTTATTTTCAATAGCTAGTTTTACAAGTTTGGGAGCAAGGCCCCAGTGACCACCTATTACCTTTGAAACTAGACCTTCAACGCCAAGACGATTTAAACCCTTATCTTTTGAGTCTCCTTGCCCAGCGGCATATACCAAAGTTAAGTTATTAGGAAATCCTTTTTCAAGAAAAGACTCATTGATTTTTATTGTTAATTCTTCAGGGTGGCCGCAACCGATAAAGCCTCCAACCGCAACAGTATCTCCATTTTTGATTAAAGCAATCGCGTCATAACTAGACATAATTTTATTCATTTTTTAACCCCCTTCATTAAATTGTTTGTAAAGCTTTTCATAATTATAAATAGCAAATATCATGCCAATAAATAAACAATAAAAAACAAATTTTATGTGGCTTTTCAATGACTTTTAAGTGTTTTTAGTAAGAATCTGTTTATTAAGATTAGTAGTGTGTTCATAGAAACGAACATGATTTATGTAAACATTATCATGGTGTTCTTAAAATGGAACAGTATTTTTAAAATATAAAAATACCGTTCTATAAAATAAACACTTATTTTATAAAAGGGGCAGGTTTTATTTAGGTGGCATAACAGTTGCAATACCTTTAAGAACAACAACTCCATCTTGATTAGTACATATTGTACTTAATTTCATAATGTTTTTTTCTTCCTTTTTTTCTATAACTTCAACTTCGGCTTTTATAGTATCCCCAAATTTAACTGGCGCTGTAAATCTGAGTTCTTGACCTAGATAAATAGTGCCTGGTCCAGGTAATTTCATGCCAAGTACAGCGGATACGAAACCTGCTGTTAACATGCCGTGAGCGATTCTACCTTTGAACATTGTTGTTTCAGCTTCTCTTTGATTTATGTGAGCCGGATTTAAGTCACCAGTTATTCCAGCATAAAGATATACATCAGATTCGCTTATAGTTTTTTCAAAAGAATCTTTATCACCAATATTTAGTTCCTTCATTGTTAAACCTTTCATTATTAATTCCTCCTTGTTATTTTATTTTGAATTATTATGAAACTTTAAGTCCCATAATTTTTTCCTCAAAAATTCTTTCATCCATAAATTTTAAATTTGATGAAATTACTGGCATGAAATCCATATGTGCCAAAATATCTTTTTCAAGATCAATCCCTGGAGCAATTTCAGTAAGTACTACGCCTTTGCGGCTAAGTTCAAAGACAGCTCTTTCAGTAATATACAATACTGGTTGGGAGACATCTACGGCATACTCGCCACTAAAAGTTATTTGCTCAACAGTTTTAATAAATTTGTTGAATTTACCTTCTTTAATTATATTTAACTTTCCATCTTGTACTTCAATTTTTAAAGCACCGGCAGTAAAGGCACCACAGAAAACAACTTTTTTAGAGTTTTGAGTTATATTGATAAACCCACCACAACCTGCAATTTTAGGACCAAATTTACTTACATTAATATTTCCTGATTCGTCGCATTGAGCAAGGCCTAGGAAAGCTACATCAAGACCACCACCATCATAAAAATCAAATTGACTAGTTTGATCAAGGATCATTTCAGGATTTATTGCAGCTCCGAAACTTAATCCACCTGCAGGGATTCCACCTATAGGGCCTGATTCCAAAGTAAGTTTCATATCGCTACCAATACCTTCTTCATTTGCGACCATGGAAATACCCTCAGGTACTCCTATTCCAAGGTTAGTTACAGCATTGGGTATAAGTTCCATAGCTGCCCTTCTAGATATTATTTTTCGTTCATCTAGTTTTAAACCGGGAATATCATCAACTGCCATTCTTATTTCACCATTGTATGAGGGATTGTATTGTTCCCCATATGTTTGCATATGATTTTCAGGTTTGGAAATCACAATAGCATCAACAAGTATTCCTGGAATTTTAACTTTTCTTGGATCTAAGGTGCCATTTGATACAACTTTTTCAACTTGAATGATTACAATTCCACCAGAATTTTTAGCTGCTTGTGCCATAGAAAGAACATCCAATGTTACGGCTTCTTTTTCCATAGTGGCATTACCACTTTCATCAGCATAAGTAGCACGAATAAGTGCTACATTTATAGGGAAGGCCTTATAGAACAAGTACTCCTTATTATCAATTTCAATAACTTTAACTATATCTTCTTTTGTGATATCGTTTAACTTACCGCCGTCAATTCTCGGATCTACAAAAGTTTTTAAACCAACATGTGTAATAGTTCCTGGTTTTCCCGACGCGATATCTCTATAAAGATTAGAAATTACACCTTGAGGAAGATTATAAGCTTGAATTTTATTTTCAATAGCAAGATTTGAAAGTTTGGGAGAAAGCCCCCAGTGACCACCTATTACTTTTGAAACTAATCCTTCCACGCCAAGACGATTTAAACCTTTGTCTTTTGAGTCTCCTTGTCCGGCTGAGTATACCAAAGTTAAATTATTTGGGCTTCCGCTTTGGGCAAAAGATTTATTAATTTCTATAGTTAATTCTTCGGGGTGACCTGAACCGACAAATCCTCCAATTGCAACGGTGTCACCATCTTTTATTAAAGTGATTGCGTCATAACTAGACATAGTTTTTTTCATTTTTTATCTCCTTTTATCATATTATTAACACCTGTTATAAATATAACAAGCAAGAAGCATGCCAACAAAAAGTGACTAAAATATACAATAATATCGTGTTAACGTTGGGGCTTGATGATTTTATTAAAGATTGTGTAGCTTAGATAAAATTCTATGTACGGCATTAAGAACTTAATATATGTATATATAGGATTTTAGTTCGAAAAAATGAACGGTATTCTTAAGGTTTAAGAATACCGTTCATTTTAAAGAACAATTATAAAGGTATATTATATTTTTGAATTTTTTCATATAAACTTGTTCTTCCAATTTCAAGTTTTTTAGCAGTCTTAGTTTTGTTTCCGTTGGTTGATTTAAGTGCATCCATAATAGCTTGCTTTTCTGCTTCTTCTATAGTTGATTCAAGACTTTTAATAGGTTTAATCTGTTTTCTCCCTGTGATTTCATCAGGTAGATCTATAGGACATATAGTATTGCTATTTTCTATTACGTTAATTGCCCTTTCCAATATATTTTCAAGTTCCCTTATATTGCCTTCCCATGAATAATTTTTTAGAAAATATTCTGATTCCTTAGACATACCTACAATTTTCTTATTCAAATCTTCAGCAATTTTTGTTATAAGGTGATTTGCAATAAGTAAAATATCATCGCGCCTTTCACGAAGAGATGGAATAGTAATAGTCACTACATTTAATCTATAATAAAGATCTTGCCTAAACTTACCTTCATGCATAGATTTTTCTAAGTTTATATTTGTTGCAGCAATTATACGAATATCAATTTTTTTACTTCCTAATGAACCAATTTTTTCAACCTCTTTTTCTTGAATTGCTCTTAGTAGTTTAACTTGCATATGAAGAGGCATATCTCCTATTTCATCCAAAAAAATTGTTCCACCATCCGCTAATTCGAATTTTCCAATTTTACCTTCTTTTTTAGCACCTGTAAATGCACCACCTTCGTAACCGAAAAGTTCAGATTCTAATAAATCGGTCGGAATAGCTCCACAGTTTACCTTTACAAAAGGTGCATACAATCGATCACTAGCTAAATGTATTGCATGGGCAAATAGTTCCTTCCCTGTGCCACTCTCACCAAGTATAAGCACATTAGAATGTGTTTGAGCAGCCTTGCGGGCAATAGATTTAGCTGCCAATATCTTTTCGCTTGAACCTATTATGTCATCAAAGGAATAACTTGCAGTATTTAACTGTTTTAACTGAGTTTTATAGGTTTCAAGTTCCTTTTTCATAGTTTTAATTTTACTATAAAGCGTATTTAGTTCCTTTACATTTCTAAATAATACTTTACCAATAGCACCAATTATTTCTCCATTTTTAATTATAGGCATTCTAGTGGCTATCATGTAGCTTCCTTTTATAGATTGTAGCTGAGCAGTTTCTGTAACCCCTGTTTGTACAACAATATGCATCCTTGTATTTTGAATAACATCAGTAACAGGTTTCCCTATAGCATTTTCTTCTGAAATTCCCATAAATTCACAATATGATTTGCTAATCATAGTTATAATCGCGTTTTTATCTATAATGATAATACCATCATAAGCATTGTCTATAACAGTTTTTAATATTTCTACAGCATCTTTTTGAAAATCCATTATAAAATCAGCTCCTTCATATATATTGTGTATAAAGCATCATATTAATATTAATATTTTAGTTTATTTAGAGTCATTTGGAAAGCAAATTAAATTTATTACATATATTCAATAAAATGCTTAGAAAATTAGTTAATGAAATTTTTGTAAAAAAAAAGAGCGATTTTGATGTAGAAATACATCAAAATCGCTCCAGTTAAACTATTTATTTTTTAATGTATTAATTTGAGCTATCATTTCTGGGATTACTTTAAGGAAATCTCCAGCTATTGCTACATCAGCAGCTTTCATGATAGGTGCAGTTGCATCTTTATTTATAGCTATTATGAAATCAGAATCTTGCATACCAGCTAAATGCTGAATTGCTCCCGAAATACCGCAAGCTATATATACAGTTGGTCTTACAGTTTTTCCTGTTTGACCTACTTGTACTGCTTTATCTATCCAACCATTTTCAACTGCTGCTCTTGATGCTCCTACT
>NZ_JAHLDU010000006.1 GCF_018861905.1 Clostridium sp. DSM 17811
GCCTTGATTTTTTGTTGGTCTGAGATAATTGATTTTCTTCCCATAAAAAATAGCTCTCCTTATAGTAAACAGTTTTATTATTTAACTGTCTACCATAAGGGGAGCATATCATAATGGCTTCCCTTAATTCATATTATTTTTTTAAATATAATTTCACATCAAACTATAAATAATATATTGTTTCAGTGGAGTTTACTTCTAAACCTTCTTATGTACACTTTTGCATCCTTATATTTTTTATTTCAATAATTCGTCAAACTTGAAATTCAATAAATCATGTGCCCTATAATTAGCCTTTACATTTTTTGCCGCAAATCCCACGCCCATAACTTTCATACCACCTGCTAAAGCCGCTTCTATTCCTGCATCAGCATCTTCAAGCACTAAGCATTCTCCAGGTATTACTCGAATCTTTTTAGCTGCTAATAAAAACACTTCCGGATCTGGTTTGCTCTTATTTATGTCATTCCCATCTGATACTGCATCGAAATAACTCCCTAACCCGATTTTTTCCAATATAAAAGGTGTATTTTTACTTGAGGAACCAATAGCAATTTTTATTCCTCTTTCTCTCAAAAACTCCAATACCTTTATAACTCCGGGCAATATGTCCGTAGGTGTTAGACAATTTAACATTTCTCTATAATAATTATTTTTTCTCCCTGCAAGTTCTTCTTTTTCATTCTGATTATAAATCTTTTGAGATTTTTTCAAAATTATTTCCAGGCTCTCCATTCTGCTTACTCCTCGAAGACCCTCATTTATTATTTTATCAAAATAAATTTCTTCCTCATCAGCCATCTTCTTCCACGCTTGATAATGGTATTTATCTGTGGATACTATAACTCCATCCAAATCAAAAATCACTGCTTTTATACTCAAATTAATCACCTCTTATTTATACTCTTCATTTTTATTCTACGCTTATTTTAATTTTGTTTAACTTAATATCAAGCTTATCCAATATCTCAGATGCTATAATCAAGAATGGTTTTGTAGACAATTCTCTTATAGATTCATGTCCTACTTTTTTTAACAACTCACTTGATAACAGTGCAATTTGTGGCAAATACTCTATAACCACTTTCTTGGCCTCTTCATTTGCAAGTATTTCAATCATAGGCATTTGTGTACTGTAACCTTTAATATAATCTTCTTCAGGCATATAATAAAACTCCCAGGTTCCGCTGGTTAGGTCAGCAATTACAATTTTGCCACATTGACTTGCACAAATATTTGCTTCTTTAAGAGGCTTACCGTTTACCCATACGTTTTCAAGTTTAGCATTTGGTAATTCAAGTGTAGCTGTAGCATTAAATGGGATTATAAATTTAAACTTTAGATCTCCTTTTTCATCTAATTCCCACTGGCTTTCATATGTTCCTACTGCAGAATTTAGACTAGCTTTTACATATTTTAATCTATAGTCTGGTTGTGGAGCTAATCTCACCTGTCTAAATCCGGGTTTATCTTCTACTGGATTAATTCCAGCCATATACCTATACATCCATTCAACTATTGACCCATAAGCATAGTGATTCAAAGAATTCATATCGGTACCACTTATCTTGCCATCTGGCAATACAGAATTCCAGCGTTCCCAAATTGTTGTTGCTCCCATTGTAACTGCATACAACCAACTTGGATAATCCTTGTTTAATAACAATGTATAAGCTAAATCATTGCATTTGTTTTCCGATAGTACTCTACATAAATATGGTGTTCCAACAAATCCAGTTTTCAAATGGTTTTTATCATGTTTTAACTTTTTACGTAAATCATTTGCTACCCTTTCTTTATGTTCTTTTGGAACTAAATCCATAAACAATGCAACTATATATGCAGTCTGTGTATTAACAGTTATACGTCCATTTTTGCTAAAATATTCATCTATAATTGCAGTTTTTACTTCATTTGACAAAGCATCATATTCTTTAGCTGATTTTTCATCCCCCAATACCTTTGCAGCTTTAGCAACCACCTTCGAAGAATAGCAATAGTATGCCGAGGCTATAAATTGTGTATCTGTTCCCCCAGTTGGTAAATTAGGATTATCGCCATCAAGTGCTAACCAATCCCCAAAATGAAAACCAGTTGTCCAAAGTCTTTTTCCCCCTGAGGATGTATCCTCATTTTTAATATAATCTACCCAAGCTTTCATGCTTTTAAATTGCTGCTTCAAAATAGATTTATCACCATAATGCAGGTACACATTCCAAGGTATAACCGTAGCCGCTTCTCCCCAAGCACTAGATCCGCCCCCTTGTACATTTACGGCTGGTACTACCATTGGAACCATACCATTTCTATCCTCTTGTTCTTTTGCAAGATCATACCCATATTTACTGAAAAACGCATAACTATCCATATTAAAACAGGCAGTTCCCGAAAATACCTGGGCATCACCTGTCCATCCCATGCGTTCATCTCGCTGAGGGCAGTCCGTTGGTACATCTAAGAAATTTCCCTTTTGTCCCCATAATGCATTTAGAAACAATTTATTAACTAAAGGATTACTAGTTTCTATGTGGCCAGTTTGCTGCATATCAGAATACAATACACAACCAGTAAAATCGTTAGCCTTAACTTCTCCCTGCCAACCACTAACTTTTACATATCTAAATCCGTAAAAAGTAAAGTGTGGTCTTACAACAGCCTCGTCACCATTTGCTATATATTTGTATTCTGCTTTAGCTGTTCTAAGATTATCTCGATAAAAATTACCTTCTTGAAGAATTTCTCCAAATTGCAACTTTATTTCGGTACCCTTTGGAGCCTTAGTTTTAAATTCAATCCATCCCACCATATTTTGACCCATATCTAAAACGGTCTCACAATCAATGGTCTTTATAACTTCTATCGGTTTTATCTTTTCTTTTATTACAACAGGTAAACTTAATCTAGCCTTTAATTTATTAAAGCCTAAGTCTATTTCATGAACATCATAAACTGCTAAATCATTAAAAGTAGCATCATAAATTTCACCATCATAAATGTTGCTATCTAAGATATTGCTTTTTCTAGATTTCCATGTATTATCTGAATTTATAATGGCGCTTGTTCCATCCGTATAATTTATTATAATTTCACATAAAAGCGCAAACTTATCACCATATATTTCACGTGTATTATCTTCAAAACCAAATCTACCTTTATACCACCCATTTCCTAGAAGAACATTAACTGAATTTTGACCTTGTTTAATTAACTCTGTAATATCATAAGTTTGATATTGTAACCATTTATTATAAGCATTAAAATGTGGTGTAAAATATTCTTCACCTGCTTTAACACCGTTTATCTCCATTTCATAAAGACCTAACCCACAAACATAGGCACGTACAGATTTAACTTCCTTTGATACAGGAAATTCTTTAATTATCACAGGATGTACATTTTTATCTATTTCTGGTGTAATCCACTTTGCACTCCAATGTTTATCAAGTTTCGCAGTTTCAAACCAAGCAGAGTCACTTAATGCAACATCTCCATTATCAGCCCAAACTTTAACACGCCAGTAGTAACGAGTATACGCTCCAAGTTCTATAGTTACCTCATAAGCAAGACTATCAATTTCCTTACTTTTACCACTATCAAAAATCATACAAGCAAAATCTTCATCTAAACTTATTTGAATTTGGGCTGCAGTTTGTTTAACTCCTAGCGTTTCACAAGTAATAAATGATAAACGAGGTTTTCCAAGATCAAACCCTAAAGGGTTTATTATATGATTCGTTTTCATATTAATTATTTTCAAATTTTAACACTCCCTTATAGTTTTGCATTCCATAAATTACAGAAAGGATCTACTGGATTTTTACCCTTAAATTCTGATTTTCCTGTGATTTTATCTATTATAGCCTGTACCACATATTCATTAGATGAATATGCGTTTATATAAGTTTTCACCATTGGTACATCAAATAAATGATATGGATTTGCTGTAGATATAAACATCGTTGGAATTTCCTTTACAAACCAAGGTGCATTTGCAGCCATTGGTTGAGCCCAGTTTATTCTCACTGTGGTTTGATTACTTGCAGTTTCTATATTGGCTACATAAAGCATCAAATCATACTTTTCCTTTAGCTCATTAACACTCCCTGTAAACACTTCTCTAAAATCTAATTTTTTATTATCGAAAAGATAAACTTCAAATCCTGCATTTTCTAGACCTTCAATTAAATTAGCAGTTACTGATGCCCCCTCCTTGAATCCACCACCATTCTCTTCTAGAACATATAACCTTATTCTCTTATATTTTTCTGGACTTATTGGCAGTAACTTTTGTGTATCTTTGACTAATGTAACAGACTTATCCGCACATTCTTTTGCCCATTTTTCATGTTCTTCACATTTTAATTGTAATAAAGCTTCCTTATCAGGAACCAAAGTACCTTTTGCCTTTTGTTCATGCAGCTTAAGTGAAGCTTTTAAGGCAAGGATTCTAGTTACAGCTTCATCTAACCTTTCTAATGTAAGTATCCCCTTCTTTATTCCATCCATCATAAATGCAAAGTCTTCTCCAATATTTTTATTGAACAAAAACATATCGCAGCCTGCTGCAATTGCTTTTGGAACTGCTACTTCTCTTTTCTCTGCACTAGCGAAGCCAATCATTGGTGTAGCATCAGTCACAATCAAACCATTAAATCCTAACTTTTCACGAAGTAAAGTTCCAAGCAATTCTTTTGACAATGTAGCCGGCATTATATCTTCATGCCTTATTCCTGGAATAAGTTTTTTTGTATACTCTGGCAGCATTATATGTCCTACCATTACCGTTTGAGCTCCAGCTTCTATCATATTTTTATAAACCATACCAAATGTATCATCCCATTTTTCTGTAGATAAAGAATTTATGGATGTTAAAAGATGATGATCCCTCTCGTCGACTCCATCTCCAGGAAAATGTTTTATAGCTACTGCAAGTCCACTCTCATTTATTCCACGCATATACTCTTTTGCCATCTTTAGCACTCTATAAGGATCTGAGCCATAGGTTCTTACATTAGTAATAGGATTTCTAAAATTCATGTCTATGTCTATAATTGGTGAAAAAGCCCAATTGCAACCTACTGCTCCTCCTTCTCTTCCACAAACCAAACCTAACTTATATGCCATCACCTCATTATCTGTTGCTGCAACCTGCATTTGTTTTCCATAATAAGTGCCATTAGTGCAAATGCCGTTTCCACCTGCTTCTAGGTTAGCCGCAATCAGCAGTGGAATATTAGAATTTTCTTGTAAAAATTTATGTGTTTCCTGCATAACTACTCCATCGCAAGGTCTGTACATTATTCCTCCGGGCTTTATTTTGCTTAGTAATGCTTTTAATTCTTCTTTGTCATCTGTTGTTCCAATAGGGCAAAATAGCTGTCCAACTTTTTCTTCTATGCCCATGTCCCCCAATGTATCTTCTACCCATTTAATATCTTCATCCTTTAAATAAAAAGGTTTAACTTTCAAATTAATCATTTGGGATCACTCCTTTTTCCATATTTATCGTATTGCAATTTTAAATTCTTTAGCTATTTCATCAATACAATCTTGTGCTTGTGGGTATATACCAATTTTATCTATAAAAGCATGGTCTATCCCATTATATCTTATTAACTTTGTAGGCACTTTATCTCTTATAAGTTTTCTAGCATAGGCTTCAGCTTCTAATGTCAAATAATCATACTCAGCAGTTATAATTAGAGTTTGTGGCATATGTTTTAAGCTACTAGAAATCAGTGGTGATACATATGGATTGCTTATCTCTTCTGGATTGTTAACATATAAAAGTGAAAGTGGTGGAAACTTTTTTATTCCCATTACAGCATCTTCTATAAGTTCATAATTATTTTTTATATTATAGAGTTTTATATCAAACTCATAATCTTCTATTTTATCTTCCGATAAGTTCAGTCCTGGATATAAAAGTGCTTGAAATTTTATCATCTTCGTTCCCAGATCTCTATCCATCATAGAACATACCGTTGAATAATTACCTCCTGAACTATCTCCTGAAACTCCAATATTATTACAGTTCACATTCAATTCCTTTGAATTTTCATAAAGCCATTTTACTGTATCAAAACAATCATGCAACCCTTGTGGAAACCTATATTCAGGGCAAAGTCTGTAATCCACAGATACCACAACTCCTTCAATCTTTTGTGCTAAATATTTACACGCATTTTCTACAGTTTTTGTACTTCCACCAAAGAAAGCCCCTCCATGAATGAATACTATAGCGGGCATACTTTCATTTTTATTTGAGGTATAAACTCTTAAAGGTATATTCCCGTTTCTTCCTTGTATAATTTTATCAGTTGCATCTATCCCTCTTGATATATCAAAATTTAAAGAACCCATGATAGATCTTATAAACTCAACAGGTATATCTCCAGTGCTCTTAGGTGGTTCGATATTAGACATATCTTTCATGTTCTTTGCATTATCTTTCAATTTTTCTTTTACCCTAGGATCAAGATCTCCATCTATATCAACATCAGGTATATTTTTTACTAGCATATCAATACCATGTATATTTTTAATTTCTTGCTTTTTCTGTAAAAGTGACACCAATTTGTCTTGTTCATATTTATTATACATAAAAAAAATCTCCTCCTCTTTTTATGCTTTATTTAGTCCATTACTTTGAGCAATCTGTCCTAAAAAATGTGCACTTTCCTTTACAATTCTTTGTTGAGTGGAACGATCTACTCCGATAACACCAAAATGCATATTATACCCGAAAGTCCACTCAAAGTTATCAAATGCACTCCAGTAAATGTACCCCTGTACATTTATTCCATCATTAATGCAAGATTGTACCCCTTCTAGTGCTCTCTTAATATATTCTATACGTCTTTCATCGTTCTTCGTTGCAATCCCATTTTCAGTTATAATAATTGGTATATCAATATCCATTGCTACCTTTCTTATAGCTCCTGCCAATCCTTCTGGATAATATTCATATCCACACTCTGTTACTTCTACATCATCATCTAGCGGAATTTGACCATTGGGTCCGTATATTTCCCGTGTGTAATTTTGTATGCCAAAGAAATCATCACCTTTGATTGCATCTAAATATTGTTTGAAATATTTATTCCACGTTTTCTCTGCGTGTTCTTCTCCACCTTCTACAGATTGTACATCAGGAAGGGCTAATGTTAATCCAACTTTTGTATTAGGATTAATCCTTTTAATCACTTCACGTGCCTTACGATGTGCATCTTTTATAATATTTATAGATGCCTTATCAGATGCCATATGAAAAGTAAAATAGTTATCCAAAGTTGTGCCACAAGCTCTCGCAGCAGACTCTCTCCATTCTGGAGCAGTCCAGGATTTAGCTTCTATTCCTACAGGAGGTATAAAGTTAAAATTAACGAATAACTCGTGAAGCATAACTGGCAGATTTACTTCATTCATTGTTAAAGCATAAGGGATTAATTCACCAAGCTCCTTAAAAACAACTTCACAGTATTTAGCAAATCTATCTGCAGTACTTGGATTTGACCATCCTCCAAGTCTCATTAACCAACGAGGTGAGGTAAAGTGAAACATTGTTACCATCGGAGTTATTCCATATTCATGGCAAACCTTTAAAACATCTCTATAATGTTCGATTTCGGATTTAGAATAATATCCTGCTTCAGGCTCTATTCTTGCCCACTCAATAGAAAATCGGTATGTTTTTAAACCAAGTCTAGCTAATAATTGAATGTCTTCTCTATAAAGCCTATAATGATCTACTGCATCACCTGATTTATCCGCATAAGGAGATCCTTTTGAATACTCTTCTGCCCATACATCTGAATTTATGTTGTTACCTTCTACTTGGTGGGCTGCTGTTGCAGTTCCCCATAAAAAATCTTTTGGAAATCCTTGTTTCATATTTATCTCTCCTTTTATTTATTATCCCCATTTCAATGTCTCAAGAGAATGTTTTCACTATATATAAATGATATCATAATTTTAATCTTTTCAAGTATCATAATATAATATAATAAGTATCATTTTATGCTTATTTTAAACTGCTATTTTTTATATGTTTAAAATATAGGACTATTATTAATAGATTTTGATATTATAATGAGACTAATAATTTATTTTTAAGTTAAAGTACCAATTATGATACTGATTAGTCTTGACTTTTATAGTCAAACCAATCGAAATCCACAATATTATTACTGTACTTACCGTTACTACTAGCAAATAAACCTATATATGTTCCTATAAAACCTCCTGCTACGTCTGAACTTAATATTCTTCCATCTATATTTCCTGCTAATAATTCCATCTCATTTAGAGACGATCCATAGTAGAAATTATATTCTTGGCCTTTTGCAGATACCTTTAAATAAACTGCTTCTGAACTAAAAACTTTATGTGCAAGCGTAGATTCTATATTCTCATAACTAAAAGTTGCATTTTTGAAATCAAGATTGATTTTAGCTATACATTTAATTAAACGGATAACTTTCTGTCCATTCTCTATCGAATATTCTAGCCTAAATTGATGATTATTATTTTGAATTAATGCAATTCCAGCAGTTTCGTACTCATTTTGTGTATTAAATTCCATTTTAGTACAAGCTTCAAAATTTATATGTTGTTGGCGTCGTCCTATGAATCTCGGGCTCTGAGTATTTCCTACTTTTTTATATTTTTCAAATGGACCAAATGGGGGAGGATTAATATTGTCTAACATTCCTGTTTGACTAACCTTTAATCTAAGAAATCCTGGTTTTTCTGTTAAGCTCCAGAATGATTCTTTTGGTGTACGAATAGTATTCCATTTGTAATTTAAAATTTCATTATCAAAATCATCTCGTACTTCAGATTCACTTACAAAAGAAGTTGGTAAAATAGGAATTGGATATGTAAATTCAACTTTTCCAGTTCCTGGACTTACTAATGGCCATTCATCTTCCCATATTACTGGAATTAAAAATGTTTCCCTTCCTAGATTTTTATAATCTCCCCCATAAGGACGAGATGCAAGAGCTACCATATACCATTCACCATTTTGAGTTTCTACCAAATCTGCATGACCCACATTTGAAATAGTATAACCTTTACCAAGATGGCGATGGGTTAATATTGGATTTCCTGGATTTCCTTCATAAGTTCCTAAAATATTTTTACTTCTTGCAATAGTAACTGAGTGATAATGCTGTGTACCACCTTCTGAAATAAGCAAATAGTAAAACCCATTAATTTTATATAAATGAGGGCCTTCAACAAAACTTGCATTTTTTAAAGCACCCTTCCAAAGAATATGACTTTCACCTTTAAGTTTCATTTGGTTTAAATCAATTTCTTGAAGCCAAATTTCGTGATCACCCATATATTGAGGATTTTTTGAAGTTCTAGTTCCTGTATAGTAAGTTCTACCATCATCATCAAAAAAGAGAGATGGATCAATTCCATCTGCATTCTTAATCCAATAAGGATCCGACCAAGTACCTTTAGGATCCCTTGCAGTTACAATAAAATTTCCTCCATTACTCATATTTGTAGTTATAACATAAAATACTCCCTCATGATATCTTATAGTAGGTGCAAATATGCCCCCTGAATACCCTTCTCCCTCTAAATTTAACTGAGATTGTCTGTCTAACACATGTCCTATTTGTCCCCAATTCACTAGATCAGTGCTTTTAAATATTGGTATTCCTGGAAAGAAAACAAAACTAGAGTTAATCATATAATATTCTTCTCCAACACGACATATAGATGGGTCTGGATAAAACCCTGGCAAAATAGGATTATTAAAAACTTGTTTATCATTAATTTCTATGCTCATTTTATTAGACTCCTTTTAATTAAATATACTAAATTCTAAGATATACAACGAGTATAAATCTCCACTATATGCGAAGATTTATACCCTATCATTATTTATTAATCAACTAATTCTGCTTTTTCGACTGACTTTTCATTTAGTGATTTTCCTACTTCTGGTATAGGGATTACAGCTAAAGCTGAAAGCACTGAAAAACCTGCAAGTATTAAGAAGAAGAATGTATAACCGTCTCCTCCCAATAGAATTATTCCTAATGCTATACACATAGGTGCTACAAAGTTAACAAGTGCTGAAGCTAATTGTACTGTTGCATTCATAATAGCTATATCCTTACCTATATCCTCTTTCGATGGTAAAATTCTATTTACAAGAGCGTTATCAACTGCTCCATACATACCAAAACCAAAGTTAAATGCAAAGTTTCCAATCACTACTAAAGCTACAATATGTGCGAATGCAAATGTAACCAAACATACTCCAGTTATTAATGCTGATACCATTACAAATATCTTTTGTTTTTTGATTTTATCTGATAAGAATCCACCTGCAATTCCTGCTACAACCATTAACATTATTGATGGCGATGTATACGCATTAATTTTAAAAATTTCAGCTTGACCAAGATGGAATCTTGCTATATAAAAAAGAGGAAGTAAACCTAACCCCGCATTTGTAATATTTATAAAAAGTTTTGTAAGTAATGCCCAAGTATAACAAGGGTATTTCTTTACACTTGGATATAGATTTTTAAATCCATCACTAAAACTCTTTTTATTTTCTGACGATTTGTTTCCTTTAAAATGACTATCTTTAACAAGAAGTGCTGACATTATTCCACATACAAGTTGTATAATAGTAATTACAAAAAGCTTTTGTTGAATAGGTACATCAGCAAATACTCCCATTATCATCATACCGACCATAACAAAAATTGGACCTGCTGCACCAAATATCCCCGATACTCTACCAAACCTTTCTGGTTCAACTTGTTCTGGAACTAGTGAATAACATGATAAAGATACCATTCCATAAAATAATTGAACAAAACAAAATCCTAAAATTAATACTGGCATTGAAGGTGCATAAGTGATAGTAAGCATTGATATAGCACCGCCTATACTTCCAGCTATAATCCAAAATCTTCTTCTGCCCATTTTAAATGTAGTTTTATCAGCTATAACTCCCCCTAAAGGGCCTAAAATCACTATTGCTAATCCCTGAATACCTGCTGCCACGCCATACGCAGCGGTTACGTGTTCAGGCCCTACAATTCTAATAATACTAAATTGAATAAGACCAAATGTTAGTAAAACTAAAGGTGCTATTGATGTTCCTACTCCAAGAACTGCTGCTACCATTAATTTTAGAAAAGGTGTTTTCTCAAATACATGATTTTCCATATTTTTCTCCCCCGACTTTTTAATCGTTTACAAAGACACTAATAAATCATTTATTCTCTCTCCTAAATTTATCTTTCACGATACTACACTATTATTTAAAATTAATAATTGATGGCAGTTCATTTAAATGCTTTCTTAAAATTGATTGATCATATCCGTTATTTTTACATAACTCACCATAAAACTTACCACTTGTTTTTAATGTTCTTTCAAATGTCTCCCTATTTACACTAGCAAGCCCAAATGTTGGATTGTAACTTCCCCATTCCCAATTATCCATTAAGCTCCAATGAGAATATCCTAATACATCTGCTCCCATTTCCATAGCCTGATGTAGTGCTTGCATCATAGCTGCTATATATACAATTCGATATCTATCATCATTTGTAGCAATTCCATTTTCAGTAATCAATATCGGTTTATCTTTCATTCTCATTAACATTTGAATCATAATATCTGGGCAAATCTCTTCTGTAAAAAATGGAGTTTCAATTGGTTTAAACTTTGTAGCTGTATAGCAATCACTACGAAACTCTTCTTTACGCCCATCTATCATATGTCTAACATAAGTATTAAGCGCCCAATAATCACAAGTCCCCTTTACTTCTGGTACATATTTCATATCCATAAAAGGTGCTGTAATTTCCCCTGTGCGTATTGCATGGAAAAAGAATTCGTTTTCAGTGTAATCAATGTATTCTGCCATAAGCTTATCCAATTTGTCATTATAGCCTCTTTTAGGCTGTTTTTCTGAGTAAGAGTGTGCAGAACTAATAGGTTTAGAAGAATACTGTTTAATAATATGATATCCTCTAGCATGATACTGTATCATATTAAGCCTTTCACTAATTGAATACTCAAATGGAAGATTCAATTCATTTAAGACAATCCAAAAATCTACGTATTGTGCTACCTTTGGCACAATATATTCAAGAAATTCTTCCCAATCCTTCATATTATCTAATGTTCCAAAAGCTCCTTTTTTATGAAACCATACTGGATGGGATACATGATGTAATGTTAAACATACATTAATCCCCTCTTCCTTCAATCTTGATAATACTGTAAGATAATGTTTTACTGCCTCTTGATTAAAAGTTCCCTTTTCGGGCTCTAGTCTACACCATTCTATAGACATACGATATAAGGTTAAATTCATAGCTTTTAGTAATTTAATATCTTCTTCATAAAGTTCATAACTATTACATGCCATTTTCGGAAACTCATATGGAATCCCTCCAAAAGCAAATTTTGATGCTAATTCTTTATCATCATGATAAGAACAATTATTTCCCTCTATTTGAGCTCCAGCTGTTGATGCTCCCCATAAAAAATCTTTCGGGAATTTTATCTTTGGGTACTGAAATATGTCTAACAATCATCTCACTCCTTTCTTCTTTATGTAAACATTTTATCATCCAGAAAACAATCAATCCATGTACTCCTCTTATTAAAATCCGGCTTTTTTTTAGATTGTTTTTTTATATTTTATATAAATTCTATAATGTAGCTTATTTAATACAAACTGTTTTCAATTGTATTTTTATTTCCATTTTGATATACTATATTACATTAGGAAAGGATGGTAAAGTAGATGACAGACATGTATATAACTTCAGGAATGATGGAATCTAGTTCAACAAGCTCTTATTTGAAGTATAAGAACAAGAAGGGTTTTAGAGAAATCGTTATGGAAATGTATGAACAAGGAAACTATGTTACTGCAAAACCTAACTTACCCAAAGAACTATTATTGATTAATTTGTCTGACGATAAATTTTTAGATTTATTATTTCAATTACCAATTTATATAAATAGCCTTATTAAAGTTAGTTCTAATACTAAAATAGGAGAATCTGATATACTCCCAGAGAACAGCGACATTTTCGTATTTAGAAACTTCGCTTACTTAAATGATCCGATACATTCTCATAATTATTTTGAAATTTCCTATGTATTAAAAGGTAATTGCCAATTTCTATTTGAAAAAGAAGAGAGAACACTAAGAGAAGGAGAATTATGTATTATTGCACCAATGTCATCGCACAATATCATTGTTGACGATTATAATTCTATTATAATTACTATTTCCATAAAAAAGAGTACCTTTGATAGTGCCTTTTTTACGCTGCTTTCACAAAAGGATTTACTCTCTTACTTTTTCAGAACAATCCTTTATAACCAAACATCACCCAATTACCTTTTATTCTTTACTGATAATTCAGATGATATTAAGACGATAATTAAAAATTTAATCATGGAAAACTATAAAGGTGACATATACTACAACAATTGCAGTATTAGCTGGGCAAATATTCTTTTCTCTAATATCCTAAGAAATTATAGTGATACAATACAATTTTATAATTATGATATAGATAATGACTTTTCGTTAATTTTACAATACATACAGCATAACTACCGAGATCTTTCACTAAAAGCTCTTGCCAAACACTTTCACTATAGTGAAGCTTATCTAAGCACATTAATAAAAAAGAATATTGGTTTAAATTTTGTAGCCTTTATAACAAAATTAAAAATGTCCGACGCCAAAGATTATCTTATAAATACTAATTTGTCCATAGAAAAAATATCCGAATATGTTGGCTACAACTCTGTTGATCATTTTTCTCGAACTTTTAAAAAATATTATAAAAAATCACCGCAGCAATATAGAAAATCGCTTAGTTGATTTTTAATTTGTTGTAAAAATACATTATTAAAACGGTAGCTTGATTGGCATACCTGAAAAAATCATTTTATCCGCCGGTAATATTACATTCATTGGAACTGTTCTCATTAAAGTCTTTGACATAAAATCAACATGAATTAATGCCATTTTTTATTTCCCTTTCTGTATACATAATATAAGAATTAGTGTTTTAATTTAGCATCAAGTTCCATTACAAAAGTATCTTTTGAAGAACATGTTTTCCATTCCGTGAGAATTCCGTCATTCGGATTTCCTGTCTTCATGAAATTGGTCCAATAACCGAGCATTCGATTGGAAAGCTCATAGTCACCATCTGTCATCGGTCTCCAGCAATTTTTCAGTGTCCCGAACATGTACCACAATTCAGATGAATGGAATGCTCCAGAAGTATCTCCAGGAAGATCACGTCTGAAATAATAAACATAAGACGGCACGCGTCCAATTTTCTCTTGCATGAAACTCCATCCGATACAGCTTTGCTTCATTTTGCTGTTACAGTTACGGATTTCTTCTTCATTTACCATAATATCGTTACGTGTGGAACCAATCATCGTTGGTACATCATGAGTTTTCGCGTTTTCAGCTAACCAATTATACCCGTTCTCAAGAACATGTCCGTTAATAACAGGCGCGAAAGGGAGACCTTTACCAGCCTGCATTGACTCCATAATAATACTTTCCTGAATTTCTAATATACGCTCTATCGAAAGATTTCTCAGCTCCTTAAGTGATGAAATCCCTGCAAGTTCTACCGCACGTTTTCCAATTTCAAAACCTTCTTCTAAGGATATATCCCGTTGAAGTACACTTGGATAACCCCCAGCACTTTGAATAATTACTTTTGAAAACATTCCTTTTGTATATGAAGTTGAAAGTAAAGTCTGTACGCTCATAGCTCCAGCGGATTGTCCGAATATTGTAATATTATTAGGGTCGCCACCAAATTCAGCTATATTCATACGTACCCATTTTAGTGCAGCAATCTGATCTAAGACAGCATAATTTCCGCAAGCTATTGCATCTTCTCCATAAACCCATGGATGTGCAAAAAAACCTAGCAGTCCTAAACGATAATTAATTGTAATAAGAATGACATTCCTCTGCGCATAAGCATTGGTACGAAATTCCACTTCATGTCCGGTACCGCCCAAAAATGCACCGCCATGAATATAAAATGCTACTGGTAGCTTTCCCTCGCAAACTTTATCGGGCACCCAAATGTTTAGACTCAAGCTATCTTCTGATATAGGGGTTGCATACACAGGTTCACTATAGAATTCTTTCTTATATATATCCTGTGGAAAATCCCGTTGTGTCTGGGGGCATCGATTTCCAAAATAGTCCGCTTTATATATCCCTTTAAATGCCTCTGGTTCTACCGGAGCCGCAAATCTCAAATCTCCTATGGGTGGTTTCGCGTATGGTATTCCTTTAAAAACAATACAACCCTCTTCGCGAATTCCTTCTATTTGTCCATATTTTGTAGTAATAATTATCTGTGCCATGATATCCTCCTAATCTAAATTTAAAAAATTTATTACATTTTCATCTTTACTTGAATTTATATATTTTCTACATTCCTTCCACTCACTGTCCTATACCACTATCCTGAATCTTTATAAGATATCTTATCCATATTTATTCTGACAATATAATAAGTATAAATCTCCACCATGTGTGAAGATTTATACCATAATAATGTTATTCGGTAACTGATATTTCTATTTTTACTTGTTTTTTATTGTTTTTCTCTTTACTAATTTCTGGTATTGGAATCACCATTAAAGCAGAAAGTATTGAGAACGCTGCAAGAACTAAAAAGAAGAAAGTATATCCATCACCACCAAGTAATTTAGTTCCTAAAGCTATAGTCATTGGTGCTACAAAATTAACAAGTGATGATGCTAATTGAGTCGTTACATTCATTATAGAAATATCCTTTCCAGCATTCTCTTTTGATGGAAGAATCCTATTTACAATTGCATTATCTACTGCACCATACATTCCAAATCCAAAGTTAAATATAAAGTTTGCAACTATTACCCAAGTTATATTAAACGAGAATGCAAAGGCTACAAGACAAACTCCTGTTACTAAAGCTGCTGCAATAACAAATACCTTTTGTCTTCTAATCTTATCAGATAAAAATCCCCCCAATATACCGGCTACAACCATAAGCATTATTGATGGTGCTGTTAATGCGTTGATTTGAAATATTTTAGCTTCGCCTAAATGAAATCTCGCTATATAAAAAAGTGTTAATAGTGTTAACCCCGCATTCGCAATATTAATAAATAGCTTTGTAAGTAGTGCCCAAGTAAACTCAGGGTGTTTATTAAAACTAGGATAAAATCCTTTAAAGCTTTCAATAACTGATATTTTCTTTTCTTTTACATCCTGTTTAGGAAAATAGTTATCTTTAACAATAAGAGCTGCAATTATTCCTCCAATAAGCTGAACAATTATTATTGCTAAGAGTTTCTGTTGTACGGTGCTACTAGAAAATACACCTATTAATATTTGCCCTATCATAACACACGCTGGAGCTGATGCACCAATTAATCCAGACACCCTTCCAAACTTTTCAGCTTCAACCTGCTCAGGTACTATAGCAAAACAGGATAAAGATACCATTCCATAGAAAAACTGAGCTATACACCATGATCCAATAAGAATTGGAACAGAACTCGCATACGTAAGTGCAAACATTGCTATTGCCCCACCTATGCTTCCTGCAATCATCCAAAATCTTCTTCTTCCAAATTTCACATGTGTTCTATCAGCTATTACTCCACCTAAAGGTCCTAATATTACAATTGCCAAACTACTTATTCCTGCAGCCATACCAAATACTACTGTTACTTTTTCTGGTCCAACAAGCCTAATAATATTAAATTGAATAAGACCAAACATTAATAACACCAGCGGAGCTATCGAAGTGCCGACCCCTATTGTAGCTGCAATTACTAACCTTACAAACGGTGTTTTCTTCCAAACTTGATTTTCCATTTTTATACCCCCCATATTTTTTTCCCATTTCAACATCTCAGGAGAACGTTTTCACTATATGTAAATGATATCATAGTCATAATCTTTTCAAGTATCATAATATAATGTAATCAGTATCAATTTATGCTTATTTTAAACTGTTGTTTTTTATAGGTTTAAAATATAGGACTGTTATTGACAGATTTTAATGTTATAATGAGACTAATAATTTTATTGCAAACTAAAATACCAATTATGACACTAATTTCTAATAAATATGGAGGGTTATATGAACTTTGAATTAATAAGGTACAATGAGAATCTCCCTTTCAAGGTGTTCATCCTAAATGCTAACAATCAAGAATATCACTGGCATAAGGAAATAGAACTAGTCTTTGTTTTGAATGGAAATTTAACATTTGAAGTAAAGGGGACGAGGTATAAAATATCTCAACATGACTTATTTTTGGTTAACAGCTTTGATATGCACTCTGTGATTTCTGAAAAAGGAGAAAATATTATACTAATACTACAACTTGATCCAATATTTTTTGATAAATATTGTCAAAATTTCTCAGATTTCTATTATGAACCCAATAAATCAATGAATGACAGAAACAACCCTTTATATGATAAGATAAGTTCTATTCTTGCGAATATAATGTTTTCAATGATTAAATTAGACACAGGTTATAAGTTAAAAGTTATTAATGCAGTTATAGAATTAGCACTAATTTTACTTCAAAATTTTAATACTACAATCTATCATCAAGATAGCGGTAAAGATTATAAACAAAGGCGAATGTCTGAAATATTAAAATATATTGACGAAAATTATGACTCCCAAGTAAGCTTAAGTTCCCTATCAAAGGAAATGCACATAAGCCCTCAATACATCTCAAAATTTTTCAAAAATAATCTTGGTATAGGTTTCGTTGATTATATAAATAAGCTTCGAATAACTAAATCCTTAAACGATCTTTTGGGTAGCAAAAAAAACATTATTGATATTGCTATTGATCACGGATTTAATGATCATAAATCATATAGTCGCGTTTTTAAAACCATATTTGGAATTACTCCAACTGAGTACAGAAGTACTTCAGAAAAAAAACATGAAATTGAAACCACTGAAATAAACGATGGGTATTTTGATATTAATTCCAGCAATTACTTTAAATATCTGTTCCAATTTCTTCATAATAATAGTAATGGTGACATTATTAATAACGTTGATAATGTCTCAAGCAAACTCACTATAAATACAAATCTTACAAAGTTCAGTGGAGAACCTTTAATTAAATATTGGAAAAAAATCACTTCAATTGGAAGAGCCGCTCTCTGTTTAAGAAAAGAAATTCAGAAGCAGATTAGAATAGCCCAAAATGAGATTGGTTATGAATATATAAGATTTCACGGTATTTTTTCGGATGATATGCTCATTTACAGAGAAGATCTTTCTGGAAATTCTATCTATAATTGGACCTATGTAGATGAAATCTTTGATTTCTTTTATGATATTAATTTATTACCCTTTATAGAAATAGGCTTCATGCCTGAAGCACTTGCATCAAAAAAGCAATATAATCCTTTTTATTGGGGAGCTAATGTAAGCTATCCCAAATCCATAAAAAAATGGTCGACACTTGTTTCATCCTTTATAAAACACTGCATTCAGAGATACGGAACTGAAGAGGTTAAAAAGTGGTGTTTTGAAGTATGGAGTGCACCAGATATTCAAAATGTGTTTTGGTTTGAAAACAGAGAACGCTTTTTTGAATTTTACAAAGAAACCTATTTAGCCATTAAAAATGTATGTATCGATTTTAAGGTAGGCTCTCCCGGCATTTTACCAAATAATGATTTTGAATGGTTTGGAGACTTTTTAAACTATTGCACAGCTAATTCTATAATTCTTGATTTTGGCGCTTGCCACATTTATGCCTATACAGACCCTCAAAACGAAAATCTTCCTAAACAATTTTTTAAAAATACAAATAATATATTATCACTTTCAGATGAAGATTTTCTTTACGATGCCATAATATCATTGAAAAAAAAGGTTGAAGACAACCATATTAAAGATTTAAAACTATTTGTAACTGAGTGGAATTTAAGCCCTTATACTGAAGACCCTAACCGAGATACTTGCTTTTTAAGTACTTATATTATCTATAATATTCTAAATAATATTAACCAAGTTGATGGTATTGCCTTTTGGACTTTAAGTGATATTCTTGAGGAAGGAATAACAGAAAACAAACTTTATCACGGTGGACTAGGCCTCTTTACCTACAATGGAATTAAAAAGCCTTCGTATAATGCCTTTTTTCTCCTTAACAAATTAGGTGACACTTTAATTGAAACTGGGAAAGATTATATTATAACCTCAAAGGGTAAGAACTTTCAAATACTTATATATAATTTCGTGTACTTTGATGAACTCTTTAGAACAGGTGACAGATCATTATTGTCCTATCATGAAAGATACAATGTTTTTAAATCCGCTTCAAATAAAGATGTTAATATGATTCTTGCTTTAGAAGATGGGAAATACAACATAAAGCGTTCCAAATTAAATAGACAATCCGGTTCTTCCTTTGATGCGTGGCTGAAAATGGGAGCCCCAGAAGATATATCATCAGATGTCTATGATTTTCTTAAATCTAAAGAAGTTCCCGAGCTAAGTATGTCAATTGAAACAGTTCATAAGCAGTTAATTTTAAATGATTCAATACCCCCTCATGGAATATTGCTTGTTGAACTTGATAAGGTAGATTAATTTCTTACACTAAAAAATAATATTCTTAATGTATTACTGTATTGGTATATTAGAAATTAATAAACCCATAATGATAAAAGAAATATCATTTTGTGAAATAAAACATGTTATTGTGGCAATACTAGTTATGCAACTATTTTTTTGCTCAAAAAACAAGGAGGCAGTTCATGAAAATGTTAAAGGGAACAGATACCGCACAAAATCTTATGAGAGGTTTTGCAGGGGAATCGCAAGCTAGAAATAGATATACATATCATGCATCTGTTGCAAAAAAGAAGGATACATACAAATATCTAATATATTTACAGAAACAGCAGGTAATGAGTTAGCTCATGCTAAAAGCTTTTTTAATTTTTTAAATAAGGAGTTAAATGGTGAATCAGTAGAAATTAATGCAGGTTATCCTGTTGGACTTGGCGACACAAAAGCAAATTTATTATCAGCAGCAAATGGAGAAAATGAAGAGTGGACAGAAATTTATCCTGGCTTTGCAAAAGTTGCAGAGAATGATGGTTTTAAAGAGATTGCACTTGTATTTAAAAAAGTAGCCGAAGTAGAAAAACATCATGACGAAAGATTTAGGGCACTATTATCTAGTTTAGAAAACAATACAATATATCATAAGGAGACACCGGTTAACTGGATATGTAACAAATGTGGTTATATTTATGAAGGAACAGATGCTCCAACAATATGTCCAGTCTGCAAACATCCTGAGGGATATTTTCAGGTATTAGTTGAAAATTTTAAATAAAATGTTATAACTTATAAGGGGAGCATATCATAATGGCTTCCCTTAATTCATATTATTTTTTTAAATATAATTTCATATTAAACTATAAATAATATATTGTTCCTGTAGAATTTACTTCTAAATCTTGTTTATAATTAATATATGCGACTTTAAGATCTATATCAAAAGCCTTACTGCAGCTATTGCTGTCACAGCTATAATAATGTATCTAAAGTACTTTTCATTTATTTTTTTAATTAAAATCATCCCCAGTAGTGCACCTATTGCAATAGATGGTACCATTCCAATGCTAAGAATAATTGTTTTAGTGGAAATATTATGCCAAAATAAAATTTGTAATGGAACCTTAGTTAAATTGATTAGAAAGAAAAACCAAGCTGTTGTGCCCATAAAATCATTTTTTTTAAAGTTCATGGTTAATAAATAAACACTAAATATAGGTCCTGCCGCATTTCCAATCATAGATGTAAAACCAGTAGCAATTCCCGCTAGTGCATAAAACCATTTCTTTTGTGGAACCTTTAAATTTTCACCCTTTTTTTCAGTGTAAATTAAAGCTACTAAACAAAGTAAAACTGAAACAGATATAACTGCCTTAAATTGTTTATCATTAATTAGATTTCCAACTACAATACCCATTACTAATCCTATAAGTGTCCATGGCAAAAGTTTTTTTATGTTTTTCCAATCCGCATGTCGATTATAATAATATAGTGCGAAAACATCTCCTATTATTAACAGTGGAAGGATAACTCCAGTTGATTCTTTTCCCCCAAAAACGCTCGCAATAATTGGTATAACAGGCATTAAAAAGCCACTAATTCCAGTCTTTGAAAACCCTACTAAAAATGCAGCTATTATTACCCAACACCATTGAATCATAGATAAATCAAATGTATGAAAAATTGACATTACTTTCACCTCTCAAATATATTTTTAACAAAATAGAAACTGACACCTGTATTAAACAGGTGTCTCATAAGTATAGTGTATTATTTAAATTTAGATAGATACAATTCTAATTCTTTTGTTTATACTTTTATTGAAGTTTCTTCTTCGATATCTACTACTATTTGATTCGGATTTTTTATTGCTATAAATAAAGTTACAATTGTAGCAATAATCAACATAGCCGCTGAAAATCCAAATAAAAATCTAGGTGTGCCATTTCCTGATATGGTTAATATAGCAAGTTGAGCAAAGGGGGCTATTAAATATCCAATGTGAATACCACTGGTTACAAGTCCATATGCAGCATCTCTATGAGCCTTCTCAACCTTTTGTGATGTTAAGTTCAAAATATAAGGTGTAAGCATTCCAGAACCAAGTCCAATCAAAAGATTACCAATAGTTTGAGTTGCAAAGGAATGAGTCAAAAACAACACTACATATCCCACAGCAAAAGACGCTATTGATATAGAGACCAAATATTTTTTTGTTTTTTTATAAAACTCTGGGAAAACTGCTCCAGATAAAATGCTTGCAAGTCCTGGAAAACAAATTGCTATACCAATCATCCAAGGCAATCCTATTTTTTCCTTAACCATAAACAATGCCATGTTTGTAATATTAAAAGCAAAGAATAACCAGTTGACTGCCATAAAAGCAACTAATGCCCACGCAATCTTTGGAATACCATTGGTTGAGATATGCTCTTCCACTATAACAGCTGTTTTCTTCCTTGGATCAGATTTGGGTAATCCAAATATTGCAACAATCATAATAACAAGCGGAATACTAAAACATAAGAATGGATATCTCCATCCAAGTAATAGAATGAATCCTACAGCAATACTATCAAGCACATTTGCTATATTAGCTACTGAAGTAGCTAAGCCAAGCATCCTTTGCCTTTTAGTTCCTTCAAAATATTCTGCAATCATAGCATTAGGCAAAGGCAATAC
Source organism: Clostridium sp. DSM 17811 (assembly GCF_018861905.1). Taxonomy (GTDB): domain Bacteria; phylum Bacillota; class Clostridia; order Clostridiales; family Clostridiaceae; genus Clostridium_AD; species Clostridium_AD frigoriphilum. The sequence goes on from NZ_JAHLDU010000006.1 coordinate 22,350, forward strand.
CAGTCCAACTCCAACACCTGTAACTAATCTGCAAAACAAGATTTGATTCATAGTCTGAGCAAAAAATGGTAACATTCCGGTAATACCATAAATTAATAACCCAAAGATAATTATATTTCTTTTATCATACCTTTTAGCTAGTTTTCCTGCAAACACACTCATTGGAATAGATGTAAAAAATGGTATAATAACAATCAGTTGTAATTGGAAAGTTGATGCAGAGGGAAATGCTGCTCCTATTGAACCTAAGATAGGAGCAACTACGGAGAGTTCATATATCCACACAAATGGTATCAATAACATTGCAAAAACATTAAATTTTGTTAACTTTAATTTTTTCATAACATCCTCCAGTTTTTCTTTTTTATTTTTTTTAGAATCTAATAAATATTTTCTGAAAATGTTTCAAAAAAATAGAGAAGCAATTTAGAATCTTCCATATACAAAGTATTCTATTGCTTCCCTTATCACCTTTCTTCTAAATTCTATCAAGATTAAGCTAACTATTATTTAGCTATTTTTCTATATACATCCACCGTAATTGTAAACTCTTTCAGGAACATCATTCAAATCATCTTCATCTATTTCGGCAACACATCTAACCATAGAACCATCGCCCATGTACCATCTAATTGGTAAGCATAAGAATCTGAAACGTTTTCCAGATACTTTGTCTAAATTTCCACCAAGGTTTTCAACACCTACAATACCATGTCCTAACAATTCTTTATGACAAGGTTCCCATGTTCCCCAGCATCCGATTGCTTCTAATTCACCAAATTTAGCATCATACGCTTCTTTACCATGAATTCTGATGTATTCATCTTTATCAAATTCAGCATATGCTTCTTCACCAAACTTATCTTTATATTCTTCTGTGATTGGCTTTCCTGAAGCACCGAGTAAGTTCAAACGTGTAGCACCGTTGTTACCCATAGCTGTATGAAGAGGATGGTCAAGAGCCTGCATATCCATAGCTACACATTTAACTTTGTGTTTTACAAACCATTTCCCTGCATCAACGCCTGTACCACATGAGTAATGATAGTAGTCTTTTGAGTCATCAAATTTACGATGCATTCCTGTATTTAAGCAAACAACCATTCCTTCTAATTCTTCTGGTTTAATATTTGCACGTATACAAGCATCTTCAAGATGTTCTGGCAGGATTAATCCCCAACGTTCAATTTTAATTTCCAGGCAAACTGCGTCACCCATGTATGCATCAACTGGCATTTCATGAGTATAACGAGCTCTCTTGCCATTAAATTCAATTTCCATAACGTGACGTGGTGCGTCACAATGTGTACCCGTGTGCTGAACGCAATCGATTCTCTGTGTAAGAACACCACCTTTTGCCAAGGTATGCATTGAATCTACTACTGGCTTTGCAAAATAGGGCCACCTTGGTATATCAGCGCTGAATGGATGAGTTAAATCTACAAATACTTTCTTGCCCATTTATTATTCCTCCTAATTTTTATTAAAGTAATACTTTATTTTAATATGTTATTTTATAAGCTTTTTATATGAATTAGTTAGCCCAATATCCGCCTTCAGTAGCAACATTCGCACCTGTCATAAAATCACTGGCACTTGAAGCAAGGAAGATACATGGTCCTATAAAATCGTCTGGTTCACCAAGTCTACCAATTGGAATACGTTTTAAGAAGTTTTTGTAAATAGCACTTTCTGGATCAAACATCCACTCTGTTAAATCTGATCTGAATACTGTTGGATTAATTGTGTTAACATTAATTTTGTATTTAGCTGTCCATTCACATGCAAGAGACTGAGCCATAAGGTCAATACCAGCTTTTGCTGTGCAGTAACCAGTGTAACCCGCCATACCCATTTTTGAACGAGCAGAAGATACCATGATAACTTTTCCGCCTTTTCCCTGTGTAATCATCTCTTGTCCAACATATTTACAGTAAAGCCATGTACCTTGAACATCTGAATCCATAATTTTTTTCCATTCGGATAACTCTTGTTCTATAATTGGCTGTGCATGATTATATCCTGCTGAAGTTACTAATACATTGATTTCTCCGAATTTTGTAATCGCATCCTTAACAACCTTTATAACATCTGCTTCTACAGCTGGATCTCCTGTTGAGTATCCACATTCAATTCCTTGTGCCTCAAGTTCTGTACAAACTGCTTTGCATTTTTCATCGCTACGTCCTGTAACAAAAACCTTCATACCCGCAAACCCATAACCAAAAGAAATTGCTTTTCCGAGTGCGCCAGTAGCTCCTGTAATAAGCACAACTTTACCTTTAACATCAAACAAATTGTTTACAAATTGTTTTTCCATCATTTACACCACCTGTTTTAATATTTTTAATATTTTTATTGTTTTTAATATTTTTATTGTTTTTAATAATTTAATAGTCTAGTTATTAACTACTACTAAAATAGTTACTGGCATATTTGTATTATTTGTTATTTTTCTTCCTTCAAATGGCGGAATGAAAAGAGTATCCCATTTATTTAACACAAAAGTCTCTGTTTTACTTGTAACAGTAAGTTGTCCCTCTAAAATCATATAAACCTTTTCTGTTGGAGAATCTTCATAATCATATTCGGACCCACCTGCTGGAAGAAAATGTGTAAGGCCCATCCAAAATTTTGTAGCACCTGTTTCTGCTTTACCTTGTAGTTTTAAAGTAGTACAATCAAAATGTTTCGGTGCCTTATAAGGTTTAACTTCATTAAAATCAACTTTTTTCATTTTCATAGCCTCCTCTTATTTTTTGTTAAATATATATCTACCAAATCGTTTTCAATAAGTCTAAATAATAAATATAATAAAATCGTTTTTTATTATATTTACACTTAGATATATAGCAATCATCGTGCCAACACTTATATTTTGAATCTTAATTTAGTTTAAATGATGCCTTAACATTGGAATTATCTATTAATTTTCTATTGTTAAATACATAACAACCTTACTCTCATATTTCCTACAAATGCAATTTTAATACGAATTTGTATTATACTTTTGCGTTTATAGAACAAAGCCTATACTATCCATACACTTTAGCATTGATGCAATACTGTATTTATATAATACATTTTTGTATTACTAATTTAAAATAGAAGTACTATCAAATCAAGCAGGATCTAAATAATTAATTTATTTAGAGACCTCTCACATCAATTTCAATTGCAGGAAAGTTTAAGTCATATTGAAATCTCCTCCTATAATTTATACTTTTAAAATATTTCTAAATATAATTCTTGTTTATATTAACGTTTACAAGGTATAGGCTTTTGCGGACATCTAGGTTTAATAGGTCCTGCCTTTACAATAGCTTCTTCATCACAAGCAACCAAGCAGGCTCCACATTGAGTGCATTCGCCTTGATCAATTACATGGATAAACTTTTTCTTTCCTAGTATTGCATCTTCTTCACAGACATCCTGACACTCCGTACATCCAATGCATTTATCTACTAAGATATGATAAGTAAAGAACTTGCTACATACCGATGCCTTACATACCTTTTTAGTTATGTGTTCTTCTATTTCTTCCCTAAAATTGCTTATAGCACTTATAACTGTTGTCGCTAATGTTGCATCTATTCCACAAAGCACTTGATTTTTCATTTCGCCACATAAACCTAACAATAATGCTACATCGCTTGATTTTCCTTTTTTCTGTGAAATGTCAGATAAAAGCATATTAATCTGAGTTACTCCCTCATGCCCAAAGACGCACCTTCCACAGGTTTCCCTTGTGTATACCTTAGAAATATTTTTTAGCTGATCTAAAATACAATCTGTTTCATCAAAGATACAAATATAATCAGTGCTTAGCTCAAGTTTATTCTCTAAATCTCCTTCTCCTATGATCACTCCCATTGGATAACCTAGATACATTCCTTTAAATATTCCATTTACACCGCATGTCTCCAATAGCTCTCTTGGAGTTATGTTCTTTGATAAGGAGAATTTTCCCTTGTTCTTTGTACTTCCGTCAACATATACATTTTTATATTCAGAATCTAACAACATTTCTACAGTGCATACTGCATCATTTTCTTTTACAGATGAAGGAATTGGCTTTTCACCTTCTATAACCTTTAAAATAGCACTTGCATTTCTATATACAAATCCAAAACTTCCATCAACTAATATTATATTTAAATCCATATCTGGATAGTTTTTAGCTTTAGTCTCTATTTTAGACTTAATATCTTTTTCCTCTACATCTAAAATAATATAGTTTTTTTCTGCTTTTTTTGAATAAATAGCTTCTAAAACCTGAGAGGTACTATCCTTTAAAATATCAATTGAAACAGGTGCCTCCTTATACGCAGGCACTGCATTACATATTAAATATTCACTCACGCTATTTCTCCCTCCTAGTACTCATTCCACAGTTTAGACTGTGTTAGATTTAATCTTAAATCACACTGCAGGCAGCGACTTGCTTCACATTTTGCTGCTTCCTTTGTAAATACTTCTTCTACAACATCAAAATTGCATTTTCTTGTTTGAGGATTTTTAAACTTAGGCATAGTTCTCTTAAGCTTCGCAAATCCAGTATATTTCCCGATATATGGACTAGGTGTTTCACTCTCAACTAACTGCTCACTTATATCACCATCTCCACCTAGGTACTTATCAATAACTTCTGCACTTTTACGTCCTCCCGCAATGGCAGTTACTACAGATTTTGTACCTGTTACTACATCTCCAGTTGCAAATATTCCTTCTACGCTCGTTTCTAAATCTTCATTAGTCTTGATGTATGGTCCATGACTTAGCTCAAGCTCCATGTCTTCTGTTCCAGCCGGTCTTTGTCCAACGGCAAAAATAACACTATCTGCAGGCACTACTTCATTAGACCCTTCAACTAATTCAATAACTGCTTTTCTATTACTATCAAAATAGAATTTTTCAATTTTTTGAAGCTCTACTCCTTCCACCTTTTCACTTCCTGTAATTCTTAGGAATGAATGTGCAAAATGAAGAATAATACCTTCTTCTTTTCCTTCTTCAATTTCATCCTTTGTAGCAGTCATTTGCTCAAGATTTTCAAGACATGCTATATGAACTTCCTTTGCCCCAAGCCTTAAAGCTGTTCTAGCACAATCATAAGCAACATTTCCACCACCTAGAACTACTACGCTTTCTTTTATGTCAACTATAACACCTTGGCGAGCCTTCTTTAGGAAATCTGCATTTATATATACACCTTGCAAATTATTTCCTTCTAGTGGTAACAATGTACCTTTATGTGTTCCAACAGATACAAGAACTGCCTCGTAACCCTTGCTTAATAATTCTTTTGGCGAAGTTACTTTAGCATTAGTTAAAAGTTCTACACCCTCAGCCAATATGTCCGCGATCTCTCTGTCAAGCACTTCATCAGCTAAACGATATGCTGGAATTCCATAACGGCATTGTCCCCCAGCTTTTTCGTTTTCTTCAAATACTGTAACTTCATGACCTTTTTTCGCAAGGTAATATGCTGATGTTAATCCAGCAGGACCTGCACCTACTATTGCTACTTTTTTACCTGTTGGCTCTGATCTTCGAATATTTTTCTTCCAGGAACCATCATCATTTCCTGCTGCAGCTCTTTTCAACTTACATACTGATATTGGATTTTCCAGTTCATTACGCTTGCAGTGATCTTCACATACATGGTTACAGATGTTTCCAAGGGTTTCAGGGAATGGAACTCTTTCACGAATTACCGCTGTAGCTTTTGCAAAATCCCCTTCTTTAATGTATCTTATATACCTTGGTATATCTGTATGTGCTGGACAAGCACTTTTGCAAGGAACAATAGAATCACTATAAGAAACATTTTCTTTTACCATTCCTAATGTGTCCATAATAGAACCTGTAGGGCACACTTCAATACATGCTCCACAGAATTTACAACCTGCTTCTTCTAGTGATATACCGCCATCAGTTCCTATACGAATGCCATCTTTTGTTCTTTGGAAATCTAAAACCTTAACACCTCTTAATTCTCTGCAAGCTCTAACACAACGTCCACAACGAACACACCTGGTAAATAAGTGCGAAATTAATGGATTACTATCATCATTTGGAACCGTTCTTGATTTCTTTTTCCATTTTTCCGGTCCGACACCCATGTATTGATACATGGACTGTAGTTCGCATTTACCGTACTTTGGGCAGCCTGTACAATCTGCTGGATGGCTTGCAAGAATTAACTCCATAGCCATTTTACGAGTTTTGTCTGCTTTTTCAGAATTTATCTCAACTACCATACCTTCTTGCACTATAGTTTTACAAGACGGCACCGCCTGATCTATTCCATCTACCGAGACTGAACATAAACGGCAACCTCCAGTGGCTTCTAAATCAGGATGGTTGCACAAATGAGGAATGTAAATTCCGGCTTTAAGAGCAGCATCTAATACTGATATACCTTCTTTTGCTTCAATTTCTTTTCCTTCAATTATAATTTTCAAAGTTATTCCTCCACCTAAACTAGGCAGGCAATATTATAACTGTTGCCCGCCTAGTTTTTCATATTTTTCGACTAAAAATTGTTTAACTTTGCAGCTGCATTTTCACCTGCGATACGTCCGCTGTTCAAACAGAAACCCATTGTATTTCCTGATAAAATAAATGGATAACTATCTCCAAAAATATTACATGCATCTGTACCAACTGCATATAAGCCAGGGATTACCTTGTAATCTTTTGTCATAGCTTCTGTCTTATGGTTAATAAGAACTCCACCTACAGAACCATACGCACCAACATTTTGACGACAAATGTAGAAAGGTCCTTTTTCAATTGATTGCATATACATTCTGTCTTTTTCAAATAGTTCATCATATCCCTTTGCACACATATCGTTGTATTCTTCTACTTGAGCTACTAATCCAGCCACATCAACACCTACTTTTTCAGCTAACTCCTCAATAGTATCAGCCTGTGCTATTGATTCGTATCCTGCTTCAATGTCTCTTTCCCACTGTTCATCAAAATGATCATATAGATCATGTGGATGTACATGAGACACCATGTCTGGTCCTTTTTTCTTGTATTTTTTAAGTAGCTTGCTATCGAAGATAGCGTATGCTACATTCCCAGGTTGAGCAGTGATTGCATTTCCTGTAAATGTTGTATTTCCAATCTGATCTTCAGGCATAAACCTTTGGCCTAGTCTATTTACCCATAAGCACGGTTGACGGAATGCTCCATCAAGAATGAAATGGTTCATGTTATCTGGCAATTGATACATTAATTCCATAATGCATGTTGTATGCCCTGCGCCAGCTTCCCATGCCATTTTGATACCTTCACCCTTCATACCTGGTATAGCAAAATTAAATATTGTTTTACCAAATTCATAACCTGTTTCTTCTTTTATCATTTGAGGATTATCTCCAAATCCACCTGTTGCTAAAATAACAGATGTTCCTCTTGCTTCCACTTCTTGTCCAGCTTTATCCTTTGCAATTACACCAACTGCTTTTCCATCTTCCATAATAACCTTGCTTACTGGTGTTTCGAACATAAATTCAACACCTAGTTCCAATGCCTTTTCTGTCATTTTCTTAATCATTGAAGTCGCCGCACGAGGACCAGGTACTCCGCCACCCTCTGGTTTTATAACGTGCCATGTGAATTCACCATCAGAGTAAGCTCTTGTATTTTCAGGTGCACTGAATGCTCTTTGAACTCCACAGAACTCAACACCCATATCAACAAGCCAATCAATAGTCTCTCCTGACTTATAGTAGTAGTCACGAACCATATGTGCATCTACGCGATAATGTGTGAAATACATATGTTTTCTAAAAGCTTCACCTGGAGTAAGTGAAATCATTTGATTTTTTTGGATTGATGAACCTACTCCAAGTGGTCCCATACCCATATTAGCTGCTCCGCCAGTTGTATTAGACTTTTCAAATACAATTACTCTTGATCCATTTTCTGCTGCTGAGATAGCTGATGCTAGTCCTGAAAGACCACCTGCAACAACGATTATATCTGTTTCTAATTTCTTCATTTTAAAACCTCCATATTTATATTTTGTTAAAGTTATTAATACTTGAGTTACTAATTTATAATACTTATTTTTTACATTGTTAATTTATCCTTTGGAGCAAAACCAGCTTGTACTAACCGGATTTTCTTTCCATATTCATAATTCCCGCTAGTTAATATTTTTTAAATTGAATCAAAATATTAAATATAATTACTCTATTTTGCCACCCATTTCATTATACAAATCAGGTAAAATTGCTGCTAAATTACTATACTCTTCAACGTTATGGAATGCTAATCCCCTAGGTGCTTGTACAGGAATTTGTATTCCATCTGGAAGTAGTTTACATGGTTTTTTGTCAATCATATGATAGCCCATCCAAAATCTAGAACGTGATTCCACTCCTCCAGGTATTTCTCTGAAATAGTGTAGCATTACAGCAGGAGCTTTAGGTCCACCTTTTCTTGACTGAGCAACTCCATTGCCTGTAACTACAGTAATGTCCTTAGAGTTCAATTCTTCCATGTCAAAGCCTAATTCTTCTGGCTTTAAAAAGGAAATTTGAATATCTTCTGGTCCATTTCCAGTATCCTCAATTACATGATGAGTACAACCCTGAAATTTTTCAAGTATAGGTGTGGTTGGGTCAAGTATTTTTGCTCGATCTTTCTCACTAATATCTATGCCATAATGTCCTTTTTTAAACCATAACATGTATCGTAAATCTTCAAGACCGTGCCATGCAAACCACCAATTAATCATTTCTAAGGTTACTCCTGGAAATTTGTTATTCACAGCAACATATGCCGTTCCATTTGGAAGTACACAGTACCCTGTCTCTACATCGCTATATCCATCCTTTAGTAATACGTTTACATTTCCCAGCATTAAAACTTTGTTAGGATCCATTGGTCCTTCCTGAAGAATTGCCATTAGTTCTGGGTTTGGGCTAACTATAGGTTGGTTAAAATATTTTGCATAGGACTTCTGCTCTTCTTGTGGTGTTAACTCTTTTCTTAACTCTCTCATATTATTTCTTCTCCTTACAATATTATTTTTATATTATAGTTACAATACAAATCTTTAGTTTTAAACTCTCTATATCATAATGATTGTATATTTACATCTACTTGTTTATATTATATCAATGTTTTAAAGACACATAAAATACCTATTTGGAATCGCACTTATGCTTATATGTTATAAGTGTATATTTGCTTATCTTTATAAAAAACATATAATTAATCCCCACCACCAAATCGTTTTCACGACATTTCTATAGATATAATAAATTTATCTTTATCATATTTATATAGCAATGATCATGCCAACCTCATATAAATAAACTTTTATACTATAAAAAAGTACTTAAACTTTGTAATTGACTATAAATTTTTATTTTTAAATTCAAAACACTTTTTATTATAAAGACACTTTCAATACAAAATTGTATTGCTTTTTTACTTTATAAGGAACATTCTATGATGTTGCTCAACTCACAAATTAATACACTCTTGTATCGGATAATAAAATCTTGTATTATTGCCCTTGATTTTTTTTGCATAACAAAAAAGCCATTAAATTTAATGACTTTTTTAAAATAGTACCTCATAAAAGCCTGTTGGCAATAATATTATGAATTATTTAATCGTACTCCCAAAGCCTTTGCTTTTCTGAAAACTGTAGGTTGGGTAACTCCTAAAACTTTTGCTGCTTTGTATGTACTTCCATAATTTTTTATAGCAAGTTCTATCATTTCTTTTTCTAAAGCATCCACAGCTTCTCTCAGCGTTAAAGTATGATCTACAAAATGTACTTCCGGTTTATTTATACCTAGTATACTTATTATATCCGTATATGTTATATACTTCTCATCATCAATCACAAGCAATCTTTCAATAACATTTTGCAATTCTCTAACATTTCCTGGCCAATCATATTGTTCAAAAGCAATTACTGCCATGTTGCCAAAAATTTTTTCTTTACTATATTTAGTATTAAATTTTTCTAAAAACGTCTCTGCAAAAATGGAAATATCTTCTTTTCTTTCTCTAAGAGGTGGAATTTTTATTGGTACAACATTTAAGCGATAAAACAAGTCTTGCCTAAATTTCCCTTGCGATATTAATTCACTTAATACTTGGTTTGTAGATGCAATAACACGCACATCTAGCTTTATACTTTTTACTCCGCCTACCCTCATCAGTTCCTTTTCTTGAAGAACTCTAAGCAATTTTGATTGTAGCGTAAGCGGCATCTCTCCAATTTCATCTAGGAGTATTGTTCCACCATTTGCTAGTTCAAACATACCTAACTTTTCTTTATTTTGAGCGCCTGTGAATGCTCCTTTTTCATATCCAAATAATTCGGATTCAATTAATGAATCTGGTATAGCTGCGCAATTCACTTTAATATACGGTTCATTTTTTCTATTACTTCTATTGTGGATTTCTTTTGAAACCACTTCTTTCCCACATCCTGTTTCACCAGTAATTAAAATAGTAGCTGCTGTTTTTGCAACATGACTTATTATTTCTTTTAGCTGCATCATCTTGACACTTTCTCCGATGATATCAACACTCTCTCTCTTTTTGTTTCTAAAATAATTTAATTCATGCAAATACTTTTCACTCTTTTTCTCTACGCTTTCCAATTTATCTTTTAATTTTAGAAGTTCTGTTAAATCCCTCATCACTGTTAATACCTGTGTTACTTCGCCTTTATCATTAAAAAATGGATTCCCAGTTATTAATACTTTTTTATTGTTTTTATTAATTGTAGATAACATTGTTATTTTCTTTTTTTGCTCAATTACCAGTAAAGAGACTGCATTGTTAAAATATTTATTATCCAACAATATTTTAATGTTTTTTCCTATTATATCTTTTTCTGTTATTTCTGTTATTTCTGTATATCCTTTATTTATTGCCGTAACAATCCCTTTACCATCAACCATGCAGATTCCATCTGATACTGCATCTCCTATAGCAAATGCACTCAATTCTCGTTCTTTATATTGTTTTAGTCCATTTAACTCTTCATTTTGTTTTTTTATACTATTTTTATAATTACATAATATTTTAAAAGTGGCATCGTCTACTTCTATATGTTCTAAATCATTTAAACCTTCTATTTCTTCCCTTACTTCATCATCGATTTCAAAAAAAATTTTATTCATATGTTATCTCCTAACATTACTTTATAATAACCTTGGTATGCTTTAAAGCAATTCACTTCTTCTTTAATTGTACACTATATGAGTGCAAGTAAGGCTAATAAGGAAAAATATAGATTGTAATATTAAAATAACTCATGAAATTCAATTTTTGAATTTTCATGAGTTTCATGTTGAAGAATTTCACCTATGATATAGGGTACATTATATTTCTATTGTAGAAAAATTTATACGTTATATAAAACCTTAATCAAATATTCTCTTAACCCATCATTTGACTCTTTAACTTGCTCAGATGTCCATTCTTGAAATCCCTTACCAGTTTTAAACCCTATGTTTCCCTGCTTTACTTTCTCTTTTAAAAGAGGTGATGGCTCAGTAGAGTTCTCCAGATGTTTTAATATATAGCTATGAATTGAAAGTGTTAAGTCTGTCCCCACCATATCTGCATTTTCCATAGGTCCAAGTATTGGTAATCTTAATCCAAAACCAAATTTAATAGCCTCATCAACAGTTGCAGCATCCGCTATTCCTCTTTCAACTATTGATATAGCTTCCCTCCAAAGCGCATGTTGCAATCTATTTGCAACAAAACCCGGTACATCTTTACCCACTCTTATAGGATGTTTTTTCGCTTTCGTTAAAAGCTCCATAGTTTTATTCATAACTTCCTCTGATGTATAATCCGACTTAACCACTTCAACAAGCGGAATTAAATATGGAGGATTCCAAAAATGACATCCTACTATCCTTGATTTATTATTGCATTTTTGGGATATTTCAGTAATACTCATTACTGATGTATTAGTAGCAAATACAGTATCTTGCCTACAAATTGATTCAAGTTTTGCGAATAAATTTTGTTTTAACTCCATATTCTCAGGTATACATTCAATTACAAAATCAGCTTCCTTTACTGCTACTGCAATATCTTCTGTTAGTATAATTCTACCCAAAATATTATTTATTTCATCTTCTGTAATAATCCCTTTTTCCTCAAAAACTGCAAGGTTAGCTTTTATTTTATCCATACAATCGTATTCAACTTTTTCTCTTATAAAAATTGTTACCTTTAAATCTTCACAACTAGCAAATACTTGAGCTATTCCACTACCCATCATTCCTGGTCCAAATACTGTAATATGTTCTAAACTCACAATCATTACCTCCCCAAATAATTATTTTCTGTTATCTATAAACAAAAGGCAGGACTTGCTCCTACCTCACTATTATGTGGTGTCATATGTTAAATTTTTTTAGATTAACAATTCTTAAGACCTAGTATAATTCTTGCCTCAGCTGGTGTTGCTATTTGTTTGTCTAGTTCAGTCACAATTCTCTTTGTCCTTTCAATAAAATCAACATTGGACTTTGCTAGTTCTCCAAATCTATAATAAATATTATCTTCCATGCCTACTCTTAAATTTCCACCCAAGGCCAATGTTGCATACATAATTGGCAAATGTTGTTTCCCTATTCCAAGTGCACCCCAAGTTGAATCCGCAGGAATTAAGCTTTTAAGGAACATTAAATTTTCAACTGTAGCAGTCATTCCACCTGGCACTCCTAATACAAATTGGAAATGAAGCGGTGCCTTTAAAAATCCTTTTTTTAAATAATAAAGTGCATTGTAAACCATGCCAGCATCAAATACTTCAATTTCGGGTTTTACGTTATTCTCCTGCATAGCTAATCCTGCTTTTTCAAGAAACTTTGGACTATTTTCAAATACAGTTGAATTCTGCCAGTTCATTGATCCACAATCAAATGATGCCATTTCAGGTTTTAAAACAGAAAAAGGCTTTATTCTTATATCATCTGTTAACCCAATTCCACCAGATGTTGTTAAATTAATTACAATATCACAAGACTTACGAACAAGCTTTACAGTTTTCTCAAATTTTTCAAAACTCATTGATGCCTGATTTTCATTATCTCTAACATGAATATGTGCGATTGAAGCACCAGCTTTTGCACAAGCACATATTTCGTCAGCAATTTCTTCTGGTTGAAGCGGAATATAAGGCGTATCTTTTTTTTGAGGCCATGCTCCCGTTGTTGCTACAGTTAATAATACTTTATTTTTCATAATAACTCCTTCTCTCACTATTTTTTTGTACTATACCTCTATAATTTTTAAATTATCATCAATTATAAGATCTGCTTCTGTTCCCTTTAGTATATCTTCAATAGATATTCCCGGTGCAATTTCCTTCAGTAAAAGCCCCTTTGGCGTTACTTCAATTACTGCCATTTCCGTAATAATAAGACTAACTTTTCCAACTGCTGTAAGCGGAAGTCTACATTTTTTTAATATTTTAGGTTCACCTTTAGCTGTATGAGTCATAGCTATGATTACTCTTTTAGCACCACTGACAAGATCCATTGCTCCCCCCATACCAGGAACCATCTTTCCAGGTATCATATGGTTTGCAAGGTTGCCTTTCTCGTCTACCTGCAGAGCACCTAAAACAGTAGCATGTACATGTCCTCCTCGTATTATTCCAAAGGAGGTAGCACTATCAAAATAAGATCCTGATTTCTTGATTGTAACAAACTGAGCTCCCGCATTAACAATATCTTTATCTTCTTTACCAGCTTCTGGAGCTTCCCCTAGTCCAATAAAACCGTTTTCTGACTGCAATATTACATTAACGCCTTCTGGTATAAAATTTGCTACCATAGTTGGGAGACCAATACCCAAATTTACTACGTCCCCATCTTTTAATTCTTTTGCAATTCTTCTTGCAATAAACTCTTTACTGTTCACTATTTTTCACCTCCAATGATATAGTCCACAAATATACTAGGTGTCATAACTTGATGTGGATTAATTTCTCCAACTTCAACAATCTTTTCTGCTCCAACTATCACTACTTCAGCAGCCGTGGCCATTAAAGGATTAAAATTTCTTGTTGATGCATTGTAAAAGACATTTCCATCTTTATCTACAATTGATCCACCTATAAGTGCTAAATCTGCTTTTAGTGGTAATTCGAGAAGATATTCAAGGCCATTTACATTAATCTTTTGTTTACCTTCTTCAACTGTGGTTCCTAAACCAGTTTGTGTTAAAAAACCTCCTATACCTGCACCACCACATCTAATTTGTTCTGCCAATGTACCTTGTGGTACTAACTCAACTATTAGTTCACCACTGTTCATTTGACGTCCAGTTTCTGGGTTAAGTCCGATATGTGAGGCAATTACTTTTTTCACCTGTTTATTAACAACTAATTTTCCTATACCTATATTAGGAAATCCCGTATCATTTGCTATGATAGTTAAATCCTTTACACCTTTCTTAACCATTGCATCAATTATCATCTCAGGCGATCCAACTCCCATAAATCCACCGATCATAATTGTCATACCATCCTTGATATATACCATTATCTCGTCTATGTTTTTTATTTTCTTCATATTAGACCCCTTTATTTTGATTTAAATTTTCTTGATAATAATATGTAAAGCAACTCTCATGCCAATCCAGTGTAAAAACTCTCCAATTAACTCTTAAAATGAACTAAGCTATTGAAAATAGGTGATGTATGTTGTTTAATTTTATCAATCCTATACACTTCTTAATCTTTACACTAAAAAAAAGAATAACGTTTTCTTACCGTTATCCTTTTTTTGATACATTACTGTATTAACATTATTAAATTTTTTAAAACATAAAGACAAAACACGTGTCATAACCCAATACAAAATTGTATTAGGTTTAATACTGTTTTGCATTGTTAAAACCTTTTGCAAAAGGTCTGTAGAATTCAATTAATTATTTTGTTACCCAGCCTTCTGCCGTAGCCTTACAAGTAACCATTGGTGCTACTTCGATTCTATTCTTAACCTCTACTCCTTTTATTGTAATTGCTGAAAATACATATTTGTACCTATTCATATTATTGTTAACGGCAACATAAGCAGCTCCATTTGGAAGAACACAATACCCATTTAGAATTGCTCTTATTCTTTTATGTTACAACTAACACATATGCTCTCCTCAAAATATAAGAAAAGCATAGCCTTCGCCATACTTTTCTTATATTAATAATATTAATATAATTTTATATTTTCACTTCATTTAAAGCATTATTAGTGAATAATGGAACTACCGGATTCATATTTTCCTTTTGCCAAGCCATAACTACACTTATAAAATCATCTTCTAATTTAAAGAATTTAAAATTCTCGTTATTATGCATTCTAATATTACTATCAACTAGTGAAATTCCAAGTCCTGACTCTACACATAAAAGTAGGGACTCTACATTTGGAAGCTCCTTTACAATCTTAGGAGTAAACCCATGCTTCCTACATAGACTTATTATTCCATCAAATCCATTAGGTGTTTCATCTCTTGAAATCATAATAAAATTTTCATCTTTAAAATCTTCAAATACTAAATCCTTTTTATTAGCTAAAGGATTTATTGCTTGCATTACAATACTACTATTTTGTTTATATACATTTTCCCATAGTAATCCAAGAGAATCATCAATCTCAAAAGAAAGTGTAAATATTATATCTAACGTCCCATTAATAAGTTTTTCTCTTAGCATTTTAAAAGTATGCCTCTCAAAAACAACATTCACACTAGAATATTTTTCTTTAAATTTTTTTACAATTATAGGTAAAAATATACTTGTATCCATAGCCTCTAAACACCCAATAGTAATAGTACCATTTTCACCCAAATCAGGTTTTCTTGACTTTTCTATAGCTCTTTCAATACGTTCAGATATACCACTTAATTCCTTAAAAAGAACAACACCAGCCGGTGTTAAACGGACATTGCGTTTTGTTCTATAAAAAAGCTGAACACCTATTTCACTTTCTAGAATAGCGGTTTGCTTACTCAAAGAAGGTTGTGAAACATACAAAGACTTTGCAGCTTCTGTAAAGTTAAGGTATTTAGCTATAGCAAAAAAATAATCAATTTGAAGTAAAGTTATTCTTTTATAACTTATAATAATTCACCACCCTTCTTATATATTATTTGATTATATTATTCAAAGTTCATATTAAATTATAAATAATATATTGTTCCAGTAGAGTTTATATCCGAATCTTGTTCATAGTCAATATAAGCCCCTTTAAGCTCTACAACATTTTCATGTATTTCAAACCCTTCTATACTAATAGTCTCTATTATATTATTCTCATTAGCACAAGTAGCTAATGTGTCATAATAATCTTCCTCATCATTGTATATGATTGCTGTATTTAATATTTTTAACGTTACTGCCCTTGTAATCACTCTATTTTTATTAATTTTTTTCCCAAATCTAATTTCTTCTACTCCATTTTTTTCTTTATCATTAAATAAAAAGCTCATTTTCATTACTTCCCTTCAGTCTTATTATACTGTCAAACTCTATGTTTAACAGATACACAAATATTATCTTTGATATAAAATCTCCATAAAAAGTCAGCTGCTTCTTCTGCATAATTAATACCAATTCTCTTATCTTCTATAATTTGTATTTCTTCTTTATCCTTTGACTCTTCAATATATAATTCACTTGTACACAAATCTTGCTGGTTATTTTCTTTATTTATATTCATAGCTATGCATAACTTAGATGGACCTGTGGTTAAATTTTTAATTTGAGCTTTTGTTAATTCATTATAATCTTTCTTAAATCTTAATTTTGCCATTTCATCAAGGTCACCTATTGGCTCAATAGCTCTTATTAAAACCCCCTCTGGAAACCCTTCTTCCTTTGTTATTACATTAAAGCAATGGTACATTCCATAAATAAAATATACATATGCTATGCCAGGCATACCATATAAAGTTTCAACCCTAGGTGTATGTTTCCCTCCATAAGCATGGCAAGCTTTATCTATTGACCCTATGTAGGCTTCTGTTTCAACTATCTTTCCCATAAGCTTTACTCCATTAATTTCATGCACAAGTATTTTTCCCAGTAGTTCGCTCGCAACCTGCAAAGTCTCTCTAGCATAAAATTCTCTAGTAAGTTTTATAACAAACCCCTCCTAATAAATACATCTACCATAACATTTACTATCCTAGTGATAACTTTCATGCTTTAAGTCTATTATCTCATATATTAGAAAGTATATAAAGCTGGCAAGCATCTATCTTCTATTTAATAATTGGTAAAATAATAGACGTACCCATTCCATAACATAAATGTTATGGTTTGAGTACGCCTATGTTTATTATAATGTAATTATGTTATTTAGACGCTTTATTAACTAGCTTTACAAGTAACTCCCCATGACGGCGTTCATCCACTGCAATTGATTCTATTTGTTTTGCAGCATCTTCAAGTCCAATTTCCCGTACCTGACTTGCAAATTGGTTTAATTTTTCAAAAGCATTACTCTCAGCTGGTGCAATCTTTTTTAAAAATTGTAAAATATCTTCGTTGGTATGACCATTAAGAACTGCATACATACCAGCATGACGCATTTCGTCTGCTGCTATTTTTAAAAGAACTTCTGATAATTCATCAAGTCCTCTTTCTTTAGCGAGATATGCAAGCCCTGCATACATTCCTGCGCCTTGCTCTTCACCTTTTCCATTTTTATCTATTTGTTCTTCAAATTTTGTACCTTTTGTTACTCCATAAATACTCATATAATAACCTCCTGATTTAATAACTTTAATTAAATTAATGTAAATATTTTTAGCACTTTATTTTTTATTTTCACCTTGCTAAACTTATTTATATTAAATGTACATCATTTTAGCTTGCATTTTGTTGTAGATAATAATATATTAGTACTACTAACATTTATTTAATATTAGCAAATATTCTTATCGGCGTCAATATTTTTTTAGTGATAGTAAATAATATTTTGTATCACTAAACTATTTAAGGGGTGTTATATAATGTCTATCGGAAATAAAATTAGAAATTACAGACAACAAATAAATATTAACATTTCCAAATTAGCTGAGGACACTGGATTATCCTGTGGATTCATCAGCCAAGTTGAAAATGATAAAGTTTCTCTATCATTAGAAAGTCTTAAAAAAATTTCTTCAGCACTTAAAATTCCAATAAAAAACTTTCTAGAAGATCAATTATTTAAACCAGAGCTCGTAAGGAAAGATTTTAGGCCAAAAATAAAGTTAGCAGAGGGCCCCGAAGTAGAGGTATTATCAGCAGCTTTTGGCCATCAATTACAAGTATTAATAGTTAATCTTCCTTCAGGTTATCAAGCAGGTAATAGCACTCATACCCATGATGGCGAAGAGTTTATTACCGTGCTACTAGGAAATAACACAAGGTGATTTCTCATCTACCCTAGAAGTAGGAGATAGTATTCACCTAGATAGTACCTACCCTCATCTTTGTCAAAATGTTGATGATAGTCCAGCTAAAGTTATTATAGCGCTAACTCCTCCAACGCTATTACCAATTTGTAAAATTGATGAATAATTAAAAAAGAGAGCTCCGCTGTGGAATTTTATCCCACGCGAGGCTCTTTTTCATATTTATATGTATTATATAATAATTCAATATCTTATTTATATACTCGTTTCGCTAGCAATTTTTTTATCATGTTTTAACCAGTTCTTACCTTCTACTAGTCTAGTAACAAGCATAGAACATACCGTGTTTCCTGTAGAATTAAGTAGCGTTGCTGGTGCATCTATAATGACACTAACAACTGCAATAATCGGAAGAACTTCTGGTGGTAAACCATATACACTTAATATTAGCATTTCGCCAATCATTCCACCACTAGGAATAGCACCCATAACCGCCCCTACTAGAAGTGAAACCCCTATAATACCAAGTATTGAGCTAACACTAGTCATATCTTTACCAAATAAGCCCATTAAAAGTGTGATTTTCATAACACCACCAAATACAGACCCATCCTTATGCATATTTGCACCAAGTGGAATTACAGTCTCTGCAATATCATATGGTACCCCAATTTTTTTTACAGTTTCTAAGTTAGCTGGTATACAAGCCGCGCTAGAGCAAGTGGCTAAAGCTGTGACTGAAGGTGTAACAGCATTTTTCCAAAATATTCTTACACCATTTTTTCCAGCTGCAACAAAAGCATATAAACTAAAAAATCCAAAATAATAAATTACAGAAATTATTAAATATAATACAAATATTTTTAAATATCCATTTAGAATTTGACCTCCAAGTTGACCTACCATTGAAGCAAAATAACACCCTAAACCAATAGGTGCATAATACATTATAATTTTAACAACTTTCATCATTGTAATCGAACCAGCCTCAAGTAACCTCGCAAGCGGTTTTGCTTTTTCTCCAGAAAGAGAAACTGAAATTCCAAAAATAATTGAAAATATAACAAGTTGTAACATATTCTTTCTTGAGAGTAAATCAACAAAATCTGAAACAGTAAATGTATTCACAAGTTGATCTAAAAATGAAACTTTTTCAATAGTTTGAGTGTCTACAGCATTCTTCATTAAACTTTTAAACATATCAATATGAAGACCACTCGTTGGCTTCATAATAAACGCTCCTACCGTGCCAATAATCGCTGCAATAAGTGCTGTAGATAAAAAAACCAACATAATACTTCCCATAATTTTACCTAGTCTTTTCATTCCACTAATATTCGCCATAGCAGAAGAAACACTAAAAAATACTAATGGGACCAAAATCATAAACATTAGATTTATAAATAATTTTCCAAAAGGTTCTAATACAGAAGATTTTGGTCCCATTACAATCCCTATAATCCCTCCAAGTATAACTGACCCTAAAAGAATAATTGTTGATTTATAGTTTTTGAATAACTTCTTCATCTATAACTCCCTCATATTAAATTTTAGTCTATATTATAATCTTTAATTTACGATTTTTTCACTTTTTTTATTGTCATTAATTTGTATCCTATAAGTCCTACTATTACAATTACCATAACAATATCTGCATAATGAAACCATGGCCTAATTATAACCCACTTTGCCCCCATGTAATAACCAGTAAACCCAAGTAAAGTACTCCAAATTAATGAACCAAAAAAAGTATACACTGTGAACTTTTTAAAGTCCATATTACTTATCCCTGCTGGGAGCGAAATAAAAGTTCTTACGATAGGAAGTAGCCTTGAATAAAATACAATTTTCTCTCCATATTTTTTAAAGTATACATCACTTTTATCTAAACTCGATTTTGATAAATGCAAATAAGATGCATATTTCTCAACTAAAGGTCTTCCACCTAATTTACCTAAATAATAAGCTAAGATTGAACCAAATGTTCCTCCAAGCGTTCCTATAATTATAGTTGGGATTATGCTCAGTCTTCCTATATAGCTTAAATAACCACCAAAAGGAAGTATTGCCTCACTAGGTATTGGAATACAGGCGCTTTCAAGAGCCATAAATACAAAAACACCTAAATACCCCAATTTACCCATAACTAAAATTACCATGTTAATTAAACTTTCTACCATATTTCCCTCCCGTAAATTCAAAAACTTGTTTCAGTATAAACATTTTAGTAATAATTATTTTAGCATCTATAGTTTTTTCTGTGTTTAATGCAAAGCGGAACTTCATATGCTAGCATAATAATCCATCCAGCAAGGCAGGCTAGGGCTACCCCTACAATACCATATTTAGGAGCCAATAAGTATGTAAATGACACTCTTCCAACCATTTGTATAAACGTTGACCGTAATGTAACCTTTAAATCTCCCATTCCTCTGAAATATCCTTGTATTCCATTTGTCCAACTTGGAAGCAAATAAAAAAATGCCATCATTTCAAGATACCTTACTCCAAGTTCTACTACTTTCGAATTTTTTTCTGGGACAAATAAATTCATTATATGTGGAGCTCCAAAGTATATTACCACTAAAAGCAAAAGCCAATATAAGGACTCAATCTTCATTCCATACCAAAAGCCTTGCTTTATACGTTCATTTTTTTTAGCTCCTCTATTCTGAGCGAGAAAGGTAGTCATTCCGTTACTAATGCTTTGTTCTGGTGCAAAAGCAAAATCATCTACACGGTTTACTGCATTAAATGTAGCAATAGATTCTACTCCTAGAGGATTAACTGCTCCTTGAACAAATACTTTTCCAACATAAAGGCATGTCTGTTGCATAGCGGTAACCCAACTATAGTTAATTGTAATTTTAAGTAAAGCGCTATCTATAATAAGTTCTTTTCTTGAAAATCTAAGTATTGGGAATTTCCTATAAGCATATGAAATACAAAGAACGCTCGCAATTACTTCTGCAGTAACCGTTGCTATTGCTGCTCCATTAACCCCCATATGCAAATACACTACAAAAATAATATCCATGACTACATTTAAAACTGAAGATATTATTAAAAATAATAATGGCGTTTTTGAATCTCCCATACTACGAAGAGTCGCAGCATAAACATTGTATAAGAATGTAAAAACTAATCCACAAAATATTATTCTTAAGTAACTTGTTGCATCTGCTAATATTTCAATTGGAGTATTTATCATTAGAAGAATTGGCCTAGTCAAAATAATGCAAACAATTATAATAATCACTGTAAAAATAAAACCAGCTATAAAAGTTGTAGATATTTCACGTTTAAGCTTTTTTTTATCGCCTTGTCCAAAATATTCACTCATTAATACAGAAGCTCCCATGCAAATTCCTATAATAAAAAACATTGCAATGTTCATAATAGGATTGGCAGTACCGACCGCTGCTAATGCATTTGTGCCAACATAACGACCCACTATAATAGAGTCTGCTGCATTATAACTAAGTTGAAAAAGGTTTCCAAGTATTAAAGGTATTGCAAACCCAACTAAATGTTTAGGTATATTTCCCTTCGTCATGTCTGTTATCAATTTAAAAACACATCCAATCTTTCAACTAAATTAAATAATTTTAAAAGAGTCTTCTTTTGCGGCTATCTCAGCTTTTCTTTGAGAAAAGTACAACATTAACTCAGGTGTAATAATAAATATTTGATTATATGGATTTATAACAAATCCCTTTACCGTATTTATGTTTTCTAAAACAATTCCATTCAAATCATTATATGTATATGCTAGTGTTTCCTGCTTATCCTTTGACCATTTACATAATTCATCATTATCTGTAAATGTAACTATATAAGATTCATTTTCTGCATTAGTTATAGTTTTAAAACTAACCGTTGCTCCTTCTGGAATTACCCCCTTTTCTACCACACTACTTATTATTACAGGTGTCATTAAATGTGATTTATTTATTTCCTCGATAAGATTAAGTTCATTCACCGCACTTTTCTCGTTTATAAATTTATTCATACTATCAACTAATTCTGGATTAGTTACTGGCTTATTTCCTTTTATCATAAAACTCATCCTCCTATTAACCAAATAATATCCATTATACTCTGTAACTCTACAGATTAATATGTCTAATCACGAAACAAGTTTATATTACGAACTTACATAACAATCAAAATTCAGTTTATTATTTAAAAAACACATAATCTTTACATAAATAATTAGAAATGTTTTGAGAATTATATGATAGAATATAAAATATAAGGCATTATATGGTGTGTACTTAGTTGTTTTGTAAATTATAGGTCTTAGCACCTATTAAATCGGAGGATGATACACTTGGCAAAAAAAATATATCTTGTTGAAGATGAAATAAGTTTAAATCTTTTACTTGAAAAATACTTGGAACGTGAAGGTTATGAAGTAACTACTTTTTCTACTGGTAATCCTGCAATAGCAAGAATTGAGGATATGCCTGATCTTTGGATATTAGATATAATGCTTCCAGATATTGATGGTTATGAAATTATTAAAGCTATTAAGGCTTTTAATAAAAATACTCCTGTTATTTTTATGTCTGCAAGAAATGAGGAACTTGATCGGGTGGTTGGCCTTGAGCTTGGTAGCGATGATTATTTGTCAAAACCATTTTTACCTAGAGAGCTTATTATTAGAACTAATAAACTTTTAGAGAGAATTTCTAGCACAGCTAAAATAAATGTTACATCAATAAGTGATGATTTAAACATGGCAGGATATCGTATTAGCAAAAAACAAAGAACTGTTTTTATAGGAAGCGACGAGATTATTTTAACTAAAAAAGAATTTGAACTACTATATTATTTTATTGAAAATAAAAATAATTTGGTGTCTAGAGAACAGATATTAGATAATGTATGGGGCGATGATTACTTTGGTTCAGATAGAGTTGTTGATGATGTTATAAGAAGGCTAAGAAAAAAAATAGATAAGTTCACAATAGAAACAGTATATGGATATGGCTATAAACTGGTTTACAAATCATGAAAAAATTTAATTATAAATTTAAATCACTAACCATGAGAATATGGACAACCTTTACAGCAATAATACTTATAATAATTTTTAGTATTTCAATCTTTTACCTTGTGGCTTTTAGAACTATAACTGAGACAGGTATAGCTCAAGCTTTAAAAGTGTCTCATGAAGTGTCTCGTGACATTTTATTGAAAGCTAGTAAATTTAACGCTCCTAACAGATTTGATGAGCTAAGAAATCTTAAGGACAGCGATTATTACATTGTAACTAAAGATAAAAATAATAAAGCTGAAATTGTAACTATAAATAAGGCCCACGGATTACCACCTGAAAACCCGGGTAACGTTAACTCACCTTTTAGGGCAAATGAGAAGAACCTTAAAATGTGGATGGCAAGTTACATTACACCAGGCACCCTTTATGAAAAACAAGTTAAAGAATCATACAATAATACTAAATTTATTTTCTTTATAAGTTCAATTAAATATGGGACCTCTGGAACATCATATTTAATAAGTTATGTGCCTGAAAAACAAGATAGTCGACTACTTTACATGGTACTTGGAATAGGTGTCTTATTTATAGCTATTGGTTTCCTTTGTGCTAAACTGGTTGCAAACTACATTTCAAAACCACTTAAGGAACTAGAAAATTATACCATTAGAATATCCCATAAAGATTGGGAAGAGCCTATCAATGTTAAAAATGAAGACGAAATTGGAAGACTAGCAAACTCTATGAATATGATGCGAAAAGAATTAAAACGTGGAGATGAAGAAGAGAAACTCTTTCTACAAAGCATATCTCACGATTTAAAAACACCAATTATGGTAATTATGAGTCATGCCGAGGCAATAATTGATGGTGTATATGTGGAATCAGTGGAGCAAAATGCGCAGATAATAAGGGATGAGGCTCTAAGGCTTGAAAAGAAAGTTAAACAAATGTTATATTTAAATACTCTTGATTATGTTTTAGAAAACAACTTTGAAAATATTGAAATTAATATGCATCGCTTACTTTATCATATTACAAATAGATTTGAAGTAGTTAATAGTAACATACAATGGGATTTAAACATTGGAGAAGCTATTATTACTGGAAATGCGGATAAAATACAGGTTTCTATTGAAAATATATTAGATAATAGCCTTAGATATGCCAAAGAGAAAATTAGCGTAACCCTAAAAAAAGAAGGTAACTTTGTTGTAGTTGAGATCTATAATGATGGCCCTAATATCCCTGAGGAACATCTGTCTCACATTTTTGATAATTTCTATAAAGATAAGACTGGTAAATTTGGACTTGGTCTTGCCATTTGTAAAAAAATTATAAATTATTATAATGGAGAGATAGAAGTTACAAATAGAGATATCGGTGTTAGTTTTTCAATTAGGTATCCTCTGTAAATAAAAGCAATCAGCAGTCATGTTGATTGCTTTTACTTATGTAATTTATAATCACATAAAGCTCACATAATTATTTGATACTACTACTACAATTTATGATTATAATCTTATTTATAGAGATGTAAGTAGTCCACTTAGAAATAATATACAAACTTTATTTTAAATAAAATGGGGGGATAAAAAATATATACTAAAACTAATTATGGAAAGGCCTATTTTACGGTTAAACCATTCTAAAAAGGAGCAAATTAAAATGAAAAAAATAAAACTTACTAAAGAAAAGATTTTACTGTCATTAGTACTAATATTATCTGCAATCTTAAATTTTGCTAATATAAGCATAGAGGGTTATTCAAATCTATATTATGCTGCTGGCGTAAAAAGCATGACTATGAGTTTAAAGAATTTCTTCTTCGTATCTTTTGACCCAGCAAGCTTTGTGACCATTGATAAACCGCCTCTAGGTTTTTGGCTTCAAGCAATATCTGCTAAAATCTTTGGATATAGTGGATGGAGTATTGTTCTTCCACAGGCTCTTGCAGGAGTAATCTCGGTTTTTGTAATATACAAAATTGTTAAGAGATCTTTTGGAACTACGGCTGGTCTTCTCTCAGCCTTATTTCTTGCAACAACACCAATGTTTGTTGCAGTAAGTAGAAATAACACTTGTGATAACTTACTTGTTTTAACTCTTCTAATCGCATGTTGGTTTATTTCTATAGCTGCTGAGAAAGGGAAATTTAAATATCTTCTAATAAGTTTAGCTATTGTAGGTGTTGGTTTTAATATAAAAATGCTTCAAGCTTATATGATTGTTCCAGCTATATACTTAGTTTATCTTTTATCAAGTGCAATTTCTCTTAAAAAGAGAATAATTCATCTTATCTGTGGAACCCTTGTATTACTTGTTGTTTCATTCTCATGGGCAATAGTTGTAGATTTAATACCTGCTGCAAACAGACCTTATGTGGGCAGTAGTACAAATAACTCAGAATTAGAACTTATAATTGGACATAATGGACTTGAAAGACTTGGCCTTGGAAGCAGTACTACTGGAGGTGGTATTGGTAAAGCTAAAACTCAAGTTAAAATAACCGAAGGAAGTAAGACAAGCACTACAACTACTAGTAATTCTGCTGCAAAATCTACCAGTTCAAGCGCTTCTGCTAATACAAACGCTCAAGGTGGAATGCAAGGTGGTACTCCCCCTACAGGAACTAGACCTAGTGGAATGCCAAGTGGTGCTGGACCAGGCGGAAAATCTGGCGGTGGTGGCGGTAACAGCAGTATGGGTGGTAGCGCAGTATCAAGCGTTACAAGATTGTTTGTTACTACTGGTATGTCTGATCAAATAATATGGTTATTCCCTATTGCAGTCCTTGGATTCCTCGCATCAATATTAAAAGAAAAATTCAAGCCTGCTTTTAATAACAAGAGAAAATTAGATTTACTATTATGGTCAATGTGGTTAATACCTGAATTTATATATTTCAGTTTCACAACAGGTTTATTTCATCCTTATTATTTAACTATGCTTGCTGCACCAATTGCGGCGCTCGCAGGAATCGGAATTGTTTCTATGTGGGAACTTTACATTGAAGGCGGATGGAAATCTTGGATCTTACCAGTAACACTTATTGTAGATGGAGCACTTCAGTTATTTGTTTTATCTTACTTCTACAGTACTTCTAGTATTACTAAGATTTTAATGATAGCTTTATCTATTTTATGCAATGCATCTTCAATAATACTTATTATTCTTAAGTTAAAGAAAAATAATAATTTGAAGCTTTCGAAGATATTAGTAGGAACTGCTTTAATAGGACTACTAATAACCCCTACTGTTTGGTCTGCAACTACTTTATTTGGAGCTGAATCAGGAACATTCCCAGCTGCTGGACTAAGTTTAATTTCTAGCAGTAAAAGTGAAAATGCAGGTATGGGTATGGGTTCTTTAAGTGATTCTAGTAATGATAAGTTAACAAAATTCTTACTAGCTAATAAAACAACTGAAAAATATATCCTTGTAACTTCGTCTACTAACGGTATTGCATCAGATATAATAATTAAAACTGGCGAATCTGTAATGACTTGGGGCTTCTTTGGAACTGATAAAGCAATAACACTTGCTCAGTTTAAAGCACTAGTTAAAAGTGGAGGAGTTAGATATGTAATGATTGGAGGCCAAGGTGGCGGTGGTGGCTCAACTAGCGATATTATGACATGGGCTAAAAAGGCTGGCACACTAGTTGCAGAAAGTAAATGGAAAGATACCACAACTACTAAGGCAGCAACAGCTACTACTAAAACAGCAACTGCAACTAGCAAAACTGCAGTAACAACTACTACAAAAACTGCAAATTCAATGACTCAAAAATTTGGAGGTCAAACATCTCAAGCATTATATGATTTAAAAGGTGCTGATACTACAAAATAATATTAATTATAATTAACCTTATTTTAAAAAGCAGATTCTGTATGAAAACATATAGAATCTGCTTTTACTAAACAATTTAAAGGAGCAAGAAAGATGAGGGTACATCAATGAAAATAAAAAAGAATTTATCAATCTTAGTCTTAGCACTTATAATAACTCTTTCTGGGATGATGGGAACCTTTGTATATGCATACAAATATACCACAAGCCATGCAACAAGTAGTAGTTTCCCTCAAGGTGGAGCCGGTAAAATGCCACAAGGTAATTTTGGCAAAAAAGGTGGTACAAGACCTCAAGGTGATTTTAAAAATAAAAGTGGTACTAAACCTAATGGAAATCCTCCAAGTGGAGATTCCCAAAAATCAGTAAAATAAGTTCAGGAGGATATTTATGGATAACAAGAAAGAATTTCTTAAAAAGTTTCTTATATTAGCGTGTATTATATGGCTGGCGTTAATTGTTAGAATTCATGGCTTGCCATTTACAAGTGGTGACTATACTGCCTTTGTAAGCCGATGGTTTGATACTATAAAAACGGGTGGTGGCTTTAGCGCTTTAAAAACCTCACTTGGTGATTACGCCCCCCCATACCTATACTTATTAACACTAGGCACATATACAAGCATAAATAAGTTATTCTATGTAAAAATGATAACTTTTGTTTTTGAAATAATGGCTGCTTTTTTCGTTATGAAAATTGTTAATATTTCATATAGAAATGAAAAAGCTGGCTATCTAGCTTTTGGACTTTTGCTCTTCATTCCTACAGTTATATTTAATGGATCTGTATGGGCTCAATGCGATATAATATTTACTTCCTTTGTCATTGGTTCTATATATTATATTTTACGTGAAAAGCCAATCACATCATTAATATTTTATGGGATTGCATTATCTTTTAAACTCCAAGCGATATTTTTACTACCATTGTTTGGTATCTTATTAATTAAGAATAGGATTAAAATATATCATTTACTGCTTTTACCTATGTCCTACTTGGCTCTAAGCATACCTAGTGTAATTGTGGGTAGACCTTTAAAAGATATTTTGCTCACTTATGTTAACCAATCTAGTGAATATAAAAACTTAACATATAACGCTCCCTCAATGTATCAATGGTTCACTAGTAATATCTTTAGCAATACAACCCTTATAGGTAATATTGGAATTGTATTTACACTTTTGGTTGTTCTTATCATATTTTATGTAAGTATTAAATATATAAAAATTGTTAAATATGATAATATTATAGAATTGTCCCTGTTGTTTGTTATAATTATTCCATTTTTGTTACCAAGAATGCATGAGAGATATTTCTTTATGGCAGATATAATTTCACTACTATATGCCTTTTGCTTCCCAAAGAAATTTTATATAGCCATATTAATGCCTTTTGTTTCATTAGTATGTTATCTACCTTTTTTATATAACACATCAACCAATTTTATAATCATAGCTTCTGTAGTATTATTTATAGTTATAATCGATTTGCTTTACTCATTTAGAACTCATTTACTTAATGAGCAAAGTAATTAACAATAAAAGATGAATAATGTAGTAGTGATATACGCTACTACATTATTCATCTTTTTATATAAAAATGTATTTTATTAGACTTATCCAATAATGTAATCTATTTCAAGTTATAATATTGGTAATTCAATTACGAACAAGGCTCCTAATTCTGAATTTTGAGCAGTAATTTTGCCATTGTGCTTTTCAACTATATTTTTACTAATAGATAATCCTAATCCAAAATTCCCCTTCTTGCCCTTGTAAAAACTTTCAAATATATTAGGAAGTTCCTTATTATCAATTCCAGGACCATCATCGCCTATTATAATTTCAACCTTGTTATTTACTATTTTTAGTGTGACAGTTACAACTCTATTTGCATATCTTATACAATTGCTAATTATATTACCAATCGCACGAGAGAGTTTATCCTCGTCACCAATAAGCATGCTACCTTTCCTTATAACATTATTAGTAATCACTATATTGTTTTTATTTGCAATTACCTCCATTCGTCTAATACAACTACTTATTAATTCATTGATATCTATACTATTAGAATAATAATGTTCTTCTATGGCATCAAGGCGAGATAAATATAACAAATCTTCTACCAAATGTGTCATACGTTTACTTTCATTAACAATCACATCAGCAGCAATTTTCTTATCCACAACATCATACTTTATACCCTCTGCATAGCTTTGAATTGACATAAGCGGGTTTCTAAATTCATGTGATGCATTCTGAAGAAAAGTTTTTTGAGCTTTATCATAGACTTCAAGTTTTTCTGACATAATATTTATATTAACTACGAATTCTTTTAATTCATCATATATAGGCATTTCAACAATACTTCCAAAATTTCTCTCTGCTATGTTGCTTATATACTCGTTAAGTAAAGAAAAAGGATCTGATATCTTTTTTGATAAACGAGAAGAGAATATTCCAATTACAATGGCTGAAAAAATAAGAATAATAAAAAGAATTAAGTTAATTCCAAGTTGTAATTGATTTATTTTTTCAAGGCTTGAATATATAATTATCCAACCAAGTCCAAAAGAATTTTTATTAAATACGGGTTTTATGATTGCTATATACTTAGTTCCCAATAAATTAAGGTTTAAATATCTTTCCGAACTAAAAGTTTTAGATTTATTAACCTCATTTTTAAATTGACTCATAAGTTCTTTGGAAATGTCAGATGAGTTTTCCTGAAATGGCGTAATTCTATTTTTGTTTTTATCAAGTAGAATAACATTCGCATTCAATACACTTATAGGTTCCTTTAGCGAATGGTCAATCATTGAATAATATTTAAAAAGGCCATTATCATTTTTGGGCCTTGGAGGTGGCATTCGCTCAGGTCCTGGAAAAAAATCTGGTCCATGTTCAAGTGCTGTATCCTCGGTACCTGATGCAATCTTATTTAGCTGTCTCAAAATGTCCTTTTTAAAATACATTCGTACAGCCACATTAAATATTATAGTAGTTAATGTAATTAACATAACAATTACAATAATGTTATATTTAAATATTTTCCATTTTATTGTGTTCCTATTCATAATAGCCTTCCTTGTCCTTTATGGTGAACCCAAATCCCCATATTGTATCTATTTTAAGAATTGACCCAGCATCTATTAACTTTTTTCTGATTCTTTTTATCATATCGTCAGTAGCACGGGTCTCCACTTCATTTTCAAAGCCCCAAATTTTATCTAATAATTCACTACGGCTAACTGCTCTGTTTTTATTATTTGCAAGATAATAAAGCAAAGATAACTCCATTCCTGTAAGGCCTATTACCTTATCTTTAATCTCCGCTTGTTTAGTATCAAGATTTATTATAACATCCTGGATCTTAATAATTCTATTCCCACTAATATGTTTTGTATCCAATTTTATTCTTCTAAAAATGCTATTAACCCTAGCAATAAGTTCCAGTGGGCTAAAAGGTTTGGTAAGATAGTCGTCACACCCTAACGTAAGGCCTGCTATCTTATCAGGCTCTGTGTCTTTTGCAGATACAATTATTATTGGTACAGAACTAATAGGTCTAATTTGCGAGCAAAGAGAGTAACCATCTATTTCAGGCATCATGATATCTATTATAAGCATGTCCGCCTGCCTTTCATTGAAAGCTTCAAGAATGGCACGCCCATCTTTAAATATTTCTACTTCAAAACCAGCTTTAACAAGAAATGATTTTATAATATTACAAATATTTATTTCATCATCAGCAATATATATCAGCTTTTTATTCATGAATTTAGTTCACCTCAATTTATATTTTACCATATGTATACAAGAATGTTATTTTAAATTAATTTTCGTTTATATTTGCCACAGTATTGCCACAGTATTTGACTATACTAAAACGTGTAATGTTACGATAATAGTACTAGGGGAATAAATTCAGACAAGCATATTAAAGGAGAGATAAATATGAATACAATAAGCTCTAGTCAAAATACAATAAGTGCATATGCCCAAAACGAAAAAATACTTAAAGCTTTAGCAACCGCTAAAATTGAAGCTCAAAAAAAAGAAACGCAAAATGACTCAATTAAAATTAGTCAACAAGCACTTCAAGCCCTTGGTACAACCTCTAATGTCACAACAAATACACCTACTAATCCTTTGGATTCTTTAGTAATTGCTGGAACAATCACCCTGGATCAATCGAATGCAATACAAAGCGCTTTTAAATCAACAGGTGCGGCTATTAAGTCTTCTGGTGTTTATGGTAGCAAACCTGTGAACCCATTAGATAGTTTGGTATCTGCAGGTACTATTACACAGGACCAAGCAACATCAGTTAAAGATGCCTTTGAATCCTCACTTAATGCGACCAGAACCCAAAATAACCCAGTTACATCGACTTTAGATACTTTAGTATCTTCTGGAACAATTACTCAGACTCAAGAAGATGCCATACTTAAAGCATTAGAAGATTCTATGAAAGCAAATAAAACGAATTCTGCTAACTATAATAAAACATCAACAAATCCATTAGATAGTTTAGTATCTAATGGTACAATTTCTCAGGACCAAGAAACAACAATCGAAGGTGCTTTTGAGAATGCTTTTGAAAATGCAATGTAACAAATATATTCACAATAAAATCATAATATAATTACGGAGGGAAAATATGAGTATTTCATTAGTTTCATCAACATCAACATCAACATCAACTGCGACAACAAGTAGTACAAGTAGTAGCAGTGATGTAAGTTCACTTAAATCACAACTAACGTCTCTTAATTCTCAGTTAAATGCAATTAGTTCGAGCAAGGATGATGAGAAAACAAAAACGGCAAAAGCTTCGGTTATTGAAGCTAAAATACAACAAGTTCAAGCACAAATTGCTCAAAAGCAATCTGGCAAAACAGATCAAACATCAAGTGCAGAGCAAACATCAAAGACTAGCGATAGTAGTTTAGACCTTTTGAAAAGTACTTCAACAAAATCCTCTAAATCTACTAGTAATAACATACTTGATGTTTATGCTTAATAAACATATTCTCAAATGTAAAAACAGCCAACAATTTGTTGGTTGTTTTTTCTTTTTGAGATTACGCTCAACATGTTAAGAGTAATGTATTACGAGCAATGCTATGTCACCGCTAATTATTTATAATCATATAATGAAATGTATTATAACTAATTGTTTAATTGGAGGTTTTTACATGAGTAATAAATATAAAATTTGTGTATATGCAATCTGTAAAAACGAGGAAAAATTTGTTGACCGCTTTATGGATCATGTCGAAAGCGCTGACATTGTTGTAGTTGTAGATACAGGCTCTACTGATGATACAATTAATAAGCTAAAAGAAAGAGGTGCTGTTGTTTATTCTCTTATTGCTACTCCATTTCGATTTGATTACTCAAGAAATGAATGTTTAAAATTTATTCCAGACGATATAGATATTTGTGTATCCTCTGATCTTGATGATGTTATAGAGGATGGTTGGAGAGATTGTCTAGAAAATTCATGGAAAAAAGAAACCACAAGAGGTTCATATCTGTATAATTGGAGCATTAATGCAGATGGCTCACCCGCTGTACAATATACCTGGTCAAGAATTCATGCAAGACACGGATATAAATGGATATATCCAACACATGAAATTTTAGAATATATAGGTGATAAAGAGGAAAAAGAAGTCTATATTAAAGGCCTTGTGTACAATCATTATCCAGATGTATCAAAAAACAGAAGTTTAAATCTTCCATTATTAAAATTGGCTATAGAAGAAAATCCTAATAGTAGTAGAAATCTATATTATCTTGGCCGCGAATATATGTTTGAAAGTAACTGGGATGATTGTATTTCAACCTTAAAAAAGTATTTAGCACTACCAACATCAAATTGGGAAGAGGAAAGATCCTCTTCTATGAGATTTATCGGAAAATCATATTGTGAAAAGGGAGAATTTCTAAATGGTAAAAAATGGTTTTACAAGGCAATAAGTGAATCAATTTTATCGAGGGAGCCATATATAGACCTGTCTTTACTAGCTTACAGAGAGGCGGATTGGTCTAGTGTTTATTATTATGCAACTGAGGCATTAAAAATCAAAGAAAAATCATTTACCTTTGCTAACGATGCAAATGCTTGGGACTATACTCCTTATGATTTGGCAGCTTTAGGATGCTATAATTTAAACATGATAGATAAGGCAATAGAATTTTCAGAGCTTGCGGTTAAGCTTGCGCCTAATGATGAAAGGTTATTAAACAATCATAAAATATATTTAAAGAGTTTATAAATATATTTATTTCACTTATATATTAAAAAATATAGATTATACTCTAATCTATATTTTTTAATATATATGTTTAACACAAAACAAAGCATCTGCATACTATATAAAGAAAGTACAAGCTTTAAATAAAAAGTACAAGCATTCTAAATAAAAGAAATTACAAGCATTTTAAATAAATAGAGTATAAGCATTTAAATAAATAGAGTATTAATAATAAGGAAGGTGTCTATATTGAGTAAAAATAAAGAAGATGAAACTTATGACTATTTTATTAAAGAAAAAAAACATTCTGATGACAAACACGATTGCTGTGACAAACACAAATGTTGCGACCCTTGCGATCCTTGCCATCCTGATTGTGTGAAATGTATAGTTGGACCAACTGGTCCTACTGGCCCAACTGGACCTACTGGCCCTACTGGACGAACTGGCCCAACTGGTGAAACTGGTCCTACTGGTGAAACTGGTCCTACTGGACGAACTGGACCTACTGGTCCTACTGGTCCCACTGGCCCTGCTGGTACTAATGGTACTAATGGTACTAATGGAGCCACTGGTCCTACTGGTCCTGCTGGCGCTAATGGCGCTAACGGCCCTACTGGTCCTGCTGGCGCTAATGGTGCCGCTGGAGCTAATGGCGCTACCGGCCCTACTGGTCCTGCTGGCGCTAATGGTGCCGCTGGAGCTAATGGTGCTACCGGCCCTACTGGTCCCGCTGGCGCTAACGGTGCCGCTGGAGCTAATGGTGCTACTGGCCCAACCGGTCCTACTGGAGCTACTGGTCCTACTGGAGCTACTGGTCCTACTGGCCCAACAGGAGCTACTGGTCCAAGTTTTAATTCCTATGCAAATGGTGTCATCACAACAAATAGAACATCGATTCCAGTTGGAGGCACTATTATTTATGATAATGTAGCTATTGTCGGACCTGATTTAAGTTATAATTCGGCAACAGGTATATTTACAGTTAATACAACTGGTGTTTATGTAATTGACTGGAAAATCGCTGTTACTCCAAATCCTGGAACAGTTTCTATAGAAGTTGATTTAGTATCCTCTATACGTGGAATTGTTGCCGGTATATCTGTTACAGCAACAAATCCATTAATAACTGGCTCTAATAGGATTTATGCAGCAACAGCAGGAGAAACTTTCAGATTTGTTAACAATTCAGGTGGACCTATTAGTATAGTATTGGTAGGTCTAGTTGGACCTATTGGAACCGTATCTATTTTTAGAATTGTTTAACAATGTTAAGTTGATCTTAACAAATATAAAATTATCTCATTAGCTTAATTGGCTGCCTATCATAGGCAGCCTTTTTATTTAAAAACAAACAATACTTATATGAATTTATCACATAAAGTTCACATATTGATTTGATACTGATGCTACAATTTCCCCTTATACTTTTAATTATAGAGAAACAGTGAAAATTGATTAAAAAAATTGATTCGAAGGGAATGATAGTAATGAGTAATGGAATTATTTATTCAGTAGTAGTGCCTTTGTATAATGAAGAACTAGTTATAGAAGAGAGTTATAAACGATTAAAATCCGTTATGGATAGTACAAATGGAAAATATGAAATTTTATTTGTTAATGATGGAAGCCGCGATGCAACAAGAAATAAAACAGAAAATATATGTAGGTTAGATAAGAATATAAAGCTTATAAATTTTTCAAGAAATTTTGGACATCAAGCTGCCATAACTGCTGGAATGAATCAGGCAATAGGTGATGCTGTTATTGTAATAGATGCCGATCTTCAAGATCCTCCTGAAGCTATAATCGATATGATATCAAAGTGGAAGGAAGGTTACGATGTAGTATATGGCAAAAGAGTTAAAAGAGTTGGCGAAACCTTTTTTAAGAAATTTACATCTACTGCCTACTATAGATTACTAAAAAGTATGACGAGTATAGATATTCCAGTTGATACTGGAGATTTTAGACTTATAGACAGAAAAGTATGCGATGCTCTAAACTCAATGCCAGAAAAGAACAGATATATAAGGGGTTTAGTTAGTTGGATTGGTTATAAACAAACATTTGTAGAATTTGTACGCAAAGAAAGATTTGCTGGTGAAACAAAATATTCCCTAAAAAAAATGTTTACATTAGCTTTTGATGGAATAACTTCCTTTTCTTATAAACCATTAATATTTGCTGGCTACTTTGGAGCATTTACTGGATTAATAGGTATTGTTTTATTAATTGGTACTATTGTAACCTCAATTATTGATAAAAGTGCTATATTAAACTTAGGCTTAATTCTTTCAATTTCCTTAATGATGTTTGGACTAATGTTTTGTTTTATGGCTATTATGGGACAATATATTGCAAGAATTTCTGAGGAGAGTAAAAATAGACCTCTATATATAGTAGCAAATACTGTAAGCTATAATGAACTTAAAAATAGTGTAACTTTTAAAGGAAATAGATCACCTGAAATATATGATTTAAAAATCACTTCAAAAGGCGAAGCAATAGGTAATTAGATAAACCTCATATTACAAAAAATCCTCCTGTAAATGAAATATCATTTACAGGAGGATTTTTTTAATTTAATACTAATTAAATGATTCTATTCTTATTATACTTTCCACATTATTTACGCTATCTAATTGTATTATTTTATTAAGTGAATTTCTTATGTTCTTTTCTTCACTTTTATGTGTTATAAATGCAAGTGAGGAATGATCACCACGCTCTACATCTTGAGTAATTGATACAATGCTAACATTATTTTCTCCAAATATATTTGCTGTATCTCCTAAAACCCCTGCCTTATCCTTAAAATCGAGTCTGATATAAAATTCAGATTCATTTTCCCGAGCTTTTTTCACTTCTTTAAAATCAACCGCACAGGCTGTCTCTGTTAGATCAACTGGCTTTATATTATTTCTTAATATAGATATTATATCCCCTACAACTGCACTTCCTGTTGGCAGATCCCCTGCTCCTTTTCCGTACAGCATTAACTCTCCAACTGCATTACCTTTTATCATAATTGCATTATAAGCATCATTTACATTTGCCATAGGATGAGTTGACGGAATTAGGGTTGGATGTACTCTTAGCTCTAACTTGTTATCTATCTCCTTTGCTATTGCTAACAGTTTTATAGTATAGCCAAATTTTTTAGCATACTCTATATCTACGGCGCTTATATTTCTTATTCCTTCTCTATAGATACAATCATGATCCACTTCTGTTCCAAAAGCTAGTGAAGACATTATGGCAAGCTTATATACGGCATCATAACCATCAACATCAGAAGTCGGATCAGCTTCCGCATAGCCCTTATCTTGAGCCTCTTTTAATGCTTCATCGAAACTACTTCCATCTAGAGTCATTTTGCTTAATATATAATTAGTTGTTCCATTTATAATCCCTACTATCTGCTCAATCCGATTTGCTGTAAGGCTCTCATTAATTTCACGTATTATTGGGATTCCACCAGCTACACTTGCCTCATAATAAAATAATACATTTTCTGCGTCAGCTATTTTAAATAATTCCTTGCTCCAGTTTGCAATTACTAATTTATTAGCAGTTACAATATGTTTTTTGGCTTTCATTGCTCGTATCATATAGTCCTTAGCCTCGCTACTTCCACCAATAAGTTCAACAACTATCTTTATACTCTCATCGTTAATAATATCATCAATATTATTTGTTAATATTCCAGGAGCTACTGCAATATCTCTCTTTTTATTTATATCTTTTACAAGTATTTTGGTTACCTCTATTTCATAATTTGAACGTTTCATTATTTCTTTTTTATTCTCCAACAAAATCTTCCAAACACCCGTACCTACATTACCAAAACCTAAAATTGCTATTTTGACCTTTTCCATGTTGAATTCTCCTTTCCTAAACCATTATATAAGTACCGTTAACCACTGTACTTTTTGATTTATTATAATATTGAAAATCTCTCCTTAAATATTAAGAATCTTTTCAATTTGCATTTGCATTTCATTTTTATCGCAAACAGTTTTATGAAGTATAGGTCTTGTTTCTAAATCCTTTATACCCACTGGAATATCACCTTTTGTTAATTTACTAAGTTCTTTTATTAATTTAAAATCATTTAAACCAATGTATTTTGCATCTATTGATTTCATAACATCAGGCGTAAATTTATATGGACTTGCTGTAGACACGATAACTGTCTTTGTAGTATCCTTCGTTTCTTCTAAATATTTTTTATAAACCGCATAAGAGACTGCAGTATGAGTATCAATTACGTAATTAGTAGTTTTATAAACCGCAGTTATTGCTTTTGCTGTATCTTCTTCGCTTGCATAACCTCCGTAGAAGTCCTTTAACTCTTTTTTCATATTATCATCAATCTCATATTTACCATCTTTTTTAAGCTTGTCCATAAGATCCTTTATCTTTGATGTATTTTCCCCACTAATAGCATATAAAAGTCTTTCAAGGTTACTTGAAATTAATATATCCATTGAAGGAGACATTGTAATTACAAAATCACGTACCCTATCGTATGTACCTGTATTTATAAAATCAAATAAAACTTTATTCTCATTTGAAGCACATATTAGTTTTTTAATTGGAAGTCCCATTTTTTTTGCATAATATCCTGCTAATATGTTACCAAAATTTCCAGTAGGAACACAGAAATTTATCTCTTCGCCTGCTTTTATTTCACCCTTATTACAAAGCTGAGTATATGCATAAAAATAATAGACAACCTGAGGTATTAACCTTCCTATATTTATTGAATTAGCTGATGAAAACATTTTATTATTATCATCTAATCTCTTAATAAGACTATCATCTGTAAGCATCTGCTTAACGCCATTTTGAGCGTCGTCAAAATTTCCCTCAATTCCTATGACAGAGGTATTATCCCCTGATTGCGTTAGCATCTGCCTTTTTTGAATTTCGCTTACACCCTCTTGTGGGAAAAATACTATTATTTTTGTACCATCTACATTTGCAAAACCCTCAAGTGCAGCTTTACCTGTATCTCCAGATGTTGCAGTAAGAATAACCATTTCTTTATTTATGTTTAATTTCTTTACTGCATTTTTTAATAAATAAGGTAATATTGATAAAGCCATATCCTTAAACGCTAAAGTTGGTCCATGATATAATTCTAGAAAATAATTTTCTCCATGTTTTACTAGTGGTGCAATAACTGGTGTATCAAATTTTTCATCATATGCCTTGTCTATAGACTCTAATAAATCTTTTTCATCATAATCAGTTAAAAATTCCTTCATTATAGTAAATGCCAATTTTTTATAATCCATTCCTTTTAATTCTTCAAGGCTTGCAGTAAGTTTTGGTATTGATGTTGGTACAAAAAGACCACCATCTTCGCTAAGACCTCTTGCAATAGCTTCTGCTGATTTCACTAGTTTTTCATTTCCACGAGTACTCTTATAATATATTTGCTTCATAATATTATTCCTCCCACTTCATCTTTTATAGATTACATTTAAAATTTTTATATTAGTTGCTCTTATTTTCCGCCTTTTATAAAATAATCCATTAACTTATATCCTTCCGGAAAATACAAACCTGTCTCTTTCGCCGTAAATTCATTATAAGTGTCACTTCCACTTTCTTTTTCATCATTGCTTTGGTATATTAAAAATGGTACAGGATCACTTGTATGTGTCCTAAGAGATAGAGGTGTTGGATGATCTGGAAGTATTATCATTTTATAATCTTCACCTAATTTCTCCATCTCATCTTTAATAACCTGTACTATCTGGTTATCTATAAACTCTATAGCTTTATATTTATTTTCTATTTCACATCTATGTCCACATTCATCAGGAGCCTCAATATGAACATAAACAAAATCATTTCCCTTTTTCAATTCTTCAAGAGCTGCTTTTGCTTTACCTTTAAAGTTAGTATGAATGTTTCCAGTGGCACCTTCTACCTCAATAATATCCATTCCTGCACACATTCCAATTCCTTTTACTAAATCAACTGCAGAAATTACAGAACCTTTTAAATTATATTTTTTATAAAAACTAGATAGAAGTGGTTTTTTTCCTTCTCCCCAAATCCATATTGAGTTGGCTGGTTTAAGCCCTCTTGCAACTCTCTTCTTATTTATATCGTGATTTGATAAAAATTTATTACTTTTCTTTGTCATAACATCAAATATCTCGCTACCTATCCCTTTCGGCATATAGTCTTTTACCTTTTGTCCTAGTATATCGTGGGGTGGTGTAAGTGTCCATGAGTAAGGCCCCTTGTCCCATATTATTAAATGCCTATAACTAATCCCTGGATAAAATTTAATAGACTCAGTCTCTAAATACTCACTTAAATCTTTTATTAATACCCTTGCCTCCTCAGTTGTAATCTCATCCGAACTATGATCAAGCATAATCTTTTCCTCATATGGCTCACCCTCAGACACTGTTACCAAATTACATCTAAATGTAACGTCTGTATCTAACATTGGGATTCCCATACTTGCTGCCTCAAAAGGTGAACGACCACTATAATACACAGCTGTATCATATCCAAAAACAGTCATATTGGCTGTATCACTTCCTGCAGGCATACCATTTGGGACAGTTTTAACTAATCCTTGCAAACCATGCTTTGCCATATAGTCCATAGCAGGCGTCTTTGCATATTGAAGAGGGGTTTTATTATCTAGTTCCTTAACTGGATAATCTGCCATTCCATCACCGAGTACTACGATATACTTCATATTAACACTCCTCTATTGGTTATTGTATAAATCTTTTTAATTATTCAAATTTTCTAATAATTTTTTTTAATTTAATCCTATAAAAAAACTGCCTTCAAGTAAGAAAGCAGTTTTCTGTATTACTATACGTAAAAAACTGATTTCTTATTATTCAGAACTATGTTCTGCAGGAATTGACACCGTTACATAAAAAAAATGTCGGTTGTCGGGTTTCATAGGGCCAGTCCCTCCACCTCTCTAAATAAGAAATTTATTAAATTATTGTTTTTTATTGTAACTCATACAGATATAAATGTCAATGCAAACCTATGCCTATTTAATGTAATTAATAAATATTATATTTGCAATTATTGTATTTATACCTTATCCTAGTATAAAACTAAGTGGAGGCTACTATGGAAATCGATAAAAACGAAGTTTTAAGATATTTAGGTTATAAGAACCAAAAGATAGATA
Source organism: Clostridium sp. DSM 17811 (assembly GCF_018861905.1). Lineage (GTDB taxonomy): Bacteria > Bacillota > Clostridia > Clostridiales > Clostridiaceae > Clostridium_AD > Clostridium_AD frigoriphilum. The sequence continues at coordinate 63,097 of NZ_JAHLDU010000006.1, forward strand.
AAAGCATGACAAATTTAATTGATGAATGCACAAGAGAAATAATTGATATAAGCAAAGCTAGTTCAGTCTATGAAATTTTTGATATTGATAAAAAAAATGATTCGCTTTTTCTATTAGGTAGCACTTTAGTTTTAAAAGATAAGGATATAAAAGATCTTCTAATAAACTCCGAGAAGTGCGTCGTTATGGCTGCTACTCTCGGAATGGCTGTGGATAGCAGACTAGCCTACTACTCAAGATTTGATATAACAAAGGGTGTAATCATGGATGCCTGTGCAAGCACAGCAATAGAGTATGTTTGTGATGAACTCCAAGATGAAATCATGAAAAACGCATTAAAAGATAATCTATATATTACAACTAGATATAGTCCAGGTTATGGAGACTTCGCTATTGATAATGGAGTCGAAATACTAAATGTATTGGATGCATATAAAAAGATAGGACTATCTATTACTGAAAATAGCATAATGCTTCCAAGGAAATCTGTAACTGCACTTATAGGTCTTAGTGGGGCTAAAAATTTAAAAAAGCGTACTGGATGCGCAAGTTGTAAAAATGTAGGTTGTGAATTCAGAAAGGATGGTGGATGTTGTGAATAAAAAAATAAATTTTAATGGTTTTTTATTATTTGATGGTGCTATGGGAACAATGCTCCAAAAATATGGAATTAAAAGGGGTGAATTGCCTGAAAGTTATAACATCTTACACCCAGAAATCATAGAAAAAATACATTTAGAATACCTAGGTGTAGGTAGTGATGTCATAACCACCAATACTTTTGGTGCAAATAGATATAAACTTAAAAACACATTATACAGCGTTGAAGATATTGTTGGAAGTGCTGTAAGGATAGCAAGAGGTGCTGCTAAAGATAAACTTGTTGCACTTGATATTGGGCCCATAGGTCAATTGATGGAGCCACTTGGAACATTATCATTTAATGATGCCTATGACACTTTTGCAGAGCAAATTAAAATTGGTGCAAGTGAAGGCGCAGATCTAATACTTATTGAAACAATGTCAGATATTTATGAGGCTAAAGCGGCTATTCTTGCAGCAAAGGAGAATAGTAACCTGCCAGTTATATGTACAATGTCTTATCAGGACAATGGAAGAACATTAACTGGTACAGACCCTCTAACTATGGTTAATGTAATTCAAAGCCTTGGAGTAGACGCTCTTGGGGTAAATTGTTCTCTAGGGCCAAATGAAATGCTTCCAATAATTACAGAAATACTCAAGTACTCAAGCGTTCCAGTTATAGTTCAACCTAATGCAGGTCTTCCTAAACTTAAAGACGGAGAAGCATTTTATGATGTTAATGCACATGAATTTGCACAATACGCAAAAATCATGGCAGAAATGGGTGTTACAATATTCGGTGGTTGCTGCGGCACTACAAGTCAGCACATAAAAGACATATCTGGTATATTAAAAAATTTGAAACCTGTAAAACGTGATGTTAAAAAATTTACAGCGGTTAGTTCACCTTCCTTAACAGTGGTACTTGGAGAAGACATAAGAGTTATTGGTGAGCGAATAAACCCTACAGGCAAAAAAAAGCTTAAAGAAGCATTAAAAAATAATAATCTGGACTATATACTTAAAGAAGGCATAAATCAAAGAGATGCAGGAGCAGATATACTAGATGTTAATGTAGGACTTCCGGAAATTGACGAACTTGCTGTTATGGTTGAAACTATTAAAGAACTACAAAGCATTGTTAATCTTCCACTTCAAATTGATAGTGTACGGCCTGACGTAATTGAAGCAGCAGTTAGAATTTATAATGGAAAACCACTAATAAATTCTGTTAATGGTAAAGATGAAATAATGGACTCAATATTTCCAATAGTTAAAAAATATGGTGCTTGTGTAATAGGGCTCACTATTGAAGAGGATGGTATTCCATCAACAGCTGAAGGTAGACTTAAAGTAGCACAAAAAATTGTTAATAGAGCAGCAGAATACGGAATAGATAGGTCAGATATTATAATAGATTGTCTTGTTTTAACTGCCTCCGCTCAGCAAAGCGAGGTTAAAGAAACTATCCGTGCGGTTCAGCTTGTTAAAAGCACACTAGGGGTTAAGACTACTCTTGGGGTAAGTAATGTATCCTTTGGTTTGCCGCAAAGGGGAATCCTAAATAGAACCTTCCTTGCTGCTGCCTTAACTGCTGGACTTGATGCTCCAATACTTAATCCTCTATCTGAGGATATGATGTCCACAATTAATGCCTTTAACGTTTTATGGAATAATGATATAGCATCAAAAAAATATATAGATGTTTACTCAACCTTTGAGGGAAAACAGACAAGTAAAGAAATCACTACAAATAAAGATTTAAAGAGCATTATTATTGATGGTATGAAGGAAGAAGCTTCAAAAATAACAAAGGAACTCCTAAAAACTATGACTGAAATGGAAGTTGTAAATAACTATTTAATACCATCTCTTGATATCGTGGGTCAAAAATATGAAAGTGGAGAAATATTTCTTCCCCAATTATTACAATCTGCAGAGACAGTAAAAAAATCTTTCCAGATAATTAAAGAAAGAATGATGGCAAGTACAGAGAAAAAGATTAGTAAAGGTACAATCGTTCTTGCAACTGTCCGTGGGGACATTCACGATATTGGTAAAAATATAGTTAAAATTCTACTCGAAAATTATGGATTTGATGTAATAGACCTTGGTAAAGATGTACACGAAGATATTGTCGTCGAGGCAGTACGTAGTGGTAATATTAAATTAGTTGGTTTAAGTGCACTTATGACCACCACTGTTAGAAGCATGGGTGAAACAATAAAAGCGCTTCGTGACAATAATTTGGATTGTACTGTTCTTGTTGGAGGTGCAGTTCTAAATGAAGAGTATGCAAAAATGATAGGCGCAGATTATTATGCAAAAGATGCAACACAAACTGTTAAATTTGCAAGGAAATTATTCAAATGTGAATGATGCTGCAACCTTGCATGCTCTCTCTCCGGCGTAAAATAGAAATAAGCAGAAGGTTTAACACTACCTTCTGCTTATTTCTATATTACAGTTTTAAAAAATTTTCTACTTCCCTTAATTCAGCTTTGAAGAACACATTTTTGTACAGTTTCATTTACTTTTGATATCAATTCTTCTTTTATGATAAATTCAAAACTGTAATCAACTTTAAAAAATGTACTGACTTCAAAATGAATAGTAGTTGGTAATATCCAACTATAACTTTTAACTTTAGACCATTTGTAGAATTTCCCTGATCCATATATTCCATTTTCTCTTATTTCTGAACTATGTGAACCCCTTATTATATTATAAATTGAGATTTCAATCCATAATATAGCCAATAAAATATTATTATAAGTGTTATCCATATAGTAAAGATACCCTAATATACACCAGAAGATAATTAACACAGTCCAAAAGATAGCACTAATGGTAACCCAACGTCTATTTTTGCTTGTGTTTATAATAAGTTTTCCATGTTGGCTTACTATATATAATTTTCTAGACATTATAAAAAAAACAATAATATTCATAATAGGAATTGTTTTTGTGATAGTATCCATTCATATCGCCCCCCCAAATTAATTTTTTCATCAAAAAATACCACTTGTATTATAACATGTTTTTTATATTTTTAAAATACCATTTATTACCATAGTATATATTAGTATTAATACAGTATTATTCATTTTTAAACTTCATGTTTATATTTTTAATATTATATAGAAAAAGTTATTCAATAATTAATAAAAAATTAGAACTATTATTAGCATATCAAATAGTACATAATAAATATACTTCCATAATCTTATGGAGATAAATATAGCATTACCAATAAAAAATAACATGCTAATTATAGTATTAATTAACATGTTATTTAGTATGTTATTTTATCAAAATCACCTCAAAACGAACCCGTTACTTGTAGAATCAGGAGACTTTAGTTAATCAACTCTTCTTAAATCTCGATTTGACCGCTCGCTTTACAACATCAAAAAAACTTAACGAATTAACCATATTATTTGGGTCAACATATTTTCGAATAGCACGAAGCACTCTTTTGGGATCTTTAGAAGAAAAAATGTAGTTAACATTTTTCTTATTTTTAATCGCATATCGTGGAATCCACTTTCCTTTTAGCATTACAGACGCAATAACCTTGTCAACCTCTTCCCAAGGAATTTGAACATTTTTTCGAGAATTACGAGAACAGTAAAACTCAAAACCTTTGTCGCCGATCATAATTTTTCCATAATCTGTAGAACCTGTAAGCCATGTTGCATCAATTACTAAATCCACCTTTGTATTGAGTGATTGAACCATACGATCTACCTCTTTTCTATTTATACACAAATCTATTTCCATTATACGTTCTTTATTTATTACTATTAATTAATAACTCATTGTACTTCTTAACTATAGTATATAATATACCTTCTTAAGATAAAATAATCAAGTGCCGTAAGGCACAACCCTTATAATAAAAAAAACCCAGGCCAAAAGCCCAGGTTGAATAAAATATTACATTAAGCCGATTAAGTGGAAAACAATACCCACTGCGAACAGCCCAAAAATAATTGCAATTGGAGATACTTTCTTCTTAAGCAACCACATACAAAGTAATGTCAATCCTAACCCTGCAATTCCAGGAATCAAAGAATCCAAGTTATTTTGTAGTGTAGTAACCTTATCAGGAGTTAATGACAAACCGCCTTTTTGTTGCAAAAGTGCTTGTTTAATACCTTCTGCTCCAGCAGGAAGTTTGTCCCAAACAATGAAGGCACCCTTAGCTAACTTAACGGTTGATACTACAGGTGTAAATATAACGGTTACCCATCTGTTAACTAATGATCCCAAAATGAACATACCAAGGATGGATGCTCCTTTTGTAACATCTTGTAGTAAATTACCTGATACATCATCAGTAATTTTAGAACCTGCATTGTAACCAAACTCTTGTGTATACCATGTAAATGACATACGAATAGCATTCCAAGCTAAGAAAAAGATAATTGGTCCAAGTATGTTACCAGCCATAGCAAGAGAACCAGCGAGTGCCCCTAAAATCGGTCTAACAGTAAACCAGAACACTGGATCACCAATACCAGCTAAAGGTCCCATCATACCAATTTTAACACCTTGAATAGTTATATCATCGATTGGTAAACCATTTGCACGGTCTTCCTCTAATGCTAATGTTACACCAATGATTGGTGAAGCCACATATGGATGAGTGTTAAAGAACTCCAAGTGACGTTTTAGTGCAGCTGCACGATCTTCTTTAGTCTTATATAATTTTTTGATTGCGGGTATTAATGTATATGCCCAGCCACCGTTTTGCATTCTTTCGTAGTTCCAAGAACCTTGAATGAAAGTTGAACGCCACCAAACAGAAATACGATCTTTTTTTGTTAATTTTAATTTATTTACCATTTTAGTATTCCCCCCCTTTCTTAGTAAGTGTCAATAATATCGCCTAATGGATCACCAGTATTTGAGCTTCCACCATTACCTGAGCCACTTTGTTTAGTAAGCTTTAAGTAAATAAGAGCCACACATACACCGATTGCCCCTAGTCCGATAAGTGTAATTTGTGAAATAGTTGCTAATACAAAACCAATTGCAAAGAATGGCCATACTTCTTTTGTAGCCATCATGTTGATTACCATTGCATAACCAACAGCTACGACCATTCCACCACCGATTGCGAGTCCACCTGTGAGCCATGTAGGCATAGATTCAAGTACTGAACGAATAGGGCCAGCACCAACTGCTAAAATCAAGGCTGCTGGGATTGCAATACGTACACCCTGCATGCAAATAGCAATAATATGCCACATTTCAACTTTTCTGATATCTCCTTGTGCAGCGGCAGCATCCATAAAATGTACAAACACTGTAGCAATTGTACGACAAATAATTGTTAATAATAGCCCTAAAACTGCTAGTGGAACAGCAATAGCGATAGCTGAACCAACTCCTGCTGTGCCTTGGCCACCAAGAACTAGAATAATTGCAGATGCAACAGATGCAAGCGCTGCATCGGGTGCTACGGCAGCACCTATGTTTGCCCAACCTAAAGCAATCATTTGAAGAGTACCACCTAAAATTAGGCATGGTAATAAGTTACCTGTAACTAAGCCGATTAACGTACAAGCAATTACTGGTTGATGGAAATCAAATGCATCCAAGATACCTTCCATACCAGCTAGAAATGCCACGATAACGACTAATATCATTTGGATTATATTTATATCCATGATTATTAATCCCCCTTTTTCATTTAAATAGTTAGATTATTTTAATTTATTTAATTCCGCTTGTGCTTTTTTAAGTATTTCTTCCATATTTCCTTTTGAATCATTTGGAACTTTACGAACATCAAAAGTAAGTCCGGCTTCTTTAAGCTTCTTGAAGGTATCAATATCATCTTGATTGAAAGCAAGTACTTTGTTTGGTTGAACTTTACCTATAGTGTGAGCCATTGAACCAATATTGATTGTCTTAAGTGGTACTCCACCTTCTACTGCGCGAAGTACATCTTGTGGATTTTCAAAAAGAAGCAATGCACGTTGTCCGCCAAACTGTTTATCATTTTTTGCAAGTTTGATCATTTGACTAACTGGAACAACATGAGCTTTAACACCCGGAGGAGCAGCTTGCGTGATCAATTTACTACGAAGTTCATCTTTAGCTACTGCATCTGATACTACAATAATTCTTGTAGGTAACACATCTTTTGACCAAGCAGTTGCTATTTGTCCATGAAGTAAACGAGAATCAATACGAGCTAAAACATATTCGAATGATCCAGGTGCACCTGCACTCGAAATCCCTGCGTTTGCTTTAGAAGATTTACCATTATCTACTGGTTCTAATTCCTCTGGCTTAACTTTAACTCCTTCTTTAGCTGGTTTTAAAATATAAGCCGCAATTTCCTGTGCGGATTCCATTGAAGAACGTGAAGCATAAGCCTCAATCACCATTGGTAGATTCATACCAGCTACGATTGCCCATTTGTCTTTATGTTCTTCAAATAGACTATTCGCTTGATTGAATGGTGTACCACCCCAAAGATCAACTAAGAATAAAACTTCATCTTGGTTGTCAAAGGATGCTATTGCGTCTTTCATTTTTGCTTTAACATCATCAGGGCCTTCACTAGGCATCAATGTAACCGCTTTTACGTTTTCTTGTTCTCCGAAAATCATTGCACCAGATTGCAAGATGCCTTTAGCAAATTCTCCGTGACTAGCAAGAATTATTCCAACCATCTTTTATACCTCCTATTTTTTATTTGTTACAGTAAAATTTATATAAAAGTTTTAAAAAAAACCTGTAACCAAAATTATTGTAGCTCATCACAATCAATCGTAACGATTACAACCAAACCCCATTAAATCTTATAGTTTTGACATTAAATCCACTTTTGAATCTGAATAAATTTTTCTTATTTCTAGTTCAATGCCTTTTTTATTTAATGTTTTGAAAGCTTTAATATCTGTATCATCTACTGATACTACACTAGTTATTTGTTTCTTTCCTTGTTTAAATGACATACCACCAATATTTACACTCTTTATGGCTACTCCGCTTTCAACCATTCTTACAACATCAGTTGGATTAGTGAATAGAAATAGCACTCTATCATCTTTGTATTTAGGAATATTATAAGCTCTTATTGCCTCATCAATTCCTACAACACTTGATTTAATTCCCGGAGGTGCAACTTGCTCCAAAAGTATCTTTCTAATTGGGTCCTTTGTTACATCATCATTACATACAATTATTCTTTGGCATTTTGTGTGTTTTGACCAAATTGTTGCTACTTGACCATGTATTAATCTGTCATCAATTCTTGCAAGCACTATATTCATTGCAAATCATCCTCCTCATCACACTTTCACCTAAGTTGTCTTACTATTACATATAGCAATTATCACGCCAAAACAGTGTATTATTTATTATATTTGTGTTAACTCTTCTAAAATAGCCATTTTTCGTTTCAAATTCTTTTTATTTTTTTTATATTGATACACTTCTTTTATAGTTTTAATACTAACTTTAATTTTTCGCTTATAAAAAAGTGTATCAAAAGAGAAGTGTATCAGCATATTACCCTCTATTCTATCATTTCTGCTAAAAATAATATTTCATCTTCATTTAAGCTTATGTTTATTGCATCTTTAAATACTTTGTTTGCCCCTGTAATAATCTCTACCAAGTGTGAATCTATGTTAGCTTTTTCCCTCTTGTACTTTAACCCATCCTTTATTATCATTCTCTCTAGGGCACAACCTACATGCACCATTATTCTTATTTTGGTTGAATTGTTAAAGCTTATTTTTGTTTTTTCTTCTAAAAGATTTACGAATTGATACAATAATCCTATTATTTTAGAAGGGTTTAAATAAGTTAAAAATTGATTTAAACTGTCTTCACATAGATCCTTAACTACTGTATTTTCATGGCCTTTTTCAATTTTAAAGTTTTTTTTCTGTATTATACTCATTAAAACATTTTCACCATTACCGCTAATTAGCTCTTCAAGGGAGATAAAAGCCGCTTCAATTTTAGGGTTTATTATACCAACAGAAGCTATAATAGTATAGTTATTTTTTATTTTTATTATTTCCTTTTTTATGTCTTTTATGCCTATTGGTAAAATTTCAATTTCTTTTTCATCTGTACTTCTAACAATGTTCTCCACAAGTTCTTTTAGTTTAACTGCAGTCCCCTCGCCAGTTGCGCATATTGTTATTATTGCCTTTTTCTTATTTGTATCGTCTTCATTAATACCTTTCTCTTCTTCCTCAATCTTTGAATATCCTCTAAATTGCTTTAGAGAATTATATAAGGCCTCTAAGTTCATATCTAAAATAGTTGCTTTCCTTATGGCTTCTAATACTAATGAGGTGGTAACCATATCTAGTGTCTTAACCTTTATATCTGTTTTTTCCATTATTATAGACTCAAAGTTAACAAGTGAACCCATATCCACAAGTAATAGGACCCCCTTACCCATGTCTATTTCCCTAACCTTTTCAATAACTTCATCCAACGTTTTAGTAGGACTAACTTCGAGTGGCATATCTATTGCTTCGATTACACCCTCACCTAGAAGCTGCCTTGCCACATTAACCATACTACTTGCTGTGCTGCTCCCATGTGCTGCTACAATTATTGCCACATGCTGATTTGTTTGTTCCTCCGTAATAGAACTGATTAACAATGTAAGATATATAACTTCAATCTTTGGAACAACCACATTATATTTTTTTTCAACCATTCCCTTTACGTCTACTGCAATATTAAATTCTGTACGTTTATCATCTATTATGCCCTCTATATTTTTATACTTAAGATTTTGATGATTACTTAATCTGTTTAAAAATGAACTTAAATGTAGACTTAATGCATATAAAAATCTATCAGTTAGTGTTTTATCAAGCTTTTTTTCAATCATGTCCATTATTTCTTCTGAGAATTCAAGAATATCTTCATCTACTATTTTTAATATTTTACTTCTACCATCCTCATCACTTTTAACCTTGTTATAAAAAGATTTAATATGCACATTAATATCAGTTGTAATAAAATTGTTTATATATTCCTCATCCGCACCTCCTTTTTTAAGTATTGCTGCCTTATCTTCTATTATCTTGTATAAATTAAAAGGTGGATCATAAGGATCTTTTTCAATTAATACACTGTGACCTTCTGGAGTAACTATTAACTTGGAATCTAAATATCCAGATATTTCTTCCATTTCTTTGCGTTTGCCACTTAAATAAAATAATCCACTTTTAATATCTGAAGGCAACGATTTAAAATCTATTTCTATAAAATCCTTATTATTGATACTATTTAAAAAGCCCTTAGCGCAAATAAGTTGGATATTTGATTTCATCTGACCAATATTTCCATAAGATGTGCTTCCAATAATTGCTTTCACTGCTTCATCCTCAATTTTTATTACTTTATTTACTCTATGTGCCTCATTGGCTAATAAAAATTTGATAAAATCAACTTTATCACTGGCTGTCCTTTTATCAAAGTTGGGAATAGTTATAATTATGGGTATTCTTCTTACAAATGTCTTTAGTAGTGATGAATTGGGATCCTCCGTAGTGGCCCCAATTATTAAAACACAGGATTTTCTGTTTCTCTCTGTCTCACCTAATCTATTAAACATACCTGTATCCATAAAATAAAACAACATTTCCTGTCCTTCTGGTGGTAATCTGTGTATTTCATCTAGAAATAGTATACCTGTATCTGCTTTTTCAACAATTCCAGCCTTTTCGCTATCAGCACCCGTGTATGCTCCTTTAATATGTCCAAACAGATGTGAGATTAAAAGTTGAGGATTGTTATAATAATCAGCACAATTAAATACTATAAATGGTGATTTTTCATCCAATTTTTTCGAATACTTTGCTTGTTTGTACATCATATTTGCAAATAAGGTTTTACCAACTCCTGTTTGACCAACAATTAATGTGTGCAAACCATTTGGAGGATAAAGTATTGCAGCTTTCGCCTGTTCAATTTGATTTTTAAGACTAGTTTGTGCTCCAATAAGTTTATCAAAAGGACATTCTTCCTTACTAGTTTCATTTTTTTCAAGGAATAATTCATTTAAATTTTTTACTTCTAATGGCCCAACTGGTAACTTTTTATTCAAAATTCTTTCTAAACAAGCATTATCAACGTATAACACAGGTCTAGATTTTATTTTTATTATTCTATCTTGTCTAAGCAATTCATTTAATTCCATACTTACGTTATTTCTTAAAATATCTAAACTCTGAGATATTTCAGTTGCGCTAAAACCGATTTTCTCCTCTAAGTTTTCACGATTAAATTTTTCTGTTTTTCTAGCAATATACGCATAGATTTTTTCGCTTCTCTTCACATTATCACTCCCAAAGATTAATATACTTAATACACTTAATACATTTAATACACTTCCCTTATTATAAACTGTATTGAAATGAATATTCAAGTTTTAAGTGTAAAAAAAAAGCTTCTTAGCATCAATTTTTTAATTTCAATGCTAAAAAGTGTCAATTTAAATTATTAAGTATGAATTTGTTTATAGATTGGTTGTACTCTGAATAAACTCTTCTTTTATCTTTGAAAGCAAATCTCTATTCGTAATAACATCATATCCTGTTAGAGCTAGCGCTGTAGCCCCTATAATTAAAGCATTATGTGCCTGCTTTGTTATTGTCGCTTTAGCCATTTCCTTTGTATGTAAACTTAAGTTTGGATTACCTATTCCAAGTAGCGGATGAATTGACGGCACAATATAGCTTACATTTCCCATATCTAAAGATCCAATATTTTCTGGTGGGTTAATATCTGTTATACCAAGACTTCTCAAATTATCATTAAATGTCTCAGACAGATTTTCATTTGTGTTCATATCATCAAATGGCGATTCATATAAACTAACTTCAAGAGTTGCCCCAGTCATAAGTGCTGCTCCGCTCGCAATATTTTTCACCTTTTGAATTACTTCCTTCAAGTAACTTTTCTTAAGAGCCCTTACATAAAATTTTGCAACTGCTCTACCTGGTACTATGTTTGCAGCGATGCCACCTTCACTTATAATCCCATGGATCCTTACATCAGACGTTACATGTTGCCTTATAGCATTTACACCATTAAACATTAATATAACAGCATCCAAAGCATTAATTCCTTTTTCAGGCGAACTTGATGCATGACTAGACTTCCCAGTAAATTCAAACTGTAGTGCTTCCATTGCAAGTGACGGCCCACTTTTACATGTTTTACCATACGGATGCATTATCATAGCAACATCAACATTGTCAAATACACCTTGCTTTGCCATGTCACTTTTCGCACCATTTGTTTCCTCAGCAGGAGTTCCATAAACCTCTATTTTCCCACCTACTTCCCTTAATACCTTACTTAAACCTATCGCCGCACCAATACTAATTGTGCCAATCATATCGTGACCACACCCGTGTCCTATTTCTGGCAGTGCATCATATTCACATAAAAAAGCAATAGTCGGCCCTTTTTTATTACTGTCATATACTGCTTTAAATGCAGTTTTTCTATTTGCTATTCCAGCTTCAACTTTAAACGAATATTCCGATAATAAAGATGTTAATTTGTAAACAGACTTAAATTCTTCATTACCTAATTCAGGATTAAAATAAATGTAATCATTTATTTCACATAGTTTTTCTTTTATACTATTAACTTGCTTAATAATTTTGTCTTTCATTTATTTGTACTCCTTTTTACAAAAACAACTAACAAATTGTTAGTTGTTTTGTTTTGTTCATCTTATAATATTAATTAAATGATTCTATTCTTATTATGCTTTCTATTTCATTAACATTTTCTAGTTCTTTTATTTTCTTAAGTGACTCTCTTATATTTCTTTCTGTACTTTTATGTGTAATAAATGCTAGTAATACATACTCTTTATGAACTACATCTTGAGTAAGAGATGTGATGCTAACATTATTTTTTCCAAATATTTTCGCTGTATCGCCTAAAACTCCGGCCCTATCTTTAACATTAAGCCTTATATAAAATTCTGATTCGTTTTCATCCGAGTTTTTCACTTCTTTAAAATCTTCCTCACCACTAATAGCCTTTAAATCAGAAGGCTTTACATTATTTCGAAGTATAGATATTATATCGCCTACAACCGCACTACCAGTTGGCAAATCTCCTGCTCCTTTTCCGTATAACATTAGTTCTCCAACTGCATTTCCTTTTATTAAGATCGCATTAAACGCATCATTTACATTTGCCATTGGGTGGTTTGATGGTATTAACGTTGGATGTACTCTAAGCTCTAACTTATTATTTTCTTCCTTAGCTATTGCTAAAAGTTTTATTGTATAACCGAACTTTTGCGCATATTCTATATCTACAGCACTTATATTTCTTATACCTTCCCTATAAATACAATCATGATCAACCTTAGTTCCAAATGCTAGCGAAGCCATTATAGCAAGCTTATATACAGCATCAAAGCCATCAACATCAGATGTTGGATCGGCCTCAGCATACCCCTTATCTTGAGCCTCTTTTAATGCCTCATCAAAACTAATTCCGTCGTTTGTCATTTTACTTAATATATAATTAGTTGTTCCATTTATAATTCCAATTATCTGTTCAATTCTGTTAGCTGTAAGACTCTCATTAATTTCTCGTATTATTGGTATTCCACCAGCCACACTTGCCTCATAATAAAACAGGACATTTTCTTCTTCTGCTATTTTAAATAACTCTTCGCCCCAGTTTGCAACAACTAATTTATTTGCAGTTACGATATGTTTTTTAGCTTTCATAGCTCTTATCATATATTCCTTAGCCTGCCCACGTCCACCAATAAGTTCAACTACAATTTTTATACTATCGTCATTAATAATATCATCAATATTATTTGTTAATACACCCTTAGGCAATTCAATTTCTCTCTTCTTACTTATGTCACTGACTAGTATTTTAGCTACCTCTATATCATAATTTGACCGTTTCATTATTTCTTTCCGGTTTTCTTGTAATATCTTCCATACGCCTGTTCCAACATTTCCAAAACCTAAAATTGCTATCTTTACCTTTTCCATATTAATTTCCTCCTTAAATATAACTTCCTCATTCAATGATTTAATTTTCGAATGCCTTATACACTGCCCTTATTGCCCTTTCGAAATCTTCGTTTTCTACGCCAACAATTATGCTCATCTCACTGGACCCTTGATTTATCATTCTAATATTTATATTATCTTTTTCTAATGAACTAAATACTCTAGCAGATATCCCCTTGGTCTTTATCATTCCCTCTCCAACAACTGCTATCAATGCCATATTAGGATGTACTATTATTGAATCTGGATTACACTGTTTTTCAATCTCTTCTAATATTTTATCAATTTTATTTTCCAGTTCAGAATCATCAATTACTAGTGAAATGGAATCTATCCCTGATGGCATATGCTCAAATGCTACACAATTACTTTCAAGAACTGTAAGAACCCTTCTACAATATCCTATATCTTTATCCATAAGTGTCTTTTCTATAGCAATTACTGTAAAATCTTTTTTTCCTGCTATACCTGTAATATTACCAGATTTCACTTCTATTTTATCATTTAAAATAAAGGTTCCCTTTTCTTCTGGTTTGTTAGTGTTTTTTATATTTATCGGAATTCCCTCATTCTTAACAGGAAAAACTGCTTCTTCATGAAAAACATGTGCCCCCATATATGATAATTCCCTAAGTTCTTTATATGTTACCTCTTTAATAGGTTTAGGATTATTAACAATGCTTGGATCTGCCATTAAGAAACCTGACACATCAGTCCAATTTTCATAAACTACTGCCCCTACCCCCTTAGCAATTATTGCCCCAGTAATGTCAGAACCACCTCTTGAAAAGGTTCTTATCTTTCCATCACTAGACGCGCCATAAAATCCTGGAATTACCGCTTTCTTAACTTTTGCTAATCTAATATCTATAGACGCGTATGTTGCTTTTTCATCTAATCGTCCATCTTTTGTAAAAACAATAAGCTCAGCAGCATCAACAAATTCATACCCCAAATATTCAGCAAGCATTAATGCATTTAAATATTCTCCCCTACTTGCAACATAGTCTTCTGAAGCACCATCAATTATTTTTTCCTTAAGGATCCTTAAATATTCTAACATATTAATGGAAAGATTTAATTCACTACACAAACTAATATATCTTTCTTCAATTAATTTGAACAATTCATCGAATGGCAGAGATTTTTCAACATGTTGATGACACAAATACAAAAGATCTGTAATTTTATAATCACTTTTACTTCTCTTACCTGGAGCTGAAGGTACAATATAACACCTCATATCATCTGATAAAACAATGTTTTTTACTTTTTTAAATTGTCCGCTATCACATAATGAACTCCCACCAAATTTTGAAACTTTAACTTGCATAATTTTTACCCCCTACTGTCTTAATTTAAAAAGTTATGAATTACAACTTATAGAAGGCAATCCTATATTACCTTTTATAAAAAAGTCCATTAGCTTATAGCATACTTGAACTTATTTTATAACTATATTAACATCATAAATTAGTATTGAATTAATTATACTCGTTTTTTCTAAAATGTCACATAATTTTTACGTCTTTTGGCGAAATATTCTGTTTTTATTGGTTTTTTTGATTTTAATTTCAAATTAATTATATGAAAAGCTCATATTTGTTAATAATTTAAAATGAAATCACGCTTTACTTTAACAAAAAAAGCTGCAAAGTAACACTTCACAGCTTTTTCATTTATTTAATTATAACATTATATATATTTACTGGATATGAAATTCACCAATTTATTGTGCTTGTTTTAGTAACTCAGTTGGTTTCATACCTTTTATCATTAATTTTATAATAGTAGCTTTTATCTCATTATATTTATTAAAGATAATTTCAGCTTTTTCAATATCATGATATACCTTCCAATAACCAACCATTTTACACTTCTCATTTGGACAGTCAACAAAAGATACTACATCCTCTAACGGATATCCCAAAAAGATTCCAATCTCATGAGGACACATTTTCTGGAATCTTTTCCCTAATAATATTAAACACTGTTTTATATTCATATTTTCAGTGTATCCAAACCTTTTTAGAAATAACATGTTTTTATTATCTTTTATACTTACCTCCATTTTTTCCTTATTATAAAATAATACAAATGTATTTGTTGTATCTTTTTTTAATTCAAAGTAATCAATATCTAGTTTTTCTTTCACTTCATTTTTATATTTTTCCCATATGTTGTTTAAGTTTCTATTACTATTACTAAAATTAATTAAAGAGGATATCTTATGTTTTTTTATAGTTGGTGCCGCATTTCGTATTATTACTGAAAACAAATACTCCAAATCATTATACTCATTTACAATAGAGAGTAATCCTTTTAACTCTTCTAATCCCATAAACATCCTCCATTAATTTTATTTTAAATCTTTTTATCCTTTTGCTAAAAGTTCACCGATTTCCATGCACTTTTCAATGCCTTCTTTATCAGCATCATTATTAATTATAAGTCCATCTGCTATAAGCTTTGCACCATACCCTTCCATTCTTTCTTGCCAATTATCCATCCATTCTCCACTACCCCATCCGTAAGAACCAAATAGTAATGTACTTTTACCTGCTACAATACTAGCAATCGATTCAATAAATGGTTCCATTTCACCTTCTTCAATTTGCTCTGAACCCATAGATGGGCATCCCAAAGCCACAGCATCTGCATTTATTACATCCTCCGCTTTTGCATCAAATACATTAATTAATCTAACATTAACATCTTCAACTTTTTTTGCACCATCTACAATCCCCTCAGCCATAACCTCTGTATTCCCTGTTCCACTCCAATAAATAACTACTACATTTTTCATATTCTTTTCCTCCTCATATATAATTTTATGTACATTTTTTAAAATTCATTTTATATTATTTTGTATTGATATTGATTATCGTTCTTATTTATATTATAATAGTTTTATATTATATTTATTTAACATTATTACTATGTTTTTTTAAAATATTAAGGAGATATTATGAAAAATTTACTCAATCACACAGACCTTGCTTTAAACATCGGAAATGACAACTTAGAAACTTCAATTAACATATACACAAACAAGATAAATGTTTTTTTATCTTCATCAAATAACACAAATGAATTAAAAAAATTACTCTATTCAATTAATATCTTTATATACACCTATTTTTGCAATAACCCTTCAATAAACCTGGAGGATTTATGTTATCAAAATCTTAAGCTTATGGATACTCATCATATGAAAGATGACTTAATTTCCGTAGGAAAACAAATAATTAAAAGCTATATTGAAATTTTGCATAAGGGTAAACCAATATCTGAGAATAAAATCATAAAACATGCTTTGAGCTACATTCACTCAAATATTGAAAAAAAGATAACTCTAGAAAAAGTTGCAAACCATGTTCATATCAGTAGCAACTATTTGTGTTATCTTTTTAAAGAGAGTACTGGATTCAAATTTTGCGAGTACATAAATATATGTAGAACTAATGCAGCAAAAGATTTCTTAGACAACACTTCTTATCCATTAGAAATGATTTCTTTTAAATCTGGATTTAATAGTCAAAGTCATTTTTGCACCACTTTCAAAAAATATCTGGGTGTCTCTCCTAATGGATTTAGAAAAAGGGAACATTAATTATCCTCTCAATTTAAAAAAATGGTGCAGATTTTATTCTACACCATTTTGATCTGATTTAATTTCAGGTTCTACATGGACCACTGCTTCAGTAATGTCAAGCTCACTTCTCAATTTTCCTTCAATTTCTTCCGTGATATTGTGGCCTTCAACTACACTTAAGTCTGCACTAACTACTACTATTATATCAAGAAAAACATTGTTTCCATTAATGCGAGCCCTGACATCCTTAACCTTTTTAACTCTTGGAACCTCATTTATGCATTCAATTATATTATCTAATTGTTTTTTATCGAAACCATCTGTTAAGTTAAGCGTTGCCTCCCTTAAGATATCCCAACCAGTCTTTACAATTAATATGCCAACTAGAACTGCAGCTAATGGATCTACCCAAGGCAATCCAAATTGAGAAGCAATAATACCTACAGCTGTACCTATACCAACCCAGGCATCTGAAAGATTATCTTTAGCCGCAGCCATAAGCCCTGAACTATTTATTTGAATAGCAATTTTTTTATTATATCGGTAGACAAAATATATTGCTACAGCACAAACAATACCAACTATAGCTGCCCTTAAGTCTGGAACCTGCGCTTTAAAGAAGATAATAGAATTGGCTGCATTATATAAAACATCCAGACCTACCACTATCATAATTAAGGAGGCAATAAGTGATGCCATAGTCTCTGCTCTAAAATGACCATATAGATGATCATCATCAGCAGGCTTTCGCGATATTTTTAATCCAATTAATACAGCTAGTGAAGAAACTATATCCGTTGTATTATTTAGTCCATCTGCCGTTAGACCCTTTGAACTAGATAAATATCCAATTCCTAGCTTTAATGCAGAAAGTACTATGTACGCAAGAATGCTTATACGAGCGCCTCTTTCTGCAATTTTTAAATTATTATATTTTTCTTCCATGTTTTCCACTCCTAGATTTATATACTATTTTACAAAATGATATTATTGTCTATTTCAACGTATTTTCCCACTTATTCCACTCTTGTTTTCATCCTATTTTTATGCTTGTCATAGACATAGAACTATGTTGTATACCCTTATATATAAAATTAACTTCATCTTCTTCATCCTGTATTCCAGCTATATAGAGTAATGGTAAATAGTGTTCCTTTGTAGGTACAGATAACTTGGCACTTTTCCCTGTTTTTTGATAATTTATAATATTATCATGCTTTCTATTTACAATAGCATCACAAATATAATTATCAAATTCAGACGCCCATTCAAATGGAGTTGCATTCATATCATAGTCCATTATTCCTAAATTATGTACAATATCTCCACTTCCTATTATTAAAATTCCTTTTTCACGAAGTTTCGAAAGTTTTCTACCAAGATCATAGTGATACTGTTCATCCCCTAATTTATTCAGACTCATTTGAAATACTGGTATATCAGCCTTAGGATATAAATGCGATAGTACAGCCCACGCACCATGGTCCAGTCCCCATTTTTCTGTTAGTATTACATGAGAATCCTTAAGTTCCTCAGCTACAATCTGTGCATATTTTTTAGATCCAGTAGGCTTATATTTAAGATTATACAGTTCATCTGGAAAACCATAAAAATCATAAATCTGCTCAGGCTCATCTGATGATGTAATAAATGTACCCTCAGTCTCCCAATGGGCCGAGATTACTAAAATAGCTTCTGGCTTTGGTATATTTTGAGTTGATTGACGTATAGCCTCTGTATATTCATTATTTAATACTGCATTCATAGGACTACCGTGACCAATAAATAATACTGGCATTTTTTTATTCATTATAAATTACCCCCTATTTGTATACTAAAAAACGAGACCCTTAACATAATTCAAAAGAATTATGTTAAAAGTCTCGTTACCCTTAAGGTCATAAAGCCAGGTGTTATATACACCAGTATGTTGACTTTATTGTTATAACTACTCCCTTTTAACAATTCAATTATATAAAAATATTTACGCTTGTCAGTAAAACCCTTTTTATGGAACTCAATATTACTCTTTGTTTCTGATATATTTAAGACTTATACTTGGATTACTAGTTTTCGTTGACCTAATCTCAAAAATATTTAGAGATGCAACAAACGGTGTAAGTTTTGTATAACCATAATTTCTAGTATCAAAGTCTGGATACCTTTTATTAAGAGTACTACCTAATTCTCCTAAAAATGCCCAACCATCTTCATCTGAAATCTCAGTTATAATGGTTTTAATAGCCTCTACTAATTTAATAGAACTTATCATACCACCCTTTAAATCTTCTTGAGCTTGTGTTCCCTTAGTACTAGGTACCTCAGTATGTTTTGGTGCCATAGATGCTAATACTTCAAGATACTTAAACTTCTCACAAGCAGAGATGAAAGGCGTAGGAGTCTTCTTTTCTCCCATACCAATAACATACATACCAGCTTCCCGAAGCCTAGCTGCCAGTTTAGTAAAATCGCTATCACTAGATACTATACAAAATCCATCAACGTTATTTGAATAGAGTATATCCATAGCATCTATTATAAGTGCTGCATCTGTTGAATTTTTCCCTGTTGTATAGCTATATTGTTGTATTGGACTTATAGAATAATTAAGCAAAACATTTTTCCATGAAGCTAGTTGAGGCTTAGTCCAATCTCCATAAATCCTTTTATACGTAGGTGTCCCATGATTCGAAATTTCATCAATGATATACTTTATATATTTATCAGATACATTATCAGCATCAATCAAAACTGCAATTTTCTTATCTTTCTCCATTTTTTTCTCCTTCACATTAATCTCTTTAACTTCTTATAGTGCAACTCTGTTAATTAACACTTTATAATATTAGATTCTACAAGATTCTAAATATTCCTTCTTTATTTCTAAAATAGACATATGTATCTTGTATCTACTTACCTTCCACGTTTCCAACTTCTGAATGCCTTGTTATAATCTTCATTATAAATAACTTTATTATGCCAGCAATAGGTACGGATAAAAGCATTCCCATTATACCTGCTATTGAACCCCCTATTGTTATTGCCATAATTACGAATATTGGATGAAGTCCCATACTGTCTCCTACAACTTTTGGTGATATAACAGCACTATCAAGTTGCTGAACTGCAAGTAGTAATAGAACTGCCCAAACAGCCATAATTGGATTTGGACTAAGAAGACCAATAATAATTGCTGGAATACAACCAATTAGTGGACCAACATAAGGTATAATATTAGCAATACCTGCAGTTAACCCTATAAGAAAAGCAAAATCAAGTCCTATAACTGATAGTCCAATACTGCTAATTAAGCCTACTATTAACCCATCCAGTAATTGCCCTCTTATAAAGCTAGATATAATATCATTAATTTCAAATATAGTTTTATTAAAACTGTTAAACTTTCTTTCCCTCATTATAAGTCCCACAGAATTTATATAAAGCTTCTTAAAAAAATCATGGTCCTTTAACAAATAAAAAGAAATAAATAAGCCAATAAAACTATTCACAAGAATATTGCCTATACCTGTAAATAGCATAATAATGCTATTTATAGAGACCGATAAATAGGAATATACTTGCGTTATAGCTTTAGATAAATAACCTTTTAGATCAAGTGAAAGACCACTCTGCGTAATCTTTCTGTTAATATAATCAAAAAATTCATTATATCGTTTTATATAATCAGTTATAGTTGCAAACATAACAGATAAGGTTTGATTGCTACTAATTTGTCCACCAATCATTGCATACATACTATAAATAAGTACAACAACTAATAAAATCACTACTAAATATGTTAGCAGAATACTTATCAAATGTGGCTTATATTTGAGTTTTAATGACTTAACTAAAAAAGTATTTATAATCTTTGATAACGGATATAATAGATAAGCAATTATACAACCAACAATAAGTGGCGATATAATTGAAGCTATAGCATTTATTATACCAATGGTAGTTGTAAATAATACTTTGAAATTAAAGACTATATTATAACTTATAAATATTAGGGTTGCCCCTAGCACAACATATAATACGCATTCAAGATACTTTTTATCCAACTTGTCTTTCAAATTTATATTCTCCTCAGTAATTATTTTTTAAATTTATGTTATTTGAGTAATATTTATATAATATGAATAACTATAGCTAATAATAATATAAATGCCATAGTGCGGTGAACTTTAAGCCACATACCTTTTCGATTTTTATTTATAAAAGTACCATAAACACCTAGCAAGAATATGATGACCATAAATGATGCTGCAACTATTCCAGTTATACTAATGCGACCTGCAGAGAAAGCAATGATAAAATGAGTAAGTACAGTAAATATTGCTATTGTACCTGCTAGCTTATGATATTTAATAATTATTTTCATTAACTTTCTATATAGATCTACTATTGGCTTTTTTTCTTTTCCAAGTTTACCAATATATTTTTTATTAATAAATTTCACGAAATAATTTGAAATTGCTATACCAAAACATATAACTGTTACCCAACCTAAAAATCCAAATAGAGCTCTTGTTTGCATAATATAATTTTCCCCTCGTAAATCTCATAAATATTAACATTTATTTAATAATAGTTTAAACTCCAAACACATTTGTAAAATCCATTTTAATATCCTCAATATCTTCATAGACTTTCTCAAGTCCTAATAATTTTTTTAAAAACAACTTTTGCTTATTTGTTAGATTTAATTCCTTATACCATGGTAACTTTTTATGTTTTTCTTTTGTTTCAAATGAAGAGTAAAGCAAATATAGTAAAAACTCACCTAAATAAGAAAAGTCTAAATCATATGGATATCTATTGTTATCTACCCATCTTGCCAAACCAAAGTCAATAAGATATAGTTCTCCATTATCTATCAAAACATTTGGTATCCTTATATCCCTATGAACTACACCATTTTCATGAATATATTTTATAAGTTTAATCAGCTTAAACCCTATATCAAAAAATTCTTTATTAGTAAATTTGTACTTATATTTAAAAAGAAGATCCTCTACAGTTAATCCATTTTTAAATTCCAAAACAAACGCATAAAAGCCTTTTTGATTTATAACTCCTAAAAACTCTGGGATTCCATTATCTCTAAGGTTTGATAATATAACCGCTTCATACACATTCCTATCTATCTTTCTTTTAAAAATGCTCTTTTTAAATTTTTTAATAACGACCTTATCGTAAGTATCTGTTTTTGCGAGAAAACACACTCCATATTTACCTTCACCAATTGGTTTCTCAATGATATATTTTCCAACCTGTTTCCCAAAATATTTTTTGCGACTGAGTGACCACATACTTCTACTCGTTTATTCCTTTTCCACATTTAAGGCAAAACTTCGCATTTGAAGGTAGTTTCTCCCCACACTCCTTGCAAAACAATACATTATTAACCTTTTCTCCACATTCTAAACAAAATTTTGAACCAGTTGGTATTTGAGCATTACACTTCCTACAAACTATACCATTTTGATTTTCCATAGGTTGATTATTAATAGGTAAATTGTTATTTTCATAATTATTGTTATTATTATAGTTGCGATTAGATCCACTTCTCGAACCACTCATGTTAAATAAGTTTCCTAAAAAGCCTTTTTTCTGATAGTGATTGCTTCCATTATTTCCTCTTCTATAACGATTGCCGTTAGATGAACTTGATGAAGAACTCATATTTTCATACCCCTTTTCTTATATTATCATAAATTTGTCTACCATCTTTTATTGTATCTACAATAGTTGAAAAATTATCATCAAGAAGGATTATATATGCAGCTTCCTTTGAAACCCTGAATCGCTTGTAACTCTTTTGCATTGCAATCTTCAGATATGTTCTAGAAATGGGTATAAAAAAACCGTAGAACAATAAACTGTCCCACAGGTATATAACCATCCTGTTGCCTTTTAGGCCCAGCCCCACGAACTTTTTTTAAAGTTCATCGCCTGCTCAGTTTGTACTGTAGATTTGTATGCAGTGCAAAGAGATTTTTTTAAGAATACCATATATATTTTTTCGTGTCAATATATATCATTTGCTTTACCAAAGATTCTTATATAAAAACCTTTGGGATGCTAGGATTTTCAGTTAAATACATCATTGGTGGGTAATACATTAAAAAGCCAAGTATATCTCCTAATTTAGGTTCTATATCACAATCTTCAATGTCTACAATTAAGTGATCAGAACTGCTTCCTATAATTTTAACACCTTGTTTTTGTGGAATTAGCTTATCATGTAATCCAAAATCCTGTTTTCCCACTGCAAGTAGGGCTCTTTTCCTTATACCATTATCCTCATAAGTTGGTTTAGTCCCAAAAGCATCAATAAATACTTCTCCAATAGGATGTGTTGGTTTATTTTTTATTTCAACAATCTGTGCCTTTAATACAAAGGTATCCTTATGCATATGCTTCATATCATATCCCCAAAATTTCTCTAAATCCTCTGCTAATAATATTCCTTCTCCTACTCTTAAATTATTTATTCTCTTAGGCATTTTACCATCTATTATTAACGGTAGCGAACTTGTAGCACCTCCAGAAATTATATCAAGTCTTCTTTTTATTTTACTTTCAATTATTTCAGCAATACTGCAAAGCCTTCCTAAATTCTCAATTGTTGGAACTATAGAACCATAACAACCTAGATTTGTTCCAATCCCATATAATTCAACATTTTTAAGATGTTTTTCTACGTGAGTTGCTAAGTTAATAATTTCATCTTGGTCATATACACCTTCTCTTAAATCTCCAAGGTCAAGCATTAAAATTACCTTATGCTTTTTTCCTTGCAATTCACATTCCTTTTGGATCATATTAAGTGTTTCCATCTCAGAATTTAAACTAACCTGTGCAAATTCAACTAGTTTTTTTATTTCACTAAACATCGGAATTCTAAGCATCATAAAGGGTTTATTTAACCCATATTCCTTTAGTTTAATTATTTGATCCATTCTTGAACTTGCTATATATGTGCATCCTGCATTTACGAATTGCATAGATACCTCAGGTATTGCATTAAACCCCTTAACTACTCCAGCAATACTTATACCTTGGGTGTTACATAACTCTACCATGCTTTTCACATTTTCATATACTTTTTTTAGGTTTATTTCAAGTATTGGATATTTAATATCTGAATAAGCTTTTTTATTCATACCTGCTCTCCCTTAAAAGATCTTTCTTTCCTTAACAGTATAACCTATAATAAAAATTATTTAAATAATCTTATAAAATTAACCTTTTATTGCATTTTAATAATCTAATATCACTATATATTTAATTTCATCAATTGTTACTATAATATAAAAAAACCCGAGACTATTATGTATTAATTTATAAGCTATTCATTAAATGTTATAATAGACTTAAATAAAAAAAACAAATACGAATAAAGAAGGAATTATAATGAATGAACTATTATTTGAGGCAAGTAACCTTATATACAATACCAATCTAACTTACAATAATATAAAAATAAAAAAAGGCAAAATTAATTTTATTGTTGGAGAAAGCGGATCTGGGAAAAGCACATTTTTAAAGTTATTAAACCAATCTATTAATGGAGATTCTGGTGAATTATTATATAAAGGGCTTTCAATTGACACATATGAACCCATTAATTTACGCCGCGAAGTAAGCCTAGTTTCTCAAGAACCTTTTCTTTTTAACGAGAGCATAATAGACAATTTCAAAACTTTTTATTCATTAAGACAAAAAACTATGCCAAGCAGTGATTACATAGATTACATAACTCAGCTCTGTTGCGTAAATGTTTCTCTTAACCAACCTGCATATACCCTTTCTGGTGGAGAACGTCAACGAGTTTATATATCAATTTTTTTATCATTATGTCCAAAAGTTATATTACTAGATGAGCCAACATCAGCTTTAGATGAAATAACTGGGCATAGGGTAATGAAAAATATAATAGATTTCTGCAAGACTAAAAATATTGAAATTGTAATTGTAAGCCACAATAAAACTATAGTTGAAGAATTTTGCGAAAATAAAATTGAAATAATTAAGGAGGTGTAATTATGGAAGGTATTGTAAAACTAAGTATTTCCCACTTTCTACTTATTTATCTACTATTAATTATAGTACTTTTAATTATGAAAAAGTCAAAAGTTACTCAAACAAAACTTCTTTTAGTTGCTAGTTTAAGAATGACAATTCAGCTTATAATTGTTGGTTACATACTTCAATATGTCTTTAGTAATCCAAATCCCTTATTTACTGTTATTTTTTTAATAATTATGATAATATTTTCTATACATCGAGTAATTACAAGCAGAAAAGACTTAAACAATAATTTTAAAATTGCAATTGGGATTTCTTTAACATTTTCTGGGCTTTTTGTTTTACTCTTCTTTGTCACAGTAGTTGTTGGTAAATCTATATTTAACCCCCAATACACTATACCACTCGCTGGTATGATTATTGGTAACGCTATGACTGGAGTAAACATTGCAATAAAGACCTTCATGGATGATATAAGCAAAGAGAAGAATAAAATTAATACTTTGCTAAATTTAGGTGTTGAACCAAAAAATATATTGAAGCCATTTGCTAATAATGCTTTCGAAACAGCATTAATTCCTACAATAAACTCAATGCTTGGAATGGGTATAATCTTTTTACCGGGAATGATGACAGGTCAAATGCTCTCTGGTACATTACCAACTACAGCAATTATGTACCAAATAGCCATTATGATTGCAATTTGTTGTTCTGTTTGTACAACCGTTTTTCTATCATTAAACTTAGGTTATAAATCTTTATACAATAATAAAAAACAATTTTTAGAAATTTGATATACTATTTACTATTATTTGAATTACAAAAGCTGCGAAATCAATTTCACAGCTTTTATAATTTATTAGTCTAAGCTTTTTTGACCACAGCTCTTCTCACAAGTATATAAATAAAACACATTGTTATTATGAATTTTACTATTTCTTTGTTTCGCTTACCCATTCATGATGGAATATTCCTTCCTTATCTACCCTTTCAAATGTATGAGCTCCAAAATAATCTCTCTGCGCCTGAAGCAAATTTGCGGGAAGATTTGCACTTCTATAACTGTCATAGTATGTTAAGGCACTTGAAAATGATGGTACTGGTACTCCCAAATTTACTGCTGTTGATATTACATATCGTAAGTCCTTTTGATAACTATTAATGATATTCTTAAAATATGAATCTAACATTAAGTTGTTAAGATTTTCATCATTTTCATATGCTTCATTTATTTTGTTAAGGAATTGTGCACGTATTATACAACCCCCTCTAAATATTTTAGCTATTTTCCCATATTTAAGATTCCAATTATACTCTTTTGATGCAGCCCTCATAAGTGCAAATCCTTGCGCATATGAACATATTTTGCTTGTATAAAGGGCCCTTCTTACTGCTTCTATAAAATCTTTTTTATCCCCTTTAAATTTAACATCCGGTCCTTTTAAAAGACTACTTGCATAAATTCTTTCATCCTTTAATGATGACATGCAGCGTGCAAAAACTGCCTCTGTGATTGAAGGTATAGGAACTGCAAGATCCAAAGCACTTTGACTAGTCCATTTTCCTGTTCCCTTCTGCCCTGCTTTATCAAGAATAATATCAACCATATACTCCCCAGTCTCATTATCCTTTTGGACAAATATTTCACTAGTTATTTCTATTAGATAACTATTAAGTTCCCCTTTGTTCCACTGCTCAAAAACGTCATGAATTTCATCGTTTGTAAGCCCTGCTACCCCTTTTAGGAGTGCATAAGCCTCACAAATGAGTTGCATATCCCCATACTCTATACCATTGTGGACCATTTTCACATAATGTCCTGCCCCATTTGCTCCAATATAAGTGCAGCAAGCTTCTCCATCTACCTTTGCAGATATAGCCGTTAAGATAGGTTCAACTATTTTATAAGCATCAATTTCTCCCCCAGGCATAATTGCTGGTCCTTTTAAAGCTCCTTCCTCTCCACCTGAAACTCCGGTTCCTATAAATTTAAACCCTAACTCTTCAAGTTTTTTGCTCCTACGTATTGTATCCATAAAATACGAATTACCGCCATCAATTAATATATCACCCTTTGATATATAAGGTATTAATTTATCTATAGTTTCATCAACAGGTAATCCTGCTTTAATCATAATTAATATTTTTCTTGGAGTTTCTAAAGAATTTACGAATTCCTCAATAGAATATGCACCCTTTATATTTTTCCCTTTTGCCTCTATTAAAAATTCATCTATGGTATTTCTATTCCTTGAATATACACAAACAGATATTCCTCTGCTCTCAACATTTAATGCCAGGTTTTTGCCCATGACAGCTATACCTAAAACTCCAAATTGTTGTTTTTTCATTTAAAACTCCTCCTTATTAAAAATTCCTCTGTTCGAATCATAGTATATATTATACTATGATATGCCATATGCCATATGTCATTCATCTTCTATTATAATATAATATACTATATAATAAACTATAAACAAAAACACATCATACCTTTTAAGTACAATGCGTTTATTTTAGTTACTATTATTATCTTAATTTATTCTTTTAATATGTAATTGTTTATGGCATAAGCTATTCCAGACTCATTATTAGATTTAGTTATGTATTTTGCCGCAAGTTTTACATCCTCTACTGCATTTTCCATAGCTATAGGCATTCCTGCACATTTAAACATTTCTATATCATTGTAATTATCTCCAAAAACCATAATTTCATCTAAGCTTACATTTGATTTTTTCGACAATATTTCTAAAGCTTTACCCTTAGAGATATCTGATGCCATAATATCTAAAAGCCCTGTTGCAGAACTTACTACTGTAAGATTATCATATTTTGAAAAGTGCTTTTGTAGTAATATAATGTCCTCATGTTTTTCACAAACTAACAAAACTTTAAAAGCATCTATATCATTAATATTTGCCATCACTTTATCATCTATATATTTTATAGGTATCTGTTCATCTTGTAATAAAATTTTATTACGGTCCGCATATCTTTTGCCTACCCGATTGTTTTTAGTAGAATACACCAAATCAGCAGTGTATATAATAAACTCTATTTCACTGTTATTACAGTAAGTTGTAACCTCTTTTACAGCAATTTTATCCATTACCTTGGAATAGAGAACTTCACCTGTTTCAATATTCCTAACTAGTCCACCATTACAAGATATGACAGGTCCTTTTAAATTTAACTGCTTTATATAAGTCTTTACCATAAGATCCAGTCTTCCAGATGCAATAATTACTTCTACCCCCATCTTCTGGAGTTTTTTTAGTGCTACTTCATTATCCTTTGAAATAACATTATCTGAATTTAATAATGTTCCATCCATATCGCATACACACCATTTGTATTTAATCATATATACTTTCTCCTTTAGTACTTGCTAATATTTAAATGATATAAAAAATCATATTATATCTAATTATCTACCTTTATAGGTTTAATTTCAACATTAACTTTTTAATATTCATAAATTCCATACCCTTTAAGTTTATTTTAATCCTCCTTATCATTCTTTATTGAGATCAAAATATTTGGCTATACTTTCAAAACAAGTGTTCACCATAAATTCTATCTCTTCTTTATTTATAATATACGGTGGAATAAAATAAAGTACATTTCCTATTGGTCTTAGTACTAATCCCTTTTTAAGAGCGATCTTGTAAATCTCATATCCTACTCTCATTCCCAATGGATAACTTTCTTTTGTCTCCCTATTTTTTACTATTTCAATAGCTGTTATCATCCCTATACTTCTTACCTCACCTACATGCTTTAAACTTTCTGCCTTTTCTAGCGTAAGTTTTTTTATAAGCTCACCTTTTTTTACGTTATTTTTTATAATATTGTCTTCCTCAAATATCTTTAAGTTCTCGAGCGCTATTGCACACCCCATGGCATTTCCTGAATAAGTATGACTATGTATAAATGTTTTTCGCTCTTTATAATCTCCATAAAAACAATCATAAATATCATCTGTAGTCATAACTACTGACATAGGCATATATCCAGCCGAAATCCCTTTTGAGAGACACATAAAGTCTGGACTTATGTCAGCATGGTTACAAGCAAACATTTTTCCAGTTCTACCAAAGCCCATTGCAATTTCGTCTGCAATAATGTGTATATCATATATATCACAAAAGTATCGGAGCTTCTTTAAATAAATTGGTGAATAAATCTTCATACCCGCAGCACCTTGAACCATAGGTTCAACTATTACTGCACTTATATCAATATGATTTTGAGTTAAGCACTTTTCCATATCCTCAAAACACTCTGCATTACAACTCTCCCTATTAAAACCATATTTACACCTATAACAATCTGGTCCTTGTACTCTAAATGTATCTAAAAGTAGAGGCTTGTATACTTCATTAAACTCATCAATATCACAAACAGACAACGCGCCTAATGTCTCTCCATGATATGCATCGCTTAGTGCTACGAACCTTTTCTTTTTAGCATTTCCCTTTTGCATGTTATAGTGAAAACTCATCTTCAAAGCTATTTCTACCGCTGAGGATCCATTATCAGAAAAGAACACTTTTTTAAGTTTGTCTGGTGTTATATCAACAAGCTTTTCCGCAAGTTCTATAGCCGGCTTGTTTGAGAAATTTGCAAATATAACATGTTCAATGTTATCTATCTGCTTTTTTATAGCCTCGTTAATTCTCTTATTGCTATGTCCTAGAGTGTTTGTCCACCAAGATGATATACAATCTAAATATCTTTTTCCATCAATATCATAAAGCCAAACCCCTTCGCCTTTTTCAATAACTATTGGATTAAGTTCCTCATAATCCTTCATTTGTGAACATGGATGCCATATATATTTCAAATCCTTTTCTACATAACTATTCATTTATTTACCTCACCCTTCACTTTATAATTGATCCATACATCCTTCTAAAGTCTTAATACTAAAAGCCTTTTCTGCATTAATTCTTATAGCTCGCATCATGTTCTCATTTAGGTTTACAATATGTTTAAGCTTGCCTATAACAGGCACTTTAGTAAGCTTTTCTATCATTTGAATATTGTCATTACAGATAAGATTATCTATATAATTATTTATTATAATCCCTTTGATATTAATCCCTAATGATTTTATATATTCTACTGTAATTACCGTATGGTTAATTGTTCCCACACCAGCTCTTGCCACAATAACAACACTCATATTTAAATCCTTTATAAGATTTTCAAGAGTATATATTCCTCTTTCATCATCTATTAATGGACATACTATTCCTCCACTACCTTCTGCAATAACATAATCATATTTACCCTTTAAATAATTGTATTTTTGCCTTATTAAGTCTATTTGAATAGGCTTATTCTCGATTTTAGCTGCAAGATGAGGGGATACTGCATTCTTATAAACATAAGGCGTTATATTTTCATAAACTTCTTCCAAATTACTCACATCACAAGCAAGCTTAGTATCACCAGGAATAAATTCATTGCCTACTTCAATAGCCCCACTAAGTGCTGCCTTAAAATAAGTAGCATTATATCCATTACTTCGCAGAACATGCATAATTCCAGCAGTTACAATAGTTTTTCCAACATCAGTATCTGTTCCAACTATAAATACTCCCTTAGACATTTTTTCTAACCTCCAAATTTAACTCGTTTACCTTTTTCTCCATACTCTTAATAAATACTCTCATACAATACCCCTCTCTTGTAATTATTTTATCCGAGATATAAATTATAACTAATGTATAGATATATTCCTCATCAATACAATTGGTATATACTATATAATAAAGCAATAGCTCTCAATTGTAAACTAATTTTATTAGTTTAGTTTACAATTGAGAGCTGTTTTAAGTATAAAAAATTCCTCAATCTTCATTTTTAATGTTTTCTAAAGATTGAGGCTTTCTATCTGATTTATAATTATATAGTTATCAAGATATTATTTTATTGAGTTACTTATTTTTTCTATAACAATTTGATCATCTTTGGCATCTACACCAATGACAGAACCATCATTTATGTCTCCCTTAATAATCTTTTTGGAAATAGATGTTTCCAAGACATTTTCAATGTATCTCTTTAGTGGTCGTGCTCCATAGACTGGATCATACCCTTCATCTGCCATTAGCTTTTTAGCAGCCGTAGTTACTTTCATAGTTATATTTTTATCTTTGAGCCTATTTTGAATATCTGCAAGGAATATATCAACTATTCCTTCTATTTCCTTTGTTTCTAAAGGTTTAAATAATATAATATCATCCAACCTATTTAGAAATTCTGGTTTAAATTTAGACTTGAGCTCACTCATAACCCTATCACGAATGCTTTTCTCAATTCCGCCACTTTCTTTATTTTCTAAGAGATAGTCGCTTCCAATATTTGAAGTCATGATAATTATACAGTTTTTAAAATTAACTATCTTTCCCTGATTATCGGTTAATCTTCCATCGTCTAATATCTGAAGAAATATATTAAACACATCTTCGTGAGCTTTTTCTATTTCATCAAATAATACTACACTATAAGGTTTACGCCTAACAGCCTCAGTAAGCTGACCGCCCTCCTCGTAACCTACATAACCTGGTGGAGCTCCTATAAGTCTTGACACAGAATATTTCTCCATATACTCTGACATATCTATTCTTATTATATTCTCACTACTTTCAAATAGAATTTCGGCTAGTGTTTTAGCAAGCTGAGTTTTTCCGACACCAGTAGGTCCAAGAAATATGAATGAACCAATAGGTCTTTTAGGATCTTTCATGCCAGCTCTTGCCCTTATTACTGCATTTGAAACAGCAGTTACAGCTTCCTTTTGACCAATTACTCTCTTTGTTAAATCATCTTCAAGTCTTAGGAGTTTTTCTCTTTCCCCTTCCTCGAGATTTGTTACAGGTATACCCGTCCACTTTGATACTATCTGTGCTATTTCCTTTTCTGTTACCTCTTCTTTAAGCATAGCAGTTTCATTATTTTGATGAATATCTGCTTCTTTCTCTTTTATCTGGGCTTCTAACTTTGGAATTACTCCATATTTAAGTTCTGCTACCTTATTTAGGTCATACTCTCTTTCGGATTTTTCTATATCGCCTCTAGAAACATCTAACTCTGCTTTTAAATTTCTAATTTCAACTATTTTAGATTTTTCTTTTTCATATTTTGCTGTCATTTCATTGTCTTTATCTTTTAAATTGCTTAACTCTTTCTCAAGTGTTATAAGTCTTTTCTTTGATGCATCATCCTTTTCTTTAGATAATGCCTTTTTCTCAATTTCTAATTGAAATACCTTACGCTTAATCATATCCATTTCAGTTGGCATGCTATCAATATCAGTTCTTATCATTGCACAAGCTTCATCTATAAGATCAATTGCCTTATCTGGTAGAAATCTTGCTGTTATATATCTATCTGATAATTTTGCTGCTGCAACAATCGCAGAATCATGAATCCTTATGCCATGGTATATTTCAAATTTCTCTTTAAGACCTCTAAGTATCGATACAGAATCTTCAACCGTAGGCTCTTCTATTGTTACTGGTTGAAATCTTCTCTCTAGAGCCTTATCTTTTTCTAGATACTTTCTGTATTCATCAAAAGTAGTAGCTCCAATACAATGAAGACTTCCTCTTGCAAGTAATGGTTTTATCATATTTCCAGCATCCATAGAGCCCTCTGATTTACCTGCTCCAACAATGTTGTGAATTTCATCTATAAATAAAATTATTTTCCCTTCACTAGTTTCTACTTCTTTAAGAACTGCTTTGAGTCTTTCTTCAAATTCACCTTTAAATTTAGCACCAGCAATAAGAGCTCCCATGTCTAAAGAAAATATTATCTTATTCTTAAGACCTTCTGGTACATCTCCCTTTACAATTCTTTGAGCAAGTCCCTCAACTATAGCAGTTTTACCAACTCCGGGTTCTCCTATAAGCACTGGATTATTTTTAGTTCTTCTAGAAAGTATTCTTATAACCCTCCTAATTTCCTCATCACGTCCGATTACTGGATCCAATTTATGCTTTTTAGCTTGCTCTACAAGATTTGATCCATATTTCACTAATGCCTCATAAGTACCTTCTGGGTCAACATTATCTACTCTTTGATTTCCACGAACGCTAGAGAGCACACTTAAAAAAGCATCTTTAGATATATTAAATTTTTTTAATATATCTACTATCTCTTTAGTTTTTACATCCATAAGTCCAAGCATCACATGCTCAACACTTATAAATGAATCTTTAAATTTTTTAGCTTCGTCTTCAGCGCGGACAAAAACCTCATCAAGTCTTCGCGTAGCGTACACAGAGCCACTATCAGCACCACTCCCTGTAACTTTGGGCATTATGCCAAGTTCATTTTTAATCTCATTATTTAAACTAGTTATATCCACTCCCATTTTACTAAATATATTAGGAATGAGTCCATCCTCTTGAGCTATGAGTGCTGCAAATAAATGAATCGTATCTACCTGTTGGTGGTTATTTTTTACAGCCAATGATTGAGCCTCATTTAATGATTGTTGAACCTTTACCGTTAATTTTTCTACATCCATGTATATAATCCTCCCTTTTTCATTAAACTATTACCATATTATAGAATTTTTTTGTTATATTTTAAGGTATAAATTAATCACCATAGTAACTTAATCATCTCCTTGGTCGATGTTATCATCTCCTGGGTCGATGCTTCAATTTACTATAGTGACCATATCTTAGTCTATTTTAAGAATTATCTGTTATATTTTTAATGTTTCATAGATATTCTTTTATATTATTTAAGAACTGCTTGTGTTATCTTAA
The DNA here is from genome assembly GCF_018861905.1 of Clostridium sp. DSM 17811. Taxonomy (GTDB): domain Bacteria; phylum Bacillota; class Clostridia; order Clostridiales; family Clostridiaceae; genus Clostridium_AD; species Clostridium_AD frigoriphilum. The sequence continues at coordinate 97,173 of NZ_JAHLDU010000006.1, forward strand.
TAAGTTGCTCTTTACTTAGTGCTTCAAGATATCTTTGACGTTCCAAAAATGTGCACTCTTCTAGAAGTTTTCTTTCTCTGCGAGTTTCTATGTAAATACCTGAAACCATAAGATCTTTACTATTCGAATCCATATAATGTCTTCTCCATATATTATAATATTTAATTGAGGTACTCTCACTATAGCCCTTATTTATTAATTTCATAATACCTGTTTTTCTATCTTGTTTTTCAAAACATTCACAAAGTTTATATATTTTCTGAAGCATTATCATCTTTATTTTCCTTCCTTCTTAAGCATCCAGGAAACATACAAATAAAAGTTTCTCGTTTATTTTATCCATACATGCACGATTTCTATTCACCTTATATTATACCATAATTTAGCTTAAATAACCGTTATTTATATACGAGAGACTAATTTGTTTGTTTTAAAAATTCTATTTAAAGCTTTCTATGGCCTTTTGGGCCCACTTAGAATCTTTATATATAGCCCTAGCTACACCAATAAGATCAGCCTTCCTCGAAGACAAAAGACTTTCTGCAGCTTCTACCTTTGTAATTCCACCAGTAAGTAGAACTGGAATAGCTACAACTTCCTTTATAGATTGCGATAACGGTGAAAAATACCCTTGACTAGTATTACCTGGAATAATAAATCTACAAAAGCCTCCAGAAATATCAAGAATATCTACACCTGCCTTTTCAAAAGCTACCGCAGCGATTTTGCTATCTTCAATTGTAATACCGCCCTCCATATTATCACTAGCACCGAGTCTTAGAAGAATTGGGAAATCATCCCCAACAACATCACGTACTGCTTTAATAATATCTAAATGAATTTTAATTCTACCTAGTAAATCTCCACCATATTCGTCATTTCTCTTGTTAGTTAAAGGAGAGAAAAATTGGTTTAGAAGATATCCATGTGCAGAATGAATCTCTACACCATCAAATCCAGATTCCTTAACACGCCTTGCAGCATTTTTAAATTCTAAGATTATATTTTTAATTTCCTTTATTGAAAGCTCATCTGGTACAATACTTGAATTCGGATTTATAATAGCTGATGGGCCTACTGGATTAAGCCCTGTAATTTCTTTATTTGTTGAACTTCCAGCATGATTAATTTGCATTACTGTTTTAGATCCATTTCTATGAATAATGTTAGATAATTCCTTTAGACTTTCAATTGTACTATCCTCTGCAATAGAAAGTTGTCTTTCGCTAGCCTTTCCTGCGAGTGTTATAAAACTATGTTCAATAATAATAAGAGAGATATATCCACCTCTAGATTTTTCATCATAATAATCTAATATATCTTTACTTACCTTTCCATTCTGATCTGATTTCGACGTAGCCATTGGTGGCATAACCAATCTATTGTTTAATGTTAACTTACAATTTTCTAAAGACTTAAGCAAATATGACATTTAATAACCTCCATATAGTTTATTATTTTTGTATTTTTTATTAATCTATATCATTTTACTATAATCCTTATCAATCTTAAATTCTATGCGATTTTATAAAGTTACTAATTTATTCACATATTTATAAATTATTATGGTCATACTCCAAAACATATAATCCCTATAGTTACTTAAACTTAAGTAACTATAGGGATTTAGTTTTAATTTATATTTTATTTATCATTTTTTCCTTCTGATAAAAGCCATTAAACTTAACTAAACATATGAGGAAGCATTAATGACAATCCTGGAACAAAAGTTAATACTAATAGTACAGCAATCATTACACCATAGAATGGAAATAATGCTTTTGTAACTTTTTCTATAGATATATTTCCTATAGAACAACCTACGAATAATGTTGAACCAACTGGTGGTGTAAGTAACCCTATACCAAGATTTAACATTAAAACAATTCCAAACTGAATAGGATCCATACCAAACTTCACTACTACTGGTAATAATATTGGTGTAGCAATAAGAATTAATGGAGCCATATCCATTATCATACCTAGTCCAAGTAATATGAGATTTATAAGTAAAAATATTACTACCCTGTTGTCTGATACTGCTATTAATGCATTTGTTACAAGTTCTGGTAATTGAACCATTGCAATCATCCAACCAAAAGCTGCTGATGCTGCTATAAGTCCCATAACCATTGATATAGTTTTTAATGATTTTCTAAGTATGGATCCCATTCTAGATAATGGGACATCTTTATATACAAAGAATGTAATAATAAAGGCATAAACTGTTGCAAGAGCTGCTGATTCTGTAGCAGTACAAATACCCGTCATAATACCACCCATAATAATTACTGCTGTGAACAGTCCAAGAATACCATCCTTTAACATATAAAGTTTTTGCTTAAAAGGTATTTTTTCACTTACTGGATATTTTCTTTTCAAAGCCATAAAATAACTAAATACCATTACTGATAATCCAAGGAAAATCCCTGGCACAATACCAGCTAAGAATAGACTGCTTATTGATACTCCTCCAGCTGCTAGTGAAAAAAGAATTAGATTATGACTAGGAGGCACAAGTACTCCTTGCGTTGCTGATGCTACTGTTACACAAACTGCAAAGTCTTTATCATAACCTTCTTTTTCCATCATAGGAATCATAATAGATCCAATCGATGTTGTATCTGCTACTGATGAACCAGAAAGCCCTCCAAAGAATAAACAAGCAAGAACATCTACCATTGCTAGTCCACCTCTTATTCTTCCGACTATTACTCTTGAAAAATTAACAAGCCGAGTCGATATACCTCCTTGCCCCATAATCTCTCCTGCAAGTATAAAGAAAGGAATAGTAATTAATGAGAAGGAGCTAATTCCTTTTGCTATTTGCTGCACAATCGACATTAATGGAATTTGCAAAAATATAGCCGTTGTAACCGCTGACAATCCTAATGAGAAAGTGATTGGTACTTTTACTAGAAGTAATCCAAAGAATACTCCAAGTAAAATAATAATCGCTATTGTATTAGTATCCATAATCTACCTCCAAATCTAATTTTGTTTATCTGTTATTAAATTTAAAATTCTTATTATTGTATAAAAAACTATCATAATTCCTGCAACAGGTAACACTGCATATAAAACACCTGAAGGAAGTTGTGTTGCTGGAAGTGTAGAACCCATCGTACTCATAGTTAAGTCCTTACCATAAATAAATAGAATTATTCCAAAAATCATTACTGCTAATTCATCAAAATAAAATATTACCTTCTGTGCTATTTTAGGAAATAAGTTAACTAAAGCACTAATGCTCAAATGTGTGCCTTCCTTCACTCCAATTGCAGTCGTAATAAATCCTAACCATATCATTAATATTACAGCCGTTTCCTCGGACCAACGAGGGGTAAATCCAAGTATATATCTTGTAAATACTTGATAGAAAACTATACAAACTAAAATTACTAATGTTGCCATACATATATATTCTATAGCCTTGTCTATTTTATTTAATATCTTTTTAAATATACTCAATTCTATTTCACTCCTTTATTTTTATAAAGTGAAGGAACCTGCTTTATCTATATAAAATATTTCATAAAGCAGATTCCTATTATTAAATCTTAATTATTTTGTTGCAAGTATTGCATCAATTGTTTCTTTCCATTCTGGATGTGCAGCATACATAGGTTTAACTGCTTTTTGGAATAATACCTGTTCATCAGAAGTTAGTTTAGTAATTGTAACTCCACCCTTTTTAACTATTGTAGCTTGAGCTGCATCAGACTGTTTAAGCCATTCAACTCGTTCTACATTTGCACCAACTATAGCTGCTGCTTTTACTATTTTTTGATCATCTGCTGATATTTTGTCCCATGATATTTTACTAAATGCTATCATTTCTGGAACTCTTGTATGTTCATCAATAGTGATATGTTTTGCTACTTGATAATGATTAGATGATAAATAACTTGGCCAATTGTTTTCTGCTCCATCAACTACACCAGTTTGTAATGCACTATATACATCACCATAAGCCATTGGAGTAGAAGATGCGCCTAATGCCTTAACCATATCCATCATAGGTTTACTTTCTTGTACTCTAATCTTTAAACCTTTTAAGTCAGCTGGAGTTTTTATATCTTTCTTTGTGTTATAAAAATTTCTTGCTCCAGAATCTACCCAACTAAGTCCTACAATTTTGCTATCTGCTGATAAACTAGCAAACATTTTCTCTCCTACTGGTCCTTCTAAAACTCTAAACATTTGATCTTTATCCTTATAAAGATAAGGAAGAATTAAAGCGCCTATTTGTTTATTAAACTCAGCTAGTGGTGCAGCTCCTATACGTATCGCATCAATACCACCGAATTGAAGTTGTTCTATAGTACTTTTTTCATCTCCAAGTTGTGAACCTAAAAATACTTTTATTTTTATTCTGCCATTTGTTTTAGCTTCTACTTCTTTAGCAAATGCTTGATCTCCTATTATTGTTGGATATCCTGCAGGTTGATTATCTGATAATCTTAAAGTAACTGATTTAGTTGCTGTTTTGCCAGCATCCTTTGTAGCAGTTGGTGTTTTAGTTCCACAACCAGCTAGTACACCTACAGTTAGTACAAGACATGAAAATATTGCGATAAATTTCTTTTTATTCATTATTTTTGCCCCCCTAAGAATCTTTCTTGTTTATATTTCTATAATACTATTTAATGAAAACCTTTACTAGAAGAATAACTTGCGATTGTATGTAATCGATTGTCATATTAAAAAAATTCCCTCATCATCATGTTAAAATACATGACGATGAGGGAATATATTATATTCTACTTATTTTAGAAAATCTTCTCTACGAGGTGTAAAAACATCTAATATAGTTGCATCCTCTAATGCTAAAACACCATGTAAAGCATTTGGCTTAATATAATAAGTATCACCAGTTTTTACTATTTCCTTTTTACCATCGATGTTTAACTCAAAGCTTCCTTTTAAAATATAACTAATTTGTTCATGTACGTGTGAATGAATTTCTCCAATTGAACCTTTTGTAAAATTCACCTCAACCATCATTATATTGCTTACTTGTGCTAGTATCTTGCGAGATACACCCTTACCTAAATCCTCAAGTTTAACATCATCATTTCTTACTATCATATTCAATTCCTCCTTATTATTATTTTGGGAATATAACGATTGTTAATCGTTACCATTATCTATTTAAATTATTGTACTTACTTGTGATTATCTTAACTTATTTATTTAAGTTATGCAATTTAATATTTGAGATTTTTAACTTTAAATTTACAAATGTATACTTTTATATTTTCTATGTTATAAATTGCAGTACTCCTTAGGCGATATATTAGTATATTTCTTAAACGCTTTACTAAAATAATTTTGATCTAAATATCCAACCTCAAATGAAATTTGTTTTACTGATTTTTTTCCTTCTATTAGCATACTCTTTGCCTTTTCCATTCTAATTTTAATTATATATTCCTTAATATTTGTGCCTTCCACCTTAGAAAAGATTCTACTTAAATAAAAGCTACTCATAGATATATAGTGAGCTAAATTATCTAAACTAACATCATTCATATAATTGTTTTCTATATATTCTTTAACTTTTTCAACCACGTCAATATTTTTACTTCTTTTGTAGCTCGATATGTAAGTTATAAGATCCTTTAGTACTAGACTTACACAATTCTTTAATTCTGAAATTTTTTTCAAGTTAATAAGTTCTTCAAGGACTTTATCCTTACTAAAATCTTTGAAGTCTTTTCCCGTGAATTTATTTATATCCTCAATAACACTATCTATAATATGTAAAAGCATTTTTTTTAAAACCACAAGATTAGAGCTACCATCTATGCTCAATAAATCGCTTAAAATGGTGTCCAATTCAGTTATTACTCCATTTAAATCTTCCTTTATTACTTTTCCACTTAGAATATTATTAACTTCATTTACATTGCCTACTGTGCTAATATTGGTTTGCAATTCACTACCAAGTCGTGTATCTAACCCTACATTTTCAGAACATCTCTTAGCTTCTTTATAAGCGAGATATAATTGATTAAGGCCATCATTAACAGCAGAAGTACCTATAGATACCGTTATATCATAGTTTAATTTAAACTCCACACGCAAATCATTTAACAAATTTTTAAATTCTCTACTTAGGACTTTACTCCCAACAGATTCATCAAAAACAAATAATATAATATCATTTAAACATAACCCCCCTACAATACTTGGAAATAATATGTTTAATCTATTTTTTATTACAACAATGATACTCTCATCAAACAATTTTTTTTCATTTAAATTAAATATTAAACAACAAAACCTTGCACTATCAATTTCAAAAATATTCCTATATTCATTAAATTGATCCTCAGTTAATGTCACCCCATAAGCTATATTTTCAATCATTTGCTTTTCAACATAAGGAGAAATTTTCTCATAAGTTTCCTTTAATTGATTGTTTTTATTTTCCATTAAATTTTTAGTGTTAATTTTACTAATTACCTTGTTTAGCGAGTTTACAAATTCATCATTAGAAAAAGGCTTTAATAAGTAATCGCTTACTCCAATATGTATTGCCTTCTTCGCATAATCAAAATAATTAAAAGCGGTAAGTATTATAAATTCAGTTTGCGAATAATTCTCTTTAATAATGCTACAGGCTTCGAGCCCCTCCATTATTGGCATATGAATATCCATTAATATAATATGAGGTTTTAGTAAAAGTGCAATATCCACCGCATCTCTCCCATTATTTGCCTCACCAACAACCTCAATACTTTGTGAAAAATATTTTTTTAGCAGAAATCGAAGAGCCTTTCTTTCTAAAGCCTCATCTTCAGCAATTAAAAGTTTTATCAATATCTTCACCCCCATCAATAGGAATAGAAATCATTACCCTTGTCCCTTCTCCTCTTTCACTTTCTATCTTAAATAAATCACTCCTATTAAAATAGAGTTCTAACCTTTTTTTTACATTAAAAACTCCGAGTCCAGTTGATTTATTTTTTATATCACTTAGTATTATATCAATTTTTTCATTATCCATCCCAACACCATTATCCTTAATACTTATAGAAATAAAATTATTTTTATCTTTTACTACCGTAATATATATTATTCCGCCCTTATCTTTTTCTCTTAATCCATGGATTATTGCATTTTCAACAATAGGTTGTATAAGCATCGGTGGTACTTTAACAGTATCCAAAGTCTCATCGATATTAAATATAAAACTCATTTGATCTTGAAACCTAGTTTCTTGTATAATAACATAGGCTTTAACCATACGAATTTCTTCCTTTAATTCTACCATCTTATCCTTACAATCCAAATTGTATCTCAATATTTTTGAAGTAGCTTCTATTAGTTTAACAGTTTGATCTGCATCCTCAAACATTGCTACTCTACCAATAGTATTTAAAGTGTTGAATAAAAAATGTGGATCCATCTGTGATTGCAATGCTGACAATTGTGTTTCTTTAATTAATTTGTCCTTCTGCGTATTTTTAAGTTTCTCCGCATGGTAACTATTTTCAATTTCAGCTTTTTCATTTAACTCCTTAATAAATTCGCGAATACTGTATTTCATCTTATCAAAAGCCCTAGCGAGACTATTTAGCTCTTCATATTTTTGATCTTTAAGATCTGGTATCCCCCATTTTGCCTCCGTTAAAAGTTCCGCATAGGACCTAAGTTTACCTATCGTATTGTTCAAATCTCGGCTTACCATCATAGTGAAAGCAAAACTAACTAATATAATAAATATTAATGCAGTATAAATTCCCCTCTCTGTATTATTGTACTTTTGCACGGAAGTAGAATACTCATTATTACTATAATGCATATATGACACTAGTAATGACTCAGAATGTTTAGTTATATAAGTAAACAAAGTCTTTATTTCAGTTAATTTATCATAACTTCTTGGATCCAACCTTTCTAAATTTATAACCTTACTCATTAAATGATAAGACTCAGTCTTATAAATATCATACATATTATTTAAATTTCTTAAATAAATGCTGCTGTTTTCATCTTTTTCAATGTAGGGTTGAATTTCAATCAATAAATTCTTTATTTTATTATTCGAGTCAGTATATTTTCGAATATTGCTATCATCCTTTGTTTTTATAAACATATCAAAATAACCCCAACTATTACTAAATTCTAGTGAAAGTGTGCTTAATTTAATATTTATATTTGTATAATCATCGTAATTCTTAGAAGTTATTTTTTTTTCATACAAAGAAAAAACAAAACCAATACTCATTAGTAATATAATAAGTATAAAATTATTAAAAACTTTTCCTCCTATTGACCTTTCACTAGTTACCTTATTTAATTTCATTTTAAGCTCCTTTAAAACAACTAATAATTTTTATGTATAAGGTATAAAATGTAACATCATCATGCTTTATTATACTATCTAATTCTTATACAGTCTAATAATTCTCATAATAAAAAAAGCGATACATATGAATTTAAATTCAATGTATCACTTTTAATATTTATTGTTAAATTATTTTATATCTTTAGTTAAAACTGCATCCATATCTGTAAATTCCTGATTTTCTCCAACCATACCCCAAATGAAAGTATAATTTTTTGTTCCAACACCTGAGTGTATAGACCAGCTTGGAGATATAACGGCTTGTTCATTTTTCATAACAATATGTCTAGTCTCTTGTGGAGTTCCCATGAGATGGAACACAACATTATCTGCATCCATATCGAAATATAAATATACTTCCATACGTCTATCATGAGTATGACAAGGCATCGTATTCCATACACTACCTGGATTAAGTATTGTCATTCCCATAACTAATTGACAGCTTTTGCAAACTGCTGGATGAACATATTGATTTATTACTCTTTTATTACATTCTTCATCACTGCCAGCTTGGACCTTATTAGCCTTTTCTAAACTAATTTCTACTGTAGGATAGTTTTTATGTGCTGTGGCACTATTCATATAAAATTTAGCTGGATTTTTAGCGTCGACACTTGTAAAACTAATTTCTTTAATTCCTAGACCAACATAAAGTCCGTCTCTAGCTCCTAGTTCATGTTTTTCACCATCTAAAGTAACTGTTCCAGCTCCACCGATATTAATTACTCCAAGTTCACGTCTTTGAAGAAAATAATCACAACCTAAAGCTTTACTTCCTTCTAAAACAAGAGCCTTATTTGTTGGCACTATACCCGCTACTATTATTCTATCTATATGGCTATAAACCATCTTTATTTCACCCGGCACAAATAAATCCTCGATTAAAAAATGTTTCCTTAATTGTGTAGTATCATAACTTTTTGCATCTTCATCATGACTTGCATATCTAATTTCCATTACAATTCCTCCTAATATTAATTTTATATTTTTATTACTTAGACTACCAATTTAATTATTTCTAGTTTATTCATTACACGATTTTCTTATAACAAGCTCAGGTTGTAATATAATTGTTTGTTTTAGAGTCTTATGATTATTAATTTCTTCGATTAAAATTTTTGCTGCGATTTGGCCAAGTTCAAACTTTTTTTGATGAACTGTTGTTAGCGGAACCGTTAACATTGACGCTTGTTCAATATCGTCATACCCTGCGATACCAATATCTTTTGGTATTAGAATATTATTCATGTGAGCATACTTCATAACTCCCATTGCTACAGAATCATTTATAGTAAAAATAGCATCCACCTTTTTATTTATAAGGATTTGCGCTAGTCTAAACCCATCTTCAAAATTTGCACTACTGTTTAATAAAATATCATTATTAACTTCTATATTATTCTCAGTTAATATATCTTTATAGCCTTTTAATCTCTCGTTACTTGCAGTAGATGATTCATCACCAAGTATTACTCCAATCTTTCTATACCCTTGACTTAACATATGAGAAACTATTTTTCTAGCACCAACATAATTATCATTACCCACATAACTTACTTCTAAATCCCTTACATAATTATCTGCCATTACTAAAGGAACATTTGCTATAATTTTTTTATAATCACTTGCTTTGGGCTTTACAGGAATAAGTATTATCCCATCAACTCTTTTCTGTGCTAAAAAATCAATATACCTATTTTCATTGTCTTTATTCCTATCACTATTGCAGAGCACAAGTCCATAACCTATTTTTTCTAAATATGAACTAACCCCTTTACTCACATATGCATAATATTGATTAGTTATATCTGGTATTAAAAGTCCAATCATATTAGTCTTATTTAGAATAAGACTTCTAGCCGTTGAATTAGGTATGTATCCCTTTTCTTCACAAGTCTTTAGTATAAGCTCCCTTGTTTTTTTAGATATCTCTTTGCTATTATTTAATGCCCTGGATACGGTAGTTGCAGAAACATTACATTCTATTGCTATATCCTTTATGCCTACCATATTTTCCTCCTAACCATTAAATCATCTCCTGTGTCGCTGAAATGTCGTTAAATTATCATTTACCGTTAACGTTAACGGCTTATTAACACTATACCATTAGTTAATATGTATTACAACATTTAAGCTCAAAAAAAACAGACCCCAATAGGCCTGTCCTTTCTAAATAAAGTTTTCTATTTATATACTGTAATCTATAAATTTTCTTTGATTTTGTTTATTAATAAATTATATTCTTCATCTTTAAGAAGCACTTTGTCACTCGGTGACATTTCAAATGTTCCTCCAAAAGAAGGTCCACCTTTATATTTAGGAACTATATGGAAATGAAGATGCGTCATGGTATCAGCATAAGCACCATAGTTAATTTTATCAGGTGAAAATGCTTTGTTTAAAGCTCCGGCCACTCTTGACACATCACCCATGAATTTTGAGCGTTCCTCGTCAGTTAGATTGAAGATTTCACTTTTATGACCATTATATGCTACAACACATCTCCCCTTATAAGTCTGTTCTTTAAATAAATATAATGTTGAAGCCTCAAGCTTACATACCTCAATCATTAAATTTGTAAGTCTCGCATCCTTAACACAATAAAAACAATCATTATCAAAGTTCATATTAAATCTCCCCTTTTTTTTAACATCTTAATATAATTGTAACATTAAATTCATACTTTGTAATAGTTTTCATCCATTTATTTCTATGAGTTTCTTTTCCTAAGGTCACTTGCTATTTCAAGATATTTTTTATCTGTTAAATTATATAATGTACTGATTACAAGTATTGCAATTCCAAGAGCAAAAGCTGGATACAATAGAAGTAATCCCTTTATACCAAATAATGCACCTGCTGTTTGTGCTACCTTTGGTATATATCCTGTTAATGATAAACCAATTCCAGCGGCAAATCCAGCTACTGACTGAGCTATTTTTCTTGAAAAATTAAATACGGAATAAGTTATAGCTCCTCTTTTTTCTCCAGTTTTCCATTCACCATAATCAATAGCATCAGAAACTAATGCCCAAGTCATTCCATTAGGAATACTTAGTCCGAAATATGCAATACTTTGAAGTATTATAAATGTAACTAAATGTAGTGGAATCATAAAGTTTATTAAATCAGCAATAATACTTATTGCGAACCCGATTATAACTGTATTTTTCTTGCCAAATCTCTTTGATAATATGGGCATAGCCACAACCCCTAGCAATGAACAACCTATAGCAACAAATCCTACATAAGCCATTAATCCCTTGTTACCAAGATTATACTGGCAAAAATATAATAACATTGCTGATCTAAGGTTAAAGGCTGAAATTGAGAATATTGTCATTAAAATTAGTACAAGTAGTGGTCTGTTTGTAAATATTGTTTTTACTATATCTTTAAAATCTATTTTTTGAGTTTCTACTTTAGCTACTGGTATATTTTCTCTACAGTTTCTAAATGTTACATAAAATGCACCTATACCAAACAGTGCCATAATACCAATGGCAACTGGCCATCCTAAGTTTGGATTATTAAATTTTGCAACAAGAGGTACTACGACTACCGTTGATATTAACAAAGCCATAGTACTACCTAATTGCCTAAAAGATGCAAGTGATGTTCTTTCTTGAGGATCTTGGGTCATAGTAGCCGCAAGTGTTCCATAAGGAATATTTGTAAATGAGTATGCAACACCCCAAGCCATATATGATCCATATGCGTATATTATTTTACCTTCAAGTGAAAAATTAGGTGCTAAAAACACAAATACGGATATAATTGCAAGGATTATACTGGCTAAAAGCATGATCTGTCTATACTTTCCTGCACCAGGTTTTCCTTTTCTTGAATCAATAAAAGTTCCAGCTAATGGATCAACTATTGCATCAAATAATTTTGTAAATAAAAAGACGCCTCCTGCAACAGCTGCTGGAATTCCTGCAATATCTGTAAAAAACTTAAGTAGATACAATTGACCCATGTCAAACATAAATCCATTTCCCATATCACCAAATCCATATGAAATTTTTTCTTTTAAAGTTAATTTTTTCATTTTATGCTCCTTCTGTTAATTAAAATTATATTCTTCGAAAAGTTCATTTCAATTATTATTTCTTTAGTTATGATTTATATTCACAAAATAAAACAATAAATGCTATTCTTAAATTACTTTTGCACACGTTAACATCTTTTTACATAAGTCCATACATAAACCATTTTTTTATATTTATTACAATATTAGTAGCAGTGATGTATAGACTTAATCAATTACAATAAGTTCTATATTTTACCTCCATTCCCAAGATTAAATGTACTTTGTGTTAACGTTAACAATTACCTATTTTTAATTATAACCTTATTTTTTTTAAAAATCAATAAAAATTGTTATCGTTAACATAATTATTTTTAAATTGTAGTTTTTTTAACAATCAAACCTAATATTCTAGATTTCATTTAATAAATATTACAAATATCATAGTGCCTCCTATTGATATTTGCAATATTTAACTAAAATCTACACTAAAATCTTTACAACTACCTTTTTAACATGATTTCTATTTCCAGCATTAATAGTTGGCATATGGACATCTTCTGGTGCAAATATAGCAAATGTACCTTCATTCACCAATAACATATCTCCTTCACCTTTAAGGAAAATAACATCTTTTTCTTCATTATATTCGCTACTTACTTCCATTTCATTAATATAAGCATATCCTATTTTTTCTTTTCCTGAAACTACAAATTGTATGTCAATATGTTTTTTGTGTGCTTCCCATTTGCCCTTCTCAATGTCTTTTGTTTCATATTCAGAAACTACTGCAATAATATTTTTTCCATCAATTTCATATTTACCTATCTCAAGATTTGCTAAATCTGTATCTTTAAGATATTTTAATCCCTTTTCAATTCTTTGTGATATACCATAATATTGCTCTGCATTACTTAATTTATTAATTATCATTTATTACTCCTCCAAATTTATTTTTTTAAAATTACTTATATCCATTAACATTAATAACAAAAAACTAATCCCGTTATTATCGTCATAATATCAGGCGACAATAACGGCAATTATGGAGACTTATAATGTAACTCCACTCTTAAAAATAGCAAGTTCTCTAAAATTATTCTTTTCATTATTTACAAGTTCTCCACTAGCTACTTTAATTATATATACTATAAATTCTTCATTCAAATCATCTAAAGTCTTATCTTGAGTTAGACTTCCAGCATTAAAATCAATCCAGTGAGGTTTTAATTCAAATATTTGAGTGTTTGTTGAAATCTTCATTGTAGGTACAAAACTTCCAAAGGGAGTTCCTCTACCTGTTGTGAAAAGAACCATTTGACAACCAGCTGATGCTAGTGCAGAAGCAGCCACTAAATCATTACCAGGAGCACTTAATAAGTTAAGTCCTTTTTCTTTTAATGTTTCTCCATATTTAAGCACATCTACCACAGTAGCAGTACCTGCTTTTTGTGTACAACCTAAAGACTTATCTTCAAGGGTAGTTATTCCCCCCGCTTTATTTCCTGGTGAAGGATTTTCATATACCGGTTGATCATACTTCATAAAATATTCTTTAAAATCATTAATTAAATGAACAGTTTTATTAAATACCTCTTCATTTTTCGCTCTAGCCATTAGAAGGGTTTCTGCTCCAAACATTTCAGGCACTTCTGTAAGAACTGTAGTTCCACCTTGAGCTACAAGGAAATCCGAAAATCTTCCTACAAGAGGGTTACCAGTTATACCTGAAAATCCATCAGAACCTCCACATTTCAAACCTATTTTAAGTTCAGATAAACTACAGACTTCGCGCTTATCTGTCATCATATTTTTATAAAGTTCTACAAGCAGATTAGCTCCTTCTTGTATTTCATCAGAAACTTCTTGAGAAATCAGAAACTTTACTCTTTTTTCATTAAACTTACCCAAAGATTTTTTAAAATCTACCATAGTATTATTTTCGCATCCAAGTCCTAATACTAAAACTCCACCATTATTGGGGTGCTTAACTGCATCACCAAGTATTGTCCTTGTACTTATATGATCCTCACCAAGTTGTGAGCAACCATAATTATGTTTTAATACTAAAACGTTATCTATAGATAAATTACCTACCATTTCTTTAAACCTATCGATAATTCTATCAGCTATACCATTTACACAACCAACAGTCGGAACTATCCAAAGCTCATTTCTAATGCCTACATTCCCATTTTCTCTTTTATAACCATTAAAAGTCAAATTTCTATTTTTATAACTATTTTCTATAAGCTTTTGGTTAAAGGTATATTCCTTTATTCCATCTAGGTTTGTTTTTATATTATGAGTATGAACCCATTCTCCCTTAAACACATCAACAATTGAATGCCCTATAGGAAATCCATATTTTATAATATTTCCACCCAAACTAATATCCTGGGTAGCTATCTTATGTCCTCTTTTAACATCTTCTTTTAACGTTACTTCTTTATTGCCTATGGATATAACTTCACCCTTTGATAAATCTTTTAGCACAACTACTATATTATCATTTTCATTTATCTGTATTACATTTTTCATAAGCATTTCCTCACTTTCATAAGATATCATCTTCGTAGCTGTAATATTAACGACTTTAGATGGAGATAGTATTTATCCCCCACTAATTAAAGTAGGGGACTTTATTTTCTAAATGTTATTAAAGAACTTCCTTAATAGCTTCTTTAATTCCAATTTTTTCAATGTTTAATAAATTATGTGTTACTGCTTCTGTTAAGCCTTTAACTTCATTTAAGTCCATTTTCCAAACTTTCTTGTATGCAAGTATTGTAGTTACAAGCTTTCTTAACGCTACTTCACTTCCATCACATTTATCCCACTGAGTTTTATAAAGTTCTAAAACATCAACATCATCAGATAATTTGATTATTTCTTCTCCTCTTTTGCCTTTATAAAATTCCATAAGTGCAGCTAAAGAAAATACTAATCTTTTTGGTAATTCATTCTTTACTTTTACAAATTGTAATAATGAAGGTAAATCTCTTGTTTCATATTTAGACATTGAATTTAAAGAGATACTCATTAAATAATGTTTAACAAAAGGGTTCATAAATCTTTCAAGAACAACCTTTGCATAATATGATAACTCTTCTTTAGGAAGATCTAATGTTGGAATTATTTCTTCATAAATTGTATCGCGAATAAATTTACCAATTACTTCATGGTCAACAGATTCTGCAACAGTATTTAAACCGTAAAGATATGATACTGGTACAAGTGATGTATGTGATCCATTGAGTATTCTTACTTTTCTTGTTCTATATGGAGCCATTGCTTCAACGAACATAACATTAAGGCCTGCTTTACTTGCTGGAAATTCATTTTCAATCCATTTTGGTCCTTCTATAATGAAAAGGTGAAAATGCTCTCCAACAACAACTAAATTATCCACGTATCCAAGTTCCTCTGTTATCTCTTTTATAGTATCTCTTGGGTAACCTGGAACTATTCTATCAACAAGTGTTGAACAAAAAGTGTTAGCTTCATTTATCCAAAGAGCAAACTCTCCTTCTAAATTCCAAAGTTTAGCATACTTAAGAATTATTTCTTTAAGTTTATCACCATTTCTGTCAATTAGTTCACAAGGAATCATTATTAATCCCTTATCCTTTTGTCCATTAAAAAATTTAAATCTATTATATAAAAGTGCTGTTAATTTTCCTGGGAAACTTTTTTGAGGAATGTCTTCTAGCTTATCATTTTCATCATATGCAATTCCTGCTTCTGTTGTATTTGAGAATACAAATCTTAAATCTTTGTTTTCAGCAATCTTCATATATTCTGCATGCTGTGTATAAGGATTTACACCACGGCTTATGCTATTAATTACTGAATGCTCTGCAATCGCTTTACCGTCGTTCATGCCTTGTAAGTATAAAGTATATAGACCATCTTGATCGTTTAATTTATCTACTAAACCATTTTCAATAGGTTGAACTACTACTACACTACCATTAAATCCTGCTTCTTTATTCATTTTATCAATTTGCCAATCAACAAAAGCTCTTAAAAAATTTCCTTCTCCAAATTGAAGCACTCTTTCAGGATACTGTTTATATTCCTTATATGACTCTTTATTTAAATTCATTTTTATTCCTCCCTATCTTTCGATTGTTTTAGTCTTCCCAATAAATGCCATCAGTTGTTCATTATTTGGATAACCTTCCATGTCTCCCTTTACGAGGACCGCCATGGCTCCAACTCCATTTGCATATTCTGCGCATCCTCTTAAATCTAATTTGTTTAACATCCCTGAAAGAAAACCTGCTGCAAACCCATCCCCAGCACCAACAGTATCCTGTGGATTTTCACATATATATGAATTTACATATAGTTGATTTACTGAATCGGTTACATAACAGCCTTCTTTTCCAAGTTTTACAGCTACAATATTACATCCCATATTCATAAAACCTTGTGCAATATCTTCAGGTTTTGTAAGACCAAGAAGCATTTCCCCTTCATCAATGCCAGGGAAGATTATATCTGACTGTTTTGCAATTTCAAGTAAAACTGGGACTGCCTCTTCCTGGTTCCATAATTTAAGTCTAATATTAGGGTCAAAAGACACCATAACATTATTACTTTTTGCAATTTCTATAGCCTTAAATAAAGTTTTTTTGCAACTCTCTGAAAGTGCAGGTGTTATACCCGTAATGTGAAGTATTTTTGTGTTTTTAATATATGCTGCATCTAATTCCTCTGGCCTCAATGTACTTGCCGCCGACCCTTTTCTATAATAATATACATTAGGATTAGAATGCATAAATCTTTCCTTAAATAATATGCCTGTGCTTTTACCAGGCTCAAAAATTACTCTGGATACATCTACGCCTTCTCCTCTTATTGTAGTTTGAATGTACCTTCCGAATTCGTCGTCTCCAAGTTTTGAAAACCAACCAACCTGATGTCCAAGTTTTGCAAGTGCTATTGCAACATTTGACTCAGCACCTGCTATAGATTTATTAAAATTCTGAACATATCTTAATGGCCCCGAAGAATCTGGACCAAATAAGACCATAGACTCTCCAAAAGTAACTACATCCATATTTATCTTTGCACCCTTCCAGAAGCATCACCGTTCATAAGTGTCTCTACTTCATCTTTTGATACAAGATTGAAATCTCCTTCTACAGTGTGCTTAAGACAAGAAGCCGCAACTGCATATTCAAGAGCATCTTGATTTGTTAAACCTGATGTTAAACCATATATAAGACCAGCACCAAATGAATCTCCACCGCCAACTCTGTCCACTATATGCATTCTATATTTCTTTGAACTATAAAAATCTTTTCCGTTATATAACATTGCAGACCAACCATTATCTGAAGCAGAAAAACTTTCACGAAGAGTAATTGCAACATACTTTAAGTTAAATCTATCTGTAAGTTTTCTTGCAACTTCTTTATAACCTTCACCGTTTATTGTTCCACCAGTAATGTCTGTTCCTGCTGCACTAATTCCAAAGACTTTTTCTGCATCTTCTTCATTTGCTATAACTACATCACAATACTTAACTATTTCTCCCATTACTTTACCAGCTTTTTCACTGCTCCAAAGTTTTTTTCTAAAATTCAAATCACAACTTACCATAACTCCAGCTTCTTTTGCTGCCTTTACTGCATCTAGTGTTATAGCTGCACATTCATCAGATAAAGCAGGTGTTATTCCTGTAAAATGGAACCACTGCGCATCATTAAATATTTCTTTCCAATTAAAATCTTCTCTTTTTGCTTCTGCAATAGCTGAATAAGCTCTATCATAAATTACTTTAGAAGGTCTTTGTGATGCTCCTTTTTCACAATAATAAATACCTACTCTATCCCCACCTCGTACAATCATACTAGAACTTACGCCATATTTTCTAAGTTCATTTACTGCTGCTTGACCTATTTCATGTTTTGGTAATTTTGTTACAAAGTATGCATCCTTACCGTAGTTTGCAAGTGAAACAGCAACATTTGCTTCTCCACCACCATAAACTGCTCCAAATTCTTTTGCTTGTGCAAATCTTTCAAAACCAGCTGGTGCAAGTCTAAGCATTATTTCCCCGAATGTTATAAATTTTCCCATGTTATTGCCTCCTATAAATTCATGGCATACCCTAGGTATGCCATGTAGTTAATATCATATTTATTTACTATCTATATTTTGTTTATTCATATGTAACCTAATTATTTCTACGCTCTTGCTTTTTTAACTGCTTCAACAAATTTAACAGCAGTTTCAGTTACTAATTTGTAATCTCCTGTTTTAGCTCCACGAGTTAAATCTCCACCAGTTCCTACTGCTACTGCGCCTGCTTTTATCCAATCTTTAACATTATCAAGTGATACTCCACCTGTTGGCATAAAGTTAGCTTGTGGTAATGGTCCCTTTAAAGAACTTATTATTTGTGGTCCAAAAACATTTCCTGGGAATACTTTTACTATTTCAACTCCAAGTTCTAGTGCTTCGATAGCTTCTTTTACTGTCATAATTCCTGGCATAACAGCAACTCTATATCTATTACACAATTTTATAGTTTCTGGATTTAAGCTTGGGCTTACTATATATTTTGCTCCAGCTAAAATACATGCTCTTGCAGTTTCAGGATCTAGTACTGTTCCTGCTCCAATAAGTACTTCTGCATTATCTTTATATATTTCAGTTAATTCTTTTATTACGTCTATTGCACCTGGTACTGTCATTGTAACTTCAATTGCATTAATTCCGCCTTTTGTAACAGCATCTACAATTTTTACGCCTTCTTCTTTAGAGTTTGCTCTAATAACTGCTACTATTCCATATTCTGTTAATTTTTGTACTATTTTTATTCTTTCCATAATTTACACCTCTTATTTTATATTTTGAATATACTATCTCACCATATTATAACACACCTCAAGCAATTTTTCTTAAAAATTCTAATATTCTTTAATTAAATCTATCTTATGCAGTATCTCAACAGATTTATTTCAGCTCACTTTCGAGCTTTCCATTTTTAAACCAACTATAACTCATACTTAATATTCTATATTTTGGAGTTACAATATTTTTTTAATGTAAGGCGAACAGCACCTTTACCACTACTCAATTCTTTAAAGTAATCTTCAATTTTTGCTCCTAGTCCTACTTCATATAAATTAACACCAAAAATTGATTCATTAGATAAAATCAATGGTAGGTACTCATGAACATTTTTAGTTTCACTCATTTTAATGTTTTTTATTATATTTGTTAATGATTTTAGCATAGGATCAGGACTTAATTCAAAACTATTTCCTGCGTCATCTATAGCCATTAAATAACGACACCATCCTGCTATAGCAAGTGGTATAAATGTTAGATTTTTAGCATCTAAATCAGGATTATTAATATAAGCCTTAATGGTCTCACCAAAACGTATACCTAATTTTTGAGAAGTATCACAAACAATTCTTTGTGGTGTATCTGGCATAAATGGATTTGGAAGCCGTACCTTCATCACCTCATCTATAAAGTCTTTAGGAGACATAATACCTGGGTCCACAACAACTGGCAATCCTTCCACGTATCCTATATTCTCTATTAATGTTACAAGTTCATTATCTTTCATCTCATCTGATATTTTATTATAAGATAATAAACATCCATAAATAGCAAGCGCCGTATGAAGAGGATTTAAGCAAGTACAAACTTTCATTTTTTCTACTTTATCAACAGTTTCTTTATCTGCATAGATAACGCCAGCTTTATCAAGTGGAAGACGACCATTTTTAAAATTATCTTCGATAACTAAATACTGTGGCTGCTCTGCATTAACAAATGGCGCTATATATGTATTTTTCGAAGTCATAATTACTTCTGTATCCTCAATCCCAATCTCACTCAGCATTTTTATAACTGACTCTGCAGGTCTTGGGGTTATTTTATCTATCATGCTCCACGGATAAGATAAATTCTGTGTTACATAAGTTAAAAATCCAGATTCCACAATCTTGTTTTCTGTCCATTTTTTTGCAAATGTAATTATAGCATTTTCAAGTTTTGTACCATTATGCGAACAATTATCCATGCTTGCTAATGTCAATGGCAACCTTCCATTCTTAAATCTTTCGTAACATAATGCTGTAAGCTTTCCAATATAGCTCGTAGCTTTTGTGGGTTCATTTTCAAAATCGTTATCAACATCTTTTAAAAATTCTCCATTACCATTTTTTAAGCTATATCCTTTTTCTGTAATTGTAAATGAAACCATTTTTAAGGTCTTAGCTTTAAATATTTCTTTTAATCTATTAAAATCGTGTAAATTGTTTCTATCTACACATAATGATTCTGCAATACTTCCAATTACTTTTTTTTCTAATGTTCCATCGGCTTTTAAAGTTACTAAGATACTTAAATTCTCGAATTTTTTATAACTTTTTTCAATTATTTCATAATCATATCCTTCAGCAACTATTATACCGGTATTTAATATACCTTTATTCAATAATTCTTGACAAATGACAGCCGGGAAAGCACGAAATATATTTCCTGCTCCAAAATGTAACCATTCAGGCTTTTCTTTAGTATGTTTTATCATCTTACCTATGTCGTACTTAGGTAATTCAAAATCATTTTCTTCCCAAAACTCAAAATTCTTTAATTCATTTTGCTCAAGTTTCAATTTGTTACCTCCTCATATCTACTAAGTCATTTTAGAGTAACATTTGTTTATGATAGCTAGCAACATATATTAAATTCAATTGCAGCTTAAAGGAGTACTATGTTAATTTAGCAACAGAATCCCTTTTAATAAGCTCTGTACTAATGTATATTTT
Source organism: Clostridium sp. DSM 17811 (assembly GCF_018861905.1). GTDB lineage: Bacteria > Bacillota > Clostridia > Clostridiales > Clostridiaceae > Clostridium_AD > Clostridium_AD frigoriphilum. The sequence goes on from NZ_JAHLDU010000006.1 coordinate 118,369, forward strand.
TTCACCATCGTCAGTATTATTTTCTATAATAGATAAAAGTTTTTCTGCACCTCTCTTACTTATTTCAATAATAGGTCTTCTAACAGTAGTTAACGCTGGTGTTAAATAATCACCTAGCTGCATTCCATCAAACCCCATAATTGAAATATCATTTGGAACATTAAGGCCCGCTTCAGCTGTAGCCTTCATTGCCCCAATTGCCATTTCATCATTTGAGCAAAATACCGCTGTTGGAATTTCACTTAAACAGAGTAACTTTTTCATGGCCGTATATCCACTTCCAATAGTATAATTTCCTTCAACTATATATTTGCTATTTATTTGTATTTTATTTTCAATTAATGCATCTAAAAATCCATTTTTTCTTTCTGTAGTAGAATTAAATCCCTTTTTACCTTCAATTATAGCTATATCTTTATGTCCATTTTGTATTAGATAGTTTACAGCTTCATATACACCTTTTTTGTCTGATGATAATATATTCACTATAGAACTTTCATCTATATACCTGTTAAGCACTACTAATGGTATTTTTTTCTCCATTAAATAGTATATAAAAGAATTATCGCTATTACTTTGACTCATAAGTATTATACCGTCAAATCTTTTGCCGTTAACAGAAGTGAAATCTTTATAATCATCAATTCCTCTAACGACTAGATTATAACTTTCTTTTATAGCACTATTAACACCACTTATAGTTTCATAAAAAAACCTTGATGAAGTTGCTTCACTAATGGTTGTAAAAATAAGTCCTATATTATAGGATCTATTTAAAACCAAACTTTTAGCACTATAATTGGGTACATAATTAAGTTCTTTTGCTATTGTCATTATTTTAGCCTTAGTCAGATCACTTATAAACGGACTGTTATTTAACGCTCTTGAAACAGTAGTATGTGAAACATTGGCAATTTTAGCTATGTCTTTTATTGTAACTTCCATTATTAACACCCCTATGCACCTATATATACTTATTAAAAAGAATATAGGAAACGATTTAACTCAACATTTATTATTTACTTAATTGTTTATAACGCTTCCCATATTCAAAGTATATAAGTTGCACTAACCTTATGTCAAATACCCCTGTAGTCTTTTTGTTTAAAAAATAGCTAACAGAGAACAATGTTATATTTGAATTAACAATCTATTCCAAAGTATTGTTTTGCATTGTTATAACATATTCCTTGAACAATATTTCCTAAAAGTTCTCTATCATCTGGGAATTCTCCATTTTCAACCCATTCACCAATTAAATTACATAATATTCTTCTAAAGTATTCATGTCTTGTATAAGATAAGAAACTTCTTGAATCAGTTAACATTCCTACAAAACGGCTTAATAATCCAGTATTAGCAAGCACTTTCATTTGTTCTATCATGCCCTCTTTATTATCTAAGAACCACCAAGCTGCGCCAAATTGTATTTTTCCTGGAACTTCAGTTCCTTGGAAATTTCCAAGCATTGTACTTAAAACATAATTGTCTTTAGGATTTAAGGTATATAGTATTGTCTTAGGCAATGAGTTACTGCTTTCTAATGAATCTAATAATCTTGATAAAGGATAAGCAACTTGCTCATCGTTAATAGAATCAAATCCAGTATCTGGTCCTAGCTGTTTAAGCATTTTTGTATTATTATTTCTTTGCGCTGCAAGATGAAGCTGCATTGTCCATTTAAGCTGCGAATATAATTTACCTAAAAATTGTAGAGTAAATGTTCTGTATTTACTTTCTTCATCAGGACTTGCAGTCTCACCCTTTAATATTTTCGCAAATATATCAGATACTTCTTCTTTTGAAGCTTCCATATATGTTATGCTATCCATTGCATGATCTGATATTCTACATCCGACTTCATTAAAAAATCTCACTCTTGATTCTAGAGCTTTTAAGAATTCACCATAATTTTTAATGTTTATTTTAGATACTTCTTCAAGTTTTTTTACCCATGGAAGGAAGGCATCTTTATTTATTTGAAGTCCCTTATCAGGTCTAAATGCTGGTAAAACCTTTACAGTAAATTTTGTATCCTCTTTAAGTTTTATATGATACTCTAGTGAATCTATTGGATCATCAGTTGTACATAAAGCTTTAACATTTGACTTTTCGATCAAATCTCTTGCGCCAAATCCTTCTCCATTAAGTAATATATTTACCTTTTCCCAAATAGCTGGAGCTGTTTTTTCGTTTAGGACCTCATGTATTCCAAAATATCTTTGAAGTTCTAAGTGTGTCCAGTGGTAAAGGGGATTACCTATAGCCATTGGTAATGTTTGAGCCCATGCCATAAATTTTTCAAGATCGCTACCATTTCCAGTAATGTATTTTTCATCTATACCATTACTTCTCATAGCTCTCCATTTATAATGATCTCCGTATAGCCAAGCTTCAGTTATATTTTTAAATCTTTTGTTATCATATATTTCTTTTGGACTTAGATGACAATGGTAATCAATAATAGGCATATCTTTTGCATAATCATTATACAAACTTATCGCTGTGTCATTAGATAATAAAAAGTTTTCATCCATAAATTTTTTCATATACTTCACCTTTTCCTCAATTAAATTTTATTTTTTGTTCACGTTAACAATAACGAACCTTCTGACTTTATTATAATCTAATTTTTTTCATAATGCAATAGTGAAATCGTTATCTTTTTTTTAATAACTCTTTATTATAATTTAATCTTTAGCATTTTTTTAATATGATATTGTACCTTTATGTGCTCTAATTAAATTCTTTCCATAAAACAGCATTAGATATTATCTATAATTATAGATAATATCTAATGAACTATATTATTTCCTTTATTTTATACTTGTTTTTTATGCTCAATTTTAAATGCAAATAGTGCTCCACATATTCCACCTATAATATGTGCAAATTGAGATATATTATCCTGAGAAAAAGCTCCTGCAAAAATCTCTCTACCGATGAATACAAAAAACACAATAATTAAAGTTAATGGAATTTTCCCCTTCTGTGCATTGGTAAATGAACTTAAAATAATAAACATATAAACAATACCACTCGCCCCCAGAAGTGCATCATTTGAGAAAATCGTATTTATTAAACCTGTAACTAAAGCTGTTACGAGTATTAACTGCACCAAAACTTTTGAACCATACTTTTCTTCGAGCATTGGTCCTATTATTAGGATTATTATAAAATTACCAGAAAAGTGATCCCAATTAGCATGACCCAATATATAGGAAAACAGTCTTATATATTGCATTGGATCCAAAAAAGAAGTTCTGTAGTTTGAAAATATTATTTTATTAAGCATTCCATTTGTTAAATAACTTAATAAATAGCTTATAAGCGCTAACCCCGTAAACGTTAGTATGACTGGCGAATTATACTGTATTTTCTTTAGTTTCGCAAGCATTTTTTATCCTCCATTTTTCATACTTAAATATAACTTCTTAAGACTTCCTTTGTTTCTAAGTCAACAAAAGCTGCATTTACACTATTAAGGTATATTTGTTTATAATCATTAAAAGTAATGTTAAATTCAGTAAATAAAACTTTGCATTCCTTAGTCATATTTGTGTTTGATACAGTCCTATTGTCAGTGTTTATTGTGATTTTTATTCCATCATTATAAAAATTATAAATTGGGTGGTTACATACTTCCTCAACAGCCTTAGTTTGAATATTACTTGTTAGACACATTTCAAGAGTTATTTTTTTGTCTTTTACAATATTATAAGCCTCAATACAATCTTTAATAAATACTCCATGACCAATTCTTTCTGCTCCCAAAAGTTCCACTGCTTCAAGCACATTTTTACCTATTCCTGTTTCACCCGCATGAATAGTTATTCTATACCCATATTTTCTAGCGAGTCTTATAGGCTCTATGAATTTTTTGCAAAATTCATAATCTTCAGCTCCACACAAATCTATAGCAACTACACCTTTGGATATATATTTTGCACCAGCCTCCACAACTTCAACTGCTTTGTCTGCAGACATAAATCTCATGCAACAAAGTATTACATTTCCCTTTATATCATATCTCTCTTCTGCGTCTTTAATTCCAGATATTACACTCTCTATTACATCACTTATAGTTAATCCCTTATTTACATGAAGTAATGGTGCAAACCTAACTTCAATATATTTTACATTTTCTTTAACACAATCCTCAAGAAGTTCAAATGTAATTCTTCTCAGGCTTTCTTTTGATTGCATTACTAAATTAGGAATTACAAACCTTTTTAAATATTCATCGAGGGACTTGCATTCCTCTGGAGCAGTCAATTCTTTTGTGATATTATAAACATCATAATACGGAATTTTTATATCCTCTCTTCTTGCTATGTCAATTATCGTTTCCGGCCTAACACTGCCATCTAAATGACAATGCAAATCAATTTTTGGTAAATCTTTATATTTCATATTATCCCCTTTCTTAATCATCTAATATTTATTTACAACAAGCACAACCATAGAAACAAAGTATATGGCTAGTGGTATATATTTTGTTAAATTTGAGGCTTTCCCATCTCTTATTTCTCCATCTGTTACCATGTAATTTCCATCTCTTACTACGTATTTTAAAGTATCATTATTTTCTTCTTGCTCTACGCTTCTAACTCTACTATCAGTATCTTTATACTCTTTAAGTTTTCTTAGGTTTGTATATATTATAGCGCCACCCATCAAAAATAATATTGAGGCTTGAAGTAACACTGAAGCGATGCTAACATTAGCTTCCTGTGCTGATTTTAACGCACTACTCTCAATCCCATTGTTCATATAATTCATTAATACCTTACTTAAAATAAATGATATTGCGTTATTCGCTGCATGAAGTGTCATACTACCAACTATTGATCCTGTATACTCCCTAACCATTAATAAAATAAATCCTAAAAACATCACGTAAATAATTTGCATTACATTACCATGGAAAGCTGCAAATATTGATGTTATTATAAAATATTTTATTTTTTTATTTACTCCATCATAAGCATCTAAAAAAATCCCTCGAAAGAATATTTCCTCAAAAAATGCTGGAAGTAAAACTACAACTAATAATCCGAGTAACATTGTACTTCCACTTAATAAATTTGATATTTGCGTACCATCCTTTATTGCAAATGGAAATAACTTGAAACTTATAGAATTAATACCCATAGCAAAAATGTAAGTACCAAACGCTACAAATATAGTTAGATAGATCTGCTTTATAGATATTTTCTTTATTACCATTACATTTTTAAACTTTCTTTTAGTAATTATACAGTATAATAAAGCAATTCCTCCAAAAACTATAACACTAGCACTACCTGAAAGAAGTAATGAAACATTTTCGCTTATAGGACGAACTAATCCAAATAATTTACTAACCCAAAATGGCACTAGAATAAATAACAATAATGCTAATACTAATAAGCAATTAGCTAAAAATATTTTTTTGTTTTTCATAAGATTCTCCTTAGCTCTATAATTTTCTTAATATTAATACCCTTATCTATAATTTTATTACTCCAATATATATGATATGCCAATCACCAATAATAATCAAATTATAACTAACAAAAATTTCTATCCCCATATTAAAATGTAATCTATGAGTTATATAAAAAAAACCGTACTTTTTACAGTACAGTCTATAATTTTAATCTATACTATTTTTATAACTACTTTCTCGTCATCACATATAAGTTTAATTTGATTTCCTACGCGTGTTGTTTTTAATGTTACAGTGTGCCCCCACAACTCATATATATACCTTAGAGTAGCCTCTGCATAAGTGCTGTTTAATTCTCTACCATCATAAACATGCTCGAGTATTAGCGTTTTGTCCTTTTGAGACATTTCCGTTACTCTAATAATAGGGATCCCACCTGCTCCACAAGAACTAGCTAAAGTATTTCTAATACTTTTAAAGCCATTATCGTCAGCAACTTCTTTAACTACATAATTTCCATTGGTAGCCGCATATTCAAATAGATTAAGTTCTTCACATAATTCCTTTGTTAAATACTTTCTTAAAAAGGATTCATCTCTCTCTATTTCTCTAACTTCAAATATTTTATCCATTCCATATCTTTTTAAAATATCTTCAAATATTTTAAAACCTATGAAATATGGATTTATAGTTCCTTGCCCAGGAGCTATAACATCATTCTGACGTTTAATAAATTCTAAATGAAGTCCCTCTGTTAATTTAAGCTGCTTCACTAAATTATAATGCCAAAAACTAGCCCATCCTTCATTCATTATTTTTGTTTCTATTTGAGGAATAAAATACGCAGTTTCTTGCCTTACAATTTCGAGTAAACTTTTTTCCCATTCCTCTATATCACCATATTTTATTATAAAATATAAAAGATCTTCCTCAGGTTCTAATGGTATTTTATTTATCTCGGGAAATTCTAATTTTGCATATTTATCTAAATTATCATGAACTTTATTGTTCCTTTTATAATCATCCAAAATTCTTTGCTTTAAAACTTCATCAGTTATTCTCTTTGCCCCAACAACTCTATTCGTCTGAAACTTTATGGCATGGGCTGCATCTAGTATTCTCTCTACCTTTTCATATCCTATACTTGGGTCATTTATAAAACTTCTTACCTTATCCGCATGAAACTTAAACATTTCAACAGTAGATGCAGCTCTGGTTCCCTCCTTAAAAAGCCTATTGTTTTTAAAGAAATCATTATGCCCATAAACATGAGCTATAGTTAATATCTGTAATAAAAGCGTATTTTCCTTCATTAAGTATGCAATGCAAGGATCAGAATTTATTACCATCTCATATGGTAATCCACTTAAATTATATTTATATGTTGTACTATTTTTTTCATATGATTTACCAAAACTCCAATGTGGATAACTTGAAGGCATCCCAAAATAAGATTCGTAAGCTAACATATCTTTATATCCAATAATTTCGAATTCTTGAGGATAGTAATTAAGCCTTGTTTGTTTTACTATATCCTCAATTTTTTTATTCCAATCTTCTAAATCTTTTAAGGTATAGTACAAACTTACCTCACCCCATCCTTTTTCAACATATATTTAAGACCTTCCCATAAATCTTGTTTTTGCTTTATTTCGATTGAAAGAAAATTTTCATTAGTTACCGCCTTCGAAAACACATCTTTCATAGAAGCAGAATAATAACTATTCATAAGCTCCGCATAACCAAATAAATTACTTACGTCACAAATGTTTTTTGCAGCCTTTATAGCTTTTTCATTGTCTTCTTCCCAATTATCTCCATCACTTACGTAAAAAACATACACATTCCAATTATCAGGATTATATCTTTTATCAATTATTTCTAAAGCTTTATTTAGTCCACTAGAAATATACGTACCTCCTGATTCAACTTTATGAAAAAAATCAACTTCATTTACTTCCTTTGCAACAGTTGTATGTGCAATAAAACTAACCTCTACATTTGAGTATTTTGATTGAATAAATTGAGATAAAATAAAAAAGAATGAACGTGCTAAATATTTTTTTGTTGTATCCATTGATCCCGATACATCCATTACACATAGAATAACTGCATTTGATTCTCTCTTCAAAACTTTTTCAACTCTATGATATCTTAAATCATCATTTTTGAAGGGCAATCTTTCAATTTTATTGCCCTTATCTTCTTCCATTAAAGCTTTATTTTTCGCCTGCTGCCTTTTAATCTTTTCGGCTACTGTTCTTTTTTTAGCAAGACGTGGATTAATACCATGTTTTTGATAACCCGCTCTTTTTAGACCATTCTCCGTTAGAACCTCTGAAAATTTCTTCTTATCCATTTCAGGAAGTTCTAAATCCTCTAAGAGATAATTCAGTGCATCTTCAAGGGTTATTTCAGTTTCATAGATATCTTCACCTTCTTTGTCTCCTGCTTTACCTCCTCCTTTTCCTTCCCCCTGTGCTTTTTCTTTTCCTATTACTTGATCTCTTTTTTCCGTGCCGTCACCGCTTGCAACTCCCCCCTTATTTTTACCAAAAATAAATTCATATTCCTTCAATCCTTTTATTGGTATTTTAATTTTTTTATCCTTACTTTGCCCAATAATACTCTCCTCTGACAATATATCTCCCAGATTTTCTTTAATAGATTTTTCAACAAGCTGACGGTGCCTTCGTCTGTCCTCCGAAGCTCTATCGTGCTCTATAGGAGTTACATTATAGTCTCTAAATATTGCCATGATTCTAATCCTTCCATAAATTGTTAGCTGCATATTTTAGTATTACATCACAACAATGATCACAATACCCATTAGCCTTCATTTGCTCAACCATTACATTATATTTTTCATCTTGATCTTTATCTCGAACTCTAGACCTAGTTATAATTCTTGATAATTCTTTTACTGAACTTGTTAGTTTCTTTTCTATTGCTTCCTTCAAAGGCTCATAAGATTCATATTTAATTTTCCCACCATTTCTAACTACATAAAACATATATGAAGTTACATCACTTCTAAAACCCTTAGATGAGCTCACAGATATTCCAATTTGTTCTTCTATTGACCTCATAAATGATTCATCAGCCTTAAGTTCCTCACCAGTAGCTTTATCCTTTAATTTCGCCTTATTCACAAAAGCTTCTGCATTATCTATATAGTTATCAAATAAACTTTCGGCTTGTTCCTTGTAGCTGTGTATAAAAGCCTTAGTTACTTCTTTCTCTAATATTTTGTTATATTCTTTTCTAATACTATCTTGAATAAAGCCCATATACTTCTTCTTCTCATCTTCAGCTATATCCATTTCCCTAACAGACTTAATTATACTTTCCATAATACTTAGTGGATTTATACAATCCGAATCTGAATCCGAAATAGCATTATCAATAGCCTTTACTATAAATCTTGTAGAAATTCCATGCATACCCTCGTCCAGGCCCGCTTCTTCTCTTAATTCACTAATATCTATTTTCTGAGTAGTTCCATTTTCTACTATTTCTTCACCGTTATATATCTTAAGCTTTGTTATAGGATCTACCTTATTGGATGGTTTAAACCTTGAGAGCAATGCGAACATTGCAGCAATTTCAATGGTATGTGGTGCTATGTGAGGTTTAAAATTACTCTTTTTAAGTATCTTATCGTATATTTTAATTTCTTCATTTAGCTCAAGGCAATAAGGAACCTCGACCTTTACAATTCTATCTAAAATAGCTTCATTCGTATGATCAGATTTAAATCTATTCCATTCTGCTTCATTAGAATGGGCAATAATTATACCATCAAAGTAAATCATGGAACCCTTTCCTGGTGATGGTATCGATTTTTCTTGAGTTGCGGTTATTATTGTATGAAGATATTCAACATCATTTTTAAATACTTCTATAAATTCTACCATTCCTCTATTACCAACATTAAATGCTCCATTAAGAGAAAAAACTCTTGGGTCATCCTCTGAATACATATCCATTTTGGATATATCAACTGAGCCTGTTAAAATTGAAGTATCTTGATTATTAGGATCAACCGGTGGGACAACACCTATGCCCTTTCTTGATCTTACTGAAAATGATGTAGTGGTAACAGGGAACTTTTCATATTCTCCATTGTATTCATTAATTAATTTATATTTACATGCTGGGCAAAGATCCCCTTCAATTTTCACATTGAGCATTTCTCCAATTTTGCCTCTGAGATGTTTTGGTATTAAATGAAGTGGCTCTTCATTCATAGGGCATCCCTTTAAAACATATACTGGATCCGTATTTTCAAAAGCATTCTTTAAAGCTTCCACAAGTGATGACTTTCCAGCACCTACTGGTCCCGCTAAATACAATACTTGCCTAGATTCCTCTCCCTTCATGGATGCAGAATAAAAGTAACTAACCAGTTTCATTAATACTTTGTCAATTCCAAAAAAGTCATCTTTAAAAAATGCATATCTTTTTATAATATCATTACCATATATTTTTCTTATTCTTGGATTTTCTTCTGGTTTTAATGTTTCATATCCACCTTTTATTATTGTGTCATACATCCTCTTATGCGATAACTTAGCCTTATCAGGATCTGCTTTAATAATATCTAAATATTCTAAAAAAGTTCCTTCAAATTTATCTTTGGCCTTGTTTCCTCTATCATTTTCTATTATGTTTTTAAAATCCATTTAATACCCCCTAAGATAAAATTATTTTTAATAATATTAAATATATGCAAGAGCATACCCCCAAAATGATTAAAAATAAAAAACTTATGAAAATTTTAAAATACCACTATAGAATAAACTTTTTAAAATTTTATAATCCTTCAATAAATATACAATCAAAAAAAACACAAGCCCACTGTAAATGTGAGCTCGCATTTTTAATTATCAAATCTATCAACTTGAAATAGCTTTAAATCCTCATTGTATTTACCTAAATATAAATCACTAAGCATTCTTCCGCCGAGCATTGAAAATAATATTCCATTTGCACCATACCCCAAACAATACCACAACTTATGATTATCTGGGTCTTTTCCTATAAACCCCAAATTATCTTTTGTAGATGCAAATGCACCACAATATTTATATTCTACTTCTATACCTTTAATATCGTTAAACATGAATTTTAACCTTTGCTCCAATATATCATATTTGTCCTTTGCAGCTTTTTCATTAAATATATCTGGTACAAATCTTATATCCTCTCCACCTATAATTATTCTATTATCCTCAGTGGTTCTATAATAATTATATGGTGAATTGTTATCACGGATAAGTGCTCTTTTGTACCAACCTGAAAAGTCGCTAACAGGTTTTGTCGCCAAATTAAAAGTAGTAGTTTTAGTTCCAAAATTCCTTTTACTAAACAATCCTGTATTGTACCCAGTAGCTACTATAATTATCTTTCCCTTTACTTTATAACCATAAGTAGTATAAGCGAGCACGCCACTATTTTCGTAATTCACAGCTGTGACCTCTGTGTTCTCATAAATTCTAACTCCTTTTTTTAGGCTTATATCAATAAGTTCATGCGTATACTTATATGAATCAAATTGTGCACCACCATTATTACTATAAACTCCAGCTTTCAAATCAAAACTAAAAGGATTACTAGTTTCATCAATAAAATCCACATCAAATCCATTTTCTTTTCTAATTCTATATTCTTCGTAAATCTCATTAATTTCTAATTTTTTAGAAGTATATAATAACGTGTCTTTTCTTCTATAATCACATTTATTTCCATATTGATTTATAATATTATCTATCTCATTTAAAGCTTTTAATCCCAATTCATAGGATCTTATTACATTGTTTTTGGTTGTAGCTTCCATTAAATCATTGAGGTTATCATCTAGTTCGTACTGAAGTAATGATGTTGTCACGCCTGTACTACAATAACCTATTCTATTTTTCTCGAGTATGACACTTTTGATATTTGCTTTTGAAAAGTAATATCCTAAAATACTTCCTGTAACTCCACCTCCTACTATTATCACATCGGTTTCAATATTTTCTGTTAAATATTCATACTGCTTTGGTACTTTATTTGTTTTCGTGAATATAGGTTCTCCTTGTACATATTGTAAATTCATTGTATACCACCTAACTAATTATATTTTATAAACTATCCGAATTGACTCTAATTTAATAATGCAATCCACTTATTAACTTTGAATATAGTGTTTCTTAATCAATATTCCTATATGCATATAATAAATATTAAGATTTAAATATCCTATTTGTTATTTTGTATACCATAATTTTTTTATGTTACAATATAAATTAAAGTGCCTAAAAATATAAAATGCAAATAAGATTTACTTTTTATTTTATATTATCATAGCTCTTTTATATAGATGACAAAAGGAGATGTTTAGGTTTGAAAAAGTTGTACTATGAAGATCAATATAGAACAGAATTCACAGCTGAAATAGTAGATATAATTGAAAAAAATAGCAAATATCATGTTGAATTAAATGGAACATATTTTTACCCAAAAGGTACTGGCCAGCCAAGCGATACAGGACATATAAATGGGTCTTTAGTTATAAGCGTATACGAAGAAAACAATAAAATATATCACATATTAGAAGTGAAACCTTTAAAAATTCATAAGGTTAAATGTAATATAAACTTTGATTTACGATATGATTATATGCAGCAACATTTAGGTCAACATATCCTCACGGCCTGTATTTCTAATTTATTTAATCTAACTACTATTGGTTTTAACCTTGGTTTAACTTCTTCAACTATTGATCTTGATAAAGGTATTTGTGCCCAAGAAATTAAAGATTGCGAGAAAAAGGCTAATGATATAGTTAATAAAAACATTAAAATAGAGACCCTAAATTTAACAAACTCAGAACTAAAAAAATTATCACTAAAAAAGGTTCCAGTAAAACCTGGTGAAAAAATTAGGGTTGTGAAAATCGCTGATATTGATATTTTCCCATCCCAAGATATATATCCAAATTCTACTATAGAAGTCCAATTAATTAAAATTATAAAATTTGAAAAATATAAAACTGGGGTAAGAATTGAATTTATATGTGGACAAAGAGCAGTTTCTGATTATATTTCAAAATTTGAAGCCATTGAGAGAATGTCTAAACTCCTATCTTGCAATAATGCTACGGTTATATCTAAAGTTGAGAATCTTACTGATGAGCTTAATAAGGCACTTACTACGAGTAGAGTACTAAGTGCAACAGTTGCTACATATGAAGTTCAAAATATGTTAAAAGAAGCTGAAAAAATAGATGATGTTAGGATACTTAAATTCATTTATGATAAAATGGACCTAAAATATGCTACCATGTTAGCAACAAAATTAGTAACCTCGCCAAAAGTTATAGTTTTATTTGGGGTAAAACTTCAAGATAAAGCAAACCTCTTGTTCATGTGTTCGAAAGATTTAAAAATTATAAGAATGGATTCCCTTTTAAAAGATGCAATAACTCTTATAGATGGCAAGGGTGGTGGAAGTGAATTTTCTGCACAAGGTGGCGGAAAAAATAATAACAATTTGGATTCCACGCTTGATTATGCCTTAAGTAAAATTAAAGAAAATATAATGTCTAGTTCAAAAAATTAGATATTAATTTGTTTTGTGAGTAGATTATTTAGAGTTAGTCCTTGATAATAAAATCTCTAACTCCATATAATCCTTCAATTTAAGTTTTACCATCAATTGCTACACCCTACTCTTTTTTATTTAGAATTTTTGGTACTTTAGATGCTCGAAGTCTGTGTGCATAATGCATTTCTGATCCTAATAATGGCCTAGCATAATTTATAAATGCTTCAGTCACATTATTGCATGCGCTATTAATAAAATTATCAGGCATTACCTTTGTCTTGCCTGCTACTAGGTCTAGTGGAGTAAGTCTATAATCTACAGAATAATGTCCTGTTCTATGAATAGTAATTGAACCACCAACATTATCCCAAAGTGCATACTGTGCAGCTTTTTCTCCTACTTCTCGGGCTTCGTTTCTATCTACATCGGAGACACATCCCATAAAACATCTTTGAGGATATCCGAATGTATCTGATCTAACTCTTTTAATATTTAAATTTTTCCTAATGTACTTACCTAAAAGATCACCTAATGCTCCTGTTCCTGAAAGTTGGATATTTCCATGATCATCTTTTTCTACTCTTTCCATGAGATTTGCGATTATTGGTACTCCTTTTTCATCCTGAATACCTTCTGAAACAGCAATTACACATCTTCCATATTTATCATAAACATTTTTTACATCCGTTAAAAATTGTTCTATCTTAAAAACTCTTTCAGGTACATATATTAAATGCGGTCCGTCATCTTCGTACTTTTTAGCAAGGGCTGCGGCGGCCGTCAAAAAACCTGCATGACGTCCCATTACTACTCCTATATAAATTCCTGGTAACGCTCTATTATCAAGATTAGCTCCAATAAATGCATTGGTAATATATTTAGCTGCAGATCCATATCCAGGAGTATGGTCATTAATCATGAGATCATTGTCTATAGTTTTTGGTATATGAATTGCTCGAAGTTCATAATTTGAAATTATAGCTTGCTGATTTACTATTCTAACTGCATCTGATGAGTCATTTCCTCCAATATAAAAAAAATATCTTATTTCATGAGCTTTAAGGACCTTAAATATTTCCTTACAATATTCCTCATCTGGTTTATCTCTTGTAGACAAAAGTGCAGATGATGGAGTCATTGCAACCTGCTCTAAATTATGAGTAGTCTCACGGCTAAGATCATGGAGATTTTCATTAACTATCCCATTTACTCCATTTATAGCACCATAGACTTTTGTTACCTGCGCAAATTTTCTTGCTTCTAAAACCGCACCAACTAGAGATTGATTAATAACAGCAGTTGGTCCACCACCTTGTGCAATTAAAACTTTACCTTCAATTATCATATTTATAGCTCCCCCTTATAATTTCATGCCAGTACTCTTTTAAAATTATTCTACTATATATTGTTATTTTAAATTACATTAATATATTTTACTTGTTACAATATATATATATTATAGTACATTTGTATTTTATTACATTAATCATATATATAAACGCAATATAAAAGCCTAATAGATTATTTATCATATTAGGCTTTATATATTTTGATCCCCTATTTAATTTTCTTTACCTTTATTTCATTACCGCTACTAATTTCTCTGTTGCTTCTTTTATACATTTTTTCGCAAGAATATCTGAAATCACAGCTACTCCATCAATATTTGCTCTCTTTAATAAATTAACATTTTTATTTGTAATTCCACCAATAGCAACTACAGGAATTGATATATTATCTTTTATTTCTTTTAAGCAGTGCACAGAAACAGCACTTGCATCATCTTTAGTAGTTGTAGGAAACATTGCACCAACACCAACATAATCTGCCCCTTCTTTTTCTGCCTCTCGCGCTTCCTCAACTGTTGATGTAGAAATTCCAATTATCTTATCATTTCCTATTATACTTCGTGCAATGCTTGCTGGCATATCGCTTTGCCCCAAATGAACCCCTGCAGCATCTATAGCTAAAGCAATATCTATTCTATCATTTATAATCAGTGGTACATTATATTTGTCAGTAACTTTTTTAACCTTTGATGCAATATTATAAAATTCTAAAGTACTTATATCCTTTTCTCTAAGTTGAACTAATGTAGCTCCACCTTTTATTGACTCTTCTACTGCAGTATATATATCTGTATCCACAAGCATTTCTCTATCTGTAAGAAGATAAAGACTGTAATTTATTTTATTCTTCATTTATCTTGCTCCTTTTATTTATTTCTATATCGCATAAATTGTACATAACATCTATCATTTTCACCCTAAAAGTTCCTGGACCTTCGATCCTTTTATCTAACCTTTCGTATGCTGTTTCACCTGCTATCCCCATTGAAACGACTCCTGCAAGCGCAGCTATTAAATTATTTCCTCCTGCCCCTAAATAACAACCAATAACTGCAGTACACATACACCCAGTACCTGTAACCCTCGACATCATTTTATGACCATTTGATGTGGTGTAAAGAGTTTTACCATCGGTTATAATGTCTACCTCGCCTGTTATAGCTACAACTGTTCCAAATTTAATAGCAAATTTTCTTGCCATTTCCTTCGTTTTTGTAAATTCGTTACTGCTTACATCAAAGCTCTCAGAAGCATCCACACCTCTTGTCACAGTATCAATACCATATATTATTTTTATTTCAGACAAATTCCCTCTTATTACTGCTAGTTTGACCTCGCTTATAATCCTTTTACAGACTTCTGTTCTATAAGATGTTGCCCCTGCTCCAACAGGATCTAGGATAACAGGGATCTTTAACTCATTTGCCCTTTTTCCTGCCTTTATCATAGACTCTACACTTCTACTATTTAGCGTTCCTATATTTATAACAAGTGAAGATGAAAGTGATACCATCTCAAGAACTTCATTAATATCATCTGCCATAACAGGAGACCCACCAATAGCCAGTGTAATATTAGCACAATCATTAACAGTAACATAATTCGTTATCTGGTGAACTAAAGGTGTCTTTTCTCTTAAATCATCTAATAATTTAATTATTATATTGTTAATTTCCATTTTGACATCATCCTCCAACTTATTAAATATATAAATCCTGTAATAACCATATCAGGCATTGTAGCTCCTAGTACAAAATCAAGTTTTATAAACCAATAATAAAGTATTATTCCTATAATCCACACAAAAATTGCTCCCCAATTTATAAGTACATCAGATTTAATTTTTGTATTTTTCTTTATTATAAAATAATCTGTAATTAAAACTGCAAATAATGGTGCAAATACTGACCCTATAGCGTATAAAAAGTTTTCATAGTTTTCCATAGGAATTATAATTGCCATAAGCGTTCCAATAACCGTCATAATGATACCAATCTTTTTTTCACCAAGTTTTGGAACTATGTTTAGAAATGAAACTCCTGCCGAGTACACATCTAAAAATGTAGTAGTTACTGTGGATAACACTACTATTCCAAGAGCTGCTATTCCTAAATTAGCTGCAAGCATCATAACCGAAGGATCTGAATTATTTGAAACAATGGCAGCCCCAAGTCCTATAATAAACATCCATGAACTTCCAATAAAATAACCTATAAAGCTTCCATAGGCTCCTCCCTTTTCACTCTTTGCAAATCTAGTGTAATCTGCAATTAAAGGTAGCCATGAAAGAGGCATAACTATACTAAGTTCTAATGCTCCTCCAAAAGAAATTCCACCAGTAGCTGCTTTTGTTAGAAGTGTTTTATCTTTAAATATTATTGATCCAAGCACCAATGTAAGTATAAAAAGTAATGATACCGCTGTAATATTCAATTTTTTCATGCCTGCATTTCCAAAATAGAGCCACAATATTGTAAGTACACCTATAAGAACTATAAATACTAAAACATTACTTACGTTCCATAAGCTTTGTGATATTAAGTTTACAGAGCTCGCTGCTACCTTAATCATAATTGCAGTCCAACCTATTAGCTGAAGTATATTTAAAATTGAAAATAAATAGGTACTATATACTCCAAAAGAAATATTAGTTGAAGTCATTGCAGGCACTTTTTCACGAGACCCGATGATCCCACCGAGTATTAATATTCCTGTTCCAATCAAGTGACCTAGAAGTATTACTATTATTCCAACTTTAAATCCTAAAGGTGCAATTAATCCACCTGTCATTATTTCAGCAATAGATACTGCAGCCCCAAACCACAAAAATACAAAGGTCCAAAATCCTAATTTTTCTTTATCCTTAATCATTTGCCATCCCCGCTTTTTTATATAGTTCATAGAAATGGTTTGTTGGTCCAACTCCATGCCCAATATCCAAAGAGTGTTCTATAGCGGTTGTTATATATTGTTTTGATTTTTTTATTGATTCCTTCATGCTAAAACCCAGTGATAAATTTGCAGCAATAGCAGATGACAAAGTACATCCCGTGCCATGAGTATTTTTTGTGTTTATTCTTTCAGACGTAAAACGCGTAATTTCCTCTCCATCATAAAATACATCTATCGCTTTACCCTTCATATGTCCACCTTTTAAAAGTATATTTTTGCATCCCAGCTTATAGATTTCTTTAGCTGCTTTTTCCATATCTTCTATAGTTTCTATGTCTGGAAATTTCAGATTTTCTTCGCGAAGTATTTCTTCAGCTTCTGGTACATTTGGTGTAATAAGTGATGCCAGTGGTATAAGTTTCTTAATTAAAGCTGATTTCGACTCTGGCTTTAGCAGTGAATAACCACTTTTTGATATCATTACAGGATCAAGTACAATGTTTTTAGGTTTGTATAATTCCAGCCTTTCACTTATTGCATCAATAGTAGAAATTTTAGACACCATACCAATTTTAACTGCATCTACAATTATATCTGTAAAAATAGCATCAATTTGCGCCTTGATGATTTCTGCATCTAGATCCCGAACTTCAAAAACGCCCATAGTATTCTGTGCCGTTATAGCTGTAATTACGCTCATTGCATATACGCCGTTTGCGCTTAAGCTTTTTATATCTGCCTGCACTCCTGCACCTCCACAGCTGTCAGATCCTGCTATAGTTAAAACTTTTTTCATATTATTTTCCTCCTATTTTATCCTTTTTAAACTTCTTTATTTAAATTAACAAGTTTTTTTAAATCTATTACTCTAAGAATAAAAAATGCAATTAGACTTCCTCCAATAGTACTTATTAAAAATGGTGCTACAAAGAATAATGCACCCACTTTTTTGCCCATTATAATATTAGCAATAGGAAATGCTAATATTCCTCCAATGATTCCTGTTCCAAATATCTCTCCGACTACTGCAAGTAGATTCATTTTAGTTTTCTTATATAATATTCCAGCTAAAAGTACTCCGATCACACTTCCAGGGAATGCCAAAAGTGAACCTGTTCCTAAAATATTTCTTAGTAAAGATATACAAAAGGCTATCGCTACACCATATCCAGGGCCTAATAATACAGCTGATATAACATTAATTGTAGCCTGCACTGGAAAGCATTTTGCTACTCCCACCGGGATAAATATGATATTACCAGCTATTACGCCAATAGCTATTAAAAGTGATGAAATAGTTAACTTTTTAGTCTTCATGCATTTACACTCCCTTCTCTTATATACTTAAAAAGGAATAAACTCTAAATAAACTAGCGTAAATAGTATGCTACATAACTAAAAAAACACAAATCCAAAGGATTTGTGTTAAATTAACGTGATATATAATAATTCATATATAATACACCAATAAACAACTTCCTACGCTGGCATTATCCAGTTCAGGTCATAGGGTCAAAGAATTTCGATTCTTGTTCTCAGTTGGCATATCCAACTCCCCTGTGCTATTTTATTCTTTTTTATTTCATGTCTCTAATAATAACATAACAAATTATTATACACAATTAAATTTCTATTCTAGTCTTATTCCCGATCTCTTAACAGCTATATGCCATCCATGAAGTAATTCTTTCCTATGTTCCTCTGTCATACTAGGTTTGAAACTTCTTGAAATTGCCCAATGCTTTGCAACTTCTTCCTTACTTTTCCAATATCCTACTGCAAGCCCAGCAAGATAAGCTGCACCAAGTGCTGTAGTTTCAGTAACTTCTGGTCTATCTACTTGAACATTTAAAATATCTGATTGAAACTGCATTAAGAAATTATTATTACAAGCTCCTCCATCAACTTTAAGTTCAGTGAGTCTAATTCCAGAATCTTGTTGCATAGCTTTTAAAACATCATGGGTTTGGTATGCAAGTGCTTCAAGAGTTGCTCTTATTAAATGTGCTTTTTTTGATCCTCTTGTAAGTCCTACAATTGTTCCTCTTGCATAAGGATCCCAGTATGGTGCACCAAGTCCAACAAAAGCTGGCACTACATATACTCCATTTGTATCCTCTACGGACATTGCATATTCTTCGCAATCAGAAGCATTATCAATCATTTGAAGTTCATCTCTTAACCATTGTATAGCTGCTCCTGCTATAAATACACTACCTTCAAGTGCATACTCTACTTTTCCATCTATTCCCCAAGCAATAGTTGTAAGTAGTCCCTGTTTAGATTCAATTGCTTTATCCCCAGTATTCATAAGCATAAAGCATCCAGTACCATATGTATTTTTTGCTGTTCCTGAATTATAACAAGTTTGTCCGAACAGTGCTGCCTGTTGGTCGCCAGCAGCTCCAGCTATAGGAATTTCACCACCAAACAATGAACTATCCGTATGTCCATAAACATAACTAGATGGTTTAACTTCTGGAAGCATTGATTTTGGTATATTTAATGTTTCTAGTAATTCATCATCCCACTTTAATTCATGAATGTTAAATAGCATTGTTCTTGATGCATTGGAATAATCTGTTACATATGTCTTTCCTCCAGTTAAATTCCAAATTAACCATGTATCTATGTTACCAAATAATAAATTACCAGCTTCGGCTTTTGCTCTAGCACCTTTCACATTGTCTAATATCCATTTAATTTTTGTTCCAGAAAAATATGCATCCAAAATTAATCCGGTCTTAGCTCTAACTACTTTATCAAAGCCTTTTTCCGTTAATTCATCACAATACTGCGCTGTCCTTCTACATTGCCATACAATCGCATTATATACTGGAACTCCCGTCCTCTTATCCCAAACTACAGTAGTTTCTCTTTGATTTGTAATACCTATTGCTGCAATATCTACGGCACTTGCATTAACTTTAGCCATTGCCTCAGTTGCAACACTAATTTGACTTGACCATATTTCCATTGGATCATGTTCTACCCAAGCTGCTTTTGGAAATATCTGAGTAAATTCCTTTTGAGCCGACGTTACAATAAGCCCCTTTTCATTGAATAGTATACATCTTGAACTTGTTGTTCCTTGATCAAGTGCCATTATATATTTAGGCATGTTAGCAAAACTCCTTTTTTATTAGTTTTATTGAATCGTTTACAAATTAATACACAAAAAAAGCGCCAAAATAAAGCATAATACTTTATAATAACGCGGCTCATTATCTCTGCCAAATATCATATATCATTAATTAAAGTATAACTTATTATTATAGCTTTTGCAATATTAGTTATAATTTTCACAATTTTTCTTTGTTTTTTTACCTTTTTTCGCTATTTATAGTATTACATACTACTAATGGTCTAAATTCATTACACTAATGTGTTTTTTATTCATAATAAGAAAAAACAGCCATTATTTTTGTAAATAATTGCTACTATATTTTATAATAAAGTGGGTAACCTATATAATGCACTGAATATGCACAGTGTAATTTTTATATTTGAAAGGAGATTTTTATGAATAAATATAGTTTAGAAGAGACTAAAAAATTAAATAATCAATCAGCTACAAACGGAGGTTCAAATGCTTCATCAAATGCTGGTATGACTAACAGTTCTAGCGATGCTAATTTACAAGAGACAATACAATTAAATAATCAATCAGCTTCTAACAAGGGCACTAGTAGTGCATCAAATTCTAGTATGTCAGGTATGTCTAACATGTCAGGTGCTTCTAATATGTCTAGTAGCACTAATGATTCAGCTTTAGAGGAAACAAAAAAACTAAATGCTCAATCAGTTTCAAATAAAGGTACTAGCGATGCTTCAAGTTCTAGTATGTCAGGTATGTCTAACATGTCAGACGCATCTAATATGTCTAGTAGTACTAGTGATTCTGTTTTAGAAGAAACAAAGAAATTAAACGCTCAATCAGCTTCGAATAAAGGAACTAGTAACTAATAAAGCATTTTCTTTATTAGTTATTAAAATATATTTAGAATAAATATGAATAATATTCACCACTTTTAGGGGAGTCAAATTTATTTTGGCTTCCCTTACTTTTTTCATCAAAAAGCTTTATTCTTCTATGTAAGTAATATTACCATCGAAAATGTAAGTCAAAGAAGTTTTTGTACCTTCTAGTGCATACATCATTTTTTCAATAATAATTTGTTCTTCTTTATTAGTTGTTATTGAAAGTTTGTCTTCTTCATGAACCTCAGATTCAAGTTCAAATTCATATATAAAATCATTAATTAGTCTTATCCACTCGGCTGTGTCATTGGATCCTACATTTTCTTTCTTTCCAAATTCTTTTAGTGTTTTATCTAATTGTTTTTTTGAATATCTCAATATATTTGCCATTCTTTCGCCTCCTACCTATCACTTCTCTTAAAATTTTCTTTTGTTTTACACTGAATTTATCCACAATAACATAAAAGGATGAACCTTTATGGTTCATCCTTTTATGTTTAAATAACTTCTATTTTATTATGCCTTAACTTCTGGTTCAGCAGCTGCTGCTTCAGGAGTTGCAACTACTTCTTCAACTTCTTCTTCAACCTCTTCCTTCATTTGTGTTATAGATGCGTAAACTTCATCTTCCTTATCAGTAACTCTTATTTCTTTATTTAAATCAAAATTCTTTATTGTAATTGAATCTCCAAGTGCCATTTGTGATACATCAACACTTAGTGCATCTGGCATTATAGCCATCTTACCAAAAACATCTATTTCTGATTTTTGAACTTGTAATTGAAGACGTTGTGAACTTAAATTCTCTTCACCCTTATAAGAAATAGGCAATTGCATTTTAATTTCATGATCTTTAGATACAAGTTGCACGTCTATGTGTGTGATTTTAGCAGTTACTGGATGTCTTTGAATTTCTTTTATAAATCCAGTTTTTTCTTCTTCTCCGTATTTAACTACAACTTTTGCATTAGAACCATGTTTTACAAGAATTTTTCTTAGTGGTACTAATTCAAATTTTACAGAAGTTGCTTCTGTAGAACCATCTCCATACATTACTCCTGCTATAAAACCATCTTCATTAAATTTTTTATTGCTTGTAGTTCTTTCAAGTGCATTCAAAATAACCTGTTCCATAATAATTCGCTCCTCTTGGCTTATAAAGCCTTTCTGTTTATTATTTTATATACATATGTTACCAATAATAATTTCCAATAGTATTTGTGTTAAACTTCAAAATGACGTGATTTTTTTAATTAACAGTACGTAAAAATTTAATCTATGTAATTGTAAACATTAAAAGACAACATAAATACTCTGCTGCCTTCGTAAATACATTTGTTGAATTTCTATATTGTACATATCATTTATACTAATAAATAAAAAAAACCAGCATCATTACCCAAAAGGTAACATTAGTAATTAAAACATAATTATATTATAGCACATTATATCATATATTAGCAACAGAAGTTGTCCGTCACCATATCATCTTTTTTAATGTCATTGTAAACTAATTTTCTTAATAAATCAATTTAAAACTGGTATAATTAAATAGGTTAACTTCTTAGTTTTAATTGTTAAAACACATAATATATCCATATGTTCATTATTTACTGTTATACTTGTATATATAAATATTGATTGGAGGAATTACAGTGATTAAATATAAAAAAATACCTTATATAGAGTTTGTTCCTATCATTATAATTACTTTTCTTCTTTACAGAATAGTAAATAATATTGAAAATGTAGGTTCAATACTTCATAAGATTTTTTCATTAATGAGCTATTTTATCTGGGGGTTCGTTATAGCTTATTTACTCAATCCACTTATGGTGTACCTTGAGAAAAAAGTTAAGATAAAAAGACTCTATAGTATAGGAATAATTTATACACTATTGGTGGGCATTATAATTTTAATAACAACTCTACTTGCCCCGAATATTATTGGCAGTGCCGTAGATTTATTTAATAATATCCCTAAATTTGCAGATAAATCATATAAATGGTCTACTCTTTTTATATCTCAAAACCAGTTATTAAACAAATTTGATATTACATCTTACTTGAATAAGTACCTTAATACTTTTAATAACGATATATCAAAATATTTTGCCCCGGGGTTACAACTTGTTCTTGATAATCTAGTTGGTTTAAGTTCTTTATTTATGAAATTAGTGTCTGGTATAGTAATATCCGTTTATTTTCTAATAGATAAAGAATCTATTATTTTATATCTTCAAAAATTTATTTATTCTATTTCAAGTGAACATATCGCTATTACCATAATTGATTTTTTGAAAATAGTTAATACTATATTTAAAAAGTATTTCGTTGGTAAAACAATTGACTCTATTATTTTTGGGATTATATCATTTATTGGATTTATTATATTAGGTATTCCTTATGCTTTGCCTTTTAGTTTAGTAATTGGAATAACAAATATGATTCCATACTTTGGAAACATTATAGGAATGGCTCCTGCTGTTATAATAACACTATTCTTTAATCCAGTTAAATCTGTAGAAATAATATTATTTATTGTAACCCTTAGTAATATCGATGGTTGGTTCATTTCACCAAAAATTATTGGTGATAAGGTCGGTATTAGTCCTCTACTTATAATCCTTGGGATAGTTCTTGGCGGAGGGTTATTCGGAATTATAGGAATGTTACTCGGTGTTCCAGCTATTGCATTAATTAAGACCCTACTAGAAAACTTCATGAATAAACAAGTTGAAAACAAATAAATACACTAAGTATAATAAGACACTTGCAAAGTAAATCACCTCGCAAGTGTCTTATTATTTATCTTATAACTTACATAAATTTTTTTTTGATTTTGCATCAAACATAAAAGAAAGCGCAAGTGACACTATCGCGATTATGATCATTGATACAAATACTTCATGAAGCCCTGATTTTAAAGATAATTTTACTTGAATCATACTTAGACTGTTACTCGAAATTGAACTAGAATATAAATTGCTTGGCTTTATACCACTTATGCCTAGATTGTTAAAATATTTAACTATATACATATTTAATATGGTTCCAAAAACACTTACTGCAATAGTTTGTCCTAATGTTCGCACTAGCGAATTCACTGCTGTCGCTGCCCCTCTTTTATTATATCCTACAGACTCCTGCACCACTATTGTTAATGTAGTAAATGCCCCTCCAAAACCAAATCCCATGATAAAACCATAGACTACAACTAATTGTAATGGAGATTCAATATTTAAGGTAGATAAAAACACACAACTAATAATTAAAATAAGATTAGCTGTCCCAACCACTATTTTCTTACCATACTTAGGAATAGCTTTGCTCAAAACAAATGATGATAAGAGCCATGATATAGACATCGGCGCCATAGATATTCCAGAAATTGTAGGTCCAAATCCCAAAACATTTTGCATATATAAAGGCATATAAACCTCAGCGCCTATTAAAACACCTGATGCTAAAAAACTTATAGCATTTACTATATTGCTAGTCTTTGTAAAAATATCAAAAGGTATAATAGGTTCTTCCGCCTTTTTTTCCACATAATAGAATAAAACTAACAACACAATTGTAACAGCTATTGCTATTACTGTTTTCATTTTACCACCAGATAACCCCCCCAGTAAAAAAGTTATAATTGCGAATGAAAATAATAATGTACCTACATAATCTATTTTGTGTTTCTTCCTTTCAACGGTTTCAATTAAATTCTTTTGCAAAAGTACTATAGATATTATCCCAAAAGGTAAATTTATAAAAAAAATCCAGTTCCAAGAAATATTTTCTATCAAAAACCCTCCTAAAAAAGGTCCAGCTAAACTTGCTATTCCCCATACTGTACTTATACCTCCTTGAATCCTTGTACTTTCTTTAGCAGTGAAAATATCACCAACTATAGTATAAGTAATAGTAAATATCGCTCCTGCTCCAAGTCCTTGAACGCTACGAGACGCTATAAGCTGATACATACTTTGTGATATTCCACAAAGACAGCTTCCGACTATAAAAATTACAATTCCAATCGATAGAACATTTTTTCTTCCATACAAGTCAGATAATTTTCCATAAATTGGTGTAGAAATTGCAGATGTCAATAAATAAGCAGAAAAAACCCAACTTATAAGTTCAAACCCATTTAAATCTTTTACTATAGTGGGTATTGCAGTAGTTACAACTGTACCCTCTACAGCTGCAAGAAACATCGCCACCATTAATGCAATTACTATACCTCTGTTTTTAGATTTCATTCCTTATGTCACTTCCCTTAATATGATAATTATCTTCAATATTTGATCTAAACAATAATAGAAGACAAATACCATTTTACCATCAAAACATGAATATTTGTACCCAAATTTAAACACCTTATATAAAATTTTAAATTATTCATTCTCTTTGCTATTTTTCAAAGTTTCTTTTAACGATTTTATTCCGAGCTTACCAGCACTTATCGCTATTGCAGCAAGTTCATCTACAGTTGAATCTTCTCTAGCTGAAAATACCCCAAGCAACATAGGAATATTTGCTCCAGTTATAATATCCATATTTCCTCCTTTTGCTGCTATCCTACTAGCTGCATTGAAAGGGCTACCACCAAACAAATCTACCATAAAAAGAACACCTGCTTCGCACCGCAAAGACTTTATAACATACTCATATTTTTTCATCAAGTCATCTGCGCCTTCTCCTGGCAAGTAAGTTATTGTAGCAACGTTTTCCTGCTTTCCTAAAATCAATTCTGTCAATTTTAATATTTCTTCGGAAACCTTACCATGGGTTGCAATTATTATAGCTATCATCAATTAGCCCTCCAATTCAAGTATTTAATACTTTCTCTTATATATATTTATATAGCAAAATCCATTTCTTAAGACAAATCACTACTTATTATAATACTCTTTTATTAATACACTATTCAATGACGTATTAATATTAAAGACAAATAATAAAATTCACTAGTTAATGCAATTATTATTCATATTTTACACTAAAATGGGCAACCTAAATGTAACGTACTTTAAACATAGTTTTTAATTTGAAAGGTTGGTGTTTATGAGTAAAAATAATAATAAAAACAAAAAGAAATTGAACAATCAATTAGATGGTAATAATTTTTCAAATTTCCCTATAAATAGTAGTTTGATAAACATACCTATTATACCTAACATGGTCAATATTAATAGCAATATTCCTGAGGAAGAAATAAAAAAGAGAAAATAATTTTCATAATAATTAAGACAGGCGTGTTTGCCTGTCTTAATTATTATAGACTAAACTTCTAACCTACGGGTCTTGATAAGTTTTTTATACCAAATTGAACTATCTTTCATGATTCTTTCCTGCGTATTATAATTTACGTACACCATTCCAAAACGTTTTGAATATCCATATGCCCATTCAAAATTATCCATAAAAGACCATAAATAATAACCTTTTAGATTTCCACCTTCCTTAATGAATTCTTGCATCACTTGAAGATGTACTTTAATAAAATTTATTCTATCTATATCGTGAATCTTATTATCTCCTGTTACTACATCATCATATGCAGCACCATTTTCAGTAATGTAGAGTGGCAATTTTGTATATTCTTGCTTAATTCTTGTAAGTAAATCATGCATTGACTCTGGGCTATTCTCCCATCCCATCGAAGTTTTTTCTTTTTCACCATCTACTCCTCTAAATTTCAACTGCGAATGTTCATCATATTCTACTATACTTCTAGTATAATAATTTATTCCTAAAAAATCTATATCAGTAGATATAATATTTAAATCTCCCTCTAGAATGAAATCTAGTGCTCCAACCTCTTTCTCATATAAATCAACCATGTCCTTTGGATAATGACCCTTAAGTAATGGATCTAAGAACCATCTATTAGTGTATCCATCACTAATTTTTGCAGCTATCACATCTTCCCTCTTCTTTGATACTGCATATGTTGGTGATAAATTCAAAGTGATTCCTATGCTACTATTTTCAAATTTAAACTTTTCAAATGCCCTTGCTACAATACCATGAGATAGTAATAAATGATGCGCAACTATTAATGCCTTTTTTAAATCTTTATTTCCCGGTGCATGTATTCCTAAATAGTTTCCAAGTATAGATGCACAAAAGGGTTCATTATGCGTTATCCACATAGATACATCCTGTCCAAATTCCTCAAATATTTTTGTGCAATAATCTTCAAACCAATATATGCACTCCCTATTTTCCCAACCCCCTAAATCCTGGGCCCATTGTGGTAAATCCCAATGATATAATGTAATTGCCGGAGTGATTTTTTTATCTTTTAATTCCTGGATTAAATTTTTATAAAATTTTACTCCCTCGGGGTTAAACTCATCCTTACGCGGAAATATCCTAGACCAAGAAATAGAAAATCTATATGAATCCACTCCTATATTCTCTAAAATCTTCACATCCTCCTTAACCCTATGGTAATGGTCACAAGCTATATCTCCAGTATGACCCATAAAAACATTCTCTTCTTTCTTTGAAAAGGTATCCCAAATCGATGGCATTCTTCCACCTTCATTAACCCCTCCCTCTATTTGGTATGCTGCCGTAGCCGTTCCAAGTATAAAATCATCTTTGAATTTATTCATTTCAATACCCCCTAATCAAATATTTCTTGCATTATCTTCTCTACTGTGTTTTTATATCTGCTCTTCTCTTTATGACTCTTCCCACTCAGGTCTTAATAACCCATATAAGTACATATCATATCGTCTACCATCTCTGTGAATAAACTCCCTATAAACCCCTTCTCTTTTAAATCCTAATTTCTCATATAGTTTTATTGCAGGTTCATTATATTCAAGTACCGTAAGATATATTCGATGAAAATTTAATTCCTCAAACCCAAACTCTATAGTTAATTTAAGAGCTTCTTTTCCGTACCCCTGTCCTCTATTTCCACTCTCACCAAGTCCTATGTATATTAAAGCAGTACCATTATTCCAAGATATATTTTCAAATCCTGTAACTCCAATGATTTTTTGCTTTTCAAGTATTTTAACAGCAAAAATATAAGCTGTATTACTTTTCCTTACATCATTAATTGTCTCTAATACATCTTCAAAATTTTTAGGCGTTGCACTTACTACATCATAATTACGCATGAATGATACATCATTGTGCCATTTTTGAACTTCTAGCATGTCTTC
The DNA here is from genome assembly GCF_018861905.1 of Clostridium sp. DSM 17811. Classification (GTDB taxonomy): domain Bacteria; phylum Bacillota; class Clostridia; order Clostridiales; family Clostridiaceae; genus Clostridium_AD; species Clostridium_AD frigoriphilum. The sequence goes on from NZ_JAHLDU010000006.1 coordinate 146,793, forward strand.
CTCGTTTATAGACGTAAGATTTACTTTTTTTCCCATCAACAAATTTTTCATTATTTCACCTTGCCTTCACTTTATTTTAATTATAAACATAAGACTTATTCAAAAAAATAGACTAGCTAAGCGCTAGCCTATTTTAAAATAATTATTAAAGCATTCTATTTAAATCTATAAAACATTACTAGAACTAAGAATATATTTTTTTTCTAATTTAAATGGATGATATGATAATTTAGATTTTCTAAGACCTTCAATTCCAAGATCCTGTTCTCTATTTATTATTTTTACATCACTAAAACTTCTATCAACAAATGCCTTGTTAATAAAGCTGTACACACCACTATAACTAGTATCTGCTTTTTCTATATGAATTACAGCTAGATCATCATTCAATTTTTCTCCTAAACTAAAAGCTACAATTTTCTCATCTACATAAACAGCTATACCCTTTGTGTCTACAATTTCAATGTTTTCTAGAATGTCCTTTATTCCTTGAAGTTCAAAATTAAGCATACGATCATTGTTATTCGCCTCATACCATTTTTCCGCAGCCACGACAACATCTTTTATTACCTGTGAATCTTTAATATCTTTAACTTCATAATTGTAATTTTTTATAAACGAATTGTAATGATTTTTTTTCCCATGAAGTTTCTTACCAGAAAGTTTTATAAGTTTTTCTGCTTCATATAAATAATCAAAGTTATCTCTATCCTCTTTAATACAGATGCCCTGTGCATCCCCATATATATTTTTTATCTCTTCCATAAAACTTTCATCAAGATCTTTAAATACAAATTCCATATTATTTTCTTTTTTATAATCCATTAACGCATCTATTAACTCTTTAAGATTTTCTTTATTATATCCCAAAGGTTGCATAAAATAATATCTTCCCTCAAAATCCATTTTTTTTATTATTAAAGCATCTTTATAAACAGTAAAACAAATATCGCAAGCCTCTCTCCATATATATAAAGTTGTAAAAGAATATTCACAGCTCAAAAATTTATATGGATATATATATTTTTCAAATATTTCCTTATCTTCAATCGTAAGTCTTTTAAAAATCATAATCTCAACCTTTCTACTTAATGTAAATCATAAATGTTATCATCTTAATCTATTCTTATATCATTTTAGACTGTAAACTCATTTTTTGCAAGTAGATACTTTTAAGAACTTTAGTTCCCAAAACCATACCTTTGTTTGTAATATATCTTTGTATATATATTAACTACTTATTAAAACATAATTTGCCATTCCTTTTATGTTTATTCCATAAATATATAGTATACTGATATATAGTATAATGATATGATAGCATATTGATACATAGAAAACATAACCTTTTTTATTTTCTTTAGTTTATGATGTGATTTTTTTATGCTAAATTTTAAGGAGAGTGAAATATATTATGGTCCCTGATGGTACATTGCAAATTATATGTTTAATAATTTTATTATTATGTTCAGCCTTTTTCTCTGCTTCTGAAACTGCATTAATGACCTTAAGTAAAATAAGGTTAAGGAATATGGTAGAATCAAAAATCAAAGGTGCTAACATTATTAATAAATTGCTTCAAAACCCAAGTAAACTTTTAGGTGGTATTCTAGTAGGAAATAACATAGCAAATATTGGAGCTTCTGCGCTAGCAACATCTCTGGCAATTACACATTTTAAAGACTCCGGAGTTGCTATTGCAACTTTTACAATGACAATTCTTGTATTAATTTTTGCTGAAATAACACCAAAATCATTAGCTGCACAAAATTCCGAAAAAATTGCTTTAAAAATCGCTAAGCCCTTAAGTCTAATTACATTCATTCTAAATCCACTTATTACAGTCTTAATTTATATAACAAATACAATAATCAAAATGCTCGGTGGCGAGGTTAACAAAAGTAGGCCCTTTATTACTGAAGAAGAGTTAAAAACTATGGTTAGTGTAAGTCATGAAGAAGGCATGCTTGAAGGCGAAGAAAAACAAATGATTTATAACGTATTCGACTTTAGAGATTCACAAGCAAACGATGTTATGACCCCAAGAACCGATATGATTGTGGCTAACTCTAACTCAACTTACGCAGAACTTATAAATATTTTCAGAGAAGAACAATTCTCAAGGCTTCCTATATATAAAGATACTATTGATAATATTATCGGAATTTTATATATTAAGGATTTGATTTTCTTTGAAGATGGGAAAGAAGATTTTAAAATAGAGAAACATATGCGCACACCCTACTTTACCTATGAATTCAAAAGAACTGCTGATTTATTTGCAGACATGCGTTTAAAACGAATTCCTATATCAATAATACTCGATGAATATGGTGGTACTGCTGGACTTGTTACATTTGAAGATTTGGTAGAAGAAATTGTTGGAGATATAGATGACGAATACGATGATGATATAGATAAAATACAAGTTATCAAAGAAGATGAATTTATTGTAGCTGGTGATACTAAAATAAGTATGGTTAATGAAATGATAGGTTTAAATATTGAATCTGATGATTTTGACTCAATAGGAGGTTTCGTTACTGGATTACTTGGCCGGCTTCCAAACACAGGTGAAACAATAAATTATAATGATACAAAATTTATTGTACAAGATATAAGTAAAAATCGTATAGTAAAATTAAAAGTTATAACTTAAACAAAGCACCTAAAGCTAATTATTGAATTGGCTTTAAGTGCTTTATTATATTCTTTACTTTTTAATTACATACTACAATATTTTTCTAGGAATTGGACTTTTTAATTTTCTTTCTATTGCATCTAAAAGAAATTTGTCTTTTGGTGCTGAAAATAAATATGTATATCCATCCTCGCCAGCTCTACCAGTTCTACCAATGCGGTGGATATAACTCTCAGCAGTTTCTGGCATATCATAATTATACACATGATCTACTCCATTTATATCAAGGCCTCTAGCCGCAACATCTGTGGCAATCAAATATTGTATATCGCATTTTTTAAAGTCTCTCATTATTTTTTCTCTCTTTGCTTGTGTTATATCAGAATGAAGCTTCTTGCAATTATACCCTTTTTTATAAAGTGCTACCTCAAGATCATCAACTCTTCTTTTCGTTCTACAGAATATGATAGCCATAAACGGATTATCCTCGTCTATTACCTTACATAAATCTTCTTGTTTTTTTCTGTCTGTAGTCTCTATTAAAAATTGCTTAATATTCTTAAGCGTCGCCTCTTCTTTTTTAATAATTACTTCTATAGGATCATTCATATATTTATATGCCATTTTTTTAACATCTGAGCTCATAGTTGCTGAGAAACATAAAGTCTGCCTATTTTTAGGTGTCACCATTAAAATGTTCTCAATGTCATTTTTAAACCCCATAAGAAGCATTTGATCTGCCTCATCTAACACTACTGTCTTAAGTTTATCAAGATTCACAGTACCACGTCTAAGGTGATCGAGTAACCTTCCTGGTGTTGCAATGACAAGATGAATATTCCCCTTTAGTTTTTTGAGTTGCGCACCAATATCTTTACCACCATAAGCTGCTAAAATATTTAAATTTTTAGCTCCGGCAATCTTCTTCGCTTCCCCAGTTATCTGAATAGCAAGTTCCCTTGTAGGTGTAACTATTAATCCTTGTATTGTATCAATATCCGCTGACATATTATCAAACATTGGTAGCAAAAATGCAAGTGTCTTTCCCGTTCCTGTTTGTGCCTCTGCTATAACATCCTTGCCATCCTTTATTAATTGAATACTCTTCTCTTGAATAGGAGTTGGCTCAGTTATTCCTTGAATTTTTATCGCACTTAAAATATCATCGTTAAGCCCTAATTTTTTAAACTTTATCATTTTTATTTACCTTTCTATTTCAAAATTATTTTTATTGTTTTTTTATACAAACCATTTAATTATAACAGACATTAATTATAATAAAAAGTATTTTATAAAAATGCATTTCTTTTTTACAATTATTCAAATAGTAAAGCACATACTTTACTATTTTTTATATAATGATATACTTATGACAAATAGTCGATAACTAGCTGCTATTTCACTTTAAGTTTACAAATAATATATTTAGAATATAACGAAAGAGGCGATTAATAATGTCAAAATTATTTAGTAATTTTAAAATAAAAGATATGGATTTAAAAAATAGAATAGTTATGGCTCCAATGTGCATGGATTCTTGTAATGACAAAGATGGTTTTGCAAATAACTGGCATTTTATACATTACTCAACTAGAGCTATTGGTGGAGTTGGTCTTATTATTTTAGAGTCAACAGGAATTCAGCCTGGCGGTCGTATAACTGATAATGATTTAGGTATATGGTCTGATGAACATATTAAAAACCTTTCAAATATAGTTGACGAATGTCATAAATACGGATCAAAAATAGGTATTCAAATTAATCATGCTGGAAGAAAATCTGAGACTCTTTCCTATCCAATTATAGCTCCAAGCCCTATAGCTTTTAATGCTGATTATAGACTTCCAATTGAAATGACAAAAGAAGATATTGTTACTACTATAGATTTATTTAAATCTGCTGCTAAAAGAGCATTAACTGCAGGTTTTGATTTATTAGAATTACATGGTGCCCATGGGTATTTAATAGGGGAATTTTTATCACCCCTTACCAATAAAAGAGAAGATGAATACGGAGGTACAAATGAAAATAGAGTAAGATTCTTAAAGGAAATTATACAGGCTGTAAAAACAGTTTGGCCCGAAACTAAACCATTACAATTAAGAGTATCAGCTGTTGACTATGCAAAAGGCGGAAACAGTTCAGAGGAAACATCCTCACTTATAAATCTTATAAAAGCTATGGGCATAGATATAGTAAATGTTAGTTCTGGTGGAACTGTACCTGCAAAAATATCTACCTACCCGGGATATCAAATTTGTTATTCTGAAATAATTAGAAAACAATGCAATATTCCAACTATAGCTGGTGGCCTTATCACTTCACCTTTAATGGCAGAAGAAATATTAAACAATAAAAGATCAGATTTGGTGTATTTAGGAAGAGAACTTTTAAGAAATCCTTATTGGGCATTTGCAGCAGCCAATCAATTAGGGGATAATATCGAGTGGCCTGTCCAATATGAACGTAGTAATAAAGTAAATAAAAATGGTTTTTAAGATAATGTCTATAAATAAGTTTAGTACAAAGTCCAGTAGAATAATTTATTCTACTGGACTTTTACGTTTTAAAATATTTTATTTTATTAATAGATGAACAATGTTTATGTATACCATTTTTTTTTGTGTCAATAATTATAATGTGATATTACAATTGAAAGGAGCATTTTAATGAAAAGTATTATTAAATTAATAAGTGATGAAACTTTAGTTAAACAATATATAGAAAAAGGCAAAGGTCTATTTAATGATGGAGAGATTGAGAAAGCATTTAGAAATTATAATAAGGCAATTTTACTAAATAATAAATATTCTCTAGCGTATTTTGTTAAAGCTGACGCTTTTCTAGAACTATATGAAGCTGATGAGGCTGAAAAATGTATAAAAGAATATCTTAAATTAGTTCCGAGTGACCCAAACGCTTACTGGAAATTAATTGATATAAACGATTTAACAGGAGACTTTGATAAATGCGTTTACTATTGTGAAAAACTTCTTGAAGGCGATAATCAAAATGCTCTCATCTATTTAAAAAAAGGAGAGTTCTTAACTATTCTCAATAGTTTAAAAGAAGCATTAGATTGCTTTAATATTTGCCTTAAATTAAGCCCTGATTTTTATGATGCTATATGTGGTAAAGCTAGCGTACTTTTCTCACTATCCAATAAAGAAGAGGCCCTTAAACTGTATAATAGGGCCATCTTCCTTGACAATACTAAGAGCATTGCCTATTTTGGGGCTTCTGAAGTGTGCGTAGTTATGGAAAATAATGAAAGTGCTTTATTATTTGCAGAAAAAGCATATGAAATAGAACCCAAAAATGAATGGTATAAATGTCATTATACCGTATTGAAAAATATGTATTTAGATATTAAATAACAAATTGCTCCTACTTAATAAGCAGGAGCAATTCGTTCATTTCTTTTATATCATTATTTACAACCATAATCTCACCTCAGTTTATTGTGAGCATTACTTTATTTCATTATACAATATATTTATATTTACTCTTTAATCTCAAATAAACCATATATTTCATCATCACTTAGCGTTGCGAACCCTTCACCGCTGGCCATTTCATCTCCCATAAGTTCAGATATAAGTTTTTTCTTTTCTTCTTGAAGTAACAGAATTTTTTCCTCAATTGTCCCTTTGGCTATAATCTTTATAACACTCACTACATTTTTTTGTCCTATTCTATGAGCTCTATCAGTAGCTTGTTCTTCCACAGCTGGGTTCCACCAAGGATCAAAATGAATTACTACATCTGCTGAAGTTAAATTTAGTCCCGTTCCTCCAGCCTTTAAACTTATTAAGAATACGGGATCTTCTCCATCATTAAATGTTTTCACCAAATCCATTCTCTTTTTAGACGGCACAGAACCATCCAAATAGCTAAAAGTAATTCCCTCTACCCTAAGCCTCTTTTGTATATTCTTAAGTACAGATGTAAATTGAGAAAAAACAAGTACTTTATGCTGCTCATCTACACACTTATGAAGATGTTCTACAAGAGCTTCTATTTTTGCGCTACCTCCACTATAATCATTTAATAATACAGCTGGATCTAAACATAATTGTCTTAACTTTGTGATATACGAGAGTATCTCTATTTTGCTATTTTTAAACTCGTCGTTTTTCACCTTGTTTTTAATAAGCTCCATTGCATGATTTGCATATGTCTTATAGACTTTTTTCTGCTGATGCTCTAAATTAACCATTAATGTTTTTTCTATTTTATCAGGTAATTCCTTCAAAACATCTTTTTTTCGTCTTCTTAAAATAAAAGGTTTTATAAGCCTATTTAAGTCCTCTAACACCTCTGGATTTGCCTTAAGTTTCTTATGATATCTTACACTAAACATTTTTTCATCGTATAAGTATCCTGGCATTATAAAATCAAATATAGACCACAAATCCATAACTGAATTCTCTATTGGCGTACCCGATAGTGCAAATTTTGTCTTTGCCACTATCTCCTTAATTGCTATCGCATTTTGAGAATGTGGGTTCTTAATATTTTGTGCTTCATCTATTATGCAATAATCGAACTCTAATGGCGCGTAATCTTCTAAATCCCTTTTTAATAAATTATATGTGGTTATAAATACATCAAATTTTTCTATATTTTTTATTACCTCTACTCTCTCATCCTTAGGTCCACTAATTGCAGCCACCTTTAATGTAGGTGCAAATTTTTCAAACTCACTTATCCAATTGTATATAAGCGAGGTTGGCGCTACAATTAAACTCTTACTTCCCTTACTTGATAATATAAAAGTAATCGCTTGAATAGTTTTACCAAGGCCCATTTCATCTCCGAGTATTCCACCAAATCCTAAATAATCTAATGTTTTAAACCAATTGTACCCAATCTTTTGGTATTTTCTTAATGTACCTTTTAAATCATCTGGCTCTTTGAAACTTAGTTTTTCAATATTCTTAAGTTTGTCATGTACCTCTTCTAGCTCTTTTTTACCTTTTATATATCTAATATTATTATCTTCTAAATAACTATCTAAAAAGACACCTTTACCTTTTGATATTTCAATATGATTGTCAAAGCTATTAGGTGGCGTAATAACATCTAAAAGCTTTAAAAATTTATTAAGTTCTAATTCCTCCAAATCAAGATACTCACCATTTTTGAGTTTATAATACTTAATGTTATTTCTAAATGCACGTAATATATTAGTAGTTTCTTTTGGCTCTATATCGCCTATTTTAAAATCCATTTCGAAGTAGTTATACTTCCCACTTTTAATATTTCCACTTATCGCTTTAGTCCCTAATGATTTTATACCCTTAAAATTTTGAGAATAATATACTTCACCTATTTCTTGAAGTACACCTATATCACTCTTGAAAAATTTGAATATATAGTCTTCTCCTTTTAAGAAATAAAATCTTTTCTTAATTTCCTCAAATCCCAAGTTCTTTAAAACAGTTATAACCTGAGCCTCTTTTTTAGAATCCCTGTATATTATCTTTTCATCACAATCCTCAAAAATATTAAACTCAAATGTTCCATACTTAACCCTTAATGTTAGGGTAATATCTTTTCCTACCTGATCAAAATAGAAACTAATTTGACATTTGGCCATTATTATTTTATCTTTAATAGCTTTCGATAAAACAACACTAGGTGATAAAGAATTTAGATTTGGAATTAACCGTCTTAATATTGTCTCTTCCTGAGCACTCTCCATAGTTACAACCTTTGCCTCATTAAAAATTTGTAGATATGGATTTATTTTATAACAAAATTCATAATCTGGAAGATATATAATGCTTCCATACAAAAAAACATCATTTTTGGATCCTAAAGGAACTGGCATTCCACTTGATGACTTTAGTACATAAGTATCTTTAATTAATTTTAAATCAAAATCTAATGGTGGAGATTCATATAAAATTTCTGTATCAACAGGTCTATAAAAAAAACCATCATTTAAATAAACCCTATGTTTAGTTATAACTTCAAAAAATTCTCTTGTTAAATACTGAGGTATTTTTATGTTTTTTCCATCTACATATCTTTCTTCATTTCTACGTGCACTTCTTTGTTCACCCTCTATAGTCTTTAACATTTCAATAAAATCAATAAGCCTTTTATCCTTAGTACTTAATTTTTGATTTTTAACATTAAAGGTGAAATTTTTACTATAGCTTATAGGAATATTATTATAACATGCTAATATAAAGTGATTAACGTCCTTTAAAACATAAAGATTACTTGAAGTCATAGAACTTAACCCTATCTTAAATTCCGCGGTAAGGTCGCCTGTCCACTGATTTTTATTTATATATACTTCTATTTTAGTCTCATCCTTTTGTTTTTCATCCCCTAAAAGCATAGATAATATATTACTTTTACTCTTATATATACTTGGTTTCTCTACATCATCTTCTCTTAAAAGAGGGTGCCTTGATAAATCATCTAATGCTTTATAAAATGTTGCAACCAAATGTTTACAACAATAATTTTCTTTTTTAAACTCATTATTTTCAAAATCAGCGCAGCTACAGAAAGTAGAAAATATACTTCTTCGGCCTGCATCCATTTCGATTTTTGTGTGATATTCATTAAAAAGTTTCTCTGAAATCACATTACCATCGATACATATTAGTTTATCTTCGTTTGTAATATCTATCGAAGAAACTAAATCATTACTAAGGACCCTTTGCCCTTTAGATCCATTTTTACCACTTGTTCCTTCATTGAATATTTGTAAAATCATATCTTCATTCAACATATTTTCTCCCTAAATAAATTTTATAATCCTCTAATTATACCATAAATTCGAAAAGAACATAAAATCTTCATTCTATGTTCTTTTCTAAAGGACTACTTAGTTTTTTTAATAGGAACTATGATTTTATCAAATAAGTTTTTATTACTATTTATTTTAGTTTCACTTCCTACAACGCAATGTAAATCCTGTTTTATTACTACATCTAGAAGACCAGCTAAATCTCTTATATCGCTGGCCGTCGTTGCTAAAACCTCGTCGCGTATTTTTTGAATGTCCTTTTGAGTAGTTCCTGAGAAATACATATTATCACCTAATATGCCTTTAGCATAAGGGCCTTTCAAATAATCCATATTTCCTATAGTTCCTATTATATAATTAGTCATTTCCTTATCATCTGCATTAAATTCTTTTAAAAATTTTACTACCCCATCAAAAGTATCTAATGTCTCCTTCAAGTTTGGGTCACGATAAGAATAAAACAATACCTCATCTTTCGTAAAATTAATGGAGCCACCATAAGCACCACCTTTTACTCTAAGTTCCTTCCATAAATAATCACTATTTAAAATATTTTCAAGAACCTTCATATGTCCATTATAAGTGTACCCTGATTTTGTAAAATCTCCAGCCTTAACCACATATTGAACTTGAGATGGAATTACAAAGGCTTCGTTTTTATTTGAAAAATCAAATTTGTAGATTTGCTTAGTAAATTTCTTATCCTTAATTGTTTCTTTAAATTTATTAAAATTACAAATGAATTTTTCATAATTCTTCTCGTCTCCTGTGTAACTTACAACTAATCCTTTCTTATTAAATACAATATTACTAACATCACTTAAATTTGTTGTCATTTCATCAAACCGTGATTCATAGTTATCATCTAAATCACAAATAAAATCATAATATGGAATACTATTCAAATCTTTATATTTACCACTATTAGATAAATAAGACAATGTACGATTTATTGCCAGAGTGTTTCCTTGATTAACAAACATCGACTCATAATTTACTCTCAATGTTTTAATTAAAGCTTTCATACGTGGTTTATCGTTAAACACACTATGATTCATTATCTCACTTAAAAGATCCAAAGCTTCTGGCAATGTACTATTAAGCGAGTTTGCGCAAATACTAATTTTTGGGACATATTCATCACTATTAGTATTACTCTTAAATGATGTTGAATTAAAGACCATGCCACCAGTATACTTCATCATTCTATTTGATATCTGCATAGGATTGTATTTTTGTGTATTAACATTTCCTAAAATACTAGCGAGTAATTTTAAATATAACACCTTATTTTGAGGCACATTTGAGCTATCAAAATATAAATTATAATAAGTTATGCCATTAGTAAACATTGGATGGCTTAATACTTTTGTACCTTGCTCTATTTTTTCTATCATTGGAATTTCTTCTTCTTTTAGTTTTATATCTTTGCGGGTCAGCGTTGGTAGTTTTGATAAATTTTCTTTTGAATCCGCTGTCCCCTGCCACTTTTTTAATTCCTCTGTATCTTTTTTAATTGATGTCAATTGGTTTTGTGATAGTGATTTTTTGTAGACAGCTAACTTCTTCTTTAGTGCTTCTTCTTTGATCTCATTTAATCCATTTGATGGCTTTAACACAACCAATGAATTATGTTCATTATCTAATAAATATTTTTGTACTAGTTTTTCAAAATACTTATCTGATAATTGGGTTTTTATTCTTTTTAGAGAAGGTGTAATTTCCAAATACTCTGTTGGATTAATATCATAATTCCAGGAATTTAAAGCAGTTAACATGTAATTCATTCCTCTATTTGCATCTGAATTTTGAGTGCGCAAACTTAATTCTAAAGCACTTAATACCGAATTTACAGTTTCTTTATCAAACCCCTCTTTCACAACTTGCTTTAATGCATCATCCACTAAATTTTCAAATTGATGCTTTTGTGATTCGTTTGCATTAGTGGCAATTATGCTGAAAGTTGGTTGCAGTGTTGATGGATTAAAACTTGCATAAACATTTGTTCCAATGCCGTTATCGTGCAGTGTTTTCCTAAGAGAGGATGATTTAGTATTTAAAAGTATTTCTTGCAGTATTTGAAATCCTAAGATATCCTGTGCACTCGGGGTTTTGTCAATCACATAGTTAGCTGATAAATAAGTCATATTTGATGTACTTGCAGTCTTCGCCACTGGATATAATGCTGTTTTTTCAACTTTTTTTTCATATTTATTTTCTAATTTAATTTTACTATCTACATTTACCATTTTTGCTTTACTAAGATACTTATCATTCATAAATTTTAATGAATTATAAATATCCAATTTTCCGTATAAATATATAGAGCTGTTTGATGGAACATAATATTTTTTATAAGTCTTTATAAATTTTTCATAAGTTAAATCAGGTATATTATCCGGATTACCACCTGATTCAAATTTATATGAATTATGATTAAAAAGCGATTGATTAATAGTATTTGATAATAATACCTGTGGTGAAGAATAACTACCTTTCATCTCATTATATACAATTCCATTATAATTTAAATCACCAGTCTTGCTATTAACCTCATAATGCCATCCTTCTTGTTTAAGTATTTTAGGATCCTTAGTTATATTAGGAGAAAACACTGCATCTAGATATACACTCATTAAATTATTAAAATCTTTTTCATTCTTACTAGCTACTGGATACATTGTAAAATCCGTACCTGTAAAAGCATTTAAAAATGTGCTTAGTGATTGTTTAGTCATAATTAAAAATGGATCTTTAACGGGATAATCCTTTGAACCACATAAAACCGAATGTTCAATAATGTGATTAACACCAGTATTATCATTAACTGGTGTTCTAAAGCTTATGGAGAATACCTTATTTTCATCTTCATTTTGTAAATAAATTAATTTAGCTCCACTTTTATTATGCTTAAATATCATAGATGTAGACTGTATATCTGAAAGCCATTTTTTTGATTCAAGAGTAAACCCTGATATATTATCACCGACTTCGATTTCTCTCTTCTCACTAATAATAGGCTTAGTATTACCAATCTTTAACTGTGGCCCCAGTGCATCTTGTACAATTTGTGCTCCTAATGCGGTTTGTGCTCCTGGCATGACTTGTGCAAATCGAGCGCCATGTATCCCTAGAACATTACTAAATATATTGATAAATAATGCTGTTGCAAGCAATATAGATACTTTTTTCGTAAATTTTTTTATTCTCAATTTGTTCCCCCTCAAATATAAAATTTTAATAAAACGATTCTAATGTTATAAATAGTATGTTTTATTTGTATTTTTATATTCGAGACAATAATTAGTATATATACTATATTATTGATATTGATAGGTTTTTTTGATTTGTTTTTATAGATATTTTTTCGAATAATTTTATAGAACAAAAAAATCTAGCAGCTCTTAACATCTGCTAGATTTTCTTATATTTTTACTCACTCAAAACTTATTAAGTAAATTATGCATTTAACATATTAAGCATATCCTGCTTTTCTCTTGTAAATCTATTGTATACACTTTGCTTTACAGCTTGTGAACTATCTCTAAAATAAACATCAACCTTTTGGCGCTCGTTATATAAATCATTTATAATATTCTTATCACTATTTTTCAAATTAAGTTTTGAGAACACTGATAAAGTACCTGTAACACCATGTTGAACCACTGTAGACAGTAGACTTTCTTTTAAAGCATCACTTTTCTTGCTTATATCAAAACCATACTTTTGCTTTAATTCTGATGCTGCTACATCGTAATAATTTCCTTTTATACTGTTTTGCTGCAATTTTAAAAATTTATCTTTATTACATAATGCAATACTTGTCCATGTTTCATCAAAGTTCTTCCCAAATTCGTTACCATCTTTGGCTTTTGCTTCTGTTAACCTCGAATAAATCTCTTTATCTTTTATTTTTAGTGAACTTATAAATGAATCTAAAGAACCAGTCTTCGATGAAAATTGCCATGCTCCATAAGATTTCCCACCATAATCACCTAATGTATTGCTTATTGCTGCTGGATTAAGATTAGATTCATATTTAGCCGATGTAAGCCCCAATCCATTAGAATTATTATCATTTGGTAATGATTTGGAGGCATCTCTCATTTTAGCATTAAAATCACTCAGTGAATTTAATGAATCATCAACGTTGTAAGAATTTTGATTTGATATAGCACTAGACATTAGTTGTGTCATCATCGAAGTTCCCGAACTATCCATCATTTGAATAAGCATTGTTTGAAACATAATTTTCTGATTCTCTATTTCCTTATTAATACTACTTGTGCTTGTATCCGAACTTATAATATTGGTTTTCGTTTGTGCTTTATATTGGTTCAACATCCTATTAAAAATAATATCCGAAGATAATGCCATGACTATCACCCATTTTAAATAAATTTTTTCTATATGTTTATTATCGTATACTTTAAATTAAACTTTATTCTTACAATTAAATATTTTAGAATAATAATATAAATTCTTTAATCTAACTCCATTCTTTTAAAATATTTTCCACCTTAATATCGAACAAAATTCTAGAGCATGTCCCGCTTAATTTTAATTTTAAAAAATACTCATATTCTTCAAATTGTAACCCCATTTTTTCTTTGATTCTATTATTTAGAATATCATGAGTATAATCCAACTCTTCATAAGGAATATTATCTATAAGAAAAATCTCCAATTCTTCTCCCGCAACACCTTTGCTTTTAAAATTATTAGCCATCTTATTAATCATGAACCACTTTTTTATGTTTTCGTATTCATTAATCATTTTTTCTAATGACATATTATATATAGCTTCTTCTAAAAATGGCACCTCGTTAAGACAATTTACATTCATTACATTTTCTTCTACATCTCCAACAAAATAAAACATATTATTTTCCCTCCACAACTTTTATATATACTTTTATATTATTCATTATAATTTTATTTTCCGTAAACATTATAACAAATGTCCATTTTATTTTCTATTAATTATTAAAGCCATTAAATAAACAATTTCACTTTTATAACATCATTTCTCATTTTTGTTCCATTGTTATTTCCATTTTAAAGTGCTACTATTAATTTATGTATACATATGAATAAGAACTTAACATTAATAAAATCTATAGATACTTATTCATAAAATAAAACATGATAGGATATGAAATAATGAGTATGAAAAATATTACAACACTAGCAGATACACAATATTTAAAACTCTACGATGCAGAATATATTAACAAAAATGGAGAATGCAAAAATTGGTCAATAGCTTCTAGAAAAAACATAGATACATTAAAAAATATCTATTTTAATAAAGCAAAGTGCGCTATAGACGCCGTAATAATAATAGCAACTCACACCGTTGAAAATAAATTAGTAATTATAAAACAATTTAGAGTCCCTCTTAATGATTATGTTTATGAAATTCCCGCTGGGCTTATTGATCCTGGTGAGGATTTTAAAACTACTGTTGCTCGAGAACTAAAGGAAGAAACTGGACTTGATTTGATCCAAATTGATTATTCTAAAACAAAATCACAGGCTTACATTTCAACTGGTATGACAGATGAATCCGCTGCACTCGTGTATTGTACTTGCCAAGGTAAAGTATCAAAAGATTATCTAGAACCTGATGAAGATATTGAAGTTGTGCTTTTATCCAAGGCAGAAGCTAAAATTTTAATTGATTCTGATAAGAAAATAGACATTAAGGCTTTTCTTTCAATACAAAACTTTATCGCTTAGTTGGATCTAAAGTACAATTTATTCTTTCCTCGTGAAGTGTTTATAAAGCTTTATATTTATAATAAAACAAATCCACCAGAACATTATTTATTCTGATGGATTTGTTTTTTATTTATATTCTACATGTAATAACTTGTGAACCTTATCTTTTAACAAACCTTTATACAATGTATCCATCAGAGGATTTTCCTCTGATCGCCTTATAACATTCATTCTGTCAGCTTCATATAATAAAGCACCACGTTTTAATTTTCCCTTTGATTTTACAAATGGTTGTCCTGCACCACCGATACATCCGCCGGGACACGCCATAACTTCAACAAAATCATATTGTGCCTCGCCTGCCTGTATTTTTTTCACAAGTTCATCAGCATTTTTAAGTCCACTTACAACAGCTACATTTATTAAACGCCCACCAACTGTAATACTTGTTTCTTTAACTCCATCCATCCCCCTTACTCTAGCGAAAGTAATAGCACGTAATGCAGAAGGTGATTTATCCTCTATTACGCGACGTATAACAGCCTCAGTTACCCCACCTGTTACTCCAAATATAACGCCAGCTCCACTACTAACACCAAATGGCATATCAACTGCTTCTGGCAATACCTCAGAAAAAACAATACCTGACTCTTTTATCATTTTAATAAGCTCTTGCGTAGTTATTACATAATCTACATTATTAACCCCATTCTCTATAAATTCATCTCTTTGTGATTCAAATTTTTTTGCTGTGCAAGGCATTATTGCCACATGTACAATTTTCTTATTAGATTCCTTATACTGCTCTTTAATTACAGATGCAAACATCTGCATAGGTGAACGACATGTAGAAACATTTTTAATTAAGCTAGGATAATTATTTTCAACATAATTTACCCAAGCAGGACAACACGATGTAAATAATGGTAATTTTTCATTCCTTTCAAGTCTTGAAAGGAATTCTTTTGTCTCCTCAAGTACTGTAAGATCAGCTCCGGTCGATGTATCAAAAACTTCATCAACACCCATTTTCCTAAGACTACTTACAATTTTGCCCATAACATTTGCATCATTTTTTATACCTAACTCCTCACTAATTCCTACACGTACTGCAGGTGCAATCTGAACCACGACTAATGTTTCTATATCACTAATATCTTTCCAAAGCCTCTGCGTATCATTTTTCACGATAATTGCGCCAGTCGGACACACTGCTGCGCACTGTCCGCACCCAACGCAATTGGTCTCGGCAAGTGGTACATCAAAAGCCGTCCCTACAGTCATTTTCGAACCTCTATTAACAAAATCAATAGCTCCAACATTTTGCACTTCCTCACACATACGTACACAATCACCACATAAAATACACTTACTTTTATCACGCACTATGCATACTGAAGAGTCATCTATTTCGCTCTTCACGGAAGTGTTACTGAATCTTACTTTTGTTATCCCAAACTGTTTAGCAAGTTCTTGCAATTTGCACTGACCACTTTTCTCACATGTAGTACAATCTCTACAATGCGCCGCTAATAATAATTCAAGTATCATTTTTTTATATTTACGAAGTTTAGGTGTATTTGTATAAATCTCCATATTAGCCTTTGGAGGAGTAGAGCAGGCAGCTTCCATTCCTCCCCATTTGTTTTCTACCATGCACATACGACAGGCACCATACACTGAGAGTTCCGAATAATAACATAAGGTGGGCAAATCAATGCCTGCTTTCCTAACTAACTCAAGAATATTCTTTTCTCCATTTATCTCTACAGGAATATCATCTATAAGCATAAATTGACCAGTCATCATCTTAATCCTCCTTTATAGCTTTAAATGTGCAAGCTTCAATACAGGCGCCACACTTAATGCACTTATCTTTGTCAATTGTATAGGTTGACTTTACTTTTCCTGAAATTGCATTAACTGGGCAAATCCTTGAGCATTTTGAACAACCCCTGCAAAGTTCTTTATCAATAAATATAGTCTTAAGCCCAACACAAGTTTTTGATGGACATTTCTTTTGATTTATGTGTGTTTCATACTCAGATCTGAAATTTTTAATAGTACTAACAACTGGTAATGCAGCTGTTTTTCCAAGGCCACATAATGCAGTTTGTGATATGGTGTCTGCGAGTTCGAGTAACATGTCAACATCTGATGGTTTACCCTTGCCTGAAGTAATTCCCTGAAGAATTTCAAGCATTCTTTTAGTACCCTCACGACAAGGAATACATTTTCCACAAGATTCATTTTGAGTGAATGTCATAAAAAATTTTGCAACCTCAACCATGCATGTATCCTCATCCATAACCACAAGTCCACCTGAGCCTATCATTGCTCCCACTTTTTTTAATGAATCAAAATCAAGTCTTAAATCAAGATCTGATGTTATAAGACATCCTCCTGATGGACCACCTATCTGGACAGCCTTAAATTTCTTGCCACCTTTAATTCCTCCACCTATTCCAAATATTATTTCTCTTAATGTTGATCCCATCGGAACCTCAATAAGCCCCGTGTTTTCTATATTTCCAGTTAAAGCAAAAGCCTTTGTACCAGGACTATTTTCAGGTCCTATAGATTTATACCATTTTGCACCTTTATTAATAATTAAAGGAACATTAGCAAATGTTTCTACATTATTAAGTACTGTTGGTTTAGCAAAAAGTCCTTGCTCAACTGTCCTTGGAGGTTTTACTCTTGGCATGCCTCTTTTCCCTTCAATTGAAGCTGTAAGAGCACTCCCCTCTCCACAAACAAAAGCACCGGCCCCTTTGTTTATTTTTATGTTAAAGCTAAAGCTTGTACCAAGAATATTATCACCTAAAATACCATAACTTCTTGCCTGAATAATAGCATTTTTAAGTCTATTTACAGCAAGAGGATACTCAGCCCGCACATAAATATACCCTTCATGAGACCCACACGCGATAGCCGCAATCATCATTCCTTCAAGTACTCTATGTGGATCTCCCTCCATAAGACTTCTATCCATAAACGCGCCTGGATCGCCTTCATCACCATTACATACAATATATTTTATATCGGTTTTCTGTTTTTTTACCTGTGACCACTTACGGCCTGTAGGGAATCCACCGCCTCCACGTCCTCTTAAATTAGATTCCTCTATTTCTTTAATGATACTTTCTTCATCCATATTAAATAAAGCTTTCTCAAGTGCTGTATATCCTCCTATAGCAATATATTCTTCTATAGACGTTGCATCAATATGTCCACAATGTTCAAGCGCTAACCTTGTTTGACTCTTATAAAAAGGAATTTCCTCTTGCTTTTTATATATTTTTCCGTTTTTAGTATATGCAAGCCTCTCAACACATTCATTATTTAAAATAGTTTTTTCAAGTATTTCGGCGCAATCCTCCACTTTTACTTTTATATATAAATATCCCCATGGCTCAATCCTTACAAGCGGTCCCATTTCACAAAATCCATGACATCCACTCTTTTTAATTCCAACAGACTCATCATGTGGTTCCTTTTGGAGACCTAATTCACAATCTATCCCTTTATCCTCCATAAGCTTTACAAATTCATCATAAATTTCAAGTGCACCACCTGCTATGCAACCAGTACCTGCACATATAAGAATTTTTTTATGTTGCCTATTAAAACTATCAGTATATTCATTTCTAACATTAATTAAATCATTTCTACTAAGAAGCATATTATTCTTCCTCCTTAAGTGTGTTTAAAAGTTCCATCGCTTTTTGTGGAGTCATAGCACCATGTACTTTATCATTAATAGTTATAGCAGGTGCAAGCCCACAAGCCCCAAGGCAAGAAACCGTTTCCACGGTAAACATCAAATCATCCGTTGTAGTCTTCGTCTCTGACAATCCTAACTCTGCTCGCATTTTGTCTAAAATAGGAATAGACTTTCTTACATGACACGCTGTGCCATCACATATTTTTATAACATACGTGCCTTTAGGTTCTAAAGAGAAGTTATCATAAAAAGTTGCCACACCATATATTTTGGCCATACTCATTCCAAGCTTTTCTGAGAAATATGCAAATATCTCTTTAGGTAAATACCTATATATTTCCTGGGCGTCTTGTAATATTGCAATAATATTGCTAGATTTATTTTCATGATTTTGGAGTATCTTATCTAAGTTACTAAAATCAATTTGAGTATTCATTATTCTTCCTCCTCCTAAGGTACTTTGTTAATTTATTATCTTAACTGTATTCTATAATAACTTTAACAATATTACAACAATCATAATTATTATTTTTTGTATTTTTTATCCTATAAGAGTATATATTGATAAATTTGCTAATTGAAAGATTTTCTGTTTTCTTTTAGACATCAAAAAAGGTATTCATGGAGAATACCTCTTAATCCTTAATAATAATTAACTATTTGTTATTTACCAATAAAAGCAGCCATTCCATTATCTCCGCTGTAAGGAGGCGCGCCTTTAACTGTTACATAACAAATTATTAACATATACTCTGCTCCTCTAGGAATTAATTGATTAAAAGTTAATATAAATGTTTTTGCTGAGCCATTCATTGAATTTATTTTAACCATACTACTCGTAAGTGAATTTCCAGCATTCACATTGTCATTTCTACCAAGAGTAGCTATACCTTGTGGACTAGAATTCATTATGTCCTTGATCCAGTAATTAGTTGGTTTCATTCCGAGTTCAACATCTACATCTCTATCGTAGGTAATTTGAATTTGGGTAGATGAAATCTGTTCCAATTTTACTAGCTTCGGAATAGGAAACTGCATATTCATTCCCATCATTTGACCCATACCATCCATATTCATCATAGGATACATATTCATCATATAATACATATTTTGCATACACATCATATTATACATACTCTGCATATACATCATCTGCAACATTCCAGACATCCCATTCGTCTGTGAAAATTGGCACATATTACTCATTTGTGGCATGCCCTGCATATGATCTTCTAAATATTTTTTCAATAAATACACCTCATTTATAATTTTATCTACATCAATATTATATGAATTAAACTGATACTTGTGATAAATCTAATATACTTACAAGCTGGCACAAAGGACGAAACATAGATAGAAAACAAGCATTCTTAAAATAATATTCTGCATCTAATAACATGGTAAGTATTTCGAAAGATCACAGTATAAATCAGTAATAAAACAGTAGATTAGTTTCTATGAAATTGAATATATATAAATTTTTATTTAACTATACTTAGTAACAATATAAAATTGCTCATCCGGCTGTACCCCACCAAAAATCACATCTTTGATGTTATTGATATTTCTTGCTTTTAATTGTGACATTACCCACTTCTCATCTTTTTGAATTAAAGATAAGTGTGAGGATATTATGTTTCCATCTAGAATAATATCTACCATCATTATAATCAAAACAGCTTCCAGATAATATTTGAGGTGATGGCTATACCCCTGGAACCCCATCCATTGAATTTGGTATGTCTAACCCATGCCAATGTATACTTGTTGGTTCATCTAGCTTATTATATACTCTTAGGTTTACATAATCTCCCGGATATACTTGTATTGTAGCTCCAGGTATATTACCGTTGTATCCTAATCCATTTATATATAAGCCTGGTAATATCTCTTGTTTTACATTTTCTGCTATCAATTCAAAATACTTAATACCATTTTTTATTTTATAATATAGATTTGAAACATCAGGTGTAATAACCAAATGTATTCTCCTTAAATAAATTAATTGAATATTATTATATTCAATTATAACGTTATTGACACATCTTATAGCCTGAAGAAAATCTATAAATAATTTTAAAACGCCTGCACATCCTTTATTATTAGGATAATTAAATATAAATATATTTTTTATTTTACAATTAAAACAGGACATTTGGAATGGAGAACATAGGCAATGCTCTTGGAATAAACTTCATTACTTTTGCTATTTTACATACTCCAAAAATCACTTGGATAACACCTGTTAACATTGTTGCTACTAACAAATAATCTAGTCCATATTCTTTTACCAGTGGAACCATTAACAATGCCATGGAAACTGTCGCTGCTGAAATCATTCCAGGACGACCAAGAAAACCTGACGATAATGTAAAACGAGCTATTGTAATGTATCAAAGTAAAAAATATACTCTGGTTAAAATAAAAGATGAAACCGGAATTAGCAAGTCAACCTTATATAGATATTTAGAAAATTAATATAGTTTATAATGTAAACTAAGACATACATTATAAACTATATTATTATTTGGATCTATTTAAAAATAATCAGTAGTTAACTACTGATTATTTTTTATTCTCATAATATTTTTCATAACACATAACATATATAATTATTACTAATCTCAACAATAATAATGTTATAAGATAATTTTCAATTATGAATTTTTATAGATTTAAAAACTAAAACACCTGCAATTGCTGATATCATTGAGGCAGATATTACACTTATTTTAGCCATAGATAATAGTTCTCCTCCCGGAAAAGATAATGAAGATACAAATAATGACATTGTAAATCCGATACCACCAAGTAAACTTGCACCATATATATGTTTTAGAGTTACCTTCGACGGAAGCTTAGCAATTTTAAAATGTATTAGTAAATACGATGCCCCAAATATTCCTATTTGTTTCCCCAAAAATAGCCCAAAAATAATTCCAAGTCCAACTGGTTCTACTAAAATTTTTGAGAAACTGTCAAAACTAAAAACTACACCTGCGTTTGCTAATGCAAATATAGGCATAATAACAAAACTAGACCAAGGTGTTATCATATGCTCAAGCTTATATAACATAGAACTTTTAAATTCTGATTTATCTTTCTTAACGGGTATAGTCATAGCAAGTAGTACACCAGCAATAGTAGAATGTATGCCTGATTTTAAAAGACTTGCCCATAGTATAAAACCTAAAAACATAAAGAGCGATACATACTTAACCTTAAATTTATTCATTAATATAAGTATTATTACAACTATTAAGGACAGCAAAAGTGCAGTAAGTGAAATTTGGTTAGTGTAGAAAATAGCAATTACAATAATAGCGCCTAAATCATCAACTATGGCGAGTGCTGTAAGAAAAGTAATTATTCCCTTAGGTGCTCGCTTGCTTCCTACTAAAGAAAGCACTCCAAGTGCAAAAGCAATGTCTGTTGCCATAGGAATTCCCCAACCTAAACTAGTTGGCTGATTATAATTAAATATTGAATAGATTATAGCTGGTATTATCATTCCACCAATAGCTGCTCCCACAGGCAATATAGTTTTGTTAATAGACTTAAGTTCTCCTACAACTAGTTCCCTTTTTATCTCCATACCAACTACAAAGAAAAATATAGCCATTAATCCATCATTAATCCAATGTAGAATGGACATTGATAATGAAAAATTTTTGTATCCGATTGATATGTAACTATGGAGAAACTTATCATAGCTAGATGCAATTCCAGAATTAGCCACTATTAATGCAATTACAGCACAGATCATCAGAATTATACCACTGGCAGATTCATTTTTAAAAAAGCTTATAATTGAACAAGTAATCTTATTGTTTTTTTTAAAATTCATATTAGCATTCCTCTCCGTTTATATTTCTTATTTTAGGTCAAAATACAATTTAATATTCCCACGTAATTTTTTCAACTGCCTATTAGTTTAATATTTTTATATTGTATAAAATAAAATTATTATCATGTCCTACATATTGTAGCTTATTGCCTATTGTGTTACAAAAATCAAAAAACAAAAGCGGGAACCTCAAATAAGAGTCTCCCACCCTAGAAACAAATTTCTTGGAATCAAACTTTATATTAGTTTGTCCAACCGATAACAAATATATATTGTAGTATATCACATGTTTATTTATTATACTTTTTAAATAAACCATCCAATGCTTCTCTTAAAAGAAATGCTTCGGTTTTATCATTTGCCTTAGAAAGTTCCGATAACCTGTCAAGTTGTGTCTTAGTAAAATAACTTGATTTTAGTACCATACTTTCTGCCTCTGATAGACAAATTCTATTTCTGCCCTCTTTTTTAGCTCTGAAAAGGCCGCTATCAGCAACTCTAAGAAGATCTATAACATTTTTCGAATCGCGTGGATAACTAGCAACTCCAAAGCTTAGAGTAATATTAATATTTTCTGTTTTAGTTAAACTTTTTAAATCGAAGGTATTATCCGATAAATATCTTCTTATTTCTTCTAAGTCCATAAAACTTCTCTCTGCACCTTTTTTTACAAGTAACAAAGTAAATTCGTCACCACTTCTGTTTATTAAATCTGTATCAGATAAATTATTACTAAATATAGAAATAACTTTATTAATTACTTCATCACCTATATCATTTCCATGAATTTTATTAATATTATTTAGATTATCAATATCACATGTAACTACACTAAAAGGTCCTTCATTATTTTTAATTAAATCTTTAACTCTTGATGTTATTTCCTCTATAGAAATTAGTGTTTTATCCATCATAACTTCTCCTTAAAATTTTATTTTAATATCTCACAACTTGATGTCATTATTGTCAAAGCATCATTCATTTTAGCGACTCTATCCTCATTGGTGAGTACAATCAAATAATCGCCGGGAAAAATAACGGTAGATCCTTTTGGAATTATCTCATGTTCTCCTCGCTTAACTGTTACTAATAAGCAATGAGATGGCCATATGACATCTTTAATTCGTTTTCCATCTAAATCTGATCCCATACAAACAACAAACTCTAGTATAGCCTTGTTTCTCTTATTACCAAATGATATCTTTTCTCCTTGATTATGTAGAAATTTTTCAAGTAACGATTCATAAATAGGTTTTGATGCCAAAATATCAGCCACAATGTATGCAACAATAGATACAACAGATAAAGAAAGTAATTGACTAAAAGAACCTGTCATTTCAGTAAGTAGAATAATTCCAGTTATAGGCGCTCTAACTACAGCTGTGAAATATCCTGCCATTGCAAGTATTATAAAATTATTAATATATATGCTATTAAAATGTGCAAAATGTACGAGTGTTATCCCATAAACATTTCCTATTAAAGCTCCAATAGCAAGGAGTGGAAGAAATATTCCTCCTGGTGCGCCAGATCCAAAACTTAGCATAGTAAATAAGAATTTTATAAAAACTAGAATCACTAAAATTGTTAAAGATGGGTTTCCTGTAAATAGCGAGGTTATTAATTCGTGACCTCCCCCTAATGCTTGTGGTAATAGAATTCCAATTATAACTGAAATTAATAATGGTACTACCATTCTCATTTCTTTTGGGAGCCATGTTTGGGCTACATATATATCCTGAGTTTTCAAAAGAATTTTATTAAATAAAACCCCTAAAACCCCAACAATAACACCTAATATAATCAAATAAAAATAAAATTTAAGTGGCAATATAGATAGATTTTTAATTATGAAAATTGGTTTTAAGCCCAAAAAGCTACTTGCTACAAAATCAGCTGATAATGCCGCAGATAATGCAGACAGTAAAATTAAAGGTGAAAAGTTTTTATGAACCTCTTCTAATGCAAACAATGCTCCAGCGAGTGGCGCATTAAATGCAGCTGACAGTCCTGCACTAGCTCCACTTGTCATAAGGTATTTCTCTTCAATCTTTATTCTTTTAAAGACCTTACTAAACCCTTGACCAACGGCTGCACCTAATTGAACCGATGGGCCTTCCCTTCCTAAGGAAAGCCCAGATCCTATTGAAAGAACCCCTCCAAAAAATTTACCAATTATAACTCTCCACCACGTCATATCAAGTTTTCTAAGTAAAACTCCTTCCACTTGAGGGATTCCACTTCCAGTAATCATGGGTTCATGTTTAACCATTAGTCCTACAATATATCCTATAAGTATTAAAGCACAAATCCATGGTAAAATAAGTACTGGGTTTATAGATATAGTTTTGTAAACATAAGTTACAAAAATTCCTGCTTTTTCGAGTGTATAACGATACAGTACAATTAATAAACCGGTAATAATACCTACCCCTATTCCTTCAAACACAAGCTTTAATCTAAGACTACGCCAGTTGAACAATGAATTATAGGTATTGTGTTTGTTTTTTGATTCCATTTTTCTGCCCCCATTGCTAGATAAAAACAATTATTATTTATATCTTCAAATTCTATAAAGTATGTGATTAAATTATGCTGTTATATATATAATAACATATAACGTCATATATATGTTATTGTATATATATGTGTTGTTATATATATATATGCTATGGCAATTGTAGTACTAATCTGATTTGTAATTAATTAGGAATATATAGCTACTAGCCATTCATGTAGAAACTTATGTCGAAATCACTGTTTCTTAATGAGTAATTTTATTACGTTCTATTCACTCTTTTCTAATCACTATTTTAATAAAAAAAATAAGACAGAACAAATATAAAAAGAGAGGTGAAGTACATTCAATGTTTGCTAAGTATAATGTTACTAAAATTTTAAATGCAATTGAGAAAGACTCCTTTCAAAACAAATCTGATTGTTATTTAATTATTTATTACTTTAAGTGCTTTTTAAGAGAAAAATACAAAAGGAAATTTACAATTGATGCATATATTAAAGATGTGGAACAATATATTAATTGGTATTTTTTAAAAAGTATGTCCACGTTTTCCATTTTAAGTAAAGATAGCTTTAATCAATATGAATTTTATTTGCAATACATAAAAATGTATAAAAAAAACACCATAACATATAAAAAGGTAGCTTTACGTAAGTTTTACAAATTTTTAATTGAATTTAATCAACAAAATATTGATGAAGAATCTGATAATCATACTAAAACAAATAGAACCCAATACAACTATTTAACAAAATCATATATAAAGCTGTAATTCATTTTTATTATACGTATTAATATGATGAAATAATCCTTTTATCATTATTAAAAGCATGCCCAAATATTTATTCATTTCTATGAACGAATATCATTTAAAAAGATATCAATAACCTTATTATTGTTATTTTAACTTGTTATATCATATTTCTTGAATTTTCATTTGCTTTTCTTCAAATTTATTTCTATCTTTTTTAATCACTGATCTTTTTTGCGTAATTATTTAACTTCAATTACAATGTTTTGAATTTTATCTTATTATAATGCAATATATTTTTTATGTAATGCATTATAAAAATTAGGAGGCCCTTTCGTTGTTATTACATAGCAGGAACAAGTCTAATTTATTTGGTAAAAATTTTTAAATATAGCAAGCTAATTATAAATATTCTCCGAGTTGAAATACTCGCTTCCACTTTATATGGTTTTATTAAAACATCATAAATTGCTTGGACACTTAGGAATATTGACATTAAGGTTTTAAAAGACTACGAAGAACAGCTTAAAATTGGAATAGGAAAAAATTTCTTAAAAGAAAAATCCAGTAGAATAATTTAATTATTCTACTGGATTTTGTTTATATACTATTTGCTTTGTGTTTTGGCTACCCCTTTAACATCAATGTTATCAATACTTTTGGGTATTATCGAACCTTTTTCACTTGCCATATTTGCAAGTACCATACTCATTATACCTTCCATTGCGTTAGGTGTTTTTCCATCAGCTCCACCCATTATTATAGTTTGTGGCACTAGTGGAGACTTACTTATCTTTAACGCCTCTGCAAATGCTATCATAACACTTTGCCTAACTTGTAAATCGGGGCCACCATATGCCTCAACTAAAGCCTTAGCTGCAGCTCCCTTTGCAATTCCTACCTTTGTTTCCTGCTCAGCAGTAGCATCTGCAACTGCTTTAATATTTAATGCTGTTGCCTTTCCAACTGTTTCAAGTTTAAATGATTCTGCTTTTGCTTGAAGTTCTACCTGCTTCGCATTAGCCTCAGCTGTAAGTTCTATAGTCTTCGCCCCTGCTGCTGCTTGTGCTTCCCTTGTATATCTCTCAGCATCCGCTTCTTGAGTTCTCTTGTATTTGTCGGCTTCTGCAAGTTTCTGAGTTTTAAATGCTAACTGTTCTGCCAGTCTTAATTCAGATTTTCCCTTATTATCAGCAACTTCTATATCGATACTTGATTGTGTAAGAGCTGACTGCGCCATTGCTTTTGCCTCTGCCTCATTTAGTTCTCTTTGCTTTTCAGCAGATTTTTGTTTAGCTTCATTCGTCTTAATTTCTTCCATAGCTACTTGTCTATCTCTTAACTGTGTAAGAATTTTTTCAATCCTTGTATCACTAGCAGAAGCAGCTGGTGTTCCAATTAATACTTCTTGTAGTTCTAGATCATATAGTTTAAATTTACCCGTCATTTCATCCGCTGCTTGTTGTTGAATCT
The DNA here is from genome assembly GCF_018861905.1 of Clostridium sp. DSM 17811. Taxonomy (GTDB): domain Bacteria; phylum Bacillota; class Clostridia; order Clostridiales; family Clostridiaceae; genus Clostridium_AD; species Clostridium_AD frigoriphilum. The sequence goes on from NZ_JAHLDU010000006.1 coordinate 174,252, forward strand.
GGCTTCTATCTTGAACAAGTTCTATAAGAGTTTTAGTTTGCCCAATGTTTTTAAAATACCCGGCTACCATTGGATCAAGAGATTGCTCTATAAGCATTTTAATATCTCCAAACCTTTGTATAACTGATGATGCTTTTCTATAATCAATGTTAAATACTACGGTTAATGGTAAATTAGGCTCGAAAGCATCCTTTGTTATCAAACTGATTTCTTTTAAATTATCATCTAACTTATGCACACCAGTTTGGCCACTAATCCACTTAAGTATTACATTGGTAGTAGGAACTGGAACCACTTTACCAGCATAAGTATTAAATGCATACTTTCCTGGCATCATAGAATCTCTCCAAATACCCTTTTTACCTTGTTCTACAAGTTCTCCATGAGAATACCCTTTTCCAGAAACATCTTCACCTTTATCACCAAAGTAGCTTACCACTACCCCTACATATCCAATATCTATTATGCTTTTAGGTACTATATCAACAGTTGCAAACATCCTATTAATGAAATAAACTCCATCAGTAAGTACTTGCATTTGTTTACCTTTTCTACCATCTGCAGCTAAAAATTTCTCTGGTTCTTGAAAATTGTTGTGATAGAACTCATTATTTATACCCTCACCAACAATAGGTGCTATAATTGCTCCATTGTCAGGTGTTGGACCTTCATTAATAGTTACAATACCTATAGTATCACGGTTAGTTGACCTTTTAGCTGTGTTTTTATTAAAAGTATTTTCTATTTCACTACCATCATCCTGCTGAGTATATGACTCAGAAACTTTTGAACTTGATATAATTACAGGATTAAACCCACTATCCTTAGCTAAGTCACTTCTCATTGTCTCTATTTGAGCTGTTTCAGCTTTTGAAGTAAATATTGAATGTACTTTATCCTTCGTAATTATAATAAATTGTGCTAAGTTAAATGCATAGGTACCCTCACGAAGAATTTGCCTTTGTGGTCCTTTTTGTCCACCATTATTTAAAAATCCTACAACGTCTTGGAATGACTTGCTTTGTGGTATAACCTTACCTAAAGTTTGGCCCTCTCCTAGACTTTCTCCAGACCTTGAAAATACATAAGCTATTTGTCCTTGTGGTATAGTTACAAGCCTCACCTTTTTAACCTTATACTTGAAAGGTGTTTTGAAATGAATACCAGCCCTTAGCACTTCTGGTTGGTAACCTGCTTCTCCTTTAAGTGCTATAAGTCCATCAGCTGGCACTGAACCACCTGAACTCCACCATTTCTCAACAATACCTACTTCATCTGATCCTATGCTTGTAGCCCCTATTCCATAAATAATTAAAATTAGCACTACTATTACTATACCTACTATAACTAATAATGTGTACGGAATCATAATTTTCCCCCTTTACTATTTATATTTTATTCTATAACTGATATTAACATACTATTGTACTATATGTTGGTATTTTTAAAATAGTATTCAAAAAACATTAAAATCATATTTTTCACCTTAATAACTAAGTTAACTTTCTACCACACATAGGACAATAATAAATCTTAATTGTTTGAACTGCTATCCCTTCCTTATCCAAGCGAATTTCGTTTTTACCTTCATCAATATAGCAACTATTTTCCCCTGTTGTATCTAATAACTGTTTGCCCTCTTTACAATAAGTACAACCCTTTGTATTAGTTAGCTGAATATTAAAATGTTCTTTGTGATTATCCATAGTAACGCTATATCCCATAATATACCACCTTTTAATTTATTTAGATGCCAATTTGCAACTGTATATTTACTTTATATTTCCCTTCATTCATAATCCTCCATTTTCTTATATGATTATTATATACATTTTAAATAGAAAAAATGCAGATACCTCAACGCTTGAGATATCTGCATATATTATGGTGCTCCATCAGGGAATTGAACCCTGGACCCCCTGATTAAGAGTCAGGTGCTCTAACCAGCTGAGCTAATGAAGCATGTTAGACAACTTCTTTAGTATATATTACTTTTATGTATTTGTAAATACTTTTTTTATAAAACTAATAGATAAATGTATATCTATTAGTTTTACTAAGCAAATCATACTATTATTTTATATAATTTACATTATTTTCTTTTCTTTTTGGTGCATTAGTTACTTCGATTTTTTTATACCCTAGGCAAAATGAATGTATTTGTTTAAATCCTTCTGGAATTTCAAGCTCTTTAATAAAGTCTTTGCCCTTTTCACTGTTTAGTAGAATAGAAATAAGTCCAACCCAACAAGAACCAATTTCTAATGATTCAGCAGCTAGTAGCATATTCTGTGTAGCAATGCCACAATCTACTGGAGCAGACTTAATATTTATGTCCCCAGATACTAATACTACTGTTGGTGCATTATAAAATACATGGAACTTTTCATTATCAGAAAATCTTCTAATATATTCATTATCAGAGTCTTTTGCAATTTCTTTAAAAGCATCGCTTAATCTATCGATAATGTCTTTTCTTTGTATTACAGTAAAATGCCATGGTTGCTGATTATTAGCACTTGGTGCATATATGCCTGCATCTATTATCTCTGTTAAGTGTGCACCATTAATTTGTTCTGGTAAAAATGCTCTTGTACTTCTTCTATTTCTTATATTTTTCAAAGTTTCATTCATAATAAATCCTCCTAAGTATATTTGATTTTTTTTAACATCTAGTCACTAAAACAATACTATATCACATTTTCTTCATTAAACGCACAGAATCACTCATTTCTTGTTAAAAAAAATAAAATCTATGCTATAATTAAAGTTATTAAATTTAAACATAAGAGGTGAAACAAATGATAGATATAAATGATAAATTAGAAATAAATAATAAAATTACAATTTTATTAGAAAATTTAAAAACTTCAGATGATAAACAGAGATCCGCTATAATAAACAAACTATCTCTTGATTATAATAATGCCATTCCATTGTTATGGTCAAAAATAATAACTGAGGATGACCCTAGGACATTATTATCCGTTATGAGGGATATTTTGAAAAAGGAAAAACCAAAGGGAATGTTTAAAAGAACTATCGGAAATTCAAAGGAAAAGCTCATTGCTTTTCTTTCACATCCTGATCCTAAGGTTCGAAAAAATGTATGTGGTGTCATAGGTGAACTAGCAGACCCTGCATATTTAGAAGGCTTATATAACGCCTATAACGCCGAAGAGAAGCTATTTGTGAGATATTCATATGTACTTGCGATAGGTAACTGTGGTAGTGCTATTGATGGAGAAAAACTAAAGAAAATGTTTGAGGAAGTAGTCCATAACGAACAAATTTCAAAAGATAATAACTCACTGATTACAACTAATAAACATATTAATGAAGAAAAGCTAGCACTTACAAGAGCAATAGATAAATTATCTCCAACTGCACGCCATGAATTTAAAGGATTTGCTAGTCCTGTACCAATGCTACTCACAATTATGAATTATCAATATCAGCTTACTTTAGCTGAACTTGATGAAAAATTAATCGAAGGTAGACTTATTAATGATGGTATACTTATATGTGAAAATGATTTAGATAAGATTTATAGTTGCAGGACTTTTTATGAACTTTTATATCCTTTAGGTGATTGCTCTGACGTGTTGTTTGATTATAAGATAATTGCAACTGAAATTATGAATGCAGATATTGTAGGCTTTTTAAATGATTGTCACGATAATGAATCGAATACACCTTTTGGGTACAGAATTGAATTTAAAACTACGGACTCCAACAGAGATAGATCCGATTTTGTAAAAAATTTATCTAGAGAGTTAGATTCAATCTCCTCTGGAAATTTAAGAAATAGCCCATCCTCATATGAAGTTGAAATTCGAATACTTGAAAAAGATAATCTTTGTAATGTATATATTAAGTTATATTCCTTTAAAGATGATAGATTTGACTATAGAAAGAATGACCTAGCTACATCTATAAATCCAGTAACTGCAGCTATTGTAATAAAATCCATAGAGCAATGGCTAGAACCTACTGCTAAAGTTATAGATCCATTTTGTGGCGCAGGAACAATGCTTATAGAAAGATCTAAATTAGAACAATCCGAGTCTTTAACAGGAATTGATATATTTAGAACCGCTATAACAGCTGCAACAATAAATTCTAAGTTAGCTAATGTAGATATAGAACTTATAGCTGATGATACATTAGAATTTATTCCTTATACTCTATATGATGAGATTATAACAAATATGCCTTTTGATAATAAATCTACCACTCATAACAAGTACGCAGACCTATATAATGCATTTATAACTAAAATTCCGAGGCTAGTAAAATCAAACGGAATGGCATTTGTGTACACAATAGAAAAAGAGTTATTTAGAGAAATTTTACTAGATAATGATCAACTTGAATTGCTTAAAGAAATAAAAATTGAAAGTGGTAGACTTACGCCTCATGTTTTTGTTCTACGAGTAAAATAAATTAAGATTATATAAAAAAAACAAATGCATCTAAATAATAGGTGCATTTGTTTTTTTAATTTATTCTACCCACCAAGTATCTTTTGTTGAAACTGGTAAATGCCTTTTGTGTTTAGATACATTGTATAACTTCAATATCTTTGCCTCATATTCATTAGAAATCTCTTCACCTCTTAAATACATACAAACTTGATGATTTAATTCTGTTACTTCTTCTAAATTTGATTTATTATCCCACATACCGCTTGTAGATACCTTATCAATTATAGATTTAGGAGCATTAAATATCTTAGCCATTTCATAAATTATACCTTTTGTTATCCCAGCAAGTGGTTTTACATCTGCAGCATCATCGCCAAACTTAGTTACCATTCCTAGAGTTAATTCAGCAACATTTGTGCAGCCTGCAACTAAAACATCATAAACTTCAGCTATTCTATATATAACTGTCATTCTTATTCTAGATTTTGTATTGCCTATATCTACTTTTGAAGAAGGCAAATTATGGAGAAGATCAAGTGATTCATTTACAGGTCCTGTTATATCATAAGTTCTAAATACATCAGGTTGTATTACATGCTTCTCAATTTCTAATTCCTCTATATCTGGATTAATTCCAAAAGGAAGCGATAAATTGATTAGCTCAAGTCCTGATTTTTTGATAAGCATACTAGTAACAAAACTGTCTACTCCACCTGTTAGATTACATACGTAGCCTTTTTTACCAGCAAGCTGCGCATATTTTTTTAAAAAAGTACAAGTTTCCTCTATCATTCTATATGCGTATTTTTCATCCGACTCATCTTGAAGAGGACAAGGTATACCAAATTCACTCATTATCTCATCTTGTTTAATTTTATCCATTTCTTTCCCCCTTAAACTTATTTATATTCTCATTATAACACATATTATATATCTTACGTTAAAACATTAACAATATTCACCCAATATTAACTATTATTATGATATAACTAATAATCATCTATAGACTTAGTAAACAATATTTATTTTATGATTAATCATTAATTTAACTCAAAATAAATTCAACGAAAAAAAGAGATGTTAAACATCTCTTTTACTGTAGGTTTTTATAAATTTATTCAACCCACCAAGTATCTTTTAACGAAACTGGTAAATGTCTTTTGTGTTTAGAAATTTCATATAGCTTTAATATTTTTTCTTCATATACTTTTTCTATATCTCCACCTCTTAAATATATACAAACCTGATGATTTAGTTCTGTTACTATTTTTTGATTTGTTCCATTATCCCATACACCAGTTGTAGATAGCTTATCAATTATAGATTGAGGTGCATTAAGTATTTTTGCCATTTCATATACTACACCTTTTGTTATTCCTGCAAGTGGTTGTACATCTGCTGCACCATCACCATATTTAGTCATCATTCCGAGTGTCAACTCTGCAGCATTTGATACACCAGCAACTAAAACATCATAAACTTCAGCTATTCTATATAACACAGTCATTCTTATTCTAGCTTTTGTATTTCCGATATCTACCTTTGAAGAAGGTAAATCACGTAAAAGTTCAATAGATTCAATAACAGGACCCATTATGTCATAGGTTTTGAAAACCTCTGGTTTTATCACACATTTAGCTTTTTCTACATCATCTATATCTTGTTTTATTCCAAAAGGAAGTGATAAATTAATTAATTCTAGTCCAGATTTTCTAATTAGCATACTTGTAACGAAGCTATCTACACCACCTGTAAGGTGACAAACATAACCTTTTTTTCCTGTAGCTTTAGCATATTTTTTTAAAAAATCAGAAGTTTCTTCTATCATTCTATTTGCATATTTTTCATCTGACTCATCTTTAAAAGGATGAGGTATAGCAAATTCTTTCATGATTTTTTGTTGCTTAATTTTATCCATTTAGAGCCTCCTTAAACTTATGTATACGATTATTATAACACATATTATACTATTTTCACCATATGATAACATCTAATATTAATTAAATCATCTCCTGGGTCGCTGCAATATTAACGACTTCAGAAGGAGATTTATATTCCCGCTGAAATTTTCTATTTGTTAGGGTATGTATCCTCTGGGTAGATCTCTGGGGTAGATAACAATTCTCAATTGTTATCCTCCCACTTATAGAAGTTGGAGACGTTCCTTCTGAAATGTCGTTAAAAATAAAAAAAAGCCTCTAAAATTAACATACAATTTTAGAGGCTTTTTATAAATTTATAAAATTTTATTCAGATAAAGTTTTATTTTTAACTGGTTCTGCTGCTATATTTGCTGATGGAGCTTCTTTTATATAAGTTTTAATTGCTCCAGTAGGACATTTAGCTGTGCAAGTAGCTTCATTACACTCTGACATACAAATTTTGCTGTCTACTACAGCTAAATTGTTTTCAATTTTTATTGCACCGTGGGAACAATTTTTAACACAAATTCCACACCCAATACACGCTATAGTACAAAGTTTACGTGCTACTGCGCCTTTGTCTTTTGAATTACAATTTATAGCCACATGAATTCCAGGTGAAACTAAATCAATAACTTTCTTTGGACAAACTGATTTACATTTTCCGCAGCCTGTACATTTTTGTTCATCAATAATAGGTAAACCATTATCACCCATTGTCATTGCATCAAATGGACAATTGTTAACACAGGTTCCAAAACCAAGACAACCATATTGACATCCCTTAGGTCCTCCCTGTAGTAATGATGCAGCAACACAGTCTTGTACGCCTTTATACTCATAAGCTTTATTTGCTTTATCTGTGCTACCAGCACAATGTACAAAAGCAACCTTTGGTTCCACTTCTAATGCTGCTTTACCAGTTAAATCAGCTACCAATTTTGCAACAGCTGCCTTACCCGGAACACAAAGATTTGGTGGTACCTCATCATTCATAACTACAGCTTCTGCATATGCCATACAACCAGCAAATCCACAGGCTCCACACTGACCTTTTGGTAATATATCCTCAACGATATGAATCAATGGATTTATTTCAATAGAAAACTTTTTATTAGCAAATGCTAAAACTAAACCAAACACCAATCCAACTATTGTCATTACAATTAACACTGCAATTGCAATATCTAAATTACTCATATTACTCATATTAATTTTTCAGCTCCTTTTTATACTGGTATCATCCCAGAAAAACCCAAGAAGGCTAATGCAAGCATTCCAGCTAAAATAAACGCTACACCAAGCCCTTGAAGTGGTTTTGGGACATCCGCAAGTCTTAATTTTTCTCTTAAACTTGCCATAAGGACGATCGCCAAAGTAAAGCCTAAACCGGCACCTACTGCAGTTACCGCACTGTCTAAAAACGAATTATTATTTTCTACATTTAAAAGTGGTACACTAAATACAATACAATTTGTAGCAATTAATAATAAATAAATTCCCCACATATTATATAAAGTAGGTGCATGTTTTTTAATAATCATTTCTAAAAGCTGAACAAAACTAGCAATTAGTAGTACAAATACCACTGTTGTTAAAAATGTTAAATGAAAAGGCGCTAATACAAAATGGTAAACTAACCATGCCATCATAGAACTTAATGTCATAACAGAAGTTACAGCCATTCCAATACCAATAGATGCATTTAAACTTTTTGAAACTCCAAAGAAAATACAAAGTCCTAAAAACCTTGTTAAAACGAAATTGTTTACAACTATATTACTTGCAAGTATGGTTAAATAATGACCCATTACATCTCACCTCTTTCGAGTTTAACTTTTTCACTATGGTCAATCCACATCTTAAAACCAGCTACCATGTAGCCAATTAATATAAATGCACCTGGTGATAAAACCATAATAAGTGCTGGATTATACCAAGAACCAAGAACTTTTATTCCAAATAATGTTCCTGCACCAATAAGTTCACGAACTATCCCGATTAATACAAGTCCAAGCGCAAAACCACATCCCATTCCAAGTCCATCAAACATAGATGGAATAACTTTATTCTTTGATGCAAAAACTTCTGCTCTAGCTAAAATTATTGCAAAAACAACAATTAGTGCAAGATATATTCCTAAAGCCTTATTAAGTGCTGGCAAATACGCTTGTAATACCAACTGTACTACAGTAACAATTGTTGCAACTGAAGTAATGTACACCGGTACACGAACCGTCGGATTTACTAATTTTCTAGTAACAGATACAACCATATTATTAGCAGTAATAACAAACAGTACCGCAAGTCCCATAACCAAAGAATTTAGCGCACTACTTGTTACCGCTAAAGCAGGGCAAAGACTAAGTGCAAGAACAAAAATTGGGTTCTCTTCAATAATCCCTTTTTTAAATATGTTCCATAACTCTTTCATATTATTTCCTCCCTACAAACTGTGTAACTTCTTGCACAGCTTCTTTAATGCCTTTAGTTACCGCTTTAGAAGAAATGGTAGCACCAGTCATTGCTTGAATATTATTTGTTTTTGTTGGATCTTTTGTCACTTCTAAATCTTTGACTGACTTACCTTTAAATTGGTTTCTAAAAGGATCTTTACTTGCATTGTCTCCAAGTCCAGGTGTTTCTTTAGTTTCTAATATAGTAAATTCAATAATTTTACCTTGTGGCGTAACTGCTACAAGCATTTTTATCGCTCCACCATATCCTTTACTTTCTGCTGGCACAACATATCCAACTACTTTTCCATCTTTTTCTGCAGTAAACCATTCTGCCTTACCCTTTACAGGCGTAAATTTTTGTGCACCTACCACTAGTGATTTCATTGCATCAGTTTTAATTCCTGCCGCTGTTTTCACTGCAACTGGTGCTGTAAAAAAATATACTACAGCAATAATCAATCCTGATATAAAACAGGCAATTGTTAAATTTATAGTGATTTGAAAAATGCTATATTTTTTCTCATGATTAACTTTAGGCTTGATATTATTCTCATCTGACATTTTTCACTACCCCCTTGCTCCAAATTTTACTGGCTTCATCAAGCGATCAATAAGCGGTGTAACTGCATTCATTAATAAAATAGAATAACAAACCCCTTCAGGGTATCCACCCTTAAGCCTGATTAAAACAGTAATAACTCCAGCGCCAATAGCAAAAACTATCTGCCCTTTCTTTGTAATTGGAATGGTAACCATATCTGTAGCCATGAAAAAAGCTCCTATAATAAGGCCTCCAGCCATCATATGAAATAACGGATCCCCAGTAAACAAACCTGTTGGTCCACATATCCAAGTTAAAATACCTACAGTTCCAATCATAAATGCAGGAACTACCCAATTTGCATAACCTTTATAAATTAAATATATACCACCAATCATTAGTAAAACCGTAGATGTTTCACCAATACTTCCATTACGAAAGCCAACAAACATATCTTTATACATTTGAGGCGCACTTCCAAAAGTATCTATTAATTTTGAATATCCTTGTTGTTTTAAAATATTTAAAGGTGTTGCAGTAGACACTACGTCTACACTTGATGTAAATTTTGACCAAGTTGTCATAGCAACAGGCCATGACACCATAAGAGCAGCACGCCCAATATGAGCTGGATTGAAAATATTATATCCAAGACCACCCATAGCATGTTTTGCAATTACTATAGCTATAAATGAACCAACAATTGCCATATAAGGTGGTATTGCTGGTGGTAAACACATTGCAAGCAATAGTCCTGTCAAAAATGCACTTCCGTCTTTTATAGTTACTGGCTTTTTTCTAAGTTTTTGTACTATATATTCAAATCCTACCGCAGACAAACTTCCCGCAAGTAATACGAATAAAGCAGACGTTCCAAAATGATAAATTGCAAAAAGCGCAGCTGGTGTTAATGCCATAGTAACAGTCCACATAATTTTAGAAATAGATGCTTCTGCACGTATATGTGGAGAAGTTGATACGGTAAAGAGATTCTCTTGTAATTTCACTTCACTCATTTAGCTAGAGCCTCCTTTTTTTTAGCAGCATCTGCATTGTTTCTCATTTTACTGTATTTAATGTATTGTACAATATTACGTTTAGCTGGACATACATAAACACAGCTTCCACATTCAGCACAATCGAAAAGATTTTGTTCAAGTTTTGCTTCCTCATACATATCTCTTTCTCCGAGTATACTTAGCATACTTGGATTAAGTCCACAAGGACAAACACTTACACATTTTCCACAACGTATACAGGGAGATTGAGTTCCATTATTAATATCTTTCTTAGTTAATCCAAGTATTCCAGAAACCCCTTTAATTATAGAAATATTTAAATTTGATTGAGCAAATCCCATCATAGGACCACCCATAATAATTTTAGCTGGTGGTTCGTTAAATCCGCCACAATTATCAATAGCCTCTTCAAATGTTGTTCCAATTCTAAGTAAAAGATTTTTAGGTTCTTTAACAGCACTTCCACTTATTGTTGTTACTCTTTCAATTAATGGGATTCCCCTTACAACTGCGTCACAAATTGCAACAACTGTACCTACATTTTGAACAACAACGCCCACATCCATTGGTAAGCTTCCTGATGGAACCTCACGATCTACAAGTACTTTAATAAGCATTTTTTCCGCACCTTGTGGATATTTAGTTGGTATCGCCATTACTTTAACCGTAGTTCCTTCAAACGCCTTTTGCATAGCAATAACAGCATCTGGTTTATTGTCTTCTATTCCAACAAATGCTTTCTCAACTCCAAGAACCTTCATTACTAATTTTACCCCAATAGCAATTTTATCTGAATGTTCAAGCATCATTCTGTGATCTGCTGTTAAAAAAGGCTCACATTCTGCTGCATTCAAAATAAAAGTATCTATTTTCTTATCTTTTGGTGGTGATAATTTTACGAAAGTTGGAAAAGTAGCTCCTCCCATTCCAACGATACCTGCATCTTTAATGATACCTTTTATTTCATCAGAACTTAACTTCTCCCAGTCGCGAACAAGAGGGATTCCTTCTATCCATTCGTCTTTTCCATCATTTTCAATTACGATAGAAAGACATTTTCCAAATACCGGATGAGGATACAAAGCTATATCCTTAACCATACCTGATATAGATGCATGTACTGGACTTGAAACAAAAGCTGGACTAGTTGCTATAACCTGTCCCTTCTTTACATAATCACCCTTTGCTACAGTTGGCACACAAGGAGCACCGATATGCTGACTCACAGGAATAACAACTTTACTTGGTAAAGTTGCTATTTCTATAGGCTTGCTCGCGGTGTAATTTTTAGAACCATTTGGATGTATTCCTCCACGAAAACTTTTTATCACTTTTCCACACCTCTTTTAAAATATTTAAAATTTGTGAACTATAATAGATATAATCAAATTCGAAAAAATTATATTCAAGATAAACTTTTAGTAATCACAGGTTGCATTTTGTCATTATTATGAGCGTACTTTTCAAAGTGTTTTATATTAATAATTGATAATACAAATGTTATTATTCCGCCTCCAATTTGAAATCCCCGAACAGGATACCCAAATTTTCTAGCTATCACTTGTCCAACAATAACACCTATTACAACCATAACAAGAGGAAGTATATATACAACAAAAGCTGCCATTAACATATTTGTATCTTTCATTTCAAATGCAATTCTCTGACCAATTTTAGCTCCAATAGGATTTTTAGCCTCTATTACAACTGAATTATCGCCAGGACATGCGCCACAATTTTTACACTCATTATGCCTTCCTACTTTTACTTTCGCAATATTATCCTTAGAAATCTCTATTATAATTCCTTCTTCTTCTTTTACCACCTCTACAGCTCCTTTCTCTACTACAATATTAATTATATTATACTTGCAAGGAACTATTTATATGATAATTAAACGCTCCCCCTTTGATTATAATATCAATTATATTATAAGCCTATAATAAAATTCGTCTAATTACTTCCTGTCGAATTATATATATAATTAAGCTCCTATCTCTCAAGATAGTTTTATTTAGTATAAAAGTCAACAATAATTAAATTTTTAACAAATGTCTATGTAATAATTTACATGCCTTATATATAAGAAACTATTTTTAAAATATACACAGTTGCTTATTCATTATTTTAACCTTTATATATAATATTGATTTTACTAATGTTTTTGGCAATACAGTCCCATATTTCCGAATTAGCGTCTTATAATAACAAAGCATTCTGTTATATTTACTTTTTTCAGTACTAGAACAGTTATATACATTAATTACTTATTATTTTTTTAGATTTTTTTAGATTTGTTAAGTTTTTGTTAAATAACGTTAAAACATTAACAACTACCGTTTTTACGTATAGATTTATGGTATAATTTTAATCACGAAGATAGGTAATTGAGGGGGTTAAGACCCACCACTTTAAAATTATTTAACTTTATATTTTCAATATTGATATCATTTAATTGAAAACTAATCCTTTTTTTCTATATAGTCAGGAATTTGTAAAACTACTCGTAAAACAGAATATAATTACAATTAAATCTCTCAATTTATAATATCATTAAGCCTTTTATTAAAACTATTCTAGCAGGTGCACCATCTATCCCTTTAAGTTTAAGTGGAAGCGCACACATGAAGTACTCATCCTCTGAAACTTCTTTTAACCTGACACCCTCTATTATAATTATGCCTTTATTAAAAAGTGTTTTATGGGTTTCATGACCTGGCTGAGCTCTTTCTATTCCAAAGGAATCTATTGCCACCCCAGCTATTTCCTTTTCTGCCAAGTACTCTGCTCCACTTATTGAGAGATATACAAAATCTGATTCATACCCCTCCTTAAATGAATTTTTAGTTTTAAGTAATAAGAATTCAAATGGCTTAATGTTTTTATCTATAAGATCATCTTTTGTTATTGAACCTATAACTTTAGTTAAGTCTATCACTCTACATTTTCTAATCAATTTAGTTAGATCTATAACATCTATTGTATCACCATCATTATCCACATGAAATGCTGCATCAATATGAGTTCCTGTATGTACATTCATATACAAACTAGATTCATTTATTTTATCTTTGGGAATTTTACTTTCAAATTTAATTACTGGTCTTTTTTCCTCTTTATTCTTGTATACTCCCATATCCTTTTCAATAATCATAGATATATCATATATAATCATGTTATCCCTCCTCAAAGTTCAGTGCTCCACCACTGTCTGCCATCCTTTTCAATTAAATCTACTGCTCCCGTAGGTCCTGGTGTTCCCGCCGCGTAGTTAGGGTAATTAGAAACATCATTCTCATATCCTTTTTCAATACTTTCAATGAATTTCCAAGAATATTCAAGTTCATCCCACCTTGTGAATAAAGATGAATTATTTCTAATTGCCTCAAGTAACAACTTCTCATAGGCCTCAGGCGAATCATTTAAATACTTACAACTTTGGCAATAATCTAACTCTACCTTTTCCATTTTAAAGTCATTACCAGGCTTTTTAGCATTTATTTGAAAATAAAAGCCCTCCTCTGGCTGAATTTTTAAAACTAAAAGATTACTACCTATTTGGTCAAATTCTTTATAATAATTAATTCCAGCAAGTTTTTTAAACTGAATAACTATTTCCGTACTTTTTGTATCCATTCTTTTTCCTGCTCTTATATAAATTGGCACTCCCCCAAAACGGAAATTATCTATATAAGTCTTAAGTGCTATAAATGTATCTGTATTAGATTCCCTAGATACCCTTTCTTCTTGTCTATAGCCCACTACCATGGCTTCATTAACGGTTCCCGGACCATATTGACCTCGAACTATATCTTCCTTTAATGAGGCCGAAGTAAAAGGTCTTAGCGATCTAAGCACCTTAACTTTTTCATCTCTTATAGATTCCGGATCAAAATCCACTGGAGGTTCCATTGCAATCATTGTAAGCATCTGTAATAAATGATTTTGAAGCATATCTTTTAATATACCCGCATTTTCATAATATGCCCCTCTGTTTTCTACACCTATTAGTTCATTAGATGTAATTTGGATATTATCAATATAATTTGAATTCCATAAAGGTTCGAATAGAGAATTACCAAATCTAATTGCTAATATATTTTGGATCATTTCCTTTCCTAAATAATGATCTATTCTAAATATATCCTCTTCCGGTATAAGTTTTGATATATTATTATTTAAAATTCTTGCAGTTTTCAAATTTGATCCAAAAGGCTTTTCTATCATTACTCTCTGCCAACCTATTGATTTACAAACCATATTATTGTTTTTTAAGTTTCTAATTATACCCTCAAAAAACTCTGGTGCAACTGCTAAATAATATAATCTATTTCCTCTTGTTGAATATTCATTATCCATTGTTTCCAAAAATAAATCTAAATCCTTATATCCTTGATTATTTGAAGTAAAATCAAAATTCTTATAGAATATTCTCTTAATAAAATTATCCCATAATTTATTATTCAAAGGAAATCTAGAGAATTCTTTTACATACTCATGCATTTCTTCCCTATATTGTTCACTTGTCTTTTCTTGTCTTCCTATAGACACAATTGTAAAATTCTCAGATAATTTCCCCTCATGCATTAAGCTAAAAATAGCTGGAATAAGTTTTCTTTTTGTCAGATCACCAGTTCCACCAAAAATTACAAACATACTAGAAAGTTCTATATCCATATTTTTCTCCATTCAAAGTTCACCCTACTCCTATTTTTTTATAAAATTAAGGAATATTAACCTTATTAATTAATATACCACAAACAGCATCACACATAACAATATACCCGTAAGTACTTTATTAGAAATTAATGTACATTATACCCTTTTTATTATAATTTACAATGCACATAAAAAAACAACTTGTAAAAAATTTTACAAGTTGTTCTTATTTATGTCCTATAAACCAACAATAGATGCCCCTTGCTAATTTGTAAGTAATTTTGTGTTAGATAACTTCAATATATCATTATAGTTAAATGAATTAGTTGAATTTGTTTTTGGTAACACAATATCAATATTTTTATTAATATTAGTTATATCTGTATTAAAATCTATGCCTATAGTATATATACCAGTTTGGTCACTATTACTTGCCACAGCTGTTTTACTAGCTAATTTGTTTATGCTAGGTAAATCAACTACAAATTCTGCATTACCTTTTTCATTTACAACATAACCATCCTTATTAATAGTATATCTAATTGTAATTCCTTTATCTCCAAGAATTTTAAGATTATCAATAGATTCTAATGATTTATTCATACTTTTAAGTTGTTGTGGCAATTGAGTTGTTATATCGCCAAATGCCTTATTTATTTCATCCTTGCTAGTTTTATCCTGACCATCAGTTACATCATAAACTGACATCATAGCTTTCATATAATCCTGAGTAAAACTCATAGCATCCTTGCTCTCTGAAAGGTTATTCAAAGTATAATGCATTAAATCTTTAAATGATTTATCATTTAGCTTTACTTCATAAGTATTTGAAGATTGCATTACGTTATCTTGCAAGAAGCTTTGACTTCCTATATAGGTAACATACTTTGTAGTCGGATTAAATTGTTTAGCATATTTAACTATAAAATCAGTTAATTTAGGTTGGAATTCTTTGCTAAAAGCCATAAGTTTTTTATAATCAGTTTTAGGCATACCTGGTGTACTTGGCATATTCGCTAAATCCATTGCCATGTATTCTTTACCTTTTAACTCAGTTGGAAGCTGCGATGAAAGCAATTGAGGAATTTTATACAACTCATTAATCACAGGTTTTTCTCCAGTTATATCTGTATTAACCCAAATGCTCATGTTTATAGGATCTGGAGATTGAACTAATTGTAATGATATATCGCTTTGCATTTTTGAAATTGTTCTGTCTGCATTCTGATTGGTTTTAGTTACCATAGAAATTTTAGTTCCATTTATAGATGGCAACACAGTATCCATCATTTGTTTCTCTTTTACCGACATATTAGTGCCTGAAACCTTAAGTGAAATATCAGTTTTACTCTGCATAGAGTTTATTGTTTGTGACTTTGTAAATGTCTTCACAAGTGCAAACCCATCAGTTGAACACCCAGCGAATAGTGAAGTCGTCATAATTAAACCAACACCCAAAGCTAACATTTTCTTAGTTTTTATCATTGTTATTTCCCCCTTAAATATTAAATATATTGACATTCTTTATTATGCTTTATTTATAAACCATATAAATAGAGCCAATTCTATTATAATTTTTATGCCACTATATATTTATATTACCATTATGAAGCAAAAATGTAAATATTCAATGTATTTAAATAAAATAATTTTAGAGGAATATTATTTTTTTGTACTACTCACATTACTTGGAGCCATATTGATTATTGGAAATAATTCTAAAAACAACTTACGCGCCGCAGGCACTGCCGTTTGCGCAGCATAATAATTCGAAGCGTTTGGTTCCTCTATAGTGATTACTAAACTCACTTTCGGGTCGCTGGCAGGGGCCATACCAGCAAATGAGGATACATATTTACCAGTGTTATAACCTCCGTCGATACTGTTAACTTTATTTGCAGTTCCAGTTTTTCCTGCTATATGATAACCATCAATATACGTACCAACTGCTGTTCCTTCTTTAACTACTCTTTCCAAATACGTCCTTAACTTAGCTGCTTTTTCTTTGCTCATTATTGTTTTCTCATTTAGATTACTAAACTGCTTGTCTATAACCTTTTTTCCATTTTCAATATGAGATATGTCTTTCATAACATGTGGTGTTATCCATGTCCCTCCATTTGCCACTGCGTTAAACGCTGCAATATACTGTATCTGAGTAACTGCAACACCTTGTCCATATGCCATTGTAGCAAGATCAATCGGTGTTATATTATTTAATTCTTTTACAATCCCTGTGCCCTCGCCCGGCATGTCAATATTCGTTTTCTGTCCAAATCCAGCAAGCTCTATAAATTTGTAAAAGTTAGCCTTTCCTATCATCTGCCCTAGTTTAACAAACCCTACATTATCTGAATTTTTAATTATATCCGAGAAAGTCTCAATTCCATAATTTTCTTTATTATCGCTATATAATAATTTATTTCCAACCTTAATGCTACCATTACTTATAAATCGGTCCTTATCCGTTACAGCATTATTTTGAAGTGCTGCAGCTGATGTTATAACCTTAAAAATTGATCCTGGTTCAAATGCATTGCTAATGGCTCTATTCTTCCAAATTTCCTGTATTTCTTTGCTTGTCTTTCCTTCTACATATGGAATATTTAAATTATAATCCGGTGCATTAGCCATTGCCATAATTTCGCCATTCTTTGGGTTCATAATTGTTATACTTACAGATTTTGCACCATTTTTAGCTAATGTTTCTTTTGCAACTTTCTGCGCTAACTCTTGAACTCGTTCATCAATAGTTAATGTTAAGTCCTTTCCGTTTACTGGTTGAACTGTCACTGCTTCCGTATAAGGTAATTCATTACTCTCCCTATCCGCTTCAACTACCTTAACTCCGGGAACACCTGCTAATTCATTATTGTAACTTAATTCAACGCCATTGACTCCATTTCCATCTAAATTAGTATGCCCCATTACATGTGATAAAAAGTTATCGTTTGGGTATGTCCTCTCAACATCTTTTGAAATTATTATTCCACTATATTTTAGAGCCTTAATATTATCCACAACTTTCTTCTCTACCTTTCTTTTAAGTGATACAAATTGTAATGGATTCCCCTTGTTATCTTTGTCATCTAATATCTCCTTAATTTTGCTCTTATCAATATTTAGTATTTTCGACAATTGAAGATCCGCTTGTTCCTCTGGTATTTTTTTTTCTACTAAATATTTTTTTAATACATTTAAATCAACATCAAGTCTATAAATATTCATACTTAATGCCAGTTCTTGACCATTTCTATCTAGAATCGCTCCTCTTATAGGAGGTACCGCTATATTTTTTGTCTGCTGCTGTAATGCCAAAGATTTATACTTCGACCCGTTAACGGCCATTAAATAAACCATTCTGCCAACAAGAGCACTAAATACCAAAGAAAATAATACAGCTACAATTAAAATTCTTTTACCTCGCTCCCTTTTCCCTTTCAATCTACTCACCAACCTATTCTATATTTTAAATTAGAACTACACTTCATAATATAAATGTTTTATTAATTGTATCATAAACAATTAATATAGTTCCTAATTCACGCAAAAAAATATAAGAAATCACTACTAGAGTAATTCCTTATATTAATATTTTTATCTATTTTTTTTATAAATTAATTACTCCTTTTAAGACTGGCTTATTTTCATTCATTGGATTAAATTCTATTACATCTGGTATTTTCCAGTTTTTTGTTCCATTGTTAAATTTCTGCGGTAATAAATAATGAACTACCCTATGTTCTTTTTTTCGATTATCTTTTATCTCTTCTTCAAACATAGCTTTTACTTCGTTCATGTGGCAGCTATTTATTCTAATTTGTTTAAAATCAAGGTCACTTATAATTTGCAAAAATTCATCTACTTCACTTTGAAAAACTTTTGCAAAAAAAGCATTTTGCTTATCTCCATCACAAATTAATACAGGATTAAGTTGACTTTCATTAATAATAGCCTTCAGTTTAAATACATTTTTTTTGCTCCTCCCTATAAAATAGCCATAATTAATATAATTAGGGTCATTGCTTTCTGGGAAAATCACATTATATAACAATTGTTCTTCATTCATTTTAATCCTCACCTTTCTAATATATTATTAGATAAATAAAACTAAAATTTATAAAATTGCTTTTATAAAATATCCATTTGAAATGTATTTGATACTATTATTATAGCAGTTGATTGTAAAGAATATGTTATTTATTTGTTTAGACTTAGTTAATTATTAAATTATTTTATGCAATACTTTCCATAAGTTTACATCAATATTAGTAAAATAGGAAGGTTAATTTCATATATTTCTATTTTAAATTAGAATTTATATGCCTAAAAGAATTTTCTAACAAACTTATCAACAGAAAAAGTGTTATTCTCGATATTATACTCTGTTTCATTAATTTTTACTTTACTCAGATAAAATTCAATTCTTAGAGGCACCACATCCATAATTTTATCATTAAAATTATTTGGTTTTAATCCTGGCTCGTAAATATGTGAGCTACCAAAAGCATCTTTAACTGTTATTTTATCTAATGATGTATACAATGATTTAATAGTTCCATTTTCTTTAAAATTCAAAGAATTTGTGTCAGCATTAAGACCAATAGCATCAAAATCAAATGCATGAAGCTCTCCAATAACAGTATTTATTAAAGTTTGCCTTCTAGGTTCACAGGACTTAATAGCACCGTTTGGATATAGTGAGAACCCAATACGAGTCTCAATCATCCCGTAAGGTGATAAAATATTAATAAAATCCTTTGGCCATAAAGTTACACTTTTTACGCCTCCAGATTCATAAAAATTAATACCAATAATTTTTTTCTTAAACTTTCCAAACTCAAAATGAAATTCTAATTCCTGGGAAAGTTCATATTCATTTTGCTCAGTCCAATAGCCAGTTATCTTACCATTTAAGGGGAAAATACGCTTAATTTGTCCATTTTCATGAAATACAGCAAGTTCTGCTGATAGTTTCCCAACACTTGTAACTATAGTCGTTCCACTTTGAAAAGAAATACTTTGTAAATTTCCATTTTTATAAAAAGATAAAGATCTTTTATACTTACGTCTTACCTCTTCTTCATCATATTGAGGAACAAAAATCCCATAACTCGTGTTAATCTCGCAATATTCGCTCAATTTACATTCCTTTATTATTCCGTCAGTATAAAATTCAATACTAGTTATCCCTTTTAGCATACCATATTTAGTCATAAATTCCTTCATATTATCGCCTCCGAAATAAAATATTTATACTATTTACTATTCCTTGCAAATATCAGGATAAACCTTCACTTTAATTTCACTTTGACTAATATGAGTCGCTTCCATTTTTAAATTCAACTTTTCAAATTCAGCATGAAACCAGGGTGGTATATGACCACAAATTATCTCTAATTGATAAAAAATTGTAGTAGTCAAAAATGGTATCAATATACTTTTTGAAGTAAGGCTTTCATTATTTTTCTGAATCTTTTTTAGATTTACATAATAATGTCCATCCTTAACCTTTTGTATAATAGGTTTCACATTCTCTAATTCTGAAAGTTTTATTATATTCGCCTCTTCCAATTCTTTTTCAAATACAAACTCTAATAACTCCATTGGAGTGCCTTCTAGTTCCCAAGTGTTAAATCCCATTCCATCAAGAATATTGTAGGTCATACCCTTTATTTCTCTCCCAACAAAAACTTTGCAATTACCTAATTCTTCTGCCATGTTTATAATGTTTCCTCTAACTTCTTTTATTCCAGCTATATTATCTATTCTAAAGATAATCTCTTTAGTTATTTTCCATGTACTCTTACTTCCCTCGTAAACTTTAATTATACCTGGTTCAACTATAGATTGTGTTTTACCTCTAGTATCTTGAAATACTGCTATCTCCATTTTATTTTCTATTTATCAAATCAATATTTTCTTGTTTCTTTGATAAATTTTCCTCCTTATTTTAATAAAATATAGTGTTTATTTATATTGAATTATTATTTTTATTTAAGGCATTTATCAACTTTACATAATCACAATTACCTGCCCTTTCTCCTATTCCTCCAAATGTAGAATCTACAAACTCTGCCCCAGCCATAACTGCAGAAACAGAATTCGCGACAGCCATACCAAAATCGTTGTGTGCATGAAATTCAATAGAAATATCAATATTTTGTTTGATTTGTTTGATTTGTTTATATATTTTATCTGGATACAGTATTCCAACAGTATCTGCATATCTAACACGCTGTACGCCAAGTTCTTTAGCTTCCCTTATAATATGCATTAAAAACTCCGTTGAGGTTCTTGAAGCATCCTCAAGACCAACCACAACCTCGTAGCCCTTTTCTTTAGCATAATAAACGCTCCGCTTCATTTCATTAATAACCCAGACTCTATTTCTCCCAAGTTTCCATTTTATTTGTATATCAGATATAGGAACTGATATGTGTATTATATCTACCCTACAATCAATAGAATGTTTTATATCACTTATATTCATCCTATTCCATGCAGACACCTTACTTTTTAACCCTAGACTCATTAATTGTTCAATGCTTTTTTTTTCATCCCCACCCATGGCAGGAGTGCCCGCTTCTATTTGATATACATCTTTCGAATCTATAATTTTAGCAAATTCAATCTTGTCATCAAACCCTAGCTCAACGCCTGCCATTTGTTCACCATCTCTTAATGTGGTATCAACTATTTTATACATAACGTAACCTCTTAATTTCTTTACATATTTCTATAAAATCCTCATCTGAAAGTTCCATTTTATTTTTTATGCTTTTACTTTTAACACTCTCCAAAATATCTGAAATTTCTGCTTCTATAAATTTATCATCTATACAAAGCTCTTTTAATTTAGCATGGATGGAATTTTTACCTGAGTGCTTACCTAAAGCAAGTTTACGCTTCATTCCAACAATTTCAGGTTTAAAAGGTTCATATGTTATTGGATTTTTTTCAATGCCAGCCACATGTACTCCAGATTCATATTTAAATATATCCTTACCAATTATGGGCTTATTGTTAGGTATTTTACTATAGGTTATTTTTTCGTATTGTAACCTCATTACATGCAAAACACTAATATCTTCATTTACTTCCTCACCCAAAATAACTTTTGTAGAAACCAATATCTCCTCGAGTGGCGTTGTGCCATAAGTCCCATCATTTCCACAAAAAGCTGTGGTTATATAATCTATCCCTTTAATAATAGCCTGAAAACATGCTGCTGTTGCCATAGAAAATTTATCACTAGCGTAAATATTAGTTTTCACCTTACAATTTTCTTGTATATAATCGCAAATTAACCAGTTACTCTCTCCTTTAAATCTTAAACAAAAAAATCTATCTATATTTTTATTAATCTTATTCATGAAATTGCTTTTATAAGAATTAATATCTATTTCTAATATAATCTTAAATTCATAATTTTCTTCAATGCATTTAATATTAAAAAACTCTAAGTCCTCTTCTTTAACTAAAATATATTTTATACCATTTCTTTTACATGTTTCCAATTGACTAATTTTGTCGATTCTAAAAATAAAAACCTCTGATGTTATCAGAGGTCTTACAATATTAAAAGTCCTCTCATCAACCTCAAAGAAATCTACCCCTATTCTTCTTAAATTCATAGTGAACTCATGTACTTCATTTTCATTAAATTTTTTTTTGGTTATGTTCATTAATGTCCTATCAATAATGCAAGTTTCTTTTCCATTTATAATTATAGACATTAATAACACTCCCCTTTTATATAAAACAGTTTAACTTTTTATCATATTTCTAATCTTTTTACTATATTTCCATTTATCAAATGTGACTCAACAATTTCATCAACATCATCCGGTGTTACCTTACCATACCATGTTCCTTCAGGATAGACAATAACTATTGGTCCATCATTACATAATCCAAGACATCCTGTATTAGTTACCATTACCTTATCACTAATATCATTCTCTTCAAGAGCTTCGATAAAGTTTGTTACAATTTCAGTAGAATCATTGGAATGACAATATCCCTTTTGAGTTCCATTTATTCTAGAACTCGTACAAACAAAAACGTGAAATTCTGGTTTTATCATGACACTGCCTCCCCCACTATTTTTCTGATTCCATTTCTAATTTCATCACATAATAGATAGACTGCTATATTTTTCTTTTCAAGTTTTTGTTTAGGGATATCTCCAATTCTAAGAGCAAGAACGCCAGAACAGTCATCAATTGTTTTTATTATATAATCTATTTTATCCTCGTGACTATCATCACAATCCTCCACGCCTGTACAAAACTTAGGTATTTTTCTTTTTTCAATAAATGTTGCATCACCATTTTCAAAATCGTATATATAAAACTCTGTAGCATGTCCAAAGTGTTGATCCACATTAAGCCCTGACTTTGACGCCACTGCAAATCTGATTGGTTTAATATCATCTTTACTTTCTGATTGTAATTCGCTTGATGTTTGCGATATATCATTTCCAAGAGTTCCTACTGCATCGGCTCTACACTGTTTACAGTGATACATTTGTTTAAGATCTATTTCGCATTTCTTTCTCATAGCGAGCAATTCTTCATTATTTACAGTTTTAATCTCTTCAAAAACACTTCCTGGTGCATTTATCATCGGCATAATATTTGTCATAAATGCTCCACATTCTTTAACCTTTTTAACAGTATCCTCAATTCCAATATCATTAACACCTTTTACATAAACGATGTTTACCTTGCAAATAAGACCTTTCGACGTAAGATATCTAAGACCTGAGAGCTGATTTTGTAGTAATATAGTTGCTCCCTCAATCCCCGTATATTTCACACCAAGATAGTTAATCTCCTTATAAAGTTTAACTCCGATCTTTGGATCTACTGTATTTATAGTAATAGTAATATGAGAAACACCTAGTTCTAATATTTCATTTGCATAAAAAGGTAACATTAATCCATTAGTAGATAAACAAAATGTTATATCAGGACTTTCTTTCTTTATTAGTTGGATGGACTCTTTAACCACATCAAAATTAGCTAATGCATCCCCAGGACCTGCTATCCCAACTACTGTAAGATTTTTAAGTTTACCTTTGAATTCTTTGAATCTTTCAAGTGCCTCTATTGGAGATAATATTGAACTTGTAACTCCAGGTCTACTTTCATTTACACAATCAAATTTACGACTACAATAATTACAGCTTATATTACAGTTTGGAGCTACAGGGATGTGTATCCTGGCATTGTCATGTGCGCAGCCATTAAAACATGGGTGACTTTTTGTTTTTTCCTCCATACTAATTATCTTTCTACCTTGCGCCTTAATATGAGCCTTATCTTCATCTTTTCCATTATCATAATATTTTTCATACATATCTCGCCTATAGCCCCTTTCTTTTCTTTCTAATATAGAATTAGTGATTTCGTCTAAGAATCTTAGCGAACCATAATATCCCACATTAACTGCCCTTTGAGCACCAACTCTATCATGAATTGGGAATCCTATTCTTATCAATTTGATCTCTAATTTTTTCTCGATTCGTCTTCCATTGGAATCACCAATTAATAAATTTGCCTTAAGCTCTTTTGCATGTTTTTCAATAATTTCAAAATCAGTATCATCAATAATAATAGGTTGATTATCAAGTTCCTTTGTAAGTTCTTTTAATTTACCTTTTAAAATTTTATTTTTAGAACCAGTGGCTATAAGTAGTGGTGTTATTCCATTTTCAACACATAATGATGTAACTGCATACACAATTTCCGGTTCTCCAAAAATAATAGCTCGTCCTTCCCCATTATATTTGTGTGAATCAATTATTCCATCAAGGTAACGACTCCTCTGCTTTTCTAATGCCTTAGGCACTGGTTTTCCACTGATTTGTGATATTAAGTTAACAAATGCATCCGTCGCTTTTAACCCCATTGGAATGCTGCATTTAAATAGTGGCACTCCAAAAGTTTCAAACAAATAATCTCCAGCAGTAGATCCAAGTTCAGCGCTACAATCCATCTCTATTGTTGCGGTGGCGCCTCCCATTAAAGCTATATCACGAAGACTAGTACCACCCTCTGGAACTTTATTATACTTTTTATTGTAACCTGCATCCAATGTATCTGATACATCTGGTAATAATGTGTATTCTACCTTAAATAGATCTAAAATACTTTTTAATAACCTTATGTCTCCTGGATTTATATTTGCAGCAATTATATTAATTTTTTCAGTTTTTATATCACCCATGCTTAAATATTCGACGAGTCTTCTAAGTGTTTTATAATAGCCTTCAGCTTGGGTACCAGAATATGCAGGTGTTGATATTGGAACAATTTTAATATCACTAGTTTCAGGATTCTCTTCTTGAAATTCTATAATTATACGCCCAATATCCTCTCCAATAGTTTCTGCAAGGCAAGTTGTTAGAACGCCAATAATTTTTGGATTATATAATTTAATTATATTTTTCAGTCCTAATTTCAAGTTTTTTGCACCACCATAAATTGTTCCATCTTCAGTAAGTGAAGACGATGCAATATCAATTGGTTCATTATAATGAGTTGCCATGTGGCGCCTAATATATGTGCTACACCCTTGAGATCCATGAAGAATTACCATGCTATTTTCAATTCCTTTAAGTGCCATCACACCACCAAGTGGCATGCACATCTTACAAGGATTAACACTCAAATTTACTGAATTTTTAATTTCCATATTAACACCTCCTATTTTATATAAGTTTCCAAACTGGACTATTGATTGTTAAATCTACTTCCTTTGCAAAGTTAACAGCTCCTTCAAATCCTGCCAGAGCATGTTTTCTTTCATGATTATGATCACAAAATGCAATCCCAAGTTTATAAGCAAGTGGTCTTTCTTTAACTCCTCCAACTAAAATATCTGCATTTTTCTCAAGTATAAATCTTTCAAGTTCTGCTGGATTGGTATCATCTAAAATTACCGTTCCCTCATTTGTTATTTCTTTTATAATGTCATAGTCCTCTTCCTTTCCTGTTTGAGTACCTACCATAACAGTTTCCATTCCAAGTTCTCTAAATTGTTTAATAAGTGAAATAGCTTTAAATCCACCACCTACATATATAGCAACCTTCTTACCTATTAGTCTTTTTTTGTAATAAGCTAATGTTTCTTCAATTTGTTTCTCTTCAGTTTCAATTAGTTCTTTTGTTCTTTTTATAATTTCTTTGTCCTTACTTAACTGTGCTACATTTGTTAAAGATGCTTTAATATCTGCAAGTCCTAAAAAACTAACATTAATATACGGTATTCCAAATTTTTCAGTCATTTGATTTGCAAGGTAATGCATAGATCCTGCACATTGTACTATGTTTAGACTAGCTGTTGGTGCCTTTTTAATCTCATCAGTTGTGCTATCACCTGTGATTCTTGCAACTACTTTAACACCCATTCTTTTAAAATAATTTTTAATAATCCACATTTCTCCGGCTAAATTAAAATCACCTAAAATATTTATTCCTAAAACCTTTGGCTCATTATTCTCACCCATAAGATTTAATATTGCATTACAAGCAGCTCTATATCCTACTGCTTTATTTCCTGAAAACCCAGGTGCTTTAACTGGAATAACTCGAATATTATATTTGCTTTCTGCCATTCTACAGACTGCATCAATATCATCACCAATTACACCCACAATACAAGTTGAATATACAAATATTACTTTAGGGGAATGTGCTACTACTATCTCATCGATAGCAGCAGCAAGTTTTTTCTCTCCCCCAAATATAACATCTTTTTCTCTTATATCCGTGGAGTAACTATTTCTGTAATTTTCAGAATCACTCGTTAGACTTCCTCTTATATCCCAAGTATAGGCAGCGCATCCAATAGGTCCATGAACCAAATGAAACGCATCTGTTATGGGATTTAATACAACCCTTGCACCCGCGTACACACAAGCCCTTTGACTTACAGAGCCAGATACGCTATTGCCATCACACTTCATCTTTTTTTCTTTGTTTTTAGAGTTATAGCAAACTGAGTCTTCTCTTTCTTTAAGTAATTCTGTTTTCATATAATCACCTCCACGAATATTAAGTTACATTACTAATTCAAAATCCTCCTCAGGACATGTTCTATCTATTTTATCTAATATTACATTTGACATCATTTCAATCAATCTAATAGCGCCTTTATATCCAACTATTGGGAAATACTGATGTGCATATCTATCGAGTATTGGGAAACCAACTCTTACAAATGGAACATCTTCTGCTCTTGCAATAAATTTACCATGAGTATTACCCATTAACAAATCTACTGGCTCATTTTTCATCCATTGGTGAAGTTCAAATAAATCAGCTGCAGCCTTAACTGTAGATCCCTCTATACCATTTTTTTCAAGCATTGCATTAACCTCTTTTACAAAAGTCTCTCCTGGTGTTCCTGTAATTACATACTTTGGAATAGCACCTAGACTTATTATAAATTCGGCTAAACTTGTAACTATATCTGGATCTCCATAAATAGCTACTTTTTTACCATTAAAATAAGCTTGACTGTCTAACATTAAATCAACTAGTTGTCCTCTTTCTTCTTCTATAGATTTTGGAACATCTTTATTTGAGAATAGAGATAGTTCTGTCATCAATCTATCTGTAGCTTCAATTCCAATAGGAGTAGCTAAAGTTTTCATTGGAACTTTACATTTTTTCTCTAGCTCTATCCCAGCAGCCTCGGCAGAATATGAACCAAGTGCTATTGATAGCTTTGAATTTCCAGCATCAATAATTTCATCAACTGTTGTTCCACCAAGTGGATACATTTCAAAAGAACCTGTCATAGGTGCATCTAAAACTCCACTGGTATCCGGGAAAAGAATATTGTCAATTTCCATAACACTAAGAATCCTTTTTAATTCTCTCATATCA
The DNA here is from genome assembly GCF_018861905.1 of Clostridium sp. DSM 17811. Taxonomy (GTDB): domain Bacteria; phylum Bacillota; class Clostridia; order Clostridiales; family Clostridiaceae; genus Clostridium_AD; species Clostridium_AD frigoriphilum. The sequence continues at coordinate 202,181 of NZ_JAHLDU010000006.1, forward strand.
CCTGGATCTACAAATCCTGGTAAAATATTAACTTTTCCATTTTCTTTGCCGCTATTAACAGATAAATAAGTAACAAAAGCTTTTACCATACTTGAGAATCCTGTTATATGTGAACCTACATAACTTGGAGTACTAGCATGAATTACATGTTTACCCTCTGGAATATCACCCTCAGCTTGAAAAATCATTGTTTTACAATCATCACCAATAGTCTCTGATAAACAAGTAGTATGAACTGCAATTATATCTGGTTTATAAAGTTCAAATATATTTTTTATAGCAGTTTTTAAATTTGCTCCTCCACCGAAAACTGATGCTCCTTCTGTAAATGCACTTGTAGATGCCATTATTGGCTCCTTAAAATGCCTTGTAAGTTGCATTCTATGAAAAGCACAACATCCTTGGGACCCATGACTATGAGGTAAACATGCATGAACACCAAGTGCTGCATACATAGCCCCAATAGGTTGACAAGTTTTTGCAGGATTAATTCTTAAAGCTTTTCTTTCAACGACATCTTTCGTAGTTAAATCTAACATTACTCATCACCTCCAATAACTTTTCCTTCTAATAATGGTTCTACTTTCCACGGTGGGGTAACATATCTCCATGCAGGAGTATGTACTCCTGATGTAAGCTCTCTTGCAAAAACTACTGCTCCTCTAAATCCAGCATACGGTCCTGAATAATCATATGAATGTAATTGTTTTGACGTTACTCCCATCTTTTGCACTACATACTTATCTTTAATTCCCGAGAAAAACATGTCAGGTTTTAAATGTTTAATTAATTGTTCTGTTTCAAAATGGTTTAAATCATCAATTATTACAGCATCTTTCTTCATATCTTTTATAAGGCCGTCATACTTAGCTAAAGGTATTTCCTTTTTGAGTTTTTCATATCTCTGCGGAGATATAATAGTTCTATATTTCTTTTCGTCTTTTTCAACTGTTAAGTGCTCAATATTCTTACTATCTGCATCAAGTTTTATATCAGGAATAACTTCGCGCCCCTCATAATCATCTCTGTGGGCAAATTCATAACCTGAAACTACAGTTTCAATACCTAAGTCATGAAGAAGCGTTTGATAATGATGGGACCTTGAACCGCCAACATATAAAAATGCCGTTTTTCCTTCAAGTCTTGTTTTATAATATTGCATTTGTCCTTCTATTGCAGCAATTTCCTCTGCAATTACTTTTTCTGTTTTTTCTATAAGATCTTTATCATCAAAATAAAGCGCTACATTTCTTAAAGTCTCAGTAATTCCACTAACACCTATAAAATTAACTTTTATCCAAGGTATTCCGTATTTTGTCTCCATCATTTCAGCTATATAATTTATAGATCTATGACATTGAACTAAATTAACATCAGCTGTATGAGCATTTTTTATGTCCTCATAACTACCATCACCGGTCATTACACATACTACTTCATAACCTATTTTTTTGAATACTCTTTCAACTTCCCAGCCATCTCCGCCAATATTATACTCACCTAACAAATTTATAGAATGTTTTTTAGTAGGAGCTTTAGTTCCTGTACCAATTACACTTCTCATTAAATTGTTGTTAGCGATATGATGTCCAGCTGACTGACTTACACCTTTGTATCCTTCACAATTAAAAGCTAAAACTTGAATTCCATAAAGCTTTTCTGCTTCAGCCGCTACTGCATTTATATCATCACCAATTAGTCCTACTGGGCATGTAGCTGAAATTGTTATGGCAGTCGGATGGAATATCTCTACTGCTTCTTTTATTGCTTGTCTTAATTTCTTTTCACCACCAAATATAATATCGCTTTCTTGCATATCTGTTGAAAAACAATATTCTATATAGTTTTGACCTCCTGGTTCAGTTTTCGCCTTATTTCTCCTTGTTCCCCAAGTATAATAAGAACACCCGATAGGTCCATGAACTATATGAACCATATCCTTTATTGGCCCGAGTATAACGCCCTTACAGCCTGCATAACAACATCCCCTGCTTGTTATCATCCCTGGAATCGTTCTAGTATTTGCTGTAATTGTTAATAAATCATCCTCCGCTTTTTTAATAACTATATGTTGTTTTCTGTTTTTAAATGTTTTTGCAGGATATTTTTCAAGCACTTTATCCATAAATTCTTTCATATACTTCACCTCGCTTTATTTAATTAAATAGCTTCTATTCCAGTTTTTCCGGTTCTTACTGTAACCACATCATTTATCGTAGCTACAAATATCTTCCCATTTCCTGGATTTCCGTTTTGATTTACTTCTATAATAGTTTTTACTGTATTTTGTACATCTTTATCCTCTACAACTAGTATTATCATTCTCTTTGGCATTAATCTGTGCATCTCAGACAATTGCTCAGCGATTATTGGAGGTAGTCCTTCATCCTCACTAAATGCATTTTGAAATAATTCATAAGCTATTTTTTTCTTTCCTCTTCCCATAACCCTTATTGCAGTCATAGAAGGAACTGCTATTTTAAGAAGAGCTTCTTTTGTTTTATTAACCATATCCATTCGAATGATAGCTGTTATTTCCTTCATATTATTGGCCCTCCTTATAATCCAGAATTTCCAGAACTTATGGTATATACTTCGTCTACATCACTTACGAAAATCTTTCCATCACCAAAAGCACCTTTTTCTCCTGTTTTTGAACTTCTAATTATAATTTTTATAACATCATCTTTATCATTATCGCTAACTACTAGCATTAACATTTCTTTTGGAATTTCGTCATAATATACATCTCCGACCTTAACTCCTCTTTGCTTACCACGTCCAACTACACCTATCTTTGTAACTGCTGGGAAACCAGCATCACATAACTCTGAGAGGACAATACCTACTTTTTCTGGTCTAATTACTGCTTTAATCATTATCATCGTTTAATTCCCCCTATCTATATTATTATAATGAATTAGATATACTTAATTAGATATCCATTAACCCATGTTCCATTAATATTGCTTCTAATCTTTCTTGAGACATTGGTTTTGGAATAACAAACATCTTATTTTCATCAATCGCTTTAGCAAGTTGTCTATATTCCTGCGCTTGTCCTGCCTCTGGATCAAATTCTATTACAGTTTGTTTGTGTATTTCAGCTCTTTGAACCATATTGTCTCTTGGCACAAAATATATTAATTGACTTCCAAGTTCTTCTGCAAATGCTTTTAATAGGTCTATTTCCTTATCTACATTTCTACTGTTACAAATTATTCCACCAAGTCTTATTCCTGAACTGTTAGCATATTTTAGTACGCCCTTTGCAATATTGTTAGCTGCGTATAGTGCCATCATTTCACCACTTGCAACTATATATATTTCTTGAGCTTTTCCTTCTCTCATTGGCATTGCAAATCCACCACAGACAACATCACCTAAAACATCATAGAATACATAATCTAAATCATCAGTATATGCGCCTAAACTTTCTAACATATTGATTGCAGTAATAATTCCTCTTCCGGCGCAACCTACACCCGGTTCAGGACCACCTGATTCAACACATCTTATATTTCTATAACCAGGCTTTAATATTGAATCAAGATCTACTTCCTCGCCTTCTTCTCTTAATGTATCAAGAACACTTTTCTGTGCAAGACCACCAAGAAGAAGTCTGGTTGAATCTGCTTTTGGATCACAGCCAACCACCATGATTTGTTTTCCCATTTCTGCAAGACCTGCTGTTAGATTTTGAGTTGTGGTAGATTTTCCAATACCACCTTTTCCATAAATTGCTACTTGTCTCATATTAACTCCTCCTCATATATATAATTCTTTACCACATATTTATTTGAAGTAAAGTATTTACCAAATTAAAAATGATTTTTTTAAATATTAAAAAGTCATTTCGTTTAAAAACAATTTTAATATGTTTATGACTTTTTTAAAATATAAATGACTATTTTTTAAAGTTATAATTTATTTTATTTCAGAATTTTAAATATTGTATTTTTCGAGAAATTTGTTATTATTCAATTTAATTCTGAAAATTGCGAACATTCATCACGTAAAATCATTTATATTAATGTTATTATAGATAAAAAGGCTGTATTTCTTTATGTTTTATTCTAATCATGACCATAATATTTACTTTACGTTACCTAAATATTAGTTTTAAAGAAAAGGTTTTTTGTTTGAATTTTAAAACAAATGAATTGTTCTTATATTTTTATACTCATTTTTACTCTTTTTTAATTGGTTATTTTTATCTATATTACTGTCTTTTTGATATATAGTCAAGCCTTTTTTGCAAGTTTTGCATAAGTATTCTTGTAAATCCACCATTTTTTATTATGATATCGTTGCCATATGAATTGATTGATTTTGCAATCGTTACCACATTTTCATTCTATAATCTGATTTTGTTTAACTTACTTCATGTCATTTCTGAAATTAAATCTTTTTTTCAACTTTTCTTCACTTAATAACTATATCAATTATGAATTCTCAATAAAAAGGTTGACTATTTTAGAATTTAATGGAATAATATCAATTAATAATTGTACAGTATCCATTAACTACAATTTAATTTTTGGGAGGTATAAATAATTATGGCATTAAGCGCAAGAAATCAATTAAAAGGAAAAGTTGTATCTATTAACGAAGGGGCTGTCACTGCATACGTCGTTGTTGATATTGGCGGTGGTAACCTTGTTACTTCTTCTATATCAATAGCCGCAGTACATGATTTAGATTTAAAAGTTGGTTCAAACGTAACTTCAGTTATAAAAGCTTCTTCTGTAATGTTAATGACAGAATAAAATGTCTTAACTGTTTTTATTATAGAATAAGAGGGATATAGTATTAGTTTTACTAATACTATATCCCTTTTGATATTCTATGTTCAATTACTTTACTAAGGTAATAATTATGGTTGTTCTACTATTTTTCCAGTATCAGTCAAATCATACCCACCTATTCCTCGCAGTTCTTCCTTAAATTCCTTCGAATTAAGAATTTCAAGTATTGCTTTAAATGGTGGTTTGTTTATATCATCTTTCTTAATTATTAAATCATATCTTTCCTTTTGCATAGGTACAAATTGAATGTTTTCAACCTGCTGAGCAACCTTTTCATTGCCTATAGCTACATCTGCATCACCACGTGCAACAGTACTAGCAACAGCTAAATGTGATAATGCTTCACTTTCATACCCATTAATTGACTGCCATGGTATTCCAATCTTACATAATTTTTCATCTATTAGAACTCGTACTCCACAACCCTTTTCTCTATTAATCATTAAAACATCAGGTCTAGTTAAATCCTTCCACGTAGTTATGTTTTTAGGATTACCTTTAGCAACATAGAAACCTTGCATACGGCATACTAAATGAATAATAATACAAGGTACTCCCGGAAGTATTCTACGTACATAAGGGATATTATAAACTCCAGTATCACCATCCCATAGATGCGCTGTAGCAATATTTATATTTCCTCTATATAATTCAACTAAGCCATTGTAACTTCCTATATAACGCCTAAGCGCCTGAAGTCCATTAGGATGTTGTTCTAAATGCCGAGTTAAAACATCCAAAAGAATATCTTGACCACAAATTATAAAATCACTTTTATAACTTGAACCGGGCAAATCTTTTTTGGTATTTAGTGAAGTTACAATTGGATTATTGATTTTTTCCACATTAATTTGTTCAACATTAATTGATGAAGTTTTAATATTAGTTCTACTTTTATCCTTGTACTTTTCAATATCAATTTCATCTATTCGTACCTTTCTACCTACTCTATAAGAAGAAAGTTCTCCCCTTTTTATTAATTCATATACTGTATTTTTAGAAATATTTAAAACTTGTGCAACTTCCTGAGTTGTTAAGCCTGAGTTCGCTTCCATAATAAACAATTCTCCCTTCGACTTTCCAAAAATAATTACTATATTATTATATTATTGATTTATCTTAATATTAGCATTATAATATTTCTATATGCAGTTTCATTATGTTTAACACAATTCATCTTAATTATATACCAAATAGTGCAATTAATAAAGCTATAGAAAAAATTTAAAATTGTAAAGGAGGCATTCTATAATTGGAGTTAATTAAAGATAATTCAAATTTAGTAAATTTAAACATCGGAAGTTTTTCAAGAATGATGGGTCAAACTTGGAATGTCCCTGAAAATGTTCTTGAAAATTACATATTAGCAAACGTAAGCATAGCAATGATTAGAAATCCTAACATGAAAAAAGATATTAACAAATTATATCTTCTTGATAAACTTAAATATTATGAAGTTGTTAAAAATTCTTCCTGTACAAAACATATTATTATGACACAAGGTACACTTGAACAAGAAATTGAAGGAAGAAAAGCACTTGGCATTCTTTTAATTGCGGAGAATGATTATAACTTAAGAAGCACTATAATTAAATTACTTAAAAAACACTACTGCGTAGTCTTTAATGCAGTTAAAAAACATGATAAAAGAGAACTAACTAAAAGATATCATCTAATGGATGAAGTTACAATGAAAACAGAAGCAAGACTTGAAGCAGCAATATACTTTTATTTTGGTATATATCGCAATGCAAACGAAGTTGATCAAGGGTTTTTTAAGTCAATTATTAATGATATAAAAACGTTTGAGTTTTGTGACCCCATGACAAGAGACATAACGAAGGAATTAGAGGTACATAAAAACGAGCTTCAGGAGATCAAATCATTGCTCAAAAGGGAATATGGTAAAATAAATAGTTTTAAAGATATTTTAAACAGCAATGTGAATGTTATTGAAGAATCAGGTGGAATTCTTGAAAATATTTTCATTATTAACAAACTTGATGTTAATCATCTCTTCTCAGACTCCAACTTTTTAAATATTGATGAAATATTATTATCCTATATTAAAATGGGATATACTTCTTTGGACTCAAAAGTGATACTTCAATTTCTTGTAAATGGCATTTTTATAAAATCTTTAATTAATGAATATAAAAAATCTAAGAGCCTATATTTTGAAAATAATCAAGAAACATTACTTATTAAAATAAACTCTTTAGAAAACAATTTAAATATTGTTAATCTGACAAATACAGATATATCAAATAAGTTAACTATTTCTAAGAAACAAAATACAAAATTTGAAGGAACTTTAAACACTCAGATAAATAAATTAAATAAAACACATAATTCCGAAGTTGTGGAAATGCAAAATAAAATCAATGATCTTGAAAATCAGTTATTAATTGAGAAAACATATAAAACTGAATTAAATGTTCTACGAGAATATGTATTCAAAAAAAATAATGATTATATTCCATTAGAGCGAAAAAAGTCATTATCAGATTACACATCAAATATTAATATTATTATCATAGGTGGTGCTAAAGACTGGAGAAGAAAATTCAGAGAAAAATATCCAGAGATTAGAACGCTGCACGGCTTTAGTGAAAATTTTGATACTAGTGTTTTAGCTAATTGCGATTATGTGTTTTTCTATCCCGGTTTTATGAATCACGCAACCTATTACAAGGCCATGAGCTTTATAAGAACTAATCAACTTAAATTTGGATATTTAGGAAAAACAAATATAGACTTGGTAGAATTAGAAATAATCGATGAATTAGAAAAAGGTCGCCTTTAATAGGTGACCTTTTAATTTATTTGCTTTACTTCATTTTTATAACTTTATCTGAGTTAATTCTTATTTTTAATGGAAGTGGTTTTCGTTTAATTAAATCCCACTCTTCCTTAGAAATATCCCACATTATATTATAATCTTTTTCACCTACTATAGGCTTACTAAATTTAAGATATACTTTTATTCTAAACAAAGCCTCACTAGTAAAAACAACCCAACAATTAAAAGTGTTAATAACTTCATCCTCTTCACAAATTTCTAAATAATGAGCCCTAATTCCTATATATGTTATATCGCCTTCTATTTCATAGTTAAATGTAATTTTGCATCCCCAATCAACAGCTTCTATTATATTAGGTTCAACTTTCCTAGCCTTTGAAATATTTTTACAACCAGTTAATTTAGCAGAATAAAGCGTTGGTGGATTATTAAATATAACATCCTTATGACCAACAGCATCAATCTTTCCCCCTGCTATTATTATTATATTATTGCATAATTGATAAGCTTCTTCCATGTTATGTGTAACAAAAATTGAGGTTCCCTTAAATTCCTTAAGATCCTCCTTCAGCCTAATAATCATGTTATTCCTAAGGTGCTCATCTAATGCTGAAAATGGTTCATCAAGAAGTAATATTTCTGGGTCTACAACGAGAGCCCTTGCAAGTGCAACTCTTTGTTGTTGCCCTCCAGACAATTGATATGGATATCTTTTTTCCATTCCATTAAGCTGTAAGTCAATAATTTTTTTACTAATTTTATTAGCTTTATCAACTTTAGAAATCCTTTTAACAAGCCCGAAACCAATATTTTCTTCTACTGTCATATTAGGAAAAAGAGCATAATTTTGAAAAAGAAAACCAACTTTTCTTTCTCGTATTGGCATATTTATTTTTTTTTCTGAATCAAATAACACACGATTATTTAACACTATGCGCCCTGTATCCGGGGTTTCAATTCCCGCAATACATCTTAGCGTCATACTTTTGCCTGACCCAGACGATCCTAAAAACCCTAATGTATAATTATCAACCTTAAATTTAACTTTAAGTTCAAATCCTTGTAGTTTTTTTAAAATATCTACTTCTAAACTCATAATTATTTTCTCCTAGCAGATGATACTATAAACATTTGCTTTTCAGCCCATTTATCACTAGCAACCATTACTGTCAAAGATATTATAAATATTAATATGACCCATTTAATGGCATTGCCTGTTTCTCCTGCTACCTCGGCAAAATATATTGCAATTGGTATTGTTTGCGTTTTACCAGGAATACTTCCAGCAATCATTATAGTTGCTCCAAATTCTCCAAGTGCCCTTGCAAATGACAAGACTGTACCTGCCGCAATTCCTGGCCAAGCAAGTGGTACAGCTACCTTCCAAAAAATTCTTTGCTCAGATACTCCAAGAGTCCTTGCTGCATTAATAACATTAACATCAATTTGCCTAAAAGCACCAACACAAGTCCTATACATTAAAGGAAAGGCAACTACAGTTGCAGCTATAACTGTAGCATACCATGTGAATATTATATTAATTCCAAATCTACTTAATAACTTTCCTATAGGGAAATTCTTTCCTATAATCATAAGTAATATAAATCCTACAACCGTTGGAGGAAGTACCATTGGCAATGTCAAAATCCCATCTAATATTCCTCTAGCACGTCCCTTATAGCTAGCCATAAACCAAGCCGCTGCGATACCAATAAAAAACACTATAAAAGTAGCTGTAATAGAGGTTTTTATGGAAATCCATAATGGTGAATACTCTGACATATATTCCAACTCCTATCCTATTTTACAAGAAAACTAAAACCATATTTAACAAACACTTCTTTTGCTTTATCACTAGATAAATATTTTAAAAACGCTTTAGTATCATCTATGTTTTTACTAGCTTTAATTACAGCAACTGGATATACCACTGGCTTTTTGTATAATCCCTTGCCAGCAACTGCTACGACCTTTACCTTTTTAGAAGTTTTAGCATCAGTGCCATATACAACGCCTACTTCCGCATCTCCTGATTCTACCCAAGATAAAACTTCTTTAACATCTTTTCCATAAACAGCCTTTGTTTTCACTTTATCAAGAATTTTTAAAGATGTCAATATTTCCTCTGAGTATTGCCCTACAGGAACAGTTTTAGGTTCTCCCAAAGCAATTTTCTTGATATTACTGTTTTTCAAATCTTTAAAATCCTTAATACCTAATGTAGAATCACTTTTGGTTATAAGCACCACCGTATTTCCTAATAGATTAACTTTAGTAGAATCAATCAGCAACCCTTTTTTCTCAAGTTCAGTCATCTGTTTTGTAGCCGCCGAAAAGAATAAATCAGCATTTGCACCTTGCTCTATTTGTTGTTGTAAAATTCCTGAAGAACCAAAGTTATAATTTATTGTAACATTGGGCTTTTCCTTTTTATAAAGTGTTTTTATTTCCCCCATGGCTTCTGTTAAGCTTGCGGCAGCTGAAATTGTAAGTGTAACTGATTTTTGGGCAGCTGGTTGAACTGGTGTTTCAGCTGTTTTAGCCTTTTGAGCGCACCCCGTCATTGCCAATGTAAATGTAACTAAGAACATAGTTAATACAAAACGTACTCTTTTTTTCATTTTCTTCCCCCTATAAATATATTTTCAACTTAAATTAAAACATAACAAATTGTATTTTAAATTTAATACATTACATCTTCCATTATGTTTTGTTATGTTTTGTTATGTTACGTTGTGTTTATTGTTTTTTATTGTATCTTAATTCACTGAATATTTCAACTACTTTATTATAAATAATTTATAATAAATAGAAAAAGTGATTTAGTGTCTATGCTAAATCACTTTTTTGCTCATTAAGTCTCTGCGGTTATAACCCCTATATCTTTTAGGTCATATCCACCAATACCTTCTAGCTCAAGTTTAAACTCCTTCGACCTGATGATTTGAAGTACAGCTTGAAAATGAGGTTTATCAATATCCTCTTTCTTAATTACAAGTTCATAACTTTCAGTTTGTAATGGAATAAAATCAATTTCATTTACCTGCTGGCAAGCTTTTTCATTTCCAATAGCTATGTCCGCTCCCCCTCTTGCAACCGTACTCGCTACTGCAAGATGTGAAAAACATTCTCTATCGTAACCAGATATATTATTACCATCTATTCCAAGTTTTTTTAAATGTTCATCTAATAATACTCTTGTCCCACTACCTATCTCTCGATTTATTATAATAATTTCTGATCGTTTTAAATCTTCCCACCCTTTTATCTCTTTAGGATTACCCTTTTGAACATAAAATCCTTGCATCCTATTAGCAAGATGAACTATTATTGAAGGTATTCCAGGAAGCATTCTTTTTACATAAGGTACATTATATTGCCCTGTTTCACCATCCCATAAATGAGCCGTAGCAATTTGAACATTACCATGATAAAGTGCATACAATCCATCATAACTACCAATATAAGATCTAAGTGCCTGAAACCCTTTAGTGTGTTGTTGTAAATGTCTTGATAATATATCTAGCATGATATCCTGGCCACATATAACAAAGTCATAACTTTTTTGTATTTTTTCTAATCCATATGGGCTCTCAATTGAATTATAATAATTAATTCCTTCATCATTGCTTTGTTTAGTATTTTGAAGTCTTTTAGACTTATTCTTATATTCTTCAATATCCTTCATCTCTATTCTTAATTTGTTGCCAACCTTATATGAATTAAGCTCTCCTCTTTTTACCAATTCATAAACTGTATTCTTTGATATTTTAAGTATCTCCGCAACTTCTATTGGAGTTAATGCAGAATATTTCTCCACTTTTTCAGCCTCCTATATATGGTCTTCCCATATTTAAAAACTACACATAGATTCAAAAATTATTTTTACTTACTATATAAATAGGTGATTTATAGTGTATATTTTATACTTTTTACATTACAAAATCAATAATTAGATAAAGTATGTTTTATAAAAGGCATACTTTCTAATAAAATGGACCCTACATGATAGACACGAAAAAAAGTCTATTCATATTGGGTCTTTTTTTGTACAATAAAATCAGAAAGGTTGTGAACACAATGAGTAAAAAATTATTTACTAGTATGGAAATTTTATCTCTCTCTAAAAATAGATATGTTAAACGAATTAGTGAAAAAGGTATCACTTATACAGATGATTTTAAATCCTTATTTATAGCTGAATATAGTATGGGGAAATTCCGTATTAACATTTTTCAGGATGCTGGATTCAATGCAGATATTCTTGGTAAACATAGGATTAATTGCGCTTGCAGACGGTGGCTCATTGCTTATAAAGAATCTGGTGAATTAGGACTTAGAGATACAAGAAAATTTAGTAGTGGACGTCCACTTAAACGCGAATTAACCCTAGAAGAAATAATCACGAAAAAAGATGCCGAGATTGCATACTGGAAAGCTGAAGCAGAACTATTAAAAAAAGTAGAGAGGCAAGAAAGGCAGGTGAAAAGCGGTAGCTTAAGTATCTCCTCAATTTTTGCACTTATTCAAAATATACTCTATAAATTTAAATATAAAAATCTCGTTAAACATTTGTGCGACGTAGTCGGAGTATCAAGATCGGGCTATTATAATTACTTAAAATCAGAAAATACCCGTAATACACGAGAGCAAAGAGAGTGGGGCTTTAAGAAGATAATTCTTATGGCGTATGATCATAGAGGTTACAAGAAGGGGTCTCGTTCTATTAAGATGGTACTGGAGCAAGAATTCAAGGTGATTATTAATAGAAAATGCATTCAGAGAATTATGCGTAAATATAATATTAAATGTCCCATTAGAAAAGCCAATCCTTATCGCCGAATGATGAAAGCCACCAGAGAACATACCGTTGTACCAAATCTTTTAAATAGAGAATTCAAACAAGGAGTAGCCGGAAAAGTTTTGTTAACAGATATCACTTATATGCCATATGGGGATGCTTGTATGGCTTATTTATCAACGATTAAGGATGCTTCTACAAATGAAATACTTTCTTATCACTTATCTAAACGCATTACACTAGATATTGCTACTGAAACGATTGAAAAATTAATTAAAATTCACAAGAAATTATTGACTCCAGAAGCCTTTATACATTCAGACCAAGGTGTTCATTATACTAGTCCCAAATTTCAAAGACTACTTAAAAAACATAAACTTGGGCAGTCAATGTCTAGACGGGGAAACTGCTGGGATAATGCCCCACAAGAATCGTTTTTTGGCCATATGAAGGATGAGATTGACTATAAAAGTTGTGATACATTTACTGAGTTACAGAATCTAATTGATAATTATATGGATTATTATAATAATTATAGATATCAATGGGGATTGAAAAAGTTGACTCCTGTACAATACAGAAATCAACTTTTAGCAGCATAGCCTTTTTTAAATGTCCTTGACATAGGGTCCATTTTATAAAAAAGTATGCCTTTTCTCTAAATTTTAAATTTCTCTAATAGTCCATTAATTTTTAATGTAAGTTCTGATTGTCCCTTAACTCTTTGTACTACCTCATCCATAGCTTTCGAAGTTTCATTAATATTGACTTGAATATTACCTGTACTTTCTGCAGCTAATTGAGAATTTTCTGTTAGAGATTGAACAGCTATACTAACTTGATTTACTGTGGCTTCAACTTCTTCAGACATTGATGCAATTTCACTTACCATTGAGCTAAGAAATTCTCCATCTAAATCGTATTGCTTTCCTGATATTTCATATTGCTCTAAGACAGGTTTAATATTTTTTATAATATAATTGAGTATGTCATTACTATTTTCTGATAAATTACTAAATGCATCTTGAACTTTTACTATGGTACCTTGAATTGTATTTACTGTTTCTGATGATTGCTCTGCAAGTTTTCTCACTTCATCTGCAACTACTGCAAATCCTTTACCTTGTTCTCCGGCTCTCGCAGCTTCAATCGCTGCATTTAATGCAAGCAAATTAGTTTGCGATGCAATAGCTGCGATTGCATCTGCCATAACCTTTATTTCATGTACTACTTTTCCATCTTGTATCGCTTTTAGTATATTTTTTTCCTTTTCTTCATAAATAATATTACTCTCATTTAAAGCCTTTTCAGCATGCATTTGGACTTCTTTCGCTTTCTCTTTTATTTTTAAAGCATTGTTACTACCCTCCATCGCTTTTGAAGATAAAACCTCCATGCTAGAGTTAACTTCGAAAGTAGATGCAGTTATTTCCTCTGACGTAGCACTAGATTCCTGAACTGATTTATTAATTTCAGCTGTTGAAAGATCTATGACTTTCATTTTAGATGTAATTTTATAAGCTGTAACTGAAAGTGATTCCGATGATGCAGTCATTTCAGAAGAATTAATCAATATTTCCTTTACTAATTCTTTAATATTTTCCTGTGCAGTGTTTAATGCTTCACCGGTTTGGCCAAATTCATCCCTTCTTATAATAGTAATTGGGGTCGAAAAATCATATACAGATAACCTACTGGCTAAATCTCTAATCTTATTTAGTGGTTTCATTATATTACCACATAATGTATAAGCCATTAGATGCGTAATGACAAATGATATAACTGTAATAAGTATAATTAAATCCCTAGACTTATTAATTTGAACTATATTATTTGAATTTACTTGCTGTAATAAACTTATTACCCCTATCCCTCCCGTTAAAATTATAGCTATGCTAATCACTGTAAATACTAACATAGTTTTTTTTACTACATCTAAATTTCTAAACCACTTCATAATAACACCCCTTTTGAGCACTTCATTTATCAGCTTATTATAAAAACATAAAAACCATAACCACAAATACTATAAAGTATTTTAATAAGCCTATATTCTATATGTCTTTTATTTTAGACTAATTACTAATAAACATGTGCATAATCACACATTTCATTATCGACCAAAAGGCCATTTTCTTTACATATATATTCATTTTTTCTTATTTTTTCTTGTATTTTTCGTAATATTAGACTTATTAATCGCACGTTTTAACATATATTGCTTTGGTCTTTTTATATTTAATATTTAAGAATTCCAAATAAATTAAATAAATTTGTTTCTTAGTTCCGCTTAATACCTTTTCAGTATTGATATATATCATGTTACACAACAAATAGCGACATTTTTTTTATAAAAATAACACTTTAAATAGTATAAGTGCTATACTATTTAAATACGACTTCATAATATTTCCCATGGGATTTTTTGAGTTAGGATTAAATAAGGCTCAGAATAAAGGTGGTGAATATATAAACGTAACTATCTCATGTTTCGTATTAAAGTGAAATAGAACTATTAAATGAAATATTGGAGGCAACCATATGAAAAAAAGAATAGTTTTTATAGTAATGCTATTGTCTATAGTAAGTTCCCAAATTGCAATTGCCGACACTGGTGTTGTAAATACAACCTCATTACGTGTTAGACAAAAACCTTCACTTTTATCTAATATTACAGGTTATCTTTTAAAAAACGAAAAAATAACTACTCTCGGAAAATCTGGAGATTTTTATATAATAAATCATGGTGGAACAACTGGTTACATAGGTAGCTCATACGTAAATCTAGTAAAAAGCACTCCTGTTAAAACTGAAAAATATGGTCAAATAACAGCGACAACTTTAAATGTAAGGTCTGGAGCTGGGTCCAACTACCCCCTGACTGGATCCATTAAACTCGGAAGCAAAGTCACAATACTCGGTACCTTAAATGGATTTTATAAAATAATTTATAATGGAAAAACAAGTTATATAAGTACCTTATATGTAAAGGTAATAAGTAGTACAAGTACCCCTACAGCTACAGCTACCGTAACACCTGCTGTAATACCTCCTGCAAAACCTACTGGCGTTGGAAATATTATAGCATCTGATTTTTTAAATGTAAGAAAAACAGCTTCCTTGGATAACAAGGCGACTATTATCGGTTCATTAAAACCAAATCAAATGATAGATATATATGGAACTCAAGATAATTTCTATAAAATTAAATATTCTGGTCAATGGGGCTACATATATAAACCATACGTAAGTATGGTTAATGAAACATCAAGCAGTCCAAGCTACATAGCAAATGGACAACAACCTACTACAACCGCAACCGGAAATAATATAGTAACTTATGCTAATACATTTTTGGGTACGCCGTACTTATGGGGCGGTGCTACTCCTGCAACATTAAGTGCTACTGGTAAATATATAAGTGGTGGCTTCGATTGTTCAGGATTTGTACTTTATGTTTATAAGCACTACGGTATAACTTTACCTAGAACAACTATGGATCAGATAAATGTAGGTACACCTATTGATATAGATAATCTTAAAAATGGCGATTTAGTTTTCTTTACAACAAATACTTCTTCACCTTCTGAGGTATCTCATATTGGAATTTATATTGGAAACAATAAATTTATACATTGTCCTAAGCCAGGTGATGTTGTAAAAATATCTGAATTAACTGGATATTACAAAGATAATTTTGTAATAGGTAAAAGAGTAATAAAATAATTAATATAATAAAAGCTTGTAAAATTTAAATTTTACAAGCTTTTATATTATTCTACTACAGCATCCAATACATTTATAATTCCAAGTTCTGCATCCATTCTGACCCTAGCCCCAATTGGGATTGTAAGTTTAGGGTAATCATGACCTGAGCAAAACCCCGAAAACATAGGTATGTCTAAATTGTATAATCTATCCTCAAGAACTTCCTCTAGTGTAAGGCTTCTTTCATAATGTGGTAAGTCACAATCTTTAAATTGGCCTAAAATAATCCCCTTACACTGCTTAAGTTTATTTGATAGTAAAAGTTGTGTTAATATTCTGTCAACTCTATAAGGTGCCTCATTAACCTCTTCTATAAAAAGTATTTTATCTTTCATATCAATTTCATAGGGAGTCCCAAGCGAGTTACATATTAATCCCAAATTACCGCCTATAAGGTTACCCTTTGCTATACCTGCGTTTATACACGATATTTTAAATTCATCTGGATTTTTAATAGTATATGGTTTATACCCTTCCATAAATGTAAACATAAAACTTTTAAATGTGACCACATCTTCTAAATTAGAAGTACCCATTGGGCTATGAAATGTAGTTAGCCCACATTTTTCGTAAAAAGCATTTAGAAAAACTGTTATATCACTAAAACCTGCAAATATCTTTGGATTTTTCTTTATAATATCATAATCTAGATATGGTAGTAATCTACTTGAGCCATATCCACCTCTAACACAAAGTATCATGTCTACTGCTTTATTTTCAAACATTTCCATAATATCGGATGCTCTGTCTTTATCTTTGCCAGCAAGATAACCCCATCTCTCATATAGATGTTTCCCTTCTATTACATTAAATCCTAGATTATTTAGAAATAAAATCGCCTTTTTTATTGCTTCTATATTTTCAGGACTTGCAGGAGAAATTAGCCCAATAGTATCTCCGAGCCTTAGCCTTTTCCCAATCATCGTTAGCACTCCCTCAGATTAATTTAAAATATTAAAATATTAAATAATTAAAAAACTTATAAGATTAATATCTACAAATCTTCCCAATAAATTTTTTCTTCTTTATCATCTATTGCAGCTGATTTATCAAACAATTTAATAACTACAATTGCACATATAAAACCAATGATTCCTCCGCAAACTCTAGAAATTTGAATAGGTGCTCCTATATATTTCCCTATATATCCTCCTAAGACTACTGCAACAACAACAATTATTATCGGGAAAACAAATAGCATAAAGGAAGCTAATAACATATTAGTCTTTTTCTCTTTCAAAGTACCTTTTTCTTTAGATTGATCTATTTTCATACTAATCTCCTTCCAAACAAAACTTATTCAATAAAAACAAACTTATCTTAATTATTTTCTTAAAATTCGCTTAAGCACTTACAATTATATATTATCTAGATATGAAAAACAATAATATAAAACATAAAAAATTTCCCTTATAAGGCTATACTTTATAATCAGATATTCTCAATAAAAAGCTTTATTTTCTCGACGTTTTATTTGCCACTAATCATTTAAAGTACTAGAATGAAGTAGAAAGTTAAAATAAATAATATGGAGGCATTTAAATGAACATAATGATAATTACTTCTAGTCCTAACACTGATGGATTAACTTCTGCCTGTGGCAACGCCGCAAAAGTTGGAGTAGAAATGGGATCCGCTCTTGCTAATATAATAAGTCTTAACACATTAGATATTCCATCCTGTCAGGCTTGTGGAAACGGATGGGGGACATGCCTTAAAGAACATACCTGCCAAGTAAAAGATGATTTTCAAGCCCTACACGAAAAAATGGCAAAAGCAGATGGATACATAATTATTACACCAGTTTATTGGGGTGATATGAGCGAATCGCTTAAATCATTCATTGATAGGCTACGCAGATGTGAAGCCTCAAATGGTGATAAAAATAGTTTATTTGGTAAACCTTTTATATGTGTTGCTGCTCCTGGAGGAACTGGTAATGGATGTATTTCTACTCTTGCCTCATTCGAAAGATTCGTAGATCATGTTAAAGGTGTAAAATATGATTTCATAGGTGTAACAAGGCGAAACAAAGAATACAAGTTAGTTACCATAAAAAATGCTGCAAACAGTATGGTACAAAGCCTAACTGTATAAAATTAGTTCGACCTACTTACATGTTTTAGAATAATAGCCTACATCTTAATATTAAGATGTAGGCTATTATATTTAAAATTTAGGAACTTCTAATATAGCACCTTTATTACCTGATGACACTAATGCAGCATACCTAGCAAGGTAACCAGTTGTAATACTAGGTTTTCTTGGTTTCCAGTTTGCTCTTCTTATTTTAAGCTCCTCATCGCTAACATTAAAGTTAATAGAATTAGCATTAATATCTATTGATATAATATCCCCCTCGTAAATTAAAGCAATATTTCCACCAACTGCCGCTTCTGGAGAAACATGTCCAATTGCAGCTCCCCTAGTTGCACCACTAAACCGTCCATCTGTTATAAGTGCTACACTATTACCAAGTCCTCGTCCCATAATTGCAGATGTTGGATTAAGCATTTCTCTCATGCCAGGACCGCCCTTAGGGCCTTCATAACGAATTACAATAACATCTCCCGGAATAATCTCATCTGAATTGATAGCACTCAAAGCATCCTCTTCACAATCAAACACTCTTGCTGGTCCTTCATGTTTTAACATTTCATTTGATACTGCTGAACGTTTTACAACACATGAATCAGGAGCAAGATTACCCTTAAGGACAGCAATTCCACCAGTAGTACTATAAGGATTTGTAATGGTGCGAATCACCTGTGTGTCTTTTATTACGCATCCTTTGATATTTTCTGCAACAGTTTTACCGGTGCATGTAATCAAATCCGTATTTAATAAATTCAATTTGTTTATCTCATGCATAACAGCATAAACTCCACCGGCTTCATTTAAATCCTCAACATAGGTATGTCCTGCCGGTGCGAGGTGACAAAGATTAGGTGTTTTATCGCTAATTGCATTTGCCATATCCACGTTTAACTCAATGCCTACTTCATGAGCAATTGCTGGCAAATGAAGCATACTGTTTGTACTACATCCAAGGGCCATATCCATAGTTAGAGCATTTTTAAATGCACCTTCCGTCATAATATCTCTCGGTCTTATATTTTTACCCAGTAGCTCCATAATTTTCATTCCAGCGTGTTTTGCAAGCCTAATTCTCTCTGAATAAACCGCCGGGATAGTTCCATTCCCGCCAAGTCCCATTCCAAGAACTTCTGTTAAACAGTTCATGCTATTTGCAGTATACATACCAGAACAAGATCCACAGGTTGGACAACATTTATTCTCAAATTCTTCTAACTTTTCCTCAGTAATTTTACCAACATTAAACTCACCAACCGCCTCAGCGATGCTTGAAAAACTTGTTTTACATCCATCAATTTTACCTGCAAGCATAGGTCCACCACTTACAAAAATAGTTGGTACGTTAACTCTTGCTGCTGCCATTAAAAGTCCTGGTACATTTTTATCACAATTTGGCACCATTACTAGCGCATCAAAAGCATGTGCCATAGCCATAGCCTCTGTTGAATCAGCAATTAAATCTCTTGTAGCTAGTGAATACTTCATACCTTGATGACCCATTGCAATTCCATCACATACTGCAATTGCTGGAAAAACTATTGGAGTACCGCCTGCCATTGCTACACCAATTTTCACAGCCTCTACAATTTTATCTAAATTCATATGACCTGGTACAATATCGTTTTTTGAACTAACGATACCTATAAGAGGCCTTTCCATTTCTTCTTTTGTAAAACCTAAAGCATTAAATAGTGCACGTTGAGGTGCTCTGCCTGTTCCTTTTGTTACTACATCACTTCTCATAACATTACCACCTTTATAAATTATAGTCCACAGTTGTTTGTTTTTATTGTACGTTGTATGATGTCTGTTGTCAATGATTTACTATCATAATTATAAAAAAATAAATGCCAATTCTTATATAACAAAGAACCGACATTTATTTTATTCATTACTTATTCCAAGACCCCTCATAGCATGTAAAATATGAAGTTTCATTGCTGTTTTTGCACCCTCTGCATCCCTGACTTCTAAAAACTCCATTATCATATGATGATCACTTAGCGTATCACAAATTATTGTTTCATTTTCATAAGATAAAATTACACCCTTATCAATTGCTTTGTAAAGTATAGGCATTAACTTATTCATAAACTCATTATGAGTTGCCTTTGCTATAGATTTATGAAAAGCTTGCTCCGTCTCAGTACGGTCAAGCTTATTTAAAATTTTATCTTCCTCTAATCTACCATAGTATAATATTCTTGCAAGTTCCTTATCTGTTGCCCGAATTGCTGCATAATAAGCAGTTTGAGGCTCAAAAATCAATCTCATTTCATATAAATCTTTAACGTTCATCTTAATTGTAGAAAACTCTTCTAAGCCAAAATCACCATTAAGTTTCTCATGATTTGTCACATATGTTCCTTTACCTCTCTTAATTTCAAGTATATTGTGAGTTACTAAAATACGAATACCTTCGCGAAGTGTAGTTCTACTTACTCCTAGTTGCTTCGATAGTTCATTTTCATTTGGTAGTTTATCTCCAATAACAAATTTTTTATCTATAGTAATCATTGCAAGAATATCATCAGCAACACTTTGGGATAAGTTTTTTTCTTTTCTTGACATAGGATAGCCTCCCATATTATAACATTTCGTAATTTTAAAAAACAATAATATCACAAAGTGTTTCTTTTATTATACTGCTATAACTAAAGCCTTTATTCTTATTTGATATTGCATTTAGGCAAAATATTTCGTAGCGATTGCATATCTGTAACTTCAATTTGATTCATGCTGACATTTAACTCAGTTAGGTTAATCAACACTTTTAAAGGTTCTATATTAGTAATTTGATTATTACTTAAATTTAATGAAGTCAAATTAGTCAGATTCTCTATTCCTGAAAGATTTGTGATATGTTTATCTTTAGCATCTTGCAAACTTGTTATCTTATCAACATCAGACTTCAAAATATCTCCAGTTGGTTTTTGAATGGCATCCCTTATTAACTTTTCTAAATTTTCATCGGGAAATGTAATAACTTTGCTATCTTCAACCTGCTTACTGACACTTGTTATATTTTGCTTAGGCGTAATAACTGTATTCACATCGCTAGGCATTTCCAGTTCTTTATACTTAGTATTGCCTGGAGAATAATCTTTTATTTGATTAGTGTCTAAATACAAATCAATCAGTTTAGTAAGTCTCTTTAGAGGTTCTATATTACTCATTTGATTTGCTGCTAAATTCAAATTAGTCAAATTAGTTAGTCCTTTTAAAGGTTCTATATCACTCATCTTATTTGCAGATAAATTCAAACTAATCAAGTTAGTTAGTCCCTTTAAAGGTTCTATATTACTCATCTTATTCGCAGCTAAATTCAAATCGGTTAGATTAGTAAGTCCCTTTAAAGGTTCTATGTCACTCATTTGATTTGCTGCTAAATTTAAATTTGTCAATTTAGTAAGCCCTTTTAAAGGTTCTATATCACGCATTTGGTTATCAGCCAAATTCAGATTTTTCAATTTGGTAAGTCTCTTTAAATGCTCTATATTACTCATTTTGTTTGCTGCTAAATCCAAATTAGTTAATTCAATAAGTCCCTTTAAAGGAGCTATATTACTCATTTGATTAGTATCCAGATTCAGATGAGTCAATTCAGTAAGCCCAATCAAAGGTTCTATATTATTAATTTTATTAGACGCTAAATTCAAATTAGTCAAATTTGTTAATCCATTCAAAGGTTTTAAATTACTAATTTGGTTATTACTTAAATTTAAATATACTAGATTAGTCAGATTTTCTATGCCTGAAAGATTCTTAATATGTTTGCCTTTAGTATTTTGTAGGTTTGTTATCTTATCAACATCATCCCTTAAAATATCTCCGCTAGGGCATTGTATATATGCTCTTATTGCTTTTTCCAAATTTTTATCTGAAAATGTAATCACCGTACTCTCTGTTACCTGGGCACTTACTAATGTTAGTTTAGCTTTATTATTTAATGATGAATTTTTTACAAATCTATACCCACCAAGACTAAATACAACTAATATAATTAAAAAAATACTGACCCACTTAAATTTGTTATAATAAACCTTTATCATTTTTATAATCCCCCGTTTGTACTTTTAATTAAACTACATCATATATTCTATTTAAAACAAGACTTTAACAATTGAGGGATTTATATTATTTATTTTATCCTAATGCTCCAAAAAATTTCAAATACTTCCCCTGTATCTTAATTTTTTAATAAACAAGCAATCTATACTTTATGTTTATGAATTTAACCTTGAGTTACAAATAAACATCTGAAAGTTCCACACGTATATTTTCATTTTCACTTTTCCCTTTACTACTATATAACATATTCTCGTGCTTCACCTTCCCAGCTGGAAGTTCAACTGTAAATTTGCTTCCTTTTCCGAATTCGCTTTCAGCATATATAGCGCCTCCATGTAATTCCACAATGGACTTGACTAAACTTAAACCAATGCCTGTGCCTTCAGAATTTCTTGATAAAGATTTATCTACTTGCTTAAATCTATCAAAAATCATCTTCAAGTTTTCTTCTTCAATTCCTATGCCGTTGTCCTTGACTGAAATTTGAAAGAATTTATCTTCATCCTTGAACTCCACAAGTATCTCATCACCTTCATTTGAGAATTTTATGGCATTTGATATAAGATTTAATAATATTCTTTGTATCATCTCTGTATCGCATGCAACAATTTTTTCCTCTGTATCCGTATCAAAAATAATACGTATACCTTTAATATCAGTAATATTAGTTACAGACATTACTATTTCTTCCACAACTTCAACGATATTATTATTTGATAAATTTAAATTAAAGAATCCTGCTTGGATCTTTGATGAATCGACTATATTATTTATAAGTTTAGATAACCTATATGAATTTAATTTCATTGAGTCAAGATATTTAATAATCGTTTCTCGCCGCTCATCTAATGAACCTTTATCACAATACATTTGAAATAATTGTATGGCTGAAAAAATTACATTTAGTGGTGTTTTAAGTTCATGTGAAATATTTGCAATAAACTCTTCATGTGAAATAAGTAATTTATTTAATTCCTCATTCACTTCATTTTTTTTCTTAACTTCCTCATACATAAAATTTGAGATATACTTAATAAATATAATATTACCCATAATAAGTACAATTCCCAAAACGATCAATAACCATCTCTGAAATATTTGAGTTTTTGCGACCTTATTTCGTGATATATTTACCTCTAAATCAATCTTACTTATTAGTATATTATCAGTAACCTTAAAATTATCAACTAACTTTTTGCCTTGATTTAAATTAAGTTTAGCCTGTACTAATTTCCCATTATTGACTAATTCTATTTGTTGTTTGTAAAATTTTTGGATAGATTTCATCTGTTGGCTAAGTTGATTTGTAATATCAACACCTAGTGCTGTATCCTTTAAATTATCCAAGGAAGTATAATATCCTTGTACTTGTTTATTTCCTAAATAATATGGTTCTAAAAATTCTTTATTTTCTGAAATCATATAAGACTGAATACCTGATTCTTGATTTATTAGTGATGTTAAAATTTCCGTTGAAAATATTTTTGCCGGAATTATTTTTTTAATAATAAAATCAGATTCACTACATACTTTATTCATACTATAAATACTAAATAATATTATAATTAATGATAAACAAGCAATTGAAAAATATCCTAAAACCATAGTTCGCCTACTTTTATTTCTACCCATAATAATTATCCTCGTTTCAAAAATAACTTTTGCTACTGTAAATTAAAAATTATATATTTCAGTAACATATTACCACATTTTCTTACAAATTACTACATATTACTTTGTTCTTAAATTACGTTATTATTTTGTTTTTGTAAGAAATAAAAGTTATCCAATTCTTAATATTGTTTTATGTATGTTCTTTGCTTACGAATTGGTTCCAAAATCAATTTTTGATTTTTTGATCATTAAAAATCCATAAACTAATATACTAATAGCAAAAATCCATGGAATTATTGTTAAAACTGAAGGTGCAAGCTCTATATATTTTGTTATTAGGTTATCCTCAAGTATCATTTTAAGAGAAGTATGGGCTAGTATCCCACCACCCAAATATATAACAATAGGATGTTTTCTCATTAAATTTGCAACAATTTGACTTCCAAAAAAAATTATTGGTACATTTATCAAAATACCAACTATAATTAATAATACACTTCCATTTGCAGCACTTGCTATTGCAATTACATTATCAAGACTCATACTTATATCTGCAATAATAATTATAGCCACAGCTTCCCAAAATTTTTCTGCTTTCTTTACCGTACAATCATCTTCTTGAGATTCAGGTTTAATGAAATCCCATGTGATTTTCACTAAAAATAAACCACCAATTAATTTAATATGTAGCCATTGTATATTCATTATTAGCGTTATAATACAAGCAAATACTATTCTTAATCCTATAGCACCTGTTATTCCAATCAAACTCGCTTTTTTAGCATATTCAGGTGGTAATTTTTTGGTTGCCAAAGCAATAACACCAATATTGTCGCCAGATAATGTTAAATCCAGTATGGTAATCTTAAGTATTCCTATAATTAAAAGCACTAAACTCTCCATTTCAATCCTCTTCTCTCGTTTTCTTCTGTAGCATTCGTAAATGTTCCTATTATTAATTCACAAAAAACTTCATAGAAATTCTATGAAGCGTTTAATTTTCACAAAAATGAATTTTACTCTTTTCTATTTACGCTAATCAATAAGCTTTAGCCCTTACCATTATACAGTATTATACTATTTTTTCAATACAGTTTGTAAAATTTCATATTTTATTATAAAGAAGCTAATCCAAATAATTTTAGATTAGCCTCTTTTTTAATATATTCAATTTTATTTTAATACTTTCAACATAGTTTCCAGTATAGCAATACCTTCTTCCTTATATACCACTGACAACATGTATAACTCTCTAACAGCTTCTAGCGCCTTTTGAATACTCTCTTTACTCTTAGTATTGACGTAATACCAGTGATCACCGTCATTGCTTCTTAACTCTTTCATATCCTTACTAGAATGTTCATTTAAGTTCCAGTAGCTTTTAACTGGTTTTTTCACTACATCTTCAAGATGTTTTCTACCTATTAATGGCATCATAATTCCCCCTATTTTTTATTATTAAAAATTACTAAATAGGATATCATTATATATGATTCGACATAAATAATCTATACTCTATATTCTATATTTACATATACTACATCATTTCCCGATTAATAATCTTATTCTTCTTCCATCTTCCGGACCTCAGATATATTATACACATTACAAGTGATGCGAATGTTGCAAGCGGCGATGCAAAACCAATTTCGTACAGCGTTATACCTGCCATTTTACTTAAAACAAAGGACAATGGAATACGAATAAAAAAAGTAGCAATTAAACTATGAATCATTGGAAATAAAGAATTGCCACAGCCACTAAAAAACGAGTTCATACAAAATACAAAACATACCAAAATGCAGTCAATACTGTATGATTTCAGATATAGTGCGGCTGTTTTTATAACCTCAACATCTCTAGAAAACAATGCTGTCAGCGACGTTGGATTAATTTGTACATATATATAACATATTATTCCTATAATTAACGAACATCCCATTCCTACATACAAACACTGTTTCGCTCTTTCCTGCTTTCCTGCCCCCATATTCTGAGCTGTCATTGCTGCAATTGCTGAGGCAAACGCAATAGTTGGAAGCATTGTAAATACAATTATTTTTTCTACAACACCTACAGATGCAGAAGCAGTAAGCCCCATTACATTAATAACCGCTGTAATTATTATAAAAGAAACATTAATTAAACCATCCTGTAATGCTATTGGTAGTCCTAACTTAAATACTCTCTTTGCTTTACCTGATTCAAGTTTAATATTACTGCGATTGAACTCAAAAACAAAACCTACCTTTTTTACATACATGACCCCAATTATGAAACTTATAGCTTGTGCAGCTATAGTTGCAATCGCCGCTCCTGGTGCACCCATATGTAAAACACCCACTAATATTAAATCTACAACAATGTTAGTTACACAAGCTACTGTTATAAAGTATAATGGAGCTTTTGAATTACCTAATCCTCGTAGAATACCACTTAATGCATTATAACCGATAATAAATGGTATACCACAAGAACATATGAAAATATATTGTTTTGTGTATTTAAATGCCTCTGATGGTGTATTCATTAAACTTGTAATAGTACCTGTTAGTAGTACCATAATTACAGTCAACGCAGCAGCCATTATAGCAAATATACAAATTATAGTTCCAATTGACTCTGCAATATCCTTGTATCTTTTTGCACCCAAATAGTTACCGATTATAATTGTACCGCCTGTGGTAAGTCCAAGAATAACTCCTGTAATTGTCTGCATAATCTGACTTCCTGTTGCCACCGCAGAAACTTGGGCAGAATTATCAAACTGACCAACAACTAGCAAATCTGCTGCGCCATAAAGTGCTTGCAGCAAACTTGCTAATAAAAATGGAAATGCAAATTTTAATAGTGTGGGGATAACCTTCCCCTTCGTTAAATCATTATGTTGCTGCATTAATATATACCCTCCTAAAAACAAAAAATGCTGGATAAGACAGTTGATTTTATCCAACCATCTTATCCAGCATATAGTTATATACCCTCCGATGAATATACTAACCGTACCACATACACGAATTATTGTCAAAATATATAAGTAAATCATTCATAGTTATTACCTCTTAATATTGGGAAAAATCCATTAATCTTTTAATTCCCTCTTTAATATTTTCCATAGATGTAGCATAAGAAAGTCTTACATAATTACTTACACCAAATCCATCTCCAGGGATAACTGCTACCTTTTCTTTGTTAAGAAGTACCTTAGCAAAATCTATTGAATTATTAATTTTAGTACCATCAATTATTTTACCAAACATCTTAGAAATGTTAACCATAATATAAAACGCTCCTGTTGGTTTTGTACATGAGAGCGTACTAGAAGTGTTTATTTTTTTAACTATATAATCCCTTCTTATTTTGAACTCTTTAACCATTAGTTTTACTGAAGTCTGATTTCCATTTAATGCCTCAACTGCAGCATATTGCGCTATAGAATTAGGGTTAGCTGTAGTATGGCTTTGTATATTAGACATTAATTTAATAATTTTCTCATTTCCGGCAGCATATCCAATTCTCCAACCAGTCATTGAATATGTTTTAGAAACACCATGAATTATAATAGTTCTATTATATGAATCATTATTTAAATTCGCTATGCTTGTATATTTAAAATCATCATAAATAAACTTTTCATATATTTCATCAGATATTATTATCAAATCGTTAGCTTTTGCAAAATTTGCAATAAATAATAACTCAGACCTGCTATATACTGCACCCACAGGATTATTAGGACTATTTATAAGAATTGCTTTAGTTTTTGGCGTCAAAACTTCATTTAATGCTTCACTTGTATATTTAAAATCATTTTCTTCATTAGCAGCTGCATATACCGGTACCCCATCTGATAGTTTAATTAATTCAGGATAACTAACCCAATATGGTTTAGAAAGAATAACTTCATCTCCAGGATTTAGAATAGATTGAAATACATTGGCTATACATTGTTTAGCTCCAGTTGAAATGATAATTTGAGATTTATTGTATATTAAATTGTTATCTCGCCTAAATTTCTCACATATTGCAGTTTTTAATTCATCAATACCTGATGCCTTTGTATATTTTGTACACCCCCCTCTAATAGCTTCTATAGCTGCATTTTGAATGTTTTCATGTGTATCAAAATCCGGTTCACCTGCACCAAATATAATTACGTCAATCCCATCTGCTTTCATTTCTTTTGCTCTAGAAGTAATATCTAGGGTTATTGATGGTGAAATTTGTTCTGCTTTCTTTGAAAAAATCATATCAAAACCTCCATATATAGAGTTTTATCCACAGAAACATTTTATAATCCCTGTGGATAAAACGATTAATATTTATTATTTTATACGTTATTATAGTATTAATTTAATCCTATAGCCCTCTTGCACTATTAACTTTTGCAACAAATTTAGCAGCCATTTCTTTTACTGCCTCGTAGTCACCAGTTTTTGCTCCCTTAGTCAATTCACCACCAGTACCTACTGCTACTGCTCCAGCCTTTATCCAATCCTCTACATTACTTAAGCTTACTCCACCAGTTGGCATAAGGTTTGCCTGGGGAAGTGGTCCATTAAATGAGCTAATTATTGATGGACCAAATGCATTTCCTGGGAATACTTTTATAATATCAACCCCATATTCTAAAGCCTCTATTGCCTCTTTAACAGTCATTATTCCTGGCACAACAGCTACTGCATATCTGTTACAAATTTTTAATGTGTCTACATTTAAATTTGGACTTACTATAAAATCTGCTCCTGCGAGCATGCATGCTCTAGCTGTTTCCGGATCAAGTACAGTACCTGCTCCTATAAGAGCTTCTTCAGCATTATAACGTTCAGATAATTCTTTAATTATATCAATAGCACCCGGAACTGTCATAGTAATTTCAATAGCTTTTATTCCACCCTTTATAA
Source organism: Clostridium sp. DSM 17811 (assembly GCF_018861905.1). GTDB lineage: Bacteria > Bacillota > Clostridia > Clostridiales > Clostridiaceae > Clostridium_AD > Clostridium_AD frigoriphilum. Next base: position 231,047 of record NZ_JAHLDU010000006.1, read on the forward strand.
CTGCATCAATAATTTTAATCCCTTGCTTCTTTGATTCTGCTCTTATTACTGCAACAACACCTGCATCTAAAATTTGTTTAATAACTTGTGATTTTTTCATTATTTTGCCTCCTTAAGTTTAATAATTATATCATCTGCCTTAAGCTCTTCATGACATTCAATTGTGAAAATCATTTGTGCTGATGGCGCACTATCTATAGCTTCTCCGCTTTCTTTTTTCATACTATTAAGTTTAATGTTCTTGTTATCTCCCTTTGGAACTAAAACTTCAACAGCATCACCATTGTAGACTTTATTTTTTTGCTGTATTGTTGCTATATGAGAATCTTTGTTATAGTTTCTCACAATACCTACAATGTCATAATTACGAATGTATGCTGAGCTTTCATAACTCTGCTTTATCTCTTCATCAAAGTAGAAGCCCGTAGTATAAGGTCTGTGACTAGGCTTTAGAAGATAATCTGCCCATTTAGAATCAAAAATATATTTTTTAGGATCTTCTATGTATTTATCAATGGCTTCTCTATAGGCTTTTACAACAGATGCAACATAATATACACTCTTCATCCTTCCTTCAATTTTAAGAGAGTTAATTCCAGATTCCATAAGTTCAGGGATATGTTCTATCATACATAAGTCCTTTGAATTCATTATATAAATTCCATTGTTATTCTCAGTAATTTCATGACGTTCTCCGGATTCATTTTCTTCTATCAGATGATATTTATATCTGCATGGTTGTGCACATTCGCCTCTATTTGCATCTCTACCTGTTAAATAATTTGATAACATACATCTACCTGAATATGCCATGCACATTGATCCATGAACAAAAGCTTCTATATCACAGGTTTTCGGAAGTTTTTCTCTCAAAATTTTGAAATCATTTATACTCATTTCTCTCGCCATTACTACTCTTTTAACACCTAATTTATGCCAAAATAAAGCAGATTTATAATTTACACAATTTGCTTGAGTACTTAAATGTATCTCAAGATTTGGAACTACTGCTTTAGCAGTTTCAATGATTCCTGGATCTGCAACAAGTATTGCATCAACCCCAATTTCATATAACTCTTTAAGATAATCCTCTATTTCTGCTAAATCATCATTGTGAGGAATTATGTTTAATGTAACATAAACTTTTTTACCCCTAGAATGTGCAAATTCTAGTCCTTCTTTTAATTCTTCAATATTAAAATTGTTTGCAAATGCTCTTAGATTCAGTTTACTTCCTCCAAGGTAAACAGCATCCGCGCCAAAATTTATAGCTGTTTTAAGTTTTTCTAAGTTCCCCGCTGGAGCTAAAAGCTCTGGTTTAGTCATAACTGATTTCTCCTCATCTTTTCGCATGCTAATATTATTTATTAATGTTACAAACACTGCTTTGACTGACCATGATAAATGAATTAGAAGTCAGAATATAAATCTGGATTTTTACTATTGCTCTCTATTGAAGAGTATTTAGCTACAAGCATCCTTACACTTACTTCATTTTTATCTATAAAGTCAGTAAAATCTATAGAGCCTGAATTAACTTTTAACTGAGCTAATCCCAAAAGAAAATCAACCATTTTTTTTGTAGGGATTTCTCCATAAACTTCTCCGAACTTCGCACCACCTGAACCTACTCTACCATTAAAAGATATAGAATATACAGGAACTAATCCATTATCTGTCTTCTTCTTCTTTCCCATAAATCCAATGAGACCTTTCTGAGGTTGTGCGCAGGAATTATGACATCCAGATATAAGTATTCTTGGAAGTGCGCTTTGTATATCAATGGATGTATTTTTAAAAGCCTCAATTATATTATGAAATAAACCTTGAGAATTATTAATACCAAATTTGCAAACCTTAGGCCCTACACATATTACAGAATTATATATATTGAATGTAGATGAAAAATCAGATGTTATTTCTATCAAGCCTTCCACATCCTTCTCCTCTAAATCCCTCACAAAAAAGCCTTGATTCATAGTAAGTCTTATTGATGTTTCATAATTTAAGTTTGTTATGTAATCTAATACTTTATCCAAATCGTTAATACTAATATCTCCATTTTGCGGATGAATGTATAAAGAATAATATCCTAATTGCTTTTGTGTGTATATTATATTTCTATATTCCTTTTTCCATGATAATTTATTGTCCATCCTATTGTCCATCCTATTGTTATCTATCACTTCTTCTTTTGAATCTATATTGAGTTTTAAGTCCTGCTCTGTTTTCAATTTATTTAGCTCACTTCTAAACATTTTGATAAATTCTTCTTCACCTAATCTTTGAACCACAAATCTTAATCTAGCCTTTTGTCTATTAGTTCTGTCTCCTTCTCTCTCAAAAACTTGTTTCATAGCTTGTACATAATATAATGCATCTGTATCTTCTATAAAATCTTCCAGTTTTAGAGCTACCCTAGCACCACTACCTAATCCGCCACCACCGTAAACTTCAAATCCTCTTTTACCTTCAACTATTTTCGCTATGAAACCTATATCTGTAATTGTGGCATTAGCAGTATCCTCTGCACTATTTGAAAAAGCTATTTTGTATTTCCTTGGCAATTTAAGATTTGCTGGATCCTTCATCATATAATTTGTAACCTCATTCATATATTGAGTAACATCGAACACATCATCTATCGAAACTCCAGAAAGAGGAGAACATGTTATATTTCTTATTCCATCTCCGCCAGCACCTCTTGTGATTAATCCGGCTTTTACCAATTCATCAACTATACTATCCAAATGTTCCAATTTTACTGAATGAAATTGAATATCCTGTCTTGTTGTAAAACGCATTTTTACTACGTCGCATTTCTTAGCTATTTTACTTATAGCCCTTAATTGTTTAAGTGTTGTAACCCCTCCAGCAATTCTTGGTCTAACCATATATGTATCATTCAACCTTTCCTTGTAAATCCCCATAATGGAACTGAATGCTTTCATATTTTCTAATTTGCCTTCTTTGTATTGTAACAATTTATTTTTAAATTCTTGAATACTACTTAGAATTTCTTCTGTAATTATTATCAATTTAATCCCCTTTCAAAACTTATCCACACTTTTTACTCTCTCACGTGTCTCCACTATACTTGCACAAATTGATTACACGTACATATTAGTATAGTATAATTTAGTTATCAAGAAATAAAAGTGCAATCTGTACTAGTACAAAATTAAAGGAGTTGCTCATATTGTTAAAATACGAAAAGATTATTGACTATATTCATAATGGAATTTCAGCTGGAAATTTCACCTACAAAAAAAGATTACCTTCTATTAGGACTATATCCCAACTATTTAATTGTAGTATTGGTACAGTTTTAAAAGCCTATGATAAACTTGAAAAAGATAATATTGTTTACCCATCTCCAAAAAGTGGATACTACCTATTAGAGGATTTCCATAATACTAATCCCTCTAACAATACTATTATTGATTTTTCATCAGGAGTTCCAGATATTGAAAGCTTTCCTTATAAAGATTTTCAACACTGTTTGAATAAATCCATAGATTTGTACAAAGAAACCTTATTTACTTACTCAAATCCTCGAGGATTAAATTCATTAACACATGTATTATCAAAACACTTTCAACAATATCAAGTATTTACAAGTTCAGACAACATTGTCATTACATCCAGCTCTCAACAAGCACTAACCCTATTGTCAATTATGCCATTTCCAAATGGTAAATCAAACATTCTTGTTGAGCAACCTACTTATTATGGAATTATAAAAATTTTAGAATTAAATAATGTTTCTGTATTAGGAATTGAAAGAGGGCTTAACGGAATAGATTTATATGAACTAGAAAACATGTTTAAGTATGGCAATATTAAATTTTTTTATACCGTTCCTAGATTTCATAACCCAACTGGAACTTCTTATAGTAAAGAGGAAAAAGAATCTATTGTAGCTATGGCGCAGAAATATAATGTATATATTGTTGAAGATGATATTGTTTCCGATTTAGACATAAATAAGAAAAACGACCCCATGTTCACTTATGACACTACTGAAAAGGTCATTTACTTGAAAAGTTATTCGAAAATTCTTATGCCTGGACTAAGAGTTGCCGCACTCATATTGCCAAGCTTACTAATAAGTACTTTCCTAAATTATAAAAAATGGACAGATATGAATAGTCCAATACTATCTCAAGGAGCACTTGAAATCTATTTAAAAAGTGGTCTGTTTGATATACATAGAAACAAAATGAGTACCCTATACTGTGATAGAATGACTTATTTAAAAAATACTATATCTTTACTTCAAAATTCTAAAATAAAATGGAACATCCCTAAGTCTGGATATTTTTCTTGTATATATATAGATGATTCACTACAATATGATAAAATAATAAGCTCACTATTAAATAACAACATTAAAATGTTAGATACAAATCTATGTTTTTTGGAACAAAATAGAAATGATCATTATTTTAGAATAAGCATTAGTAATGTAAATGAGGAGAAAATAAAAAAAGGCATTCCTATAGTAATTGATACCATTCAAAAATATATGACATAACTATTATCCATATTTAATTTGGTTTATCTGCAATGAAAAAAGACTCTAGCACAATCTGCTAGAGCCTTTGATCTATGGTTCCTAGTCATATATATATTTAATTAAAGGGGGACTCTAATTAAAAAATCAATTACTAGTTTCTTTCTATGTATTAACAATAACAATTATATGTGTCATTAGAATGTCGAGAATAACAATAAATTGTAAACTATTTACTTGCCTATCTTTTTATCTAACCTGAATTTTATTGCCTTGGCAAAATAGTAAATACTATTCCGTAGTAAACTCCGGCTAATATTCCAAACTCGAAGTCATTAAGATTAATATAGTAACTAACAAGTAGGAATAAAGCAATTGATATAATAAAAACAAATTTATTTATCAATTTTTCATTACCACTTTTCTTAATGAATTCCTGAAGAGGGGTAAATATATTAAATCTATTATTAACAAGATTTAGAATGATTTGAACAGGAAAAAAAGCTACTAAAAGTGTTACTAAAAATTTAAGAATTGAGCTAATAAATTCCATCTTTTCATCTCCTTTTATGTAGTCATCAATTATTTAGGCGCCCAATTCCGGGTTCAAATCCCCTTATAATTAAATTTTGAATTCTGAAACAATAGTCTTTAATTCTTCTGATACTTTATTAGTATCACTTGTTACCTTTGATACATCATTTGATTTTTGTAAACTAATAGATGCTTTATTAGCAATATTTCCAGTTCCTATAGCCATTTCATTATTTGCAGTTGATATTTCATTTATGACATTAATCATAATTTGAAGAGAGGAGCTTACCTCCTGAGCTTTACTACTAAAATCATTTACAAGATTTCCAACATAATTTGCATCTTTATAATACTGTTCTCCAATATCAACCATAGAAATATAATCTTTTATTACTGTTGAATCTATGAAATCTAATACATTCTCCGAATTGTATTTTAAACTTTCTACTGAAGATACCACTATTTTAGTTACTCGCTGAATTTCATTAGTAATATTTTTTGAATCCTCAGCCAACTTTCTAACCTCTTCAGCTACTACTGCAAACCCCTTCCCTGCTTCTCCTGCCCGTGCAGCTTCTATTGCAGCATTTAAAGCTAATAAATTCGTTTGAGATGAAATCTGCAAAATAGATTCCGTTAATTCATTAATTTGAGTAACTGCTTTTGACTGCTCTATTGATTGCTTTAAACTATTATATATCTTATTCCTAATATCTTCAGCTACCTTTTTAGAAACAACTGCACTTTCTTTTAATTCTTGTGCTCTTTTTCTTATCTCACCTGAATTTTCAGCACCCTCTTGAGCTTTTTCAGATATAGTAGTCACCGCTTTTCCTAATTCATCGGAAGAAGCACTCAATTCTTCTGATGAAGCTGCTGTTTCCTCCATGCTAGCGGACAACTCTTCAGTTGTTGATGATATTTCCTCAATCTGATACTCTAAATCATACATATTCTTATTAGTTATAATAACTGAACTCTCTATTTTTTCAGATTGTTTAACTACAGTTTTAAGCATAGTCCTAATAGATTTTTGCATTGTATTTAAAGAAACCATTAGATCACCAGTTTCATCACTTACCCTCATTGCTTTATCTGGTACTTCCTTTGAAAAATCTCCTAAAGCAAATGTCCTTATATATTCCACAGCTAATTTTAATGGTTTAGTAATACTTCGTGAAAATAATAATATTAACAAGCTAGATATAATAAGACTTATAATAATTACAATAATTATTCCATTTCTAACACTATTGATTTTTGACATATACTGTTCCACGGGTATAAAGGATACAATATATAACTTTGTAATATTACTTTTGGTATATGAAGCTATGTTTTTCACACCATTAATAGTAAAATAACCTATACCAGAATTGTTAGCCTTCATTGTACCATAGAAATCTGCCATGTCTCCTTTTTCTTTGCTTAAGTTAAGTTTTAATATTTGTGAAGAATTTTCCGATGAAACTACAAGACCTGTTGGATCTATTAAAAAGGTTTTAATAGATTCATTAGAGTTTGATTTAACAATATTTTGAGTTAATATATTCAAATCTATTGAATTTAGGAATGATGCTGTTAACAGTTTAGTATCAGTATCTAAAATCGGTGCGTTTATTGTAATAACAGGCCTCCCTGTTATAGGAGAAGCCATAATACTACCAATCTTAGCTTTGCCTTCTTTCTCCAAGGCTTTTAATGAATTTTGAGTAGCTGGTCTTTTATCCCCAATAGACTTTCCACCAATACCATCAGCTACTGTTACTTTATTTAAATCAGAAGAAATCACTTGAAGAATCATATTCTCATATAATCCATTTGAATTCTTGAATTTAGTTTCCAAATTACTTGACATATGGGTTAATACTGCTTGGTTAGGTTTGTTAGTTTTTTTAAATTCTTTAAAGTAGTTTACAACTTCACTTTCATTTGAAATAGATGTCGCTAAATCCATTTGATCCTTAAAAGCTACATCTACATAATTTTTATTTGAAATAGTTGCACTGCTCAATGATTTTTTTGCTTCACTTTCCAAAGAATTTGAAAATGAGTTAACTGAATAAAAGCCACTAATGAGTAAAGGTATAATAATACATATCATGGCTACTACTAAAAATTTTACGAACAAACTATATTTTCTTTTCATGAAAACATCTCCTTATGTGATATTTAAAATAAACAAGGCTATTAAAAGTATTAAGTAAGAAATAATCTTTTAACGCCTTTTTTTATCTTTATTTGCAAAATTATTTTTAAATAACTTAATATTATAGTATCTATTATGGCATAATATCTAGTAGAGATTATAAAAAAAGGTGGTGAATATTTTGAGAATAGAAACTAATTCTTCTACAAGAATATATAAAGATAAGCTCAGCTTTGAAAATTTCAACAATCTATCGAATATATTGTATGTTGGTAATGAAGCTAAAATTAAAGCTTATTCAATTCTTGTTTACAATCAGGAGAAAGGTCTTTCTAAGAGTATTCATTTAACTATTAAAAATATGTTTAATCTTAATACTTATTATACAAACTACGCTGCTTGTGAAGCTAAATGGAATAAATCTTCTAATGTTGAATTAAACAAAATGTACATAGATGATTTAAAGCAGAACATTAATCATAGAGATAAATCTGTTAAAGATTTAATTAATAAAATTAAATTCTGGAGTAAAATTCATACTCATATTATCGATATATCTAAGGCTATTAAAAATAGTAAAAGCCTCCCCAAATTTAAGTATTATAGACCATATTATTTTTATATGTCAGATGATAAGATTTTTGTTGAGGCCAATTACAAAAATAAATCAATTATATATAATATGTACGATTTTGAACATGCTCTTGTCGTAAAAAAAATTAGCAGATTAACTAATAAACTGAATATGATTAAGCGTGGTATAGGTTATCAAAAACAAAAACTTGCAAGACTTAATACAAGTGCAGTAAAATCATGTTTTGGTACTAAGAAACTATTTAAAGCCCAGCATACATTATATAACGAGCATTTTGAATGGAAAGAAGACTTCTATAAAGCTAGACATAAAACTATAGAACTTCAAGGACTTAACACAGTTACACAAGGAAATGCTTGTGTTAAATACAACTACGAAACGAATTTACT
>NZ_JAHLDU010000007.1 GCF_018861905.1 Clostridium sp. DSM 17811
CCTTCCCGAATTGATTTCAGTACTTAAATAACCTATTTCCCAGTCTGCCATTGTATCAAATACATAAAGATATACTTTGTTTTTCATTTTCTATTCCTCCACTTTCATTTTATTAGTACTATTTATCACAGGATGGTTTCAAGCTCCATCTTAATCAATTATATATTATCTTTACTGACAAATTCAGTCAGTGGAGATAATAGTCCAGCAAATCTTTAAGAATTGATGCCATAGCAGCTTTAAAACTATTTGGTTCAAGCACCTTTATTGCTTTACCATATGGAAGTAGAATATGCGGAACATAGGTATGGATTGAGTATTCATCCATTAAAAAAATCGTTCTGCATTCAGTTCGTTTTATCAGATGATATCCTAAAAACCAATGTGCACTTAGGTCATTCAATGCTTCTGACTTGCCCTCAATTACTAAAGTGCAAAGTCCTACTTTACTTTCTATATTCGGTAATAAGCTTTCTGTAAAAAACTCACGTGCCGAAAAAGCTTCAGGACGCTTAAACGTATTTTTAGTACTTATAATATTTATTATTCTATCTACCCTAAAGTTACGAATTTCATTCCTAAGATGGCAAAATGCAATAGCGTACCATTTATTGTTCCAGTAAAGAATCCCATAGGGGTCAACAACCCTATGCTTGGGATGCCCTTCATAACCTGTACAGTATTCAATTTCCATAGAGCATTCATTTGCAACAGCTTGCTCGAGTTCCATTAATATAGGTTTGACAGCTGGATCGCAAATACGGCTCACTACTTCAAATCCAACTAAATGACGATTGAGAACTTCTTCTTGTTCTTGATTCGAAAACATCTTTAACTTTGATGTTGCATTATTTAGTGATTCCATAAAAGGATATCCTGATTCCATTGCAAAAACAGCAGCATGCAAAAGTGATTTTTTCTCTTCAAGATTAAAAAACAGGGGTGCTCGGATAAAATTGTTAAGCAAACTATATCCGCCGTTATGACCAGGCTCCGATATTATTGGCACTCCACTAACACACAGTGCATCCATATAACGATAAACTGATCGTATGTTTATTTCTAACCTTTCGGATATTTGCTTTGCAGTTATTTTTGTACCTGAATTCAGCATCCATAAAATCGCTAGCATATTATCATTTTTTGGCATAATGCACCCCCTAATCTGGTAAACAATTAAATTTTATTGTTTAGGAATATAATATCATCAAATATTGTTTTTAAAAACTTATAACATTTTTTATTATTAAATCAACTGTGCCGCATTCGGAAATGAAGGTATAGCACTTATAAGCAAAGCCGTAAGAGGGAAGGCATCTGTTGGCGCTGTTAAATTTGACCACCATCCTGGATTTGATTTTAAAAGTGGTGATGAACTTTTTAAACAATTTCAACAAACTATGTGCTAAATAAATAACAAAGTATATTAGAACTGTAATTACGACAGAATATTCATATATTCAGTCGTAATCGAACTAATATTATCATCCAATCAAGGACTTGGGGGTTGGACTTTTACAACTTGTGTTAAATCCACTCTGGGTCTATTGACTACTTCTTAAAAATTTCACATTCATGATCCAATATATATCATATAATTATATATATTCAAGCCTATAATTGATTAGTTAAATTTAACTAAATGCTTAACAACCCATATATAGCTTAAAACGATAGATCTCTGAAGTAACTACAAATACTATAACCTGACTTTTTTGATTTTTGTTATTTTATCACATCTTCTCTCATAATATGAACCACTTTTTTAGGCTCTTCAAATATTGGACTGTGGGCAGATTCCTTAAAAAGATAAAATCCCTTTACAGGTGCACTAAGCTTTTTAAGATAAGCCTCTGACATCGAATAATTTACTGTATAATCATATATTCCCGAAAAGAAATATACCGGAATATCAAGTTTTGTTATAGTTTTGCTTAAATCCGTGCTGTAAAATTCATTCTTTAAACCAGTAGAATTTGAAAATGCTTTTCCACGCCATATGTTAATTTTCTCTTTCAAGATATATTCACTATTCTGCATAACTGGCAGAAAAATTCCAGAGACTACTGATTCCATTTTATGAGTTGTACCAATTCCTGCTCTATGCATCACATCGTCTCTTATCTTTTCGTATGCATCTGATAGACCATCCATTGTTTCAATAGGTGTTGCTTCAAGTTTCTTTACAGTTTTTTTATCGCCTTTTGCATTGTAGTACTTAATCATATATTCATATGCAATTTTCTCTGATTCCATTTGATTTGATATTTGTCCTACACCAATATAAGCGTGATATAACTCAGGTGATTTTGCTGCTGCCTGCAACGCTATATATGAACCCCACGAGTGTCCCATAAGGTATAATTTGTCCTGCCCGAAACGTTCACGTAAATAGTTTGTTACGCTTATTGTGTCAGACACAAACTGCTTTGTTGTCATTGTTTTTGCGGAGATATCACTGCTATAGGATAACCCTGCGCCCCGCTGATCCCACCATACCACCGTAAAATATTTTTCAAGTCCCGTAGGATATATTTCAGTAAGAAAATATTCAGGCATACCAGGGCCTCCGTGAACAAAAAGCAGTACTGGATTTGATATATTCTCACTTTTAATAATCATTCCCATATTCACTCCGTTAATTTTAACATTAATCTTTTCGGAAATACTGCCCTTCATAACATTTCCATTTTTGTCTCGCAACGGGTTCACTTTCCCAGGACTTTGTACTAATAAAATAATTGCAAGTGCAATGATGCATAGAGTAATGAGAGAAAATGAAATCAACATTATTTTACCAACCTTTCCTGCTAAATCTCGTTTAAAAGAAGTAATTATTTTGTGCTTTTCCATTTTGACAGTTCCTTTCATTTATAATTGCTCAGCTACATAATCCTAGCAATCTCTTATACAACATGCAATAGCGATTGTCCTATGTTACAAATACACTGTCATTACTTACAAATAAGTCACCTGCCAGCAGCTTTTTGCTGCTTTCTAACACCTAATTATTCATCTGTTTTCCCCTCTTTTTTCGCTCTGTTAATTTTTTGTTGATATAATCAGCATCCTTTCTTATCCCTACCAATCGTAGTAAATATCCAACTGCATATACTGGGATTGTATATATAAATACGAACCATTCTTCTCCTTTGGGGTACCAATTGAATTTTATCCCGAAGGCAAAAAACAGAAGTACCACAACAACGTATTGGGCAAACATAGAAATCACAGGCCTATTATCTAATACTAATCTAATCACAATCGGTGCCAGACACATTATAAAAGAATAAGCCACGATAGATCCAATGATTTTAAAGTTTGACCATAAACCATAAAAAAGAGCATCGATACAAAACACCCAAAATATAACAAGCATGCTAAATGCAAGACTTGTAATAATATAATCTCTAAAAATTTTCTTTTTACTTTTCATAATGTTGAGCCTCCCCCTCTAGCCATTTTTTAATTGCCGGAATATAGGTTCTTGTAATAATAACATTTTCACCATTAATCAATGTTGCTTTCAATCGGCTATTAAAAAGTGTATTTACACTATCTAGTACATCAATATTCATAATGCATGCTTTGTTTATTTGAATAAAACCCACCCCAGTTAATTCATCAATTAACTGATATAGTTTTTTACTACTTTTGAGTACCTGATCTTTTGTATAAATAAAAGTTTTCCTTTCAATACTTTCAATGTAGAAAATATCACAAATATTGAGGACTATATTTTTACCATTATTACTTCCAACTATTTTCATATCTATACCCTTAATTCTTTGTATAAGCTGCCGTACTTGTACATTCATAATCGGGTACCTGATTTGTACTTCAATGTTACTCTCCTTATCTTCTACAATTATAATATCCACTCTGTTACTCCTTTCTCTCTAATTCAGTCTCCAAGTTGCTCACAAATAATATCTATTTCTCATAATTTCACGATTATGAAGTAACTTCGAATGCTACTAGATCCATTTACTATTAAATTATTTGTACCAAAACGCCAAGCGTCAAAATAAAAACAAGAAAAACCGTTAAGAGTTCGTAATCTATGAAATGCTGAGACGACACAAAACATTTGTTTAATCATACCATAATTACCGTAAATTAGAGTCGTAATCAAAGGCTAGTGGCTCTATAAATATGTAGATTATTGTATCAGCCTTATTATGCATGTTTCTAAGGGTTTTACAACGAATTGTATTTGCCAAAATTACTATAAAAACAAGAAGAAACCATTACAAGTAATTATGTGTACATATATGTAAACAGTAATGTTTGTATATTTGTTTCCCTAAATGTAATACTCCCATTTGACCACAACTTACAGGTTTTAAAAAATTAGTTTACAAATCTGGACATCAAAAGAGAGGCTTTATAATTTACATTGTGCTAAACTTTTATACAAGAAGGGAGGGGGAGTAAAAGTGAAATGGAATTATGTGTTCCTACTGCTGAAACACCAAATGGGAATGGTATTACAGTAAAAGACCTTCCGCGAATAAAAGCTGTTTGTGCTACTCATATCGATGCTTATGAAACTATGAATTATGCATATGAAGCAATTGACCGTTATGCAAGGGAAAATAGACTAACATTACAGCCTCTCTTTAGGGAAGTCTATATCAAGGGAACGGGAATGTTTTTGAAAGGCAATCCCAAAAAGTATATTACAGAAACACTATTTCCGATTAAAGAGGTGAAGTAGAATGTCTGCAATTGTAATTGATAAATTAGTTAAACAGTATAAGAACGGTGTCAGAGCTTTAGATGATTTAAGTTTGAAAGTAAACAGCGGAGAAATTTTTTCTTTGCTTGGACCAAATGGTGCTGGGAAGTCTTCACTTATCAACATACTAACAACACTTTACAAGCCTACATCTGGAACTGTAACCATATTAGGTAAAGATCTATGCAAGGACCCTACAGATCGCCTGTGTTTCACAGCGCGTTTCTATTGATGATCATCTATCTCTTATGGAAAATATGATATTTCAAAGCAGGCTCTACAAGGTGGGCAATGGTACAGCAAAAAAAAGGATAAACATCCTTATTGACAGTTTTGGACTGTCGAAGTATTTGAAATACCCAGTTGCTTCCTATTCCGGCGGAGTAAAGCGTCGATTGGATATTGCAATGAATATGGTATCAATGCCTAAAATACTTTTTTTAGACGAACCAACGGTTGGTATGGAGGTTGCTTCCCGAAAAGCCATGTGGGAAATCATGCAAAAAATCCGAGATGATTTTAAAACAACGATTTTTCTGACCACTCATTATCTTGATGAAGCTGATCAACTTAGTGATACAATTTGTATTATGAAAGAAGGTCACGAATTGGTTCAGGAAACTCCTGGGAATCTGAAAGAATATATAAGACAAAATATACTCCGCATTGGTTTTTCTGAGAAGAAAAAAGCGGAAGAATGTGCAGATATACTTACTAAAGAACATATACTTACATCCATAAATGTCCGTGAATGCTCAATTTTTGCGGATGCTGGAGATGATCAAAAAACTTTTAAAAATGTTAACAAGCGACTTTGGGAAAAGAGTGTTTCTTTTGAGGCGATAGAAATAGTACAGCCCAGCCTTGAAGATGTATTCTTGAAGTTAACTGGGTATGGGGAAGAGGTAATTAAATGGAGATAATAAATATTTTATGGCGCAATATAAAGTGGCGCTTTCAGAACCCTATTTCAATACTACTTACAATTATACAGCCCCTTATTTGGCTAGTATTATACAGTTCAATCGCGAAAGAGTCCATGAAGAACATATCAGGCAGCAACTGGGTATTTCGGAGACTGAGAAAAGAAACTGTTAATTAAAGCGATTTATAAGAGTTAATTCTTCGTTGCACAATATATGCATGGAGGTGATTTTATGATCGCTATAGGTTATTCCAGCGTAAGACAAAACTACAAAAGATTTTGAAAGCATGAGTTGTTCAGTTATTGGGTTCGAAGAATAAAAGCTGTCCCTAGATTTATCTATATTGCAATTTGGAATGGAAATTATCATAATCAACTTTTAAAAAGATAGGTTATATAATACGCTATTATTAGCATAATCAATCCAAAGAGATTTGGAATCATTATATTAATATTTTGGAATATGTTTTCATAATGCAATAATGGTGTTAAATAAATTGCATTACACATAGATATTATCAATCCAATGGTAGGTATTATAATAACTACTTTTTTTATTATTGCTATTTCTGCAATGATGTAATAAAAAATTATAGTACACATCCAAAAACTTAACACAAGCCACGCGTGAGATAACCTAATTGCATATTTAGTTTTAAAATAAGTAAGGGTCAAAGTCAATATAATAAATAAAACTATTATTGGAGCAATTTTAGTGAATTTCAGCATTGTGTCTAATCTTTTTTTTATCTTTAAATTGATTTTGTCAGAATATTTATAAAAAATATTTTTTGATGATATCATTAAAAAAATTACTAATAAACTAAATCCTAAAATTAAGTATGACAAAGTGATCCCCCTTTTTACTACGCAATAATTTGCATGATAGTATTTTACTAATTATGATTTAAAATCCCTGATATGACAAAGGATTGGAAATATACAAACTGTATAAATTAAATTATTAAATGGTTCAGGATGTTCTCTTTTAAATGTATATTCTTTATTTTCAGACAAACTAATCACTCTTCTCCTTTATCTACTCACTATAAAGTACAATTTCTACTAACACTACATATTTGATCATACCATAATTATCATAAATTAAGTATATTTACTAATAATATTACTATAGAGAATTGAAGGAGCGGTATTAAAAAATAAATCCGCGATATATCATATAAATAGATATATTCAAGTCTAAAATTGCTTAGTTAAATTTAACTAAATGCTTAACAACCCATATAAATCAAGGCGTCATGCTCTACGCTCTTTAATACTATAATTAAATAAACTACCCACATATCATTAAATATGTGGGTACTTGCGACATATAAAAGAAAGATACAACAAAAACTAAATCTAAAATTATTCTACATCAACTTTACAAATTGGAATTTGATGAACTCCGAATTGTGCTCCTTTACGTAGTTATTTTTTCTTAACAGGAATCCAAATTTCGCTGTAGTAGTTTTCATCTTGATTACCTTGCGGATAATCAGCCGTATTGGTGTACATTTCTATATTATAACCTGCTGCAATTTCATAATCACTGCAATTAGGCAGCCATTCTGAGAAGATTTTTCTGTTCACATCTTGCAGAGTTTTCGGCATTGGGCCTTTGCAAGCAAAAACAGCCCACGTGTGTTTAGGAATAATCTTTGTAACAAAACCATTAGATGTTTCTATGGACGGATTATAATTGTCTGCAATCAAATATTCGAACTCATCTGAACCCATGCTATCATCTATGCATACTCCGTACATTCCGCATACAAATTTCCCTTTTCCTGTTTGATAATGATCTGTCCAAAACTGTGGAATTTCTGTAGTTGCACTATCATATTTAAATACCTTTGATACGCCTATGACAGTAAACGAATCTTTGTTAACAATTTTGTAATCCATAATATAACCACCCTCCAATGAAAATTTGATTTTCAGCGGAGCAAATGATTTAATCATTGCTCCATCTTTTCGAACAGCAGTAGGTGTGACACCATGGAATCGAGTAAAAGCTTTTGTGAAACTATCTGGTGAGGCGTAGCCATATTTCAGTGCAATATCAATGACTTTTTCATCAGCAGAAACAAGCTCACTGCCGGCAAGGGTAAGCCTGCGTTGTCTGATGTACTCTCCCACCGTAAAACCACAAAGCATTGCAAAGCCTTTTTGGAAATAGAACGGAGACATAAGTACTTTTTCTGCAATATTTTTTATTGCGATTTCCTCAGTGATATTCTCCTCAATATAGTTGATAGCTTCGCCGATTTCTTCAACCCACCCCATAATCATCCCCCCTATCTGTAAATATATCGTATCTCTTTTCAAGCGGTTGTTCCCGACTTTTTGTGTTATGTTTTGTCTTATATGAAATATTATTCAATAATACCATATTTACTATAAATATTAACATATTTATACTTAATAAAGATTAGCTTTTAGCAGCCTAATACCTTCCTCATAATCTTTCAATCCTGTTAAAACGTTTAATGCGGAATCATCTATATATGATTGGTACATTTTCTTTCTTACGGATTTTTGGCCTTCTGCAGCTACCTCTAATTGAATATCTTTGAAAAATTTATTATTACTATAATCGTATTCGGTAGAAATCACACCTTCAACATAAATTTTAAAATATTTTGCCGCGGAATCTAATTGTCGCTTTTTAATATATAACTTGCAAAGACTATAGTCACCTAAATGCAACCCTACATTAAATAAGCTTTGTATTTTACGAATAGCATCTATATATATTTGTGCATTTTCATATTTTTCAGTACTAATAGATATATTCGCTATAGTAGTAAGCATTGAAGTACTTTGAATTATATGCGATAAAAGCATATTTTCACATTGGACTTTAGCTTCATCATTTTTCCCTTGTCGTTGTAAAAGCATTGGGTAAATTGTCATAGGGTCTATAGATGATGAGGTTGAAAGTTCTTTTAATGCTTTTTCGCTTTCATCATAGTTTTCTAACATCATTTGAATACTGGCAATAGCAAATAGAGCTTGGGACATATATTTAGCATCTTTGCTTGTTACAATTTGCTCTAATAATTTAAGAGCACATTCCATTCTTGATTCAAAGAGCTTCTCGGACTTATCTGCGTGCATCATTGAATACATTTGTATAAGTTCAGCAATTGTCAACTTGAGATACACGCTATTAGGGTATTCATTTAAAAGTCCTTTGCACTTTTCGTATCCTGCGTCATAGCCTTCTTGTATAAATACTTCTGTCAATTTTTTCTTAATGTTAATAACATCATCTTCTAACAGTTTAGAATTAAAAGACAATAGTTCATCTAATGAAATATTTAATGCACGTGCAAGCGGTGCAAGTAGTTCAATATCTGGAAATGATTTTTCAGTTTCCCATTTACAAACAGCACCAGCCGAAACCCCTACCATATTTGATAGTTGCTCTTGAGTAATGCCTTTTTCTTTTCTACAACGCAATATTGTATCACCAATATTTAGATTTTTCATATAAACCTCCATTTGTTAAATTTAAAATCTTTTGATGATTTTATTATAAGTTAGTTCAAAAATCTATACAATGGAGGCTAAATCATAATAAGGTTAATAAAAATTGAATGCTATTCAATACAGAAGCACATCAAACGTTAAGGAATATATCAATTAATAAAGTTCGTGTTATATCATAGAAAAACTCATGACATACTCTAATGTTTCTCACGCTTTAGCATTAACAAGGACTTTATGATAGTATTAGGAAGAATGTATTATGAAAATCACCTTTTTATTAAGTAATAGATTATATTGAGTTTTTCTTTTTTCGTATTTTTTTAGCGCTAATATCAAACTATAGTCCCCTAATCTTTAACATAGTAATGAACAATATCCCTGCCATTGAGATGTAATATTTTATAATTGTGATACAACTTCTATACTTTATTTTACCATATATATCCATGTTATATTTCATTACTTGTAAGGGTCTCAAAAATCTATAGTTAAATGATACCCGACTCCTAAATAAATTACAAAAATGAACAAGAATTGATATGTATTAATTGGTGATATATACTACAAATTAAATTTAATATTGACTCTCACATGGTGTTAGGCATTATTATAAAGATGTCATTCGAATGGCAGCAATTTAGAGGAGTTGATTTTATGTTCAAGATTGGAGATTTTTCCAAGTTGACCAGAGTGTCCGTCCGCATGCTCCGGTATTATGATGAAGTTGGACTTTTTAAGCCTGCTAAAATTGATGACTTCACAGGATATAGATATTATTCGGCAAAACAGATTTCTGACATTAACCTAGTAATGTCATTAAGAGACATGAGCTTTAACGTAGCTGATATAGCAGTGTTTATGAAAGAAAAATCTGAGGAAAAGCTAGAATATATTTTAAAAGTCAAAGGTGAAGAAATTGAGAACAATATAAGAGCTGAGGAAATAAGACTTAAAAAAATCAACTCTGCCATTAAGGATATGAAAAAGGAGAGGGTTAGTATGAGTTATAATGTTACATTAAAATCACTACCAAGCTATAAGGTTATTTCTTTAAGGAATGTTATACCAACTTATGAAGCAGAAGGATTGCTTTGGATAAGATTGGGTGAATACATAATGAAAAAAAATATTCACTGCAATAATATATCTTATTCTACCTATCACGATGCAGGTTATAAAGAAGGTGAAGTTGATGCAGAGGTAGTAGTGGGTGTTGATAATCTAATGAAGGACGAAGACGGATTTACATTCAAGGAAACTGAGGCAGTGGATCAAGCTGCTATCATATTAGTTCCAGGAGATTATTCAAATGTAGCAGAAGCATATAATTTCTTAGCAAATTGGATTGAGGAAAATGGATATATTATGATAGGAAATCCACGTCAAGTTGCTATAAAAGGGCCTTGCAATGAAAAAAGGACAGAGGATTACTTGAGCGAAATCCAGATACCAGTAAAAAAGTAAAAAATGCAATTAAAAGCTATGAAATTTAAGATTAATCTCTTAATTTCATAGCTTTTTACATTATAAATGAAAGAAGGAGCCAAAACAATAATAACACTTTTACTGTAGTTTTAGTAAGTTTGGAAAATTCGCCTATTCGGAACATATTCACATCTCCTTTCCTTGTAAATTAAGATTACAGTATCCTCTAAAGGGAGTGTCAATAGGTCTTTTTAAATTGAGTCTTCATCCCAAAAATCCTCTATTTCATTCATAATTTCACTTGTAGGTGTTAAAGTAGCTTCTACAATTGATTTTCCTGTCTTTTTTAGATAATGCTTAACCATATGATAACCACAAGCATATCCTGCACAATATGGAAGTCCTACAGGGAAATAGCCTCGTAACTGTGCCATTTCATCACCATAAAGATACGCTGTAATGTTATCAAACCCTGTTGCATTTAAGCCATCTTTGATAATTGGCTTGATATAATTATTAAGAGTTTCTATATCAGTTTTACTTACCCAAGGTCCAATCATATCATCACCAAATATTGAGGTAGCAAAGTTTTCAGCGAGTCCCTCACTAATCATCATCTCTGCTAAAGTAATATTATTTTTCCATTTTTCAAATTGAAAACGCACATTATGATTACATTCATGAGCTAAGGCTACAGGAAGTCTTTTAAGTGTATGCTCATTTGGAACGAGGGATATAAAAATATATCCTGGGATACCTCCATCACCGCAATAACCATCATTCATAGACATATATGGGCTTTGAGGATTACCAAGTAAAATTGAAAACAGATAATCTTTTACAGGCAACTCATACCCAACTTTCGTAAAACATTCTAAGGAATTTTTAATTGTATTTTCACAAGTACGCCATAAATTTTGGTCTGAAATCATCTCGATGTTTTTATTTTGTTTATCATCTACCTCTGATGGTGGCAAATATCCAAACATATTACTTGCCATAACTACATCATATCCACCTTTTTGTGATGAGTTTATAGGCACATTAATGCAAGACCACTTAAATTCAAAAGGCCTCATCATTTCATAGCGATAAATATCATCTCGTTTTTCCTTTAGTGAATTCATCATTTTTTTATAAATTTTATCTGAACGTATTAGTGTAATATTCATCTTACCATCCCCTTTGTAAGCTTAATATACACTATGACGTAACGTGATAGTCAATAGGTTTTACAAAACAAATAGTATTAAGTAAATTACTCTTTAAAATGATAACTAAATAAACTATCCTTTAGTGTTATTCCAACAGAATTTTTATCCTAGGATCATCTTTGACGAAATCAAGAGTTTTATCTTTTTTAAATGATCCTTTTACTGCTTTTTCATATCTATCTTTGTCCCAACTGCTATTAACATTAATTTTTATATGCTTATAAAGTTTTGAATTCATAGAACCATCTATGCTACTTGCTTCATTTACCATATTTATAATCATTTCAATAGCCTTTTCTTTATCCTGTTTTTCCTTTGCATACCATAAATCTAATGAATATTTATGGTATGCTCCTAAATCAAATGCATCAGCAACCTTTTTAGCACGATCTATGTATTCTTCTGCCTCATTAAACTTCTTTTCTTTGAATAACATCCGTATTATTAGTGATAACGCAGTAAATGTTTCATGAGCACTTTTCCTTAATATACCTTCATAGGCGCCATAAGCCTCATCGATTTTTCCGCTACTTTCATATAATAATGCCTGTTGAATTTTTTTATCCACCTCTACTTCTGGAATTTTATCTAATAATTCTTGGGCTTTTTTATACTCTTTTTTAGCCCTATACATTGCTGATAATTCTAATTTTGCCATAGAAGCTGTCTTTTCTTTACTACTTGTTGCTACAAATTCAAGCCAAACAATGATTTTTCTTTCATATTTATCCTTTTCCTCAATTTGAGGCCCTAATAAATATATCCTTAATACTACTGATATCCAATATATCAACTCATCACAATTTGGATATTTTTTAATTAAATCACTGGCCTTTTCAAAAGCCTTTTGGAGTCCCTCTTTTGATGCCATTTCACCTACCTCTTTTGTAAGCTTTTTTACTTCTACATCTGTTAATTCCTCATTGAATGCTAATAAAGTATTAACATCAATTTTTAAAACACGTGCTAGAGGTGCTAACAGTGCTATATCTGGGCATGATATTCCGCTTTCCCATTTATTTACTGCTGGCGCACTTATATTTAAATAATTAGCAACTTGCTCTTGAGTAAGACTTTCCTTTTTTCTATAATTTCTAATAACCTCACTTATTTTCATAAAATTAACTCCTCCATTTGTTCATTTAATTAACCTAGGACTTAGCTAATTAAATTATATCAAAGCTATATAACTTAAACAATTGAAGCATTTTCATCTTTTATTCATAAAAATTAACCATTAGTTAATTTTCATAATAAAAATATTTAGGATCTTACTTGTGATACAGTATTTCCACTTTCCCAAATAACTGCTCATAAATTTTTAATTAATAAATCAATTTTAAATTCGCTATTTTAATGAAAATGCGATGGATAAGAATTTTTTATAAGCACAAAAGAATAAAGAATATAGGTATTCACATTCATTCTATCTGCTTGCTGAAACATATATAGCAACCCTTCTTAAGTTGTATTATACTTAGGTTATTGTTAATTCTCATTTACAGTATCAATTTTGTTTGCTAAGTCAATATATTTTTTTACAATAATATCATATACATCGAAAATTGACAATAATTTCAATAGACTAACGAATATTGACTACTGAATATTAACATAAGAATTGTGGTAACATCAACATCTAGTATTAATAATAGTACTCCCTAAAACAGAAAATTCAAGTGTACGCAAGTAATGAAATCGGATTAAACATTAGTAATGTCATTGAGAGACATGAGCTTCAAAGTAGCTGATATAGCAGCTTTTATGAAAGAAAAATCTGAGAAAAGGCTAGAAGATATTTTAAAAGTCAAAGGTGAAGAAATTGAGAACAATATAAGAGCTGAGGAAAATGGATATATTATGATAGGAAATCCACGCCAAGTTGCTATAAAAAGATCTCTTACATTCACATTGAGACTATTAAGCATTTTAGCAAAAAAACTTAGACCTGAATTAGTATAATTAACTGTACTTTTACTTAATTTCTTTTTCATGATACAATAATGAAGATATTCACGTATTTCTTTTTCTCTTAAAAATTTTGGTGATTTGTTGTAGTATTTAGCAAATTCACTAATGTGGCGGATATAATTTTTTATGGGCTTTGGGGTATTATGAAAAAGGTTTTTGTCTATGTAATTCATATTATATGAGTTATCTTTCTTATATTGTACATTCTAAAAATTTTAAGGGGGGATACTATTATATGATAAAATTTAATGCCAGTAACTTAAACTTTTTTTCCGGAATCTTATTTGCAATTGCATCAATAATATATTTTATTTCCAATAATAAAGTACAAGGAATTATATTTATATGTTTAAGTTTTACATTTATTGCACAGGGGTTTATCCAGAAAAAAAAAGAAAAATAGTAAAGTATATTAGAACTGTAATTATGAGAGAATGTTCATATATTCCGTCGCAAGTAACTCCCATATTTAATAAGGATAGGGGTTTAATATTAAGCGTATATTGATATTCCGAAAGTAACACAAGGGTAAGTGAGTTGCTTTCAGTTTGATTCTATTGGTCATTCTTTACTATTATATTTAACCTCACGCTTGATACTTTAAAGGAGAATGACATACTTAATGATAATGAATATATAAAATCATTAAATTATTTTAATTTATATGAAAGAAGGAAAAAGGTATAATGAGATTTTTAATTATTATAACATCAGCAATTGTAATTTATATTGTTTTTTTGAAACCAATGGCTAAAAAATATTATTTTATTTGCCCTAGTTGTAATAACAGATTTAAGGTGTCACCAATAAAAATGTCTACTACCACTACTGTGCCAAATTTTTATAAACATAAATTGAGATGTCCTTCTTGTGGAAATAAAAACTACATGAAACAAATAAAAGAAGAATAGTTTTTAATTTTACTTGAAAATAAAGTGAATGTAACACATAAATGACAAAATTAATTCTTATAAAGGGGCAGGACCTTTGTTGCATTTATAGTCTACATACTTTTAAAAAAATGTTTGAGCTTCGGGGTGTGGTTTATTTAGGGTATATAGAATTTATATATCTTGATAATTAATCAAATAAATCTATATGAGAAAGCTTTATATTACTGCTGGTGCTTATGTTGAAAGTACCACTTGCCTTTTCTCCGACAATTCTAATAGAATATTTTCCATCTTTAGGTGTAGTGAAATTTAGATTTCCATTATTACTTAGCTCATTTTTTTTTGTTATAATTTTATATTCTGAATCTAAAATCACAATATAAAATTTACCTTTACTAATTTTTGTATTATCATTAATAGTTATCTTATTACCTTTGATTGATGTGAACTCCATTAAAGACCATTTGCCATTAAAATTTCCAAAGTCGAAACTTTCGGTATTCTCACCACTTTTCTCATTTCCGTTATATTCAAAACTTTTTTCAGATAATTTATCATTACTTGATAAATAATTATTTGAATCAATATTAGGGAAATAAATTCTATATACTACTCTTCCTAAGAGTAGTATGCCTATTAAGTATATGATAATAAAAATACTTCTTTTTTTCATTTTTATAAGACCCCTTCCTAAAGTATTAGGTATATTACATAAAAAAACATTAAAAATCCCATAAATAATTTTCACCTTAGCATGTTAATTTTGCTCATTTTTAATGAATTGAGTAAATAATTCTTAAAAAAATATATTTCTCACTTTTGCTTCAAAAAGTTTTAGCTTTAAAAGATTTTCTAAGTTCTTTATATGATTAAATACTGAAGTTTGTGTTATAAACAATTCATCTGCTGCTTTTCTATAATTTTCATATTTTGCAATAACTATAAAGGTGTAATACCATTCTAAATTCATTTTTTTCTCCTATCGACCAATCATTAAGATTTCCTTAATAGTATATCAAGAAATTACAAATTTTTAAATATATAGTTTTAATGTATTATCTATAACAAAGGGGTTAACATTACGATAGAATTATCAAGATAATACTATAAGATACGGAATGCAACAAAGAAGTATTCATAAAGATCTTAAAAAATTAGGTAGAAAAGAAAGGACATGAGAATTTATGAAAATTAATGTTACAACAGAAAATGGTTATTTACCAGCTAAATATTCAAAATTTGCTGAGCAGAAATATCAATATAAAGGAAATCCATGTATATCTTTTCCTATTGAATTTATTGATGTTTCTGATAAAGTTAAATCAATAGCTATTACTTTTTTAGACTATGATGCTATTCCACTTTGCGGGTTCACTTGGATAAACTGGTCATGTTGTGGAGTCTGATGAATTAAAAATATTAGCACATTCTTAAACCTGGAGTATTTTACTTTGTTAAATAACTTCTCTTGTTCTTTTATTTTCAGCCATCGCTGGAGAAGCTGTTAGCACAGCAGTTTCTTTTTTATCAATTGTGTTTAATATTTCAGAAAGACTAACGCTTTTATCACTACCTATTTTGATAGAAGAAATCATATAGCATATATAGATATATCTTTCCATTAATACCTGCCACATTTTTAATAACACCATATTAAATGACATGGAGATCTGTTTTCACGATATTTATTGTAGATACAGAGGTATTACTTTGAATGTTATATTTTATGTAAAAGTATGTTAAACTAAAAAGGTAACATGCAATAACATTATAGAGGCTTACTAACTATCATTTCATCTAAACTACATTATATAATTTTTTTATTCCATCATTTGTAACCTATTATACAGAAATACAACCTATTCAAGATAACTCAATACAGGTTTAAGATATTCTGAAAGTAACACAATACCAATTTAGGTGTTGTTCATAAGTTTATGGATGTATTTACTGGGTGCTTAGCCAAATATGAACATAAAAGTTAATGAACAGTATTTTTATTTGGATACAAAACTCTTTAAAATTTCCCTAAACTACGTTATTAATCCTTATTTTAGTTATGTAATTATCTTTTGTTTCAACTGGTGATTCTATTGTGATGCAATCATTCATATTGTTGTCACTATCTATCGATGCTTTACGCTAATAGTATATTCTTTTTCGAGTGCTACCCCTAAAATTCCATAGTGTGAAAGTATTGCGTTTTTAATCTTGATGAGGATTACCGTATTTTTTACAAGTAAAATAATTTAGTGCGGGAGAACAAGAAAAATAGTGTGATTGTTAAATGTTAAGGAGGTTCGCGAATGCTTAAGATATTTTTGATTGAAGATGATGAAACAATTGCTTTAGGTATAAAAACATTTTTACTTAGAAATAGTTATAAGGTTATTCATGCAGAGAATTTTAAAAAGGGGAAAGAACTTTTTAAAACAGATATCGACATAATATTATTAGATTTAAATTTACCTGATGGTTCAGGGTTTGATTTTTGCCGTTATGTAAAAGGGATTAAAGACATTCCTATTATTTTTATAACTATCAGGGATGATGAATGCGATATTATAAAAGGACTAGATATTGGAGGGGATGATTACATCACCAAACCTTTTAAATTAAGTGTTTTGCATTCTCGTATACTTGCTGTTTTACGCAGAACTGTAAAACAACAAATACTTGACGATATTCTATGGTGTGGAAATATTAAAATGATTAAATCAGAAACAAAGGTATATAAAAATAATATCGAAATAGAACTTACAATTGGTGAATACAATCTATTTAGGCAACTATTAGAAAATAAAAACCGAACTTTAACGCGAGGGGTTTTACTTCAAAAACTGTGGGATATCGATGGTGAATTTGTAAATGATAATACATTATCAGTAGCTATAAAGCGTCTTCGTCAAAAACTTACGAATAATACAATTATTAAAACAGTGAGAGGAATAGGTTATAGGTTGGATGATTAAGGGGTATATAAGTAAAAAGAAAATTACTGTATGGATGGTTATTAGTTTTTTATGTATAACATTTTTTTGTATGATATTTGGAAATTTTATTTTTAAGCAGACAGAGAAGATTTTTTATGAAAAAGCCGCACAGATTATAGCGTTTGGTGTTAAGGCTGATCCTAATATTGAACAAGTATTGATATCATCGCTAAAAACTAATAATATAGCAGAAATTAATAAAGGGAAAAAAATATTAGAGCAATATGGATATAGTGAAGGTTTTTTAAATAGTTCTTATAATAATCGTAAAAGTTTTAATATAGTTACGGTTGGTATTTTATTTTTGATTGCTTCACTCTTGTTTTGTTTTGGAGGATTTCTGGTAGGGCTAAATCATATAAAGCGTAAACGCATCGATAATCTTGCAGAATCTCTTTACGCTATCAACGAAGGAAATTATAAAATAAACCCTCAGAAGAAAGAAGACGAATTCTCTATTTTAGAAGACGAACTATATAAAACAGTTGTGCTGCTTCGCGAAAACCGAGAAAAAGAAAGGAAAGAAAAAGAAAAATTAACAAATAACCTTGCAGATATTTCTCACCAAATGAAAACACCACTTACATCAATGTCACTTATGATTGAGTTATTGGAAGGCAGTCCTATAAATGGAGATGACGCTTTGTATATTGAGCGTATTTCAGCTCAGATATACCGTCTTAATCATTTGGTTTCGTCATTGTTAACACTTTCTAAACTAGATGCAGGAACCTTATCATTAGAATATAAATCGATTAATGTTTATGAAATGGTATGTACTGCTGTTGAGCCATTAATCTTAATGATAGAAAAAAAAGAGCAACAACTTTCTATTCAAGAGAATAGTGATGTAGTTTTTATGGGAGATTTTTATTGGAACAATGAAGCCATCTTAAATATTGTTAAAAATTGTGTGGAACATACACCGCGAGGAGGAAAAATTTCCATAGTATATGAACAAAACCCTATTTGTACACAAATTATTATTGAAGATAATGGAGAAGGGTTTCAAAAAAAGGATATACCGCACTTATTTACTAGATTTTACAAAGGCGAAAATTCAGCCAAGGACAGTGTAGGAATTGGACTCGCTCTTGCTCAATCTATAGTTAAGAAACAAAACGGTGAAATTCGAGCAGAAAATAAAAAAACAGGGGGAGCGTCATTCACAATTAAGTTTTATATAAATTAATTGTAATCAATGTCACCGAGAGGTCACTTAACAAAGATATAATTGGGTTTAGAAGAAAATAAGGACTAAATATTATGGAAGTAGGCCTTATTAAAGAGGGGAGATAACACTTTGGAAATATTAAGAACTGAAAATCTTACAAAAACCTATGGAATTGGTGAGACAAAAGTCACTGCATTGGATAATTTAAATTTGAGGATAAGCAAAGGACAATTTGTTGCAATAATTGGATCAAGTGGATCAGGAAAATCAACACTCCTGCATATGTTAGGTGGAGTGGATAACCCTACAAAAGGAAAAATATATATCGATGACATTGATATTTCATCAATGAATGAAACTGAATTAGCAATATTTCGTAGGCGAAAAGTAGGAATAATATATCAGTTTTATAATCTTATTCCGACACTAAATGTAGAAAAAAACATATTATTACCTATGCTTCTGGATGGTAAAAAACCTAAAAAAGAAGAATTTGATAAAATCATAAAAATGCTTGGTTTAAATGAAAGGCTTAGTCATCTACCAAATCAGCTTTCAGGAGGTCAGCAACAAAGAGTTGCTATAGCACGAGCATTAATTTATAGACCGTCTATTATTCTAGCAGATGAACCTACTGGAAATCTTGACAGAGCAAATACAGAAGCTATTCTTGAGATGTTGAGGGTTTCAAATAAAGAATATAATCAGACTATGATATTGATTACACATGACGAAAAAATTGCGTTGTCAGCAGATAGAGTGATTACAATTGAGGATGGTAGAATTGTGTCAGATGAGGTAATTAAAAAATGAAAATTATGAATGAATACACATATAACCATATGAAAAAGAATAAGCGACATACAATTTCTATACTAATTGCTATTATAATCGCTTCGGCACTTCTATGTTCGCTATGTATATTTATACATTCTAAATGGAAAACAGAAGTAACCACAACAATTGAACATACAGGTTATTGGCATGGAGAATTATACAACTCTATAGCTGGTGATAAATTAAAATATGTCACAGAAAATCCCGAGGTTGAAACCACGATGATTAAAGGACAGTGGGTTACGGCTAAACTTTCCAATACAAAACTCCCGTATCTATCAATGAGAGATGCTAATACAAATTTTTGGCTAGACATGGATTTAAAAAATACTCTTACTGAAGGTAAACTTCCTAAAAAATCCGGAGAAATTGTTATGTCAAAATTATTCTTCGCGGATAATCCTTCATATAAAATTGGTGATAAGTTGACTCTTCCCGTAGGTAATCGAATGCTTGGTAGTGACCTAGTTAACCATCAAAGTACGAAACGATCAGGCGAGACGTTTAAAACAACAGAAACTAATATATATACAATAGTTGGAGAATTAGATGTTTCTGCGAGTTCTGCATACCCCGGATACATCGCCATGGGATACTTGGATACTTCGCACATTAAGCCTAAAGATGAACTTACGGTTTATATGCGTTTTGTGAACCCTCGCACAATCTATGAAACATTACCACGAATTGCGAAAGCTACGGGATTAACCAAAAATGAAAATGGAGAGTATGGAGTTAAGTATAATACACCTTTATTAACTTTATATGGAATTAGCGATAAAAGTGTTGCAAACACTCAAATCATTATGATGATAGCAATGGCAATAACAATTATGTTACTAGTTATGGGGTCATTTATTCTTATTATCTATAATGCATTTTCTTTATCTGCTAACAGCAGGATTAAGGAACTAAGTATTCTAAAAAGTTTAGGAGCAACTCCAAGGCAAATTAAGTCGTCTGTTCTCTATGAAGGACTTTTGCTCTGGATTATTCAATTACCAATTGGTATCATGATAGGATATCTATTTAGTAATATTGTGTTTTCTAAAGTTAATAAAATTCTTAGTGTTACAGAAGATTATAGGAATGCATATGTTTCCTTTTCATGGGTAGTAGTTGGTTTTTCCATCATAGTCTCATTGATTACCGTTTTAGTTTCAGCATATATTCCTGCAAGAAAAATGATGAAAGTATCTGCTATTACTGGAATACGTCAGAATAGTACCAAAGTAAAATTAAAAAAACAAAAATCCCACTCAATAATCAATAAAATATTTGGTATAGAAGGTGAACTAGCAATATCACAATTTTCAGCTAACAAAAAGGCTTTGCGTACGGCAGTCCTATCTCTTTCAATGTGTTTTATCTTAATAGCGGGGTATCTGAACATTATAGCCATCCTCAATTTAGCCAATTCTAAGAATGCTGAAATACCTAATCTTCATGATATGAAGATTAGCATAAAAACTGTTGATAAACCAAGTGATAAGATGATAAATGAAGTTATTTCTCTGCCTAAGGTTAGGGATAGTGTCATTAGAAGACAGGTACGTACTTCAACTTATGTAACATCAAAACAGGAGTCAGATGTTTTTGCTAAATATGGAGGATTTGCTAAGGTACCCTCCAAACATAATGTATCGAGTGAAAATGGAAAGTATAGAATTATAACAAATTTAGTTGGATTAAGCGATAAATCATTTAAAAAGTATTGTGAAAAAATCGGTGCCGATGATGAATCATATTATAAGGAGGGTGTGACAACAGGAGTATTGTTAGATAGCACAAGATATGTATCAGAGAATGAAAAAGTTATGCGAAAAATACCATTGTTAAATGCAAAACAAGGCGATAAGCTAGTAATAAATGAAAAAACAGAAAATGATATGAAAACAAATTATAAATTTAATGCTCAAATTGGTCATGTTACAGAGATTTCTCCCTCTGAGCTAGGAATGGGTGGATACAGCTTAGCATATATAGTTCCTATGAAAACCTATCAACAACTAGTTAGTAATTTTATGCCAGAGCGTATGCTTGAATCTAGCAGTATGTCAATTGATTTATTGGTGGGTGATAAGGCTAGCCCAGCTGTGAAGAAAGAACTAACTCGAATTTGCAGTTCTTATCTTGGAACCGAAGATTTTACTATATGGAGTCTACTGGTCGAAAAAAATAATGACAAACTGGTTCAAAAATCCATTTCTATTGGTGTTTTTGCTGTAGCCTTAATGTTTGGATTAATTGGCATTATTAATGCTTTTTCTACCATTTCGAATAATCTTAGACTGCGCAAGAGAGAATTTGCTATGCTTCGTGCAGTAGGATTAACACCAAAAGGATTAAATAAAATGTTGATGATAGAAGGGTTGTTCTTTGCATTAACACCGATTATTGTTAGCATACCAATAGTATTATTTATTTGTTGGTTTATGTTAAGAGTAGCATTAATCACATGGCCTGAGTTTATATCTGTTTTTCCAGTTGTACCAATTCTAGCGTATGCTATGCTTATAATTGCATCTATATTTTTGGCGTATGGGATTTCTTCAACAGCCGTTAAAAAAAGTAATGTAATAGAATCAATTAAAGACGAAATAGTATAGTACTGGAGTCTGTTGTAAAAAAATTATTTTTTACAACTATAATCATAGGTGGGTAGTAACCGCAAAATGCGAAAATATACATTAGGACATATATTTCCAAAACACCGATATAATCAAAAAGGTTTTTGACTATATCGGTGTTTTAATTACTCTAAAATATATTCTCCCCATTTTTTACAATCTAACAGTACTGTTGCAACATATATTATGAATAATTATAGTAAATCTAACTTTGAGTCTTTTTCTGTAATTATTCTTATTGGTTTGCACGGATTCCCATATGCAAGATAGTTATCTGGTATATCTTTTGTAACAACACTGCCAGCGCCGATGACTGCGTTATTTCCAATATGAACACCACCGCAAACCACAACGTTACAAGCAATCCAAACATTGTTTCCAATATGGATTTCCTTTGCGTATTCAGATACAGACACATGTCCGTCCTTGTATTTCATGGCAACTCTTTCTTCGGGGATGAGTGGATGTGATGATGCCATGAGGGAAACGTTAGGTCCAAGCATAACATTATCACCGATATAAATTTTACCATCATCTAAAATTGTGGTATTAAAGTTCGCACCGAAATTTTCACCGATAAACGTATGGCACCCGTAATTAAATTGTATAGGACCTTGCAAATAATATTTTTCTCCGATTTTTCCGATAAATTCTTTGATTATTGGTAGACGACTTTCATCGTACTCATCAAGCAAATTAAATTTCTGACAGAGTATATGTGTCTTATGTTTAATATCTCGAAGTTCTTTCGTACGGGCATCAAACAGCCTGCCCGCAAATATTTTTTCTTCTTCTTTCATAGGTTACCTCCTAAAAATAATAGATTTGATTCGCAGGATATAAACCGACTTTTATAATTTAGCATCCATAAAATTTTAGATATTTCTCAATATTCGATTGTATATATTCAGCACTGTGATTACCAAGGAACACATGATTTTGAGAATTTATGCCTTTTTCTTTCAATATTTTATGTAATGTTGAACAACCTTCATAAAATCTACCTTCATCCTTATCTCCAGCATCAAGATAAACATCAATATCAAAAGAAATATTATTTTTTCTTGCAATATATATTGGATCATATTTTTCCCAGACACCCATGTCTTTAAAATATGGCTTGTCTTCCTCTTCAAGTTTCAGTTCTAAAGCAGGCATATGACCTCCTACTTTTGAAAACATATGCTGATGTCGAAATGTATTGTGAAGAGCTGCATAGCCACCAGCAGATGCCCCTCCTATATATCTTCCTTTTCTATCTTTTATAGTATTAAAAGTTTTATCTGTTAAAGGTACTATTTCTTTAATAAAGTAATCTTCATACATTCCTAAATTTATGATTCGATTATTCTCTAAAGGATTAGGTGCCTCTTTACATATTAAGGATGAGTTCACCCCCCGGCTGTTTTCAATTCTTGGACATACAATTATCAAAGGCTTAATTTCCCCATCTTTTATCATTCGATCAGCTTTAGTGGGTATGTCCATTTCAAACATTATATTTTCGTTCCCACTTCTCCCATGTAGAAAATATAATACAGGCAGAGGAGGTGAATTATTATAGCATTCAGGTAAATATACCAGCATTGCTATTTCTTTATCAAGTACATCGCTATAAAAGTTTACTTTTTCTACTTTTGATTTATTCATTTTTGTAGCACCTCATTTGGAATTGAATCGTACGAATACAATATAGGTTTTTTATCATACTTATAATACCATAATTTAAAAATAAAGTATATTTACAACAATTTCAAAATGGCATATAGCCTAAATGTGAGTTACATTTAAAATATTAATTGTAAATTGTTATTTCCTGTTTGATTTTCTCGTTAGAAACAATAGTGGATAGGCAGTCCATTTTATTTACTTTAGCACTGGTCTGATATACTTAAGAAACCGTTCCGGATTATAATAAAGGTAAATTATTCTACCGGGGGAAGTATCAAAGCAGTAGCCAGTGATTGCAAAATCAAAAGTTGCCATTGCCTTTTCAATTTTTTCCTCTACACTACGATTTTCCTGCTCATAATCAAATGGCCCATGTTCAAAAACAATATACTCGGCTTCGGGAACATCAATCATAAGCATTTGTGGTGGTACTTCGCCTTTATAATCAAAAGGAAGACGTGTACCGTAACACTCTGTGCGTGGAATACCCCAATCGCAGAGTCTGCCGTCCGGGTTGTTAATGTACGCCATAATCTGACCGCTACCGCTGTTAGATTCGCTACCACCATCGTCATCCAATTTGCCCTTGATGCTATCGAGTAAGCCGCAAATTGTTTCACAGTCCTGTCCCGGAATAAGACTTTGCTTTTGCCAAAAATCCCAATACCCATTACTCTCATAGTTTTTAATGTGCAAAAATTTGTGTGCGGGAATGGTTACAAAATAAATTTTAACATCATCTGTAGATTTCATCATACCAATCTCTCCCAATCCTAAAAAGTAGCGGTCGAAAGGGTTTATTTTTGTACGAAGAACGACATGATTAGGTTTTTTTCACTATCCCGAACCTCTTTTAGTGCAAAGGCTAATTTCCTATGCCGCAGATAATCCCTAAATTGCATACCAGATATTTCTTTGAATTTTCTCGTTGTATAAAATTCGGAATAACCCAACCTGCGAGAAAGAGATCGTAGTGTCAAGGCTTCGCCATTATAATTTTTAATACATTTGTCAATTTCAGCAACGATTATTTGAATTTGCTTCTTCCACTCGTACATTCATATGTTCACCTCGTTTCAATCACCCTACATTCATTATAAAGAAATAGAGGGATTACTGCTTGATTTTACTTGCTGTTATTTCATTTTTTTATTGGTTTTAATAGCCATGATGAAAATCATCAATGTTGCCAATAAGTCCACAATTGGTAATGAGATTCTTCAGTAGAAAAACCTCATTTTAGTGATTGTTAAATTTAATTAAATTTTTACTATATATATATTATTGCACTATGAGCACTGAACCGTACCATAAGTAAATGAGGTTTTTACTAAAATTGGATTTTAAAATGTAATGATAAAAGTTTGGATAACGCCTACAGGGTTGGCTATAGTAGAAGCCTTCCTTGTGGTGTTTTTTTTATAATTAAACAAGAGTATATAAATAAAAAAGCAGTAGATAAACAATTGACAAATATATCATTTATTGATATATTATATTTGATGATATATCAATGAATGATATATCATTAAATGATATATATAATATGAAGGAGAATTTTATGCCAAGAAAGGATTCTATTGATATTGGGGAACTAACAGATTCTGCTTTTTATATTTTATCTAGTGTTATTGAGGAAAAGCACGGATACCTAATTATGAAAACTATTGAGAACCTTACTAATAATGAAGTTACTATTGGTCCTGCATCACTTTATACAACACTGAAAAAGCTTTTAGCAGCAGATTTGGTGGAGTTAACTTCTGACACAGATAAAAATAAAAAAGTATATAAAATAACAAATAAAGGACGAGAGATGCTCATAAAAGCGATTGAGCGTAAAAAACAGATGGTTAAATTTGCTCAAAATTTTTTAAATTAGAAAAGGGGGATATTCATGAAAAGTAAATATGTAATGATTAGTGGACTTGCCTTTAGTGAAGAAGGTGATATGGAAAAACTAAAAAATTATGCAAGTCAAGGTTGGATATTAGAAGACATAGTAGGGTGCTTTTTCTATAAACTAAGAAAAGATAAGCCTCAAAACA
The DNA here is from genome assembly GCF_018861905.1 of Clostridium sp. DSM 17811. Taxonomy (GTDB): domain Bacteria; phylum Bacillota; class Clostridia; order Clostridiales; family Clostridiaceae; genus Clostridium_AD; species Clostridium_AD frigoriphilum. The sequence continues at coordinate 26,021 of NZ_JAHLDU010000007.1, forward strand.
TAGTATATAACCTAGATTACCAAACAGAGACAAATGAAGAATACTTCACTATATTTAAAGATGCAGGATGGAAACTTGTTGTTTCTATAGAAAATTGTATGCACATTTTTTCAGCGCAAGCTGGAACTAAACCTATTTATAGTGATTGTGAATCAGAAATAGATAAATATACAAGTATAAAAAATCAAACCCAAAAAGGAACTCTATATTCTTTAATAATAGCTATAGCACTAATGGGGTTGCTAGTTGTTTCCTCAATTGTAATTAAACCTATATTTCTGATTATCCTTGGATTATTAATAATTGATATATTTATATTTGTCTTTAATTTTATGCCTTATTTAGCATATAATTCAAGAATTAAGCAAATAAAAAAATATGGTAAGTGTAATAGTAAAGTAATAGATAATAAAAGTTCATGGAAATTATATGCAATTGCAGGCGTTCTATGGTTAGCTATAGGAATATGGCATTTAATTGGGAAACAATATTTTTCAGCAGTATTTTTTATAATTTTTGGTGCTTTTTTTATTTTTTCAAGTTCAGCCTACTTTAAGAAATATAAAAAGTCTTTATAAATTATATACAAATTAAAGAAAACTCTTACCTTAACAATATGGGTAAGAGTATTTTTATGTAGGAGGTAATAACTATGATAGAAATTAGTTATTTTAGAGTTGGAATAGAGAATGTATATATTTCATTGAGAATTGTTATAACGCAAAGAGATGATATAGAGAACGACATAATAATTGTCTAACAAAATAAATCCTAGTGATCATTCTATCATTTGATTAAGGTACTGGCGAAAAATATTTCCCCTAGCCGCAGTTATTTCTACTTTAAATCTTAATTCTATTATAAAAAAATAGAACTAAAATCTTTACATCCACTCTTCAGGATGATTCATTGTCCGTTGTAATTCATCTAAAAACACCTTTATTTGATAGCCATCCACCGTAGCGTGGTTAACCGTAATAGATAAAGGCATTGTAGTCCTACCATTAGTTTCAACAAATCCGCCGGCTTCAAAAATCGGTGCATAATATTTTTTTGTATCTTGCAGATTCATGGATAAACTATTAAAGGTAAACCACGGAACACAAGATATGATATAGTTGTTAGAAGGCGGTGCACCCTTTGATGACATAATACCATGATTGGTTTCATGTTGTTCCATGTCTGTAATATAACGTTTATAAAACATCTCAAAACCATCATCATATTCTGACCGATCTCGCTAGAATCAAATCTCATCATTACCACCGCATTCGCTCCCATTACAGTTGCATTTTTAACTAATCGGTCAAGCGCTTGTTTACGTGCATCTTCAAGCATTGATGTATACTCATGAATTTCTCCACCAACTAGACTTCTTAACCCAGCCATGATATTACCACCTAATCCACGACTTCTTACAATTAATCCAAAAACTTGACCTTTTACTTCTAGTGCCTTGTATCCAGTAATATTTTCAGTTGTAACAACTATCATTCAATCTACCTCCCTAAATAAAAATCTCTTAATATTATTTTGTTTCCTATAATTTAAATGTATCCTTCATAAAATTAATTAAACTTTCTTTAAACATAGAAGATAAAGGTAATTTAGGATTACTATATGTTTTTAAATTTTTTTCTTGTTCAATCGGGGCATCTTTTAGAATATGATTCATTCCATCTATTATTTTTAATACAGCATCAGGGTTAGAATTCTTTAAAATCATTGCATCATCCACAGTAACTTGTAAATCAGTGCTGCCTTGAATAATAAGTACAGGAATGTTAAGCTTATTAATCTTCACTGCAGGGTCATATACCAATTAAAGAACCCTCACTATGACCTAAAATGTCAATCTTTAAAAATCGTTTATCATTATGTAACATTTGAACCCAATTGACAGTTCCATAAATGGTCTCTATGCCTGCATTTAGTCGGATGTTCTCTTCCTGATATGTCACTTTGTGTACCCTCCTTGATTAGAATATTTTATATTACATTGATTTAACGAAAGATAATATAAAAAGTTCATTATTTATATTATTTTTCTTGTTTTTTAGTAATTTAATGGATCTACGAAATATTTGAGGGTAGTTGATATCTGAATTTGTCCACCTGGAACCAATAATATATATTCAATTATACTACTATTGCATTATCCAAGAGTCAAAATAATAATGATAAAATGGATGAAAAAACATTAAAAGTTCGTGTCATAACCTAAGTAGGGTCAACATAAAGTATTTATACTGACAAAAACATAAAAGGCATATCAATTTGTTAGTGTGCCTTTAAAAAAGTTGACATTGATATGTTTTTTCAGCCACTGTCTGAAAAATTGTAGTTGTTCTTCGGTGTGGAAATAGTGTTCGCCTTGCTCCATTACTTGTAACTCAAAATTGAAGCGTTTTGCAAATGCGGCTACCACATCAAATTCACATAAGTTATCTTCCGAGCCATAGAGAATTGAGGTTGGATTATTCCAAGCAACAATAGGATGTTCTTTCACATAGCAGTAGTAATCCCAATAGAGTGTTTGTCCAATAGGTGTCGAAACTTCTTTTTCTGTTTTTAGTCTATTCTCAGTTACGCTAAACCATATCATCATATTATTTATGATACGTTCCATATTTACCACAGGAGAGAGAAACAAACATTGTTTCAACTGATCCTGGCTGTATGCTAATAGGCTAAAATATGCTCCCATACTACAAGCAAATAGACTTATATCATTTGATAATGATTTTGCATAATGCATAATGGTGTTAAGGTCTCGAACACAGTTTTGGACCTTGCAAGAATAGTTTTCATCCTTACGCTCACCATGTTCAGGCAAATCGAAACTAAGCACTTGATAACCTAGTACTGTTACCTCTTCGGCAAATACAACAATAGCATCGTCTGCCTTATTTGACATATTACCATGCACCACTACGAATATCTTATCTGATTTGTCGCCCCATAAAATTGCAGGGATATTTTTTATTTTCAAATTTTGTTTTAGAATCATAATTTCTCCTCCATAAAATATAAATACTCTGTAATTCGCATTTTTTAACAAGTATCACATAAAGTATTTATTTATACTACTAGTGCTTTATCCAAGAGTCAGAATAATATTGATAAAATGAATAAGTATGTTATATGGACAATATTTTAAAGATATAGTTTTGTACCTTGTTAGCAAAATGAATAGTTTGATCATCCACTCCATGTTCTAATATCCAATTTATAAGTGCAAAAACATTGGCCACATAAAGTCTGGCTAATAACTCCGTTGAAACAATTGTCATCTTTTGTTGTTCTTGTAAAAAGGCATGACATTGTGAAAAAAGAATCTCTTCAATTTTTGCGCGTAAATCCCCATTAGGAATATGAACCTTTAACAACACTTTTAAATCCTTTTGATGTTGTGAGTAAGTCTGAGCCGCCTCTTTAATAAACGTTTCGATATTGTCACTTTGCATTTGAAAAAAGCGTATTTGAGCTTTCTGCTTAATGAGATCAGCGTAATGATTTACGATTTTTTCTAACAGATCGTATTTATCCAAATAATGACTATAAAAAGTAGAACGACTTGTTAAAGATGCTTCACAAATGTCCTTAATTGTAATATGAATAAAATCTTTTTACTTTAATAAATTAATAAGTGCAGCTTCAATATTTCTTTTATTTTTAATAATGCGCACGTCTTCTACCATTTAATTTCACCCCTTTTGTACGGTTTCATACAAATTAGCTTATTTAGTTCGATTACTAATACATTGTACGATTTTGTAAATTGTCTGTCAATTAGATTGTTACTATACTTTAAGTATAAATTAAATATGAATCTGGTCAAAATTAACCAGAGAGTAATTAAGGGAGGTTATATTTATGTTCAAGAAATACACAGGCAACGAGCAATTCGATTTACAAATCAATCGTTTTACTCGTGACTATGAAGACAATTCAAAAGTACAGGCTGATTTAAAGAAAATTATTCCACAATTAGTAGATACTAAGGGTTGGTATAAAAGTTGGTCACAATTTGCTGCCAAGCGAGAAAAAAATGGTGATTATAGTATTGCCTCAAATTACTATAAAGCAGCTGATTTTTATTTATCAACAACTGACCCCAATAAACAAAAAATGTATGACGGCTTTCGTGAGAACTTTTATAAGGGATATCATGAATTTGAATTCGAGCAGTATGATGTTCCTTATGAAAACTCATTTTACCGACTATTAAATTAATAAATAAGGGTGCACACAAAACTCTGCTTGTCTTTGGTGGTTACGATGGTTACATGGAAGAAATTATTCCTATGATGAGATTTTTGAAAAACATAGATTACAATATTATTATTTTCGACGGGCCTGGACAAGGTACAGCTTTGAAAAATGGGCTGAAATTTATTATGAATTGGGAAAAGCCGGTTTCAATTATAATTAATTATTTTAATTTACAAAGTGTAAGTTTGATGCGTATGTCTTGGGGAGGTTACTTTGTTATGCGTGCTGCTGCCTTTGAAAAACGTATTGACAAAATTATTGCGTTAGACATTTTTTACTGTGGTCTAGATGAATTAACGCAAGGCATGCCTAAACTAAAAGCAGATATTCTGATGAGTTTGATTAAAGATAATCAAACTGATAAATTAAATTCCACCATTAATAAAATGATGGTTAATGACATTGATCTCAATTGGAAAGTTAACAAAAGTTATGAGAATACCGGCGAAACAACTCCTTATGGTCTGCTTAAAAACTTTGAACGTCACACAATGAAGGGTATCGGACAATTAGTTAATCAGGATGTATTACTACTAGCGGGAGAAAATGACCAATATGTTCTAATTTCAAGACTTCCACAAATTCAACAAGAACTCTGTAATGCGGCCTCAATTACAACGAAAGTCTTTACCAAAAAAACTGGTGGTGCAGAACACTGTCAAGCTAGCCGACCAGATTTGGAATTTGATGAAATAAAAAAGTTTCTTTAGCTTATTAGTTAAAAGCCCGTTAATATAATATAAAAAAGGACAAAGGCCGTGAGAATAAAAATCTCACGGCCTTTGTTTGATGCATGTTTTTTATAATTTTATGGAAACTATAATATTTACTACAAATTAATCATATTGTATATAAATATTATAAAGAAAGGAATGATACAATTATGAACAAGTTCATAAAAAAAACAAACTTATTTTTAATTTTTGCTTTTGTACTTGTGACACTATTTAATTTCTCTCTTACAACTACAGCTAAAGCTGATACTACAAACAAGACAATTAAAGCTACTCTAACAAAGGAACTAGTTAAAGCTAACAGTACGAATGTGAGCACAATAATAAATGATTTCCAAGGTGTGGCTAATTATATACATCAGTATAGTTATTTACCTGATAACTATATAACAAAACGACAAGCCAATAAACTTGGTTGGAGACCTGGAAGCGACCTTTGGAAATATGCAAAAGGAAAAAGTATAGGTGGAGACATATTTACTAATTCTGAGCAATGTTTACCAGATTCAAAAGGAAGAATTTGGCATGAATGTGACATAAACTATAATGGCGGTCATAGAGGTGCTGATAGATTGTTATTCTCAAACGATGGATTAATATATGGAACAACAGATCACTATCAAACTTTCACTTGCTACTATGGCGCAAACGGTAATTCATCTAGTAACTAAAAGGGGGGGAAATAACATTGAAGAAAATAATATTAGATGGTACACAATTTACTAGTAAAGAAAAGCTTCATGCTATACTCAAATCCGAACTTCAACTTCCCGATTATTATGGCAATAATTTAGATGCACTTTGGGACTGTCTTACATGCGATATTCATTTGCCTATGACAATCGAATGGATAAATTTTGAATGCAGCAAAGCATTACTAGGAGATTACGCTGAAAAAACATTAAAAATATTTTTAAGAACTGCTGACTTCTTAAATGATGATTTCAATATAAAGGTATATTAACCAGTACTTTTTACGCAAAAACAGCTAGAGCTTGTACGCTAGCTGTTTTTATTAGCTATTAAGGTATATGATTCAACATAGACCTTGAAGGATATAATTAATAGTGTTGTATGGTACGTAATGGGTATTCACCAATTATAAAATTAATTCCGCTTGTCATGATAAAAATAGCTACTTATTTCAGAAATAAACATAATCGAAGTAGTTATGCCAAAGCAACAAATAATGCCGAGAAACACCTCGTTTTTCGTTGCTCCCCATGCAATCATTGATAGTATTAAAACAGTAGCACAAGTGAATAGTGTAATATTAAAAGCGCTGGCTTTTGATTTCATATTAACTAAATTTACTCGTTCATCATCATTTTGATCATCTTCTTTTGTACATTGGCTGCTCAAACTTCTACATACGTCTGTAACTCCAAATAGGATACAAAAGACATCCACTATAATAGACTTGGCGTTTCTTAAAGTACTTAAATTATCAAACTGCTTAATTGTACTTGGAATGCTAATTAATGCTAATAATAAAAATATTATACCAATCCAAAATTTGTTTTTATTATATATTTTTTTCTTCATTTTTTAAATTCTCCTTTAAACAATATAATTTTTCAATAGTGGTGTTGAAAACGCAAGCTATCTTATACGCCAGCATAATCGAGGGGTTATACTGTCCTTTTTCAAGTGAAATAATTGTTCTTGATGAAACTGAAACTAAATCAGAAAGCTGCTGTTGCGTTATATTTGCTATGGTTCGTAATTCTTTTACTCTATTTTTCACTTAGACACCTCCAAATAACATGAAACAAGCTTCATGTGAAGCTTATTTCATGTTATCATTATATAAACATATTGTCAATAAATAGATAACAGAAATCTGTTTTTACAAATCACTGTTAATCAAATTCTTTGATATACTTATTAAACTTATAAGGTAACTAATTAAAGATATAAACAATAACTTATATGGAAATTTATATATTGTCAAAAAAATGCTCAAGTACGAGGTTCAATACTACCAATAGAAGAATATAATTATTACATTTAACATAAAATAATACCTATTAAGAAAGTTTGGCTGTGACATAGAACATAACGGTTACCAATGCTATTAATTTATAAAATACCCATCGGGTACTGCCGACATACCGGTAAAAACAAGCATATGCCGGAATCAATATTCAATATGTAATTTTTAAAGCGTTTCATTTGAAAATTACAATAAATAAGGTTTTAAAGTATGTAAATAAACAAATAGACCAAAAGATAAGAGAGGTGTATAAAATCTCTCTTATCTAACATGGTTACTTTCTGCCAACAAACAATTTCATTAGCATATCACTAACTAATATTGCTGTATTTGCAAGTTGGCCCTTGTAAATACAAATGCCTGCTATAATCCCTATGACTACGGTAGAAAGCACTATATTTAAAAAAGGAAGAAAGTGTCTATTATCAATAAAATCAATAATAAACTTGTGGTTTTCTTTTGCTTCTAACAACATTAATTCATTTGTTTTTGTTTTCGGTTTTGAATTTGATTTTCTTGTTGACATAATACACACTCCTTCTCTTAAATATTTTTTGACGATACATTGGTCAGATGTATCGTCAATTAAATTTTTAAAAGAACTAAGGTAGCGAAGCATGACCAGTGCTATCGCTACCTTAGCAAGGTATGCTTTTGTCAACAAGAAATCAACCGAAACAATTTGTTTATATTACAGCTGCAAACTATGGTCTTAAAAAAACCTCCATATTATCATTAACATTTCCTCTTTAAGGTTTACTTAAATTATTATAATGATATGGATTACTATACATGTTAATTATACATACTTGTTAAAATTTTACAATTAATCAAATACAAAGTTTATTGTTTTATTACATGTTCTTATTAGATCAACTTTTATAATATAACACTTTGATTATGTTTTGGATTTCCTGCATAATTAAATAATGGAGATAATAACTCAAATTCAAAAGATTCTCTACTTATTGCTCCAACCACCTCGCAACTATCATGTAATTGAAGTAAAAAATCAGCCATTTCTTTACTAGTATGATAAGTACCAAAAGACTTATCATAATCATACGCTTCTATATTGTTAGCTACGTTTCCGAAATTTGTTCTTGTAGCTGCAGGTGCTAATACTTTCGCTTGTAATTTAGCATTAGATCCTTCCAATTCTCTTGCTAACCCTTCGGTAAATGTACTTACAAAAAATTTGCTTGCGCAATAAGTTACAGCAGTTGGTACAATAATATATCCACCCGCAGATGAAACATTTATAAGCTTTGAACCCTCAATATTTTGATAATCACGTACAAATAGTGAAGATAGAATGACCAACGCTTCCACATTAAGTCGTAACATAGTTTCTATCTTTTCTAAATTTTGATTAGCGACACTATCATAATCACCAAAACCAGCATTGTTTATCCATGTTTCAAGCTGATATGGCTTTAGGTCTTGATACAACTTATAAACATTTTTAATAATAGATAAATCAGTATCCTTAACTATGACATTTAATGATGAATTATCATTTAAAATCTCCGTTTTTAATTTTTCCAAATTACCTTTGTTACGGGCAACAATAACTAAATTCTTACCACGTTTTGCAAATGCATTTGCAGTTTCATATCCTATGCCTGAACTTGCTCCTGTAATAACTGTGTATTTATTATCTTGTCTCATTTGAAAAACCTCCTTTAATATGGTACTATTTTCATTATATAATGTAGAGTTAACTCTATGTCAAATATTAAAAGGAGATTGATAAGATGGATTATTCAATAGGAGAATTTTCAAATCTTACTCAGATAAGCATATACACATTACGCTATTATGAGAAAGAAAATTTAATTATTCCAAATCGCAAACAAAATGGTAGGCGTTGTTATAGTGAAACTGACGTGAGTTGGATGCAATTTATAAAACGATTAAAAGATACACAGATGCCTATTAAGGAAATTCAAAAATATGCCGAGCTGCGTGCTTTAGGTGATTCTACTATGAATGAAAGGATGGAAATGCTGATAAAACATAGAATTGCGCTTAAAAAAAAAATTGCAAAATCAAATGAACATCTCGAGAAATTAAATGACAAAATTAATTATTATAAAGGTGTAATACTATTATAAATTCATTTTTTCTCCTATCGACCAATCATTAAGATTTCCTTAATAGTATATTAAGAAATTACAAATTTTAAAATATACAGTTTTAATGTATTATCTATAACAAAGGGGTTAACATTATGATAAAAATTCAAGTATAAGAGACGGGATGCAACAAAGAAATATTCGTAAAAATCTTTAAAAAATTAGGTTGCAAAAAAGAAAGGATATGGGAATTTATGAAAATTAATGTTACAACAGAAAATGGTTATTTACCAGCTAAATACTCAAAATTTGCTGAGGAGAAATATCAATATAAAGGAAGTCCATGTATATCTTTTCCTATTGAATTTATTGATGTTTCTGATAAAGTTAAATCTATAGCTATTACTTTTTTAGACCATGATGCTATTCCAGTTTGCGGGTTCACCTGGATACACTGGTTAGTTTGTAATATTCCAGCTAACATTAACTGTCTTACAGAAAATATAAGTGTAGATAATAGTCTGAATGTTGTGCAAGGTCAAAATAGCTTTGCTTCACCATATGTCGGGGAGACTGATTCTAATATAACAAATAGATATGCTGGACCAACTCCACCAGACAAGGAACATGAGTATACACTAAAAGTATATGGGCTCGATAAAAAATTAGATTTAAAGCAAGGATATTTCATGAATGATTTTTATAAAGCTATTAATGGCCATGTTGTAGAGTCTGATGAATTAAAAATATTAGCACATTCTTAAACGGGAATATTGTCTGCAGAAATGTAACAATTTAAGACATGTGATTATACACTTTAATATAAATTTATATTAGTCCATTGAACAAAAACAGGTCCTACTTCACTTGAGTAGGACCTGTTGCCACTGTGGGTAAGTGGGAATATTTCACTTTGTTAAATGACCTCTTTTGTACTTTTATTTTCTTGAATTAATGCCTTAGCGCTATCCGCGAAGCATTGTTTGTGTTTTAAACAACCTGCTTATTTTTTATATTAGGATATCTCTTTTTGTCACTGAATAATGCAAAAAGTATACCTGGTAAAAGAATTACAGCACTCATTTTAAATGTAAAACTAAAAGCTTTAACAGTATAGGTCAAAAAGTTATCTTGGATAACAGGTACTATTTTTTTGGTTTCTTTCTTTTGAGCTTCAAAACTTTCTTTGATTTTATTTTCAGTCATGGCTGAAGAGAAAGCTAGCACAGCAGTTTCTTTTTTATCAATTGTGTTTAATATTGCTGAAAGACTAACGCTTTTATCACTACCTGTTTTGATAGAAGAAATCATCTGCAGCTTGGTTTTATTATCAAATACAGTGTCATTCTGTATTATTTGCACAGCAGAGTCTTTAGCATCAGATATCTGAGTAGTCATATTTGATGTAAATATAGTTAAGACTAAGGCAACTCCAAGTACAGTTCCAAGTGTTCTTGTCATGTTACTTATTCCAGAAGCTATTCCTATTTTATCTACAGGAACGTTAGCCATTATAGAACCTATTAGTGTTGCCATACTAAGACCCGTACCAGCACCAGCAACAATTAATCTTAAAATAATATCTATATTTGAAGAATTTTGAGTAAGAGAACTATTTAAGTAGCAGGAGACACAAAGTAAAAGAATACCCAATGCACTAATTAATCTGCTACCTAATTTTTTTGTCAAAATAGCAGCTAATATTGAAAAAAGCATTGAGGTTAAGGACATAGTTGAAATAATAAGTCCTGCTGACAGTTGATTTAATCCTTTAACCTGAATTAGGAAAAAAGATAGCAAATAGGTACCAGACATCATACCAAGTCCCAGTAAGAATAGAGAAATCGAGCCGTTTGTAAATTGTACGGATTTAAATAAACTAAGTGGAAGCAGGGGCTCCTTAACTTTTAGTTCAATAATAACAAATAGTATAAGGACTATAGCGGAAACCGCAAAGAGGGAAAGGATAAAGATTGAAGTCCAGCCTTTTTCATTAGCCTTCATTAATGCGAAAGTTAAGCAAAACATAGCAGTGGAGATTGTTATAATTCCACCAAAGTCTATATTTTTACTTGCAGTTGGGTCATAAGATTCCTTTATGAATTTCATAGTTAGTATTATACAAATACAACCTATAGGTACATTAATAAAGAAAATATATCTCCAATTAAAAAATTGAGTTACTATACCACCAATTGATGGTCCACTTGCAGCAGCAAGACCAGCAAAAGCTCCCCAAAGTGCCATAATTGTTCTTCTCTTTTCTGGTGGGAATATTTCAGCAGAAAGAGGCATTGCAATAGTCACAACAAAAGCTGCAGATAGCCCTTGAAGTGCTCTAAATAATATAAGTACCTCAAGGGAATTCGAAATACCACATAGCAGTGAAGATATAGTAAATAGAAATACCCCTGTAATAAACAGTTTTTTTCTCCCAAATTGATCTGAAAGTCTTGAAGCAGTCAGTACAATAGCTGCAAAAGCTAGATTATAGGCATTTACTACCCAAGAAATATGGGCCATAGTAGTATTAAAGTATTCAGTCATTTTAGGCAAAGTGATATTTACTATAGTTGTATCTAATAATGCCATAAAAAACCCCAAAATAATGGCCACAAAAGAAATGATTTGATATTTTTTGTTCATAATATAAACCTCCTAAATAATAATGTTAAATATATTAGTATATAATAAACTACTATACATTATAGTAGCTAGGCGAAAAAAATGTCTCTCAATATAAAAATTTATTAGAGACACCCAATTATTAATTATAATGATCAAAAACTTTTTCAGACCATTTTTGTAGAATGTTATAAAATTCGTTATATAGATCTAATATAAGCAATTCAGAACCAGATCTTTCATTTTGATGTTTTGCGTTATTGTAAATTGACTCCACAAACGATCTACGTTCTTCTGCCTTGTTTTTGAAGTTTTCAAGGTATTCTTTTCTTTTTTCTTCTGGTACATTCTCTATATTAGCTAAAAATGCATTAAAATCTAAATAAACATTTCCTATATGTTTTGAACTTTCTTCCATTAGTTCATTGAAATATGAATTTCCTTTTTCATTCAGTGAATATAATGTTTTTTCGGGCATTTCACCTTCTTTAACAGTTCTTGAATTTAAATATCCATTATCGCATAATTTAATTATATTTTTATAAATTGAGGGGTCACTGATTTTTAGCCATTTAGTAAGATTCCAGATATCAAATTCTTTAACCATTTCATAGGCACTTTTCTCTTTGTGCTGCAGATAGCCAAGTATTATTAAATTTATTGAAGACACTTTAATCACCACCATTCACTATACTACTATAAAGTATAGTGGTGTATGATATATTTGTCAATATAGAATTTGATATAATTATTTTAAATATGTTGTTAACTTTTCTTTTTTACATCGATTTAACTATAAGTGTATCTAATTGTTATTTTACAATTTTGGTTAATTATAGTATAATTTACGCAAATCAAGGTTGTTAACAAGAGATAAAGAAAGGAGTCGTTATAATTATGAAGATTAGCACTTTAAATTTGTTATCAAAAGATGCTTCAAAAAATCTTAGAAACAATGCTACTACTAGTATTTCCTCTATGACTTCAATAATGTCAACGTTATTTATTTTGGGAATATTTGTACTATTCATGTTGAATCTTAGAATGGGTATTATCGGCATATACTCCAAATATGAAGTGCGGGTGACTTTAAGAGATGATATAAAGATTACTGATCAGCGAAATATATACAAAAAAATACAAGCATCAAATGTTGTAAATGATAGTGCTTTTGAAAACAATACTCCTCTATCAGCATCATATATAATTAAAGTGAATGGGCCAAATGATATATCTAAAATAATTTCTCAGTTTAAAGGGGTACAAGGTGTAAATAAAATTAACAGTAATCAAAACATTCCTAATAATATTTTGGGGATGATTAAAATGATTCAATGGGTAGGAGTGATACTTTTTCTTATACTTATGGTAGCAACATTTTTTTTAATTAAGAATACAATAGAACTTGCTATATATCCAAGAATTAATGAAGTCAATATGATGCAATATCTTGGTGCAACCGATTGGTTTATTAGATGGAAATTTATTTTTGAGGGGATAATAACTGGATTTTTAGGAGCAATATCCGCAGTAATAGTGCTTTATTTCTTATATAGTTTTGCATATCATAAAGCAAATTCTTATTATGAAGCATTGTGCATTAGTTTTATAAAGCCGTCGTTTATATTCACAACTATATCATGGAGTTTTATACTTATTGGAATAATTCTAACTGCTATAGGAAATATTTTTGTTATAAAAAAGTTGTTAATAGTTTAAAAAAGGCATATTGCATATTAAGTAAATATACACCCAATTAGGAATCGCAAATAAAACACGCCTATTTAATGGATGGAACTATTACTCCTAATATAAATATGTTGAATACTGATATTGCCAGTAGAATAAATAATCCTGTTGAACCTCTACTCAATTCAGTATTATTAATATTAATTGAAATTATTAGAAACAGCGTTCCACATATTATACCTTGTATTCCCAGTATTTTAGCTGTCTTGTCATGATTCTTAGTTATTGCACTTCTTATACGGGAATTACAAACTGTCCTTAATTTCATTGAGTATTTAACTAATATTTTAGAGGTATTTGTTAATAAATTTATACTGTCCAATAGTATCGCTACTGAAACTACTATAAGTACTACTTGTGATATATTCAAAATAAACCTCCTATTATATGTTCTATTTTCTTTTCTTTATGCAAATGATCATTATTACTAATCAATTACTGTGCACTTGATTATGGTTGAGATACAAAACATTTATTTAATTATACCATTTTTACCGTAAATTGGATATGAAAAGAATATATGATTTTAGCTAGGACATTATCTAACCATTTCATAAAAATAATGCTTTAATGAAATACAATATATGTTATAATTGCATTATTAATGTATTCTAAATTAATATAAGCAAAAAGAGACAGTTTAATGATAATAAAATTAAATTTTAAAATTTTATGTATTTAGGAGGAATAATGAGAAAAAATACAACTGTTATTTTCATAATTATATTTGCTATTGCATTCTTCGTTATTGGATATGTTAAAAATGTTATGTTTGTGGCAATAGACTGGGTAGCAGGTGCAACAATTTGGCAAAAATTCAGTGCTTATTTTTTAAGTGGTTTTTTCTCTAGTATCATCATTGCCTTTATAACAGCGCTGATACTAACAAGTATAATAAGCTTTGCTACTAGAAAAATAAGTTAATATACAATACAGAAATTTTACTAAAGCATTTAGCCGTTTTTATGGAGTAGCTCCTAAACAAATGAAAGGAGATGCATAAATTCCAATTTCGTTTGACTAGGTAAAATGCAGAAAATGTGTGGTTGAATTAATACATATTATATATATATCGTTACAAGTAACCCTACATAATTAGATGTAGGGTTACTTGTGTTCATATTATAACTAAAAAAATAATATGAACTTTTTATAATGTTAAGAACTCATATAAGTAGGTATAGTGGAACAGAGAAGAAAGTATAAAATCAAAGGGGGCAGAAATTTGGAAAAGCGGCTACTTGTTAAAAGTGCTAAAAATGGAGATAAAGAAGCACTTTTAAACTTAATTATGGAAAGAAAAAATGAGTTTTATAAACTTGCTTATGTTTATACTGAAAATAAGGAAGATGCTATGGATGCCATGGAGAATATGATAGTTATGCTGTATCAGCAAGATAAGCTCAGGTAGCATTAAAGAGCTTAATGAACTTGGAAGGGGACAAGAACTTAATAAAAGTTATAAGTTTAAAAATGGAGTAGAGGTTATTTTAGATGGGGTAATGTTTGATAATAATAAAACAACTATTATGTATAGAATTGTAGGAGAGAGCGAAGATAAAATTGAAAATTTAACTATATCAAATATCTTCTAATTCAAATGATATATCTAATGGAGAAGAGGGACATATAAGTTTTAAAATTAATATGTATAAAGCAATAAAGCGGGTAGTAAACAGTAATATAAATAAAATCATAGAATCTCAAGGCGTTAAATATAAATTCACAACTTTATCAGCAAGCAAGATGTCGGTCTTGGTAAATGGGACTATTCAATTAGCTGATGAAAAAGACAGGAAATTATTCACAGATATGATGAATGGTTCACAGCGGACACGTAGAGTGGAACTATTAGAATCATATATTAAGGATGGAAAAGTGGCAACAGAAATCATTGAAGGAGGAATGGGTAGTATGGGTTCGGATGGCAACAGAACTTGAATCAAAATCAAAAATTATAGATAATAAGGGAATAAAATTTTTAGAGAAGACCTATACGTTTAAAGGTAATGCTGAGGCTATGGGACTTATGTTTAAAACATTAAGCCATAGAATCATTATTAATAAACAAATAGTAATATATAAAGGATAATATATATTCAAATTAAATCGTAACCTCATTAGTACACTAATTGATATATAACATTCCCATTTATTTTATTTCTATGTAACTATTTAATTACAAATAAAGGTTATAATGAAAATCTAGACAGGAAAAAACAATTGTTTACGATATATATAAAGGGGTGTTTGTTATGAATAAAAGGTCTATATTAATGTTTTCTTTTGTAATGTCTTTAATGTTTATGGGGGGGTGTACTGTATCAAGTCCGAGTGAATTAATACAACCGCCTAAACTTTTAGATTCACAGCTTAAAAAGGATGATATAAGTTCAATAGCAAAACAGTTATTACCAGACAAAGCAAAGCTAGTGGCTATATCAAAGATATCTACTGGAAAACCTGTTATTAGTGTGGATGTTGATAATGATAAAAAAGATGAGATTATAGCATTCTTTGATCTCCCAGAATCTTTTGAAAAGGGATTTGTAGTAATTAAAGAAAAAAATGGTAAATGGAATAAAATATATGAGTACAAAGGTGAAGGAAGTAAAATAGTAAATAGTGAATTTCTAGTTATTAATGGTAAAAAAGCTTTATTATTTGGAAATCTAATCTCAACTCATGCAGGAGTAGTATATAACTTATTTACATTTGATAATGATAATATTAAAAAAGTTGACTTAGGCACGTGGAATAAGATGGAGGTAGTAAAGACTTCCTTAGAAACTGATAAAAAGGAATTTGTATTTGCAGGATGGAAAATATATGCTCCAGATAAAACCTATGTAATCGACCTAATTAGATTTGATGGCGAAAAAGTTACCTATGCTAAAGATTTATATAAAGAATACTTCAAAAACGTAGTTAAATATTATAAAGGTATAATAAAAGAAAATAGCCGCGATGTATCACAATGGTACTTTTTAGCTGATTCACAAGTGAAAGCAAATATGTATAATGATGCTCTTATATCTATACAGAAAGGTAT
This sequence comes from Clostridium sp. DSM 17811, assembly GCF_018861905.1. Taxonomy (GTDB): domain Bacteria; phylum Bacillota; class Clostridia; order Clostridiales; family Clostridiaceae; genus Clostridium_AD; species Clostridium_AD frigoriphilum. The sequence continues at coordinate 42,530 of NZ_JAHLDU010000007.1, forward strand.
TGATGTTAATAATGATAAAAATAAAACGTTTGGCGCATTTTCGGATACAGAGTTTTATTTATTAAAGGCACAATCTTTAAATGGGCTTAAAAAATATGATGAATCAAAGACTGTTTCAGAGGATTCAGCGGTAAAGCAAATCAGTAAACTAGAAAAAAACTCGAAGGCTAAAGATGATAAAAATGATTTTAGTTATATGAATGATGAAAAAGTTTTAGCTGATATTTATTTAGAAACTGCAAAGTCATATTATAATTTAGAACAAGTTGATAAAGGAACGCAATATTATCAAAAATATCTGGCAATAATTAAAACCCTTGAGAAGAAGGGGTATTTTAAAGATAGCATTGTAAAAGACAATGCAGAGCAACTACAGAAAATAAAATAATCATTGGGGCGTGGTGGTAAATGAATGAAAAGGTTCTTGTTGTTGAGGATGAAAAACACATTAGAGATTTTATAACTTTAAATTTATCATTAAGTAAGTTTAAAGTTATGGAAGCATCATCGGGTGAAGATGGGTTAATTAAATATGAAGCTGAAAAACCTGATGTAGTAATTCTTGATATAATGTTACCTAATATTGATGGTTATGAGGTATGTAAAAGGTTAAGAGAAAAGGGTTATGATTGCTGTATAATAATGCTAACGGCAAAAGGACAAGATATGGACAAAATAACAGGGCTTGATATTGGGGCGGACGATTACATGGTTAAGCCATTTAATCCTATGGAACTTATTTCAAGGATAAATGCTAATTTAAGAAAAATAAAAAGAAATGACATTAATTCGGATATTCTTATATACAACCAATTAAAACTTGATAAAATATCAAGAAAAATTTATAGAAATGAATTGGAGATAGAATTCACTTTCAGAGAGTTTTGTCTTATAGAGGTATTGATGGGAAATATAAATAAAGCACTTTCAAGGGAAAAGCTCCTAGATTTAGCTTGGGGAGAGGATTTCTTTGGTGAAATAAAGACTGTTGATGTCCATGTAAGGAGAATAAGAGAAAAAATAGAAGATAATCCATCGAAGCCTATTTATATAAAAACGGTTTGGGGAGTGGGGTATAGGTTTGGAAAATGAGAGGATACGTGTGAGGAGTATTAAGACAAGGCTTACAGTAAGTTACTTAATACTTATAATTTTGATTGTACTTATATTTGAAGGCATTCTTATGATTAGTATAAAAAAATATTATAACAATACTATTGAAAATACACTTAAAAATCAAGCAGAGATATCAAGTGATTTTTACAAGAAGTACCTTGCTGATACAGACCTTTTAAAGGCATCTAATGACATAATGGATAATTTTTCTTATTTAACAAACTCACAGATTCAGATTGTGAATACAAATGGAATAGTAATTAACGATAATAAGGGTGTTTCATCTGGAATAAAAATACAATCACCAGATATTGATGAAGCACTAAATGGAGAGATAGTAATTTTTAAAGGCACATATAAAGAAAGTATAATGGTAGTTTCAAAAAGTTTAATATCAAATGGTAGAACGGTTGGAGTTATACGGCTTATAACATCAATGGCAAAGGTAAATAAATTTCTTATAAGAATATATTTTGTACTCGCATTAATAGGAGTTATTGTTATTTTAGCCACAGCAAAACTAAGTATAATTATGTCTGAAACGATTATAGAACCCTTAAAAACTGTAACAAATGCAGCTAATGAAATGGCTAAAGGAAAATTTTCAATAAGAATAGATAAAAAATATAATGACGAAGTAGGTATAATGGCTGATACCTTAAACTATCTATCTGAGGAAACATTAAAAAATGAAAAATTGAAGAATGAATTTATATCATCAATATCACATGAACTTAGGACACCATTAACATCTATAAAAGGCTGGGCATTAACATTAAAAAGAAAAGAATTTACAGATGAGGTTAAAAAAGCGGAAGCACTTAATATTATAGTTGAAGAAAGCGAAAGATTATCATTGATGGTAGAGGATCTTTTAGACTTGTCAAAATTTCAAGCTGGCAGAATTACTCTTCACATAGATAAAATTGATATAAGCGAAATTTTAAAAAGTATAATTATGGAGTTTCAGCCAAGAGCACAGAAAAGTGGAATTATGTTAATTTATAATACTGAAGAAACTATATTTATTGATGGAGATAAAAACAGACTAAAACAAGTTTTTATTAATATATTAGATAATGCTTTAAAGTTTACAGGTAGAGGGGGAACAGTTTATATAGGGCAGAGTGAGGAAAAGGAAAGTCTAACGATAACTATAAGCGATAATGGTATAGGTATAAGCAAAGAAGATTTAAAAAGCATTACCAAAAAGTTTTACAAAGGAGACTCTAAAAAATCAGGAAGTGGATTGGGACTTGCAATATCAAATGAAATAATAAACTTGCATAAAGGAGATCTAGTGGTTAGTAGTGATTATGGAAATGGAACTAAAGTAGAAGTAAAGTTGCCAAAAATAAAAGATGCTTTTATTAGCAACAATTAAGGTAAATCAGTTGTGAAATATTACTTATTCAAAGGCAAAAGCTAGTTATGGAACTAATATATGTACAAATCCGGTTTATAAAAAATCAAGTATTTCTAAATCAGATTTTGAAAGCGGTTATCATGTTAATTTTAGCAAATTAAATAGTGCAAGTTTTCCTCTTAAGCAGGTTGTTGTAGATGGATTAAGTGATATAGGCAATCGTTTTTATGTAAAAGATGCTAATACACTTTTACTATTTAGTGGTGGATATTTTTTTGAATTAGACAGATTAAATTAGATTAATTAAATATTGTTATACAAGCCACAGTATGGATAGTAGTTCTATACTGTGGTTTTTAAAACACTTTATTTGGAAATTAACGATGGTTAAAAAATTCTTCTGCTTTTTCCACCCATTCTTCTGGACGATAATCACTTATTTCTGAATGATAATAACCTTTCAATTCAACTACTTTACACTTTTTAATATAAGACTGGAATAACTTTGCGGATTGTTTAATACATTTCATTTCCTTACCTCCATACCAGTAAATGGTATCTGCCTGACTGTCTCTTAAACTTTCTTTCATTTTGTATTGATAATAGGTATCAAGAATCCGAATTAGATTTTCAGTTTTTATAGATGTAATATCTCTCATATACAACTCTGCAATCTCTTTAGGATACTGCATACGTTTAGGAAGTATATTTAGGGCCCATTTGTTAAAAGTTTTGGAAAACAACAATTTGCCACACAATTTTACAACAAACGTACTGTATTTTACAAGAAATGGCTGAGGAATACAAAGTCCACTTTCTACAATCGCTTTTTCTGCAATATCCCTTCTTCTTGATAGAAGTTCTATTGTAATCTGACCACCGAGAGATACTCCGCTGACTGCAAAAAGTTTACCAGAACAGTTATTGTCAATATACTCAATTAACTGGTCTACAATTTTTTCTGTAGAAATATAAGGAACATTTCCTTCTTCACCATGTCCATCAATCACCGGTAGTATTACATGATATTTATTTTGCAATAATCTAGCTTCTCGTAAATAAAGCCAATAGGATCTACCTGCACCATGAATTAGCATTATGTGTGGTAAATTTTTATCTCCATACTCATAAAACTTCATAATTGTGGCTCCTTTCTGGATTTATTTTAAAATATTTCATCCAACATATTCTCTATCATTCTATGAATTATTTTCTCAATACCTATTTCGATTAAAATATCTTTTTTTCCATTCACGTAGCGTAAATTTTTCTCCATTTGCATTTTTGCATCCGATATTTTACTCAAACAATCACTGGGAAGTCTAGTAAGAAATTTCTGTATATCATCTCTTTTCAGGAAGCGATACACATTATCTTCATCCTTCAAAATCATACCAGAGTATAGTTCTCTCAAATCTTACCGATCTAGATACCCTTTTATTTGAATAATTTCTTCCACCTTCTGATTGATTCTTTCTTGATAAGCATTTAACAGAGAAGCAATTTATATATAACTATGTTAAATATTTGAATAATCTCATGACTATGTTGTATAATTGAATAAGGATACATTAATAATAAATATTGAAAGAGGTGAAACAAATAAAAAAATTAAGTAATGATAATTTCTTTATAAAATGGAAGCCAATTCACGAAAAAGGTATTATTGCATATGAGATAAGGAATACAGTACCTTTAATACTATTCATTATTCTAATGAATAGTATTTATTTAATAAAATATCCCATGAATACAGAAGCTCATACAATTTCAATTAGATCTTCTGCATTAATTGTATTAATCTTTATAGTATCAAGTGTAATAAAATGGTTTAATTCCGAAAAAAGATACACGTATATAAAGAAAGTTTATGAAGAAAACATATAAAAAATTTAAATATAGAATTCAAATAACCTTAATATAATACTGCAAAATAGTTATAAATTGTAAATCAAGGGAATAAAAAAATGAGTTCCCTTAAAAATCATCATATTATCAACACTATTATTAAACATAGCCAATATATAAATGTAATGGTTAATGGAAAATGGTGCATTCATTTATGATGCAATATATGAATGTTATGTACCAAAACTTCTAAATTTATAAACGATAAAAACGATTATTCTCATTATATATAAATCCGAATTTTTTATAAAAATTATAAAGGATATCTTTTGCTATTAGACCAACAAATGCTTTCTCTAAGCAATTTATTCTGATATATTCCATTATTTTTTCCATAATTCTAATACCAATTTTTTGTTTCTGAAATTTTGGTGATACCATTATATCATGAACATAAAAAACTGTTGCTCCATCTCCTACAACTCTTCCAAATCCAACGAGGGAGCCTTCACATTCAACACATAAACAATAACATGAATTGCTTATTCCTTTTCTGGTGACTTCTATATCTAATGCTCCCCAACCAACCTCTTTCCTTAATTTAATATATTGAGTTGTATCTGGTAATTTATCAATGAGTACAATATGCTTCATAAATTTCCCTCCAAGGTAATACGTGATTTTTTTACTGCTGACCAATCCCACCATTTTAAGGTTAACAGATATTGGATTAAATTATCATCAAAGCGTTTTCTTATGATTTTAGCAGGGGTTCCAGCAACTATATGGTAATCAGGAACATTTTTTGTAACAATAGAATTGTCAGCAATAATTGCACCGTTACCAATATGTATGCCAGGCATTATAACTACATTTTGGCCTATCCAAACATCATTACCGATAATGGTATCTCCTTTTACAAATTCAATGCCATGAGCAATTGCACAGAACTTTCCTATAATTAGTTTATCAGCTAGAAAATCATACCATTAAACATCATTTTAATAAACTATGGGTTTAGTATAAAATAAACTACAACAAATTGATAGAATGAAAATTATAATCATTAAATATTTTTTCATTTCATTAGCTCCTTTAGTTTAAATCTTATTAAATTAAGCAATATATTACCATAGATTTAAGTTGTATGCCATTATTTAATAGTTATAAAAATGCTCTATTTTTAAAAATATGGTATTATGTACTATATTAAATAAATAGTATATGTAGTATTTATTTAATATTACACCATATGAAAGATCTACAACAACTCAATAAATAGTAAAATTTGAAAGGAATAAGATAATGGATTTTAAAGAAATTATGAAACAAAATAAAGGATATTCTTCAAAGAACACAGATATGCCGTCAGAATTACAACAAAAGGCGAAAGAATTATGTTGGAAATATAATCAGACTGGACCATCTGAGGGAGAAAAAAGAAGTAGCATTTTGAAAGAATTACTTGGAACTTCACATCCTCTAACATTTATTGAACCATAATTTCATTGTGATTATGGTTTCAATATACATACCCATGGACTTACTGTGATTAACTATAATTGTGTGATACTGGATACATCGCCAGTCTATATTGGTGCAAATGCATTTATAGCTCCTGGGGTTTGTTTAGCGTGTTCAGGACATGCAGTTCTTCCAATGCAAAGGGCGGAAGGAATTGGAACTTCCAAACCTATTATAATAGAAGATGATGTATGGATTGGTGCCAATGTTACTGTATGCGGTGGAGTTACTATCGGAAAAGGTAGCATTATTGGAGCAGGAAGTGTGGTAAATAAAGATATTCCAGCAGGGGTAATTGCAGTAGGTAATCCTTGCAGAGTATTGCGAGAGATTACAAAAGAAGACATAATTAACTTATCCGCTGAGTAAGAGAAATTCAATTTTGTAGAGTTAATGTAAAATAAGGTGTTACTCTTTACTTGGAATGCATTATAAAAGTTAAGTAAAATAATATAACCTATAACGCAGACAATTTAAATTGTCTACTTTATAGGCTAGTGTATTATCTCTTTAGGTGTGTGTGTTTCAGTAGTTCTAGGGAGTGGTCACATCTACTTTTTCTATATCTTTTATGGATAAATAAGCTACAAAAATGCCTATAATCGCAAGAATGATAGGAATTATGATTATAGAACTTAATGTATCGCCATTAGATCCACTATTTAAAAAACTCACCACTATTATTGAAGTTATTATTGTGGCAGATCCTGATTTGTTTTTCATACCTATATATAGTGGAATTAAACTCACAAAGGAAAATGTTGCCGAATACACAAAAATATTAATTAAATTTTTCATTAAAATATCTTGAGTTAAAGGAATTTGAATAAAATTTGCAAATATATTTAGAAGATATATACTGAAAATCAAGAATATATTTGATAAAATCATAGTTGTAAAAGCAAATATAACCACAATAGCTAACTTTGCTGCCATAATCTTTTTTCTGTTTATTGGATAGCTAAACATAATATTTATTGTTTTACATTTGTATTCACCAATTATTAATTTAGAAATAAGAGCCGCTGCAAAAATTGAGAAAGTAGCTCTTACTATAGTACCTGTATATAGAAAGACATCACTATAATTTCTGAACATATTTTCCTTAGCGTTAAATTTTAAAGAATATACACCTAGAAGTAAAACAGCTAGTATAATTAAATTTGTAATCATAACTGTTTTTACATTTTTATTAAGTTTAAATTTCTTGATTTCTAATTTAATTAGTTTAAGCATTTATATTACCTCCATTTAAAAGTTTTAAGAAATAATCTTCTAAAGAACTTTTTTTCTTATTTATAGATTCAATTTCAATACCTTTTAAAATTAATGCTTTTGAAATATCTTTTTGAGCTAACTTCAAGTCATATATTCTTATAAATGTATTGTCTACAATCTTAAAGTTAGAAATGTTTAACTCATTTTCTAAAATATAAGAAGCTCTTATAAAGTCCTTAGTATTAATTTCTACATACTCAGTATGATCTGTTCTAATGCTCTCCATTGAGACCTCTTTTATTAATATTCCATTAGTTATTATCCCTATAGTATCTGCTATTTGTTCAATTTCGCTCAAAATATGACTAGATATTAAAATGGTAATACCATATTCTTTGCTTAACATTTTTAATAAATTTCTAATCTGTTTGATACCTATTGGATCAAGCCCATTAATAGGCTCATCTAATATTAAAAACTCCGGTTTTGTTATAATTGCCCTTGCAATTCCTAGTCTTTGTTTCATTCCTAGAGAAAAATTCTTAACTGGCTTATCATCTATACCACTTAAATTTACTAGTTCTAATGCCCTATTGATAGCACTTTTATCGTAATATCCCATATATTCACAATGAAGCTCCAGATTCTCTCTACCAGTGAGTTTATCGTAAAACACAGGATACTCAATGATGCTTCCTATCCGTTTCAAAATTTCATAAGCTTTAAAATTTAGTTTCTCACCAAAAATTTCAATTTCCCCAATGCTTGGTTTAACAAGATTTAATATCATCTTCATAATTGTAGTCTTACCAGCTCCATTGGGCCCTAAAAAGCCGTATATTTCTCCTTTTTTGATATTCATATTTACATTAGTTACAACCTCATTGTCTATAAATTTTTTCGATAAATTTATAGTTCTTAATATATAATCCATGGTTCATCCCCCTTTTTTTATCTACTATAGTTCTATTGTATGGTATAGACTTATCTTTTTTATTAACCAAATCTTACAAAAATCTTAAGTTGAAAATCAAAATACTTTTTATTTCGCATCTTACTAATATAAACTAATAAGTTATTCTCTTTAATAGAAAAATAAAGCTAGTTTTTTCATAAGGTTTGCTTTCTAGTGATATCTTCCCACCTAATTTCTCAACAAGCCTTTTGGTTATTGTAAGTCCTAATCCACTTCCTTGATATAATTTATTTCTTGAATCTTCAAGGGTGTACATCCTTTCAAATACCCTGTCAACATTAATTTCTTCGATTCCTTTACCTTTGTCGCAAATTTCTACATAGGAACAGTTATCATCATAAGTTAATTTCAATCCTAAGTATTTACCATCACTCCCATATTTAATTGCATTAGAAATTAAATTGTTCATTATTCTATGAATGGCATCTAAATTACCAAGTACATAAATGTTGGTACTAGGAATATCTATACTTACTTCATAACCTTTTGAAGTCAAATTCTCATAAAATTCTAGTATGCTTTTTTTGCAAATTTCGTTTATATTGACCCTTGATATAGTTATATCCTTATCACCTGATTCAAGCTTAGCCAAATCAAAGAACTCATTGATAAGATCAATTACTTCAAGAGCTTTGGTATAAACATTAGAAAGCAATAAATCCCTTTCAGCCTTACTAATATTATTGTCTAATTTTATTGTCTCGATATAGCCTAATACTACTGTGAGTGGAGTTTTTAAATCATGTGAAATGTTTGATAACATTTTGCTTATAGATATTTCCTTTTTTCTATAGTCAGCCAATATTTTTTGATTAAAATCTAAAAGATTATTAATCTCTACAAGTATTTTTTTAAGCTCTTTATCATCAGTGTCAACTAGGAGCCTTTCATTAGTATTTTCCTTTATAATTTTGTTTAACTTCTTTTGAATATATTTTAAATTATTACTTTTCTTCTTTTCAACATTAGTCTTAAAAAGTATTATACAAATTAGAACAAAGATAATTATTATTAATAAAGTAATCAATTATTAACCTCCAACTTGTAACCAATACCCCATAATGTCTTTATGTACTGTGGATTTGAAGGGTTATCCTCTATCTTTTCTCTTAGTCTTCGCATATGAACATTAATTACATTCTCATCTCCACAGTAATTATCTTTCCAAACAAAGCTGTAAATTTGAGCCTTAGTAAATACTCTATTTGGATTCTGGATAAACAATTTTAAAATATCAAATTCCTTAGAAGTTAGCGAAATAACCAGGTTATTTTTAACAACAGAGAAATTTTTTATATTTATAGTAAGTTTTCCAACTTTAAATATCAGTGATTCATCTTTCTTGTCACTAGCAGAATACTTTGTGGATCTTCTTATAGCGGCTTTAATTCTTGCAGAGAATTCTATCATAGAAAAGGGCTTAGAAATATAATCATCCGCTCCTAACCCGAGTCCCACTGCTTTATCTACATCACTATCCTTGGCAGACATAATTAATATTGGTACTGAACTTTTTTCTCGAATTATCTTCATAGTTTCTATACCGTCTAATTTAGGCATCATTAAATCAAGAACAATTAAATCAAAAACATGACTTAGATATTTAACAATCGCTTCTTCACCATCAAAGGCTGTTGTTACGATAAATCCATCCTTTATCAAGTAATTCTTAACCATTTCGCTAATGGCAATATCATCTTCAACAATCAAAATTTTATTATTCATAATCATTATGCCCCTTTTCATAGATATTTAAATTTTTGTACTAATGCAATAATTATACTATTTTACTGTAGATTAAACATAACAAATAAGCAAGTGATCTACATATGTAGTAAATAGTAATGGGAAAACACAAAAAGTTGAATTTTCACCAATTCTAAAATATTCTATTGTCTACATTAAATAAAAGAAGAGTGTACTTGCATAAGGTCTCTTTTAGAAATTGTTAAATATCTATGAAAAAATTATTTTACTCACAAGTGACCTCATATCTAATGATATGGGGCTTAATATATTTAAATTATGGTAATTATGGTATAATTATATACAATATGAGCTGCAAGGCAGCACGCGAAAGCGTCTTGTTTCTTCTTTGAAATGGAAGAAATGCTGTTTCTATTAGTAAGCTATTAATAAATAGTAGGAATACAATACAATTTTAAAAGGCTACACTACCAGAGGGGAAAGGCGTGAGGAGGCTCCATACTTACTCGACAATTTAAAAAAGGGGTGCAATAGAATGAACTGGATTGGTATATTACCAGTTGTAATTGGAGTAATTTATTTAATATATTCTGTTTTGTTTGGAGATAAAGTTAATTATTACAACAGAAGATTTAGTAGAAGAAACAAAATGACAATTATAAAATCAAGTGAATTTTTGAGGGTACAATTAAATTTTTCAATACTAAATTCTATATTCTGTATTATATCTGGATTGTTAATAATCATATTTAATCTTAATAGTTTATTTATTTTAGTAGTAGCTATAGTATCCAGTCTAATGGATTTTTTATTAGTAGTAAAAAGTAAAATGAAAGGGTATGTGGACTATAAATATAATTGAGGGTTAGAATAGGTCATAATATTTGTCGTCACAAGTAAACCTACGAAGAAGAAGTCAGAGGTATACAAAGTGGCATTAACAAATTATTAAAATGCAGTGTGTTCGTAAAACATGATGAAGTATATTTATATAGGATAGGGGTATTAAATTGAGAAAGATAGTGCTGTATAGTGACCAGATTATAAAAGAAAACCGAAAAATAGATTATGAACTTCTACGATTACTAAATAAAAAAAATCCATCAATAGGATATATTCCATCATGTTCAGATTTAACAAGAAAGTATTTTAATCCTAAAGTTCAATATTATAATGAATTGGGGATTAGTAACATACAATATTTTGATTTAGATAAGGAATATGATGAAACAAAGATTAACGATATATTTCAAAGTGATGCTATACATCTTTCTGGTGGAAACACGTTTTATTTTCTATACTTAATAAAAAAAAGAAACCTTGTTAAATCATTACAATTATATGTGGAACAAGGAGGAATATTAATTGGCATTAGTGCTGGAAGTATTATATTAAGTAAAACTATTGACATGGCACAATTTGGAGATGAAGATATTGTAGGTATAGATGATAGAAGTTCATTAGGTATTGTAGACTTTCAGTTTATGCCCCATTGGAGTGATGATGAAAGTATTAAGTATTTAGATGTATTAAAGGATTATTCAAAAGTAAAGAAAACAACAATATATGCATGTAATGATGGTGATGGAATAGTTATTGATGGCAACGACATTAAATTTATTGGTAATGTAATGAAAATTTAAAAGTAATTATTTATTAAAGAACAGTAGTTGATAAAAATTCAACTTGCTATTTTAACAGTAAATAAGCAAATAAAAATACTGCACAAAGGATTTAAATCCCTAGGTGTAGTATTTTTTGAAATTAGTATATGAAAATCCTAATATTAAGGAGATTTTTAAGGTAAGTTACAATTCACTTATTATCAATAAGCACCCAAATTACTTTTAAATACTGTCATTCATTAAACAACTAAGTGTTAACAAGCTATCAGTTAAATTGACATTTTCTAAAATTATTTCTTTTGGTACCTTTAAATCCACAGGTGTAATATTACAGATACATTTAACTCCATTTTCAATTATCATGTTAGTAACCGTTTGTGCATAATTCTTTGATACACAAATTATCCCGATGTTTGTTGGTGTTAACTTTAAGAAACTTACTAATTTGTCTATGTCTAGCACTTTAATATTTTGAAGTGTTAATCCTATAAGTTCTGGATTAACATCAAAAATACCAACTAATTTAAAATTTAATTGCTTATATCTAGTATAAGTAGCAATAGCTTTTCCAATATTATTCGCTCCTATTATTATCATATTGTGTTTTTTAAAGAGTCCCAATATACCATTAATTTCAATTAGTAATTCTTTAACATTATACCCTATTCTTTGTGTCCCAAAATCTCCAAAATAATTTAGGTCTCGTCTTATTTGACTAGAGGTAAAACCAATTATTTCACCAAATTTTCTTGAGGATATTGTAATCACATTATTAAGTACGAGTTTATTTAAATAGGTATGGTATTTAGTCAGTCGTCTAATAACCAACATTGGTATATTTTTTTGATTTTCCACAATATTAACTCTCCTTTGCTACAATAATAATTTAGATTTAAGAGATTTTAGTATTTTATTAGAAAGAAGCATCTTAATTAAATCGGACAAACAGTAAATTATTTAACTTTTACTTGATTTTACCAAATGAATTTATAAATATCTGTTTTATCTCATTTATCATTGGATATCTAGGATTAGCGCTAGTGCATTGATCATCAAACGCTTTCTCTGACATATCATCCAATGTTAAATAGAAATCTTTTTCTTTAACTCCTGTATCTTTTATAGTCAATGGAATATTTAATTCTTTTTTAAGATCAGTAATTGATTTTATTAATAAACCTACTTTTTCATCATCTGTATTCCCACCTAGATTTAAATAATTAGAAATAGCAGCATATCTCTCTTTTGAATCTGGGTATTTATTTTGTGGGAATGAAGTTTGTCTTACTGGAATATCTACTGCATTAAATTTAATTACTTCCTCAATCAATACAGCAATAGCAATACCATGAGGCATATGGTGTTGTGCTCCTAATTTGTGTGCCATTGAATGACATATTCCTAAAAATGCATTTCCAAATGCCATGCCTGCTATTGTGGATGCATGTGCCATTTTCTCTCTAGCAACTATATTGGTAGTTCCTTCGCTGTATGCTGTTGGTAAATATTCAAATATCATTTTTATAGCTTGAAGCGCTAATCCATCTGTATAATCCGTAGCCATGACAGATACATAGGCTTCGATAGCATGACTTAATGCATCTATTCCTGTAGCTGCAGTTAGACCTTTTGGCATATTCATCATAAATTCAGCATCTACAATTGCCATATTAGGTGTTAATTCATAATCTGAAAGTGGATATTTCATTCCTGTTTTCTCATCTGTTATAACTGCAAAGGGGGTTACTTCTGAACCAGTACCTGCAGTTGTTGGTATTGCTACTAATATAGCCTTAATCCCAAGCTTTGGAAAATGGTGTATTCTCTTTCTTATATCCATAAATTTCATTGCTAGCTCATCAAATTTTTCTTCTGGATGCTCATATAACACTTGCATAATTTTGGCTGCATCCATAGCTGATCCTCCACCGATTGTTATTATGGTATCGGGCTCAAATTCAAGCATTTCTTTGGCACCTTGATAAGCACATTCAAGTGTAGGATCAGACTTAACATCTGAAAACACCTTAAAACTTATATCAATTTTTTCAAGAACTTTTGTTATTTTATCTGCATAACCTAATTCACAAAGCATTTTATCAGTTACAATAAACGCTCTATTCTTGCCCATATCCTTTAATTCCTTAAGTGCAGATTCTAAGCATCCATATTTGAAGTATATTTTTTCTGGAACTTTAAACCAAAGCATATTTTCCCTTCTCTCTGCTACTGTTTTTATATTTAACAAATGTTTAGGTCCTACATTTTCTGAAACTGAATTTCCTCCCCAAAATCCACAGCCTAGGGTAAATGAAGGTGCTATTTTAAAATTAAATAAATCACCACTAGCCCCTTGAGCTGAAGGCATATTTATAAAAGTTCTTACAGTTTTCATTTTAGAACTGAATTTTCCTACTTTCTCTTTTTCCCTCAAAGAATCTATATACAATGAAGAGGTATGTCCCATACCACCTAATTCAATGAGTCTTTCTGCTTTTTCTAAAGCTTCATCAAAACTTTTTACTTTATACATAGCTAATACTGTTGATAGTTTTTCACGTGAAAACAGTTCTGTTAATTCAACTGAGACTACTTCTCCAATAAGCACCTTTGTCCATTCCGGTACATTAACATCTGCTAACTTGGCTATGTTACAAGCAGACTTTCCAACTATACTTGGATTAATCTTATCATTTTTAAACATAATCTTTTTGACCTTATCTATTTCATTCTGATTTAATATGTATGCTCCTCTTTTAATAAGTTCATTTTTAACTTTAGTATATATTGAATCTAACACTATTATAGATTGTTCTGAAGCACATATTGTACCATTATCATAAGTCTTGGATAATATTATTGAACTCACAGCCATTTCTATATCTGCACTTTCATCAATTATAGCTGGTGTATTTCCTGGTCCAACACCAATAGCTGGTTTTCCTGATGAATAAGCCGATTTAACCATACCTGGGCCTCCTGTAGCAAGTACCACATCAGCTTCACTCATAAGTATTTTTGAAAGCTCTATAGATGGGTCATCTATCCAAGCTATTATTCCCTCAGGGGCTCCGGCCTTAACTGCAGCATCCAAAAGCAATTTTGCTGTTTCTATTGTTGATTTTTTAGATCTTGGATGAGGAGAAAATATTATACCATTTCTCGTTTTCAAAGAAATTAATGACTTGAAAATTACTGTAGATGTAGGGTTAGTAGTTGGTACTATAGCTGCTATAACACCAATCGGTTCTGCAATTTTAGTTATACCATAAGTTTCATCTCTTTCAATAACACCACATGTTTTTTCGTCCTTATACTTATTGTAGATATATTCTGCTGCAAAATGATTTTTAATTACCTTATCTTCTACTAATCCCATACCACTTTCTTCCACGGCCATTTTAGCAAGGGATATTCTAGCACCTAAGGCTGCCATTGCTACTTTTTTAAAAATTTCATCTACTTGAGCCTGGGTAAAAGTAGAAAATTTTTCTTGAGCTTCTTTTACACTTTTTAGTTTCTTATTTAATTCTTCTACGTTTGTTAATTTCATATATAAACACTCCTTTTAAAATTTATATTATTTCAAATCGGGTTACATTGACAATAAATTAACATATATGTGGATCATATTTAAAAATAAACTAATGTTATATAACAATTTTATAAAGAATATTAATAATTAGATTTTAATTACTTAGTAATACTGGTAATGTTATGAATTATCACTTATCTAAGTTCTAGGTTAGTATAGATCAGCACAATATGTTTGTCAAATGTTTAACAATGAATTTGTATGATAGTTACGTTTACATTTATATTTATTTTATGTGCTGTTTTTGATATTCTAATGGGTAAAGATTTAAATCTATTCCTAGTTTTATTAAATCTTCAGTTAGTGATTTATCATATTCAGATAGCGATTTATTATCATTTAATTTAGTATTAATAAGATCACTAAACCTTTGTTTAGTGATCTTATCATATTGCATGTAGATGTTAGTTTAATGGCTTTGATAGGCTATAGGAGAGATAAGAGCATACCTAGAGTTAGAAGAAATTTATTATAAATGTTATATGTATTACTAGTAAAATATGGTGGGTGTGGTAGAATAACCAGTATATTACAACATAAATATAAATCGTAAAGAGGATATTATGTTAATTAATACAACTAGCTATGGAGATTATTTAAGTAATAAAAATGTAGGAGGGTACTATTGAAAGAAATAAGAATATTTAAAAATACCAATAATGTTTGTTTAGTTACGGAGGTAAATGATTTTATCAAGAATAATAAATTTAAAATTAAGGAGCTCCAATATAGTTCCAATACTGGCGGTTTATTTACAACTGAATATTCTGTTATGGTTGTGATTGAGGAAGAGAAAATATAAAGTAAGGATTTACTTTTCTCATATTTCGTTGCAATTAACCTCATATATATTTTAAACGGGAGGAAGATTATGGAGAATACAGATGAAGCGTTTGAATTTTACAATGCAGGTGCTGAAAAAAGCAGATTAGAAAGAGGTCTTGGAGTTTATTCTTCTTGGCTTTCAGAGATGAATAATGAAGTACATCTTTTAGAATTAGTATCATCCGCAGTTGAATATGTAATTAAAAATCAAAGCCAAGATAATACTTTCATTGCAGAAGTTTGTGACGCAAGAAATATTAATTAATATTGTGTAGTAACCAAATATCATAGATTCTATAAAATAATAATTTTTAATATGGACACAATAAAACCAAAATTATTATTGAGGTGATTATATTGAAAAGAACTTTGGTGTTTGTGTTAATATTATTTGTTTTAGTTTTTATACCTATACAAAATCCTAAGGCTTACTATGTTATAGGTGTAGTGAACAATAAAACTTTAAGCTCAGATATAGCAATTAAAGATGGTAATATAGTAATGATTTCTTATACTGATAGTGTTTCGGAGAAAACCCATAACGACATGGAAATATATAATATTAAGAGAATCGATGATTTTATAAGAAATATAAACAAAGGGAGAAAAGATAAAATTCGTATTGTAGAGTATGGAAAAAATGCCACTGGTACATGGGTAAATAAATTGTATGATTTAAAATATGATGGAAAGAAAATAATTGATATTGAGTATGATACATATTCCAATCCTAATGCGTTTATTCCAAGCCAACCAGAAATGTTCAATACGATAATAAAGCGAGATTATCCTGATGGAATATCTTATAGAATTTGTGATTCAGAAGGCGAAAATGATGATTGTGCCAAATTAATTAGTTTTTCCAAAAGCAGTATAATTGACAATAAAAAGTAGTATTATAAATAGTTTTTTCGATTAGTGGTTTTATCATATTTCGTCACAAGTAACCCTACATAATTTAATGTGGGGTTACTTGTATTAATATTGTGAATGTAACAAGTGAGTTACATTCACATTGATGCTATTGCTTATTTACTTATATCTCATTACCATTTTTACAATAATTAATACAATTTTCCAACCATTTAATAGTAGACTCTTCTCGTATAATAGCTCCGTCTAGAACCAGATAATCTCCAAAAACATCACTATTAAGAGGTGGAACGCCATCGTAGGGTTCCTTTTGCTCGTGTAAAAAGGTAAGTCTTTCATTATGCTTAAGTAATTGATGTTCCAATAAGTCGATTCTAGTATTTACATCTAAATTACTTGAAAAATACATTCTAAGCCTAAAAATATTTTTGGGGGTTTGCTCCATAGGGACATCCTTTTTCAACCATTTTAAAAATTCTTTTTTACCTTTTTCTGTGATATCATAAATTTTTTTTTCTAATATATCCCCACTAATTTCGATATCATAAATTATAAGTTTTTCGTCGACTAATTTTTTTAATTCTGGATAAATCTGACTGAGTTTTGCACTCCAAAACTCAGCTAATTGAAAATTAAATTCTTTTCCTATGTCATAACCAGTTATAGGTTTTCTATTTATTAATCCTAAAATTGCATATTTAAGAGTTCTCATTAACACACCTCATCCTTTTACCTATTTATTATAACACGGTTTTTGTAAATTACAATTTAAGTTGATTAGTAGAATCATATAACATAATACATATAAACATTTATATATATTATATTATATAACTGCATTGACATGATTGGTACATTGTGATAATATTAACAAAAAGAGACAAGGGGGACAATATTATGGAATTGACAAAAAAAAGATGGGGTATTTTGATTGCAAGCTGTTTTATTAATCTATGTGTTGGGTCGATATATGCATGGAGTGTATTTGCAGCTCCCATGGCAAAGCACTTGAGTAGTATTACTGGAATTGCATTAACTGCGGGTAGTTTAGCAATTGCATTTGTTATCACTAATTCAATTGCACCTATTACTATGATTTCGGGTGGTAGAATTAATGATATGTTTGGACCAAAAAAAGTTATTTTTGTCGGTGGTCTGCTTTTTGGAGGTGGTATGATATTAGCAGGTTTTTCGAATGGAGTAGGGTCCTTAGTATTTGCGTATGGCATCGTAACAGGTCTAGGTACTGGGTTAGTTTATGGATGTACAATCAACAATTCAATTAAGTTTTTCCCAGACAAACGTGGTTTAATTGGGGGTATCACAACTGCAGCTTATGGCTTAAGTTCTGTAATAGTACCACCAATTGCAAATGTATTAATTATTAATACTGGAGTAACTTCAGCATTTAAGATAATAGGTATTGCATTTATTGTTATTGTATGTAGTGCTTCTTTCTTTATTGAGAAATGTCCAGTGAACTTTGTTCCAGAAGGGTGGACACCACCGGTTTCTAATGGTAAGTTGAACAGAAATGAGAAAGACTTTAGAGGAATGCTAACAAGTCCTAAATTTTATGTAATGCTTGCAATGTTAACATGTGGTGCATTCTATGGTTTAATGTGTACTTCTCAGGCTTCTCCTGTAGCACAGAAAATGATTGGAATGTCAACTGTGGCAGCAACTGTTGTAGTTTCTACCTTGGCATTATTTAATACTGCTGGTCGTATTATCGCAGGTTATATTTCTGATAAAATAGGTCGAATCAATACGCTCACTGGTGCTTTTGTCCTTTCTATTGTTGGACTTATATGCCTGTATTTTTCAGGACAAGGAGATGTTGTGACCTTTGATATCGGTATTTCAATAGTTGGTTTATGTTTTGGTGCATTTATGGGCGTTTTCCCTGGATTTACTGCAGATCAATTTGGTTCTAAAAACAATGGTGTGAATTATGGAATAATGTTTATAGGATTTGCATTGGGAGGCTATTTTGGACCAACAGTGATGACAAATGTATTTAATACAGATAATAGTTATCAAAGAGCATTTATATTAGCTGCGGTTATTGGGATTGTAGGTCTTTTATTAACATTTGTTTATCGTTATGTGAATAAAAAAGATATGAATACCAAAGAAACTATAAGCGTATAAAATAAATATTTAACAAACAGATGAGGATTAAAAATATAAATCAAAAGGGAGAATAAAAGTATGCAAAGAAAGTATCCAAACCTATGTAAACCAATCAAAATCGGAAATGTGAATTTCAGAAACAGAATGTTTTCAGCTCCAATGGGAGGAACAGATATAACAGCTGATTGCACTATTGGACCTGCTTCAACAGCTTTTTATGAATTAAGAGCTAAGGGGGGCGCGGCATCGGTTACTGTCAGTGAATGTGTGGTTCATCCAGAAACAGAAGGTTCCCATATGTTTCATTTAGATTTGGAAACAGTAGGTTCACTTGCAAGCTTTACTTATACTGCAGATGCTATCCGCCGTCATGGTGCAATTGCTAGTGTAGAATTATCTCATTCAGGACAATATGCTGGAACTTATTTAACTGACAAGAATAAAAAACAAGGACTATCTCAATGGGGACCAAGTGCTGCGATTCGTCCAGATGGTCTTCCGGTAAAAGAACTTACTCAAGAATTAATTGATGACATAGTAGCAGCTTATGGAAATACTGCTGGACTCGCTAAAAGAGCAGGTTTTGAAATGGTTATGATTCATGGTGGACATGGATGGTTAATTAATCAATTCTTGTCTCCTTATTTTAATAAGAGAACAGACAAATACGGTGGCTGTCTAGAAAACAGAGTACGTTTTGCACAGGAGGTTATTGATAGTGTCCGAAAGGCAGTTGGGGCAGGCTTCCCAATCGAGTTTAGAATGAGTGGTTCTGAATTATTTGAAGGTGGTTATGATTTAAATGACGGCGTTGAAATCGCTAAATTAATAGAATCAAAAATAGATTTGCTTCATGTATCTGCAGGAACTTATCAAAGAGGATTTGGAATAACGCATCCTTCTATGTTTTTACCACATGGATCTAATGTTTACCTTGCAGCAGAAATTAAAAGGAATGTAAGTGTTCCGGTTGCAACGATTGGTGGTTTAAATGACCCAGAGATGATGGAGGAAATTATAGCCAGTGGTAAGGCTGATGTTGTTGAAATGGCTCGTGCACTTTTAGCTGATCATGAACTTCCGAAAAAGGTTGTGACAAATAAAGATAAGGATATTGTAAAATGTTTAAGATGCTTTACATGTATGGCAGAACGTGCTATGACATCTACAAGGCGTTGCACTGTTAATCCATTAATTGGACGTGAACTAGGTGGATCAGAAGTTATTCCTTCTCCTCATCCAGGTAAAGTTCTAGTAGCAGGTGGTGGACCAGGTGGACTTGAAGCTGCTATCACTGCTGCAAAACGTGGGCATAAGGTAATTCTTTGTGAGAAATCTGATGAGTTAGGTGGAATACTTAAGGGAGAACAAGCAATCCCATTTAAGTACGAAATGTATGAGTTAGGTGTAACTCTTGGAAAATTAGCAAAGGATGCTGGCGTTGAAATTCGATTGAATACAACTGTTACAAAAGAATATGTTGATAAAGAAAATGTTGATGCATTAATTATAGCAGTTGGTTCGGAACCGCTTGTACCGCCAATACCAGGTTTACATGGTGATAATGTAGTTATTGTTAATGACTATTATTTAGAGAAGGACAAGGTTAAGGGTGAAGTAGTAGTCCTTGGAGGAGGTCTTGCTGGATGTGAAGCAGCAATACATCTTGCACAAGAAGGTAAGATTGTACATCTAGTAGAAATGAGAGCAGAACTTGCTCCAGATGCAAATATTAGGCATCGTCCTATTTTACTTGCAGAAATAGAAAAAAATAATAAGATCCATGTTCATATGGAATATAAGGGATTATGTGTAACGCAAGAAGGTGTTGTCTGTGCTGATGTAGCTTGCGTGGAACATCTAGTTCCAGGTACTACAGTAATCTGTGCACTTGGACAGAGAGCAAGAAGAGATGTAGTAGAAGACTTAATTGACTGTGCACCTTTTGTTAGAGAAATTGGTGATTGTGTAAAAGCATCTACCATAACAACTGCAATATATCAAGGATATCATGCAGCTCTCGATATATAGGTATGAGATCTAATTATGAATAAGTAACATTTCAAGTAATGCAAAATTAAACCCTCAGACTGGATTTCTCTTAAGAAAGAAAATCCAATCTGAGGGTTTTTAGTGTCATGAAATGCTAAAAATTATTCATTGGAAGTTTTATATACTTTCCTCGGATGTCTTATCTGGAATTACTGTCCATCCAATGGAGTGCCAAAATTCTTCAAAATCAAAGGTGCTATTTTGGGTAAATATAAACCCTGTATTAATTCCAATTTTTTTTAATTCGCATAATGAACGATCTACCATTAGTTTGCTTATTCGTCTGATTTCATATTTATCATAAACAGCTATATGGTAAATAAAACCTCGTATGCCATCATATCCACATAATACAAAACCAATTATTTTTCCTTCCACTGTACATGATACTGAACTAATTTTAGGATTTCTTTTTAAGTAGTTCATTAAAACTTCCTTTTTATAAAAATTTTTCGAAACTACAGAATTAGAATCTATGTTCCTTAATGAAAGGACGTTCTGTAAATCCGATTCTTCCATAGCCCTAATTATTATTTCAAGTTCCATTTAACTCACCTCAGATTAGTCAAATTATTAGCTGGTACAACAAATAATTATACACTTTTAAATATTCTTTTCAATAAAAGAATATTTAAAAACATTGAGATGAAAATAAATTTATAGTATAATTAATTTGGAAATAGAACAATAATTTACATACTTACTTAAAATTATACAAATAGTTAAATATTAAACGTGGGAGATGTAACATGAAAAAGATTTTTAAAGCATTTATAATTATGATTTTAGCTTTCGTTGTGTGTATACCTATGCAAACAATGGTACAAGCTAGCACATTTACCAGTATGAGTTCTAAAAAAGATGTGGAAGTTAGTAAGCCTTGGACAGTGAGTTTTAATAAGGCTTTAAGTCTTCCAACGGTAAATACCACGAATATTAAGGTGGTTGATGAGAATAATAATAACATAGATATTACAGTTGTCCTAACTAATAACAATAAAACTGTAGTAGCTCAACCTGTTAAAAATTATGAATCTGGAAAGACTTACACGTTGATAGTAACAGACAATGTTAAGTCTAGCGACGGAAAAGTTCTTCCGAGTGAAGTTAGAATGGATTTTACCACCAAAAGTTTACCTACTAAACCAAGTGAGTTTACGGTATGTATTGACCCAGCTCAATACTATAGTACAATAACTAGTAACAGTGGTGTCAAAGCTAAGGATATAAATCTAAGTACAGCATTAAAACTAGGTACAATACTAAAAGCAAGAGGATTTAATGTAGTATATACAAGAGATAGCGATGCAGTATCTTGGACTCAAAGTGGTGAGGATGATGCAAAAGCACTAATTGCTAAAAATGCAAATGCTGATGTGTTTTTAAGCATAAACATGAATTCGTATACGCCAGATTCTGCTGCGAATGGGATTGAAACATATTACACAACTGACAAAAGTGCGAATAAGTTACTCGCGTCTTCGTTGCAAGCTGAACTAATAACAGCAACAAAAGCTAAGGATAGGGGAATACAAGTAGCAGATAGTACAAGTAATTTTGCAATATTAAATAAGACAAGCTGTCCTGCGATAGTTGCAGATTTAGGATTCATAACTAATCCATCTGAAGAAATATTATTAGAAAGTCAGCAGTATCAAAATAATGCTGCAAAGGCAATAGCTAATGGGTTAATGAGTTATGCTGGATTTGCAAATAATGATACTACTTACGATAATACTTCAACAGCAACTTCAGCTGCAGATATACTTGTTAATGTAAACGCAGGTGATAAATATATTCTCCCTGCAACTACAAATGTTACTATGAGTAATAATACTAAGAAAACGCTTGGAGTAACATGGCCTAATAATGTATTCAATATAATTGATTCAGGTACTTATAACTATTATGGAACTATAAACGGGACTAGTGTAAAAGTAAAAGCTATAATTAATGTAGGAGCGGCAATTACACCAGCTGCACCGATTATAATAACTACACCAACTACAGAATTGCAATCTACGGTAATCGGAGAAAAGTTATTTATATATTTGACTCCATCAGCCAATGTTGTTAGTACACTAAAGGCAGCAGTAAAATTGCATGATGGAGTAACAATAAATAACTGTGTTTATTTTTCAAGCGAGGCAATGCGAAGAATAAGTGTACCAGTACCTATAGGGGTATGCAACACACATCAATATTTAAATTATTTAAATAGTAATAAATGGTCAAAAACAAAGGATATTAAAGAGCTTGCACCAGGAAGCCTTTGTTTTACAACAAATGATTGTACTGGATATCCTACACATACGTTTGTATTTATGGGATGGGTTAATGACGGTGATTACACTATAGCATATGTTGCAGATAATCAAGGACAGGCTGTACACACACGAAGTATGTTAGCAACAGGTGATACAGATGCTTTCGCTTTCTTTATGTCCAAATAAATATTTTTTAGAGGATACGTACGAATTTAGGTTTACGGCTTTAAGCATGTTATATATGGTATGAAAGATCTGTATTAAATAATGAGGAGCTACATCGGTTGATGTGGCTCTTTTTTGCTCGCTTTTCAGGAGAAGTGGGAGAATATAACCTTATTTTTAATAAATAGGGGAAAGGGATAGAGAAAATAATGATTATAAATATATTGCTTGATACTATTGTGATAAAATGATTATAAATAAAAATCATAAAAATAATGGAACACATGGAGTTGATATTATGAACTATACAGAGGCTCAAGATAAATTGAATGAAGATAAATTTAGCCACAAATGTATTTTAATTAAAGGGAATTCGGCAAGTGGCAAAACAACTCTTGCAACTACTAAATACAAGAATCTTATAGAAAATGAAAACATTAAAAGTTCAAATATATTATGTTTATTTATGAATAAATATCAAAATATAACATGGACCAAAGAGATGATTTTTAATACTTCTGGTGAGATTAGAAAAAGCTCTTATTATGGATTTATTAGGAGAGAACTATCCCTTTATTGGCCTTATGTAGTAGAGGGGTGCACGGAAATAAAAATTAATATATTAAAGCCTGAGTTTGCATCTTTTGATGCTACCAATTATGCTATGAAAGCCTTAGTAGAACATTTTAGAAAAGCTAAAGGATATTTTCAAGATATAACATCAACCTCTTCAAAAATAGCATCAGATTTAATTTCTAACATTAATAATGCTGCGCTGTCATTAGTGCCTTTCAATGAAATAGGAACTAGGCTTTATAATTCATTAGAGGTAAATGATTTCTTAATTAAAGAAACATATAATCAATTAGACGAAGTAACTATGTATTATATTTCAAAATTACTCTGTAATGGTGTTGTAGATTATGGACTATCATTTTATTTATATAATAATTACTTACTTCATGATCCAAGATATAATAGTATAAATAATATAAAATATCTTATAGTAGACGATATAGATGAATCATCCCCTGCAGAGCAAGAATTGATATTTAAGATTATTAGTAATGTAGACAGGGCATATTTGTTTTATAATCCTAAAGGGGGTTTGTGTAGTTACTATGGAGCCAATACTGATTATTTGAAGAGTAAATTAACTATAAAGCATCACGAGATTATTTTAGATGATCATTTTTGCTGTAATGATGATTTTATTAATCTTTCTAGGATAATAGATAACAGGGCTCACAATCTCTTTATGGAGGATAAAATAAATGAAGATGTGCCAGCCTTTATAGATATGACATCACAACTAAGATCGGAAATGGTCCAAAAGATAATGTTAAAAGTTGAAGAACTCTTAAATCAGGGACTTAAACCAAGGGATATAGCAATAATATGTCCATTTAATGATTTTATTGTTTCTTATGAGCTTTTGAAAAAAGCTAAGGAATTAAATATATCAGTTATGGAGACTTCTAAAAAGGATAGGTTTATAGATAATGAATATTTACACCCTTTAATAGTACTCGCGGTATTGTGTAATGATTATAAAAGTATCTCTTTAACAAAGGAAGATTATAAAAACTTTTTCTCATTTATGCTAAAGCTAGATGTTATTCGAGGGTCTTTGCTATATTCTTTTGTAACTGAAAGTGGCCTGCAAGACATTAGTCCCGATATTGAAGATAGAGTGGGCATCGAGGCAGTAGGTAAATATAATGAGTTAAAAGAGTGGATAGAAAATTATAAAGTTAATTTAATAGATCACAGGGGCTCCCTTGGCGAATTTTTCAGAAAAGCCTTTTCAGAAGTTCTTATAAGGTTGCCAAAAGTTAAAGAACATATAGAGGACTATATAGGTTTATATGAAAGCTGCGAAGGCTTCATAAATACTTTAGATAAATTAGAGTTTAAAGGGAAATCTTCAGAGGAGAGGTTTATAGAATTTATTAGGGGACAGGGAAGTGGATTTTACAACATGAATGAGATTCAGGAAATGTTATTACAAGATAATAGTATAGTCTTAACATCTCCTTATACTTATTTGACATCTAATTTAAGCAGTAAGGTTCAGATATGGACGGATATTAATAGCAATATGTGGTCTCCTAGAAATGTAGGGGAATTATCAAATTCTTATGTATTAAAGAGTAATCGAAATAGTGATGACATGTATACTGAAAGAGAAGAAAATAATAATGTTTATGGAATTCTAATGTCTGTGGTTAATTGTTTATTAAGAAAATGTAGAGGTGAATTATACATATATGGTAGTGAATATTCTCTAAGTGGATTTGAGCAAGAAAGTAAATTTGCAGATATTCTTATAGAAATATTAAGTGAAAGAGGTGAAAGCATTGATAAAGGAGATAAATGATGAAGTTAAAAAAATTGTTTATAGGGAGGACCAGTTGCCTATAATGTTGTATCGAGGAGGAACTATGGCAGTGCCAGCAGTTCCAGGTGCAGGAAAGACTTTCATAATATGTAATCTAGTATGTGAAATTATAAAGGATAAGGTCCATAAACCTGGTAAAATACTTATAGTAACTTTTATGAATAGTGCAGTTAACAACTTTAAACATAGAATCTCTATGGTGTTACAAAATAAGGGAATAAACGCAAGTAATGATTATGAAGTCATGACTATCCATAGTTTAGCACTGAAAATCTTAAAAGATAGACCAGATGTAATGGGTGTTAATGAAGAATTTAAAATATTGGATGATGTTAATAAAAGTTTATATTTAAATAATTGCATATCAATGTGGCGAAGGAAGGGCGGAGAATTCACATTTAAGAAGATGATATCGGATAAATCCTTAAATAAATACGGTGGGAAACAAGATAAGTGGTGGAATGATTTTTTTACAACAGTTGATACAACTATTGGTGAATTAAAGATAAATGACATTTCTGCTGAAAAATTAAAAGAAGATATAAAATCATTAGATCAAAATAGTATCTTAGTACATATATCTGAAATTTATGATACTTACAGTAAAATTTTAAAAAGTGAGGGGTATATAGATTATAATGATTTGCTAATTCTTGCGTATAAACTTTTAAAAACTGATGACACAGTTAGGGAAAAGGTGCAAAAAAAATATACATTTGTCTTTGAGGATGAATGCCAAGACTCTAATTTAATTCAAGGAAAAATACTAAGTTTAATTTCAGAGAAAAGTGGTAATTTAGTAAGAGTTGGGGATGTTAATCAAAGTATAACAGGAACATTTACAGCGTCTGACCCTGAATATTTTAGGGAGTTTTGTGGCAAGGCAAATAATGCATTCAAAATGTTTATGGCGGGGCGTAGTACAAATCATATTATTGATTTAGCAAATGAACTAGTTGAGTTTACAAACAATAAGCATGGAGAAGAAAAGTGTAGAAATGCATTAGTAGATCAAAGAATTAAAAGTTTAGATGATAAAATTGAAACCTGCAAGGATAACTATGGTATAAGCACTATGATTTGTAATTCAAGAGAAGATGAAACTAAAAAAGCAGTTCGCGTGGCTATGAAATTTAAAGAAAAATTTCCTGGGAAAACCTGTGCAATATTAGTTCCTTTTAATAATCAAGTTAGAGAAATAGCAGATATTCTTAGAGCTTCTAATATCGAATGTGATGAGTTATCAAATAAATCAGATAAAAAAATTAAAGTTACGAGTACATTAGGATATATACTGCAATTTATTTCAAGACCACAAGATAGTGTTTTATTTAAAGATTTAATTAAGAATGTTTTCTGCGAGGAACAAAATGAAAAAAGTGAAAAATTATTCCATTTTATTTGTGGTTATGATGTTGAAAAGCTGATGTACCCAAGTTGCGGCAAAATAAATGAACTGGATATTCCAGGAGAAATATTAAACTCTAAGGTGTATAAACAATTTATTAGTTCTATGGATTTAATTAAAACAATATTTGAATATCCTCAGACACATTTTGATAGATTAATTTTATATATTAGCGATGTTCTAAATTTTACGCTTGAAAACAAAGCAATGGCAGAGGCAGTTGCGTCTTATGTTAGATTTGCGTCTATTGATAATAGTGGATTTTCATTAGCGTTTGTAGCAGAGCAATTGCTAGATGGAAAGAATGGAATACTTGATCATATCTCAGGTATAATATACGACTTAGAGGGGTATGAACCATCCCCTGATAGAGTAACAATATCAACTTGTCATAAAGCTAAAGGGCTAGAATGGGATTGTGTACTAATATTAAATATTACATCTTATCAGTATCCTTATATGACAAATGATAAATTTAAAGACTATTATTATTTGAAAGATGAATTTAAAAGCCCAACAGTTCTTTGCAGGGCCGAAATTGCTAAAATTTTAGGTAATAATATTTGTGAAGATCCATTAAAGGAAGCTAAAATACAAATAATAAATGAAAAAATAAGACTTTTATATGTAGGGATAACAAGGGCTAAGGAATATTTAATCTTAATGGCAACCCGATCTAATGAAGGAAAATGGAATGAAGATAAACCATCAAAGTATTTTTATGTTCTTCAAGATTACATAAATAGTCAAAGGGGTGTTTTATAAATGTTGGACATTAGAAAATTAAATCATGTCTATTATAGTCAAAATCTTTTAAATACTTTTGATAAATGTCCTCTTAAATTTAAAATAAAATATTTGGATAATATTAGATGGAAAAAAGATTCAATAGATGATGAGGATTATTATGAGAATATGAACATGGGACTGGATTTTCATCTCATAGCTCAAAGATATTTTTCAAATATTACTTTGGTTATAAATGAGAGTAATACTGAATTACTCCACTTTACAAAGTCGCTTCGAGAAAAATTTACTATTATAGATGAGAATATATATTTGCCAGAGTATGAAATTAAAATGAGAAAAGATAATATTAGGATTCAAGCGAAGTATGATTTAATAATTATTAAGCCAAATAATAAAATAGAAATATGGGACTGGAAGACAGAAAATAGGAAGCTCGATTATAGTGAAGTAAGTAAAAGAATGCAAGCTATTGTTTATATGTATATAGTAGGAGAAAGGTCCTTAGAAATATTTGATAGAGAGATACCATTTGAAAATATAAGCATGAGTTTTTGGCAACCTCAGTTTAAAGAGGATATCATCACTATTAATTATTCAAAGAGTAAGCATAAAGTATATGAAGAAAAAATTATAGATATAATACGCAGGCTTACTAATTATGATTTTAGTTTAGATTTCAATATTGAATTGTATAGAAAAATGTGTAAGTATTGCGAATTCGCAGGGGATACTCAGGCATGTGATGCTTTTGTTTAGTGCTTCATAAATGTGGATGTGTAAGTATGAAATATTAAAATAGAGTCAAACATATTGTTAAGTGGATTAAAGAAATATTGTAATATTTTATAATATAAAGATTTTAGTGTATTATCTTATAATAGACATAATATTATTATTAAATTTAAGAAAAAGAAATGGAGAGATATGATTTGAAAGGTAAATGTTATTACTGCAACGAGAAATTATCAGAAAGAACCGTTAAAAAACATGTTAAAGGCTGTAAAGTTAGGAAAGAAAAGATAGGAGAGTCTATCGCGAGTTCTAAAAAAACTAAGAGTCAATATATTTTGTCTATACTTCCACAGTATGGATCAAAAGAGTATAGTTTGTATATAGCTATAGATATAGATTTAACTTTAAAGAATCTGGATAGTTTTTTAAGAAATATTTGGTTAGAATGTTGTGGACACTTAAGTAGTTTTATTATTGATGACATAAACTATGACTCTTCAATAGAAGATGAATTTGAACTTTTTCCTCAAACTGAAACAATGGATTTTAAATTAAGACAGGTGATTTCTGTAGGTGATAAATTTAAATATGACTATGATTTTGGTTCTACTACTGCATTAAAACTTGAAGTTATAGATGAGTATGTGGTAGGGGAGAAGTATAGTCAAATAGAAATATTAACTAGAAATGATGAAATACAAAATTTTTGTGCGAATTGTAATCAAAAGGCAAAGTATTTTGATTATGAAGAAGAAAAGTATTTTTGTAAAGATTGTGTAGATGAAGACGCTGATATGGTAGGTGAATTTGAATATAGAAATTCACCTAGGGATGGAGTTTGTGGATATGCAGGAGAAAGAGATACGGAAAAGCAGTACTTGCCAGGAAATAAATTTAAGTTTAAGAAAACTAAAATAAAAGGGCGAAAGGATATAGTTCCATTTATAGAGGATGATGAATTCAATGTAGATGATTTTAAAGGGGACTTTGAATCTCTTTTGGATATTGCAATGGATGATATGAATTCAGAAGTTGGATATAAAGCAAAAAAATTATTGAATAGATTAAAAAGAGGGAAGTTTACACATAATTTAAGAGAATTATTAGAATGTGATACAAAAGATGAATTATTAAAAACAACATATATGCTAAATATTACGAGGGTATCTAAGTTTAATAAAGGCCAACTAATAGAAAAACTTTTAGAGGTATATGAAGAGAAAATAAAAAAGGCACTATATTCAATTGATAGTGAAAGATATGAATTTTTAAAAAGAATAATGGAAAACCAGGGATATATATCTTTTGAAGATGATAAGTTCACATCAAATCCAGAATATTTTTTAGAATGTGGATTTGTTTTTGCAACGATGAGAGAAGATGGTATATATTTAATCATGCCAAATGAAACAATAAATGCTATAAAATCCATAGATAATGTGGAGTACAGAAAGATATTAGCTAAAAACACAGAAATAATAAAGTTGATGTGGGGAATGACCTATAATTATGGAGTACTATTTATGAGTGATTTTATAAAGATGCTTAATAATTATATTGACTATTCTTTAGATGAAACTGATATTTACGCAGTAATTGTAAGTGGTGCAGATTATTATGATGGGTATAGGCTGCAAGGGAATATAGCTAGTAGTATAATGGTTCCTCTAGAAGATACTATAAATATTATTAATACAAGAGATAATATTTCAAGCGATAGGGATTTCTGTATTATAGAAAAGGCTGAGCTACTTGAAGCCGCTAATGAGGAATATTTAATTGAAAATAAAATAACCATGAGATTAAAAAAGTATTTAGAGAATAATTGGGAAATAGAAGAAACACAAATTGAAATGATTATAATTAATTTATATGATGATATTCAAGAAAATGAAAAAGAAGAGGTAGTAGATAACATCATAAGTGCATTGGGAGATATAAGTGAAAAGGATCTTCAAAAACTTTTAGTAGAAATAAATAGTTTTATAAATAACACTAGACTTTGGAGACTAAAAGGATATACTTTTAATGAATTAAATTCAGAAGATAATAATAATAATAATTCTACTCCTAAGATAGGAAGAAATGATCTTTGTATTTGTGGAAGCGGTAAAAAATATAAAAAATGTTGTGGATCTAAGGTTATTCAGTTATTTTAATAAGCTTTCACTATGGCAAGGATGTATTTGTTACAAAAGGTCTAGGTAATCTAAGGGCTACTTCAGCAGATGCAGACGTTTTTAGAGTTAGAGGATAAACATTTATCTTCTAGCTCTATTTTTCTAAGTTAATATATTATGGGTGGACACTTTAATTTGCAGTATAAATAATTCATCTTAATTAGTAATAATTATAAAGAATTTATTAAGTTTAATAAAAAGATAGAATATCCGTATATAATATAAATTGGAAGAACAATAATATTGAAATGTCGTCTAAGAATTACGTGGATCAAAAGTAGGTATTAAAATCGATTAAAGGAATTAGAGTAGGGGAGACGGAATATAGTTAAGTATGAAGTAAAAAGTAAGTGATGAGGAGGGGAAATAAAATGAAATTATTAATTGAAAATTTAGAAAAAAATTATGGAGAGAAACAGGTGCTTAAAAAAGCATCCTTTACTTTTGAAAAAGGGAAAATATATGGACTATTAGGACGAAATGGAGTAGGAAAAACAACTCTTTTTAATTGCATTAGCGGGGAAACTAAATATGAAAGTGGTAGTGTTAGTATTATGTGCGAGGGACAAGCAGCAAAGGAGATAGATTATAGAAAGGTAGGATATGTTTTTTCAGATCCCGTTATACCAGAGTTTTTAACTGGATATGAGTTTTTAAAATTTTATATTGATATTAATAAGGACAAAATTGAAAATTTGCTTACAATAGATGAGTATTTCGATATTATAAAGATTAAGAATGAAGACAGATATCGGTTGATGAAGGGATACTCACATGGAATGAAAAATAAAATGCAGATGGTTTGTCTTTTAATAACTCAACCACCCGTAATTTTACTAGATGAACCTTTGACTTCTTTTGATGTAGTGGTGGCCCTGGAAATTAAGAATCTGTTAAAAAAAATGAAAAGTGAGCATATTATTATTTTTTCTACTCATATTCTTCAATTAGCTACAGATTTATGCGATGAAATATTGGTTCTAAATAATTGCATTTTAGAAGAAGTGGATAGTGAGATTCTAAAAAGTGCTGAATTTGAAGAGAAGATTATGAAGATTTTGAAGGAGGGGGGGAATGATTAGTACATTTATTAATAGTTTTAAGGTATCTTTTGCAGAGCAAGCTAATACTTTTATTTATTTTCTTAAAAGGATACCTCTTCTGGGAAAAAAAATTCCTGATAATTTATATGAAAAAACTCACGCTAAACTAATTATAGGGGTAATACGTGAAATTTTAGGAGTATTCGCAGGATTCATAGGGAAAGCCATATATTTAGGTATAATGATTATTTTGCCTTCCTATTTAATCACTAAAGATATAACAAAGATGCAACCTATTTTCATACATATACTTTTCTTTTTAAGTTTTGTTTTAGGACCAATTATAAAAAGTATAATTTTTGATGAAAACAATAAAGATGCCTTTAACATGATAACCTTAATGAAGGCTGATGCTAGAGAATACTATTTGTCAAAGATAGTATATAGAAATATAACAGATTTTATATACTTTGTAATTCCAGTAATCATTATAGGAATAATAATAGGATTTTCGCCACTAAAAGCTATAGTGCTAGTTGCGGAATTAACAGCTTTGAAATTAATTGGTGAAGGTTTACAGCTCCATATATATGATAAGAAAGAAGTTTTGATTAAAAAGAAAGCAATATTTATATCTGTAGTAGTGATTGGCGGGCTTTTTCTTGCTTATGCATTACCATGTTTTGGACATGCAATTAATTTTAATCCAATATTATTTAATGTTTATGTTGTAATTATTCTATTAGGACTAGGCGTAGTATCATTTATATACCTATGGAAATATATAAAATATACACTAATTGCAAAAGCTTTATTAACTAAGGATAAATTATATAATGTAGAAGCTATTAGAAAGGGCGCTACTTTTTCAACAGTAAAATTGGATGAAAAGAGAATGAGTAAGGAAGAATTAAATACAAAAAAATATGACGAAAAGAAAGGATATGAATATTTAAATTCATTATTTTTTCTTCGTTTTAGAAGAATAATGGTTAAGCCTATAAAGCAAAGAGTTGTATTAATATGTGTTATATTTTTAATTGGAATGTATTTGGTATTTTTTATGCCAAATAAAAGGACAATGTTAGTGACTGAAATTAAAAAAAGTATTCCAATATTAATATTTATTATGTATACCATGTCAACGGGGGAAAGAATTTGTAAGGCCATGTTTTATAATTGTGATGTTAGTTTATTAAGATATGGTTATTACCGAGAGGGTAGTGTGATTTTATCTAATTTTACGTCTAGGCTTAAGCGGGTAGTTATTCTTAATCTGATACCTGCTTTAACTTTATGTGCTGCTATAGTTTGTATTATAGTGGCCAGTGGATACAGTTACGAGCTTATTAGCATGATGCCATTATTTTTGTGCATACTCTGTTTAGCTTGCTTTTTTTCCATACATCATTTGTTTATGTATTACGTGTTACAGCCTTATACAGCAGAGTTAACGGTAAAAAGTCCGTTATTTAAATTCGTAAATATGGTTATGTATCTTGCTTGTTATGCATGTCTTCAAATTCATACTCCTCCATATTATTTTACTGCAGGGATTATTATAACAACTCTTGTATATATGGGGGTTGCATTGGTTTTAACCTATAGAGTGGCTCCAAGAACTTTTAAGTTAAAATAGAGATCCCTATTTCTTCTTCACACTAGTTTAAGATATAGGTTATCGCAAAAAATATTGAAATGGTGTTGCACCATTTAAAACTAGTAAGGAGCTATCTCATAATAAAACTTTGAGATAGCTCCTTTATGAGTATTTTCTTGATTATTTTCCACTGGCACCATAATTTGACAACATTCTGGCACTAGGATCATTTACGTTACAGCCTTCCCATTCTTTGTTTGGCATCCAAAAGTCTACTATCATTTCTGATTGTAATGGATAATATTTTTCAAACAATTCTCTGTATAACAATGATTCTTTTGTGAATGGTTTAGAATTGTATTTATACTTGTTAGATAGTTTTTCAAATTCTTCATCAGTATAGCAATCCTTGGCATATTCTTTTAAATAGTCTACCATAGAATGCCCTACAGCATCGCTAAATGCTGCTTTTTCACGATATAAAATATTATCTGGTAGATAATCACCTTCAAACGAATGCCTTAAAAGGTATTTACCCATGTTGTATTTGTTTAATTTCTTTTCAGGGTCTATGGACATAACATATTTTACAAAATCTAAATCGCCAAATGGTACCCTTGCTTCTATAGAATTTGAGCTGATACAACGGTCTGCACGAAGTACATCGTACATATGAAGCTCTCTTATTCTCTTTTGTGATTCCTTTTGAAATTCCTCTGCATTTGGAGCAAAATCAGTATATTTATATCCAAATAACTCATCAGAAATTTCACCGGTTAAAAGTACTCTGACATCAGAAATCTCGTGTATTTTCTTGCAAATCAAATACATTCCCATACTTGCTCTTATCGTGGTAATATCGTAGGTTCCAAGAAGTTTAATAACCTGCTCAAGTGATCCAAGCACTTCTTCTTTTGTCATATATATAGTTGTGTGATCACTATGAATGTAATCTGCAACTTCCTGAGCATATTTAAGGTCAATTGCATCTTCAGTCATACCTATGGCAAAGGTTTTAATTGGTTTTCCAGGATACATTTTTTGAGCAATTGAACATACAAGGGAGCTGTCCAGGCCTCCACTTAACAAGAAACCTACTGGAGCATCAGCATCCATACGTTTTTCTATAGCAGTTACAAATTTATCATGAATTTTGCTGCAGATAACTTCTATGTCATCATTGCAATAAGCACCCTTAGTTTCTGCGATATCGCAGTAGCATGTAAATTTACCATCAGCATAATAATGGCCTGGTGGAAATGACATGATTTTGTACGTAAGACCAATTAAATTTTTCGCTTCACTTGCAAATATGATTTTACCTGATTCGGAATAACCATAAAAGAGAGGACGGATTCCAATTGGGTCTCTTGCTGCAATGAAAGTGTCCTTTTTTCCATCGTATATTACAGTTGCGAATTCTGCATCTAATTTTGAAAACATATCTAGCCCATATTCATAGTACATTGGAAGTAATATTTCACAATCACTATTAGAAATAAACTTATGTCCTTTTTCTATTAGGTCTTTCTTAATTTCACGGAAACCGAAAATTTCACCGTTACAGATGGATGCATCTGTATTTCTTGTGTATGGTTGCATTCCGCTGAAACTTAAATCCATAATAGAAAGTCTTTGAAACCCTAAAATACCAGACGGTAAAGTAAGAATCTCTGTCATATCTGGTCCTCTAGATTCGGTTCTTTGCAGAGCCTCTGCAAATTTATCATGTTTCATATCTGTTCCTGTATAACACATAATTGTACACATATTAATATCCTCCTTTTAGTCGGAACAGGTGGTAATTAAACCCGCTCGATCCGCTCACAAATTACCCGTTAAAGTCCATTTAGGACTTTAACCTCCTTAATTTTAGATACAAAAAAAAGCCCTCATCCTATAAAAAATAGGACGAAAGACTTATACTTCCGCGGTACCACCTAAATTAGCTTAAAAAGCTCACTTTAATCAGTACGGAATTAATATAAATTCGATACTGTCCAAGATGTAACGGTTTGGCTCCGTCCAATACTACTCTTAATAAATTTCGTTTGGAAGCTCCGGGATGTTCTTCACCATTTGATTAGTATCAGTCTCTCACCACCACTGATTCGCTTTGACTATTTCATAATAACTACTCTTCCCATCAAGGCTTTTATATTGATTATATGAATTTTGTTTTTGAATTCCTTTCATTTTACTTCGTATTTTATAATTCGTCAATAG
Source organism: Clostridium sp. DSM 17811 (assembly GCF_018861905.1). GTDB lineage: Bacteria > Bacillota > Clostridia > Clostridiales > Clostridiaceae > Clostridium_AD > Clostridium_AD frigoriphilum. Next base: position 78,163 of record NZ_JAHLDU010000007.1, read on the forward strand.
TTTTATGAATTATTTTTTAAAATAAAATTCATTTTTTTGAAATATTATCTTATCCTTTTAAAGATCCACTAAGCATACCTTGTATAAAATTCTTCTGAAAAAAGAGAAATAATACAAGTACTGGAACTAATGCCATAACAGCTCCAACCATAATAGCACCATAATCTACTATATTTCCACCAGCCCGCATTAATGCTAAAACTAGCGGGATAGTAAAAGAATCTTTAGTATTTAGAACAATCAATGGCCATAAATAATTACCCCATTGTTGAACAAATGATAAAATAGCTAAAGAAGTAAATGCTGGTTTCATAGTTGGTACGACAATCTGAAAAAACATCCTGAAATCATTAGCTCCGTCGATTCTTGCGGATTCCATAAGTTCATCCGGGAACGCCATAAGGTTCTGACGCATTAAGAATACTCCGAAGATACTAGCAAGTGCCGGCAAAATAACTGCTGATGGACTGCTAATTAAATTCATTGCTGAAAGTTGCATGAAAAGGGGGACTAATGTAACTTGCTGTGGTATGAACATGGAGCATACACAAATAAAGAAAAGAACGTCCCTTCCTTTAAATTTATATTTAGAAAATGCAAAGGCAGCCATTGAATCAATTATACAGACTAAAATCGTATATACTGTGGCAATAAAAATACTGTTAAACAAATTTCTCCAAATATTAGAGAATGCCATAAGGTTGATGTAATTTTTAATAGAGTTCGTTCCTATAACAAATGATTTAGAACTCTGGAAAATTTGCGTGTTTGTATGAGATGATGCAATGATAGTCCATACAAACGGAAAGAAACATACTATAGCAACAATTGTTAATATAACATAAACAAGTCCAGACCCTTTTACGCTTTTAGATTTTTTTATTTCAGCCATAACTTAATCTCCTTTCGTCACTTTCATCTGAATAAAGGTTAAAATAGCAATCATAACCGCAAGAATATATGCCCCAGCAGATGAAACCCCATAGTTAAATGAAACAAATCCCGTATTGTATAAATATTGAACAATTGTTAAAGTTCCATCAACAGGCCCGCCTCTAGTAATTAAGTTTGTCTCTGTGAATAACTGAAGTACCCCGTTTACTGATAAAACTACTGAAAACAGTAACACTGGTTTTACCCCTGGTAATGTTATCGAAAAAAACTGTTTTATTTTAGTAGCTCCATCGATAGAGGCTGCCTCATATAAATCAGCAGCTATATTTTGTAGACCACTTAAGATGATAATGGCGTTATAACCTGTCCATCTCCAGGTTAATGCAGTAATAATTACAATCTTTGATAACCATGCTACATTCATCCATTCAACGGATGATCCACCTAACATACTAATTAAACTATTAATTAAACCATCTTTACTATTGCTAAAGAAGAGTAAAAATACAATAGAATAACTTACTGTATCTATAAGTACAGGCATAAATACAAACATTCTAAAAAATCCTTTGAATTTCAAGTTCCTGCTATTTAAAAAATTTGCTATTACAAGTGCAAGCATAGTTTGAATCGGAACTTGAATAATCAAAATTGTAAATGTATTTTTAATTGCCTTTAGAAAAGTAGGATCCGTTAAAACAAATTTAAAGTTAGATAATCCAACAGGAACGAATTCTCCACCTCTGTATTTTGTAAAACTAATTGCAAGTGAATAAATGATTGGATATACCATAAAAGTTAAAAATATAATTAGAAATGGCGCTAAGAACATCCATGGTATTATCTTTCTTTTGGTGTTTTCTTTCAAAATGATCACCTTCCTTTCTTATTATGGAAGTTTTAAAAATAAAAGCTTCGTACCTATGTATGGTACAAAGCTTTCATTACATATGAATGAAAGTTTTATGGTTTAATAAAGTTATTTAGCATCTATTGTATTCTGGGCAGCTTTTGTTGCTGCATCTAAAGCAGTTTTAGGATCCATTTTGTTAGCTAATATATTACCAGCAGCAGTTTTTAAACCAGCTGAAACATCTGTAAAGTAAGGACCCCAAGTAGTTGCTTTAGCACCAGTTAATTTCGAGAAAATAGTACCAACTTCCACGCCGCCATAATATTCATTTTTAGATTTGAAAAATTCTGTTTCATATGCAGGTTTGTATGAAGGGAACTCACCAAATTTCATGTTTACATCGTTACCTTCGTTAGTTTTCATTGCATATGATAAAAACTCTTTTGCCAAAGGTAAATTTACAGTTTTAGCAGAAACAGCTAGTATAGAACCTCCAGCATTAGCATAAGAGTTTCCTCCTTCTTCAAAAGCAGGCATTTTAATAATACCCCATTTACCAGAAGTAGTTGCACATGAATTTTTCATTGTTCCCATGAACCAACCTGGATACGCGAATGCTACTAATTTATTATCATTAATTGCTTTAATCCTATCATCCCATGCATTTGGAATATCCATAGCAACTTTTGCATCAGCCATTTTATTAATTAAATTTGAGGCTTTAATCATTTGCTCAGATGCTAAGTTTACTTTACCATCCTTATCATAATATTGTCCTCCTAATTGATTTAGATAAATCATAAATTCATCTTGACAAGTAGAACCGTTAAAATTGTATGCTTCTAAATAATAATTACCTTTTGTTTTTATTTTTTTGCCTGCCTCAATATATTTATCCCAAGTTGTTAATGTGGAAACATCAATTCCGGCAGCTTTAAATACATCAGTTCTATAGTACAGGGCAACTGGTCCGATATCCCATGGAATTGAATAGTATTTACCGTCCTTTGCTTTACATGTCTCTAATGCAAAATCTACCCAATTTGCAGAATCCGGGTTAACAATATCACTTATATCAGCAAATGACTTTAACCCATAATTGTTATAAAATGCAGGTATATCACGATTTTGAGTTTGAAAAATATCAGGTACACCACTACCCGAAGCAAGTGTAGGTTTAAGTTTTGAATAATCACTATCTGCATAATCAATAATAACCTTGCCGCTACCTTCATGTGTTAGATTGAAAGCTTTTGCAATCGTTGTTAAATTATCTGCTGCATTGTTCCATGATGCAATGTGTATGTCTTTCCCTGTACTTTTGGTGCTTTCCTTCGTTGCAGTAGCAACTGTGGATTTACTATCTTTTTTACCACATGCAGATAGACTAGTAAGCATAATTCCGGTTATTAGAAGACAAAATATTTTTTTCATTCTCATTGTTTACATCCCTCTTTCTTTTTTAAATTTTAAGTGATTTAAAATAGTAGGACTTTGTAACTTTAAGATATTTATTAATACTGATATGCAATGTTGTGAGAACGATTTCATATTGCCGTGTTCCATAATAGAAATAAATTATTAATATTATATACCACACTAATAGTATATTAATAGACTACCTTAATATGTTAAATCGTATAATTATATTTTTCACTCAGGCTTATACATCTTATTTAAAGTGATTTAAATTATTTTCTCTAACTAAATTAGATGCTCATAAAAAAGTTGTAAAAAAGTGTTGACCCTAACACAGTGTCATAGTGTAATATAAAAATAGAGCTTAAGTATATTGACAAAAACTCATGGCCGGCAGAGTGTCTGGCAGTATTGATAGCTTTAAAATCAAAGTTGGAGGTGCAGCAATGAAAACAATAAAACAAGTTTCGGATTTGACAGGAATAAGTGTGCGCATGCTACATTACTACGATAAAATAGGATTGCTAAAACCAAGTAATTTCACAGACTCAGGTTACAGACTTTATGACGATGAAGCTTTTGAAACCTTGCAACAAATTTTATTCTTTAAGGAACTTGATATACCTTTGAAAGAAGTTAAAGAAATCATGGCTAGTGCCCACTTTGATAAAATGCAAGCACTAAAAAGTCATGAAAAGTTGCTTATTTTAAAGCGCAACAGATTAAATGGTTTAATAGATCTTGTAAATAAAACATTAAAAGGAGAAAATACAATGAGTTTTAAAGAATTTGATATGAGTGAATATTATAATGCACTAGAAGGGTTTAAAACTGAACACAAAGACATTATAATTAAATCTTATGGCAGTATGGATAAATATGATGAATTAATTGAAACATGTAAATCTAAAGAAACTGAAATTGCTAAAATGGCTGTAAAGGAATATGGAAGTATAAAAAAATATGTGGAATCTATGAAGAAAATTTTTAATAGTGATGCAATGACTAAAGCAGAACAAATTGATGATTTTAAAAAAGAGTGTATTTATGATAGACATCCTAAATTAAAAGAGCTATATAAAAAACTTACAGCTGACTTAAGTAAAGATCCTTCTTCAGATGAAATTCAAGATATTGCGGGTGAAATAACGGGTATAGCTAAAAGAGATTATGAAGTTTTTAAAAATGAGCTTGGAGATTATTATTGGAACATTATGGTGAAACTTTTGTTGGAATTTCCTAAGGGCTTAGAAAAAAACTATGATGGAAGTGGCATGTCGTGGATAGAATCAATGGATAAAAAATATGGAGAGGGTTCGTCTAAATTTATGGGAAAAGCTTTAAAAATTTATTTGGGAGATTATGAGCCTAAAATAGAAACACTATATAAAAAACTTGGATCGGACTTAAGTAAAGACACTACTTCAAAAGAGATTCAACAAATTGTTTCTCAAATAGCAAATGAGAACCGAAAAATAAATGAAACTTTAAAAGTAGATGAGGGAGAAAATCATTGGGGTTATACAGCAGAACTTTATTTGTCAAATCCTATGTATATCAAAGTAATGGACAAGAAATATGGCAGTGGTTCATCTAAATTTATGGGAGAAGCTTTAAAATTTTATGCTGAAAATAATAAGTAACGGATAAAAGTATTGTTTATTCTCAATTAGATACTAATATATGAAGTTAAGTATTTATTATATATATTAAATTTGAATGAGGGTATAGAACATGAAAAATGACGTGAATTTTGGTTTCACGTCATTTTATTTTTCTCTTAATCATTCTGGGTACTGGAAAGAATAAAATAGTAGAAATCAATCTCTTATGTAAAGCTATTCTACTGTAATTGATTTAATTTTTTGCTCATTTGTAGCTTAAAACAAGTTACAATTAACTCGTAACAGGTAAGTATTAAAATAAATCCTGCGACAAATATAAATATATTGGTAGAAAATGGTATATAATCATTCGTTTGTTTTGATATACTTACATGTATAGATTTCGATATATACATGGCTACTGGATATGTCAGTAAATAAAACATAATGATTAATCCTTTGTAAACATCTATAATCATCTTGAAAATTTCTTTACCAGAATAACCTAATTTACGCATTATCAATATGTCCTTTTCACTATCCTGAAAACCAGCTTGTATTGCAAGGTAGAACAAGACAAGGCCGGAGATAACCGCGATTACCTGATTTATAATGGCACTTGATTGATTTGAAGAAGAACCTACTTTTATAACTGTCTTTTCTTCATCAAGGGTTATTATCTTAGTATAATTATTACTTGCTTTTATTGTATCTGTAGAATAGAAAACTCCATTATGTACCATTTTTGACACACCCAACATTCCTGCAAGCTTTTCTTTGCTTGTGTATACCATAAAAGTACCACCATTGCTACATACATCTGTTATTGTTTCATTATTTGACAATCCATTTAGCTTTAAATTAATCTGATCTCCCTTTTTTAAATTGTATAAAATACTTACGCCTTTTGATATAATAAAACTATCTTTAACTATTGTTATTTCCTTGCTTTCATTACGCAATTTCATATATTTACTGTTTCTTTGAAGTCCAATAATGTCGAAATTATTTTTCTCATCCTTCATTAAAAGTTCTGCTGATACTTGAATAAAGTCTTCGTAATCATCCCTGTCATTCGTGTATACCTCGCTAATCGCTTTTGCTTTATAGCTAACACCTTCAAACTGATTATCCATTGCATATCCACTTGATCTGTAGAGTGATATACTTGTTACAAATAACGTACTTACTATTGCTACAGCTCCAAAGCTCATTATGATATTTGATTTTTTTCTAAATAGTATTCTATAAGAAACTTTATTCTTTTCAGGAACCAATCTGCATAATACATTACAGAAAGATGTATATAAACCCATCTTGTTTTTTATAACTTTACTTTTCATTAATAATGATGCATCTTCTTTATAAAAAAGGTATACATATATTAAAATCACAATGATATTGATTACCGGCAATGAAAATATACCCAATGCATAGGTACTTATATTACATCCCTTTGTAAATCCATCAAAACAATAAGTTTCTACAAAGCGATTAACTAGGACCGACGATAAAAAGTAGCCGGTAACTGTTCCTAAGATGTTTCCGATAAATATATATGGAAGTGTACAGCCAAGCAATACTTTAACAATTTTACCTGTAGTAAATCCTAATGCTTTATACAATCCAAATTTTTTTCTATATAACTGGATAAACTTTTTATATAACATGGAATATACATATACAGTTACAACTAAAAATGATAGCAAAAATGTAAATGCTAATGATCTATTTGAGTTAAGCCCCATAGTTGGAAGTGAATCTCCATCAATTTTGGAAGATTCTTCAAAGTATTTAAAACTCTTATTATTATTTATATTACTTTTTATAGCTCGAGCATCCACATTTTTATTATATTTACCACAGAAATATTCCGTTAAGTTTCCAGATATCAGATTAAATGTATTGCCACCAGCAATTACAAAGGAAGCATTATCAAATGTTTGTTCCAGTTCACCGTATGGCACAAATGCTACATAATCTGGTAAATAAATATAACCTGTAATTGTATAGGTGGTGTTATTTATTTTGATAGTGTCTCCAATATTCACTCCATTTTTTTTTGCATATCCAGGAAGAACTGCTATTTCATTATCCTTTTTCGGAAGTCTTCCTTCTAAGAGATTAGTTTTATTAACATCTGTTAGATTGTTAATAAAATAATATGTTTTGTAACTGGTCACAATCTTTTTTATTGATCTTTTAGCAAACATAAAACTATATTTATTTCCTAACTTTTTTGCTAGCTGGGTTTCGAATTCAGAAACATCTATATTTTTATTTTTTATAATGGTTTCAATTCCATATTTTTTTATGTCTTCGTCTGATATATTATATTTCCGGATAATGTCCTGCCGCAATTGTCTATCATAAAATACATCCACTTTGAATCGGAAATCTTCTTGATTATATGCTTGAATATAATCATTTACATTTGTTACATTCTTATCGACTGAATATCTAATAAATAAAAACATTGATGTCGTAAACAGAGCCATTAAAACTATCACCAGTACATAACTCTTATTTTTCATGAAATCTTTTTTAATCTGTTTACTAATATATTCCATATATATTTACCTCGTATGAGATATTAGTTTCTACCATTTCATATCCTGCGCATCTATTCTGTTATTGTTAAAATAATCGCTACTGATTGTACTATTCTTCATTGTTATGATTCTTTCTGATGTCTTTGCAATTTCTTGATTATGAGTTATAAATATTACTGTAGTTTTATACTTTTTCTGTATTTCACATAGTAAAGAAACTACTTTTTTACTGTTTTTCTCGTCAAGTGCTCCTGTTGCTTCATCACAAAATATTAATTCAGGCTTTTTAATCATAGCTCTTGCAATGGATACTCTCTGCTGCTCTCCTCCTGATAGTTGACTCGGAAACTTATCCTGAAATTCAATAATTCCTAAATCTTTCATAAGATCATCTAGATACTTTCTTTGTGATTTATCATCCATGCCTAATAATATATTTTCTTTTACAGTTAAATCATCAAGCAAATTATATTCCTGAAATATATGGCTTACATTATGTCTTCTGTAAAAAGCCAGTTTTTCATTATTATACTTTGTAATATCTATCCCTTTAAAAATAACTTCACCATCTGTAGGCGTTAGTAAGCCTGATATGATATTTAATAATGTTGATTTACCAGATCCACTTGGCCCTACTATTGTAGTAAATGTTCCACGTACAAAATTAACTGATACATTTTTTAATACTGTTTCCGTTTTGTCGTACATCTTTAATAAATTTTTGACTTGTAAAATATATTCCATTGATATCCTCCTACCTATAAATATCCATTTACCACAGTGGTAACAGTTATCTCCAATTAAAGATTATTATAGTATAATTAGTATAAAATGTACACAAAAAAACATAGCAATAATAGATGGTTATAGAAATTTGTGAAGAAAGATTAAATTTACTAAAATATAATCACTATTGACTTTAATATAATTAAGGTTATACTTAATATTATTGAATATATTATGAAAGGAGAGTTTAAATGGATATCGATAAAATACCTGAATGGATACTTGCTTTGGAGCAAGAGGATGCTACTTTTTTTAAAAATTTTATTTTACTGTCAGGTTCATTAAAAGAAATTGCCAAACTTTATGGAGTTTCTTATCCAACAGTTAGGTTAAGATTGGATAAGCTTATTCAAAAAATAGAACTCTACCAAAAAAAAGAGGAACAACCATTTCAATCATTTATTAAAGGTTTAGCTGTTGACTCAAAAATAGATTTACAAACTGCTAAACTTATTATTGAAAAATACAAAGAATCACAAGGAGGAAAATAGTATGTCACAATTTGTTGTCACAATTATTGTTATAGTAGGTATAGTTTTACTTATGGCTGCTCAATCTGTATTGAGCAAGTTGGAAAGTTGGGCTTGGGGTAGCATCATACCAATAATTATTATCTTATTTGCTGTTTTTGTTTTCTCTTTTGCAGGACTTAATTTCGGGTTCAGAAGTTTCTTAAGTTTAGCACTTCCTTTTCTTTGGAGTTTAGAAGAATGGGATAAGGGACGCAAAAAACTGAAAGAGCAAAAAGAAAGAGAAATAGAAATTATGAAAGCGAAGGATTTAGAGTAATTTCTATTAGTATGATATTTAGTATACATTTTTCTTCTATTTCGTTGCAAGCAAGCCCATATTTAATTGGGCTTGTCAAAATAATGTCTATTATGTATGGAACATTCATTGATAAGCCAATTGATAATGCCGAAAAGGAGGTTGCATGGGTCGGCATTATAAATAATTTATTTATTGTAAGTTATTTTTGTCTTTTTAGCTACTTTCTTCGAAATGGAATATATGATATTCCCCAAAACATGTTTGTATAATGGAAGGGGTATTTCCGTCGCATAGGCAACATCAACTAGTCCAGTCTTTTTCCAATACTCATTGTCATAAAATTCACCCTCAGTTCCAGAATGGCTCATCCCACGAAAAATATTATAAACTAACAAACTCACAAATGTTGGAGAATATAATTTTCCACAAGATACATCCATATAGAATTTTTCAGCAACTATTTTGACCTTTTTAACTACTTTTGGGGAAGGATTATATCCTCCGTAGCTATTGGATATAACTGGAAGTTCATATCCATGATTAAATCCCCAACACATAAAAGTTTCTCGTAAGTATTTTGTGCATTTTTTAGCACCACTCCCACCTGCAGTTGAAATTGCTAACATTTTATTTTTGAAAAATTTTGGTCTATGAGTGTTAAAAGCTAAATGATCTATAAAATTCTTCATCAATGCAGTCACATGATTGGCATAGCAAGGGCTCGCAATAATTGTGGCATCATTTTCTTCGATTTTGTCAATAAATTTTTGTACTTCCAAGTGATGAGGACAACTTTTATTTCCTCTAATTAAACATGAACTACATCCGATACAAAAGGGGAGATTTATTTCTGCCAAATGTATCTCGTCAAACACTATTTTATTATGTGAAATTTCTTGCATATGTTTTTTTATTATTTCCACAAGCGTCCATGTGTTTCCTTTATGTGCACTACCATTAACAATTAGTATCTTCAATTAGCATTACCTCCAATACATCCATTTACCCCAGGGGTACATCCATTCACCCCAGGGGTAACAGTTATATCCAATTAAAGATTATTATAGTATAATTAGTATGAAATGTACATTATATCTGAAGTATTAATTACAAATGCAACTGTTACTTGTAGCCAAGTAAGAACTGCAGCAGTCATGATATTTTGTAAAACCACTTAGGGAGGATATTATGTATAAAATATTAGTAATTGAAGATGAAGAGAAAATTAGGGATATAATAAAAAAATCCCTTGGCAAGTGGGGGTTTGAGGCTTATGCAGTTGATAACTTCAATAATGTATTTGAAGAATTCACTAGGATAAATCCGGGACTTGTTCTTATGGATGTAAATCTGCCTGCTTTTGATGGCTTTTATTGGTGTAATAAGATTAGAAGCATTTCTAAGGTGCCAGTCATATTTTTATCTTCTAGAAGTACAAATATGGATGTTATTATGGCCGTGAATATGGGCGCGGATGATTACATTACAAAACCTTTTTCAATGGATATACTTATGGCAAAAATAAATGCAATTTTACGTAGAACCTATTCTTATGGAGATACAAGTATGGATACCATTGATTATAAAGGAGTTGTGTTATCACTAAGAGATAACATGTTATATTTCAATGAAAAATCAATTGAACTAACTAAAAATGAATTTAAAATACTATACATATTAATGAAAAAACATGAAAACATAGTAAGCAGAGAGGCTATAATGCAAGAGCTTTGGCAGGATGAAAACTTCATCGATGACAATACACTAACAGTTAATATAAATAGACTCCGAAAAAAGCTAAAGGAAATTGGGCTTATAGATTTTATTAAGACTATTATAAATCAAGGATATGTTGTTAAATGAAGTTTACTAAATATTTAAAGGAAAACCTTAGGCTCTTAGTATTTTATTTTATTCTCATGGGCTTTATTTTATTAACTATATGTTTTGACAGACAAAACCGAGTACTTACTTCTAATGTTCTTTATATTATATTCGTTTCTTTTTTTATGTTAATAATTTATATAAGTATAGATTATTATGTACAATTTCAAAATATTAAAAAGCTTTTATTCGTAAAAGATTCAGAGGATAAAACTCCTATTTTACCTAGCCCGATGGATTATAGAGATGAAATATATGCTCAGATAATTCAGATGATTTATGAAGATTTCATGAGAATGGCAAGGGTCACGGAAACAGATTTCAAAGAAAATGCAGAGTTTATGACTGCTTGGGTTCATGAAATTAAAACGCCAATTACCACCTCAAAGTTACTACTTGAGAGTGAGGAGAAAGGCTGTGAATCATTAAAGGAAGAAATTGAAAAGATTGATGATTATGTTGAAAAGGTGCTTTGTTATTCTAGAAGTAATAGTTTTTCTGAGGATTATATTCTTTCAGAAGTAAGTATCAACAAATTAATTAAAGAAAGCATTAAAAAACATTCAATTATATTTATAAAAAAACACATTAAATTAATAAATAAAGTCCCTGAAACACTTATTATAGATACTGACAAAAAGTGGTTGCTTTTCATAATTGATCAGCTCCTATCAAACTCATTAAAATATACCAGTAATGGTGGAAGTATAATATTTAAACATATTGAAGCCGAAAAAGAAGCTTTATTAATAGTAGAAGATACTGGAATAGGCATTAAAAGAGAAGATATAAATAGATTGTTTAAAAAGTCCTTTACAGGTTTTAATGGAAGAAACGAAAACTTGAAAGCTAGTGGAATGGGTTTGTACCTTTCACAAAAGATTGCTAAAAAACTTGGTCATTATATTAGTCTAGAATCAGAATATGGTAAAGGAACCAAAGTAATTATTCATTTTTTGAAATGGGATAATTATTATGATGTTACAAAAATGTAAGTTGAAAGAGCAAAATGTAAGCCGAAGCAATGGCGGTATATTTTGCTTTTTTGTATACTAAGAGTGTAAAACATATTCAAAATAATTAATGTTACGGGGGTCTTTATAATGACAGAAGTATTAAAAATAGAAAATTTAAGAAAAGTTTATGGATCAAAATTTGGAGGTGTAAAATATACAGCACTTGATAATATAAATTTGAAAGTAGAAAATGGTGAATTTGTAGCAATAATGGGACCATCTGGTTCAGGAAAAACAACTTTTTTAAATGTAATATCAACTATTGATAAACCAACTTCAGGAAGTGTTTTAATAAGTGGTGATGACATAACCAAGCTAAAGGAGCCAAATTTGTCTAAGTTTAGAAGGGAAAAACTAGGGTTTATTTTCCAAGACTTTAATTTACTTGATACTATGACGCTAAAGGAAAATATTGTGCTTCCCTTGGCTTTATCGAAAACTCCTTATAAGACTATAAAGGCAAAGCTACAAGAAATAAGTATTAAGCTTGGCATTAATGATATATTAAACAAATATCCTTATGAGGTATCAGGCGGACAAAAGCAAAGAGCAGCTGCTGCAAGGGCAATGATTACGCAGCCTTCTATGGTACTTGCTGATGAACCTACAGGTGCTTTAGATTCCAAAGCTTCCAAAGAATTACTAGGCTGCCTCGAAAATTTAAATGATAAAAATAAAGCTACAATTATTATGGTTACTCATGATGCCTTTGCAGCATCTTATTGCACGCGAATTATATTTATTAAAGATGGTAAACTATTTAATGAAATTTATAAAGGTGACAAATCAAGAAAGGATTTTTATCAAAATGTATTAAAGATTCTTTCAGTCATAGGAGGTGGTGCAGATGACCTTAATTAGTATGGCTGTAAACAATATAAAGAAAAACTTTAAAAATTATTGGGCATTTTTTATAAGTTCCACCTTTAGTGTTTTTGCATTATATCTATTTATGTCTATTATAAATAATAAAGATGTAAAACTCCAACTAGGTGATATGAAAAGCCTTATGGTTTTATTTATCATAGCTGCATATATGATTGCAGCTTTTTCAGCGTTTTTTATATGGTATTCTAATTCTTTCATTATAAAGTCAAGAAAAAAAGAGTTCGCAACTTATATGTTACTAGGCATGTCTAAAAAACAGACTGTAATACTAAACTTTATAGAAAATCTTATAACTATAGCTTTTGCCTTTTGCTCTGGAATTGCTTTAGGATTGATTTTTAATAAATTTTTTATAATGCTATTATATGTAATGATAAGAGCTACAGGTGATGTGACTTTTCAGATTAGTTTAGAAGCTTTAAAATTTTGCTCTATATTATTTGGAGCTATGTTTATAATAATTACTATTCACAGTTCTATTCTTATATACAGGGATAACCTTATAGATCTTTTCAATTCATCCCAAAAAGCTGAGAAAGGATTAAAAGTATCTTTTTTAACTTTTATAATAGGCATCATTTCTATGGTTTCCTTGGGTTATGGATATTATATGGCTATTAGAAAGCTCTCTATTAATATTCTTATAGCCCCTATAGTAGTATTGTTAGTTGTTATAGGTACTATATTATTTTTTACAAGCTTTATTTCTTTAATTATTTATATTAATAAAAAGAATGAGAAAGGTCTCTTTAAAGGAACAAAACTCATATATATTTCACAGCTTTATTATAGATATAAAGGTAATGTAGGTACACTAAGTGTGATAGCAGTTACAACTACGATAGCTCTTTGTGCCATGATTTTCTGTTTTGGACTTTTTAATAAAGTAGAAGTGAACTCAAGAAACATGAGACCATTTTCTGTAGAATATACAAATGGTAATAATACAGATACGATTTTTAACGATACTATTAAAGAGCATAAAGAGATTTCGATTGTGTATAAGGATACTATGGAGTTTCTTCGCGTAAAAGCTAAAAATCCCTTGTCTGGTACTAATGATACATTTTTAGTTCTTAATGAAAGTAAATTTAATGAAGTTAATAGTCATGAAAAATCAGATGTAAAAGTAAATTTAAAAAACGATACAGATTGCTATTTTTTTCAAATAGCCGCATTTACTCCTGATAAAAGCGTGATTGGTAAAGATGTTAAATTAAAGAGCACAAATAAAGACTATAATCTAAAAATAGCAGGTACTGGTATGAAATACTTTATGGCACTTGATGACTCCAAACCAACGCTCATTGTAAGGGATGGTGTTTATTCTCAGATTAAGGGTACAATTTCTAAAGATAATGGCTATAAAGTAACGGGATATATTCTTAATAATGATTTCATTTCACAAAATTTTATAAAGGATTTAAAAAGTGAAATACCACCAGAAAATAAGCTTTTAACATTTTATGATCATTTTACGGATGGTCTAAAATTAACAGGGATGATGAGCTTCATTGGATTATTCATTGGAGTACTATTTATTACAGCTACAGGAAGCATTATATATTTTAAAATGTCTATGGAAGCTTCTGAGGATAGAAATAAATTCATAATTCTTAGAAAAATAGGGGTTAGCACACCTGAAATAACAAAGGCTGTTTCAAAGGAACTTATGATTTTATTTGGAGCACCATTGGTTGTGGCATCTATAAATACTTTTGTTGCTTCAATTCCACTTGGCAAAATGATGGGATTTGATATTACTAAAGAACTTATTATTATGATTTTGGTTTATGCTCTGCTTTATAGTATATATTATTTAATAACATTAAAATCCTATATTAAAACTGTAAGCAGCTAGAAGGTAACTTAAATTTTAATATTAGGAATCAAAGTTGGAAATGCACTGAATAATTTAATGTTATAATATTGTTTAACGAGACCTACAAAATGCAAAATTAAAAAGCATATATCATTCCTAATGGTGGAGTGATATATGCTTTTTTAATTTTAGGAGAAGGAACTATATTAAATTGCATTAAAAAGTAAAAATCAATAAAATAGAATTTCAGTGTATAATAAGACTATAATTGCAGGATTACAAATATTAAAAACATAGATTAACCTTGTTGTTAAAGAGTGAAGTGAAAAGGAGAAAAATTAAGGAATGATGAAAAACTTTCAAATCAAAACTGTACAATCAAAAACATTTAAGATAGCATTATCCGCCACTATAGCAATTACTATATCAAATTATATAGGATTAGAATTTGGAGTAACTTCAGGTATAATTGCGATTTTAAGCATTCAAGATACCAAGAAAGAGGCACTATTAGTTGCAGGTAAGAGAATAATATCATCCACTGCGGCTATACTTCTATCTTTTACGTTATATACATTATTTGGAAATAATCCTATGATATTTGGACTGTTTTTACTTATATTTATACCATTAACCAATATTTCAAAAACCACCGAGGGGATGGTTATTGGTGCAGTATTATCAACACATCTTTTAATAAGTACAAATATTAATATTTTGTGGATTATAAATGAAGCAAAGTTAACTATAATAGGCATTGGTGTTGCAATGATATTTAATCTATATACTGCTTCTTTAGAGGAAGAGTTTGAAAAAAACAAGGCGAAGATAGAAGAACAATATAGATTAATTTTATCAGATATGGCTACCAGCTTAGTAACTCAAGCAGTGCCAATTTATGAGCAAAATGTACTTTTGACAGTTGAAAAACTAATTGTGAACACTAAATTAATGGCACAAAGAATAAATAATAATAATTTGTTTAAAAGCAAAGATTATTATGGAAGTTATATAGACATGAGAATGCTACAACTAGATGCTATAAAAAGAATGAAAAGGCATTTTTCTAGGGTTTATATGACCTATGAACAAACTACAATATTGGCAGAGTTCACAAATGATGTTGCAGTAAATATTCATGAAGATAATGATTGTATTGAACTTATTAATAAGCTAGAACTACTTAGAAAAAATTATGGGGACATGGAACTACCAAAGGACAGAAATGAATTCGAAACTAGAGCATTATTATTTCAATTTTTAAATGATTTAGGGGATTTTCTAATTATTAAGAAAGAATTTAAAGAGCTTTTTAGAAATATATATTGAGATATAGATGTAAAAATAGATTGAATAACGCATATAAATACAAGGTAGAAGAATTTAATATATGAATAAATAATATTAAAAGAGGAAAATATAGCGTTTTGTGGAATATAAATGGTATGCTATAAATTATTATTAGTAAGTAGGACTACCAGATTAAACAATGTGTAGTTAAGTTGAAAAACAGTATTTTAATCTTACAGTGGAGGGATAAATATGAATAAATCAAATATTATAATAACAATCGATCGTCAGAGTGGAAGCGGTGGAAAAGAAATAGGTGAAAGACTAAGTGAAAAGTTGAAATTTTCATATTATGATGATGAGATAGTAAGAGAAGCAGCAAAGGACTTGAAGACTTCTGTTGAAGAGATGGAATCATATGATGAGAAGCAAGATGGTATATGGAAAAATATATTGTCATATTCTGAACATGGTAACCTTTCATCTTTTTCAAATGTAGAAATAATTACGGATGATAAAGCACATAAAGCAGAGTCAAATGTTATTATAAAGGTTGCTAATGAAAAGTCAGCAGTAATAATAGGAAGAGCAGCATCTTATATTCTTCGCAACCATCCTAGACATGTAAGCATTTTTTTACATGCTGACGTGGATTATCGTAAGAAACGTACTCGGGAATCGTATAATATATCAGGTGATGAAGCACTACACTTAAACGAAAAAATTGATAAGCAAAGATTAAAATATTACAAGGTATTTACAGAAACAGATATGTACAATGCATGCATATATGACTTGTCAATAAATACAAGCGAATTGGGACTTGAAAAAAGTGAAACCTTAATAATGGAGTATATTAAAGAAAGGTTTGGAGATGAATTGTTAAAAGCCATAATGTAGTTAAAAAAGAAGGCTATTTTAACAATCTGTTCCGTTTAAGCTTTAAAACACGCAAAAACTTCTAGTTATTACTACGATCTTAGAGGTCGTAATAGAAATTGGAAGTTTTTGTTTTTTGTTTCATTACAGGCAAAATAGTGAACTGGAATGTTGATATACAAAGAGTTTTAGCAATTGTAATGTAGTAGATGGAATGTATAATTGTGACAAAAATGATAGCTTTAATCAAAAGTAAACATTTACAAAATGGGCGAATAGTATGTATAATTCAGATAGGATACGAAAAGACAAATTGTATACAACACTTACGTAAGTGATTTCATATAATATCAAAGATCTATTTATTATCAAAATCTTAATAAAGGGATGTGAAGAAAATGATTCAATTAAGAGGTAGATCTACAAAATTATTTTCAATGATTCTTATTGTAATGTTTATTGCAGCAAGTTTATTTGTTAGTCCTCAGAAAGTATATGCCTCAAGCAATATTGCTATGGGTAAAACATCGACATCTGATAGTGAACTTTTAGGGCACGATGCATCAAATGGTAATGATGGTAAGCAATCAACGTATTGGAGTGCTGCGGATACAAGTGACAACCATTACTGGACGGTGGATTTGGGAGGCCTTTATGAGCTTAAAGAAACTGAAGTAAAGTGGCAAAAAAATACTGTTTACAAGTATAGAGTGGAAACGTCTACAGATAATTTGCATTGGACTTTAAGGATAGATAAAAGCAATAATACCAGTACTATCCAAAAACAAAAGGACATTTTTAATGGCCTTGCAAGGTATGTGAAAATTATTATTTTAGATGTTCCATCTAATGATTATGCAAGCATTTGTGATTTTAAAGTATCGGGAAGTGCATTCAAAAATAATTCACCCACTATGGTTTATATTGCTGGGGATTCAACTGCGCAAACTTATGGTGCAAGCTTTACTCCACAAACAGGATGGGGGCAATGTATTGAAAAATATTTTAGTAGAGATGTGATGTTTGATAACAGAGCTATAGGTGGAAGAAGCTCAAAATCATTCATTGTTGAGGGCAGGCTGGATGATATTTTAAACGTAATTAGGCCAAAAGATTACCTATTTATCCAATTTGGTCATAATGATGCGTCGTATATTCCCGCTCGTCATACAGACCCATATACTAATTATAAGGATTACCTTAAACAATATATTACGAAATCCCGTGATATAGGAGCGATTCCTATATTGATTACGCCTGTAGCAAGGCTTAATTACAAAAATGGAGTATTTTTAAATGATTTTCCGGATTATGTGATTGCAATGAAGCAGGTAGCAATTGAAACAAACACACCAATAATTGATATGATGAACACTTGCATCGATTATTATACCTCCGTTGGATATGAGACTGTATTTCCTAATTATTTAGTATCATCCAATGGAACAGATTATACTCATTTTACACAAGCCGGAGCAAATATGATTGCCAATATGACGGCGCAAAAAATCAAAGCGCTTAATATACCTATTTCAAAATATGTTATGAATTCAAATGAAAAACAAATAAATTATAAGTTTGATTTTGGAGGCGTGGCAGAGCCAGGTTATACAAATGTTAGTGCATCACTAGAATACAATCCATCTGTGGGTTATGGTTTTAATACTCCGGTAAACATGAAAAATGTTACAGCAGCTGGTAGCGGGGCAGGAAGTGATGCAGTTCAGTTCCTAACTTTTGGCACAAAAAGTTCAAATACATTTAATGTAGATCTACCAAATGGACTTTATGAGGTTGCGGTGACGTTAGGGGATACCTCAAGAACAAGTGTAGCAGCAGAGGGCGTTTATCAAGTAATGAATATGACCGGTAACGGTGCTACTGATAAATTTAAGATTCCTATTACAGATGGACAGTTAAATATACTTGTGACGGAAGGTAAGGAAGGCAAAGCATTTACGTTAAGTGCACTTGAAATTACAAAGATATCAGATAAGGCCGAAACAGATAAGACTATATACATTAGTGGAGATTCTACCGTATGTAACTATTATCCAATTGATACTAGTTTGCAGTGTGGTTGGGGGCAGATGTTGCCACAATTCCTAAGTAATAAGGAATATCAAATTAGAGATATGGCTACAGGTGGACAGTTTGCAAGAGGATTTCGTGATGATGGACAATTTGAATCTATAATGAAATATATTAAAAAAGGAGATTGCTTTATATTAGAATTTGGTATTAATGACTCAAAATATGAGACAGAAGCGGAATTTAAAGAAATTATGCGTGATATGATTAAGCAGGTGAAAAGTAAAGGTGCAAAGGTAGTGCTCGTAACTTCACAAGGAAAAGCAACTGATTTTGATTTAAATAATGTACACTCTGCTGTAGACAAATGGTATAGACATTCAACAGTCGCTTTGGCTGATGAGGAAAAAGTTCCATTAATAGATCTTAATGTTTTAAGCTCGAAATATTATACATCAATAGGTCAAGAAGCCACAGCTAAGCTTTTTATGAGTGATAGTTTACATCCTAATCGCGCAGGAGCTATAAAACTTGCTAGTATTGTGGCATCGGAGCTTAAAAAATAAAACACCAGGGGGCACTAAATGTATAGAAAAAAAATTAGTTCGATTAGCATTTTAATTTTATTTTTCTTCGTTTTTAGTATTTTTCCAATGGAAAGTGTGCATGCGGCTAGTTCACTTTCAGTTCCAGAGGCGTTAACTGTAGTTCCAGCAGTGCCATCAAAAGTTATAGTAGACAAAGCTGGTTGGTCTGTAGTCCAATTAACAAGTAGCTCTACTAGTTTGGCAATAGGATGTAATGTATATAGATCTGATGCTAAAGATGGTACTTATGCATTAGTAGGAAAGGCTACAAAGGCCAATAATGATTACCATTATAAAGATACAAATTTAACTGCACATAAGGACTATTTTTATAAGTTCGCTGCATTTAATTATATTGGAGAATCAGAAAAAACAGCAGCAGTTAAAGTAACTACAAAGAAGGTTATTCATAAACCATCTACTCCAATAGGACTCACATTAAATTCTATGGTAGCAAGTGCTGGAATTTATAAAGTGAGAATTGACTGGACATACACTTATGGTGCTACTAGTTACAATGTGTATAGATCTACTAGTGAAAGTGGTACTTTCACTAAGATAGGTACTTCAACTAATGGATTATATATAGACAGTAATGTAGGCGCAGCAAATGCAATGTATTACTATAAAGTGTCAGCTGTGAATATTAGTGGTGAATCATCATTATCAGAGGTTATAGCTGCAAAGCTTACAGCTACATTTAGAGCGGTTCCAACAGAACTTTTAGTTAATAGTCAGGCTACTAGTCAGGCAGCTATTAATTTAAGTTGGGCAACAGTAACTGGTTCAACCGGTTATAATATTTACAGAGCGGCAAAGGTGGATTATGCTTACAGTAAAATAGGAACTTCTACAAATGTAACTTATAGGGATACAAAAGCAGCTGTAGGGGTTGAGTATCTTTATAAAGTATCTTCAATAGATGAAAATGGAGAGTCATTAAAATCTACTGAAGTTACAGGAAAATTAGCAGATAGCAGTGTAACTGTTTTATCTGAAGCAGTAAAAGACTTAGAGTATAAATATGAAAGCAAGGATAAGTTAAAACTTACATGGGATGCTTTAAAGAATGCAACATCTTATAATATATACAAGTCATTATACAAAGATATGAAATATACCTATGTTGGCAGTACAAATAAAAATAAGTATGTTGATGAAAAAAGTGTAGACAGCGCAACTTATTATTATAAGGTGGTAGCAGTAAATGCAGGAGGAGAATCTTCCAAGGCTAATCCATTAACTGTAGGGGCTAAGGTTGTCTTAAAACGTCAAATGGAAAATATTGATCGCGGAATAAATGCGGTAAAAGCAGCTAATGGAGTCCTAGTTAGTTGGCGTTTACTTGGTACAGAAGCACAAGATTTAGAATTTGATGTATATAGAGATAATGTTAAAATAAATAGTAAACCCATAAAATCAAGCACAAATTATTTAGATGCAAAAGGAACTACAACTTCAAAATATTATGTTCGTACTATAGGTGGAAAATCGAAAGAATCACAATCGGAAACGGTTACTGCCTGGGAAAATAACTATAAGGAGCTACCAATTAGAAAACCAGCAGCAGGGATTAATAAAGCTGGTGAAATCTATGATTATACAGCAAATGATGCTAGTGTTGCCGATTTAGACGGCGATGGCAAGTATGAAATAGTTCTAAATTGGGCACCAACTAATGCTAAGGATAATTCGCAGGCAGGATATACTGGTAACACTTATATTGATGCTTACAAATTAGATGGAACTTTTATGTGGAGGATAGACTTAGGGAAAAATATAAGATCAGGGGCTCATTACACTGACATAATGGTCTATGACTTTGATGGGGATGGTAAAGCTGAACTTACTACTCGGACAGCAGATGGTACAATAGATGGAGAAGGGAATATAATTGGTGATGAAGATAAAGATTATAGTAATGCAAGGGGTTATATATTAGATGGACCAGAATATCACACGATGTTTGAGGGCGCAACAGGCAAGGCTTTAGATACCCAGGTATATGAACCCCAAAGAGGAGCTTTTGCTACTGATATTAATGAATGGGGCGATACCTATGGAAATCGTGGGGATCGTTTTATAGCAAGTGTAGCCTACTTAGATGGAAAAACACCAAGTGTAGTAATGCAACGTGGTTATTATACTAGAATGGCAATAGTTGCTTATGGTTTTAAGAATGGAAAATTTGTTAAGCAATGGACTTTCGATAGTCAGTTTGATGAAGTAGATCCAAATGGTCTTAAGTACACGGAGTATAGAGGTCAAGGAAATCACAATGTTAGTGTCGGTGACGTTGACGCAGATGGTATGGATGAGATTATTACTGGAGCTGCTGTTATAAATCAAGATGGTAAGGCTCTTTATACTACAAAACTTGGACATGGAGATGCTATGCATTTTGGTGATTTAGATCCTACTAATCCAGGACTTGAGATATATCAAGTTCAAGAAGAAAAAGGTTCACCTTACGGAATGGATATAAGAGATGCTGGGACTGGAAAAATTCTTTTCGGCGTTAAATCAGGAATTGATACAGGAAGAGGACTTTCGGCAGATATTGATCCAAATTATATAGGTGAAGAAATTTGGGCAATAGATGGCGCATGGAATAGCAGTACAGGTGGACTTTATAGTGTTAAGGGAGAAAAAATATCTGAGGGGATACCATCATCAAACTTTGCTATATGGTGGGATGGAGATTTGCAAAGAGAATTACTTGATCATAATTGGAATGGTTATGGTGGCCTCGCAAGTCCAGGAACTATTAGCAAATGGGATTATGTTAATAAAAAATCTGTAAACATATTAACTGCGACGGGTACTAATTCTAATAATGGAACAAAAGGTAATCCTTGTTTGCAGGCAGATTTGTTTGGTGATTGGAGAGAAGAAGTAATTTGGAGAACGGAGGATAGTAGTGCTTTAAGAATTTATGCTACTAGTGATGTAACGGAAACTAAATTACCTACTTTAATGCATGATCCTATTTATAGACTTGGAGTTGCGTTTCAAAATACAGGTTACAATCAACCACCACATACAAGTTATTATTTAGGAAGTGGAATGACAACTCCACCACAACCGAACATTACAATGGCACGTGGGGGCACGGAAATTAAAATAAAATAACCTATTAAATAGCGTATTGATTAATAAAAAAATCAGTGCGCTATTTTAATTTGGGGAAAGATGATTTGCAAAGGCGTATGCAGGAATTTGGACTAGTAATTATATGGAACTAAGTGGTATAATTGTTATATTGTGTGAGTAGAGTTTTAGGGGGATATTCATGAAAAAAATATCAGTAAACAGATTTCCAATGATTGTGAAGTTTTTTTTGGCATTTACTCTTTTTTTAGTGATTCCGTTAATTATTACAGGAATTATTTTTAATTATACCATGATTAGTTACTCGGAAAATGAAATTGGTAGTACAGCTGAAATTAATTTAAAAACGGTTAATAACATAAATGTTTTATTTAGTACCAGCATATTAAAAGACGTAGCGAGAATATCACAAAGCGATGTACTTAATAATTTAAGTACTGTAGAAAATTATAATAACATTAAATCAGATGCTAATAATGTAGTAAAAGTAACTCAGGTTTATACATTATTAAATGAGGTTTTAGCATCAAATTATAGGATAACTACAATTTATGTTTATATTGATGGAGCGGATTATATTATCACTTCTAATCGCGGAACTGTGGAGATGAGCAAATTTAACGATGTCCAATGGATTAAAGCATATAAAGAAGCTAGGTCTATAAATTTGGAACCACATTGGATAGGAAATAGAATAATTCCAGATAGAAATCCTCAAACTGCTGTATTACAAAATGAAAATTCTAATATGGCCTCTGTTATATCCTATGTATATCCTTTGGCACCTATAAACTCTAAAGTGGATGGAGCAATAGTTATTAACATGTATGAAGATGAGCTGAGTAAATTAATAAATAATAGGGATCTTTCAGGAGATGGTTATATTTATATAACAGATACTAAAGGAAATATAATTTCACATAAAAATAAGTCCTTAGTAAGAACTAATATTTCTAGCACAAAGTATGTGAAAAATATATTAAGTTTTGATAAAGTAAGTGGGTATATGATTGATAATGTGGATAATGAAAAAAAAGTTATTACATATTATAAGTCACAATTTAATGATTGGATTTATGTAGGGATTTATCCTCTTGCAAACCTTATGGAAAAGGCAAATAAGTTATCAACCAAAATCATTTTAATTATTATTTTTATTATAGTTTTAGGTCTAGGATTTTGTTATATAGTTGCGAAAAGACTTTATAACCCTCTTAATAAGTTAGTTCAAGATGTTAAAGTAAGAAATAAATGGACTGATTTAAAAGAAGATGAAATGAAACTTCTTTCTAATGCTTTTAGTGCTATGGCAAGAGAAGAGGATACCATGTATGGGATATTAGAAAACAATAAGCAAGACTTAAAACAGGGGTATATTTTAGATTTAGTTAGAGGAAACTTACAGAAATATATTAACTCTGAAAATCAAGTTGAATATGATTTTTTCTATGAAAATTTTATTTGTGCAATAATTGCAATCGACAGATTTGATGAATTTTTGGCGAAATATTCACAGGAGCAGCAATACTATTTAAAGATGTTAATTATTAATGTGTGTGAAGGAGTAATCAACAAAACTTATGTAAATGCAAGTGTGCTATTTGATATTAGTAAAATCGCAGTAATTATTAATATGGAGGTTTTCAACAAAAATGAAACCTATAAAATAGTAGAAGACTTGTTTAAAGAAGTACAAGGTGAAATATTAAAAGTAATGGACAATACAATTTCAGTTGGAATAGGGGAATGTCATAGTGAAAAAACAGGAATAAGATTATCATATTTTGAGGCTAACGAAGCTATAAAACGTAAAATTTTATACGGCTATGGAAGTATAATTAAATGGAAATCATCATTAGATGATGACTACAAATATTTTTATCCATATAATATTGAAAAACATATTTTTAACTACTTAAATGCTGGATCTATGATGGATATAGATAAGGAAGTTAAAATTATTATTGAAGAAATAAAAGCTATGGAAGAGATATCCTATGATAATATTACACAAATTTTTAATCAGCTTGTAGGTAGTACAATAAAATATCTTGTGGATAATAATACTAATATAAGTTATATTTATGGAAGCGGCTATAATATTTATCAGAAATTGTCTGCAAAGGAGACACTAGATGATATAGGGTTATTACTACTAGATTTTTATTCTCGTATAATTTTATATAAAAAGAAATCTGCAGATGAGAGTCTAGAATATATGGATACAATAGAAGGATATATTAAGAGTAATTATCATAAAGATATAGATTTTGAAGGTATGGCTAGATGTATTGGTATAAGCTATTCTTATATAAGAAAGATATTCAAAGAAAATACAGGAAAAACAATTATAGAATATACCAATAGATTAAGGATAAATGAAGCCAAAATACATTTAAGGGATACAGATAAAAGTTTGCCAGAAATAGCTTCATGTATAGGATATAACAATGATCAAAGCCTGTCTAGATTTTTCAAAAAATATGAGGGTATAACTCCAGGAGAGTATAGAACATTAAATTTCAAGAACTGTGCTAAATAATAGAAGCTACTATCAGTATTGTTTTTGATGGTAGCTTTTATTATTGTCTTTTATTTATTTTGTTTTATTAGAAATCAGCAAATTTAAATAAAGGAAGCCTTCGGAATAAAGGGTTTGAGGATGTTATCAAAAACAAAGCCTATTGGCAAAAGTGATTATATACAAGTATTGTGAAAGCGGATAAGATATAAATGTAAACGATTTATATTTTTAAAAAGGAGTGAACCTTATGGACAACAGTAATACACCTACACCGAGTAACTTTGGTATTTTAGATGTTTCCAAAGTAACTAAGAAAAAGAAAAAAGGAATTTTATACTATATTAAAAAAGACTTCTTTTTATATTTGCTATTATTCATACCCGTTACATATTTTGTGATTTTCAAATATGTACCAATGTACCAAATAATAGTAGCGTTTAAGGATTACGATGTAATCAATGGAATCAATGGTAGTAAGTGGATCGGACTAGATGCATTTAAAGAAGTTTTCAAAATGGCGGATTTTTATAAAGTTTTAAGAAATACATTATCGCTTAATGTATTAGATTTAATTCTAGGTTTTCCAGCACCTATAATCCTTGCTATATTATTAAATGAAATAAGGATTAAATGGTTTAAAAAGGTATCTCAGACCATACTTTATTTACCACACTTTCTTTCTTGGGTTATTATAGGTGGTATGGCTTATCAGCTACTATCTCCTACAGGCATGGTTAATATTTTAACTAAATCATTAGGGGCAGAGGCAGTACCTTTTCTTATTGAAAAATGGCATTGGTTAGGAACTTATTGTGTAATTGGTGTTTGGCAAGGGGTAGGTTGGGGAACGATAATCTACTTGGCATCAATAACGAGTGTTAACTCAGAATTGTATGAAGCAGCTATGATTGATGGAGCTGGTAGATTAAAAAAAATATGGTATATAACTCTACCTGCGATTAAGCCAACCATAATTATGATGCTTATCTTAGCTGTTGGAAATGTAATGAAAATAGGTTTTGATCGTCCATTTGTATTAGGTAATCCTTTGGTAATGGATTTTTCAGATGTTATAAGTACCTTTGTTTATAGGGTTGGACTTCAATCAGTTAGATATAATATAGCAGCGGCCGTAGGTTTATTCCAATCAGTTATAGGATTAGTTCTAATACTATTTGTAGATAGGTTGGCTAAAAAATTCGGTGAACAAGGGATTATGTAAGAAAGGAGTTGAAAATATGAATACAAAGTTATTAGATAAAATTTTAGATATAATAGTATTTTTGTTTATAAGTATTGTAGTTTTACTATGCCTAGTGCCATTAATTCATGTTGCAGCAGTATCATTTAGTAGCTCTCAGGCTGTTGTAGCGCAAAAGGTTACGCTTTTGCCGGTAGATTTTACTATGGAGTCATACAAGCAAATTTTTAATGATAAATCAATGATTACATCACTTTTCTTTACCATAAAAATGACGGTGATATATACTGTATTAAGTATGGTACTCACCATATGTGCAGCTTATCCATTGACAAAAAGCTCTTTGAAGGGCAGAGATTTTTTCTTTTTACTAATTATAATCACAATGTATTTTTCAGGTGGTATAATACCAGATTATATTCTTGTTAAGGATTTAAGTTTGTTAAATAGCATGTGGGGGCTTATTCTCCCAGGAGCAATAAGTGTATTTAATCTCATAATACTTAAAACTTTTTTTCAAAACTCAATACCTAATAGTCTTGAGGAATCAGCAAAGCTAGATGGATGTACAGAGATAGGCATACTTTTTAAGATTGTACTTCCACTTTCAATGCCAATAATTGCAACCTTGAGCTTATTTTATGCTGTGGGTAGATGGAATGGATTTCAAGATGCACTTTTCTATATCACAAGGCCAGAATTATATCCACTTCAATTAAAGCTTTATCAATTAGTAAGTGCCACTTCTTCAAATGGAGCCCTTGCAGCAGAAGGAGTTGGAGCAGCTGTGCAACTAGCACCAGAAGTTTTAAAAGCTTCTGTAGTAATGTTTGCAACAGTTCCTATATTACTAATATATCCGTGGCTTCAAAGGTACTTTGTATCAGGTGTAATGATTGGTGCTGTAAAAGAATGATAGTTTACTGCTAAAATAATATGCAGTTTCTATATAGTTTGAAATTTTAGATTATAAGGGGGAGAATTAAAAATGAACAAAAAACTTCTGAAAATCGTCAGTGTGGCTATGCTAACGACTGTTATTGTAAGTAGCCTTGCAGGGTGTGGCTCATCAAAAGAATCAGCAGATTCAACAAGTGATTCTTCAGTTGCCGTGGATGCACCTTATAAAAAGCAAGTGGAAATTAAAATTCCAATATATGACAGAGGCATCCAAGGTCAAGCACCTGTAGATAACAATCATTGGACTAAATACGTTAATGATACCTTTGGGAAGAAATATAACGTAAAAGTTACTTATGTTACAATCCCAAGGACTACGGATGTAGACAAGTTTAATATGCTTCTTGCATCTGGTGATGCCCCAGATATAATTTTTAGTTATGACTATACAACGGCGTCAAGTTTTTACACAAGGGGTGCTTTCCAAGAAGTAACGAAGGCTGAACTTGATAAATATGCACCAAATCTCGAAAAAACACTTGGAGCAGATGTTTTGAAATATGGAGTGTTTGATGGTAAGCAAATGTT
Source organism: Clostridium sp. DSM 17811 (assembly GCF_018861905.1). Classification (GTDB taxonomy): domain Bacteria; phylum Bacillota; class Clostridia; order Clostridiales; family Clostridiaceae; genus Clostridium_AD; species Clostridium_AD frigoriphilum. The sequence goes on from NZ_JAHLDU010000007.1 coordinate 105,763, forward strand.
AATACCAGCTAAAAGACCACTTGTAGGTGGTATATCTAGTGTTATAAGACAAGATTGGCTAGATAAATTGGGGATGAAAGTTCCTACAAATAGAGATGAGTACTATGCAGTTCTTAAAGCATTTAAAGAAAAAGATCCCGGTAAAGTAGGAGCTAATAATGTTATACCACAGGGATTGTGGAGTATGTCTGCTGCTGGTTCTGGGAATATAAATTATGCATTTAGACCAGCTAATGTTTCGGCTGAAGAATTTGCAATGTATTCTGATGTAGTAATTCCATCGTTATCATGGAAGCCAACAGAGGATACATTAAAATGGGACAATAAACTTTTTAATGAAGGGCTTATAAGTCCTGAGTTTGTACTAGATAAGGATGGTACAAAATTGCAAGCAGATATAAGTAATGGTAAGGTTGGAGTATTTCTTATGCCTTTAAAAACTCCTCCAGTTTTACAAACACTTGTAAAAAATGTACCTACAGCAAAATTTACGGTACTTCCTGCAGGTGCACTTTTACCAGCTGGTCAAGCACCACAAGCTTTCGCATACGCACCATATGGTATGCTTAGTGGCATAAATAAAAAGTGTAAGCATCCTGATGCAGTCCTAAAATATATGGATTGGATGAGCAAAAGCGAAAATTTATTTGTACTTCAAAATGGTGTGGCAGGTAAAAACTATAATTTAAAGGATGGACTTCCAGTGGAAGTAGCTAATTATACTGGAGAGGATAAACTTAATTTTAGCTCTAACAAGGATATGTGGGGTATTGTTACTGAACAAAAAGAATTTGGGAGTTTAGATAAAAATTTAAAGATGGATGCAATTGCTAAAGGAGCACCTGGCTTTGAAAAAGTGTATATTGATGGTTACAAAGAAACGTTAATAGGTGCAAAACCAAACTTTATGTTTAATAAACCTGTAACTTCTTTAACAAAAAACTCGAAAACACTTGGAAGTAAGTGGGAAGAAGCTTCTGCCAAAATAGTTATGGGTAAAGTAAGTGAATTCGATGCTTTATATGCAAAATATAGTAAAGATTATTTAACAAGTGGATACCAAGAAGTTATTAATGAAAGAAAATCAATATACGAAGGTATGAAAAAGTAAAATAATAAAAATATAGACCTGTGACAAAGTAATTTGTTACAGGGCTATATTTATAATAGAGTGTAATTTTAAAAATTCACAAGATATATATGAAGAAAGGAAGTAATTTTAGTGAAGAGATTAGAATATGATGAAGAAAAAATAAAAGAACTTATAGACAAGGTTGTAAAGAGAACCATGAGAATAGACTTTACTTGGGATTGGCCTTGTGGAGTTGCCTTTTATGGTATATGCAAGGCTTGGGAGGTCACTAAAAATCAAGAATATATCGATTATCTTGTCAAATGGGTAGATGAATATATTGAAATAGGACTGCCTGAATTTACTGTTAATGTAGTTGCTATGGGACACACTCTAATAACTTTGTTTGAGGCTACAGGGGATCAGAAATATATGGATTTGGCTATAGAAAAGGCTGAATATTTAAGAAAGGATGCAACTAGGTTTGGGGAAGGGGTTTTTCAACATACAGTTTCGCCAGGCAATGATTTTCCAAAGCAAGCCTGGGCAGATACTTTGTTTATGGCAGCTTATTTTCTTCTTAGAATGGGTAAAAAATTAGATAATAAAGAATATGTGGAAGACGCCTTAAATCAATACTATTGGCATGAAGAATTTTTACAAGATAATAAAAATGATCTATTTTTTCATGGATGGGATAATATTAACCAAAACCATATGTCAGGCATTCATTGGGCGCGTGCAAATGCTTGGGCAGCCTATACTATGGCAGAAGCAACCACCCTTATAAATTATTTGTATCCAGCTTTTATGGGCATAAGTGGTTCGTTAAGAGATCAACTAAGTGCTTTAGTTAGGTTGCAGTCAGAAGAAGGTTTATGGCACACCATATTAGATGATGAAAGTTCCTATTTAGAAACTTCAGCTTCTGCTGGAATTGCTGCAAGTCTTGTAATTGTGAGACATCCTCTTCAAAGAAAGTATGTTCAAAAGGCGTTAGAGGGAATAATGAATAATATTTCAGAAGATGGATCAGTTATGAGTGTTTCTGCAGGTACTGCAGTAATGATAGATACGCAGGGTTATAAGAAAGTTCCTAAAAAGAGGGTTCAAGGCTGGGGACAGGGGTTAACTTTGGCTTTTCTTGCAGCAATCTTGAAGTATGAACAATAATTTAAAGGGTGGGATAGTATGAGTGAAAAAATATTAAATAACGGTGGATTTACATTGCCAGGAGAAGCTGGTTTTGAAGATTTAACTTTAAAATTGGCAGAAAAATGGGGAGCCGATGTAATTAGAGATAGTGATGGAACTCAATTATCAGATAAAATAATAACTTCGGGTTATGATATTTATTCCACCATTTGTTTAGTTCGCGGTTCCAATGAGTGGGCTAAATTAAATATGGATAAACTTCAACAATGTTATCTAAGGAGTTATCCACTAATTGCTAAGGGTGATACGGTTAAGATAGATATTTTAAAAGGTTTTTTTAAAAAACAATTTTTGATAAATATTAAAGATAACCCAAAAGAGTTTTGGCAAGTCTTTGATAGAACTACTGGATTGGAAATAGAAATTTCTAATTGGGAGTTAGACATAAACACGGGAACAGTTATGGTGAAAAACACAAAAAAATGGCACAAATACACGGTTAATTTTCTTGTGTATAGAATTTGGGAAGAAATATCCGCATACAACCATATAACAAATAATTGGGGGAATAGGGAGCATGAATTACCTATAGAGCCTATGTACAAAGAGACTCAAGAGCATATTCTTAAATATTTAGATCAATGGCTTATAGATCACCAGCATACAAAAGTAGTACGATTCACATCTATGTTTTATAATTTTTGGTGGCTATGGGGCAGTGATCCTAATTTGAAGTTTATCGTAAATGATTGGGGCGCCTATGATTTCACAGTAAATCCTTTATCTATGAAACTCTTTGAAAAAGAAAAAGGTTATAAAATGACTTCAGAGGATTTTGTAAATAAAGGTTTATACAATAACTCATATTTACCACCTTCTGAAAAATATAGAGATTGGATGGATTTTATAAATAAATTTGTAATTGAGTTTGGTAAAAAGTGTATTGATTTAGTTCATAAACATGGAAAAAAAGCCTATGTATTTTATAATGACCATTGGATAGGAATGGAACCTACCTTAGATAGTTTTAAAGAGTTTGGCTTTGATGGGATAATTGATGGCGTGTTTAGTGGATTTGAAACAAGAAAAGTTTCAGGAACTAAAGGTGTTGCAATAAGAGAATTAAGACTTCATCCCTATTTCTTTCCAACAGGAGTAAATGGAGTTGGAACTTTTATAGAAGGAGGAGACCCATCGCTGGAATGTAAAACTTATTGGTTAGATATAAGGAGAGCTCTGCTTCGTGATTGCGTAGATAGAATTGGTTTTGGTGGATACCTGCATTTAGTTGAGGATCATCCTGCATTTGTTGATTATGTTCAAGAATTAGCAGAAGAGTTTAGGACAATTAGGGAATTGCATAAAGAGGGCAAACCTTATTCTTCTAAATTTAAGGTAGCTATTTTATCTGCTTGGGGAAATATGCGGGCGTGGGGTTGTCGTGGTCACTTTAATCATGGAAATTATTATAATGAAATTATGGAATCTATCTCAGGATTGCCTGTAGAAGTAGAGTTTATTAGCTTTAAAGATATTATTGATAAAGGTATTTCTGGTGATATTAAAGTAATAATTAATGCTGGACAACTTGATGATGCTTGGAGTGGGGGTTGGCACTGGAGTAATGAGAAAGTTATTGAAATCCTTACGGAGTGGGTTTCAAAGGGAGGTGGCCTTATTGGAGTTGGAGAACCTTCTGCGGTAAAATATAGTGGTCAATACTTTCAGATGTGCCATGTATTTGGGGTGGAGAGAGAAGTCGGTTTAACGGTATGTTTTGATAAATATGCATATAAAAAGGCTGAAGAAACCCACTTTATCCTTAAGGATATTCAAGGCGAATTGGATTTTGGAAAAGAAATTGATAATATATATGTAATAGACAAAAATATACAGGTTATTGCAGATAAAAATCAATCAATTCAAATAGCTACAAATACTTTTGGAAAAGGTAGGAGTGTATATTTCTCAGGGCATAAGTATAACCCTGAAAATATAAGAATATTATTAAGAGCAATATACTGGGCAGCTGATGAAGAGGGAGAATTTGGTTTGTGGACTTGTAGCAACGTAAATACAGAATGTGCTTACTACCCTAAAAGCAATAAATTGGCAGTTATTAATATTACTAGTCAAGCTGAAGAAACCACAGTATATGATTGTAAGAAAAATGAAATTCCGGTTTCTTTAAAACCGTATGGAATAAAAATAATAGATCTAGGATAACAACTAGGCGTCTTTAAACAGACGCCTAAATGTTTAAAAGAGGAGTGAAAACCGTGTTTTTTAAAAAGTTTATATTCGGCGCAACTGCAGAAGTTGAAGGCTTTATAAATATATTGAAGGATACCTTATATGCTGAGGAAACTGGTTATGGGTTTGTTACTGAAAAGCTAAAAGAAAAAAATGAATTGCTTCAAATTCCTGAAATCGGAAGTGCTTTTGACATTGATCCAGAGTTAACTAGGCAAAAGATTACTAATATTATTATGGAGCAAAAGGGAACACTAAATAGCTTAGTTAGCGGCTTTTGTTCTAGCGATAAGCCGGATGTACCACTATGCTTTAAAGTGAAAGTTCCTCATAGTGGAAATTATAATATAAAATTAGTTATGGGAAATAATAATTCAGATATGATTATATCCGTCTTTTCTCAAAGAAGAAGATGTGTTCTTAAAAATGTAATGGTTAAAGCTGGAGAACTTCTAGAACATAATTTTACGGCTAATGTTTGTGACATAATACCAAGAGGAAAAACTGAAATATATAGGGATGATAGTATTGATATCACTATAATTGGCCAAAATGCATGCATGAATTTAGTAACTCTTGAGGAAGCTCTTGAGATACCAACAATCTATGTTGCAGGAGATTCCACTTTAACGGATCAAGGGACAATTTATCCCTATAATCCTTTGACTAGTTATTGTGGGTGGGCCCAAATTTTACCCCTTTTTTTGAGTCAAGGTATTGCTGTATCAAATCATTCTCATTCAGGGCTTACTACAGAAAGTTTTAGGCGGGAAGGCCACTTAAGTATTGTAGAGAATAATATAAAACCAAAGGATTTATTTATTATGCAATTTGGCCATAATGATCAAAAGGACAAAACCTTGGATGCTTTTGGTGGATATGCTAATAATTTAAGGAGATATATAGATGAGGTAAGAGAAAAAGGTGCTTATCCTGTTATTGTAACTCCAGTTAGTAGAACTATTTGGAATGGTTTAGATGGTGCATTTAATGATATGTTTAAAGATTATGCTAATGCCTGCATTTTAGTTGCAAAGGAAAAAGGAGTGCCATTAATAGACTTACATGAAAGAAGCGTTGCGTTTATTTTAAAGCATGGCCAAAAAAACTCTTCTAAATACTTTGTTCCTAAGGATTATACACATAACAATGATTTTGGAGCTTTTGAAATGGCTAGATTAGTAGTTGAAGAGATTAAAAAAGTTAATATAGAATCTTTAGTTAAATATTTAATTGATATACCAGAAGATAAAATACAAATAGAACAATTGAAAAGTTGGGTAGAGCCTAGTGATGAAGAGATTAAAGCTGATATTAAGCAGTGGACAAAGGCAAATAGTTGGGCAGAGGAAATTGATGTTAACAACTATATTGATATATTTAGAGCTAATAAAAATGTTTCTAAGGTTGAATTTTTAGATAGGATACTTAAAGATTTAAAATATCCACCTACCAATGTTTATAATGATATATTTGAAGATGTATTTGGAGATGAGTGGTACGCAGGAATAGTTCAAGCTGCTTATAATTATGGCCTAATTTCTAATGAAAACAAAAACTTAGGTCCTAAAGAACAAATTTCTATTGAAGAAGTTAAGGTTATAGCCAAAAGAGCATATAAACTAAAAATTAGAAGTTGTGTATAATAAAATATAGAGATAAGCTAACTCTTATTGGTATTTATTAGATAACATAAAATATAAAAAGAAAAGGATATATCTCATTTAATTTGATATATCCTTTTCTTTTTTGTTTTTTATATACTTCAAGCTAAGAAACAAAACTTATTTATATTATTTTACGAAAGCGATAGAAGTTAGATTTAGTAATAATATGAATAATGAAGACCTTATCATAATAAATTGCATAAAACACCATGAAACAGCAAGAAAATTTAAATAAATGAATAAATAACTATTGCATCTTGCAATATTTTTTAGTATTATAAATGTTGTGGATTATATTTATGTAAAGCAAAAATAAAGGGGGAAAAAAATGAAGAAAATGATATTAAAAGTATTGATTATAGCGACAGTTACAATGGGGCTCGCTGGGTGCGGTAATGCTATTACATCTCAAACTAAGGATTCGAATAAAAAGTTTACTAAAACATATGTTATTTCAACTGATGCAACATATGCTCCTTTCGAGTATGAAAAGGATGGTAAATACATCGGGATAGATATTGATTTATTAGCTTCCATTGCAAAATTAGAAGGGTTTAAATATGAATTAAAGGCTATGGATTTTAAAGGGATAATTCCAGCTCTCCAAGCAAATCAGGTTGATGGTGCAATCGCAGGCATGGGAATTACTGATGTGCGAAAAAAAGTTTTAGATATGTCAGAGGGCTACTTTGAATCGGGACTTTCAGCAGTTGGGAAAAAGGGTAATGATAAACTAAAATCAGAAGCGGATTTCAAAGGTAAGATTTTTGCTGTTAAAAAAGGAACACTTGGAGCAACATATGCTGAAGATAATAAAGATAAATTAGGAGCAACAGTTAAGTATTTTAATGATACAGCTTCTATGATGCAGGAAGTTAAGAATGGTAATGCAGATGTTACTTTTGAAGATTACCCTGTAATCGCATATATGATTTCAGTTGATCCAAATTCAGGTTTAAAAATTATTGGTAATAAGCTAACAACACAAAATTATGGCTTCGCAGTTAAAAAAGGAAGCAATACAGAATTAGTAACTGCTTTTAATGATGGATTAAAAAAATTAAAAGCTAGTGGCGAATATGACAAAATAGTACAAAAATACATTAAAAAATAAAATGAATTTGTAAACTTCAAAGGGACTACAAATCTCTTTTTGAAGTATTATAACAATGTATGCTGTTTCAATACCATAAAGGAGGTAAAACAAATGGACATATTAACATTATTTAAACAAAGTCTACCTGCACTTTTATCGGGATTTTATGTGACATTGCAAATAACAATAATATCATTAGTAATAGCAACTATTCTTGGCTTAAGTTTTGGAATGCTCGCAATAAGCAGAAACAAAATACTAAAATTCGTGGCTACTGCCTATGTTGATATATTCAGAGGAACGCCACTTATTGTACAGGCCTTCTTTATTTATTTTGGTCTTCCAGCTGGTCTTGATATAAAGATACCAGCCTTTGTTGCAGGAGTACTTTGTATCAGTTTAAATGCTGGTGCCTATATGGTAGAAATTTTTAGAGCGGGAATTATGGCTGTAGATAAAGGGCAAATGGAGGCAGCTAGAAGTTTAGGATTACCTTATGGGAAAACTATGAAACTAGTTATATTGCCACAGGCTATAAGGAATATGATCCCAGCAATTATTAATCAGTTTATTATTTCTTTAAAGGATACTTCTCTTTTATCTGTAATTGGAATTAGAGAACTTACCCAGAGCGGTGAAATAATTATCGCAGCTAATTTTCGCTCTCTTGAAACGTGGAGTTTCGTTGCAATATTTTACTTTGTTGTAATTATGGCACTAACCTATGCAGCTAGGTCTGTGGAAAGGAGACTTAAAATATGATTCAAGTTAAAGGATTAAAAAAAGTATTTAAAGATTTAGAGGTTTTAAAAGGTATAGATTTTAATATAAGAAAAGGCGAAGTTGTTTGCTTAATAGGACCTTCAGGGTCTGGTAAAAGTACGGTGCTTAGATGTCTTAATAGACTTGAAGAAATAGATGGAGGAACCGTTTTAGTTGATGGCGAAGATGTTGCTCATAATAAATTGGATGTAAATATTCTTAGACAAAAATTAGGAATGGTATTTCAATCTTTCAATTTATTTCCTAACCTTACAGTGATTCAAAATATTACTTTAGCACCAATTAATTTAAAAAAATTATCTAAGGGCGAAGCAATAAAAAGGGCTCTTGAGCTCCTAGAAAAAGTAGGTTTAAGTGAAAAAGCTGATGTTTATCCAGATAAACTATCAGGGGGACAAAAGCAAAGAGTAGCTATAGCTCGCGCACTAGCTATGGGGCCGGAAATAATGTTATTTGATGAGCCTACATCTGCTCTGGATCCTGAGATGGTTGGAGAAGTGCTTCAGGTTATGAAGGAACTAGCAATTGAAGGCATGACTATGATTGTAGTAACTCATGAAATGGGATTTGCAAGAGAGGTAGCTAATAGAGTATTGTTCATGTCTGATGGATATTTAGTTGAAGAAGGAAAGCCAGAAGATATTTTCGACAATCCTAAAAATTTAAGAACTAAAGAGTTTTTAAGTAAGGTACTATAATATTAAAAGTTAGCATATGAGGTCGTTTGTAGAAGCAGGTTTAGTAAGGAGCTACTGAAGTATATTTTTATATATTTCAGTAGCTGTTTTGTTGTTAAGGTTAGGTCTCTTAGAAAATATTTCCTGCTTCGTTGGTATATTTTTATAGGGTCAGAACATTTTACTAATAAAAAAGTGGGTAACCCAAAGGGCTACCCATTCATGTCTAGTAGTTTATTTACTATTCTTAATGAAATCATTTGTTTGTTTTTGAACTTCAGCTAATACTTTATATAATCCTGCTTTTTTTAGCTCTTTCTTATAAGTATCAATTCCTGTAGTTGGATCAACCTTCCCAAGATCTAAGGGAACTCCGAACTGAGTAATTACTTTACCTACTGCAGCCACTTCATTCTTAACCTTAGAATCATCAAAGTTAAATGTTTCAAGAGGATTGTGAACTATATCACTGCTTGACCATTTATCACTAAATGATTTTACCGCTTTAGGCTGATAAATATCCATCCTGTTAATATTTGTATGCCATCCCCAAGGACATACATTGCCTGCTGGGAAATTAGAAGTAGCATCCAAAACTGTATACATGCTGTCGCCTACTGGTTCCCAGTGTGTTCCTTTAATTCCATAGGAAGTTAAATCATATATTTCTCGGTCATATCTTAATAAATCTATTGCCATCATGGCTCTTTCAGGATTCTTTGACTTAGCATTTATAGCCATACCATTGTTAGTGTAAGTATTAATTAATTTCTTTGAGCCTTGAAATACGTCCACAACTTCAGCTTTCCAAGCAGGATGAATTCTATTTACTTCTTGAACACTCTTAGCAACTGTATTAAGATTCCATACCATTGAGGCTGCTGTTCCTGCTTTAAATGCTTCGTCTCTTGTTCCGTTATTTGATCCATTTGTTTTTGACCAATAACTATTATTAGCATATTCCCTCATCTTTACAACATAGTCTTTGTACTCTGGGGTATCAACAAAAGCAAATACCTTTCCTGATTTATCTTTTATATTATAACCTATTGTGGGAAGCGGAGTTCCAGATACATATGAAATTTCCTTTCCATCCATCAAATATGGACTTTGAAGATCTTGTCCTCCTGCCGCATTAGCTAAAGGAACAATGGCTTTTTCATTTTTTGCTATTGCATCATAGTATTTTTTTAGCCCATCAATTGATTTGATTTCAGGTATTTTGTATTTTTCTCTTAAATCTCCTCTTATAGCAAATAGTGAATAATTATATTCATTTTGATCATTTGGTACCATATATACTTTTCCATTAACCTTGGCCTGGTCCCAAGCTGTCTTAGGTTCATTTTTCCATGTCTGTGGGGCATATTTTTGTATAAAGTCATTGCTTAGTTCGTAAAAACCTTTGTTTGTTGCTATCTGATTATAAAAACACCAGCCTGTGGCGGTAAATGCTAAATCAAAGTTATCGCCGGATGAAAATAAAAGTGGATACTTAGTATCCTTATCAGCCCATGATATAAACTGTACGTTTAGTGTTGCATTAATCTTTTTACTCATAATCTTGTTAACCTCTGCATAAACTTTATCAAAATCCTTAGGTTTATCACCTAGAATGTACATTTTTAATTCTACCTTGTCTAGCTTACTTACATCATTTGTATTTGCCACTTGTGTATTACTCTTACTGCAACCAGTAAATATTAATGTAAAAGACATTAATAGAGCTAATACTAAAATAGGTTTCTTTGAAGATTTTCTCATATGTTACCCACCTTTTATAGTTTGAATTTTGAAACTATTTCATTAAGCTCTTGGGTCATTTCTGACTGTGTAATAGATGCTTTAGCTATATGTTCCATAGCCGCTGTTGATTGCTGCATACTATTTTGCATGTCATTATATCTATCTGAAGAAGACTTAGTCATTTGAGACATGTTTTTTATTTCGTTATTAACTTCGTTCATTGTTAATGAAATTTCCCCTGTCATTGATGACAATTCTTCAGCAAAAGTATTAATAAAATCAGCATCCTTAGAATAATCTTTAGCCATAGTTGTAAATTTATTGAATTGAGAATTTACGTCGTTATCTATAAAGCTTAATAACTTTCTACTCTGATGTGAGAGATTTTTGAATGCTAGTTGAACTTTTTCAATTGTCTCTTTAACATTTTTAACTTCATTATTAGATAATACGGCAAGTTTTCGTACTTCATCTGCAACTACTGCAAATCCTAGCCCATGTTCACCGGCTCTTGCAGCTTCTATAGCTGCATTTAGTGCAAGAAGGTTAGTCTGCTCTGCTATACCTGCGATGGTGTCAGCCATGGTCTTTATGCTATCTACAACATTACCTTCTTCAATTGCCTTAACAATACTCTCTTCTGTTTTTAGATGTACTCTTTTAACCTCTTGTATAGCATTAGAACTACTTTCTTGTATTATAGTTGCTCTGTTCTTAATTTCACTAGCATTATTGCTTGCGTTTAAAGCTTTGCTTGATAAAATACTTATCCTTGAGTCTGCTTTTTGGATTGAAGTAGATATTTCCTCGCAAGTGACACTGGTATTATTAATACCTTCATTTATGTATGTGGTTTCATTACTGATACTATCAATCTGGGAGGTTATCTCCTCTACAGTAGCTGCGAGTTCTTCGCTGGAAGAACTAATCTCTTCTATGTTTGTGATTAGCAATTTAATTAAGTTTCTAGTATTATTTTGAGAAACATTAAGAGCTGTAATTGTTTGTCCAAATTCATCTTGTCTTTTCACATCTATTGATGATGAAAAATCATAATTAGCAATTTTTTTAGAATAATTGTTTATAATAGTCAGCATACCAACTGAATCCCTTTTAATTAAATAACCGATAATTAAGGATACAATAAAGCATATTATCGCAATTAAACTAAATTGAATAATAATACTATTAAGCTGTTTTTGATTTGAAATCTTAGTGTTATTAGCATACATATCCATTATATCTGCAACTTTTTTTAAATTTTCTCTACAGGACGAGAAATTTGTATCAAAGCTCTTGGGATCGTATACTGTTTTATCTACATAATCAATAGAGTATAGCCATGCTTCAAATTCCTTATCAAAGTTATCTAATAATTGAAATGCAGTTTTGTTTTCAGCTTTATCCTTCAATCCATTAAAAACACTTTTATCTAAATTCATGATATCTCTAGCTTGTTTTTCATTAACTTTTATTTGTTGAACATTTTTAACAAAATCACTCATGTTCGTTTTCAAGGCTTCTGCATCATCCTTGTTTATGGTATTTAGTCTCATTTTATTTATGGACACTAAGGATTGGAACATACCTCTATCGGCACTTAAAATCATAGAATTAGTTTTATAAACTTTATTATAATAGCTGTCTGTTAAATTTTTAGATGTATTTTGGATATATGTAATACCTAGGATTGAAATAATTATGAGTGATACTAGGGGCATTAACAACATTCCGTTAAGTTTTATACCTATTTTTAGGTTCTTTAATTTGTTTTTCATCAGCAATTCACCTCATATGTTAAGATAGTTTTTGTAAATGATTATTTGAAATTCTCAGATGATTTGAAATATTTGGTTATAAACTCCAAATCAACCAATGTAAATAGCCGTGTTAAATCTTTAACTATCCTCCCCTCAATTCTAAATTTTTAATTAATTGTTCAATGTTTAATGAATTATTGAATATTATTGAACTTTTCAAGAAAATAACTTTAAAAACCGTTACATTTTATAACAATACTCCTTTTTTTTATAATGTTCAACACATTTCAACTATTTTTAATATATTTTCCATATCGAGTGGATTATATATTGCTTTATAGAGTGCTGGATTAGAAAAGGGATTCCTAAATATAGGGATCCCTTAAAACAGATCTAGATTAAAAGTTGTGTATTATAAAATATATATATGGTAAGGATGATAAATCATTGGGATAATATGAGTGGAGATATAGAAAGAGGTTATGCAGGGAAGTCTATATTTTTAAGGACAACCATATTATGAAAAATAAATCTAGAATTAGGGAGTATGCAAGACTTATGGCTTCTGTTACAATAAATGGTATTATTATATATAATGTTAATGTGCATAAGCAGGAGACAAAACTTATTACGGATGAATTATTACCAGAAGTTAAAAAAATAGCAGATATATTTAGAGCGTATGGAATAAAGCTTTATCTAAGTGTGAATTTTGCTTCGACTATTGAAATTGGAGGACTTTTAACTGCAGATCCTCTTAATATATGTTGGCAGAAGCATTAAGACCTTTTGGAGGAATAGTTATATGGAGATGTTTTGTTTACAACTGTCAACTTGATTGGAGAGACAGAAGCAAGGACAGAGCTAAAGCGGCATTTGATAATTTTAAACCACTAGATGGGGAATTTGATGAAAATGTAGTGCTTCAAGTTAAAAATGGACTTATGGATTTTCAAATAAAGGAACCTATTTCACACTTGCCCACTAGGTGTAGGCTGGATGATTAATCCAAATCACCACTATGGTCCAAGTGTTGAAGGTTATGAATATTCACCTTGGGGGAGATAGAACTCTTGCTACTGGAACAGGGTATATAGGTGAATACGAACCCCTAGTAGCGGCTAAATTTGAAAATATAGCAACATGCCCGGAGGAACTTCTTTTATTTTTCCATAATGTTTTATATTCATATAAGCTTAAAACAGAAAAAACTGTTATTCAGCATATATATGATACTCATTTTGAAAGGGTAGAGAAAGTTGATGAAAGTATAAATAAGTGGGAAACACTCCAAAACAAAATAGATAGTAAAATATTTGATTTAGTAATGGAAAAGTTTCAAATCCAAAAAGAGAGAGGATGGTTTATATGAAAGTTATATCCAAATATAAAAATGAAAATCTAAGTTTCGAAGACCGTGCTAAGGACCTTGTATCAAAAATGACGCTGTTTGAAAAGGTAAGCCAAATGACTTATAATTCAGCTGCAATAGATAGACTTTCTGTACCTTCATATAATTGGTGGAATGAAGCACTACATGGCGTTGCTAGAGCGGGGGTTGCTACAATGTTTCCACAGGCTATTGGCATGGCAGCTACTTTTGATGAAGAGTTAATATATCAGGTTGCCGGCGTTATATCAACTGAAGGAAGGGCTAAATACAACGAATCGCAAAGAAAAAAGGATCATGATATTTACAAAGGGTTAACTTTCTGGGCTCCAAATATTAACATTTTTAGAGATCCTAGATGGGGACGTGGGCATGAGACATATGGTGAAGATCCTTACTTAACAGGTAGATTAGGTGTAGCATTTATAAAAGGTTTGCAAGGAAATGATAAAAGATATATGAAGTCAGCTGCTTGTGCAAAACATTTCGCAGTGCATAGTGGTCCGGAGGCGAAAAGGCATAGTTTTAATGCAGTAGTGTCTAAAAAAGATCTTAGGGAAACATATCTCCCCTCTTTTAAGGAAGCTGTAAAAGAGGCCAATGTTGAGGCTGTTATGGGTGCATATAATAGGACTAATGGAGAAGCATGCTGTGGAAGCAAAACACTTTTAAATGATATTCTTAGGGATGAATGGGGATTTAAGGGACATATAACATCTGATTGTTGGGCAATAAAAGATTTCCATGAAGGTCATGGGATTACAAGTAATGCTGTAGAGTCAGTGGCTCTTGCAGTAAATAACGGTTGTGATTTAAATTGTGGAAATATGTATTTAAACCTTTACCTTGCTTATAAAGAAGGAATGGTAACGGAGGAAACTATTGATAAGTCAGTCATAAGACTAATGAACACAAGAATGAAACTTGGTATGTTCGATGATCCAACAAATGTTCCGTTTGCAAAGATTCCTTATGAGGAGAATGATAGTAAGGAGCATCTAGAACTAGCTCTAGATGTATCTCGTAAAACTATGGTTTTATTAAAAAACGAGGATAATATACTACCATTAGATAAAAATAAAATAAAATCTATAGCTGTAATTGGTCCAAATGCAAACAGTAGAGATGCGTTAATAGGCAACTATTATGGTACATCATCAAAATATGTCACAGTGCTTGAGGGTTTGCAACAAGTTGTAAATCAAGATACTAGAGTTTATTACGCGCAGGGCTGCCATCTCTTCAAAGATAAGGTTGAAAATCTTGCAATGCCTGAGGATAGAATAGCAGAAGCAGTTTCTGTGGCGCAGAGATCAGATGTAGTAGTTATGTGTTTAGGGCTTGATGCCAATATAGAAGGTGAAGAAGGCGATGATTCAAATGCTCAGGCAGGTGGAGACAAAATGGATTTGAACCTTCCAGGATTACAGCAAAAATTATTAGAAGAGGTATATAAAACAGGTAAACCTATTATTCTTGTACTTCTATCAGGGAGTGCTCTTGCAATTAATTGGGCGGACGAACACATACCTGCAATTGTTCAGGCTTGGTATCCAAGTGCACAGGGTGGTAAAGCTATAGCTTCATTAATTTTTGGAGAATATAGTCCATCAGGAAAATTACCTGTAACTTTTTACAAATCTACGCAGGAGCTTCCGGATTTTGAGGATTATGCTATGAAGAATAGAACTTACAGATACATGGAAAATGAAGCACTTTATCCCTTTGGATATGGTCTTAGTTATAGCAAGTTTGAATATAGTAATCTTAGGATTAGTAAGTCAGAAATTGAGGTTAATGAAACCGTTAATCTTAGTGTAACAGTGAAAAATATTGGGCAATATGAAGGGGATGAAACGGTACAGCTGTATCTTAAGGATGTAGATGCTACTGTAGTTGTACCAAAATATCAACTTAAGGGAATAAAGAATGTAAGTTTAAAGCCAAGTGAAGAAAAAGAAGTTAGTTTTGAGTTAACACCAAGGCAAATGGCACTTATAGACGATGAAGGTAAATGTATACTTGAACCTGGTTTATTTGAGGTATTCGTAGGTGGGAGCCAGCCAGATAAACGAAGTAAGGAACTCACTGGTGTTTGTATTCAAAAGAGTACCTTTAACGTTAAAGGGGAGAGTATAGTATTAGAGTATTAAATGGAGGTTGTGAACACCATGATTTAGGAGCCTTGGGATCTGCGTTTAATAAAGTTGCCATAAAAAGAAGGTTTGTGGATGCAATTTTGATTTTGGTTGGTTCCGTTTTGAGCGGTAAGAGGGATACTCAAAGTTCTCTCTTATTTTATGACAACTAAAACATATAATTAGGAAATTGTCTAAAGTAGTAAGTTTTGCTATGGATAATCAAACTTTGGGTAGCTTTACAGTGAATGTTGTACATTGATTGATTTTACTTTCTACTGCAATTTCTCCACAAGTAAGCTCTACAATTCGTTTAACGATTGAAAGGCCAAGCCCATTACCTGGTGATGTGTGAGATCTATCTCCTTGATAAAATTTATCGAAAATATGCTTCAAGGTATTATCATCCATGCCATTACCATCATTGCTTATTTTAAACGCAATATCATCAAGGGTTTCATGGCACTCGATTGTTATATTGCCGTTATCCTTGGAGTTTTTTATTGCGTTTTCAATGAGATTTATCCAAAGATGTGAGAGCATCTCGGTATTTCCATAAATCTTAATAACCTCTAAATTAAGGTTGATTTCTATATTCTTCCTGCTCCATTGATTTTCAAGAAGTATGATACAATTTCGAATTTGTTCATCCAGTTCATATTCTGTTTGATCCGTAATAATTCGTTGATTTTCAAATTTGGTAAGGATTAGAATATTTGCAGACATATTAGTTAGCCTTTCAGATTCATTTATAATAATATCAGTGTATTCCTTTCGCTTTACTGTTGAAAGATTATCATTTTGAAGTTGCTTTGCAAATCCACGAATTGAAACAATTGGTGTCTTAAATTCATGAGAAAAATTATTAATAAAGTCATTACGAAACATTTCTATACTGCCTAGCTCTTCTGTCATATGATTAAAATTTCTAAGTAAATCCGCTATTTCTGATCTAGAGCTGAGTTCTTGTACGCGAACGCTAAAATCTCCCGTAGATACTACTTTAGTTGCCTTAATCAGTTGATTAAGGGGTTTTAATATGTTTTCACTTGCTACAGCTGAAATTGAAGTTCCTATAACTATACTAACAAACAATGCAATTAATTGAGAAATAATTGGTGCAAGTACAGGAATTGCAAAAATACCAGCTGAATACAAAAAAAGAAAACATAACCATGTTAACAATCCGGCAGATATCATAATACAAAATACAAGAAACACCATTGTGATTTTTAGAGATTTTATTCTATTCATGTTTTTGTCACCGCCTTGTAACCAAGTCCGCGAACTGTAATAATTTCAAAATCAGAATTACCTTTAAATCGGTCACGCAAACGATTTATGTGAACATCTACCGTGCGTTCATCCGTACCGGAGTTCATATCCCATATTTCATCCATCAAACTTCGCCTGGTAAAAATTTTATTTTGATAGGCCAACAATTTGTATAATAGCATGAATTCTTTATTGGGTAATTCTGTAGTATTACCATTTTGAAAAACGGTAAGTGCATCATAATTCAAAATAGTTTTCCCAACCGTAAGTTTATGTTCATTTACGATTTTAGAGCGACGAAGTAGTGCTATAATTCGAAGAATCATTTCCTCCTCGTCAATGGGTTTAACCATATAATCATCTGTTCCTACTATAAAACCTTCCTTTTTATCAGCATGTGTTTCTTTTGCTGTTACCATTAATATTGGTAGAGTGTTGTTACAGCTGCGTAGAGTTTCCGTTAATTCATAACCATTCATACGTGGCATCATAATGTCGAGAACAATCAAATCAACATGATGATTATCCATTTTATCAAGGGCATCTACGCCGTCACTAGCAAGAATAACTTCATAACCACTTTGAAGCAATACCTCTTCCATTAATTTTCTTGTGTTTTTATCATCTTCTACAACTAAGATTTGAAACATTTGAAAGCCACCCTTCTTATCCTTATATTATGATAGTTTATCAATTTATTGTAAATAGTTTTTTTGATTTTAGTCTCAGTTTACATTCAGTTAATATTAGTAATATATAATTAAAGATATAATTATAGAAGAAAGGAGTCTATTGAATGCTGATTCTTAAAAACATTGTAAAAGAATACACAGCAGGAAATACAAGAATAAAAACCTTAAAAGGTATAAATATTGACTTCAGAGAGAATGAATTGGTATCTATATTGGGACCACCAAATTGTGGGAAAACAACTATGTTGAACATTCTTTGCGGGCTTGATATATATACAAGTGGTAATTTATCTGTAAATGGAAAATCCACAAAGGGATTTTCAAATAGAGATTGGGACGCCTTTCGCAATAATTCTATTGGTTTGATGCTTCAAAGATATAACTTGATTTCGCATGAGACTGCACTTGCAAATGTCGAGCTTACTATGAAACTTTCGGGTGAAGCGAAGTTTGAGCGCCGCGCAAGGGCAATTGCAGTTCTAAAAAAAGTTGGTATTTGTGATAAGTTTAATAAAAAGCCAAATCAAATGTCCTATGGTGAGATAAAGCGTGTTACAATTGCAAGAGCACTGGTAAACGATCCAGATGTTTTGATTGCAGATGAGCCAACGGAAACACTTGACTTAGAAACAAGTATAAAAATCATGGAGATTTTAAAAGAAATTTCAAAGGATAAACTGGTTATCATGGTTAACAATGACTTGGAGATTGCACAGAAGTATTCGACAAGAATTATAAAACTTTTTGACGGCAAGGTGATTTATGATTCTAATCCTTATCATGTGGTTGTAGAAAAGCCGACAAGGAATGAAAAAGGTAAAAAAACTTCTATGAGTTTATTAACCGCTTTGTCCCTAAGTCTTAACAGCTTGATGACCAAAAAAGGAAAGACTTTCATAACTTCATTTATTGCAAGCAGTGGTATTATAGGAATTGCACTTATTTTGTTGCTTTCGAGCGGTGCTACGACTTCTAGTATGAAAATTAGGTGTAAATTTATTGTATTTGCATTAATTTCACTTGTGGTATCTTTAATTAGTATTAGTACTAGCATATATATTTCTGTTTTGGAGAGGACTAAGGAGATCGGTGTATTACGTAGTATTGGTGTTTCGAGAAAAGATATTTTCCTTGTTTTTAATGCCGAAACACTTATTATTGGTTTGGTTTCCGATGTAATAGGTTTTTGCATTATATATGTTTTAGGGATTTTCAAATTGCCTGCGACTTCCTGGATGGTGATTGTTATAATCAGCATGGTAGTTCACCTTATGGCAGGTTTTATTCCTTCAATAATTGCAGCAAAGAAAGATTACTTTCTTGAGTTAAAAAATAGCTAATTAATATAAAAATTATCGGACTATACGTTATTTGAAAGAAAATATTTTATAATATAAAGGAGAGAACATTATGTCTAAAGTAATAGGTATTGATTTAGGTACAACAAATTCTTGTGTGGCTGTAATGGAAGGCGGGGAGGCTGTCATAATTCCTAATGCAGAGGGTGGCCGCACAACTCCATCCATAATTGCATTTTCTAAAACAGGCGAACGTTTAATAGGTGAGCCTGCAAAACATCAGATAGTTACTAATCATGAGCGTACAATAAGCTCAATAAAGCGTGAAATGGGTAGTGATTACAGGGCTAATATTGATGGTAAGAAGTATTCACCACAAGAACTTTCTGCAATGATACTTCAAAAACTTAAAACTGATGCAGAAAGCTATCTGGGTGAAACTGTAAGTGATGCTGTAATTACAGTACCTGCATATTTCACAGATGCACAAAGGCAAGCAACTAAAGATGCAGGTAAAATCGCTGGCTTAAATGTACAACGAATCATTAACGAGCCAACAGCAGCCGCAGTTGCTTATGGTGTAGATAAAGAAACACCTCAAAAAGTGATTGTGTACGATTTTGGAGGAGGCACATTTGATGTGTCTATTCTTGATATCAATAATGGAGTTATTGAAGTACTTGCTACTGCAGGAAATAATCGTTTAGGTGGTGATGATTTTGATAGCTGCGTGGTTGATTATCTTGCAGATGAATTTAAAAAGGAAAACCATTTTAATATTAAAAAAGACCCTACTGCTATGCAACGTGTAAAGGAAGCGGCAGAAATAGCAAAAGTTGAACTGAGCGGTATGACATCAACTGAGGTAAATCTTCCCTTTATTACTTCAAATAAGTCAGGTCCAGTACATATGAATATTACATTAACAAGGGCAAAATTTGATGAACTTACAATGAAACTTGTGGAGGCCACAATGGATCCGATGCACCAGGCAATGCGTGATTCTGGGCTCAGTATATCAGAAATCAGCAAGGTTTTACTCGTGGGAGGGTCTAGTCGTATTCCAGCAGTGCAAGCGAGCGTTAAAAAGTTTATAGGCAAAGAACCGTTTAAAGGTATTAATCCTGATGAATGTGTTGCTATGGGTGCTGCATTTCAAGGTGGGGTCCTTGTAGGTGTTGTAAAAGGCTTATTACTTTTGGATGTAACACCACTTTCTCTAGGTATCGAAACTATGGGAGGAGTTTTTTCGAGAATTATTGATCGTAACACAACTCTTCCAATAAAAAGGAGCCAAGTTTTCACTACGAGCGGTAATTTTCAAACTTCTGTTGAAATTCATGTTTTGCAGGGTGAACGTGAAATGGCATCTCATAATAAAACATTAGGTAAATTTAAACTAAAAGGTATTCGCCGTGCACTAAGAGGCGTTCCACAGATTGAGGTATCATTTAGTATTGATGCAAATGGTATTGTAAATGTATCTGCGAAAGATTTGGGAACTGGCAAAGAACAAAATATTAATATTACTGCTACTTCAAACCTTAGTCAGTCTGAAATTGATCAAGCTATTCTTGATGCAAAGCAGTTTTCTAGCGAGGATGCAAAAAATAAAGAAGAAGCCACAATAAAAGATCAGGCGGAACAGTTAATTTATAAGGCATCAGTAATTATGAAAAAGCTTGATAAAAATGATAGCTTAGTGATAAAAGAATCTGTTAAAAACACCAAGAAAGCATTGAAGAGCAAAGATAAAACTCAAATGGTTGAAGCCGTAAATGAGTTATCTAAAGTGTTAGAAGAAATGGATCAGAAAGGGCCACATGATGATATTTCAGATACCACAGGTAATAATGAAAAATAACAGTTGTAGGTGAAGTATATAAATAAGGCGGGTGAATAGTATGTTTGGTTATGTAGTGGTGAATGCGGATAAGTTAACAATTGAAGAAAAACAACAATATAGAGCATTTTATTGCGGGTTATGTAAGACACTAGGAACACGTCACGGAATAATAAGCCGTTTCACACTCACTTATGACATGACTTTTCTTGTTTTGTTTCTTTCTGCACTTTATAAGACTGATACACAAATGCAAACTGAGAGATGCATCATCCATCCTTTGAAGCCACATGAATATTGTCAAAATGAAATTACAAAGTATGGTGCTGACATGAATGTTGTACTTGCCTATTATAATTTTCTTGACGATTGGACAGATGATAGAAATATACTTTCACTTAGCGCGGCAAAACTGTTTGAACGTCAATACAAGCGCATTGAAAGGCAATATCCAAATCAATGTAAGGTAATTCGCAAGTGTCTTTGTGAGCTTTATGAAATCGAAAAATCAGGAGAGCTTAACCCCGATGTTCCTGCAAAATGTTTTGGGGAACTAATGGGCGAAATTTTCGTTTTAAGGGAAGATGAATATGCTGATAAATTACGAACATTTGGAACATCACTTGGCAAGTTTATTTATATAATGGATGGTTGTATGGATTTAAAGTCTGATATAAAAAATGAGCGATATAATCCGATGATAACATCATCATCTGAAAAATTTTATGACATTTTAAATCTGCTTATGGCTGACTGCATTGAAAATTATAAAAGGTTGCCAATTGATCAAGACAAGGGATTAATTGAAAATATTCTGTATTCAGGTGTCTGGTCAAGGTATGAAGCAGAAAAAAACAAGGCAAAAGGGGTGCACAAATAATGATATCAGATCCTTACGAAGTGCTTGGTGTTTCTTCAAATGATTCAAAAGAAGAAATTACTAAAGCTTATCGCAAACTAGCGAAAAAATACCATCCAGACTTGAATCAAGGAGATAAAGATGCCACAAGAAAAATGAGTGAGATTAACGCTGCTTACGAACAGATAAAAAGAGGGGAAACTACCCAAAATAATAGTGGAGGAGCTTCTAGTGACCAAAGTTCATATGGTAATGGGAATAATTCTTATGGGGGAGAGAATCCATTTAGAGACTTCAACCCTTTTGAAGGATTTGGTTCTTTTAATGGTGGTCAGAACCAAAGACATGAATATTCCGAATTTGATTCGGTTACTAGTTATTTGAATGCTGGATATTATAATGAGGCACTTAATGTGCTTAACGATATCACAACTAGGAATGCAAATTGGTACTATTACAGTGCAATTGCTAACTCAGGGTTAGGCAATACAATTACAACACTAAATCACGCAAAAACAGCAGTGCAAATGGAACCAAACAATCTTGAATATCAAAGATTATTAAACCAAGTACAAAATGGTGGTCGTGTGTATCAGCAACAGAGTCAGGATTTTGGCATGCCAACAATAAGTTTAAGTAAGATATGCTTAGGTCTTTGTTTTGCGAAACTGTTCTGTGGGTGCTGATGAGAAAAATATTAATAAGGAGTGAATAGAATGGGAAATTTTAAAAATAAGTTAGCACAATTTATGTATGGAAGATATGGTACGGATCAACTGTATATTGCTTTGATTGCTATATATTTTGTTTTGGTAATTGTTAATGCTTTTATTAGTTCTGATATTATCAGCGTTTTGATGTTTGCTATTTTGATCCTGATTGTTTTTAGAGCATTGTCTCGAAATATTTACAAAAGAAATCTGGAAAATGAAAAATTTATGAAGTTTTTTAAACCTATTAAATCAAAAGGATCTTTTGAGCTTCGCAGAATTAAAGAAATTAAAACACATCGTTTTCGCAAATGTCCACATTGCAAGAAGATGCTTCGTTTGAAACGATTGAGGGGAAAACATACAGTAAAATGTCCTAGTTGCAATAAGGAATTTGAACTTCGTATTCTAGGGTAAGTAAAAAATAAGAACTCTTTTTATATTTATTATAAAAAGGGTTCTTATTTTATAGACTACATAAATATCATATTACCGATTTTTATGGAACCTGATTTTTTAATGCCATTATTAAAAAACAATGCATTTTTTATTGGATTAGTTCCATTAATTGCTGCAATTGCAGCTTTAACATCGCTCGCAGGTGCAGGTCTTTTAATGTTTCCATTTTGTACACAGGTAAATTGATAAGAACCGTTATACTTTTGATTAATTACAGCACTAATTGAATTTGGGAATCTGCTGCTCTTAACCCTATTCATAACTACTGCACCCACAGCAACCTGAGCAATATATGACTCTCCTCCGGCTTCCGCAGTTATTAATCTAGCTAGTAAGTTTAAATCGCTTGCTGTGTATTTTTTGGCACTTGGTGTTACTGCCTTTAAACTAGATACACTTTTTTTTACAGTAGCGCTAGTTGTCTCTGAAACCTTGAGAACTTGTCCAGGAAAAATAGAATCATTCCATTTGTTATTAGCTTTCCTTAGAGTAGTTAATGATTCCTTATATTTTTGCGCTATTTTAGATAAAGTATCTCCACTTTTCACAGTATAATTTTTAGTTGTTAAGGTCGCTGCAAATATATTTTGTGATGAAATTATTGAAATACCAATTGTTAGTGCTGATGTTAAAAAAATTGATTTATAGCTTTTAAATTTAATAATTAATTCCTCCTAATGCCTTCCAGGTTAGTTGACGGGTTAGGGTAGAGGTACCCCACTTTGTGAATCAAGTTTCACCCCAAAATTAAATCCCCGGTACTTCTTTTAGAAGATTCGGCTACTTTGATATAATAATACAGCCCTTAAAAAATGTCAATTTGGGCTATTTAAAGATTTACGCCGGGTTTATGTAGAAAAAGTAAATAATATGTTTTCTCCTATCCTTACCACAAGGGGGATTAAGAAGTATTTGAAATCGTTATCACATGCTATAAAACTTAAATATATGGGTAATCATTCAATAATTGTTAACATATTAAAAAAGTTAATAATGATACCTGATAGCTAATCTGCGGCTATTATTATTTAACCATTTTTAATTTTGTAATAGCTCTCTAATTGTTAGTAGTTATGGATTGAATCTTATTTGAATTATTTGTAATATCTTTTCATCAGTTAAATGTTGTAGTTCTAAATTTAATACTAACTAAATATTAAATGTGAACTTTTTGTAAAATTGCAATTAACCCATAATTTTCACATATTTTCGTGCTGTATTTTATTAAAGATAATTTAATGAGGCATTCATGCAGAGATTCAAAAATGTACCAAGTGACGTGTGCATGGGGCTAACAGAAATAGAGCCCATGGATAAATATTATCCATGGGTTCTATTTTTTTATAAAATTATTTAATTAAGTGTTTTAAATGAATATTTTTGAGATTTTAAATATTCAATAACTTGTGGTAATGCTTGGGCAGTTGTTGATTTCGTAAAGAAATCGTGCATTAAAATAACTACATGGTCTTTTCCCTCAGTATTCTTTTTTAGGTTACTTAGTAATTTAGATACTGGGATATTTTGTCCTTCTGCATCACCAGTTAAATCATTCCAATCAACATAATTGTATCCAGCACTATTAAGTGATTCTCTAAAAGGTTTTAGTTTTCCACCAAATGATCCGCCTGGAAATCTTACTAATTTAGTACTGAAATTACTACCAAGGATCGATTTTAATATAGTATCACATTTGTTAATATCACTTATAAAAGTGTTAGTGTTAGAGTAAATATAATTATAGTTATGTGAATATGAATGGTTCCCAATGGAGTGTCCAGCCGCTAATTCTTTCTTTACCAAATTAGGATATTTTATTGCCATATTACCCACTATAAAAAAAGTTGCCTTTATATTATATTTATCTAAAGTCTTTAAAATCACAGGAGTATTGTTGTCAGAAGGCCCATCATCAAAAGTAAGATAGGCTACTTTATGTCCATCTGACTTGTAAATATGTTTATAAAAATCTGCGGTTGGTGGTTTTAACTTTGGTTTTAAAGTCACTTTTTTTGGTGCTACTACACTTTTTTTTAAGCTGTTTTCTGCATTAGCAGGAAGGACTTTCTTTACTTTACTATTGCTATTAATATAAAATATTAAACATGACAGAATAACTATAATTATAACTGATAGTATTAAACCAAACTTTCTTTTTCTTCTTTTTCTTATTCTTCTTTTTTTTCTTTTTTCAACATTTATCACAATTTATCACCAATCATTTCATTATTTGAATTTTAACAAGCAGTATTTACATAATGCCTTATAAAAAACCATAATACAAGTAAAACACCCTAAAATGTCATTTTTATGTCATGAACGGAAGTTAAGCGCATCCTAAAGTTTATTTACTAGTGGGTTTTATTTGATTACAATGAAAAAATTGTATATTGTTTTATGTCACAGTTTATATTGAGCTGAATAACCTATGGTAGCAGGTTAAACAATGAAACTGCTAGGAGGTAAAATTATGTATAGTTATTGGCAGTCTGATATGAGCGAAGATGATGAATATAAAAAGCATGGTAGGCATGAATATAATAAATGTGCGAAATATGAATGTTGTAAGCATCAGAAACCTGAATGCGAAAAGTATAAAAACCCTGAATGCAATAAGTGGGACAAATATGAATGTGAAAAGTGTGAGAAACATGAATGTGAAAAATGCAAGAAACATGAGTATAATAAGTGTGAAAAACATGAATGTAACAAGTGCGGTTGATCTTATTTAAAAGTTGGACAAGATATAAGGGAATTCATAAATAAAGCTATTATTTTATTTGTGAATTATTGATATAGATATCAAATGAGCTGCCTTACAAAAGGCAGCTCATTTTTATGAATTATAAGTTTTGAATATTATTAATGAAAAAAATAACCATATGCTTTATAATATAAGTAGATTATATAAGATCTAAAGAAAGGAAAAACCTCATGTTTGAAGAAATATATGGGAGTGCAGTATCATTAATAGATATAGATCAGGAGTGGATAGATTTTGAATAATGAATTTAATTATATGGATGAGATAATAAGTGAACATAATGAAAGAATGCAGAACCTAAAAAAATATTATCCTTTTTTTAAGATTAGGGAGATATCTTTAGATTTATTTAATGAAGGTAAATATAATTTTATTGATATGGGGTACATAGTAGTAGCAACATTAAGATTATTTATAGAAGAAAATAATTTTAATGATATAGGGGTTTCTTTTGAAAAGTTTTCTGATTTTACTACAGAAATTCTAAAACGGGATTATAATTTGTACCTAGATGAAAAAGAGAATAGTTTACTTGTAAATTATATTTTCGAGAAAATTATAAATGATGGAAAACCTTTTTCTTATAATTATTTTGATCCTGTGGAAAAGAAACAAATGTCTTCTAGGATCAAACTAATTGAATCCAAAATATCAGATAATACAATACGGTATTACATAACATCTGAGGCTATTGAGTTTTACCTTGATACAAAGGAAATAAAGGATGAAAGTAAAATAAGTATTCAACAGATACTGCTCTCTAAAATGATTGAGTCTAAGAATTTTAAAGGTGGTATTGAAGTTGTAAAACGTATTAATAATGAAGTTAGTAAACTAATGCAAAGAAAGAATGAGATCTTGAATATCTTGAGTTACAACGTTACTGAGGGAATAAAAGAGGCAGATGAACTTTTTAATAATAGCATGAAGTGGTTTGATGAGGAACAAGGTCTATTTGATAAGAATAAGAAACTAATAGAAATTGCTCTTGAGAGAATGGAGGAAAATGAAAGTCACGATACTGAGGATTTCTTGAAAAATAGGGAATATATTTATAATCTAGAAACTGAGATTAAACGAGCTATTTCAAAACATAGTGCACTTTTAAATTCTTCTACTGACCTTAAGATAAAATCGGATGAAATTATTAAAAAGGTGACATTAAATAAACTTAGAATGTCTTTTGACTTTAAAACTGTTTATCAAAGGACTCTTCTTTTGGATAATGTTGGACTTCTAGCTTATCTTATGAATCCGCTTTTAAAGATAAAGTTTAATAAGACTTTTAATTTAAAAAATACAGATGAGCTTTTAACCTACAGACCTAATAATGAGGAAGACATTGAAGAGGTTACAACTTTTGAAGAAACAGAATATATATCACTTGACGATATAGAGGATGAAAGAATAGCTTCTAATTTCATAATATTTATGAATTTATTAATGAAATTCCTTTTGGAGAAAGATCAATTTTCCTTAAGAGAGTTTAATTTGTATTTAGCAGGTAAGTTTAAAGGAGATATCTTAAAAAATGGAGATTATTATTCCTTTATACTACATATTGCGCAAAAAAATTATTATGATTTATCTAAGCTTGACGTCGACGAAAAAACTATCTTTGATAAAATAATAATTAATTTATTAACACCTGAAAATCGTTATGGGCTTATAGGTCTTAAATTTAGAGTAATCCCAATGCCTGAGGATGTAATAGAAATATCATCTTTATTTAAAATTACCAATATAAAATTTGAAAGGGTGAAGTAAATTGGATAACTGGAATATGGAGAAAGCCCTTGAGCTATTTGCAAAGCTTATTACTGGCGAGAATGTAAGCAGTAGCGAAAATACAGACTTATACGAGGAATACAATTCAAACATAGAAATGTATAATATATTTGGTAGCATGATTGAAAAGCTAAATTTAACTTTATATCAATATAAGGATGCTTTATTTATTACGGCTGGAGAAAAGAATAATGTGTTTGGTTATACTAATGAAGAATTAAGGAAGATGTTAGGACTTAAGGTTAATAAAGAATTATACATGTGTTATTTTATTATTTATAATATTATTACACTGTTTTATAAAGATTCTTCAAGTTACACATTTCAAGAATATATAAAAAGTGAGGATGTTCTGCGAAGCGTTGATGGATCACTTTCAAGTATTATCAGTAAATTGGATGTAATAGTGAAAAACGAACTTGAGGAGAATAGTTTTAATGTCATAGCTCTTTTGTGGGATGAACTCCCTTTAACTCACTCGAATGATTTATCAGTAAATGCTAGAGCATATAAAAACTCGAAGCTAGGGTATATAAAAATTGTATTCAATTTTCTAAAAGAGCAGAACCTTTTTATTGAGGTAGAGGAACGATATTATGCGAACGTTAGATTTAAGGCACTTATAGAAAATTATTTTGAAGACTTCAGAGGTAGGCTTTACGCGATAATGTCAGAAGGAGGACTTAATTAATGCCGCAAATAAACAGGATAAGAATAAACAATGTTAAATATAATAATGGTACTCAAACATATGATGATTTTAAAATGGAACTTTCTTGTAGCAATACTTTGTATGATCTTGCAAATGGTGGGGGTAAAAGCCTTTTAATGTTATTGCTTATGCAAAATCTTATACCTAACTGTCATTTAGATGACAAACAACCTATAGAAAAGCTCTTTAGGGGGAAAGATTCTAGTAGTGTTATTCACTCACTAATTGAATGGCGATTAGATGATGGAGATAAATCAGGATATAAGTATATGACTACAGGTTTTTGTGCTAGGAAAGGTACAGAAACATCTGGAAATATCGAAAATAAAAAAGACACAACATCTTTTGACTATTTTAATTACTGTATATTTTATAATACTTATAATGAAAATGATATAAATAATTTGCCACTTCAAGATAATAAAGAAAGAATAACCTATGGTGGCTTAAAAAAACAATTAAGGACTCTTCAAAGTAATAATTCTTTCGTTGTGGTTTCGGATATCTTTGAGGATAGAAAGGGAGAATATCAAAGGTTTATTAGTGAACATGGTTTATACGAAAGCGAATGGGAAATTATTAGGGGGATAAATAAGACTGAGGGTCATGTGAGAGGTTACTTTGAAGAAAATTATAGGACATCAAGAAAGATTGTCGAGGATTTACTTATAGAAAAGATTATTCAAAAAGCATTTATGGCTAAAACTAGTAAGGTAAATGATGAAGAAGAAATGGCAAAAACACTTTTGGATATCAAGGATAAAATCATAGAGTTATCTAAAAAGAAAAAAGAAATCTCAAATTATGATAGACAGGCGGGTGTGGTTAACGATTTTATTATTAGGACAAAAACACTTGTTAATGTATATGATGAAAAGGGAAAAATTGAAGATTCTATTGTAAAAACTTACAATACTCTTGGAAACAATGTAAAAAGTAAATACGAAGAACTTAATTTAATAGAGGCAGAAACAAATAATATTGATAAAGAAGATAAGAAAACAGAAAAAGACATTCAAACTATAAAGCTACAAATTATGAAAAATGAGTTAAATACAACTCAAGGTGAGCTTAAAGATTCACAAGGTAAATTTGAAAATGTTAAATTTAAAGTTGACAATGCTTATAATGAAATTAACCTTAGACAAGTTAAGAATTATTTTGTAGATTTTCTAGAAAATAAAGGCAAATATTCTGAAATAAAAGAGGTAATTGATAATATATTTAAAGCCAATGAAACGTTAACATTAGACTTAAATAGACTAGCTTATAACAAAAAAATTAGAGATGAGATTAAACTTAAGGGGTTAAATAATAAGTTAACTGAATCATTAAGTAAAGTTTATGACTTGTCAAGTAAAGTAAAAGAATTTGTTAGGTTAGAAAGAGATCTTGATAATAAAATAGCTGTCTCTGAAAGCAACATATTACAATCAAAAGAAAGACTTAAATCACTAAAAGAAAAGGTTAAAGTTCTTAGAAGTAAGCTTAACATTATGATCATAGGTGATATAGATGCTGATATTAAAAAAATTGGGCTGGATAGATCACAAACCATTCTAAAGATAAAAGATAATAAATATATATTTGATTCTTTAATGTTAAAAAATAGTAGCTACAAAATTGATATTGCTAAAAATGAAGAAAAAACAACTTCAATTCAAGGCAAAATAGTAGAATATAATGATTTAATGCAAAAATATGACATAGATAAAATTAAGGTCAATAAATTATTAGAAGTTTATGAGGCTCAGGATGTTTTATCTTTAAGTAATAGTCTAGAAATTAAATATAAAGAGTTGCTTAGAGCAATACTTGCACAGGAGCAGGAATTACAACAATCATTAGATTATTATACTCAGTTAGATGAGGATAAACCAATGCCCACAACTAAAGAAATATTAAAAGTAAAAAAATATATTAATAGGAACTATAATGAAGACGGGATCTTGGGCATAGAATATCTTAAAGACCTCTCAATAGAGGAAAAAGAAACTATTTTAAGTAAGATACCTTTCTTGCCGTACTCTATTATTGTAACTTATAATCTTAATAAACTTCTTAAGGACGAAAAGTTTAGAGATTATGATTTTGGTAACTATGCCATTCCAATTATTAGCTTAGAGACTATTAAAGATGGGCTTGACTTTAATATTAATGGTTTAGATTTTGTCGTAAAAGATAGGTCCAAATTTATAAATTCAGATAAAATAAAACAGGAAAAAGATAAAATAGGGAGAGAAATATCAGAGATAAGAACTAACCTGGATCTTCTTAAAAGAAATGAAGAAACCTTAAAAATAGATAATACATATATTAAAGAGTTCAAGTTTTCTTATGATAATAAAATCGATGTGATTAAAGAGAATCGTACTAAATTAAAGTCTGAAAAGCTTTCATTAGAAAATGAAAGGATAGTTTGTAGTAAAGTTATAGATGGACTTGAACTCAAGATGAAAAATATCAATTTAGAAAATATAGATTTAGAAAATAAGTTAACTATTTTGGAGAAGGATTTAAGGAATATTAACGAAGTAAAGATTGATTTAGATAACTTGGATTTGGAAGAAAATAAACTTCAGAAATTTGTAGAAAGTTTAAATTCTTTAAACTTGAAGCATATGGAAATTAAAAAACAAGTGATAACGGAGGAAAGTAAGCAAAAAAATGAACTTGAGGTAAATAGCCACTTAAAGGTAAAAATAGATGAAGTAAATGATGAATGGATTAAAATGTATAAAACATATTATAATAACGATAAATATGAAGAATTAAACATAACTGATGATGAAATAGATTCGAAATTTAGAGGAAGTAAAAAAGCATTAGAAGAAAAAAATTCAGATATAAGGGACAAAGATCAACTCTTACAAAATTACCAAAGTAATATGGATAAAGATAGGAGCGAAATTGACAATAGAGAATATTCTATAGATAAGCTTTATGAACTTAAAAATAGAAATGAGATTTTAGTAACAAAGCAAGAAGGATTAAAACAATTAAAAGAAGAACATAAAATATTAAAAGAAAAGCAAGAAGTGATTAATAAGGATGTTCAAAAGTATACATTAGCCAGGAGTAATATTTGTGGGAAAATTGAACTATTAGAAGATAGGTTTTCAAAGGATTTTGGACAATATGTAGCTATTGGAATTGAAGTCTTTAAATTTCAACAATTTGAAGAGGACAATACTCGCAAAAGAGAAAAACTTGCTTTGAAAAAAGCAGAACTTTTAACATTGCAAATTAAGATTAATAAAGTTATTGAGAAATTAAAAGCTATTATAGTTAATATTGAAGTAGTTTTAAGATCTAGTAATATTTCTAAAGATAAAACAAATGAGATGATAGACGACACTCAAGATATAAAAAGTTATTATGAAAGTTTAGAAAAGGAATTTGATAAAGTTTGCATTAAAGAAAAAAACAGTAGAGCAAATTTCGAAAGTAATAAAGAAAAAAACATAAAAACTCTTAAAGAAATGGGAGCTTTTGAAATAGCCGAAGAATTTTTAAGGAGTGTTAATGCTCCTGTATTAACTAGTGAGTGCAAAGTGCTTATAGAAAATTTAGAAAGTATTAAAGAGCTTATATTTATTCAAAAGGGAAAAATAGAGAATGATATTAAGGATATGGAGAAAATAAAAGATAATTTTCAAAATCAATGTCTCCAACGTTGCACAGATGTGAAAACAGAGCTTGATAGATTACCACGTTTATCAAGATTAAATTTGAATAATGAGATAATACAAATGGTTAGTCTTCAGATACCATATGTTAAGGAAGAACAGCAAAAGTTCCATATGTCGTTGTACATAGAAGATACAATAAGAAATGTTGATAATATGAATGATAATTTAGACAAAATAAAATATATTAAAAATCAATTAGCTCTTAAAAGGCTGTTTTCTGTTATTGTAACAGACATGAATAAAATAGTTTTAAAACTTTACAAAAGAGAGCAGATATCAGAGCAAAGTAAAATATTAGAATATGAGCAGGCAGTTGGTAGTACAGGCCAGTCACAAGGAATATATATTCAATTTTTAATATCCATAATTAATTATATTAAAAACATAAATTCCTTTAATACTGATAATAATAAATTAAGAAAAACCATATTTATAGATAATCCATTTGGAGCAGCTAAGGACATATATATTTGGGAACCTATATTTGAGTTTCTAAAAATAAATAATGTGCAGCTCATTGTGCCAGCCCGTGGTGCTACTCCTGCTATATCTGGAAGGTTTGATGTGAATTATATTCTAGGTCAAAAACTTATTGGTAATAAGCAGCAGACGGTAGTAATGCAGGTAAGAAGTCAGGTCTGCGTGGAGCAGGTTGAATTTAAGAAAATAGAGCATGAGCAGATGGGATTTGAATTATCATAAAAAACCAAAACACATAGATTTATAAATCATAGCAGGTCAGAGAAAAAAGAGCCAATAGGCTCTTTTTTGTTGTATAAATAGATATTTATTGAAAAACTATAGTTGTGGCTTTGTGCCAAATTTGTTCTAATTAATGGTAATGAACGGTATTTTATTAGCCTGAGGTTACTTTTGGTGCACATGCTAGTAAAACCGATAAGTAAGATTTTAATAATTATAAAAAAAATGAAAAAGTTTACAAAAAGATATTGCAGAAAGTGCAAATTAGATGTAAAATTAACTTATTAAAGTGAGTTTAAAAAGTATTTCGGTTTATATTTAAATGAAGGAGAAGGTAAATATTATTATTAAAAAAATTACAGATAGTGAGTTTAAGAAATATGGACATGTTTTAGAAAATTATAATTGTTCTAAATTAATCGAAAAATGAAAACGACACCATTGCCGAGTGATGCATTAATTAAATAATTAGAAGATTTAGAAACAATACAAGACTTAAAAATAACTATTCATAATAAAATATAGGAGGACATAAAAATGAAATTATTTATTGATACAGCAAATGTTGCAGATATTCGTGAGGCGAGTGACATGGGTGTTATTTGTGGTGTAACTACTAACCCGTCTCTAATTGCAAAAGAAGGAAGAGACTTTAATGAGGTTATAAAAGAAATAGCATCTATTGTAGACGGACCTATAAGTGGGGAAGTTATTTCTTTAGATTCAAAAGGTATGATAAAGGAAGGAAGAGAAATAGCTAAAATACATAAAAATATGATTGTTAAAATTCCAATGACGCAGGATGGTCTTAAGGCTGTAAAAGTACTTTCGAAAGAAGGAATAAAAACAAATGTAACGTTAATATTTTCAGCAGGGCAAGCTTTACTTGCTGCAAGAGCAGGAGCATCATATGTAAGTCCCTTCATAGGGAGACTTGATGATATAAATGCTAATGCTATGGATTTAATAAGAACTATTGTTACAATATTTAAAGTACATAGAATAGATACTGAAATAATTGCGGCTAGCATAAGAACTCCAATGCATGTCACAGATGCAGCAGTTGCAGGGGCACATATTGCTACAGTACCACTTAAAATTATTAAACAAATGATAAAACATCCATTGACAGATGCTGGGATAGAAAAATTTGCAAAAGATTGGAAAGAAACTTTTGGTAAATAATAAGGAGGTGCACATAATGAATGTAGATAATTTAGCTATTAATACTATAAGAGTACTTTCAGCAGAAGCGGTGCAAAAAGCAAATTCTGGTCATCCAGGGTTACCACTTGGATGTGCGACCATGGCTTATACTCTATGGTCAAAGCAAATGAAACATAATCCTAAAAATTCAAAATGGGAAGATAGAGATAGATTTGTACTATCAGCAGGTCATGGGTCTATGCTTTTATACTCACTTTTAAACGTATTTGGATATGATTTAAGTGTTGAAGATATAAAAAATTTCAGACAGTTTGGAAGTAAAACACCAGGACATCCAGAATATAAACATACAGACGGAGTTGAGACAACTACAGGACCACTTGGACAAGGCATTTGTAATGCAGTAGGTATGGCTATTTCTGAAAGCTATCTTGCAGAGAAATTTAACAAACAAAATTTTAAGGTTATAGATCATTATACATATACTATAGCTGGAGATGGTTGTTTAATGGAAGGAATTTCAAGTGAGGCATCTTCCCTTGCAGGAACACTAGGGCTTGGAAAACTTATAATGATGTATGATTCTAATAATATATCGATTGAAGGAAGTACCGATATTGCTTTTAGAGAAGATGTCGCTAAAAGGTATGAAGCTTATGGTTGGCAGGTTATAAAAGTAGCTGATGGAAACAACACAGAAGAAATAAATGCTGCTATAATTACGGCTAAAAAGGAAGATAAAAAGCCAACAATTATAATTGTAAAGAATATAATAGGATATGGTTGTCTTGCTAAGCAAGGAAAAGCCAGCGCACATGGGGAACCACTTGGAGAAGAAAATATTATTGCATTAAAAGAAAATATAGGATGGAATTATGATCCTTTTACTGTTCCAGAAGAAGTTAAAAAACAAATGGAAAGTTTTAATAAAGTAGCAGCATCTAAAGAAGTAACTTGGAACAAGTTATTTGAAGATTATAAATCGACTTACCCAGAACTTGCAAAAGAGTGGGAACTTTGGTTTAGTGGTAAAATAGCCACTGATTTATTAGAGAATGAAAGTTTTTGGAGTTTCGATAAACCAATGGCAACAAGACAAGCATCCGGAGTGCTTATTAACAGAATAGCAAAGCTTGTACCAAACATAATTGGAGGCTCAGCAGATCTTGCTCCTTCAAACAAAACATATATGAAAGATAGAGGAGATTTCTCAGCTGAGGATAGATCTGGAGCAAACATGCATTTTGGAGTAAGAGAACATGCAATGGCTGCTATCGCCAATGGAATATATCTTCATGGTGGTTTAAAAGTATTTGTATCTACATTCTTCGTATTTAGTGATTACATGAAGGGGGCCATGAGACTTAGCGCAATAATGAAATTACCAATAACTTATGTACTTACTCACGATAGTATTGGAGTTGGTGAAGATGGACCAACTCATGAACCTATTGAACAATTAGCTGCTTTAAGAGCTATGCCAAATATGGTAGTGTTTAGACCAGCTGATTCTAAGGAAACAGCTGCAGGTTGGTACCTAGCAATAGCAAAATCAGAAGGACCAGTGTCTCTTGTATTAACAAGACAAACTTTGCCGTTATATAATGGCTCAAGTAAGGAAGCACTTAATGGCGGATATATTCTTAAGAATTCTGTAAAAGAAACACCCGATGTAATATTAATTGCTTCCGGCTCAGAGGTTGAACTAATATTTAAGGCATCAGATGAATTAAAGAGAAAGGGAATAGATGCCAGAGTAGTAAGTATGCCTTCCTTTGAGTTGTTTGATAGACAAAGTAAAGAATATAAGGAAAAGATATTGCCTGGCAATGTAAGAGCAAGAGTTGCAGTAGAAGCAGCATCTTCATTTGGTTGGCACAAATATGTGGGACTTGATGGAGCCGTAATTTCAATTGATCACTTCGGTGCATCAGGGAAGGCAGAAGTTTTATTTGAAGAGTTTGGATTTACAGTTAATAATGTGGTTGACACTGTATTGAGATTGAAGAATAAATAATATTAAAAAAAAGGCTATATTACACAATATTGAGGTATAAGTAAATAATAAAATTGATTTAAGCGGCTAAAGTCCTAAATTGCAGGGGACTAAGGCCGCTTAATCTTTTTTGTAATTTTTGGTATTGTAGAAGATGATATATTCATCAATTGCATTATAAAGATGACAAAATACAAAAAATTCTATAAAAGGTATATAAATTAACTTCTAAAAAGCAAACAAATAGTATATAATAGTATTACGAACATATGTTCTAGGATTTAAAAGTGAATATTAAAGAAAGGAAGAGGTTTATGAGTAGATTGATATTTCATATAGATGCTAATAGCGCTTATTTATCATGGGAAGCTGCTTATAGACTTCAGCGAGGTGAGTTATTAGATCTAAGATTAGTTCCTTCTGTAATAGGTGGAGATGAAGAAAGCAGGCACGGTATTGTTTTAACAAAATCAATTCCAGCTAAAAAATTCGATATTCACACGGGAGAAACTTTATATAGTGCTAGGGCGAAGTGTCCTAGTATTGTAATAGTGCCACCAAGATATTGGTTGTATATGAAGTGTAGTGCAGCTATGCATCAAATATTTGAGCAGTATACTCCAAAAATTCAGCGGTTTAGTATAGATGAAAGCTTTCTTGATTTTTCTAACATGGAAGGTTTGTATCCAGATTACATGAAGCTCGCTGAAATTATAAAGGAGCGGGTAAGCAAGGAGCTTGGGTTCACAGTAAATATAGGGATATCAAATAATAAACTGCTCGCAAAAGTAGCCTCAGATTTCAAGAAACCAAATAGAATACACACGTTATTTCCCCGGGAAATTAAAAGTAAAATGTGGCCATTACCAGTTGAAGATCTATTTATGGTGGGTAGAGCAACGACACCTAAATTACATGGTTTAAACATTAATACTATTGGAGAATTAGCAAATTATGATTTAAAAATCTTAAAGAACAAATTCAAGAGTCAGGGCCTAGTTATTTGGAATTATGCTAATGGCAATGAATTTTCTGAGGTTAAAAAGAGCAATTACATTGAAATGAAGGGAATAGGAAATTCTACTACAACTCCATTTGATGTTTACGATAAAGAAACAGCTCATATAGTATTGTTATCATTATGTGAAACTGTATCTATGCGTTTAAGAGATTCGAAGAATTGTTGCACTGTGGTAAGTATAAGTGTTAGAGGAAGTGATATGATATTTTATTCACGTCAGAAAAAATTGGCGGTAGCAACTGATTCTACTCGTAAAATATATGAAACAGCTTGCTATTTATTTGACAATATTTGGAAAGAAGATCCAATAAGGCATTTGGGAGTACATATAACAGACTTTTGTGATAATGATTTTTATCAGTGTTCTTTACTTGATACCTTTAATTATGAGAAAGATAGCAATCTTAATAAAACAATTGATGAAATTAGGCTAAAATATGGTTCTAAAGCTATCAGTAGATCTTGTTTTCTTCATTCAGGGTTAAATAATATGTGTGGCGGAATGGCAGAGGGGGAGGAAGAATACCCAGTAATGAGCGCAATGCTTTAAAAGGAGATTAAATAAATGAAAGTTTTAGCATTACCTATAGAAATGGTTTCTTATACAGATAACAAAGGAAACATAAAACCAGTAAGGTTTAGAATGCAAATAGGTGATGAGCCTATGCAAGTTATAAAAATAGATAAAGTTATAGTAAAGGATACTCAGAGATTTGCAGGTAACATTATGACTGTTTATAAATGTCAAAGTTTGATTGGCAATTCTATAAAGTTATTTGAGATTAAATATGAGCTTGCAACATGTAGGTGGATATTATATAAAATTTAAAGTGGTAAAATATGTAACCAAAGTGTCTTATAAAAAGATACGGCAAAGAATGATGAAGATAAAAACAATAGTTAATTCTATTGCTTTTTATCTTAGCTCTCATTCCTTCTAGTGAAAATTTTTAAAAACAACTAAGAATATATATCTGAAAATTCAATTTTAATTTTCTCTATAGGATCATTTATATTATAATTTTTATTTCTGTGAGACATCTGAGATTCTATGAGCTTAATAGGTAATTTAATATTAAATTCACTTCCAACACCCATTTCACTTTTAACACTTATTTCTCCTCCATGCATTTCTACCAATGATTTTACTAATGATAATCCTATTCCATTGCCTTCCACAGTCCCCCTAAGAGAATCATCAACCTGGGTATATGTGTTGAAAATTTCGTTTAACATGTCCTGTGGTATTCCAATTCCTGTATCCTTTATTTTTATAAGTATATAGTTTTCATTATCGTAAATATTTACATTTATTACACCTTCAGCTTCAGTAAATTTAATTGCATTTGATAATATGTTCAGCATTATTCTTTCAAATTTACATGAATCAAAAGATGTCATTTTTTCTTCTATATCCGTATCGAACACTATACTTATTTTCTTCGCTTTTGCATAAGTAACTACAGATAGGGTGATGTCTTCAATAGTTTTTACAATATTTCCATTTGCCAATTCTAATTTAAAAAAACCAAGTTCAATCTTATTCATATCTATAAGATTGTTAATAAGCTTTATCAATCTATAACAATTTTGCTTCATTACTTTTGAATATTTAGAAAACATCTCATAATCAGGAGCTACGGACGTAGTATCATATTTACTATCTAGTAGTTGTAATGCACTGAAAATAATATTAAGGGGTGTTTTTAATTCATGCGACATAGAAGAAAACATTTCTGATTGATCCATATTGTATTTTCTAGATGCCTCTAATAATCTATTTTGATCTAAAATACTGTTTTTCATTTTTTTTGCATCTAATTTTAGATTTAATTTTTCATAGCCTATTTGCGAAATTGAATTGGCAATAATAAATACAGCGTCTACAGCCAATTTCAATTTTTGTTCTTCTATAACATTAATTTCTCTAAGTGCCTCTAAAAATCCATTTTCACTAGTAGTTGGTTCTTTTATTGTATTTTTAAAATCTGAAACTGATGGCTTGTTTATTAAAAATTGCCCGCCCAATATAGTTCCTATATGCTCTCCATTTACTAAAATTGGAGCCGCAAAATCTATCAAACCAGCATGACACCTGCTGATGTATGGCTTACCTGATTTTGCAGCACCTTCTCCACATTTTCGATGAGATTCTGAACATTTATTATTCCCCAATACTGAATTTTGAATAAAATTTGTGCAAAAATTTGTATACCTACTAGGTTTTGTAACAGGATTACCATTTATATCTACAATAACACTTGCAATATCCATATTTTTTGAAAAGTTATCTTGAAGCTTCTGGAGTAATTCAATATCTAAAATATCTGTGATTTCTAGTCGTGATTTATTTATCATTTTCCCCCCCCCTAAAACTTTTCGTATATTTTGTTATTATATAATTATTTTTTTGTTTAGCATAATTTTCATTATTTCCTATATATTATAACATAATTGACAATAAAACAACAAAATTGCAAATTAAATACTTATAGATCTTTTTAGCCTCACACGATGTTATAAGCTATGGAAAACTTTTTAACAGACTGAATGAAATAAATATTGGTGATAAAATTAATCTTTCTATGTCGAATGGTAATTTCATATATGCCATCACAAATAAACCCATATCATTAGATGTGGGTTTACTATATTTAGAATATATTAATCCTACTTATAATATAAAACAAAATTCGCAGCTTTTTGCTTTAGTTTTTCTTAGTAGCATTTTTGTTAACTGTACTATTAACGTTATCTGGAGATATACCCATTATTGTAAACAACTCAGAAAATATTTTTTTTGATGCTGGTACTGCTGTCTGGGCTGCATAATAGTTATCTGAGTTAGGTTCCTCTATAGTAACTATTAAGCTTACTTTTGGATTACTGGCAGGAGCAATGCCTGCAAATGATGATATGTATTTACCGGAGATATAGCCACCGCTGACGCTATCAACTTTATTAGCAGTTCCTGTCTTACCACCTATATGATAACCAGCCATATAGGTTCCAGCGGCAGTTCCTTTTTTAACGACAGTTTCCAAATATGTTCTTAATAAAGCCGATTTACTACTGCTCATTATAGTTCTTTTGTTAAAATTACTATATTTATTGTCCACAACTGTTTTACCGTTTATATTATGAGATATTTCTTTCATAACATGTGGCGTTATCAATGTACCTCCATTAGCAACTGCATTAAATGCTGCCATATACTGTATTTGTGTAACTGCAACACCTTGTCCATATGACATCGTAGCAAGATCAAGTGGTGTAATGCTTTTTAAATCTTTTATTAACCCAGTGCCTTCTCCAGGCAAGTCTATATTAGTTTTTTTACCAATTCCAGCGTCTTTTGCAAACTTATAAAGATTCTCTTTTCCAATCATTTGTCCAAGAGTTATAAACCCAACATTGTCGGAGTTTTTTAATATATCTGAAAAAGTTTCAACGCCATACTGTTCTTTATTATCGTTGTACAATGTTTTATTGCCAATCTTAATGCTGCCATTATTTGTGAAAAGATATTTATCAGTCACAGAATTATATTGGAGTCCAGCAGCAGCCATTATGACCTTGAAGATTGATCCTGGCTCAAATACATCGCTTACAGCTGTATTCCTCCATGTAGCCTCTGATTGACTGCTTGTATTACCCTTTGCATAAGGTTCATTTAAATTATAACCAGGCGAATTTGCCATTGCTAAAACCTCACCATTATTGGGATTCATAATTGTTATACTTACAGATTTCGCACCATTTTCTTCTAAAGTTTCCTTAGCAACTCTTTCAGCTAACTCTTGAATTTGTTCATCTATAGTTAATGTCAAATTTTTTCCATTTATAGGATTAACCGTAACAGCTTCGGTATAAGGTAATTCGTTACTAAATCTGTCCAGCTGAACCACTTTCACGCCAGGGGTACCTGCTAAATAATTGTTATAGCTCAGCTCTACCCCATTAACCCCAGAACCATTTAAATTAATATGTCCTAGTACCTGAGAGAGAAAAGTATCGTTTGGATATATTCTTTTAACATCACTTGAAATTATTATTCCTTTGTATTTCAAATTATTAATAGAATCTACTACCTCTTGCTCAACCTGTCTTTTAAGCGATACGAATTGAAGTAATTTGCCTTCACTATTCTGGGTATTTAATATTTTTTCAACATCGCTGCTTTTAACATTAAGAATCTTTGCCAATTTTTCAGAGGCTTGTCCTTCGGGTATTTTATTATCAACTAAATACTTATTTAATACAGTTAAATCAGCATCTATCCTATAGACATTAATGCTTAATGCCAATTGCAGGCCATTTCTGTCTAGAATTTCTCCTCTATAAGGAGCTATTGTTATACTTTTAGTTTGCTGTTGTACTGCTAGCGTTCTGTAATTAGAACCATGAATGCTCATTACATAAAATAATCTGCCCACTAAAGCACTAAATAATAAAGAAAATGCTATACCTATACTAAAAATTCTTTTACATCGAGGCTTTTTTCTTTTCAATTTGTTCACCAACCTGCCTTATATTTTAGTTTAAAAATATGTATATTAAATCATTTTTCATTAATATATACTATATTATACTACATTACACACAAAAATAACTACAATTGAGATGCTAGAAACAGAAAATTGTTCTATTAAAGGAATGATGGCTAATCTCACCTTTAAAATGGATAGAAATAAGAAGGGTAAGCCGTGGCTAAATATTTTATTAGGATAAAACAGTGATTTTTACTTATTAAAATTATTTAGGGTAAATATTTAATATCTGATATGTTATAATAAGGTATAGCATGTTGAAGAGAGATAGATGATTTTAAATTGTATAAAGAAAATTAGGAGGAGATAATAATGGAAGTAATATCAAGTTTTCAAGTTAATCATATTAAATTATTAAGAGGTTTTTATGAATCAAGGATAGATGGAGACATCATTACTTATGATCTTAGGATGAAAGAACCTAATAGAGAACAAGTTATGTCAACAGGTGCTTGTCATACTATTGAACATATAGGTGCCACATATTTAAGGAATAAAGATATAGCTAAAGATGTTATCTACTTTGGACCTATGGGTTGTAGAACAGGTTTCTATATGATCATGAGGAATATAGATAAGACAAAGGGTATTGAAGTAGTAAAAGATATGATGAAATTTATACTAGCGTTTGAAGGAGAGATACCGGGAGCACAACCAGACC
Source organism: Clostridium sp. DSM 17811 (assembly GCF_018861905.1). Lineage (GTDB taxonomy): Bacteria > Bacillota > Clostridia > Clostridiales > Clostridiaceae > Clostridium_AD > Clostridium_AD frigoriphilum. The sequence continues at coordinate 147,689 of NZ_JAHLDU010000007.1, forward strand.
AGTGTGGTAATTATTCAGATATGGATCTAATAGGAGCAAAGAAAGATGTACAAGAATATCTTGATACTCTTCTTAATGCAACTTCTTTAAATGTAACTTATCCAGAAATAAAATCTTAAGATCTTAACGTTACTTATGTATATAGACAGTGCTAAAAATTTAATAGAATATCTAAATAAGAAAGATATACAAATTATATTGTGTATCTTTCTTATATTTTATAATGTAGTATATACATTATTTTAAATACATTACAATAAAGGGGGAGATCTTATATGAGTTTTCAATTACCAGAGTTCGTGCCGCCAGATTTCTCTCAGAGTGTTTTTGAGAACGCACCAGATGTTAAAGTAGGGGAGGTTAAGAAAGATGGAGTTGCACCTAGGGGCTTCTTAATAACTTCTATATTTCCTGAATATTTTAAAATTAAAGGACAATGGGTGCTACCAAATCAAACATCTATAGAATGTACTGCAGTTGTTCGTGGTAACAACACAGTAGAAATTGTGGAATTTAGAAATCTTAAAACTTATGACAAAGTTGTTTTAGGGAAAGCTAAAGATGGAAGTGAAGGTGTATATAAGCATACTAGTGGATTTGATAATTTACAAAGTATTGGAACAGGGAGATCTGTTGAATCTTCATTTTCAAGGGATTATAAAGAATTATATGAATTACTAGAATATGAAAAACAAAATAATGGATATATAGTTTGGGTTCTAGGCCCAGCTGTAGTTTTTGATTATGATACTAGAGCCGCTTTATCTGTACTTTGCGCCAATGGGTATGTTGATTCTCTTATGGCTGGGAATGCCATGGCAACTCATGATCTAGAGGGAGGGTTACTAGGGACAGCCCTCGGTCAAAATATATATACTCAAGAATCTGCTCCAATGGGTCATTATAATCATTTAGATCTAATAAATGAGGCTAGACGCGCAGGCTCGGTAGAAGCATTACTTGATGAAGGAAATATAAAAGATGGATTTATGAAAACCGCGATAGAGAAGAAAATACCTATAGTCCTTGCTGGGTCTATAAGGGATGACGGGCCACTTCCTCAGGTTTATCATGATGTATCTTGCGGACTTGATGCTATGAAAGAAGAAACAGATAAAGCAACAGTAATAATTTGTCTTGCTACTGTTCTTCATTCAGTTGCAACTGCAAATTTGACTTCATCTTATAGAGTTTGCGATGGAAAAGTAAGACCAATATATTTTTACTGCGTAGACATTTCTGAATATGCTGTTAATCAAGTATCAGTTGCCAGAGAATACATAGGTATTAAAACGATAGTTACTAATGTTCAAGATTTTGTAGTTAAAGTTCAAAAAAACTTATGTTAATATTGCACTAAAATAAATTATCATATCAATTAGGGGGACAATTTAAATGACTTTTGAGCTACCAAAGTTTACACCACCAGATTTCGGACATGAATTTTTTATTAAATCTCCGAACTGCAAAATCAAAAAAGTAATTAAAGAAGGGGTTGCTCATAGTGGTTATCATGCATTATCAATATATCCTGAGTATTTTAAAATAAAAGGTAATTGGATACTCGCGAGTGGAAGCCGTATGGATAGCGTTGCAATTGTTACTCCGAGTGGTGGCATAGATATTGTAGAATTTAGAAATTTAAAAATTGGAGATAATGTTGTCGTAGGAAGATCTGAAGATGGAAGTGAAGGTATATATATGTATACTAATGGTTTTATTACTCAGAAGGGAGAGGCTGATACCTTTGCATTTAGAACCGGGAGATCAAGAGAAACAGCCTTTTCTAAAGATTACGATGAATTATATAAAATTATGCAATATGAAAAGGACCACGAGGGAAAAATAGTTTGGGTCCTAGGACCTTCAATTGCATTAGATTATGAATCAAGAGCTGCTTTTACTTCAATTGTTGAAAATGGTTATGCTCAAGCTGTTTTATCTGGAAATAACTTTGCTACCTATGATTTAGAAAAGGCAATGTTCAAAACAGTTTCAGGTCAGGAAACCTTTGAGTCACGTGAAACTGCTCATTATAACTATATTGCAACTATAAATGAAGCTAGAAGAATAGGTTCGCTTAAAGGATTGATAAATTCAGGGTTAGTTAAAGACGGTATATTAAAAGCTTGCCAGGAAAATGATGTTCCTGTAGTACTTGCTAGTAGTATAAGAGATAGGTATACATTACCAGATGTTTATGATAATGTGTATGAGTCTCAAGATGCTATGAGAAAACATACTAGAAATGCAACTATGCTCATATGTTTATCATCAGTACTCCACACGATAGCAGCAGGAAATATGACTCCATCATATACTGTAAAAGATGGGGTTGTTAGACCGGTATATATATATTCTATTGATATACAAGAGTTCTCTGTTAACAAATTATCTGACAGAGGAACATTAGAAGTTAAAACATTGGTTACAAATGTCCAAGATTTTATAACAAATGTAGCGGAAGGATTAATAAAATAATATTTACAATTATGTTTGTTTAAATGATAGATATTAGAAGTATATATATTTCTATATAAAAAGGAAGCTTTTGTAAGCTTCCTTTTTCATTATTTATTAATCTTTTCATTGAAATCCGAAACAACATCAAGCATGGTAACATTTTTTAGAACATTTTCCATTGATTCTTGTGCACTAAACAATGTTACTTCAATAACAGATTGAATGTTTGCACCTATGGGACAATTTATATTTGAATTTTGATGAACTTGAAATAAACCACCAGTGTCCACTACATCTACCGCTTTGTATACTTCTAATAAATTTATATCTTCAATATGCTTAGTAAGATATGAACCTCCTGTTCCACGTTTCATATCAACAAGTCCTGCACCTTTAAGCATTCCAAGTATTCTTCTAATTACTACTGCGTTAGTATTCACACTGCCTGCAATCATATCTGAAGTTGGCAATGGATTTGGATAAATGGATAGAAGAGATAGTATGTGGACTGCTACAGTGAATCGACTACTTATTTTCATAATCAAACTCCTTTTTAGCTAAATACAGCTTTTAAATATTATTACATAAATTTATTTCTTCAATAATTTATTTCCTTAATAGAATTTTATCAAGTTCTTCAAAACTGCTATAGCCTTGAGCGATGATTGTCCTTTTGTTTCCTTTTTCAAGAATAACTGTTGGAAAACTCTGTACCCCTAATTTTTGACCTTTTTTAAAGCAGTCAAAAGTTTCTTCACTCAATTCTTGTGAAAGAAATATTTCTTCAAAGTCTCTTTTAGAAATACCAAAACTTTCGGCGATTTTAGTATAAACAGTAATATCATTCATATCTTGACCGTTTACGAAAAATGCTTCTTGAATTTTTTTTAGAAAATCAAAGGACATATCTCTATTTAATTTTTGAAAGAGAACCATTGCCTTTGCACCTGGCAAGCTATCTAGAACTCTATTACCGCCACCTAATACATTTTTATTAAAGGCTTCACCGAAGTGAACACCAGTTAAGGCCTCTACTCTAACGTTGTTGATTTTTATATATTCACCTAAAGAAGTATCCATTTTTTTTACTTCATCACCTACCCACATACCTCCAGGTATTATTTCAAAGTCATATTTATCCTTATGTTTTTCATGGATTTTAGTAATAACATCACTAAAACCATAACACCATCCACACATTGTATCCATAACATAATATATTTTATTTTTCATGTCTTTTACCTCCTAAAATATTAGTATCCGATAGTAAATCTTTCACGAGAGAATTCTGGATTTTCAACTTCGTTAAGAAGAGCCAGCGCATAGTCCTCAAATGAAATTTTGCTTTCTCCTTGCTCATCTACAATTAAATTATCTTTGCCAATGTTATATTTCCTAGTTCGGATTCCGGCTTCAAATAGTGCTGCTGGGCTTAAAACTGTCCAGTCAAGTTCATTTTCATTTTTATAAAGTTCTAAGGCACCGCTGTGTGCTAAGCCGATTGGTTTCCAGTCAGTAGGAAAGCTTTCTGAATCAACCAATTTTAAGCCAGGAGCAACATATAAACTTCCTGCTCCACCGATAGCGATAAGTCGAGGTACCAAAGCTTTTTTCGTTGCATTTATTAGATTTTTTGTAACAACTAGTAAACTACCTTCGTCGCCTGGCTTAGGTCCAAAGGCACTAATAACAAGGTCATTTCCTTTTATCGCATTTACTAAGCTTTTTTCATCAAACGCATCTGCCTGAATTATTTTTAAATTGTCATGCTCATTTATATATTTTGATTGATTATGGACAATTGCTGTAACCTCATAATTTCTTGATATAGCTTCATTCAATATCACCTTACCTACATTGCCATTTGAACCTATAATTACTATTTTCATATATATCATCCTCCAATTTATAATTTTAAACATTAAGTTATAACTTAATGATGTAATTATGATGATTACAATTGCTGTTGTACTCATTATAGTTACAACTTAAAAGAATGTCAATCATTTTTTTATTCTTAATACAGTTTTATTTAGGGGAGTCTATTATAAAACTTTATTTAATATAATATTTAAAATAATAATATTAAAAAGGTAGGCAATAGATGAACCCTATAAAATTAAATGAGAATAATGCTTTTCAAATTATTATTGGGTTATTAACAGTTTTATTATTAACATTAATTATTTCCATTGTATATTATCAAAATAGAAATCCTATAAAGATAACAATGGGAGGACGGTTTTATAAGCAGTTTAGTGATAGGGAAGGAAAAGATACAGATAAATATTTTAGACCATCAAAATTACCTTCTATTAATGATAGGTTTAATGATTATAGATTTTTTAATAAGTTCTATGATAAAAAGCCCTCTGAAATTACATTACCCAGTAGTCTTTTTAAAACTCCAGAAGATACAATAATTAATTATTTCAGTCTTTTAAGGGAAGCAGCGAACCCAATAGAAGGGAAGGGAGCAGGCTGTGGAACACTTGGCAATGCTCAAATACCCTACCCAGTAGCATATAATTTTTTATCATCTAGATATAGAGATAAGTTAAATTACACTGAGTACCTTAAATCTTTTGAAAATATTCTTCATATAAATCTAATAAAACTAAAAAAGGTTCCTGAATTAAATGAAAATTTAGATAAAATGAAATACTTTGCTGAGATTGAAACTATTAAAGGTACAGAAGATAATATCTCTAATTTTGCTTATTATTATGCTTTTATTGAAATATCAAAAGAAGGTAATTTGTATAAAATTTCCGATGTTAAACTTTTCGGAGAAGATTTTTTATGTGCACCTTATCATGGTTGGAGTCATAATGCTGAATTTGTAGTGGATATTAAATATGGAGATTGGTGTAAACTCGTAAAGGAAAGGTATCCAACAAAACAAGAAGGATATGTAAAAAATATATATTTCAAAGGTACAGATGGTAATGATTATAAGTTTATATTTTTTCAATTAACTAATGATACTGATATAGAGATAGCACAATATAAAAAGGATGAAAAGGGGAATTGGAATTTAATAAAGATTGATCCTGGAAAATGTTTATAGAAAAACATCTATACATAAAATATATCGCCTAGAGTAACCCCATATCAATGATATAGGGTTACTTTATCATTGTGTAAGCACTATTATGTTTTTGTAATCTACAATAAAAGCTTCACCTTTTTTCATTAAAATATTACCTGAACTATAAGGTTTACCCTCCACGGTTATATAAACTTTTTTCACCATATAATAATCACCAAATGTATTAGTAATACATTGAAGTATCTGATTTTCATAAGCACTGTAGGTATTCATTTCCTGCGTGAATTCCTTTGAAAAGTCAAGGTATACCATATTATCTTTATTTAAATAAAGACTTTTAATTTTTGTGTTATCACTAATTAATTTTCCTACATTATTATTTGGAACTTCTCTTAAATAGTTCTCAAATATTTTTTTGGTTATATCATTTGTATTAAAGGAAAGTTTTTTATCTGTAACATAATTCATACTGTTCTTTGCATTTGGATAATAGAATTTAACTGTTTGAACGAGGGGTACCCTTTTCTCTATCTTACTTAATGAAGAAGTTACTTTACCATCATTTGTGTACATTGTCTTAACTAATCCAATATTAGCTGCATAATAATCTTTGGATGTGGTGTCTTTTCTCACAGTTGTAACCTCTATACATTCATAACTAGCTAATGGAGTTTTTATAGCAACTTTAACATTGGTTATGGTTCGTTTACTTCCATCTTTCAATGTCCAAGAAGTACCTTTAGTAAGTGGTTGCTTAAGTAAAATTTCAGGGTTATTATTAATTTGGTAAGTGAAATTTTCTCTATAATAAATCTCATTTTTAGAAGAGATAAGTCTTAATTCTCCATCTTTATTTTCGAGTACTTTTATCGCCTCCGTACAACCATTGTTAACTATAATCTGTTCTCGATTTCCTATTAAATAGTCCACATAGACAGAATAAGTGTTATATTCATTGCCAGCACCAGTGTACATATACTTTGTGCCTTTTTCAAAAGGATAGTAGTCACCTATCTTAGCTGCTCGGGAAGTCAACTTTGAATTACAAGCTTTAGGTGTTGTACTACTTATGTTATTTGAAATAGTACTTTTAACTGTTGATCCTTTGTAACAACAAGTTAGTAAAACAAATGTAACAATAACTAATAAAATGCGAATGCTTTTTCTCATATCAGCACATGCCCCCTGTTTCCTACTTTATATAAATTCAAATTTACACTAATATTGTACCCATTATTATCAGCTATTATAATACCCTTATTTGCTAAATAATAAAATACAGTTTTAATTGTGGAAGAGGGCTGTTAAATTGACTATTTTTAATATTCATTTGTATAATATTCTAATATATAATTATCTAATATTTGGCTTAATCTTAATACAGATGTATGACTTAAGCCTTTTAGTACGATAAGGTTTTCTAATTCTTCTCTTAAATTTTCTATAGTAAGCATGATATTACTCATTAACATCATTCCCTTCATAACTTATAATAAATTTTATCAACTAATAGATTAATAATGATTGCACTAAAACAGAAATTTATTCTTATTTATAAATACGTTAGGGAAGTTAAATTTAAGGGGGAAAAATAGTGAAAAATTTAGAAAATTGATTATTAAAGTTAATAACATCTTAATTAACGTAAACTTAGGAATAGGTAGAATTTAATTATTGACAATTATTTACTTTATGTGTAATATATTGAATATAAATATATATTGTGATCAAATGTATATTTTTAAAAAGAATAAAGTAAACGCTTTCATGTTAACGTGAACAAAATAAAAGAGGGGGTAATCAAATGGCAAAAAAATCATTAACAAGTAATCAAGTTAAAAAAATTTCAAAACAACTAATGTTAGCTGTATTAGCATCATCAGTGGTTATGACAACGTGTTTAAGTGCCAGCGCTTCAACCTATAATTTAAGTTCTGTATCATTAGAAAACACACAAAGTGTGGGAAATACAGTATCAATATTAGAAAGTAATGGGTGGTTGGAGTCAGCAAATGTTGAATGGGCTGAGGCTAAAGGTGCAACTGGGTACAATGTTTATTGCAAATTAGCAAGTGCAACAGATTCTGAATATAAACAATTAGATAATCAATTAATCAGAAAATATTCATCATATTTTAGAGCTGATGTTTTAGGTCTTTCACAAGGCGATTATGTGATGAAAATAGTGCCTACCATAAATAATAAAGAAGCTAGTTTAGAACAAGTAATTACAAAAACTATTAAAGTAAAAGCAAATACAAGAGAAGGGTTTGCTTTTGCTTCTGGATCGCCGATGGGTACAGGCTCAGGTGGATATAAAGATGATGGTACAGTAGCAAGTAATGCTAAAATTGTGTACATTACAGCAAGTAATGTAAATAAAGTAACAGCAAATATTATAACAAATATTAAGGGAACCGAAACATTGTGTACAGGTATTACTGATATTTTAGCAAAACGTCAAAAGGGTTATGATAAACGCCCACTTATTATTCGTATGGTAGGTGAAATTAAAGCTGCTGATATTACTGGTCTTAATAGTACTGGATATTTACAATTAAAAGGGTGTTACAATGTTACATTCGAGGGCGTAGGGGAAGATGCTACTGCTTATGGATGGGGAGTTCTTATTAGAGATTGTCACAATGTAGAATTTAGAAATATGGGCGTCATGTTATTCCCAGATGACGGTATTTCACTTGATACAGACAATGAAAATATTTGGGTTCATAATAATGATATTTTTTATGGGGCAGCTGGAAGCGATGCTGATCAAGTAAAGGGTGATGGCTCTTGTGATGTAAAAAAATCAACTTATGTTACAGTTGCATACAATCATTTTTATGATTCTGGTAAATGTTCACTTTGTGGTATGAGTGACACGGAAAATTTCTATGTAACTTATCATCATAATTGGTTCGATCACTCAGATTCAAGACAACCACGTATTAGAGTTGGGACAATTCATATTTATAATAACTATTTTGATGGGAATTCAAAATATGGAGTTGGGGTTACAAAAGGTGCGTCAGCTTTTGTAGAAGATAACTATTTTAGAAATTGTAAATACCCAATGTTATCATCGCTACAGGGTTCTGATATTTCTGGTGGCAGTGTAGGGACCTTCTCAGGTGAAGCAGGAGGTATGATTAAGGCATATAATAATAAAGTAGAAGGAGCAACAAAGGTTATTTATTCTAAGGATGATGCAACTCAATTTGATGCATATTTAGCATCGGCAAGAAATGAACAAGTTCCAAGCATGTATAAATCTGTAAGTGGAGGAAACACGTATAATAATTTCGATACAAGTTCATTAATGTATAAATATGTACCGGATGCACCGGAAAATGTAGAAAGTAACGTTACTACTTATGCAGGAAGAGTAGATGGTGGAGATTTTAAGTGGAATTTTACAGATGCTGATGATGTAAAATCTGAAGTAAATAATGAATTAATGACTAAAATTAAGAGTTATAAATCTGATTTAGTATCTGTTGGAGGAAATTTAGTAAGTGAAACAACAGCTTTAGTTAAATCAACTGCAGTTTTAAGTTCTGGTGATAAAGTTACAACAAGTGGTTTAGTTTTAAAAACTGATGCTAATATTGCAAATGCAATTTATACTTCACCTTTAGGGACAACAACAGGTACTGGAACACAAGAAAGTCCAATGTCACTTGAAACTGCAATCGCTTCTGTAAAAGCAGGAGGTACAATTTTATTGATGAATGGTACTTACTCTTATAGCAAGCAATTAACAATACCAGTAGGAAACAATGGGACTGCTAGCGCATATAAAACAATAAAACCTTGCCAAGGCGCAAATGTAACATTAGATTTCTCATCACAACCATATAATATGGTAGATACAAGTTTAAATGCTAGAGGTCTTCAAATGGAAGGAAATTATTGGCATGTATACGGCATAAGAGTAACTGGGGCAGCTGATAATGGTATATTCCTATGTGGTAACAATAATATTGTAGAGTACTGTGTATTAGAAGCTAATAGGGATTCAGGACTACAAATTAGCCGTCGTAGTTCTAACCTTGCAACTATGGATTTATGGCCTACTAACAATCAAATCATTAATTCTACATCATTTAATAATTCAGATCCTAAAACTGGAGAAAATGCTGATGGCTTTGGAGCAAAGCTAACATGTGGTGAAGGGAATGTATTCGATGGTTGTATTTCATACAATAATGTAGACGATGGTTGGGATTTATTTTCTAAATCAGAAACAGGTCCAATAGGTGCAGTAACAATTAAAAATTGTATTGCTTTTAGAAATGGACAAACAACGGCAGGTAAATACACAAAAAACAGTGATGGTAATGGATTTAAATTAGGGGGTTCAGGTATTGCAGGTGATCACTCAGTTATCAACTGTATTTCATTTGAAAATAAGAACCATGGTTTTACAGATAACTCTAACCCTGGAACAATCACAGTAAAAAATTGCACGTCATTTAATAACAGTCAAGCTGATGGTAAAAAGTCAAACTTTGACTTTGCTAGGACATCTGCTTCACATAATGTTTTTGAGAATTTAATTTCATTTAGCAATACAAAAGTTTCAAGTGATAAATACATTGGCGTTGCAACAAACTGTAGTTTTCAAAATGGTGGCAAATATTATTTTATAAAAGATAAACAAAATATATACTCAAGTAATTTGGCAACTAGAGGGACACTAAACTCAGCAGGTGTCAGCGCAGCAGATTTTGTAAGTATAACATCTCCAGCACTAGGTGCAAATGTTCATAAGTTATGGAGAAATGCAGATGAAACAGTTAATACTCAAGGATTACTAATGATGGCAAATTCAAGTGTATACAAAACAATGGGCGCTGTATTTGGTACATCAAAATAAGTAAAAGCGAAAACTTATAAATAGTAGAGTTATTTACAGTAATAATTACAAAAAAACTATGGTAAATCAATAATTTACCATAGTTTTTTATTTTTAATTAATTTTGTTTTAATAAAGTAACTAAGTACCTCTGTTACTAAAGCTAAAACAGTTCCAACTGCAATTATAAATAGATAACCTATAATACTGGTTAAGTCACCCCAGCCAGGTGAAGTATTGACCATCACAATATAAAACATATAAATTATAGCTACTATGGTACAAAATGTATAAATTATAAAGAAAATCCGTTTACCTAAAAAACCACCTATGCATGGAATTAAACTAGAGGCTACAGATATTATAAGCAAACCCAATATAGGCCTAGATAATAGTTCACTTGCAAGCATGACTCTGGTTGTAAGTAAACTTAAAAATGTTATTATTGTATAAAAAACAAAAACCATAATCCACTGACGTGTTCCTTTTTTCGGTAAAATAACTATCCCTCCTTTAAGTACAAAATGGGTTGTATATTCTTTGTCATAACATGCATATATATACTATAACATTAAACATTAAGGAGAGAAATTATGAGTAAACATAAAATTGCTAAACATAAGCCTATAGGCCCAACTAATGTCCATTCCTATTTTGTTAGTAGTAATCCACCTACATCTTTTAATCCTATTAGTATATATCCAAGTATTGACGAAACTACTTTCGTAGGCCCGTTCTCTAGTATTATAGGCGATGTAACAATCGACACAGACGTATTTATTGGATGTAATGTAACACTTAGGGCTGATGAGGGTACACCATTTTACATTGGATCTAAAACTAATATTCAAGATGGAGTAATATTGCACGGATTAAAAAATATAAAATTTACCGTTAATAAAAAAGAATATTCTATTTATATAGGAAAAGAAGTTAGTATAGCTCATGGAGCAATAGTGCACGGCCCATGTGTTATTGGAGATAATACTTTTGTTGGATTTAATGCCATTGTTTTTAATTCTATTGTGGAAGAAGGATGTTATATTGATTTGGCAGCTATTGTTACAGATGGAGTAAGGATACCAGTTAATAGATACGTTCCTGCTGGAGCTATAATAAATACTCAAGAAAAAGCTAATGCTTTAGAAATGCTATCGCAAAGCAATGAGGAGTTCGCAAAAGAAGTAATCAAATCAAATGTCGAACTTTCACAAGCTTATTCTCATTTATAAATACTTCAGAGAGTTTAAATTTAAGGGAGGAGGAATAATAAAAAATTTAGAAAATTAATTATAATATCTAGATTATATTAACGAAGGCAAGCTAGGTATATTATTATATATCTGTTATAATAGAAACAAATATCTGAATATTTGAAAAAATTAGACGAAATTCAGCATAATCATTATCTAATGAAAAATAAATTTAAGAATTTTACCAGAGCATAAAGTAACTATTCACATGATGAAGAGGAGGATTATTATTATGAAAATTCAATTCTATGGAGCAGCAAAAACTGTTACAGGTTCATGTCATATTTTACACATAAACGGAAAGACGGTTTTGCTTGATTGTGGTTTATATCAGGGCAAAGGTGAAAAAGTATTTGCAAATGAGACATTTGATTTTAATCCTAAAGAGGTAGATTATGTGATTTTATCACATGCCCATATAGATCATAGTGGAAGAATACCTCTACTTTATAAAATGGGATTTAAAGGAGAGGTTTTATCAACGCAGGCGACAATGGATTTATGTAGTATTATGCTGCCTGATAGCGGGCACATTCATGAATCTGAGGTTGATTGGAAAAATAAAAAAAGAAAGCGTCAGGGATTAAAAACTTTAGAACCATTATATACATTTAAATTAGCAGAACTTTCTCTTTCACTTTTTAGAGCATTTCCCTATGATGAGATGATAGATGTTTTTGATGGGTTAAAAATAAGATTTAGAGATGCAGGACATCTTTTGGGTTCGGCAATTGTTGAATTATATATGACTGAAAAGGATCAAGAAGAAGTAAAACTTGTATACAGTGGTGATTTAGGTAATTTAAATAAGTCAATTATAAAAGATCCAACCATTATTAATCATACTGATTACCTGATAATAGAGACTACATACGGCAACAGAGTTCATCCTGAGATTAAGGAAGATTTAAAGGCGTTATTAAAAATAATTAAGGAGACCTTTGCAAGAGGGGGGAATGTTATTATACCTTCATTTGCAGTAGGCAGGACTCAGGAAATATTATATGAATTAAATAAATATGTAGAAAATGAAGATTTGAAGGATATTAAAGTTTATATTGATAGTCCTTTAGCCATTCAAGCAACAAAGGTATTTGAGAGCCACAATGAGGATTATGACAATGAAGCAAAAGAACTTGTAATGAAGGGGGAGTATCCTTTTAGGTTTGATGGTTTGAGATTCTCAGTTTCTGCAAATGATTCAATGGAAATAAATAAAATTCAAAGCAATGTAATAGTTATCTCCGCAAGTGGAATGTGTGATGCAGGTAGAATAAAACATCATCTTAAATATAATTTGTGGAGAGAAGAATCATCAATTGTTTTTGTAGGGTATCAAGCAGAAGGAACCTTAGGACGAAATATAGTAGGTGGGGTAAAAACAGTTAAGATATTTGGAGAACAAATTGCTGTTAAAGCTCACATTTATAACTTAGAGGGATTATCAGGACACGCTGATAGAAATGGATTATTCAACTGGATAGAAGGGTTTATGGACAAACCAAAGGAAATTCTGCTTGTTCATGGAGATAAAGAAGCTCAGGATAGCTTTAAACAGTTATTGGATTCTAAGGGTTACAGCGCAAGAATTGTTGAAAGTGGAGAGGAATTTTATATAAACGAAAAAGCTAATAAAGTTAGCAAAATTGAAAAAACTTATGGAAGTGATAAAGCTTATAAAACTTATAAAGCTGATGAAGATTTAAGAAAAAAATTGATAAAAGATATTAAATCAATAAATAATATTGAAGGGTTAGAAAAGGGAGATTTGCTTGATATTATAAAAGATATTATTTATGATTAAAAGTAAGCTAACAATATTTTAAAATAAAATTAATATTTGAACTTTAATTGAATTATAATAAAAATGAAAGTCCTGAATTAATTCAAGACTTTTATTTTTTAAAACTATTTTATTTTGTAAAGGAGAATTTAATAATGAAAACAGCCTTAAAAGAAAGAAAGGATGTAGATAAGTCACTTACTTGGGATTTATCTTCACTATACAAAACGGAGAAGCAATATAATTTAGCGTTGCAAGGGTTAGAGGAACTTACTCTAGAAATAGAAAAAAACTATAAACAAAAACTAAACAACGCTAGTATAATAAATGAGTGTTTGGATAAGATGAGACTTATAATGGAAAGCGAAGATCTTGTAGAAAATTATGCAAGTCTTCAAGTTTCTACAGACCAAGCTAATGTAGAAAATCAAACTAGATATATGAAGTCTATTAACGTATTAGCTGATTTAGAGAGCAGATTAAGTTTTGTAAAAAGCGAAATTAATGAACTAGATGATAAAATAATAGATCAAGCAATTGAAGAATCAAAAGAAAATGCACATTATTTAAGTGAGATAAAAAGATTTAAAAAACATTCATTGCACCCAGAAGTTGAAAAGGCATTATCCGCTTTATCTGGAACACTAGATTCTGCTTATTCAACATATGAGACAACTAAATTAAGTGATATGGATTTTGAAAATTTTATTTTAGATGGCATCGAATATCCTCTTAGCTATGTACTTTTCGAAGATGAATGGGAATATGAGACTGATACTAAAATTAGAAGAGCGGCTTTTAAAGCATTTTCTTCAAAACTCGGAGAATATAAACATACAGTAGCAGCACTTTATCAGACTCAGGTTCAAAAGGAAAAAACAATAGCCTCTCTTAGAGGATTTGATTCTGTTATAGATAGTTTATTATTTCCTCAACAGGTAGAGAGAGAATTATATAATAGACAAATAGATATAATCATGGAAAAGTTAGCACCGCATATGAGAAAATATGCAAAATTGCTCCAAAAAATTCATAATATTAATGAAATGACATTTGCAGATTTAAAGCTTGAAGTAGATCCAACCTATGAGCCAACAATATCTGTGGAGGAATCAAAAAAATATGTTGAGGGAGCATTATCGGTTTTAGGTGAAGATTATGTAGAGATGGTAAAAAAAGCTTATGACGAAAAATGGATCGACTTTGTTCAAAATAAAGGGAAATCAACAGGTGGCTTTTGTGCTACTCCTTATGGTAGTCATCCTCTAATTTTATTATCTTGGACTGAGAAAATGAAAGAAGTGTTTGTACTTGCTCATGAATTAGGTCATGCAGGTCATTTTACGCTAATTAACAAAAATCAAAATATTTTTAATGCTCAGCCATCATTATATTTTATAGAAGCACCATCTACTATGAATGAGATGCTTATGTCAAATTATCTTATGAAAACAAATGATGAGCCTAGATTTAAGAGATGGGTTTTATCTTCTATGATAAGCCGTACTTACTACCATAACTTTGTAACACATTTATTAGAGGCAGCGTATCAAAGAGAAGTTTATAAAATAATAGATGCTGGCGGAAGTGTGCAGGCCGAAAATCTTAATGAAATAAAAAAAGGGGTTCTTAAAAAATTCTGGGGAGATTCTGTGAAAATTGTTGATGGTGCAGAACTTACATGGATGAGGCAGCCACATTATTATATGGGACTTTATCCATATACATATAGTGCTGGACTTACAATAGCTACGCAGGTAAGTAACAGAATTTTAAAAGAAGGTAAGCCGGCTGTAGATGATTGGAGAAAAGTATTAAAAGCAGGAGGAACTAAATCGCCCATAGAGCTTGCTAAGATGGCAGGAGTAGATATAACAACTGACAAACCTCTATTAGATACTATAGAATATATAGGAAATATAATTGATGAAATAATAAAACTTACAGAAGATATGGATGTTATTCACTAAAATTTGGGCATATTAGGTGTAGTTGTGGCGTCTATTGTTAGGGATACGTTTGTATGAATCAAGCCTTTTAGTATGCTGAAAGACTAGCTAGGTATATAATAATATATCTGCTATAATAGGAATAAATATTTGAATATTTCGAAGAATTAGATGAAATTAAAATCAAAACATTATTATTTTAAAATAAAAAAGTAATAGAAATAAGATTATATTAAGGATGTGGGTTAAATGAGTAAATTAGAAAAAATAATTGAGTATAATAAAAATTTTGTAAAAAATAAAGATTATGAGAAATATATAACAACTAAAATACCTAAAAAGAAAATGGTTATATTAACCTGCATGGATACTAGATTAACAGAATTATTACCAAAGGCTATGAATATAAAAAATGGTGATGCAAAAATTATAAAGGATGCAGGAGCAACTGTTATGCATCAGTTTGGTGGTGTAATGAGAAGTATATTAGTTGCAGTATATGAATTTAAAGCGGAAGATATTTTTGTAGTAGGGCATCATGGTTGTGGAATGAGTAATTTAGATACAACAGAGGTTGTTAATAAAATGATGGATATGGGAATAAAAAAAGAAACATTGTTAACATTATACAATGCAGGAATTGATGTTAAGCGTTGGCTTCATGGATTTGAATCAGTTGAAGGATCTATAAAAGAAAGTGTAAGTAGGATAAAAAGTCATCCTCTACTTCCAGAAAACATAAAGGTACATGGACTTATTATGAATCCAGAAACAGGAGAAATAGAAGTTGTGATAAATGGTGATGAATAGGTACAAAACAAGAATAGGATGTGAAATTTGTGGATAGTGAAAAGCAACAATTAAGTGTTGAAGTGGCAAGATTATATTATCAGTCAGATTATAGCCAACAACAGATTGCGTTGCAACTTGGAATATCAAGACCGACTATATCTAGGCTTCTTCAATATGCCAAAAAAAAAGGCTATGTAAAAATTAGTATTATTGATCCATTTGATGATTTAGATAATTTAGCCTATGAATTAAAAGAAAAATATGAATTAAATGATGTTCATGTTGTTTTCTCACCTAGGGATGATTATGTTTCTAGCAGAGAATATATTAGTAAAGAAGCAGCAGAATATTTACAAGGAACCATAAAGAATGGAGATATTATTGGGGTAAGTTGGGGAACAACAATGTATGAGGTTGCAAAAAGACTTATGCCACAAAGTGTTAAAGGCATAGAAGTAGTTCAGCTAAAAGGTGGAATTAGTCATTCAGATGTAAATACATACGCCTCAGAAACAATTGCTCTTTTTGCCGAAGCGTTTAAGACAGTTCCAAGATACTTACCTCTTCCTGTAATTTTTGATAATGCCATCGTGAAACAAATGGTAGAAGAGGATCGTCATATAAAAAGTACTATGGAAATGGGGATTCAAGCTAATGTAGCCATTTTTACCGTTGGTACTGTTCGTGATGGGGCTTTACTTTTTCGTTTAGGTTATTTAAATGAAAAAGAGAAAAAGATTTTAATGGAAAAGAGTGTAGGAGATATTTGTTCACGTTTTTTTGATGAGAATGGTGAAATATGTGATGAACAAATTAACAATCGTACCATAGGGATATCCATAGATGAGCTTAAACAAAAGGAGAAGTCTATTTTAGTTGCAGGTGGTAAACTGAAATTGAAAGCTATAAAAGGAGCATTAAAAGCTAAAAGTGCCAATATACTAATTACAGATCAATATACTGCAAAGAGACTTTTAGAATAATATTTGAACATAATTTCATGTATAGCTTTACAAAGTTTCAAAAAAGCCTTATTATAAAATTATAATAAGGCTTAAAAAGGAGGGTTATAATTAATATGGAATATGAAAAATTAGTTTCACAGGCTTTACAGGCAAGAAAAAATGCATATGCTCCTTATTCTAATTTTAAAGTTGGTGCAGCTGTACTAACTGATGACGGAAAGATATTTACAGGGTGTAATATTGAAAATGCATCATATGGTGCTACTAATTGTGCGGAAAGAACAGCTATATTTAAAGCCGTTTCTGAAGGTTATAAAACTATTAAAGCAATTGCTATAGTAGGAGTACAAAATGACTATACTTATCCTTGCGGTATTTGTAGACAAGTAATAGCTGAATTTGCAACAGACGATACAAAAATAATTCTAGGTAAAAATGATACTGAATATTTAGTTAAAACATTAGATGAAATATTACCAGGAGCTTTTACTAAGAAAGATTTAGGCAAGTAAGAAAATATTCTGTTGGCGTATAACACAAATAATCAAACTTAAAAGCATATTTATATAATTGTTTTACTTTAAACAATTATATAAAATATGCTTTTTGTTTTCAAAATTTATTTGTACGATTTTATAACTATTTTATCCTTAATATAGAAGTTTAAAATAGTCAAAATCTAATTATAAAATATCTTGAAAAATATAGTGAACAAAATTTCAAATTAGTCTTTACAAATGTTCAAATAAGATTTATTATAAAAGTATAATAAAGATAAAAAGGAGATTTACAATGAATATTGCTACAAGTATTGATCATACTGAACTTAAACCAGATGCAACTAAGGAACAAATATTACAATTAATAAAAGAGGCAAAAACAAACAAATTTTCATCCGTTTGTGTAAATCCAAAATGGACTAAAGAGGCAAGCCTAGGATTAAAAGATAGTGGAGTAAGTGTATGTGTTGTTATAGGATTTCCACTTGGTGCAAACACAACTGAAACAAAAGCATTTGAAGCAAGTGATGCCATTAAAAATGGAGCAACAGAAGTCGATATGGTTATTAGTATCGGTGAACTAAAGGATAAAAATTATACATATGTTGAAAATGATATTAAGGCTGTTGTTGAAGTCGCAAAAGGAAAAGCGCTTGTAAAAGTTATTATTGAAACTTGTCTTTTAACAAAAGATGAAAAAATAAAAGCTTGTGAGCTCGCTAAAAAAGCAGGAGCAGATTTTGTAAAAACATCAACAGGATTTTCAAAAGGTGGAGCAACGGTGGAAGATGTTAAATTAATGCGTGAAACAGTAGGGACAGAAATGGGTGTAAAAGCTTCAGGTGGTATTCATACCAAAGAAGAGGCTACGCAGATGATTAATGCTGGTGCAAATCGTATTGGAACAAGCTCAGGTATTTCTATTATTTCATAAAAAATGAAAAGGAAATTAACAATAATATTACTTATTGTTAATTTCTAAAATAATTTGCCTTTTGTGTAAACGTTATATAAATTATGTAAATATTTAGGGGGAATCAAAATGAAATATATTATTGGAATTATAGGTTTAATTGTTGTCTTAGGCCTTGCATGGATTACTAGTGCTGATAAAAAAAAGGTAAAATACCGACCTATCGTTGTAATGGTTATTTTACAATTCATACTTGGATTTATATTGCTAAATACTGGTGTTGGTAATTTTTTAGTAGGTGGAGTAGCGAGTGGGTTCGGCTTATTGCTTAAATGTGCTGCTGAAGGCGTGAATTTTGTATTTGGTGGATTAGTTAATGATAATCAATTTACATTTTTTATAAGTGTTCTTTTACCAATAGTATTTATTTCTGCTCTAATTGGAATTCTACAGTATTGGAAGGTATTACCGTTTGTAATTAAATATATCGGATTAGGTTTAAGTAAGATTAATGGTATGGGTAAGCTCGAATCATATAATGGAGTAGCCGCTGCTATTCTTGGTCAATCAGAAGTGTTTATTTCAGTTAAAAAAGAACTAGAGCTATTACCAGAGCATCGTCTTTATACCCTTTGTGCGTCAGCGATGTCAACAGTGTCTATGTCAATAGTTGGTTCTTATATGGTTCTTTTAAAACCTAGATATGTTGTAACAGCACTTATTTTAAACTTATTTGGTGGATTTATTATATGTTCAATTATAAATCCATATACAGTAACAGCAGAAGAAGATATATTAGTAGTTAAAGAAGAAAAAAAGCAATCATTCTTTGAAATGCTTGGGGAATATATTATGGATGGATTCAAAGTAGCCATCATAGTTGGAGCAATGCTTATTGGATTCGTAGCCATAATTGCTATGATTAATATGGCCTTCAAAGGTGTTTTTGGTATTTCTTTTCAAAATATACTGGGATATGTATTTTCACCATTTGCTGTTTTAATGGGTGTACCTTTTAAGGAAGCAGTACCCGCTGCAAGTATAATGGCAACAAAATTAGTATCAAATGAATTTGTTGCAATGACTAGTTTAGCATCTATACACTTAAGCGCACGAACAACGGCTATTGTTTCTGTATTTTTAGTTTCTTTTGCAAACTTTTCATCTATTGGAATTATTGCAGGGGCAGTAAAAGGACTTAATGAAAAACAAGGTAATGTCGTTGCTAGATTTGGTCTAAAACTATTATTTGGTGCAACGTTAGTTAGTGTATTAACAGCAACTGTTGTTGGTTTAATTGTATAAGACAAAAGAAAGAAGGGGTTAAAATGGAAAAATTTAAAAGAATTCATATTATAGTGATGGATTCAGTCGGTATTGGTGAATCACCAGATTCAAAGGATTTTGATGATTTCAATGTTAATACATTAGCTCATATTGCGCAGAAGAAAAATGGGCTTAATATGCCTAATATGGCAGCCCTGGGATTATCAAATATTTATGAAATAAAAGGCGTAGAAAAAGCAATTCATCCAAAAGCTTATTATACAAAAATGCAAGAAGCCTCTTGTGGAAAAGATACAATGACAGGTCACTGGGAGATGATGGGATTATATATTGATAAACCGTTCCGTGTTTTTCTAGATGGTTTTCCAAAGGAGTTAATTGAAAGGATTGAAACTTTTTCTGGTAGAAAAATTATAGGAAATAGACCTGCTAGTGGAACAGAAATCATAAAAGAACTTGGTGAAAGGCAGCTTAAAACTGGAGAATTAATAGTATATACATCAGGAGATTCTGTGCTGCAAATTGCTGCGAATGAAGAGATTATACCTTTAGATGAATTGTATAAAATTTGCGATTATTGTCGCAAGATAACGCTAGACAATCCATATAAGTTAGGACGAATTATTGCTAGGCCATTTGTTGGTAAAACTGCAGATACTTTTAAAAGAACTTCTAATCGTCATGATTATGCGTTAAAACCTTTTGATAAAACAGTAATGAATTATTTGAAAGATGATAATCTAGACTCTATTGCAATTGGAAAAATTTCGGATATATTTCTTGGAGAAGGAGTTACAAAAGCAATTAGAACTACATCTAACATGGATGGTATGGATAAATTAATAACATTATTAGATGAAGAATTTCATGGCATTAGTTTCCTTAATCTAGTGGATTTTGATGCAGTTTATGGACATCGCCGTGATCCAATTGGTTATGGTGATGCATTAGAAGCTTTTGATAAAAGGTTACCAGAAGTCTTGGAAAAATTACAAGAGGATGACTTATTATTAATTACAGCAGATCATGGAAATGATCCAACTTATCGAGGAACAGATCATACAAGGGAATATGTCCCACTACTTGCTTATTCAAAACGGTTCAAGGAAGGTAAAGATTTAGGAGTACGCAAAACATTTGCTGATATAGGGGCAACTGTTGCTTATAATTTTAATGTTAAGATTCCCAAATATGGCGAAAGCTTTTTAGAAAAATTAAAATAAAAGGGTGGTAATAAAAATGAGAATGGTAGATGTAATTTCAAAAAAACGTGATGGTAAAGAGTTAACAACACAAGAAATCAATTTTTTTATAGAAGGCTATACTAAAGGAACTATTCCTGATTACCAAGCAAGTTCACTTGCAATGGCTATTTATTTTCAAGACATGAATGATCGTGAGAGAGCAGATTTGACTATGGCTATGGTTAATTCCGGAGAAACTATTGACTTATCAAAAATTGAAGGTATAAAAGTAGATAAACACTCAACAGGGGGTGTAGGCGATACAACAACGCTGGTACTCGCACCGCTAGTTGCGGCTTTGGATATACCTGTTGCTAAAATGTCTGGACGAGGACTTGGACATACTGGTGGAACTATTGATAAATTAGAATCTATAAGCGGTTTCCATGTAGAAATTACAAATGATAAGTTTATTGAATTAGTTAACCGTGACAAAGTTGCTGTTATTGGTCAAACAGGGAACTTAACTCCAGCAGACAAAAAATTATACGCACTTCGTGATGTAACTGGAACTGTTAACTCAATTCCACTAATAGCTAGTTCTATTATGAGTAAAAAAATTGCATCGGGAGCTAATGCAATAGTACTTGATGTTAAAACAGGCGCAGGAGCTTTCATGAAAACGGACAAAGATGCAGAAAATTTAGCTCATGCAATGGTTCAAATTGGTAATAACGTAGGAAGAAATACCATGGCAATAATCTCTGACATGTCACAACCTTTAGGATTTGCAATTGGTAATGCACTTGAGGTAAAGGAAGCAATTGATACATTAAAAGGAGAAGGTCCTGAAGATCTTACAGAACTTGTCCTAACACTTGGAAGTCAGATGGTAGTGCTTGCTAAAAAAGCAAAAACATTAGAGGAAGCAAGAAAAATGCTTCTTGAAGTAATAAAAAATGGTAAAGCACTAGACAAATTTAAAGTATTTGTTAAAAATCAAGGTGGAGATGAATCGGTTGTAGATAACCCAGAAAAATTACCGCAAGCTAAATATAAAATTGATGTCCCTGCTTTAACTAGTGGTTTTGTATCTAATATGGTAGCTGATGAGATTGGAATTGCAGCAATGTTACTTGGGGCAGGTAGAGCAACAAAAGAAGATAAAATTGATTTAGCAGTAGGCCTTATGCTACGCAAAAAAGTTGGCGACAAGGTAGAAAAGGGTGAACCTATCTTAACTATATATTCAAATCGTGAAAATGTAGAAGATGTAAAAGCAAAAATATATGAAAATATCTCTATTAGTGATCATGCAACTAAGCCAACATTAATCCATGAAGTTATTACTAAGTAGTGGGTGAAAAGGGAAAGTGTATAGATGCTTTAAATTCTAGCGCTATAAGTATTGGTTTACTATCAGGGGTTTGGATCATACTAAGTACTAAACTTGGACTTATGGCTTGGGTTGGTTTTATGGGATGTACTAGTTATTATGCTGCTGGAAATCGGTTTATAAAAGGATGGAAGAAATCAGTGATATGTAATATGTCTGGAATATTTTGGGCGATGATTGCTATTCAGTTTTCAAATATGATTCCTATACCAGAACCAGTAGCTGTTATGACTACCATTATTTCATTTTTTATAATCGCGCAAGCTAAAATTCCATTTTTAGCATTTATTCCTGGAACTTTTGTAGGCTGTGCTTCAACTTTTGGGATGAATGGAAATTGGAAAGCTACAATAATAGCTTTATTAATGGGATCAGTCTTAGGAATACTTTCAGATGTTGGTGGAGTGTTAATTAAAAAACTAACTGAGAGAAAATCAGATAAGACAATATCACAAGTTTCATAAAAAAATTATTGAGCAAGTTAAAAATAAAGTTGACATCATATGAATGATGTTAACTTTATTTTTATTTAAAAAGTTAATAATTTTTAAATTAAGTTGGCTTTAGATATCCTAAATTTAACAAAGATATATAAAGTAATTAATTTATCAAACGATATATTAATTGGAGGAGAACGAATTTATAATAATACATATAAGATTAAAATTAAAATACGACAAATCTAGACATTAACAATATAACAATTAGTAGTAGAAATTATATTGATTGGAGTGGATAAACTTGATTAAAAAATTGTCTTTCAAAATGAAATTATTATTTACCATTTTACCAGCAGTAATAATTGGAATGCTAGTTCTAAGTTACACGGCCTTTTATCAATTTAAGAAAACTATGGAAAGCGAAATTATTAGCAGTAGGGTAGAAACCACGAACGGCTTGTCAGAAAATATAAATTCTTGGTTAAATGGAAAGCTCCTTGAAGTAAGAAGTTCTGCAAATACACCTACAGCCAAATTAATTAATTCAAATTTAGGCGCTGTTGATAAATTTAATTCAGAGAGAATCAAATTTTTAGAAAAAAATTATCCTGGTGAATACGATAATGCAGCTGCTACATTATTTAATAATGATGGAAAATCTAGGGCACAATATTCTAATGGAAAACTCGTAAATGGTGATGTGTCTGAAAAACCATGGTATAAAGGTTTAATGAGTGGTGCACCATATCTTATATCAAATCCGGTAGTCTCAAAAGGGACTGGTAAAACTTTAGTAGTAGTAGGGGTTCCAATAAAAGACCCATCTGACAAAACTATAGGAACAATTATATCAGGAGTTAATCTTTCTTATATTCAGGATAAAGTTAAAGATTTTAAATTTGGAGAAAAAGGATATAGTTTATTAATTGGAAAAGATGGAACAATTCTTGTAGATCCAGACAAAGAATTAGTGATGAAAAAGAAAATATCAGATATAGCGGATGCAAACATGAAAGCGTTAGGTAAGGATATGCTTCAACAAAAATCGGGTATATTCAGATTTAGTAACGATAATGGGAAATACATAGTATTTTATAATAAAGTTCCTTTAGCTGGTTGGAGTGTAGCTAGTGTAGTAGATGAAAGTGAACTTTTTGCTCCTGCTCAAAGGATGATGATAACTTTACTTTTAATTACGTTATTAATTGGAGTTATACTTGCTTTTATAATTGTGTTAATTGCGAAACGAATAGCATCACCTTTAACTAAATTATCTGAGTTCTCTGAACAAATTGCTTTAGGGAATCTTAGTAATAAATTAACTATGAATCAAAATGATGAAATTGGGCAAGTGGCAAATAGCTTGAATGGCACTGTAGCTAGCTTGAAAGATATGATAAGATCAATAGGCGAGTCAGCTAGTGAAGTAGGCTTACTGTCAAATAATTTGTCATTAACAACAAAAGAATCCGCACGTGGAACGGAGGAAGTTTCTCAAACTATGCAAGAAATAGCTAGTGGAGCTGTTAAGCAGGCTGAAAATGCGGGTAAAGCAACAACGATAACAAGCGAGTTAGTAAAAGATATAAATGAGGTTCTAGAGCAGTGCAGATATATGACAAATGTTGTAGAAAAATCTATGAAAATAAGTAATTCTGGTGCACAAGGTATCAAAGATGCAGTAGAAAGTATGGAAACTATAGCTAAAACGAATAGCTATAATGTTGAAAGAACACATAATTTATTAGAACAATCAAAAGAAATTGGGCAAATAGTAGATGTAATAAGTGATATAGCTGAGCAGACTAATTTGCTGGCGCTTAACGCAGCAATAGAGGCTGCAAGAGCTGGAGAGCATGGAAAAGGGTTTGCTGTAGTTGCAGATGAAGTGAAAAAACTTGCTGAGCAGTCAGGTGAGGCTTCAAAGCGTATAGTAGAACTTATAAATGGAGTTCAGAACCAAGTTGAAACCATAGCTGTGACAATGGATAAAGGTACAAATGAAGTAGTGAGTGGTGTTCAAGTTGCAATTCAAGCTGGTAAAAATTTTGATGAGATAGAAAAAGTTTTCGGTGAACTAGCTTCTACTGTACGTAATATGTCACAATCTACAAGTGATATGTCTAAGAAATCAGATATTACAGTTGAAGCTATAGATAGCTTTGCAGCCATATCAGAAGAAAATTCTGCTGCTACAGAACAGGTTACAGCATCCACTGAAGAGCAGACAGCTAGTATGTATCAAATAGGAGAAACAGCCAATAAATTGGATGACTTGGTTGAAAGACTTAAGGAAACAGTTAATAAATTTAAATTATAAGATGCCAATTGGCATATATAATGGTGTGAGAGGTCGGCTAATCAAATAATGATTAGCCGACCTTTTTATTGCAATGGATATTTTTAATCTATAATATGCATATTGAGTGGCATCATTAGATGTTTTACTAATATATTGTATGCAGTATCACCATTGCCTTGTTTAAGATAATGGAAAAATTGCTCATGCTCATCTAAAGTACTGTCAATACGTCCAGTAAGAGAGAGAGCTGTTGACGTTGTTAATTGGATCAAATACATAAGCCTTTGAAATGTTTTACTAAATTCACTATTGTCTACATAATTAATTAATGCAAGATGAAAATTGTGGTCATAATCCATAAAAGATTTATGAGAGTCATTAGAATCTTTCGTATTTTTCATACGATCTAACAACTTATTTAAAGTTTTTATTAATTGCTGGCCTTTTTTGCTTTCTATTTCACTTGCAATTACATGAGTACAAAATCCTTCTATTGCGCATCTTATTTGAATTGATTCTAACATATCTTTTTCATTGAGTTGTCTTATCATAAATCCCTTGCTTGGAATAATTGTAATATATCCATCTTGGCTAAGGCATTGAAGAGACTCTCTCATAGGAGTTCTTGAAATACCTAATTCTGCCGCTAGTTTTGTTTCCGAGTATAGGACATTAGTGTTAAGCTTCTTTGTGAGAATTTGATCTTTTACATAGTTGTAAGTCTGAGTTTGTAATGAACTTTTTGTATCAATATTTAAATTAGCCATAGTGTACACTCCCCTATATTACTATCATATACTAAAAAATATTTAAGGTCAATAAAAAACGCTTGACAGTATACCGACACACCGGTATACTGGTAATAAGAAAACAAATGGTATTAAAATTAAATTTTAAGGAGGAAATATTATGAACTCATATAAAATGGGAGACTTAAAAGTAATCGATTTAACAAAGGTATTAGATCCTAAAACAGAAAGTAGAAGGTGTGGACTTACTAGATTTAACACAGGTGGACCAATTCCAGATTTTCATACAATTATGGATTTAACAAGTCATTTAGGAACTCATGTTGAGTGCCCATATCATCACAATGATAATTGGTCAGATGTAGAGTCACTTCCAATTACTACATTTATGGGAAGAGCAATTTACGTTAACATTACACATATGAAACCTAATGAAAAAATTAAAAGGATTGATTTGGAAAAGGCTTGTGGGGATAGAATTAGAGAAGGCGATATAGTGATCTTAGATTCACCTATGAAACTAACTCCATTTACACCAGCATCTAATACAGGAGACGATAAAAGACTATTTATCTGTCGTGAGACTGCGCAGTGGTTGAAAGATAAAGGAGTGAAATGTGTTGGTTTTGGTGATGGTGTATCAATTGAAAGCAATAATGAAGATGTAAAAGCTTTTCATGATGTATTGATGGAAGTAAATGTTGTATTTTTAGAAGTGTTAAAGAATTTGGAAGAGTTGTCTGTAGATACATTCTTTATGTCATATTCTCCACTTCCGATTATTGGTTTAGATTCATGTCCAATTCGCGCATATGCAATTGAAGGGTTAATAGAATTTTCTAAATAAGGAGGGGGTGCAAATATGAAAATAGCGGTAATCGGTGCAGGTGCTATGGGGTCTATCTATGGTAGCTACTTATCGAAATATAATGAAGTTTATTTGGTGGATAATAAACAGGATGTTGTAGATGCAATCAATAAAGATGGATTAAAACTTCAGGAAAATGGTTCAGATGTAGTATATAGGCCAAAAGCTGTTACATCATCAGAAGGAATTGGGAAGGTTGATTTGCTTATCCTATTTGTAAAATCCTTGTATTCAAAAGCCGCCTTAGAAGAAAATAAAGGAATGATTGATAGCAAGACTTATGTTATGACACTCCAAAATGGTTCTGGTCATGAAGATATTATTTCAGAGGTAGTTCCAGTTGAACGTATTATTATCGGTACAACAGAAGATAATGGTGCAATTCTTAAACTAGGACATGTTAGACATGGTGGAACTGGAAGAACGAATATTGGAATGCTAGTTGAGGACAAAGATGAAATGCTTAATACATTAAAAAAATGTTTTGACAAATCTGGTTTTGATACAATGGTTCACGATAATATTCAAAAATTAATATGGGATAAGTTATTTACAAATGTATCACTCAGTGCAATTACTGGGGTGTTACAAGTAAAAATGGGCTTTATTGCTGAAAATCCTAGTGCATGGAACTTGGCAAAGCAATTAATAAGAGAAGCAATAGCTGTATCAAATGAAATGGGGCTAGTATTTGATGAAGAAATAGTAATATCAAAGGTTAAGAAAGCTTCAGAGGACTCTCCTAATGGATGTACTTCTATTTATACAGACTTAAGAAATGGACGACTAACAGAGGTAGATACAATAAGTGGTTCAGTGGTGTCTGCTGCTAAAAAGTATGGAGTAGAAGTTCCGTCTCATGAATTTATTGTGAATATGGTTCATGCTATGGAACAACGAAATAATTAAAAAGTTAAGTGATTAATCTTAAAATAATTGAAATAAGGGGAGGTTTAACATGATATTTTCATCTGTTTATTCAAAGGATGACGTTTCTAAGTATCCAAAAGCTATTCAAGCAGCAATTAAATATTTAAAAGAAAACGATTTTACAACTATGAAAGTAGGAGTTTACGAAATTCAGGGAAAGGATATTTACGCACAGGTATTTGATGCACAGACAGAACCAATCGAAAAGAAAAGACCAGAAGTTCATGAAAAGTATGTAGATGTTCAGTTCATTGCTTCTGGGAAAGAAAGATTGGGATTTACTCCTGATATGGGAAAATATGAAGTTGATGAGAGAATCGATGATAGAGATTTGATTTTTTATAAGGACGTTGAAAATGAAGGATTTATAGAAGCTACACCGGGATGTTATTGTATTTTCTTCCCGAATGATGTGCATAGACCAGCAGTAATGGCTGAAGAAGCTATGATTGTGAGAAAAGTTGTTGTAAAGGTAAAAGTAGCATTATTATAGTAAAGAAGATATTGTTTTTCTGATTTATGTAAAATGAAATCGGTTTAATAAGAAAGTCAGGAAATTTCATCATACTTTTTGCAAATGATATTTATATATGAGCAGGTAAGTATGACGAAATTTCTATAATAAGAAAAGAAATTGTAAAGGTTAACACTGAAATGTTTTGAATTTAAAAAGCATATTTTTATTTATTTAAGAAAAGGGGATGTAGATATGAGTCAAAATGCAAAAACACTTTCAAATATTCCATGCCAGCGTTGGTTTCGTATTATTCCACCAATCATTATTGTTTATATTGTAGGTTTTATGGATCGTACTAATATAAGTTTTGCGATAGCAGGAGGAATGAGCAAAGAGCTTGGAATGACTGCAAGTATATCAGGACTCGCTGCAGGTATATTTTTTATAGGATTTCTTTTTCTTCAAGTTCCAGGAGGATTACTTGCAGAACGTAAGAGCGGTAGGAAACTTATAACTTATGTAGTTATAGTGTGGGGAATTATAGCCACACTTGGTGGGTTTGTTCATAATGTGAATCAATTACTTATAATCCGTTTTTTATTAGGAGTTTCAGAAGGGTGCGTTTTACCATGTTTGCTTACCATGCTAAGCCATTGGTTTCCCAATGAAGAAATTGGAAGGGCAAATGCTCTTTGTATAATGAATGTGCCAATAGCATCTATTATAACAGGGCCACTTTCTGGATTTATTTTAGCTAGCTATAGTTGGAGATATGTTTTTATAATAGAAGGTATATTATCCTTATCTGTATTATTTGTATGGCTTCCAATGATTAGTGATAGACCAGATGATGCTAAATGGATTTCTAAAGAAGAAAAAGATTATATAAATAAGAAAATGCTAGAACAAGAAGAAAGTGTAAAAGGAAAAATATCAGAAAAAGTTGGGTTTAAAGAGATATTTCAGAGCAAAAATATGTGGAAGCTTGTACTATTAAATCTATTTTATCAAACTGGAATATATGGATTTTCATTATGGTTACCTACAACGCTTAAAAATCTAACTAATTCAGGAATGGCTATGGTTGGTATTTTGTCTATATTTCCTTATATAGGCACTATAATTGGATTATATGTATTTGCTAATCTCTCAGATAAAAGTAAAAATAGAAAAAAATATATAATTATACCTATATTAAGTTTTGCTTTATGTTTATATTTATCTGTTCTGTTTAAGCAACATATGTGGGTTTCATTTGCATTTTTGGTTGGCTGTGGAGTATTTTTACAGGCAGCAGCGGGAGTGTTCTGGACAATTCCTCCAACCTTGTTTAGTGGTGATATGGCAGCTGCTTCTCGTGGAATTATAAATGCTTTAGGAAATCTAGGTGGTTTTTTAGGACCATATATAGTAGGATGGTTTATTCAAAAATACAACTATAACTTTGCAATATATTTTCTTGTATGTTCATTAATAACAGCAGCTTTAATTACGCTATCTTTGCCTAAAAATTTAGGTGGAGCTACTAAAATAAAGAATCAAGAATCAGTTACAAATGTAAAAATTTCATAAGTACTTAAATGTAAAAGGGGATAGAATTAACATATTCTAAAAAGAACATAAAAATACAACACAAGGGGATTCCCAAAGCGAGAATCCCTTAAAATATACCTAGATTAAATTATATTCTTTTTCTTCTTTGAAACATATAATAAGCATATGAAAATAATAACTAATGAAATGATTAATGTAGTGATAATTCCATAATATTCACCTGCAAAACCACTCGAAGAAACATGTTTTATGAGTATCCCCAAATAAGCCCAAAATATAACTATACCATAAGGGACATCTTTATTTATTATTGTTGTAGCCATACCAATAATAATTCCAACTAATAAAATAGCTATTGTCCAGATTTGCTCAGATATGCCCCAACCATTCCAGCCTAAACTAACAAGTAGTGTGGTGGCATTAGCTATTGTTGCTACAGTAATCCACCCAAAATAAACGCTAAAAGGAAGTTTTACAAATAACTTTTCCTTTGTGGTTAGTTTTATGGAGCTTATTTTATTATTAATTTTAATTAAGCAAACCAGTATTACTATCATTAAAATCATGGAAAGTGGAATAAATTTATACTGCCAGCTAAATATCCATGTTGCATTGGTTAGTGAAGATATAATAAAATAACCATCAATAAGTTTAACTATAGCTTTAGTATCAGTTTCCTTAAAAAGTCCCAATTGATAAACTATAAATCCAGTAAGTAATAGGTATATTATTCCCCATATTGCAAATGTAACGCCAGCAGGTGCAAATAGATTAGGATATGAATCAGAAACTCCACCAGTTGTTATTCCATTAATCGGTAAAATATTTGCTAATGCATTAACAGCAATCATGAGAACAAAACTAAGCACAGTAAAAGTTTTTAGAATTTTTACTCCTCTTTCCTTAGACATTATTAAATCACTCTCCAATGTTATTATTTATAAAGATACTCTTAGTTTACTAAACTTTCTCATTAAATACACCATAAATATGATTCGATTTTTAACATTAATTTTATCTGTTTAATTAAACAAAATTAATTTAATGCCTATTACTTAAATATAGAGTGTTTCAGCTGCACACTTTAATAAGAAGTATGGTATTATAATAAACGGACAAAAAACCGAAAACATAGTTCATTGGGGAGCGATATAATATGAAAATTTTTATAAAGAAAAAATGGAAATATTCTTTACTGATTATTCCAATAATAATTATAATAGTTATAGCATATTCAAGTGATTATTATAGAGCCATGCCGGAAGCTAAAATTATGCTTCAATCTAATGATAAGGTTAAATATAACGGTTCACCTTGGATTGAATATACTGTTAAAAACAAAATAGTTACGAAAGGACTAATTATATATCCTGGTGGAAAAGTTGCACCGCAGGCTTATGCACCTTTAGCTGAGAAAGTAGCGGAGTCTGGTTTTAAAGTTGTAATTGTACCAATGCCATTGAATCTTGCTGTGCTTTCTCCTAATAAGGCAGAAAAAGTAATAGGAAAATATCCGCAAATTAAGCAGTGGTATATAGCTGGGCATTCCCTTGGAGGGGTTATGGCAGCAAAATTTGCATACAAAAACCAAGATAAAATTAATGGCCTAATACTCTTAGCGTCATATCCTCAGAAAAGTAACAATCTATCATCAAGTGTAGTAAAAGTTTTGTCAATGTATGGGACTAAAGATGGATTTGTTGGAAAGGATAAGATTGATGAAACCAGAAAACTATTGCCGAAAAGCACAAAATTGATTCCTATTAGGGGAGGTAATCATTCTCAAAATGGTTGGTATGGATTCCAAAAGGGGGACAATACAGCGACAATAACAAGAGATGAGCAACAAAATATTATAGGTAAAGCTATAGTTGAATTTATAAGTGAAAAATAGGGAGTGATTTGACTTAGTTTGATGTTAGAGTTAGATAAAAATAGAGTTATTGGATAAATGTCTATCCAATAACTCTATTTTATCTAAATATTAATAATTTGCAGTATATATTATGATTCCAATACTGAGTTAGTATCATCTTCATTTATAGCATCTTGTTTTGATTTTATTGATAGGTTGGAGATTACAAAAGCTAGTAAAGTAGGTATAAGCCATGAAAATCCTGCACTAGCTAGAGGGATAAATTTAATGAATCCAATGCTACCAGCATATGCAGCATTTATGGTGTCTAAAATACTTATAATTAGTGTTGTGTATATAGTTATAGCAACGACTTTATTATTTTTAACTTTATCACCAAGCAATGTAATGACTATTAGAACAATTACAATTGGGTATAAAATTTGTAAAACAGGACCTGCAAATGTAACTATACTATCAACGTCGTTTGTAGCTATTAATCCACTTACTACAGCCATAATAATAGCAGCGGTTTTGTAAGATAATTTGTTTTTTGAAAGATTAGCAAAGAATTCAGCTCCACTTGCAAGTAATCCTATAGCAGTTGTTAAGCATGCGAGTGCAACACATAAACTAAGAACAACTGAACCAATACTTCCAAGGTCTAACTTAACAAGCCCTGTAACTAGACTAGTTCTTGCTATATTTTTTGGAAACAAAGTACTTGACTGCGTCCCAAGATACATAAGTCCACCATATACAAAGGCTAAACCTGTTACGGCGACTATTGCTGATTTTATTGTCATCTTCATTATATCTTTTGCATTTTTATAACCTTTGGCTTTAACAGATGAAATAATTATTCCTGCAAATATAACAGAAGCCATAACATCCATTGTTTGATAACCTTCTATTAAAGCTTTTGAAAATCCATTTTTGTAAGATGTATTTACAATTGGTCCAATAGGGTCTATTATTCCTTTAAATATAATTATAGCGAGCATTAATAAAAGTGCTGGTGTAAGTATTTTACCAACGTTATCAATTATTGAAGAAGGTTTAAGTACAAATGCAAGCGCTACTAAAAAATACAATATAACTATTATGTTTTGTGATACGGATGGAAACAAAGGATGTATTCCAAGTTCAAAAGTTGTTGCAGCGGTTCTTGGAATTGCAAGTAACGGTCCTATAACAAGAATTAAAGCTACACTTGTTATTACAGCAAATTTTTTACCTACTCTATTTGCCATTTTTTCGTAAGTACCATTAATCTTAGCACAAGCGATTATTCCAATTAACGGAAGGCCAACTCCTGTAATAAGGAAGCCTGTAATAGATGTAAAATAAGCACTTCCTGCTGCTTTTCCGAGGAATGGTGGAAAAATTAGGTTCCCAGCACCAAAAAACATTGCAAATAGTGCAAAACCTATAATTAGGGAATGTTTTGTTGAACTCTTCATTTATATGTACCTCCTGATGAATATGTTTATGTAGAAAATATGTATCTAGTCGTGTATTGCTGTGGAGAGGTAGGGGTTATTAACTAAAAAGGTGGCTCTTTTATGCACCTTAAATTTTATATAGATGTATTATACCACAAATAGTATTGGTATGTGCACTATTAAATTTGACACAAGTATCTATCTGCTTTATAATTTAATGAAGATTAAAAATATAATTATTTAATTGAAAAAAATGGTAAAAATAAAGGAGCGAAAAATTAATTGATAAGTATTATTAAAACGGCAATTCTAACTATATTAATATCATTTGCATCAGGATTATTGCTTGATTATTATAAGAACTTAGGACCTAGAATATTATGTAATATTCGAAAAGGTAAACCTACAGATACAACTACAGATAGCGAAGAAAATTGTGGATATGTTATTACGGTTAAGAATCCATCAAATAGGACAATTCATGAGTTAACTATAAATATAGGCTCACAAACTAAGTTAAGGAGTACAGATGCCAAAATAACAAGAGGTTTAAAATTTGATTCATCAATAAATGATAACATTTTAGAGGTTTATATCCCCTTTATAAGTAAGGGTGATGAGTTTTCAGTTACAGTTTATTTAGAAAATCAACATAATAAACCTGTTATTGTAATTAAATCACCAGAAAACTTTAAGGAAATATATTCTGGGGAACAAAATGGAATACTAGCGTTACTGCTAAATATACCGACGAATATAAAACACCTAATATCGAAGGAAACGAAAAAATCTGAAGAAGTACAATCTGAGGAAGTCCATTCTGTTGATAAAGATGATTTTACAACAGTTATGAGTAAGGTAACAGGCGATGAACAAATAATAAATAAAAGCAATAGAGAAGTATTTCCTGAAAACAAGAAGCTTAGTAAGAACAAAAAGAAAATAATTATTGTAGCAATTATTTTAGTTATGATTGCTGGGGTTTCTGGGGAAGTTTATTCTAAAATGACTGCAGAAACTACACCAACTCCAACTGTAAAAACTGTTGTTCCTCAAAAGTCAACAGTTGAAAAAGAGTCATCAGGACAATCAACTGGAACTAAAAGTACAAAAAAATCTGTAGACAAAACAAATGAAACTACAAGTACCAAAAAATCGGTCGACAAAACAACTGAAACTACAGGTACAAAAGCAGCAACAAAAAAATCAACTGGAACTGCAGGTACAAAACAATCAACAGCAGGAACTACACCTGCCGCTGGATCAAAAGATGGAACAACCGAAACTACACCTGCGGCTGGATCAAAAGATGGAACCACCGGAACACCAACAGCTGGATCGACAGATGGAAAAACTGAAACTACACCTAATGCAGGATCAACAACGGAGACTACACCTGCATCAGGTACAACAGGTGGAACTACAAGTGGTACAACGGGCAATTAAATTATTAGTAATATTAGTAGGATTTATAAAAAAACATCCCCAAAATAATATATTAAAATACAATGAGTTGAATGTAATATAGCTTAAATAAAAAAGCTGAATCTTAATAATAAGCTCTCTTTAAAGTGGATAGATTAAAAAATCTGTCCGCTGTAAAGAGAGCTTTTGTTATGTGAAGGGTCAATAATTTATCAATTGTATACTACTAAAAAAAAATAGGTATATAGAAAATTTTAATATGTTCGATAACTATAATATACAGATAGTAATCACTATAAGTATAAAAAGATAATTGAAACAAAATATAATGACTATAGTATTAGAAATAGTTTAAAGGGGTAGATGTAATTATGAAAGATGTAAAAGTTTTAATTGTCGACGACTCACCTTTCCAAATAGCATTATTAACAGATGTTCTCACTGAAAGTGGATTTGATGTAGTTGGTGAGGCGAAATCTTTAGAAGAAGTTATTGAGGAAGTTACAAGAGTTAGACCAGATCTAGTAACAATGGATATGACTCTTCCAGGAACAGATGGATTTGAATGCACAAGAGCCATCCATAAAATTGATAAAGATATTAAAGTTATAATTGTTAGTTCGATGATGGATGATGAACTTGTAAGAAAAGCCAAAAAAACTCATGTGTGTGGATATATTCAGAAACCTGTTGATTCAGAGGAATTATCCTTATTAATAAATAGAGTTATGGCAGATGAAGAATTATATTTAGAGCTTGAGAAATTATATTCAGATGTATTTAAAGAGGCTCTATTAAATATTTTCAATAAACTTACAAAGACGGTGCCAGAAATTACAGATGAAAGTAATGATAATATTGCTATACATAGTGAAGGTATATCAATAGTTATGGGGATTACAGGTAAATATTCAGGTAGACTAATTTTGGATATGGCCTATGAAACGGCAAAGAGCCTTGCAACAATATTATTAAAAAGAGATCCTAAAAGTAGTGAAGAGTTGCTTAATGTTATGTCAGAAATAGCTAATATGTTTGCAGGAAATGCGTGCTCAATGATAAATAAGAAAAACAAATTGTTTGGTCTAAGGGTTGCACCACCAACAATATTTCATGGTGAGTCAATAAATATATCAAAGGCAGAACTAGAGAATACCTTCTCTGCTATTGTAAAATCTCAATTTGGAAATTTGACTATAAATATAGGGTTTAATAGAGGTGAAGGGGAATGGATGTCAATCATATAAATCCAGTTTTAGAATCATTCAACATAATACTACCACAATTAGGGTTAAATGATATTAAAAAAAATGGAATTAGTGTAAAAGGTAAATATATAAAAAGCAAGGGCGTTGTGATTATTATTGGAATAATTGGAGATGTTAAAGGTAATATCATTTATGGTATGAGTGTTGACACTGCAAAAAAAATTGCCTCAATAATGATGATGGGAGCGCCTGTAGATAACTTTGATGAGTTGCCACAAAGTGCAATCTCAGAACTTGTTAATATGTTAACGGCAAATGTTGCAATGAATTTTTCAAAGGATAATATAAATATAGATATCTCTACACCAACCCTGATTGAGGGGGATTTTACAGCAAGTAGTAATGCTGATAAAGTTCTTTGCGTTGAGATGAGCGTAGATGGAATGATTATTGAAGTTAATATTTCTTTAGAAAAGAATACAATATAGAGGTATATATTGTAAATGGCAAAAATAATAATCAAAAGAGAGCAAATTATATTAAATTCGCTCTCTTTTGATTTGTTGTTATATAATTTAAATTGTAATCAATTCATATTCATTACTGCCTAAATTCAATTTTACAGCATGGTCAATTGCCACTTTCCAATTAGTTTCAGGGCTGACATTAGTGAAATGGTCATGATTTTTTTTACCATCTTTATCTAGAATACTTCCGGGTATAATAGGTTGTGCATTTACAGCATCAGCGCAAGCAACATCTAGTGCAACAGGATCAAAGGAAGCAAACATACCTACATCTGGAACAATTGGCACATCGTTCTCTCCGTGACAGTCACAGAAAGGTGATACATCAATGACTAGACTTATATGGAAGCTTGGGCGACCATTTAGAACTGCACATGAGTATTCGGCAATTTTTTTATTCAAAATATCATTTGACTCATCTGATGCAGGAATAACAGCATCCATAGGACAGACACCAATACAGCGACCGCAGCCAACACACTTATCATGATTAATAGTAGCCTTTTTTTGCGTTACTGTAATAGCATTGTGGGCACAGTTTTTAGCACATTGGCCACAGCCTATACAGTCATCATGTGAGATATATGGCTTTCCACTACTATGCATCTCCATCTTACCTGCACGAGATCCACAACCCATACCTACATTTTTAAGAGTACCACCAATACCAGCTGCTTCATGTCCTTTAAAATGAGTTAAAGTAATAAATATATCTGCATCCATGATAGCATGACCAATTTTTGCCTCTTTCACATATTCACCACCTACAACAGGAACTAAAACTTCGTCGGTGCCTTTTAATCCATCTCCAATTATAATGTGACAGCCTGTAGAGAATGGAGAAAAGCCATTAACATAAGCGGAATCTAGATGGTCAAGTGCATTTTTACGACCACCAACATATAAAGTATTGCAATCAGTAAGAAATGGTTTTCCACCCAATTCCTTTACAATATCTACTATTGTTTTAGCATAATTTGGTCGTAGGTAGGCTAGATTTCCAGGTTCTCCAAAATGAATCTTAATAGCCGTAAATTTTTTATTAAAATCAATTTGACCGATCCCAGCAGTTTTAATTAGACGGGTCAATTTTTGTTGCAAATTTTCTTTAAGTGTCGCATGCATATCAGTAAAATATACTTTCGATTTTTCCATGTTTAATAACCTCCAAGGTTCATATCTTTTTATTCTTAAATAAGAATAGCTTTAGTATTTTAATTGATTTGTTTTTACTAGTATGCTTACTTATTAACCTTTATTATATATGATATTACCCAAAAAGAAAACATGCACCTTTATGATAGATACTATACAAAAGGTGCGTGCTTTTTTTGTTTATAAATTATGTAAGTAAGATAAATCATATTTACAATTTTTAGTTATTAATTTTAGTTATTGGATATAATTAAAAGTTATAGGATAGAAGACAATATAATTAACTAATACAAACTTAGGGGTTGATTAATCAATGCCAGATATGTGGATGTGCATAGGAAATATACGAGGGGCTACAGAAGGAAAGTTATTTTTAAGTTATGGAGAAGTTTTTACAGTGATAAATAAAATCAGATTAACTAGCATAGATAAAGATATAAAACTATTTGTAAGTAATGATGAAATAAATATATTCTTTAAGCATATAGAGACCAGTTACCCAGTATATGGGGTTTGGATAACAAAAGGTTATAACAACTGTTTAAGAAAACTATTTAACTTAAAGCCTAAAAAAAAATTAAGTTATAGTAGAGTGGATTTAGATATTTTTGATAAGGGTACTCTTCATAGAATTTACATAGAATTATTATTATATCTTTATAAAGTAAAAGCAGATGAACTCCTTATACAATTTTCTACAATAATAAGATATCAATTAGAGTCTTTAAAGATGATTTATAAAAACAAAGATTTAGTTAATTTCGATGAAGAATTTGATCAAACCAAAATACAGTTTAGAAAAATATATGAATTTTGTAATTCAATAGAACTTAAAACTAAGCAAATTGAATTAGAATATAGAAAGAAAGTAATTAAAGAACAATTGGAAAAAAGAAAAGAAATAAATAAATTAAATATACTAATGTTAGACGAAATTAATAAAATGAAAAATTAAAGAACTATTGCAAGAAAACAACTACTAAAACTTAAAATTTAGTGGTTATTTTTATATATTTTAATTAATCACAATGGAATTAATTAAAACAATGCTGAATTTCAAAATAAAACGAATCGTATTAAAGCTTTTCTAAAACTAATATAAAGATAAGATAAGCTTAAACGATAATATAGATAACAAAATAATTCAAAAGAATGCAAGGGGTGAGGGCATGACAAAATTTGCAATGAAAAAAAATATAAATTTTACAAAGGTTAAAAGCATTAAGACCCTAATACTTATTTCTATTTTACCCGTAGTTTTAATATCATTAGCAATTATTGGTGTTTTTTCGATTTATACTTCTAAAAAACTCATAACTACAGAAATTCAAAATAGAATGGAACATCAATTGCAAGAAAACATTAATCTAATAGATAAAGATATGCAAAAGCATAGTCAAATAGCAGTTGATTTAGCTAAAGTTATTGGAACTAGTAGATTGGAATTAAGCAAGTCAACAATTATAGGAACTCAGAAGGAAGTGCTCTCTACTAATAAAGATACATTGGGAGTGGGGGTTTGGTTTGAGCCATATAAATACAAGAAAGATATAAAATATTTTGGACCTTATGCATACAAAGAAACAGGAACGTCAAAGGTTACTGAGGATTATGCTACTCAGCAGTATAATTACCCCACGCAACCTTGGTATATTATAGGTAAAAATACAGAAAAAAATATTGCTTGGAAGGAACCTTACTACGATGATAATTTAAAAATGACTATGCTAACAACTACTGCACCAATATATGACAATGAAAATTTTCTAGGTGTAGTAACTGCTGACATGAGCTTAAACACGATACAAGAAAACATTAAAAACATTAAAGTAGGTCAGACAGGAAAAGCAATGTTACTCGGAAAAGATGGAACATATTTGTCAGGTATTGCTAGAGAAGTAACAATGAAAGGTAAAATCACGGAAGATAAAAATACAAGCATAGCGAAACTCGGAAAGGATATTTTACAAAATAAAGAGGGCGTATCTTATTATGAAGATGATAATGGTAAAAATTTTGTATATTACAAACAGATACCAGAGCTCGGATGGAGTTTAGTGTTATCAATTCCACAAAAGGAACTTTATTCTCCAATTAATAAACTATTGTTTAATATAATTATACTTATTCTAATTACTTGTGTATTAGTGGTATTTGCGGTTAATGGATTTAGTAGATATCTTACTAAGAATATTAAAGAAGTAAATGACCTTTCACATGCAATTGCAGAGGGTGATTTGACCCAGATATTAAATGTTAGAACTGAGAATGAACTAGGATCAATGGGAAACAATTTAAATAGAATGACCAATAATTTAAGAGAAATAGTTAAAAAAGTTACTGAAAGTTTAGAGCAAGTAGTAGCAACATCAGAGGAACTTACAGCAAGTTCTGATCAAACACAACAATCAGCACAGCAGGTTTCGCTAGCTATTCAACATGTAGCCCTTGGTAGTGTGGAGCAGGTTACTATAACTAATGATACAACAAAAATTGCAGAAGAAATATTTACAGGTATGGAACAGATATCAAACAATATACAAGCAGTGACAAATATTTCTTTAGAGTCATTTAAGAGAGCAGAAAAAGGTAATGACATAGTATATTCAGCTATAAAGCAAATGAATAATATTAGCGACAAAGTTGCGATGTCTTCAAAGGCCGTGTCAATACTTGGAGATAAATCAAAAGAGATCGGAAGTATAGTAACATTAATAACTTCCATTGCTGGTCAGACAAATTTATTAGCACTAAATGCAGCAATTGAAGCAGCAAGAGCTGGTGAACAGGGCAGGGGGTTTGCGGTAGTAGCTGATGAAGTTAGAAAATTGGCAGAGCAATCTGCATCAGCGGCTGGGAATATATCAAACTTAATAAATGAGATCCAAAAGGAAATAGTAAATGCTGTTAAAGCTATGGATAACGGTACAATTGCAGTTAAGGATGGCATAAGTATGGTGAACCAGGCAGGCAAGTCTTTTGGAGCGATATTAGAGGATATAAATTATATAGCTTCTCAAATGCAAGATGTGTCTGCAGTAACAGAAGAAATAGGTGCAGGATCGCAGAATATGTTAG
Organism: Clostridium sp. DSM 17811; assembly: GCF_018861905.1. Lineage (GTDB taxonomy): Bacteria > Bacillota > Clostridia > Clostridiales > Clostridiaceae > Clostridium_AD > Clostridium_AD frigoriphilum. Next base: position 188,077 of record NZ_JAHLDU010000007.1, read on the forward strand.
GAGCTATTGAGAATGTGGCTAAGATTTCTACTGAGTCTTCAGAAAATGCTGAAAATGTAGTAGCAGCATCAGAGGAACAGACAGCACTAATGAAAGAAGTGGCTAATGCTGCTGAGAATTTAACGCAAATGGCCGTGGAACTTCAAAGTTTAATGAGTAATTTTAGATTATAGTAGAAGATAATTCTACATAAAAATATTATTATAATTGCTAATTTTACTGTACAAAAAAGCAATAATAGTTATATAATTGTAATAGTTCTAAATTTGTCAGATTGAAATATATTATTAGAGGGGGATATTTATGAAATGTAAAAAATTAGTTAGTTTAGTTATGTCTATGTCAGTTATTGCTATGGTATTTGCGGGGTGTTCAAGCTCAGACAAATCTGCTACCAAACCAGCTACAACTACAAAAGCGGCATTTAAAGACGGAATGGTTACAGATACAGGAGGCGTTAATGATCAATCTTTTAATCAAGGATCATGGAAGGGACTTCAGTCATTTGCTAAAAACAATCCAGGTGCTCAAGTTAAGTATTTAGAATCAGTCCAGAGCTCGAATTATCCGTCTAATTTGAACCAGTTTGCTAGCAATAAGTATGATCTTGTGTGGGGAATTGGTTATTTAATGGAGGATGCAGTAAAAGCTTCTGCAAAAGCTTATCCCAATGTAAAATTTGCAGTTATTGATGATGCAATGACACCACATCAGAGTAATGTTACTGGTGTTATATTTAAAGCACAAGAATCATCTTTTCTTGTTGGATATATTGCAGCACTTAAGACTAAAACTAACAAAGTTGGATTTATTGGTGGAATCACGGGAAATGTAATTGATCAATTTGATTATGGTTTTAGAGCTGGCGTTGCATATGGTGCAAAAGAACTTAAAAAAACTATCACTGTTAATGTACAATATGCAAATTCCTTTAGTGATTCAGCTCTTGGCAAGGCAATTTCTCAAAATATGTATTCAAAAGGCGCAGATATTATATTTACCGCTGCAGGAAATGTTGGACAGGGTATGGTCGCTGAGGCAAAGAGTGAAAATAAGCTTTGTATAGGCGTTGATATGGATCAAGCATATCTTGCACCAAACAATATGCTTACTTCATCATTAAAAAATGTTAGTAACGTGACAGAAGCACTTTCAAAGCAAGTTAAAGATGGAGTAAATGTTGGGGGAAAGACACTTAGTTATGGTCTTAAGGATAACGGGGTTGGAGTTCCATATACAGCACAAGCTATAAAAATGTGTGGACAGGATGTTCTTGACAAAACAAAGAAAGTTTCTGCAGATGTTGTGAGTGGTAAAATTGTTCCTCCTTACGATAAAGCTACCTTTGCTACTTATAGTAGTACATTAAAATAATTATTAAATAGTAACATAAAAAGAATGAATAGATTTAATTAAATACACTAAATTGTGAAAACTCATGATTTAGTGTATTTAATATAAGATATAAAAAAAGGAGAATAAACCATGGAAGATCAACAATATGCTGTGGAAATGAAGTCTATTTATAAATATTTTGATGATTTTTGTGCGCTTTCCTCGATAGATCTTAAGATTACTAAAGGAAGTATACATGCACTTTTGGGTGAAAATGGGGCTGGAAAGACAACTCTTATGAATATCCTTTATGGACTTTATACACCCGATAGTGGACAAATACTTATAAGTGGCGAGAGTGTGGAAATGAAAAATCCAAACGTTGCAATAGAACATAAAATTGGAATGGTCCACCAGCATTTTAAGCTTGTGGGGAAGTTTACAGTAATTGAGAACATTATTCTTGGGAAAGAAGTAGTTAAGGCCGGCTGCATTTTGGATATTGCTAAAGCACGTAATGAGGTTAAAAAATTATCCGAAATATATGGACTTGATGTTGATCCTGATGCGAAAATAGAGGATATATCTGTGGGAATGCAGCAAAGGGTTGAGATTTTAAAGGCGCTATATAGAGGCGTAGAAATTCTTATTCTTGATGAGCCTACTGCGGTTTTAACACCTCAGGAAATAGAAGAGCTTATTAAGATCATGCATAATCTTACCGAGGATGGTAAAACAATAATTATTATAACTCATAAACTAAAGGAAATAAGAAAATCCTCACAGTATTGTACGATCATTCGCCGTGGGAAATATATAGATACGGTTGATGTAAAAAATACTACTGAGCAGGAGCTCGCTTCCATGATGGTGGGAAGGGACGTTAATTTAAAAGTTAAAAAGACAAAAGCTAAACCTGAAGATGTTGTATTTACAATAGATAATCTTATTGTTGAAGATAGCAGAAAAATAGAAAGAGTAAAAAATTTCTCTCTTGAAGTTAGAAAAGGAGAAATAGTTGGTATTGCTGGCATTGATGGTAATGGCCAAAAGGAGCTTGTTGAAGCAATAACTTGCCTTAAAAAAGTGAAATCTGGAAAAATTTCTATAAATGGAATAGAACTGCAAAATACATCGCCACATAATGTCATTGAACACGGAATTTGTACCATACATGAAGATAGACAAAAGAGGGGGCTCATTCTTGATTTCCCGGTGAAGTATAATTTTATAACTGAAAAATATAATAAGTCTAAATTCTCAAAGCACTTTATTTTAAATAATAAAGCAATAAATAAATTCACCGAGGATTCTATTAAGAAGTATGATATTAGACCAGAAGATTGTGCATCAAAACCTGTGAGTGCATTGTCTGGTGGTAATCAGCAAAAGGTAGTAATTGCAAGGGAACTTTCTAATGACCCTTTGCTTCTTATTGCATTTCAACCAACAAGGGGACTTGATGTAGGAGCTATAGAGTTTGTACATAGTACGCTTGTGAAACATCGTGATAGTGGGCATTCAATTTTGCTTATTTCCTTTGAACTTGATGAAATTATAAATGTTGCTGACAGAATTTGTGTTTTATATGATGGACAGATAGTAGCCGAATTTTTACAAGGTGAAGTCGACGAAAAGCTGATTGGTCTTCTAATGGCAGGAGGGGAAAAGAAAAATGAAATATAAAATTGCTCAATTGCTAAATAAGGCGGTCACCAAAATAATTCTTGCTATAATACTTGGGTTTATAGTGGGAGCAATTGTACTCGCCTTTGCTGGTTATAATCCATTTGATTGTTATTCTATGATGGTTACGAGTATTTTCTCAAGTCCACTCAATATAGTTCAGGTTATGATTTTGACAATGCCAAATATTCTAACCGGTCTTAGTGTTGCTTTTGCATTTAAGACAGGACTTTTCAATATCGGAGCTGAGGGTCAATACCTTGTGGGAGCAATGGCAGCTGTTATAATTGGTAGCAAACTCAACTTGCCACCAGGTATAAATATAATCGTAATAATGCTTGTCGCTATTCTTGCTGCTGGGTTGTATGGAGCCTTTGCTGGACTGCTTAAAGCAAAGTTTGGTATTCATGAAGTTATAACAACAATTATGCTAAACTGGATAGCCTTATACTTTAATAACTATCTAATATCAGTACCAGGAATCGGAATAAAAAATACACAATATTCTGTTGCTATTAATCACAATGCCTGGACCAATTTACTTGTTAATTGGAAAGAAACACCACATGGTCAGGCTTTTTTAGCAAGTCATCAAACACTATCCACAATATTACTTGCAACCGATATAAATTATGGAATTATTATAGCTATAGCTGTTGCAATACTTATATGGTTCGTATTGTATAAAACAACATTTGGATACCAGGTTAGAGCTGTAGGACTTAATAAAGATGCAGCTGAATTTGCTGGAATTGGCGTTAAGAAAAATATTATTATGACTATGTTTATTGCTGGTGGGCTTGCAGGACTTGCAGGTGCTCTCCAAATGGCAGGTTCTCTTCCTCATGCACTAGTAACTCTCGCATCTGCGCCAGGATATGGATTTAACGGCATAACTGTGGCACTTATGGCTAATAGTTCACCTGTGGGATGTATATTTACGGCACTTCTTTTATCGGGGCTTCAGTTTGGTGGAAGCACAATACAGATGAACCTTGGTGCACCGTCAGAGGTAGTTAATATAATGATTGGTGTTATTGTGTTCTTTGTTGCGGTAGCTTCTATGTTTACTATGATATCCGAAAAGATGAAGAAGAGGAGGGTGAAAAATGGGCACTAGTATATTACTAGCATTAAGTATTACGCTTATGTATTCTGCACCGTTAATGTTCGCTGGTCTTGGAGGGGTAATATCCGAGAATGCTGGTGTAGTAAATATCGGTATTGAGGGAATGATGACAATTGGAGCATTTGCAGGAGCGACGGTGGGTTATTTCACGGCGAGTCCATGGCTTGGTTTTTTGGCTGGAGGACTAGCAGGAGGACTGCTTGCTTTAATACATGCGGTTGCTTGTATTTCCTTTAGGGCAGATCAAACTATATCAGGTGTTGCTATTAACTTCCTTGGACCAGGAATTGCACTATTTCTTGGAAGAAAATTATTTGAAGGAAGTACAATGACAAAACCAGTTCCGAATCTAATGCCAACTTTATTTGGTGACTATGCAACGAACTCATCAAACTTACTTTTAAAAACATTAAATGTGAGACTTACTATACCTATAGTTTTCATTTTTGTTTTTATTATGTGGTTTGTGTTATATAAGACAAGTTTTGGACTTCGAATTAGATCAGTAGGTGAAAATCCAGCCGCTGCAGATACTCTTGGAATAAATGTAAATAAAGTAAAGTACCTGTCTGTATTTGCATCGGGAATTCTTTCTGGATTTGGAGGAGCTGCAATGACTTTGGCTGTGGTTAACTGTTTTACACAATCTACTATATCGGGGCAAGGTTTTATAGCTCTTGCCGCAGTTATTTTTGGAAAATGGAAACCACAGGGTACAATGGCTGCATGTCTCCTCTTTGGATTTGCTCAGGCTTTGGTTGTAATTCTTGGTGGAAGTACATCGATAATCCAGATTCCACCATCAATCCTATCAATGTTACCTTATGTTTTAACCTTGATTATATTAGTCGCTTTTGTTGGGAACTCCACAGCTCCTAAGGCTGATGGTATACCATATTATAAGGGTAAATAATCACGAGACATATTTATACAAGTTAATTAGACCCTCTGGTATTTTATTACTGGAGGGCTTAATATGTAAAAGAATTATTAGAAATATCATGGGATACTTAACTCACATTTTAATTAAAAGGAGAACTCAATGAAAAATTGTATAAATAGTATCTATATAGTGGATTTTCTAATGTCTTTTATTACAGTGTTTGGTGTAGTAATGTTTTTACCTATGTTTCCACATATACAAGAAGTATTTGGGGTGAGTGTTTCACAAATTTCTTGGATACCCAATGTGGCATTTTTAACAATGATAATATTTGCAATACTCGTGAGTAAAATTATAAATAGAGTAGGGATTAAAAAATTGCTCCTAATAAGTTTAATATTGTGGATTACAGGAATAGTACTTGAAATTGTTGCACTTAGTAATTTACATTTTTATGTTTTTGTAATAGGAAGGTTTGTGGAAGGAATTGGAGAGGCCTTTATGTTTCCATTACTTTTATCTATGAACAAGTTTGAATTAAAAACTTTGGGGAGTGAAAAGATTGGTCTCAGTCTTATTGAGTTTGGGGCAGCACTTGGTGGTTTAATATCTGGAATAATATCTGGAAATTTTATTAATAATCCTAGACAATTTCTTATAATTCCAATTTGTTTTGCAATTATAGTAGGAGTTTTTATCATAATTAAATTAAAACCTGTAGTTTTGATTGATACAGATACGGAGAGTCAAAATAAAGAAGTAAAAGAGAGTAATAAAGCATACATAAGCTTAGTGCTTATGATTTTTATTATTCAAACAATATTTTCATCAATTCAAGTTTATTTGGCTTATTATATGGATGCTATTTCATCACCTAATTTGACCGGATTTGTGATTTCAATTGAGCAAATTTTATTAGCAATAGGCACAATTGCGCCTATAGTAATCCTTAAAAAGATATCATTAAGAACAACTAGAAATATTATTTTTTTAATTTTTGTCTTTGGGACTATTATATTGAGTTTGCAAATATCTATTTATTTATCCATATTAGGATTTGGAATAATGGCATTCTCTATAGGGGTAGGGTTTACAATCTCGAATATTTGTGTTACTAAAGTTATTAGCACAAAAGTATCACAAAAACTTTCAATATACACTGCTGTAAGGAACGCTGGAGGATTCGTGCTTTCTTTTATATGGGGTAATATGATAGCTAGTTACCGTGAATCAGGACAAAGTTATGGAGATGTTTTTAAACATTTATATACATTTGAAGGGATAATAGTAATAGGTATTTTTATAATAATAATTTTTATGCAAAAAGGAGAAGTAATGTTTAAACCTGAATTTGTACAAAAGAAATTATAGATAAATAGAGCTTGCAGATAATAATCTGCTAGCTCTATCTTTTTATTGATTAAATTTTTTTCAATTCATTATAAAAAATTCAATCATAAATTACTCTGTTATTATTTAGCCTTCATAGGTTACCCATTGCTTTTTTAAGCTGCTTTTTTTGGCAAGTTCTATTATCTTAATTGTATCTCTCGCCTCAGAAGCAGTTACTTTTAGTGTATCTTTACCTAAAATAGAGTTATAAACATTCGTGTAAAATGCGCCATAATCTCCGACTTCACTTTCAATCTTGCCAGTAATATGTAGTCCGTCGATAATTGTGTTTATTTTTCCATTCATGCTTTCAGGTTCTTTACCCCAATTATCCAAATCATTTGGTGATAATCCCTCCTTTAAACTTTCTTCTTGTACATCCATTCCATATTTAATAAAGGAACCTTTAGTCCCAAGGAGAGTAAAATGAGCACTAATTTCTTTAACAAGTGTTCCAGCTTTTAATGTAACCTTCAAGTTTTGGTAGTTTAATATGATTTCAAAGTTATCAATAATTATTCCATCATGTCTTTGAATTCTTAAGTCACCAAATACTTCAGTGGGTAGTCCAAATAAAAATAGTGCTTGATCTATTAGATGAGAACCTAAATTATATAAAATGCCTGTACCAGGTAATTTCTTTTCTTTCCAAGTATTTTCTTCAAAGTAGTCCCTAAACCTATCATAATGTGCTTCATATTCAACTACATCTCCAAGTAGATTACTTTTAACAATCTTTTCTACAGTTTTAAAATCACTGTCCCATCTTCTATTTTGATGAACGGTTAATATTTTGCCATTTTGTTTTGCAAGGTCTATTAATTTATCAGCTTCATCGGTTGTTACTGTAAATGGTTTTTCAACTACTACATGCTTATTGTTTTCTAAAGCTTTTTTTGCTAATTCATAATGAAGTGAATTTGGTACTGCAATGACTACAAGTTCAATATTAGGATCATTAAGTAATTCATTAATATTTGATGATATTAAAACATTTGAATAACTCTCTTTTAAGGATTTTATAGCAACTTCATTAGTTGTATAAACCTTATATAGATTTAGCCCACTTGTAGTAGTAATAATAGGCGCATGAAATACTTTACCTGCCATACCATAACCGACTAATCCAACATTAATTATCTTATTCATAACATTCACCCTTTCTTAACTGTTTACATATACATAATTATGAGTTTATTTTGTCTTATAGTATAATAAGTATAATTATACTGTTTTCATATAAGATAGTAAACGATTGTATTTTTCTAAAGCAAAAGTTCTTCCTATAAATTATTGGGACAATATCTATGTACATTTTAACTTTAGGTTGTGGTTTGTAAATTATATGACCACAGCCTAGAGTTTACAATTGTTTAATTTTAATTAAGAACTGAATAGTAATTTCTTTTGAGAGCCCTTTCGCATTCTTATAAATCAAGATTTACTATAGTTCTACCTACTAGTTTTCCTTTAAGAATCATTTGAATTTTTGAATCTAAATTAGTTAGGCTTTCTTTCTGAACGTTTAAAGTTAAATTATTGGGTTTCCATTCATTTGAAAGCAAATTCCATGCTTTAATCTTAAGTCCATAGGACATTGAACAAAATCTACCCCAAAGAGAGATATACCTCTAAGTATAAATGGGTATACTGTAGTTAAAAGCCCCGGAGAAGCAACACTTCCACCATATCTAGTGGATTTAAGTGCTGATGCTAGAATAGTTCCACCAACGGTATCTATTACTCCAGCCCACCTTCCTTTTAAAAGAGTTATTCTTGACTTATCATCTATTTCTCCTCTAAAAATTATATCTTTTGCTCCTATTCCTAATAACATATCTTTTGCATCAGGTTTGCCTGTAGTGGCAATAACGCTGTATCCAAGTTTAGCGAGGATGCTTACTGCACTGATTCCTACTCCGCCAGTTGCACCAGTTACTAATATATCTCCATCAGATGGAGTAATACCTGATGCTATTAGTTTATATACAGATAAAGCAGCTGTGAAACCTGCAGTTCCATATATCATAATTTCTATCAGCGAAAGATTTTCAGGTAACTTAACTACCCAGTCAGCAGGAACTCTGATATACTGGCCGTAACCACCAGGGATGTTCATGCCTAAATCATATCCTGTAACTACTACAGAATCTCCAACCTTAAAATTTTCTCGTTGTCATAAAATTAAACTCTCCTCTATAAAAATAATACTTTAACATAAGATTATAATATACATAATTATTAAGTTATATACATAAGTATAAAGTTGAGGTTTTATATGAATGATAAATATATAATACATTTTATAAGCACAACTAGAAAAAAATGATAAGTTTTATTAAGAGAGATAATTCGAAATTGTTATTGTTAATATAGTTTGTAGTTTTAATTAAAAATAAATCTGACACCATATGAATAATGATGTCAGATTTATTTTTATTCCATTGAGATGTAATTTCTTATTTTAAAGGAAACATTTAAATGGTAAATCTATGTCTCCATCAAAACAGTCATCAAAACCGCGAGGATAATGGTATTCACGTTTATCTTTATCTGCAGGATAAATGAATTTTCCTCCTACTTGCCAGATGTATGGAAGAAATTTATATTGTAATCTGTCTTTTTTCATTTCAAATAGTACATTAATTTCCTCGGTGTCTGCTTGGAAGTTTGACCATATATCATGATGGAATGGAATTACAACTTTAGTATTTAAAGCTTCACCCATTCTAAGTATATCTGATGCAGTCATTTTGTCGGTTATGCCTCTAGGATTTTCTCCGAAAGAACCTAGTGCTACATCTATTTGATAATCGTTTCCGTGTTTAGCATAATAGTTAGAGTAATGTGAATCACCACTGTGATATATAGTTCCACCTGGCGTTTTAATAATATAATTTACTGCACGCTCATCTATGTTGCCAGGCATTTTACCTGCTAGAGTAACATCTTTTGGAACTGTAATTAATGCAGTACGGTCAAATGATTCAAGAGCAATAAGCTCTGTATCCTTAATCTTAACAACATCTCCAGGTTTTACTACAATACAACGATTTGCAGGTACGCCCCAGCTAATCCAGAGGTCAACACAAGTTTGAGGTCCTATAAAAGGTACAGATGGTTCGCAATTTTTCATAACTGCGGTTGCTACATTTATATCAATATGATCATTATGATCATGTGTTGATATTACAGCGTCAATTTGTTTAATAGCAAATGGATCTAAAACAAAAGGAGCTACTCTAAGGTTTGGTTGTAATTTTTTACAGCCAGACATTCTTGCCATCTGATGTTCTGGTTTTATTAAAGGATTTTTCATAGTTTTTTTACCTGTGCCGCACCATAAATCAATACAAAGATTTGCATTACCTTCTGATTTTACCCAAAGGCCTGTACAACCAAGCCACCACATTGCAAAGCTACCAGGCTTAACTATTTCTCCTTCGATTTCTTCATTAAGCCAAGTTCCCCATTGGGGGAAAGTGCTCAGTATCCAGGATTCTCTTGTTATATCATCTATTTTACTCATATTATTCACCATTCCTTTTATAATTATTATTTTACTTCGTCTAGATTTAAAGCTTCTCTGATTTTACTTTCTATTTCTACTTCTGACAAAAGATTTCTAAGTCCTATAATTTTAGTTTTAGAACGGGCATTTGTAAAATTTGATACTAAGGACTCAGAGACAAAAACCATGTCAAAAGAAGATATAACGGATTTTGCCTCACCAACACTAAGGTGGTCAACATCTACGTCAATTTTTAGTTTTTTGAAAACCTTAATAATCTTCATTTTAATCATTTGGCTTGATCCCATTCCATTTCCACAAGCGGCTAATACTTTCATTTTAATCTCTCCTTTTTTAATATGAGTTTAACAATCAGTGTCTACATGTGTAAAATAGTTTGATTTATTTTTACGATATTGCATTTGAGGAATAACGAGCATTGCTATAATTAGAGCAAATACGCCAAATATTTTAAATGTATTTGCAAAAACACCGAATGCAGGCCAAATGGTAGCCCAATCAATGTTACCATGCCATCCACCGGTAAGCGGGCTTTGTACTCCAGCACCAAAGAACCATATTGCAAAAGCACCACCTAGTACCTGAAGCATACCACAACAAACTGGTATTATTGTAGCAGCACGGACACCACCACGTTTATTAGCGAATACTGCTAAAGTTGCATTATCAAAGAATACTGGTACGAAACCTGTGATAATCATAACAGGGGAATGAAATATGAGTAACCCTGCGATTGCTATGAACTGACCAAGTGCTCCAAAAACAAAACCATATACAACAGCGTTTTTTGCACCAAATCCGTAAGTAGCGGCACAGTCAACAGCAGGAGTTAATCCTGGTATGAATTTATCAGATATACCTTGAAAAGCTGTTGTAAGTTCTGCAACAAACATTCTAACACCACTCATAAGTATAAATAGGTAAACTGAAAATGTTAAAGAACGATTTATAATATAAGCTGCGAAGGATAATGTTGCTGGAAAGTTACCAGAAGCAACTTTGCCGATTGGGTTTTCTAGTCCTCTCATGTACGGTTCACCAAGAATCAACATAATGATACCAAAGAAAACTAACATTAAAGTACCAGCGGTCACAACGTTATCATTAAATATTGAAAGAAACTTAGGTAATTTTATGTTATCTAGATTTTTATCTTTATTACCTAGTTTGCCCGCAATTTTATCTGTTAGCCAAACTGCGCCCATTTGCTGATGACCAATAGCAAAACCAGCATTGTCTGTAAGGTTGTTACATGCTTCAACTGTTAAGTTTGAAAATACAGCTTGATATGTACCAACGAGTAAACCTACTATAATAGCTCCAGTTGCATTAGCATAGTCAGGTAATGCAAAGAATACAATAAAAGTTGCTGTTGTTGCTTGTTGAAGCATGATATGACCTGTAAGGAAAAGCGTCCTTATTTTTGTTATTTTACCAAAAGCAACTAATAGTAAGTTCCATAAGAATGCGAACATAAGTGCAATCATAACCATTGAGGCTAATGAGCCTAAGCTTTTATTTGCAGCAGCTAGTCCAAAATATGGATCAATAACTGCAGCATTCATGTGAAAACGATCATTTAAACCTGCAAGAATAGGTCTAAATGTAGTAACAAGACCACCTGCACCTATATTCCAAATCATTATGCCAATGATACATTTCATTGTGCCTGCAAAAGTTTCGTGTATTGGTCTTCTTAGAAATAAATAACAGATTAATACAATTAAACTAATGAAATATTCTGGTTTTGTAAGAATATTGTCTGAAAACACTTTAAAGAATCCACTATTCGCAATACTATTAATATCCACTAATTTGACCCCCTAATTAAATACTATTCTACATGAGATTTGTTTAATTCTCTTGCCAATGCTTCTGGGTCTGTACAATTACGTATAAAGTCCATATTTTCTTCTTCAGAGAGATAATCGCTTAACTTTGAAAGTAAAGCAAGATGATCAGTATCATTTACAGCAGCAAGTGTTATAACGATGTCTACAGGATCATTTTCGCAATTAAAATGCACTGGCTTTGATAAGGAAAGCAAACTGATGCCGGTTTTTAAAACGGTTACATCTGGCCTCGAATGAGATAATGCAAGTCCTGGTATTATTACAATGTATGGACCATATTCTTCAACAGTTTTAATTGTTAATTCAATATATCCTTCAGTAATGTAATTTGAGTTAACGAGTAGTTGACCTGAAAGTCTCATAGCTTCTACCCAATCTTTAGCTGTAGCATTTAAATTAATGTTTTCTGAAAGAATGATGTTTTCATTAAGAATAATATTATTATTAATTTTAATCACTTCCTTTATAAATTTAAGTTTTAATATTCTGTATACTTTTATGATAGCGATATTATTATACAATGTCAACATATGTGTAACGATTGCACATATGTGCAAAAACTACAATTGAACTTCATCATCCAATTCCAAAATTTTTAACGCTGCGGTATCATCTATTATTAATGTTTTTATATATTTACCTCTTATTGCACCTAAAATAGCTTTTGATTTTTCTTTTGATCCTGCAACGCAAATGACATCTGGTGCGTTATAAAAATCTATTAAATCAATTCCTATAATAGTGTTGTTTAACTCAGACTCAATTTGGTTACCATTTATATCATAGTAACGCCCGCCAATGTGTCCAACAGCTCCACTTGATTGAAGTGAATATTGAGTATAGCTGTCTATATATTTGCTCCAGGCTGTATTTGAAATAGTTGAATCTATAGATCCTACGCTTGTTAGTATAACTGTGGCTCTCTTAGCAAGAGACAAAGTATCTGATATATAAGGGTCACGTATAAGTTTATCTTTCATATCTTTATCCTCCACAAAAAGGGGAGCTAATAAGTAATGATACTTTCCTCCGTAAATCTTCGCGAATTGTTTTACTAGATCTATTCCATCTATTTCTGGATTATCTTTTAAAGCAGCTCCCATTATTTGTACTACTGTGAGGGGAATGTTTTTGTTAGACTTAAGACTTTGAACAGTATTGTATATGGTGTTTCCCCAAGATATACCAAGTATAGTGTTCTTATTTATTTTAGCATCAATATAGTAAGCCGCAATTTCACCAAGTTTAATCAGAGTTAATTCATATGAAGATCCCTTTGTATTAATAATTCTTACATGTTTTAGTTTGAATCTCTTCATAAATTCATTCTCGATGTCCATTAATCTTTCCCAAGGTTCTTTTATAATTATTTCTACTATTTTTTTATCCCTTGCCTCTTTTAATAATCTTGAAATTTTAGAACGTGAAGTGAACAAACGTTCAGCGATTTGTGATTGAGTCATATCATGTTCATAATAAAGACTTGCTACACTAGCTAAAAGACTATTTTTTTCATTTTCATTCATATTATCAAAGTCATTCATAATTAAAACTCCTTTTTAATCAATATTTTAAATAAAAGTTACATGCTCAGGGCAGTTAATTAGTAATAATTCAGTTGCTTAGTAGAAAAACAAAAACTTTAGAGCAAGTAATACTATAATGTATTGAACAAATGATATTTATAGTGAACATATACTTATAATATAATTATAATATTATAATGAAAAAAATGCAATAAACTATATATTGTAAGGCTTACGAATTAAACTGAACATATGTGCAATAGATGAGAATGTGTTGACTAAGAAAAAACTAGATGATATATTTAAATAAAAGTTTAGTCAAAGGGGTGTGAAGGAATATGTATGATTTAAATAGAGTTCCTATTGGTATTTATGAAAAAGCTTTGCCTTCTAGTTTTTCCTGGGAAGAAAAGTTAACATCAGCAAAAGAAGCTGGCTTCGACTATTTGGAAATTTCAATTGATGAAACAGATGAAAGGTTAGCCAGACTTGAATGGTCAAAGGAAGAAAGAGAAAAATTAAAGAAACTTATTAGTACTACTGGGGTTATGATTCCAAGTATGTGCTTAAGTGGTCATAGAAGATTCCCCTTTGGAAGTAAAGATGAAAATACTCGTAGTAAAGCCTTGGATATTATGAAAAAGGCAATCGAACTATCCGCGGATCTAGGGATACGGACAATTCAATTAGCTGCCTATGATGTATATTATGAGGAAGAGGATGAGATTACAAAAGCTTTCTTTATAGAAGGAATGGAAAAATCTATAGCAATGGCAAGTAAAGCAGGCGTAATGCTTGCACTTGAAATAATGGATACCAAATTTATAAGTACTATATTAAGAGCAATGCCATATATAACTAAATTTAATTCCCCGTGGTTTAAGATATATCCAGATTTAGGTAATTTGAGTGCTTGGGGTAGCGATGTTGAGGCAGAACTAGAACTTGGACTTCCGCATACTGTTGCAATTCACGTAAAAGAAACAAAGCCAGGAGTATTTAAAGAGGTTCCTTTTGGTGAGGGGATTGTAAAATTTGCTGCACTTTTTAAAAAATTAAAAGAATTAAATTATCAAGGACCCTTTCTAATAGAAATGTGGGCTGATAATAGCAAGATTACTACCAAAGAAGATGCTGTGCGTGATATTTATAACGCAAGAATATTTGTTAAAGAAAAAATGATCGAAGGTGGGATGGTAAATGCTAAAAGAGCTTAAAGAAAAAGTATTAGAAGCTAATTTACAGCTCCCTAAAAAGGGATTAGTAACATTTACTTGGGGAAATGTAAGTGCCATTGATAGAGAAAAAGGATTAATTGTAATAAAACCAAGTGGAGTTTCCTACGAAAAAATGAAAATTGATGATATGGTAGTAATTGATCTAGATGGCAAAATAGTTGAGGGTAAATTAAATCCTTCCTCAGATACTGATACACACATATTACTCTATAAAGAATTTAAAGGAATTGGAGGTATAGTGCATACCCATTCAAGTTGGGCAACAAGCTGGGCACAGGCCGGGATGTCAATACCTTGTTTTGGAACAACGCAAGCAGATTATTTTTATGGAAGTATTCCATGTACTAGAAAAATGTCGCAAGAAGAAATTAAGGGAAGATATGAATATGAAACTGGTAAGGTAATTGTGGAGACATTTAAAGGAATTAATCCGGAATTTGTACCAGGTGTATTAGTAAATAATCATGGTCCTTTTGCTTGGGGAAAAGATGCAATGGATTCGGTTCATAATGCTGTTGTAATGGAAGAGGTTGCAAAAATGGCTTATAGAAGTATTCAATTAAATAAGGAACTAGGATCTATAGACAATAATCTTCTAGGCAAGCATTTTTTAAGAAAACATGGTGAAAATGCTTATTATGGTCAAAAATAAAAAAATATCTTAGATGAGGTGGCAAATATGAAAATTAATAAAAAGGTCATTGCAAATTTAACAAAATGTTATTCAGTAGCTCCCTTAAAATATAAGGGTACAAACTGTTTTTTAGTAGCAGCTGAAAAAGTTGATCGTTGTATACTTTTTGATTTAGAAGGAAATGAAATTGAAACAGTATGGAATGAACCTGGTGGCGTTATGAGTATGGTTCAGGTGCCAGGAACTAATGGACAGTTTTTGGCAACGCATAAGTTTTATTCACCGAATGATTCAAAAGAAGCGAAAATTGTAATAGTAACACCTGGCACGGACGGGCGATGGAATGTTAAAACTTTAGTAAAACTTCCTCATGTCCACAGATTCGACTTAATCAAGCGAAACGGTAATATATATCTAATAGCATGTACTTTAAAATCAGGTCATGAATATAAAGATGACTGGTCAAGCCCTGGAAAGGTATATGCAGCTAAGCTTCCTAATGATTTAAGCAAATTTAATGAGGAGTTTCAGCTTGAGCTAAAGGTAATAAAGGATGGTATGCTAAAGAATCACGGATATTATAAAGTGATGGAAGCGGGAGTAGAGACTGCTGTAATTTCCTGTGAAATTGGAGTTTTTCAGTTTGTACCTCCAGAGGTAGAAGGGGTGGAATGGGAAATTAAGCAACTAATAAATACTCCTTCAAGTGATGCGGTTCTAGTGGATATTGACAGTGATGGGGAAATGGAATTGGCTGTACTTGCACCTTTTCATGGAGAAACTGTACGAATATATAAGAAGATAGAAGGAACTTACACGGAAATGTATGCACATCATGAGCCGGTAGAATTTACCCATGCCCTTTATGGAGGAAATTTATGTGGAAAGCCTTCTATTGTAGTTGGACATAGACAAGGTGGAAAATCCCTATTTGCACTTACGTATAATATTGAAAAAGGAAAGATACAATGCGAAAACATTGATACAGGGTGTGGACCAGCTAATGTATATCATTATGTAAAAGATCATAAAGATATTATTATAGCTACAAACCGTGAAGTTGATGAAGTGGCTATGTACACAATTGAACCTTAGAGAGGAGGAAATCAAATTTATTATCATATAGACTTGTTTTATGATAAAATTAGTTATTAGAATTATTTATCTTTTGATTGGAGAGTTTAATATGTGTATTAATGAAAATTTTAGACTAACAATATTAGAAACTAGTGATGTTCATGGAACAGTCTTACCTATAAATTATTCGGACAACTCCTATGCAAACTGTGGTCTTGCAGCTTTGTCCACTATAATTGCAGGGGAAAGAGAAATAAACCAGGCTACCTTACTTATAGATAATGGAGATATGGTTCAAGGTACAGCTCTTACATATTTTCATGCTAAAATTAATAATAGTAGGCCAAATCCAATGATTGAGGTCATGAACATTATGGGATATGATGCTGCGGTAATTGGCAATCATGAATTTAATTATGGAAGGGCTTATTTGGATAATGCTATAAAAACTTCGAATTTTCCATGGTTATGCGCTAATATTACAAATAAAATTACAGGGGAAAGTTTTATTAATAAACCTTACATTGTTAAAACTTTTGATAATGGTTTAAAGGTAGGTATTTTAGGGCTAACAACTAAGTATATTCCTAACTGGGAAAGTGAAGATACAATTAAGGACTTAGATTTTAAAGATGTAGTAAAGAGTGCAAGTTATTGGCTCCATATAATGAAAGATAAAGAAGCTACGGACATAAATATAGTATCCTATCATGGCGGGTTTGAAAGAGATTTAGAAACGGGCGAACCTTCTGAAAAACTCACAGGAGAAAATCAAGGTTATGAGTTATGTACTAAAGTGAGTAATATGGATGTGCTTCTAACTGGCCATCAACATAGAGTTATAGAAAATTTATTGGTAAATGGTGTTTTAGTTGTGCAACCAGGTTACAATGGTAATTGTATTGGCAAAGTAACTATGGACTTAGTCAAAATATCTGGAAAATGGTCGGTGCGAAGCAAAGTGTCTAAAGTTATTGATGCAAATGCTTTAGATGTTGACAAGAGAATTTTGAATGCTACATGCCCAATAGAAACAGAAACGCAAGCTTGGCTTGATATTCCAATTGGACATGTAGAAGGAGACATGCTTATAAAAGATCCACTAAAGGCAAGGCTTAAAGATAATGCTTTTGTTGAGTTTATAAATAATGTTCAGATGGATGCAGCAAAGGTTGATATATCAAACACAGCTATCTTTGATAATAAATGTAAGGGTTTTAATTATAAGGTTACGATGAGAGATATAATATCAAATTACAAATATCCGAATACATTAAAGGTAATTAGGATAAAAGGTTCTGACATAAAAGCGGCTCTCGAGAGAACTGCAGAATATTTTGGTTTAGTTGATGGCGAGGTAGGGTTAGCAAAGAATGGTAATTATCTTAAACTTCAACATTATAATTATGATATGTGGGAAGGCATAGATTATGTTATAGATATAACAAAACCTATAAACTTTAGAATTACGAAAATTAATTATAAAAACTCTCCTATTAATATGGAAGGGGAATATGATGTAGTAATGAATAATTACAGAGCAGGTGGCGGTGGTAATTATTTATTGTTTAGGGGTAAACCAATCCTTAAAGATATACCAACAGATATGGCTGAACTAATTGCAAATTATATACTAAGGAGAAAAACAATTAAAGCAACCGTTAATGATAATTGGAAAGTTATATACTAGATAAAATTATGTAATTGATATTACTTTGAAGTGATTAAAAAAACACAGGTGAAATGCCTGTGTTTTTTTTGCCTAAAGAATAGATTATTTTAATTTTCCAGCGCGAATGTCATCTGTCATTCCTTTATAAGGTGCTATGGATATTGTTTTTTGATTATTAACACCAGAGTTCTCTAAAAATGTTATATCAGCGAATTCTGGGACAACATATTTGGGATAAGTATCATATTTTTCACGTGATTCCTTCATTAAATCAATATAATCATTTTGATAGCAAACCGTAATTTCTGGGTGTTCATGAACCCATTTTGGGAAAAAGATAACGCCATGCATCCTTTTCTCAGTTGGCATAAAGTTTAAAGAAACGTCTGTTCCAGTTGGTTCTGTCCACGAAACTTTATAAACACTTTCTATTAGTTTTACAATATCAACTTCTTGGTCACGAACCCAACGACCTGCAACCATACCACTATGAATACGATAATCAATTGTATGATCATTTTTAATATAAATTTCGTATTCCCAACCATTTTCATAAGTATAAATCATATGACTTCCTACAAATTTTTTCATTTTAGATTCCTTCTTTCAATTAATTTTTTATTCCAATTCACTATAAAGAGATAAATATATACATTACACAATCAGCATTTTTATAAATTAATCTTAAATTTATAAAACAATAGATATAAATTTAAGGTAATAAAATGTCGTCATAAACATGTAAGCATTGACATGTTTATATTATAGCGCTTTATTGTATAATAAGTCAAATATATTTAGAAACTTAAAAAAAGAAAGAATATTTTTATTAAATGTAGAAATAAACGAATAGTATAGAAGATTAAACATATTATTAATAGAGCAAAAAGGAGAACTATAATAATGAGTGAGATTGAGTATAAGAAGGTTGTTTCTAAAGATTGTCCAACAATATTGGGCCAAAAGCATTTATTAAATATAAACGATGAATATCTATTAGCAAACGGTGGGGTTCTGATAGATAATGGAGGAAATTTGATTTGGAATACTAAGTGGGAACATTATTTTTCAAGAGCTATATATATAAAAGAAAAACAAGTGATTTTGACAAATAGAACTCTTGATTTTGGTATAGAGGGGGAGTATAACTGTGGAATAGCTTGCATTGACATGAAGACAGGAAATTATATATGGAAACATTTCTATGACAAATATGAATCTAAGCTTAATTTAAGAAAAAAAGAACCGGATATTAACATGATTAGAAGTATAAAAAAGGTATGCGATGATGAAAATTGCGTATATGCTGATGATTTTAAAGTTGATTTGGATGATGGGTCTTATTCATATATAGGAGAAAGAAGAATAAAAAAAAACAAAACACCAAATGAAATCTATCCTGAATTTGTAAAATCATTTAAAGAAAAGATTCATAATAATGCTGAATATAAATTAAAGTTTAATATCAAAGATAATATTATTAAGATCAATAATCAAAAATTATTTAAAGAAGGATACTTTTTTAATAAATGTGACTTTATTATGGAAACAGATCAAAGCATACACTTTTTTGGTACACCAGCAAAGAGAAATCACCAAAATTCAATATTATTTAAATACTCAAAAAAACTAAAAAAAGTGGTGGAAGAAATTGATCTACCATTTAGGAATGCACCTTTTGAAGCCTATGACTTCTTTGGAAAGGGTATGCTGATTTTTGTAAGAGACGATATATATTTATTAAAAGACTTTTTTTTAGAATAGAGTATAGATTATTATATATAGAAGAAAAGTTATGCCAAGTTAATAAGGGCATAACTTTTCTTCTATTGTTATTTTACCACTGTTTAAATCTGTTAGCATTATGTAAAGATTTAGAAAATATAAAAGCAAAATACTGCATTTGGGGGGGACCCAATGCAGTATCTTTTATACATATAACAATAAAGTTGGTATATTTAAATTATTGACTATTCTACAAATTTTATTCATTTTATTTGTATGATTTTTATATAACTTCAGGAGTAGTATCCGGTAGTTTTATTATTTATACAAAAATTAAAGGATATTTGCAGATATTTGTTGAATAATGACAGTGGAATATTTTCATTTTAGGTAGAGCATTTTAAACGCCATATAAATATGTATTAGCAGTTATGTAATTGCTCGAATATAATTATATATATGATTATTTTATTTTAGAACAAAAGTAAAAAATATATTACAAGGGGATTAAAATGAGAAATATTAAAAAATATCTGACTTCTATTTTGGGGGTAATACTTATTTTCAGCTTGACTGGTTGCTCAAATATATCTGAAAATGTTACAAAAACAACTTTATCAAGTAAAGTATCGTCAAAGCAAAATACAACTGAGAAACAGCTTCAACCTACTAAAAATATAAGCTTAGTTAATAGTAAGGCGATTAACGATAAAAAGGCTGTTAATGGTAATTTAAGGGTTTCATATATAGATGTAGGACAAGCTGATAGCATCTTGATAGAGCAAGGAACAAGCTCAATGCTAATAGATGCAGGTAATAATGAAGACTCAAGTACTGTTAAAAATTATATAACAAAGCAAGGTATTACGAAACTTGATTATATTGTAGGGACTCATCCACATGAGGACCACATTGGAGGACTTGACTATGTAATAAATAGTTTTCAAATAGGTAAAATTTATATGCCAAAGGTTACATCAAATACTAAGACTTTTTTAGATGTGGTAAGTGCCATTAAAGCTAAGGGAATGAAAGTAACTGCACCTACAGTTGGGGAAACTTTTAAAGTAGGGGGTGCAACAGCTACAATTTTAGCACCCAACAGTACTGGTTATGAAGATTTAAATAATTTTTCAATTGTAATAAGATTAACCTTTGGCAATAATAGCTTTATTTTTGACGGGGATGCGGAGGGAGCATCTGAGAATGAAATGTTATCTAAAGGCTTTGATATAAGTGCTGATGTGCTTAAGGTTGGACATCATGGTTCGAGCTCATCAACTACGCAATCATTCTTAGATAAAGTAAATCCTAAGTATGCGATTATTTCAGTAGGTAAAGACAATAGTTATGGCCACCCTCACAAATCAACAATGGATAAATTGAAGGCGAAAGGTGTTAAGGTCTATAGGACTGATGAAAGTGGAACAATAGTTGCAACATCGGATGGTAAAAATATAACCTTTAATACTAAACCAGGTAGTTATTCTTTTCTAGGATCAGGTTCAAGTTCTTATAGTAAAAGTTCTTCAAGTAGCGTAACCTTGACAGTTAAAACAGTTGCGACAAAATTGCCTAAATCATCAAATAATAGTAAAGTTGTATATTATACTCCATCAGGGAAATCATATCATTATGATAAAAATTGTAGAACACTCGCAAGAAGTAAGACTATATTAAGTGGAACGTTAGGTGAAGCACTAAGTTCTTCACATAATGATCCTTGTAATATATGTGCAGGAGGTAATTAAGTGAATGTAATAATTGATAGATTTGAAGGGAATTATGCTGTGTGTGAAAAAGAAGATAGGACTATGATAGATATTAAAAAATCTAAAATTCCTAGTATAGCTAAAGAGGGGGATGTACTAAGTATTGATAATGATGTGATTATTATTGATATAGAGAAAACTAAAAAGAGGCTTAACGAAATTGAAAAATTAACAAAAGGATTGTGGGAATAGATATTATTAATTTGAACATATAAAAGCTGGTGAATTAATTCACCAGCTTTTATATGTTTAAGGTGTATATAGCACTTCTACTTTTACCACTGTGACCACGCATTTTTTAGATTCAAATTCTAAATTTGACTATAAGATACTCAATAATTTAATAAATAAACAAAAAAATAGCCAATTAGTATTGACAAGTGTTGGTTAAGTTATGTATAATATAATCAATAAGTAACAATAAAATAACAACATAGGAGGTTGAAAAATGAGCAACTTGATTTTAAAACCAATACATATAAATAATGTGGGGAAATTTGCAGGGGCAATGATAACGAATACATATAAATAATGATTGTTTGGCAAAATCGAATTTAAAGGGAATTGTTATAATTATATGAATCATTATGAAAGGGGTGGAATAAATGTCATTAGTAGGTATGAAAGATTTATTGAGTAGAGCAGAAAAAGGAAAATATGCAGTTGGATCTTTTAGTATAGCAAATATGGAGATGATAATGGGGGCTATAAAAGCTGGTGAAGAATTAAAATCACCAATGATACTTCAAATAGCGGAAGTAAGATTAAATCATACACCATTATGTTTAATAGGACCGATGATGATTGCAGCAGCAAAAAATGCAAAAGTTCCAGTATCTGTACACTTAGACCATGGAATTACAATAGAAAGAATAAAGGAAGCTCTTGAGATTGGATTTACTTCAGTTATGATAGATGGTTCAAAACATACACTTAAAGAAAATATGAAGTTAACAAAGGAAGTTATTTCTGAGGCAAAAAAATACAATGCAGACGTAGAAGCTGAAATAGGGCGTGTTGGCGGTAGTGAAGATGGCTCAGAAAATTTATCAGCGTTATGTACTGGGGTAAATGAAGCAAAGGAGTTTTATGCGCAAACGAGTGTTGATGCATTAGCAGTAGCAATAGGGAATGCTCATGGAGTATACTTAGAAAAACCAGAATTAAATTTTGATATATTAGATAAAATAAATAAAAGTGTAGAGGTTCCATTAGTACTCCACGGGGGGACAGGAATAAGTGAGGATGACTTTAGGAAATGTATAAGTCTTGGAATTAGAAAAATAAACATAGCAACTGCAACATTTGCATCAGTTGAAGAAAATGTTAGAAGATTATATGAACAGTCCCAAAAGGTTGATTACTTTGAATTGCATCAGGCAGAAATAGAAGGGGCATATCTTAATGTAAAGAGACATATGTTGATATTTGGAAGTCAAAATAAAGCTTAGGAGGCAAAATGATGGGTTACATTAAATTTGATAATAGTAGGAAATTCGATATTGTTCCAATAGGTAGAGCTGCAATTGATTTTAATCCTATTGATATAAATATGCCACTTTCAGAAAGTACAACTTTTAAAAAATATTTAGGTGGGTCACCAGCGAACACTGCTGTCGGACTTGCAAGATTAGGTAAAAAGGTAGGGTTTATTGGCAAAGTTTCAGATGATAGATTTGGTGAATTTATTATTAACTATTTTAAAAAAGAAGGAATAGATACGTCACAGGTCGCCATTGCTAAAAATGGAGAGTCTTTAGGGCTTACCTTCACGGAAATACTAAGTCCAACAGAAAGTAGTATATTAATGTATAGAACCGGTGTTGCAGATTTAGCTCTCGAAGCCTGCGAAATAAGCGAAGAATACATTAAAAATTCTAAGGCTATTATAATATCTGGGACTGCTCTAGCGCAGAGCCCTTCAAGAGAAGCTACTTTGAAAGCATTAGAGTATGCAAAGAAAAATAATACAGTAGTTATATTCGATATTGATTATAGAGAATATAATTGGCTTAATAAGGACGAAATTGCAATTTACTATGCTATTGTTGCGAAGGCTAGTGACGTTATAATAGGTTCAAGCGAAGAATTTGAATTAACTCAAGGAATAATTGGACAAGACAATAGTGATCAGGAAATTGCTAATAGATGGTTCGGTTATGGGAATAAAATTGTTGTTATAAAACATGGTAAAGATGGATCAACGGCTTATACATCAGATAAAAAAAGCTATAATATAAAGCCTTTCCCGGTTAAACTTCTAAAATCTTTTGGTGGTGGAGATGCATATGGTTCTGCATTTGTTTATGGATTACTTGAAGGCTGGGATATTATTGATTGCTTAGAGTTTGGTAGTGCTTCAGCTGCAATGCTTGTCGCAAGTCACAGTTGCTCAGATGCAATGCCAAAAGCTAAAGAGATTAAAGAATTTATAAGAAAGAGTAAAGAAGAACATGGAGAAATGGTTGCACGAGTTTAAAAAAGAATTATAAGGAGGTATTAACATGGTTAATAGTTTAGGCGGCATAAAGTATGGCGGAAACTACTTGTGTGAAATTGATGGTAAGAACAAAGACATGTTAATGGATATAGTAGTTGTGAAACTCAGAAAGGGAGAAAGGAAAGAATATTATGAAAATGATAAGGAAATGGCATTACTTCTCCTAACAGGAAATATAAAAATAAGTTGGAAAGAAAACGAAAAAATAATGAAGAGAGATTCTGTATTTGATGAGGATCCATGGTGTCTTCACGTATCAAAAAATACAAAAGTTGAATTAACTGCAGAGGATGAAAGTGAAATACTTATTCAATCTACAGATAATAAAGAAGAATTTGAACCTAAATTTTATGCACCTGAAGATTGCCAAAGTGATATCTTTGGAGAAGGTACATGGAATGGTACTGCAAGGCGGGTAGTTAGAACTGTATTTGATTATAGGAATGCACCTTATTCTAATATGGTCATGGGTGAAGTTATAACCTATCCTGGTAAATGGTCAAGCTACCCACCACATCATCATCCACAACCAGAGGTATATTTCTATAAATTTAATAAACCTCAAGGTCTGGGTTTGTGTTTGATTGGTGATAATGCATATAAAATAACTGATGAAAGTTTTGCTACAATACCAGGAGGTCTTGTTCATCCACAAACATCTGCACCAGGTTATGCAATGTATTATTGCTGGATGATTAGACATTTAGAAAACAATCCATGGACAGACAGGATAGATGTACCAGAGCATCAATGGCTTTGGGAAAAAGATGTAAAGATATGGCCTGATAAATAGTATTAATGACAAATTAAGATATTAGGAGGTTTGAAATGGGTACAATTAGACTAACTACAGCACAAGCATTAATTAAATTTTTAAATAACCAGTTTGTGAGTTTTGATGGTAAAGAAGAAAGATTTGTTGAAGGAATTTTTACAATATTTGGGCATGGTAATGTACTAGGTCTTGGGCAAGCATTAGAGCAAGATCCAGGTGATTTAATAGTTCGTCAAGGAAGAAATGAACAGGGTATGGCTCAAGCCGCTGTAGCTTTTGCAAAGCAAAAAAGAAGAAAACAAATATACGCATGCACATCATCTGTAGGACCTGGTGCTGCTAATATGATAACTGCTGCAGCAACAGCTACGGCAAATAATATACCTGTACTATTATTGCCCGGTGATACATTTGCTACAAGGCAGCCGGATCCTGTACTTCAGCAAGTTGAACAAGAACACAATGCTTCAATTAGTACAAATGATGCTTTTAAACCTGTAACTAAATATTGGGATAGAGTGAGCAGACCGGAACAATTAATGTCAGCTGTGATAAATGCAATGAGAGTATTAACAGATGAGGGAGATACTGGCGCAGTATGTATTGCACTGCCACAGGATGTTCAAGCAGAAGCGTATGATTATCCAGAATATTTTTTCAATAAGAAAGTTCATAGAATTGAAAGAAGAAAAGGTACAGATGCAGAACTAGAAGATGCTATAAGCTTAATAATTAGAAAGAAAAAACCATTAATTATTTGCGGTGGTGGAGCCAAATATTCAGAGGCAGGTGAAGAACTAAAGAAATTTGCGCAGGAATTTAACATACCTATTGCCGAAACACAGGCAGGAAAAAGTACAGTAGAATCAACTCATTATCTAAATTTAGGTGGAGTCGGAGTTACAGGAAATCTTGCTGCAAATCTTATAGCTAAAGATGCTGACTTAATAATAGGACTTGGAACAAGATTTACAGATTTTACAACGGGTTCTAAAGGATTATTTAAAAATGATGAAGTTGAGTTCTTAACAATAAACACATCTAGATATAATGCAAATAAAATGGGTGCTACTAAAGTTGTTGGAGATGTATTGGTTAATCTAGAAGAACTTATATATAAGCTTATTGAAAAAGGATATAAGAGTAAATATAACAAAGAAATTTCTGATGCGAAAAACAAATGGGAAAAAGAAATTGATAGATTATATAGTATAAAATATGGTAAAGATGATTTCAAACCAGAAATAGTAAGGCAAAATGAAGCAAGTTTAAAAGAATTTTATGAACTTTGCGGAGAAGCTCTTCCACAAACTACAGCTATAGGTGAAATTAATAAGTTTCTTGAAAAAGATTATGTTGTAGTTGGTGCTTCAGGGAGTTTACCAGGAGACCTACAAAGGTTATGGGTTTCAAGAGATAAATATAGCTACCATATGGAATATGGTTTTTCATGCATGGGATATGAAATATCAGGGGCTTTAGGAGTGAAGCTTGCAGAACCTAATAAAGAGGTATATGCAATGGTTGGTGATGGAAGCTACTTAATGCTTCATTCGGAACTTGTGACCTCTATTCAAGAAAACAAGAAGATAAATGTATTGTTATTTGATAATAGCGGATTTGGTTGTATTAACAATCTAGAAATGGGAAATGGAATGGGTAGTTTTGGAACCGAATTTAGATATAGAAATGAAGAAAGTGGTAAGCTTGATGGTGGCTTAATTTCAATAGATTTTGCAAAATGTGCACAGGGGTATGGAGTGAAAAGCTATACAGTCAAAACAATAGAAGAGCTTAAAGCCGCACTAGTAGATGCAAAAAAACAAACTAGGTCTACTTTAATAGATATAAAAACTCTTCCAAAAACAATGACAGATGGTTATGATTCTTGGTGGCATGTAGGTGTTGCTGAGGTTTCTAATAAAGAATCAATAAAAAATGCTTATATTGATAAAAAAAATAATCTTATAAATGCAAGGAAATACTAAAACTAGGGGAGATGCTATTATGTTAAAAGTTGGAATTATTGGTGCAGGAAGAATTGGAAAGGTACATGGAGAAAGTATATCAAAATATGTGAAAAATGCTGAAATAAAGTCAATTGCAGATGCATACCTAAATGAAGATACAAGAGAATGGGCAAAAAGTAAAGGAATACATGAAATATATACTGACTATAAAAAAATACTAGAAGATCCAGAAATAGATGCAGTATTAATTTGCTCTTCAACAGATACACATTCTCCAATATCAATAGAAGCAATAAAAGCAGGTAAACATGTTTTTTGTGAAAAGCCAATTGATCATGATTTATCAAGAATAAAAGAAGTTATTAATGAATTAGGCAAATCCAAGGTTAAATATCAAGTAGGTTTTAATAGAAGATTTGACCATAATTTTATGTCAGTTAAGAATGCGGTTGTTGCCGGAAAAATTGGAGAACCTCGTATTTTGAAAATAACTTCAAGAGATCCTGAAGCACCTTCAATTGATTATGTAAAAGTTTCTGGTGGCATGTTTTTAGATATGACAATTCATGATTTTGATATGGTAAGATATCTTTTAGATAGTGAAGTGGAAGAGGTATATGCAGCTGGTGGGGTATTAATTGATAAGGCTATAGGTGAGGCTGGAGATATTGATACAGCGATTATAACATTAAAGATGAAAAACGGAACCTTAGCAGTAATTGATAACTCAAGGCAGTCAGCTTATGGATATGATCAAAGGGCAGAAGTATTTGGATCATTAGGTCAAGTTGCAGTAGCAAATGACAGCACTTCAACAGCCGTAATCTCAAATGGAGCTGGTGTTACAGGAGAAAAACCTCTATTTTTCTTCCTAGAAAGATATATGCAGGCTTATGCACTAGAAGTGACAGAATTTATTGACGCGATTGTAAATAATACGCCTACGCCTGTAAATGCAGAAGATGGGCTACAAGCTGTATTAATTGGTGTAGCCGCTACAAAATCATTACATGAGAATAGACCAGTTAAGATATCTGAAATTAAATTTTAATTTAAAGGGGTGTTAATTATGTTAGATAGTAAAAAAGTTAAATTAGGTATTGCTCCAATTGCATGGACAAATGATGATATGCCAGACTTAGGAAAAGAAAACACTTTTGATCAGTGCTTAAGTGAGGCTGCATTAGCAGGATTTAAAGGAACTGAAGTAGGAAACAAATATCCAAAGGATGTTAACGTATTAAAAAAGGCTTTAGAACTTAGAGGGCTTGAAATTGCAAGTGCTTGGTTTAGTTCATTTTTAACTACAAAGCCCTATGAAGAAACTGAAACTGAATTTGTTAAGCATAGAGATTTTCTACATGATTTGGGAGCTAAGGTAATCGTTGTAGCTGAGCAAGGACATAGTGTACAAGGCCAATTAGAAACCCCCGTATTTGATGGGAAATACTATTTTAATGAGGAAGAATGGAAACTGCTTGGAAATGGATTAAACAAGCTAGGAAAGTTAGCTAATGACAAGGGAATGAAACTTGTTTATCATCATCATATGGGAACAGGAGTACAAACGACAGAAGAAATAGACAAACTTATGAGTATTACTGATGAAAATTTAGTTTACTTATTGTTTGATTCAGGTCATTTAGTATATTCAGGTGAAGATCATATAGCAATTCTTAAAAAGTATATAAATAGAATTAAGCATGTTCATTTAAAAGATGTTAGACCGGAGATAGCAAAAAAGGTTAAAGCAGAAAAGCTTAGTTTCCTAAATGGAGTTAGATTAGGAGCTTTTACGGTACCAGGTGATGGAAGCATAGATTTTGAGCCAATATTCAAGATCTTGTCAGATAATAATTACGAGGGTTGGTTACTAGTGGAAGCAGAGCAAGATCCAGCAAAGGCAAATCCATTTGAATACGCAGTTAAAGCTAGAAAATATATTAAGGAGAAATGTGGGATATAATCTTATTATAAAAATATTTCTAATTTAGATAATTAGGAAAAGTTTAATTATGATGTTATTTTATTAGTAAAGTTATCTAAAAGAGATAACTTTACTTTTTTAGCAATTATATAATTAGATGTACTATTGACGTATGTTGGTTAAGTTGTGTATAATTATAATTAAAAATCACAATAACTTACCAATAAATATTAGATAACGCTGGGCACGTTTCTATTAAACTATGTAATTAAATTCGGTAATATTTAATACAAAAAACATGAAGAGAGGATATCTTATAATGAAAACTAATAGGATCAAAGAAATCGAGGAATATATACTAAGCAATGAGTCAGTTAGTTTAGACTCATTATGTGATGTATTTAAAATTTCCAAAAACACAATCAGGCGAGATATAAATGAAATCGAAAAAAAGGGTAGCATAAAAAAAGTATATGGTGGAGTAACGGCTGTTGTTAAAGATTTAATACCTTTCGAAGAACGAAACATTAAAAACAACTACAAAAAAATAGCAATAGCTAAGGCTGCATGTGAATTTGTAAAGGATGGAGATGTTATATTCATTGATTCTGGTACAACAACACTTAATATGATAGACTTCCTAAAAAATAGAAATGATATAACTATATTGACTAATAACCTGAATGTTATAGTTAGTGCGCTCCCTTATCCAAATTTAAATGTTATTTGTACAGGAGGTAGTCTAATAAGAAAAACAAATTCTTTTGAGGTCATTAATACCCTATCTATATTTAAAGACTATAATATAAGCAAAACTTTTATGGCAGCCACAGGCATTTCTATAGCTAATGGAGCTACCAATTCTTCACCATTAGAATATAAACTTAAAAAAGTTATAGTAGAAAAGAGTACTGAGTTATACTTACTAGTAGACTCTACTAAATTTGATGTTTCAGCACTTATGACATATTGTGAATTAAGCGAGATAAATCATCTTGTAACAGATAAAAAACCGCCTGAAGAATATATAGAATTCTTTGAAAAAAATAAGATTGATGTTATTATATCGG
Organism: Clostridium sp. DSM 17811; assembly: GCF_018861905.1. GTDB lineage: Bacteria > Bacillota > Clostridia > Clostridiales > Clostridiaceae > Clostridium_AD > Clostridium_AD frigoriphilum. Next base: position 217,773 of record NZ_JAHLDU010000007.1, read on the forward strand.
AATAATGGTTAAAGAAGAGCAATTAGATATTATAAATTGTTCTTTTTTCTTTTTGATGTTTTTTTATAAAGTACATTATGGTTAGATTTAAGACCATAGTCAGCGCAAAACGCAGCAGGCATCTTTTACACCATGTCTTCAATAGTGATAGATATAGAGCTCTTAAATGAACTACATAACCTATTTGGAAAAGGTTTTACTTTGTATTAATCACAACTATTATATCTATTAATTACATTAATGTTCTTTTGCCTATAATAAAACCTCCTTAATGTAGTTTAATAGAAAAAACAACAAATACTCAATACATAATCAATACATGATATATATATATAATTGTTATTGACTTTTTGCCCTTAATATAAGTATAATATAATCATAACATAACAAATAGATAACAAAAACAAAACTAAGCTAAACAATACTTTTAGGGGGTAATGTAATGAATAGTTATTTTATAAAAACAATGGAAACACTTACGATTAGTAATAATAGTTAATACAGCACATGTAAACGATTTGTGTAAACGATTTATGAATATTATCAAAAATAAACATAGTGAGACTTTGTAATAAAAATAATTATTAATAAAGTTTCACGGCTAAAAATTAGGAGAACCGATGTTTTAGGGATTTTACAAGCTACTAATAATATAATAGGAGGAATTATTATGGAATTCGAACAAGATCCTAAGAAAAAAAAATATTTTAGAAGAATAGCTACTGTATCAACTTTTGGTGGACTTTTATTTGGTTATGATACGGGGGTAATTAATGGGTCACTGTCTTACATGACAAGAAAAGATCAATTAAATTTAAGCACTATGACGGAAGGACTTGTTACAAGTGGATTATTATTTGGTGCCGCTATAGGTGCAGTAATAGGAGGTCGTTTATCTGATAAATACGGTAGAAAAGCAATAATTAAGCTTCTTGCTATAGTTTTTGTCTTTGCAACACTAGGCTGCTCAATTTCACCTACTGCTTCAATTTTAATTGCTTGCAGATTTATATTAGGGCTAGCTGTAGGAGGGGCATCAGTTATTGTACCAACATTTTTAGCAGAAATATCTCCTACAGAAGTAAGGGGTAGTATTGTTACTCGAAATGAAGTTATGATTGTAATTGGACAATTATTAGCGTATATATTGAATGCAATTTTAGGAAATGTTTTCAATACTCCTAGTATTTGGAGATATATGATAGTTATTGCTACTATACCAGCACTTATTTTATGGGTTGGAATGTTTACAGTTCCTGAAACCCCAAGATGGTTAGCTGCTAACGGAAAAATATCCGAAGCATTGGAAGTTTTAAGGAAAATTCGTACTCAACACCAAGCGGATGATGAAATTAAACAAATATCAGATATTATTGAAGCTGATAAACATTTAGAGCGTGCGACCTTTAAAGATTTAAATATTCCATGGATTCGTCACCTTGTATTAATTGGAATCGGAATAGCCATCACACAGCAAATTCCAGGAATTAACATAATGATGTATTATGGAACATCAATTTTGGAGAAAGCTGGATTTGGAACTCAAGTAGCATTAATAGCTAATATAGGAAATGGATTAATGTCTGTTACTGCAGCACTTGTTTATATGAAGTTTTTTTCAAATAGGTTTGGTCGTAGATTCCTATTATTAGTGGGACTTACTGGAACAACTTTAACAATGCTTGCGATGACTATTCTTACGAATACTTTAGCAGGTTCACCTATTCTTCCATATGTTGTACTTACACTAACTATAGTTTTCTTGGCTTTCTTCCAAGGATGTCTTGGACCAATAGCCTGGCTGTTATTAGCTGAAATTTTTCCACTAAGAATAAGAGGACTAGGAATGGGTATTTCAGTATTTTTCCTATGGATTACTAATTTTTTCATTGGTCTTCTTTTCCCTACAATGTTAAGTAATTTTGGTTTATCTGGTTCATTTGCAGTATTTGTAGTGCTAGGTGTTATTGGATGGACATTTGTATATAAGTGTGTACCAGAAACACTTGGTAAATCCCTAGAAGAACTAGAAATACATTTTAAAAGTTACAAATCAAAAAAACAAAAATTAGAAATAAACGCAAATAGATAAATAACTTGTTTGAATTGACATGTGTTGCATAAGTTATGTATAATAGAATCAACAGATAATAATAAAATAACAATAAAAGAATCAAGTAGTGAGCAAATTGTTTCCAAAATAGAAATATTTAAATTCTTGATAACGGGTTTAATTAGTAAATAATATGTAGCAATTGATTAATAATTAATTGCTAATTTACAGAAAGGTGATGAGAATAATGTTTAAATTTATCAAAAAAGATAAAGAGGAAAAGTGTATAATCTTAAAATCCCCTATTGTGGGAAGGTGTTTTGATATGTCAGAAATGCCTGATGAAATGTTTTCAAAAAAATTATTAGGAGATGGAGTAGGATTTGAATCAACTGATGGAATATTATATGCACCAGTTGATGGTGAAATCCTTCAAGTGTTCCCTACAAAACATGCCTTGATTTTAAGGACTAAAGAGGGGATAGAAATATTACTTCATATAGGAATTGATACATTACAGATGAAAGGTGAGGGTTTCGAAGCTTTTACTGAAAAGGGAAAACATGTTAAAGTAGGAGATAAATTATTAACTTTTGATAATGAATTAATAAAAGCAAAAGTTAAATCTAATTTGAGCGTACTAATTGTTACAAATAATAATTTAATAGAATCTATTGATATTAAATTAGGTAGTGTAGATAAAGATAATGAAATACTAAAAATAAGATTAAAGAAATAGGGAACTTGCCAACGTGAGTTTCTATCACATTATTTAAGACGCTCGGACATATATGTAAAAGTAGTATGGAAACATTTTATAAAATTTTTAAGCCCTACGTAAAGATATATCTTTACGTAGGGTTATTTGTTTTAACATTAAGATATTCTATAACACAGTTGCATAAGCAAAAACACCAATAAAACCTTAATGCAACTAAAACATACTCAAATTTTAAAAAAATGATTTAATATACAATTACTATTGACAAGTGTTGGTTAAGTTATGTATAATGTAACCAAGATATGAGAATAAAACAATGATATAGGAGGTTCGATGATGAGTAACTTATTTTTAACACCAAGATATATAATTACTGGAAAGGAAGCGCTTAGCCAAGCTAGTGAAAATGTTAAGCAGCTAGGAAAGAAGGCTTTGATTGTAACAGACAATATGATGGTTAAACTTGGAAGTCTTAAAAAAGTAACAGATATGTTAGATAGTATCCATACTGAATATGCGGTTTATAGTGAGGTTAATAGTGAGCCCACAGATACCATGGTAAATGGAGGAATATTAGCTTATAAACAAGAAAAATGTGATTTCTTAATTGGATTAGGTGGCGGAAGTCCTATAGATACAATGAAAGCTGTAGGAGCCATGATAACGAATACAGGAGATATCAATGAATATTTAGGAAAAATAATTCCTAATGAAACACCTCCTTTAGTTGCATTGCCTACAACTGCAGGAACAGGTTCAGAAGCAACTCAGTTTACCATAATATCTGACACAAAGAGAGATATAAAAATGTTGTTAAAAGGACCTAATCTAATACCGACTTTAGCAATAATAGATCCGATTTTTACAACGACAGCTCCACCTAATGTAACAGCAGCTACAGGACTGGATGCATTAACCCATGCAATAGAAGCATATACATCGAAGAAATCACAGCCTATGTCAGATACATTTGCACTTTCGGCAGTTAAAAGGATAAATAAATATTTACTAAAAGCTTATCAAAATGGAAATGATGTTGAAGCTAGAACAGAAATGTCAATAGCCGCACTGGAGGCTGGGATTGCTTTTAATAACGCTTCAGTTACAATAGTTCACGGTATGAGCAGACCAATAGGGGCACTTTATCATGTACCACATGGATTATCTAATGCAATGCTTCTTGAAGATTGTTTGAATTTTGCGCTACATGGAACGCCAGAAAGATTTTGTGACTTAGCTAAAGCTATAGGCATCTATAAAAAAGGTGATAGCGATATAGAAGCTGGAGGAGCATTTATAAAAGAAGTTGGGGAGTTATGTAAAAACTTGGATATTCAAACTCCTGAGGAGTTTGGTGTTGATAGGGAAAAATTCTTTGATAATTTAGATAAAATGGCAATTGATGCAATAGATAGTGGTAGTCCAGGAAACACAAGAAGAGAGCCTAACAAGGAAGATATAATAAACATTTATAAGTCATTATGGAAGATGTGAAATAGATTCAATTATTAGGAGCTTTTAGCTTAAATGAACATTAAAACTTAGGAGGTTGTAAACATGGATTTTAATTTAACAAAGGAACAAGAACTAGTTGTGAATAAAACAAGAGAGTTTTCAGAAAAGGAGCTTAAACCTATAACAATTGATAATGATGAAACTAGGGAATTTCCTATAGATGCATACAAGAAGTTGGGCTCAATGGGGATGCTCGGTTTACCATATTCAAAAGAATATGGCGGCTCAGGCGGAGATTATTTATCATATGTTTTAGCTGTAGAAGAAGTTTCGAAGATACATGCTTCACTAGGCATTTCATATTCTGTCAGTGTATCTCTTTGTGCAGGAGGAATATTTAGCAGTGCCTCAGAGGAACTAAAGAAAAAATATCTTCCAGACATATTATCAGGAAAAAAACTTGGTTCGTTTGGATTAACTGAGCCAAATGCTGGTTCAGACGCATCAGGTGCTCAAACTACAGCATTGAAAGATGGAGATCGTTATATATTAAATGGTTCTAAATGTTTCATTACTAATGGACCTTTATCAGATACATTTTTAGTATTTGCTTTTACAGATAAAAGTTTAGGGAACAAAGGATTATCAGCATTTATTGTTGAAAAAGATTTCCCGGGATTTTCAATAGGCAAAATTGAAAATACATGTGGAATAAGATCAGCTCAGGTTTCAGAACTTATTTTTAAGGACTGTATAGTTCCAGTTGAAAACTTAGTAGGACTAGAGGGGAAAGGTTTTGGAATAGCAATGAAAACTCTTGATGGTGGAAGAATAGGAGTTGCAGCGCAAGGACTTGGAATTGCAGAAGGAGCATTTGAGATAGCAAAAGAGCATTTGAAAGAAAGAAAACAATTTGGAAAGCCATTATATAAAAATCAGTATTTATCATTTAAAATGGCTGAATTAGATCTGGAAATTGAACAAGCTAAGTATATATTATATAAAGCAGCTCTTGATAAACAAGACGGAAAAAATTATTCGATATCAGCAGCTAAGGCAAAACTTGCGTGTACAGATCTTGCTATGCATGTAACTACAGAGGCAGTTCAAATGCTTGGTGGAAATGGATATATGAAAGAATATAATGTTGAACGAATGATGAGAGATGCGAAAATTACTCAGATATATGAAGGAACAAATGAAATACAAAAAATGATTATTAGTGGTAGCATTTTTAGATAATTTAAATAACATAATTATTTATTGCAGTTTGTTTTAAGCGAAGCAAACTGCAATAAGATAACGTTTAAATATAAATGTATTTAACATTAATTTCTAAATAAAACAAGGATAGTGTTAACACTATCCTAAAAAAATAGGGGGAATAGAAATGAATAATATTATTTTTGAAGAGGGAAAAGGTATTGCAAAGATTATTATTAATAGACCTAAGGCCCTTAATGCTTTAAACAGTGAGACTATAAAAGAGTTAGGAACAGTTATAAATGAAATATCAGAAAGAGAAGACATAAAAGTCGTAATAATTACTGGCGCAGGTGAAAAGTCTTTTGTAGCAGGTGCTGATATAACTGAAATGAAAGATTTAACTGCAATACAAGCTAAAGAACTCTCACGTAAAGCACAAAAGGTGTTTTCAGAAATTGAAAATATGCCTCAGGTAGTTATTGCTGCAGTTAATGGGTATGCTCTTGGCGGTGGATGTGAACTTTCTATGTGTTGTGATATAAGACTTGTTTCATCTAAAGCAAAGTTTGGTCAACCAGAGGTTGGCTTAGGAATAATTCCAGGATTTGCTGGAACTCAAAGGCTCCCTAGATTGATTGGAAAAGGAAGAGCTAAGGAACTTATATTTACCACAGATATGATAGATGCTGATGAAGCATATCGTATAGGTCTTGCAAACAAGGTGTATAACCCGGAAGAATTATTACAAAAGGCATATGAAATGGCTGAAAAGATAATGAGCAAAGCTATGTATGCAGTAGGTTTAGCAAAAGCTTCAATTAACAATGGTCTTAATATGGATACTGAATCATCTTATAGCTATGAAAATAGTTTATGGACAATATGTTTTGCAACTGAAGATCAAAAGGAAGGTATGCAAGCATTTATTGAAAAAAGAAAAGCAATTCTAAAAGGATGCTAATCTATATTAATAAATTTATAATATTGTAAAAGGGGATGCAATTATATGAAAATATTAAAGGCTAGAGAAGCTGCTGAATTAGTAAAGGATGGCGATTGTATTGTAACTGACGGGTTTGTTGGTAGTTGTTGTCCTGAGACTCTTACTATAGCTTTAGAAAAGCGTTTTTTAGAAACAGGTAAGCCTATAAATTTAAATCTTATGTATGCTGCGGCTCAAGGCGATCAAAAAGGAAAGGGTGCGGATCATTTTGCACATGAAGGAATGACTAAAAGAGTTGTGGGTGGTCATTATAACATGTCACCAGCTCTTGGTAAATTAGCTGTAGAAAATAAAATAGAAGCATATAATCTTCCACAGGGAACTCTTGCTCAGCTGATGCGAGATATTGCTGGGAAAAGGGCTGGTACAATAACTCATGTAGGATTAAACACATTTGTTGATCCTAGAATTGAAGGTGGAAAATTAAATGACATTACAACAGAGGACATTGTAAAGGTAATTGAAATTGAAGGTGAAGAAAAGTTATTATATAAATCATTTCCAATTAATATCTGTTTTCTAAGAGGCACCTATGCTGATGGAAATGGGAATATAACTCTAGAAAGAGAAGTAGCTACTCTTGAATCAACATCTATTGCTCAAGCAACAAAGAATAGTGGTGGAATAGTTGTAGTTCAAGTTGAAAAAGTAGTAGCTAATGGCAGCCTTGATCCACGACTTGTAAAAATTCCTGGAATATATGTAAATTATGTTGTTGTCGCTTCTCCTGAGGAACATGAGCAATGCTTTGGAGTTGAATATAACCCAGCTTGCACAGGAGAAATAAAAGCATCAATGGATTCAATAGAAAATACACATTTAGATGCCAGAAAAATAATAGCAAGAAGAGCTGCGTTTGAGCTTGAATCGAATAGTGTTGTAAATCTAGGAATTGGAATACCTGAGGTAATATCATCAGTTGCGAGTGAAGAGGGTATTTGCGATTACATGACACTTACAGTAGAAGCAGGAGCCGTTGGTGGAGTACCCCTAGGTGGTTCAGCTTTTGGTGCATCAGTAAATCCAGAGGCAATTCTAGACCAAGCCTACCAATTTGATTTTTATGATGGCGGTGGGGTCGACTTAGCATTTTTAGGACTCGCTCAAGTTGATAAAGAAGGAAATTTAAATGTAAGTAAGTTTGGTACACGTATTGCAGGATGTGGTGGATTTATCAACATAACCCAAAATGCAAAAAAAGTTATGTTTTGTGGAACATTTACAACTCAAGGACTTAAAGAGGAAGTAAAGGATGGAAAGCTTGTTATAAAACAAGAAGGTAAGATGGCTAAATTTATTGAGAAAGTTCAGCAAATTACTTTTAGTGGTGAATATGCACGAAAAGTAAATCAGCCAGTAATGTATATTACAGAGCGAGCTGTGTTTGAACTTAAAAAGGATGGGCTTTACCTTACTGAAATAGCATCAGGTATTAATTTGCAAAAAGATGTTTTAGATTTAATGGATTTTAAACCTAAAATGGATGGAACTCCTAAACTTATGGATGAACGTATTTTCTATGATAGACCAATGGGCTTAAAATCAAAAGTACATGTTTAAAATAAAGATAAACTAAAACACGAATAAGCTCTATGCAGTAACTTGCATAGAGCTTATTTAAATTGGTAAAAATATTCTAAAACTCTATTAAAAAAGAGGCTCAACAGCTTTTATATTTAAGGTGTATATTGCCCTTCTACTTTTACAACTATATCATTTTGAGTATAGATATAACATAACATATGTCCATTCCTACTATTAGCGACACGTTTGAAAGTAGAGTAGGTAGTAGGTTGGTTATTAATATCATTGTTAAGTGGATTTATCAAAAATCCAAGAACGTTTAGTGAGGCAGTATTAGCTATAACATAACTTTTTATAGTTTTGTTATTATTAAAAATATAGTAATCATCATATACGTAATATTTTCCATCTTCATATAGGGCAGTTCCATCCTTTTTAGCTGCTTCAATAGCATCATTTCCTATTAGAAACTTTACATCGTCAAAGCTCAAATATCTCTTGCCATTTTTGTCATATACATTAGAGATATAACCAATTTGTTTTGATTTTATTATTGGTTTAGGATTAACAATAACCTGCGTTTTCGTTTCTTCTATTGATATTTTTTTAGAAAAAGAAAATGTTCCTTTTTGATAGACTAATTCTTTTAAATTAGCAGAGCTCTGCTTAATGTCTTGATGAAACTTGTCAACTAGTACCCTGTTTTTAAAATAACCTGCGGTTAATACTAAAATAACAACGCAAGTTACTATAGCTAGTATTGTTGAAACTTTTACTTTGGGTCCATTTAAATTAGAACTCATAAAATATTCACTCCTTTTATAATCAAATAACTAACATCATTATTATTGTATTCGTAAATATACTATTTTTATAACAAAAGTAACTGTTATATTAAACAGAATTAACGGCATTTTAATCTGTTTTTAATGTTGTCGATATAATATATAATATGGAAAGGGGATAAATATTTTAATTAATAGCAGAAATGCTGTTTTAGGATAATACCTAATAAAAAAAAGGATGGAAAGCATGAAAGTGAAAAATAAAAAACACACAAGCATTCATATTTTAATGTTTTTAATTTTTGAATTAGTATTCACAATTATCATAGGCCCATTTATGGTTTATTATGGACCATTTAAAAATGTAAAGAGTACAGTGGTAGGGTCAGCAATGACTACTCTTACATTACAATATCTAGTAACATCGTTTTTATCAGAAGAAAAAATAAATCAAATTATGAGCGATCAAAAAATAGAAGTTATAGCTCAAAATAATACAAATACTGTTGCTTCTGGTGTGGTTGTAAAAAATAAAAATAATAATGGTATTGAAAGATATGATGTAAAAGGGAAAAAGTTTAAAGGGTATTTACTCGTAATTAATGATCCGACTAGATTAAAAGTAGGATATAGTAGTAAGCTTGGCTCGAAAGGGGAGATAACTAGTACTATTGCAAAACATAATAATGCAATAGCTGCAATTAATGGTGGTGCATTTACAGATAAAACTTCCGGAACTCTTTTAAAAGAAGTTGGAGCAAATCCAGCTGGAGTTATAATATCTAGGGGAAAAGTTATTTATGATGGTATGAAAGATGAGAATCAAAAAAGAGAATGTGTAGCATTTACAAAATCGGGTAAGCTTTTAGTTGGGCTTTATTCTATAAAAGAAATGAAAGATTTCGAAGTAACTGAGGCAGTATCATTTGGACCAGCAATGATAGTTAATGGCAAGAAGGCTATTACTAAAGGGGATGGAGGATGGGGTATTGCACCTAGAACATGTATTGCACAAAAAAGAGATGGGACAATATTATTATTAGTCATTGATGGTAGGGAGCTCTCTAGCATAGGAGCTACTTTAAGAGACGTACAAGATGTATTGTACAAATATGGGGCTTATAATGCTACTAATTTAGATGGCGGTTCTTCTTCTACAATGTTCTATAATGATGAAGTTATAAACAAGCCTTGCGGTAGTGAAGGTGAGAGAACAGTACCTTCAATTATATACGTAGAGAAAAGGTAATGGAGTAAAATTTATCAAAGAATATTTTAAATAAAGGAGAAAATATTCCGAAATGCTAAAAAATATTTATACAAGGGTGAGTGAAATTTATGATATTAATACTTAAATCAATAATAATGGGTATAGTTGAAGGAATAACGGAGTTCTTACCAATTTCTTCAACTGGGCATATGATCATAGTAGGTCATTTTATCAACTTTACAGGTGCGTTTGCTACTTTATTTGAAATTGTTATTCAGCTTGGAGCAATTCTTGCAATTGTAGTTCTTTATCGGGCTAAGTTATGGGATTGCATTATAAATCTAAAACCAGGTCAATCAGGATTTAAGCTTTTGATTAATGTTATCGTGGCATTCATGCCGTCGGCAGTATTAGGACTTATATTACATAAGAAAATAGAGGCAGCTTTGTTTGGACCAGTTCCTGTACTTGCCGCATTAATAGTTGGTGGTATTTTAATGATTTTGGTTGAAAATAAATTTAGAAAAAGAGATGTAATTGGAAATGTTGATAATATTATTATGCCACAAGCTTTAATTATAGGGTGTTTTCAATGTCTTGCCCTATGGCCAGGTATGTCAAGATCTGCATCAACAATAATGGGAGCATGGATAGTTGGAATAAACAGTGTTGCAGCAGCAGAATTTTCATTTTTCCTTGCTATACCTACAATGCTTGGAGCAACCGCTCTAACATTATTTAAAGCTAAAATGGCACTTACTGGTATTGAGGTATTATCATTAATAACAGGGTTTGTTGTATCATTCTTAGTGGCTATTGTAGTTGTAAATAAATTTATAACTTTCCTAAAGAATAAACGTATGAGAGTATTTGCTGTGTATAGAATATGTCTTGGTGTATTTTTATTAGTACTGGTATTTATGAATATTTTAAAATAAGTTGTTGACATTGAATCTCTTCACTTTTGTGGGGGGATTTTTTACTAATATAAATATAAACTTGTTATTGTAAATTGAGTGAACATATGTCACAATAGTGTAATGTTAGATGTGCTTTATATTATTTTATTATTTATTGGTAACACTTAATTTTAAGTCATGTATGAAATTTTGAGAACATAGGAGGCAAAGATGGGATCCAAGAATATATCACAGCGAAAACGGAAAAAAAATTATAAGCTTAGAAATTTTATATTTTATTTGGTTTTTATATTAGTATTTACAGGAGTAAGTGCTCCATTAATTATATTTCATGGTCCTTTTACTAATGTGAAAAAAACGATTGTAGATGCAGCAATGACTACACTTAGTCATCAATGGATTGCAAAGCTTTTTTTATCTGATGCAGAAATTCAGAAAATTCGTGATGAAGATACAGTTCAGGTTATGCAGCAGGGTAATAATATCAAGTTTAGTAATAGCCATGACAATAGTATTGAAAGATATAATATTTCAAGTGGAATAAAGTTCAAAGGATATCTACTTATTATTAAAGATCCGACTAGAGTTAAAGTTGGCTACAGTAACAAACTTGGAACCCAGGGAGAGCTAACAAGCCAGATAGCTCAGGATAATGGTTCTATAGCAGCTGTTAATGCAGGAGGTTTTTCTGATTCTTCCTCAACTAACACGAAATGGACTGGCACGGGAGGAAAACCGACGGGTATTATTATGAGTAATGGAAATATTAAATTTAATGATATAACAGATCCAGACAAAAAGGTTGATATTACAGCCATTACAAGCAAAGCTCAACTTCTTGTTGGACTTCACAGCTTGAATGAGTTAAAGACGCTTGGGGTAACTGAAGCGGTGTCGTTTGGACCAGCTCTTGTAGTTGATGGTCAGGGAATGATAAAATCCGGAGATGGAGGCCAGGGAATTGCACCGAGGACAGCAATTGGTCAGCGTGCGGATGGTGCTATATTATTGCTTGTTATTGATGGAAGAACAACTAAAAGCTTAGGTGCATCACTTAAAGATGTACAAAACGTAATGCTTGAATATGGAGCATCTAATGCCTCTAATTTAGATGGTGGATCATCAACCACAATGTACAATAATGGTAGTGTCATTAACAACCCTTGCAACGCACTTGGCGAAAGAGCTGTTCCATCAGCTATTATCGTTAATCCTTAACAGATAGGAGAGTAACTATGAAAAAAGTATTTAAAAAAATGATAATATTAATAATCATTTCATTAATCGTACAAAGTGGTGGACTTTTCTATTTGAATAACTACTTTTTAACTTCGAATGCTGCTTTGAAATCTCAAAAGGTAGGAGACTCAGCGCAAAGTAAGAAAACGTCTGTTTCAACATTCAAAGTACCAAGCAACGCAACCACTGTAGATGTTTCTTATGATGCAGGATATATTTCATATTATTTGAATAATCAGCTATATGTTGTCAATACTATAACTGGTAAGAGCATTAACGTATTGTCTTCTAATGGAGTTAAAATATCATTTTGTAAATGGCTTCCGGATAGAAATAGAATGCTAGTTGTAGAAACTCAAAATAGAAATCTTTCATTATCATATTATGATGTTACTCAATCACAAAAGAGTAAAGTATCTGATATTTTAATGATTAGCTCAGCGTCTACTGTAAAGGATATTGAAGTATCACCTTTAACAAATGTAATTTATATAAAAGTTAAAAATGGTTATAAGTATTATTCTATATATTGGGTAAACATAATGAAATCAAGAAAAAAAATTGTTACTAAATCTGAATATGTAGGAAATATTGGAGTAATACCTCATGAAGATAAGATGGTGTACGAAAATTTAACCAATAACAAGGTTTATGCAACGGGGCCAGACCATGCTTTGAACTTCAGTGGCTCTACAAAATCATGCTTACTTGCAATAGATAATAATGATCAGGTTTATGTTGGAAATGTGGATAGTAGTAATAAAATTGATAAGATATATTATGGTAAATTGGGTGGTGACTGGAAGTCGCTTCCATTAAGCACAGCAGTAAGTAAAGATAACTTGTTTGTCACTGGTAGTGGTAAGGTTTATAAAAATGATAAGATTAAATGTATGGTAACAGAAATACAAACAAATAAAGAAACAATTTATAAAGGTACATTCCTACAATCATATAGTACTGGAGTTGCATCATTAAGTGATGGAAATTTAGTTAAAACACCTTTCAATTAAACTAAGAGTATATTATTTTCAGTTAAATCATGGAATATTCCAAAATATAATTGAAATATGTAAATAGGTGACAGAGGATCAAGAATTTTTCCTGTTAATAATTTGGAGGAATATAGTTATGGTAAAGAAAATTATACTAAAAGTGATAGTTTTACTATTTATATTTATGATATTATTAATAGGATGTGTAAGCGATACGGGTACGCTAATGAAGAGTGAGAAAATATATAATAGTAATATTCAATCTAAAATGTCTAAATATATAGATGATTATTCTTCAAAAGATAAATTTAGTGGTACGGTTATCGTTGCAAAGGATAATGAGGTTATATTAGAAAAAGGGTATGGAATGGCAGATTATAATAATAAAATTGTTAATAAACCAAAAACAGTTTTTGAAATTGCATCCATAACAAAACAATTTACGGCTACAGCAATTTTAATGTTACAAGAAAAGAATCTTTTAAGTGTCCAAGATACAGTTGATAAATATATTCCCGATTATCCAGAGGGAAAAAAAATAAAAATATATAATCTTCTTAGTCAAACCTCAGGAATTATCGATTACAGTCAACCTTCGGAAAAAGGAAAACTTACCTATACACCATTGGAAATTATTGAACTTTTTAAAAATAAACCGCGCAAGTTTGAAACTGGAACAAAGTATGAGTACAGTAGTTCAAATTATATATTGCTTGGATATATAATAGAAAAGGTATCAGGTATGAAATATGAGCAGTATTTAGAAAAGAACATATTTAAACCTTTAAAATTAAATAATACAGGGTTTTTAAGCAATAAAATGAGTATAAAAAATAAAGCAATAGGATATGCTCTATCTGAAAATTCGGGCAAATATACACCAGCATCTAATGAAGAAAACTCAACACTATATTCTGCTGGAGGCATTTATTCAACGGTTAATGATTTATACACATGGGGAAATGCATTATTTGAAGGGAAATTAATTAGTAAAGAGTCATTAAATGAAATGCTTACACCAGTATTAAACACTTATGGATATGGATATGGATTGATTATTAGTAAAAATGCTATGGAAGATAAAATGGTTTGGCATAATGGAACTCTATCAGGCTATTCATCATATATAGGGAAAAATATTAATAAAGACTATGTATTTATTATACTTAGTAATAAAGGTTCATACAATGTTGTACAAATGGTTTCAGGATTAACCGATATTTTAGAAGTGGAAAAATAACTTAAAAGAAGCAAGTTTAAAGGAGAGATTAATGAACAAGAATAAGCGTATTATAATTTCTAGCATAGTAGCCATAGCTGTAGTTGCTGGAGGGTTTACTATTGATAATATAATAAGATCAAATAAAATTAAAAATAGCAGGAACACACACGGAGCGAGCGTATTACTGCCAACTGCTAAAGACTTTTACAAAGTGGGGGATACAGTAAAGATTAATGATATATCTCTGAAAATTGATAAAATAGATACATCAAATGGAAATAAAGTAAATAGGCCGGATGCAGGATTAGAATATCTAATTGTAACCATAACAGTTAAAAATGGAAGTAACAGCAATAAAAACTATGGTGATGATTTTCAGATTCAAGATGAGAAAGGAAAAATTAGTGATCCTATAGTAACAATGATAGCTGCCAATCACATATTTAAGAGTGGTAATTTAGCGTCTAAAAAAGAGGTTACAGGAACCCTGACGTTCCTAGCAGTAAAGGGTGCTAAAGGATTGAGTTTAAACTACAATTGGGATACATTGAGACATAAGATAGTTCGTTTTAAATTAAACTAAAAGCAAAAATAATACATATGAAATTTTTCCAGTGCGAGGTATTACATACATATTTTAAGGATATTTATTCAAATTTAAGGGGGGACTTATATGGATGAATTAATTTATAGTATACTCGAAGAAACAAGAGAAAATAACTTTAATCTTAAACTTAATCCTATGGTTATGGGAAGAAAACAAATAGAAACGCCAAACAAAATTATTAATTTCCTTCAAACTCTCTCTAAATGCGTAATATGATGAGAAAGTTTAAAGTTCTTGTTTGCTCTATTTTTATTGTCACTATTATAAGTGGGGGCCTATTATTTTCTACTCAAAGTTATTATGAAGGTCTTATTTCAAAAAAATATTATGATGAATTTGGAGAAAATTTAACAGTACAAAAATTTAAAAGTCCAATACTTCAAAGCATGGGAGCAAGGCAAGGTGATAATCTTTTAATGTTTGGGTCCTCTGAATTTGTTCACACCATCGGGTATTATACTCAACCCATTAAATTTTTCAATGGTAAAAAAGATGGTTTTCAAATAAATCTTATTGGAAAAGGAGGTTATACATGTTTAGTACATGCCGCTAATTTTGGAGCATTAGGCACTGAACTTAAGGAGCAAAAGGTGGTTTTTGTAGTTTCTCCACAATGGTTTTTAAAGGGAGGGGTTAGTGGAAAGGATATTGAAGCTAATTCTTCTGAACTACAGATATATGGATTTTTGTTTAATAGGAAAATAAGCTTAGCTACAAAACAAGAGTTTTCTAAAAGAATAATGTCAATTCATTACTCAAAAACCAATAAAAACTTTGATATTATTAGAGAATATTGTTCTCTTTATAGTAATAAGGACTTAATAAGTACATCTAAGAGGTATTTATTGACACCCTACTACTGGATAAGATATGAATTGTTAGTTTTGCAAGATGACATAACTAGCAATAAATATCTTAAGTCTAATCCTAAACTTACAAAATATATTAAGCCTTTGCGTACAAATATTAATTGGAATGACGAGTTAAAAAAAGCTTCGAGCATTGCTAAATCAAAATCTAATAATAATGAATTTGGAATGGATAATATTGCGTATAACAACTCATTTAAAAAAAACCTTAAAAAAACAAAGGGATCTATGAAGAATGACTCTTATAAGATATCACCAGAATATGAGGATTTTAAATTGTTGTTAGATGTTTGCAAGGAAGAAGGAATTAAACCATTATTTTTAAATATTCCTGTAAATGGCAAATGGTATGACTATGCTGGATTTAATAAAAGTGATAGATTAGCTTATTATAAAAGGATAGATAATATGATTAATTCTTATGGTTTTGAAGTTGCTGATTTTTCAAAATATGAAAATGAAGATCACTTTTTAATGGATGATTCGCATATAGGATGGAAGGGTTGGATACATGTTAATGAAGCAGTTGATAAATATTATAACAACAATAAATAAAAATAACTAGTGCAAAATAAATTGTAAACATTTAATAATATATGAAAGATTAGATTATTTTTATAAACTAATATAACATCCATATCTTTAGGAAGATATGGATGTTATATTTTTTTATAAAGTTATGAGAGACTTTCCTTCGGAAATATTATTAAAAATTAAAAATAAAAAAAGGAATATATTGTAATGTGTAGAATTGGTATATTATGTAATTAATTAACAGTGAATATAAAATGTAAAACACTAAAAATAAATTTCAATGATTAAGGAAGTCTCAAATTCAATAAATTATTTAGAAGGAGCTAATTATATGAATTGTAAGCATTGTGGAAAGATATTATCTGAAGATAGTAAAGTATGTCCTAGTTGTGGTACTAACGAAGACATAAATAATTTACAAAAGTTAAATGATTATTCAGAAGACAAAATCAATAATTCAAAAAATTACATCTTAAATTTTAAAAAAATTATTTTTAATAAAATAACAATTGCTGTTTTAATTTTTTTGATAATAAGTTTAGTAGTTACCATAGGTAAGCTCAAAGTTTTTAATAATAAAGATAATATAGAAGGTAAACTAGTACTACAAAACAATTTAGGCGGTACATATTATAATAGGAATTTAGACAAGACAGTTAGCGATAAAGATGTTATTGTATTCCCTGATAAAAATTTGGAAAAGGTAGTTAGAGATGCGATTAAGAAATACAATGGAGAAATTTTAAAAAGTGATGTCTCTAAGATAAAAGAGTTAAAGGCTTCTAATATAAATATAAGTGACCTTTCCGGGATTCAAAATTTAACTAATTTGACTTTGTTATATTTATATAATAATAAAATAGAAAATATAGATGATTTAAAGGGACTTACTAAGTTAACTGTATTAGATTTATATAATAATAAAATCGAAAATATAAATGCTTTAAAGAAACTCACTAATTTAACAACATTATATTTATGGAATAATAAAATCGACAATATAGATAGTTTAAATGGGCTTACTAATTTGACTGTATTAGATTTATGGGGTAATAAGATCAGCGATATTGATGCCTTAAAGAGACTTACCAATTTGACTGTATTGGATTTATCTAATAATAAAATCAATAATATAAATGTTTTAAAGGGGTTTACTAAATTGAATGCATTATACCTAGGAACTAATCCAATTACAGATTATTCAATAACAAGTTCTTATTATAGCGATCTAGAAGATAAGGATTTTATATTACAATAAAAAATTTAAACATTCAAAAAATATATTAGATGATGTATTAAAATATCCTTTGTTAGATAACTACTTTTCAATTGTTTAATTATTGAAAAGTAGTTATTTTTACGTTCTTAAGATAATGATATAACATTGTATAAACGTTTATAATTTGTTTAAATATAATCATTTATTG
The DNA here is from genome assembly GCF_018861905.1 of Clostridium sp. DSM 17811. Taxonomy (GTDB): domain Bacteria; phylum Bacillota; class Clostridia; order Clostridiales; family Clostridiaceae; genus Clostridium_AD; species Clostridium_AD frigoriphilum. The sequence continues at coordinate 235,543 of NZ_JAHLDU010000007.1, forward strand.
ATTAATTTATATTATATGTAAAAATCTTGACAATATTAGTAGTTAGGTATTATTATTAAGTAATGGTAAAATTGATTTTTAAAACCAAATCCAAAGTATATTCTAAAACAACATAACAATAAAGATCTAATTATTTAACGTAACAAATAATTTGAAAGGAGAGTTATTTAGAATTTAAAATTTAAATGATAATATGAATGGTGTGATGAATTATGATGAAACTTAGAAGCAAGAAAAAAGTAGTGATTATTAAAAAGAAAAGATTTATTTTAGTAATATCAGTGTTTATTATATTTTTGTGTTTAATATTTTACATTGGTAGTAAAGTAAATGCGAAGAAACAGGTAGTTAAAAATGTTAACACAACAAAAGTTACACTACCACACCCACGAACTGATGTAAATATGAATGCAAGGGAAGGTAAATCTATTAATAAAGAATTAAATTCTGATTCTTCAAGTACAAATGTTTATAATTCAGATGGACATAAAATAGCCTATCTAACTTTTGATGATGGACCTTGCGATAAGACTACCCCAGGAATTTTAAAAATTTTAGATAGTTATAATATAAAGGCAACTTTTTTTATAGTTGGTAGTTACGCAATAAAGTATCCTGATTTAGTAAAAAAAGAAGCAATGGATGGTCAAGCTATTGGAAACCATACATATTCACATAATTATAATTATATTTACTCTAATACTAACACATTTTTAAGTGATGTTAATAAATGTGAGACTACATTAAAATCAATATTGGGTAGTGATTTTAATAGTAAGTTAGTAAGATTTCCAGGTGGGTCATTTGGCAAGAAATTGGAACCCTTTAGAGTGGCACTTAAAAGTGATGGATACCATTATATTGATTGGAACGACTTAACGGGGGATGCAGAGGGTCAAAATGTACCAGTAGATAAGTTATTAGCTAATCTTAAAAAGAACACTGAGGGAAAGGGACATGTGGTTATTTTAATGCATGATCTTTCAACAAAGGCGACAACTGTCCAAGCACTACCAAAAGTTATTGATTATTTAAAATCTAAGGGATATTCATTTAAAACGCTTAGTTAAATCTGGTATTTTTTGGAATAATAAATACAGTAAGAATGCTTAAATATATCAAAAAAGTAAATTTAAATCTCTGAGGGGACTCCTCAGAGATCTTTTTAGGAAGACTGTCCTTTTAATTTTTTGGGCATAATAATTCCCCCAATTATAGGTTTAGTATCCTACAATTGGGGGAATTTTGAAATGTTTGTATCTAAAACTGATTATATATATAAGTAATTCTCACATCTGACTGAAATAAAAACAAATAACTGCAACCTAAAATGACAGTGGTATAAATAATTATCATAAAAATCATATTAGTTTTTATTTTTGTTATAATATTTATCAATAGCTTCATTAACATATACCCAACCTTTCCAGCCTATGTGAGCACTATCCATTAGAAAGTAATTTTCATCTTCATATTTTGAAAAATCAGCAACTTCAAAACCATAAGAATTAACCATATTATTTATCCTTTTATAATAAGCTAGTCTATCACTTTTATTATATCCAACATAGTCATACCACTTGCCATTTACAGGAATATTTAAAAATAATGGTTTAATTCCTTCATCCTTGCAAACGTCTAATAGCAATTTGAAATCCTCATATTCTGGAGAGTTTATACATAAATTGTTATTAGAAGATACCCTTATTGTTTCTGGGTTTCTTTTATATGCATGCTCATATACTCTATTGTCCATACCAAATTGATTATTAGTAGATTCTGACTTAGCAATTTTTGAAGCTTTTTTTAATTCTGCGTTCCAGTTAGTAGTTGTATGCGGTGGTTTTAAACCATTTGCAAGTTTAGGATCGGGTTTAAGATATTTATTGCTATTTATATCGTCTTTTAAAACTAATAGTTCATATCTTAGCCAGTAATAGGGGGTCATCAAGTACCTTTTAGATGTACTTAATAAGTCCTTATTGCTATAAAGAGAACAATAATCTCGCATAAGAGCAAAGTGCTTATTGACCTTTTTACCAGAAATCAACACTATTCTTTTAGAAAAATCTTGTTTTGTAGTTAAACTTATATTCTTATTAAATAAAAATCCATATACCTGTAGTTCAGATGAATTGGCTTCAAAAGTATTTTCATCAATACCTTTTTTTACAAACCATTGTGGGGAAAGTACGAAAACTACCTTTTGTCCCTTAAGTTCATGGCCTAGTGTTCCAAAATCAGCAGCATGTACTAAACATGTATAACCTGCTTTTCCTATAAGATTAATTTGAAAACCATCTTTTTTACCATTAAAAAACTTAATGGGTTGAGTATAATACCCGATAGTGTGTTCAAGTTCAGAAGAACCGAACATCAAAAGATTATCATGCTGCCTTGCTCCCATGCTTTGAAGTATTGGACTTTTAAATTTATGCTCAGTTAAATTCTCTCCAAACTCGTTATAATATTTTTTTGAAATAAGACCTTCGTAATGGCTTTGATAAAAAAATAAAAAACCAAAACAGATAATAATAGAACAAACAAAAGCTATAACCTTTTTCATTCTATTTTACTATTAGAGAGAGCTTTAAGGTATTCAATTAGTTTATTTGGTGTCTCTATATCTTTTCTTCCAACAATAGCAGGATCAAGTTTAATGTTAAAGTTCTCCTCTATAGCTACAATAAGTTCAATTATTCCTAATGAATCTAATCTCCCGCTGTCAAATAAATTCTCATTACTCTCTTCACGTAAATCCTCACCAGTAATTTCTTCTAATATATTATAAATTGTTTCTTCCATATAAATTCCCCCTTTTATTTAAATAAAAATCCTGAAAATATTAAAAAGCTAAAACATACTAAATTAAAAGTTAAAAAAGTTGAAGCAATTTTAAAATAAACTTTTTTCTTGTGTTTTTTGTAGAATGATTTTCTCTGAAAATAATCTGTAACTATTAGTAAAACACCATGAAAGGCACCGTAAACAATATAATTAAGTTGAATTCCATGCCATAGCCCCATGGTTATCATGTTTATCATGAAACCAATGTAGGAGGCTGTATATCTA
>NZ_JAHLDU010000008.1 GCF_018861905.1 Clostridium sp. DSM 17811
GGTGCGATTGCAATGCTAATTCCATTTATATGGATGATACTAACTTCTTTAAAAACACTTACAGAGTCAACGTCATTACCAGTTACTATTATGCCTAAAAGTTTTAAATGGAGTAATTACATAGATGTATGGAATCAACTACCATTTGCAAAATTCTATATAAATACAATGCTAATGATATTTTTTAGAGTTATAGGTTCAGTTTTCTTTAGTGCCATGGCAGCGTATGCTTTAGCTAGAATTGAATTTCCAGGGAAAAATTTTTTCTTTATGTTAATACTTATTCAAATGATGATACCAGGACAAATATTTATTATCCCGCAGTATGCTATAATTTCAAAACTTGGATTATTGAATACTGTTACAGCTCTAATAATACCCGGGATTATAAGTGCTTTTGGTACATTTCTCCTTAGACAATTTTTTATTGGAATACCTAAGGAACTAGAAGAAGCAGCAATATTAGATGGATGTAACAGATGGCAAGTATTTTGGAAAGTTATGTTACCTTTAACTAGATCAGGTCTAGTAGCACTTGGAATATTCACTTCAGTATTTGCTTACAAGGATTTGATGTGGCCTTTAATAGTAAACATGTCATTAGATAAGATGCCACTCGCGGCTGGAATGGCATCATTACAAGGTCAATATTCAACAAATTTTCCTCAACTTATGGCAGGCTCAATGATAGCTATATGGCCAATGCTAATAATATTTATTATATTTCAGAAACAATTTATTGAAGGCGTTGCAAGTACGGGTTCTAAAAGTTAATTTTGAATTTATATATTAGTGTTAAATAATTTGAACATTAAAAAGTAAGGGGGATAAAATAGATGGCAATCTTTTTTGATAAAGACAACAATCTTTTTCATTTACGAGCTAAGGATACAAGTTATGTTCTAAGAATTTTAGAGCCTGGATATTTAGCACATGTTTACTGGGGTAGAAAGGTTAGGAGTTCAAACTTAGATTATACGATTCCTTTTGTTAATAGAGCTTTTTCTACATGGACTGACAATATAGAAAACTTTTCTCTAGATGCAATTCCACAAGAATATCCAAGTTACGGTAACACGGATTTACGATCACCAGCCTATCAAATTCAGCTTGAAAATGGATCGACAATTACAAATTTAAAATATGAAAGTTATAATATTTATAAGGGTAAGAAGAAACTAGAAGGTTTACCGGCTACGTATGTGGAATCTGAAAATGAGGCAGAGACCTTAGAAATTATACTTAAAGATAATATAATAGGATTAAAAGTTTTATTAAGTTATACAGTATTTGAAAATTATGATGCAATTACAAGATCAGTTAAATTAATTAATGAAGGTAGTGAAAAATTAAAGATTTTAAGAGCACTAAGTGCAAATGTGGATTTTAGAGATGATGAATTTGATATGATTCAACTGTGTGGGGCACATGTAAGAGAAAGAAATATTATTAGAAAACCAATAACGGTAGGAAGTCAATCTATTGAAAGCAAAAGAGGGGCTAGTAGTCATCAAGCAAATCCTTTTATAGCATTACTAAGAAAAAATGCTGATGAAGATAATGGAGAAGTGTTTGGCTTTAGTTTAGTTTATAGCGGTAATTTTCTAGCCAATGTAGAGGTGGATCAATATAAAACAACAAGAGTGCATATAGGAATAAATCCTTTTGATTTTAGTTACATATTAAGACCATTAGAAAGTTTTCAGACTCCTGAAGTTGTAATGGTTTATTCAGATAGCGGACTCGGGAAGCTTTCAAGAACTTATCATAAATTATATAGAACTAGGCTTGCAAGAGGTAAATATAGAGATAAGGAGAGACCTGTTTTAATAAATAATTGGGAAGCCACTTATTTTAATTTTAATGAAAATAAAATTAAAGAGATAGCTAGTACTGCAAAAGAACTTGGTATAGAGCTATTAGTGTTAGATGACGGGTGGTTTGGGAAAAGAGATACTGATAAAAATTCATTAGGTGATTGGGTAGTAAATAGAGAAAAACTACCTGGAGGAATAAATAGTATTGCTGAAAATTTAAATTCTCAAGGTATGGGGTTTGGTCTTTGGTTTGAACCAGAAATGATATCACCAGATAGTGATCTTTACAGAAAACACCCTGATTGGTGCATGCATGTTCCAAATAGAAATAGGTCAGAAAGCAGGTATCAATTAATTTTAGACTTATCTAGAAATGAAGTTTGTGATGAAGTAATTAAAATGGTTTCAGATATTCTTTCATCAGCGGCTATTTCTTATGTTAAGTGGGATATGAACCGTAATATGTCAGAAATAGGTTCAGCTGTGTTGCCATCAGAAAATCAAAGAGAGACTGCACACAGATATATTCTAGGACTGTATAAAATTATGGAACAAATAACAAGCAGTTTTCCTGATATTTTATTTGAAAGCTGCTCCGGTGGTGGTGGAAGATTTGATCCAGGATTTCTTTACTATATGCCACAAACATGGACTAGTGATAATACTGATGCTGTTGAGCGTTTAAAAATACAGTACGGAACAAGCTTAGTATATCCAATAATATCAATGGGAAGCCATGTGTCAGCTGTTCCTAATCATCAAGTTTACAGAAATACAAGCTTAGAAACTAGAGGACACGTAGCTATGTCAGGCAATCTTGGATATGAGCTTGATGTAACTAAGATGAGTGAAAAAGAAAAAGTGGCTGTTAAAAAGCAAGTAGATTTCTATAAGGAGATAAGAAATACTATTCAATTTGGAGATTTCTACAGATTAAAAAGTCCTTTTGAAAGTAATGAAACAGCTTGGATGTTTATTTCAGAGGATGGAGGGGAAGTAATAGTGTATTATTTTAGAGTGTTAGCAGAGGCAAATGTAGATTATAAGCCCTTAAGGCTAAAAGGGCTAGATAAAAACTCTGAATACAAAGTGACTAATAAAGACAGAGCATTCGGTGGTGATGAGTTAATGTTTATAGGATTAAATATACCTAGTTTACAAGGCGATTTCCAAAGCTATATCTGGAAATTTAAAAAGATCTGATAGTATGATTTAATTATGTAGAGCAAAGTTAAAGTATTCTAATATATATATCAACCGTATAGTATGTGCAAGAAATTAGAAGAAGTATGTTCAAATAATACATTATTTTATGAAGGATGGTTTACAACATGGGTATATCTTAGAATGAAGTAACAAGAGTTTTTCATTTACAAGCAGGAAATACAAGCTACGTTATGCAAGTATATATGGATGGGTATCTTTCACACCTTTACTGGAGAAAAAAGATAAAAAAAGTTAATGTTCAGGAGCTATTATCAGGTATAGCTAGAGGAGCTTTTTCAACAAATTCAGATTCTAATGATATATTACTTACACTTGATACTTTACCACAGGAATATCCTGCATATGGAAATACAGATTTTCGTACTCCAGCATATTCAGTACAACTCGAGAACGGCACAACTATAACTGATCTTAGATATAAATCACATAGAATTATAAAAGGAAAACCTGCACTAAAAACATCACCAGCTACTTATGTTGAAAGTGACGCTGAAGCCGAAACTCTTGAAATATATGGTTTTAGTTTACAGCGGTAATTTCCTAGCTCAGGCTGAAGTTGACCAAGATGAAACTACCAGGGTATCCAGTGGAATAAATACTTTTGATTTTTCTTGGATTTTAAAGCAATGGGAATCATACCAAACTCCTGAAGCTGTAATGGTTTATTCCTCAAATGGTTTAGGTGACATGTCTAGAACCTACCATAAACTTTATTGCACAAGATTATGTAGAGGTGAATTTAGAGATAAAACAAGACCTGTCCTTGTAAACAACTAGGAAGCTACATATTTTGATTTTAACGCTGAAAAAATAGAAAGCATTGCTAAGGTTGGAAAAGAACTTGGTATTGAACTTTTTGTATTAGATGATGGCTGGTTTGGAAAGAGGGATAATGATGATTGTTCATTAGGTGACTGGGTAGTTAATACTAAAAAATTATTTAAGGAATTAGATAATTTATCTAATCGTATCAACTCTTGGCAAAGATAACATCTATGGTGGAGATGAGCTTATGTATGTAGGGCTTACCATAACAGATTTAGAGGGTGATTATCAAAGCATTATATGGATTTTAAAAAGCAAATAATTCTTCATTGTAAAAGTGGCTGTCTCAAAATAAAAATTAATTTTATTTTGAGACAGCCACTTTTTTCACTCAAAATAAACCAGAAAGTTGGTTCATATAATTTAATATAATGAGATTATTTTACCAACCAAAATATTTTTTTTATTGAAGTAACTACTCCATCCTCATCATTAGTTAAAGTTACATCATTAGCTGAAAGCTTTAGCAAAACAAATTGTGGCTACAATTGGTTCACGTCCCCTGGGGTTTTTTATGAGAGAAACGAATTTGCTTAAAAATACTAAAGATAAACAACTTCAACTATAAATTTACGTAAGGTTTGTCTATAAATTGAGGAGTTTATACATGAGAAGAAAAGATATACTTGAGTTAAAAAGACGTTTTAAAAAAGAATAATGCATCTTCCCTAAAATGTGTGACTGCTATGTTAATGGAGAAAAACATACTATTTTAAAATTTAGACAAAGTTCTCTAAATGAATTTAACTAGATAAAAAATTACGATTAGATTCATTGTAATAAATATTGTAAAATAATTATGTCATACGGTTGACATGTTAAATGGAAATATTGTATAATGGAATTATGAGAAATGGGTTACATTAATTGACCGTGATGAAACAATAAAAATTATTGTAACTATACTATTGATATCGGGTATTTAGGGGGATTAATATGATAAGTTTTAATAAGAAAATAGAATTTTATGATAAGGAAATCGATATATTAGCAATAGGTGAGCTACTTATAGATATGATATCAAAAGAATACAGTAACAACTTCGAAAGTAATGATTACCAAAGGTATTTTGGGGGATCTCCAGCAAACATCGCAATGAATACAATGAAACTGGGAATAAAATCTCAAATTGTAAGTGCTGTAGGTAATGATGGCTTGGGAGAGTTTTTAATACAGCACTTAAAGAATAATAATATTAATACCGGGATGGTAAAGCAAGTTGATTATCCAACTAGCATTGTTTTGATAACAAAAAGCATAGGAACTCCGGTCCCTATATTTTATAGAAATGCTGATTTTCAAGTAAAGTACAACGAAGAGCTAGAGGAAAAAATAAAAAAGAGCAAGATTGTACATTTCTCTTGTTGGCCATTATCAATGCAACCATTTAGAAACACCATAGAGAAAATTATTAAAATAGCCCAAAAGAATAAAATTATTATTTCTTTTGACCCAAATTATCATCCAATGATATGGGAAAGAGGTCATGATGGCATAGAATATGTAAAATCAATTATTAAATATGTAGATATAATAAAACCATCTGAGGATGATGCACAAAGATTGTTTGGTAAAGATACAATTGATAATCAAATTGATAAGTTTTTAAAGTTAGGAGCAAAACTTGTAATAATGACTATTGGTAAAGATGGAGCCATTGTTTCAAATGGTAGTGAAAAGATAAAAATACCTACATTAGCTAGTAAGGTAGTTGATACAACAGGTGCAGGAGATGCATTTTGGTCGGGTTTTTATGCAGCAATTATAAAGGGGCATACAGTTAAGCAAGCTCTTTATTTAGCAGCAGCAGTTAGTGCTTTTAAACTTGAATTTATGGGCGCAGTAGTTGATTTACCTTCAATAGAAAAGATAAAAAAAATTTATAAACTATAGGAGTAAGGGTATATAATGAGGTAATATTTTATTTTAAACCTTAAATTATGATATAGGAAAAAAAGTTACTATTTTTTTAGAGGCCACTGAAAAACTATATGAAAAATCGTCATCAAATTAATGATGGCGATTTTTTTATATAAAAGATTAAAAAACAAAAAGGAATTCTAAAAGATATGTCGAATTAGTATAGTAAAATAAAATAAAAGGAGTTAAACTATTATGCTAAAAGGACAATTCGAAATAGAAATAAATACATACATACCATAGCTTATATTCGTTAATTATTCCAAAAGATAATATTTTAAAGCAAATTAATGACCTTGTTGACTTTTCATTCGTTTATGATGAATTAGTTGTTAACTATAATTTATCAATGGGTAGAGGAGATATTAATCCTATAATGTTATTTAAATATTTGCTTTTAAAAGTTATCTATGAATTGTCTGATGAAGATGTTGTTGGAAGAACCCTTTATGATATGTCCTTTAAATATTTTCTGAATTTAGCCCAGAAGAAACAAATTTAATAAACTTAAGCACATTAACTAAATTTAGAAAGCTTCGCCTTAAAGACATGAATTTATTGGATTTATTAATAAACAAGACTGTAGAACTTGCTATAAAAGAGGGAGTTTTAAAAAGTAAAGCAATAATAGTTGATGCTACGCATACCAAGTCACGTTATAACCAAAAATCAGCAGGAGAAGAATTATTGAAACGTGCAAAAAATTTAAGAAAAACATTGTACGGAGTACATCCTGAGATAAAAGAAGATTTGCCGAATAAAGTTACAACTGGCGAAAAAATTGATGGAAAGGAGCTCATAGCCTTAATAGAAAAAAGCCGTGAGGCTGGTATAGATGTTAATGAAGTAATTGGAGATACAGCTTATTCTGAAAAGAAAAATCTAGAATATACAAAAGAAAATAAAATTTTACTCATTTGCCACCATCCTATCTATATATAAATTATACAAAAAAAGTACCTATGATCCAAACACTTTTTTTTCAAGTGTCCTTCCTATATGTACCAATATATTTCAGTGGCCTCGTTTTTTATAGTAACTTTTTTTCGTATATAGTTATTTATTTAATTTAAACTAATAAGTGGTATTAAAATTTTTAAAAAATAAAATTAAGGAAATTATGTTACAACTAACATATTTTTAACATAATTATTTGCTAATTTTGATACATTTCTTTGTTAGTATATAAATATAGGATTAAAGAAGGAGTGAAGCACATGATTACTTTTAAAAATATTTACAATAATTTAAAAAACAATGAAAAACTTACACATATTTTAAGGTTTGGATTTGTAGGTGGGTTAAATACTGTAATTGACTTTGGAATATTCTCTGTGCTTAATAGTATTTTGGGTGTTAACTATGTTATAAGTCAAATAGTGTCATATTCAGGCGGTACGTTAAATAGTTACTTCTTAAATAAATTTTGGACTTTTAATGATACGAAAACAAGTAAAAAAACGACAAAAGAGATTGTTCAGTTTGCTGTTGTTAATTCAGCTTCCCTAGGTGTAAGTTTATTAGGTATGAGTATATTACTGAGCAACGATTCCATGAATCCTTTAATTGCAAAAATTATTTCCATGGTTTTAGCTCAGGTTGTTAATTTTTTAGGATACAGATTTTGGGTTTTTGGTACAACTGTCAAATCGTCATCTGGAACCAATGGAATAGCTTGAACCTCATTTGAATTTATAAAGCAATAATATATAAAAGGAGATGTTTTATATGAAAGTTAAAAAGGCAATTATACCAGCAGCAGGACTTGGAACAAGATTTTTACCAGCGACGAAGGCGTTACCTAAAGAAATGTTACCTATAGTTGATAAGCCTACAATGCAATATATTATAGAGGAGGCTGTTGCATCAGGCATAGAAGAAATATTAGTTATTACAGGTAGAAATAAAAAGTCTATTGAAGATCATTTCGATAAATCAATAGAACTAGAGTTAGATCTTGAAAATAAGCATAAAGATATTCTTCTTAAACAAGTTCGAAATATATCAAATATGGTAAATATATATTTTATAAGGCAAAAGGAACCTAAGGGTCTAGGGGATGCTATAAATTGTGCGAGAGCTTTTGTAGGTAATGAACCATTTGCGGTAATGCTCGGTGATGATATAGTGGACGCGAAGACTCCATGTCTAAAACAACTTATGGATTGTTTTGAAGAGAGAAATACAACAATACTTGGAGTTCAGCAGGTAGAAAGAAAAAATGTAGATAAATATGGAATAGTTGATGGGACGCGAATTAGTGATCAAGTGTACAAAGTAGATAACCTTATTGAGAAACCGAAAGTAGACAAAGCACCATCAAATCTAGCTATACTTGGTAGATATATAATAACTCCTGAAATATTTGATATATTAGATAAAACGCTGCCTGGAAAAGGGGGAGAAATTCAATTAACTGATGCCCTTAAAACATTAATATCACAGCAAGATATGTATGCATATATATTTGAAGGACGAAGATACGATGTAGGGGATAAATTAGGATTTCTTGAAGCAACAGTAGAATTCGCTTTAAAAAGGGATGAGCTAAAAATTCCATTTATGAAATATCTTCAGACTTTAAAAGATAATAAAACATTTAGTGATATATATAAAGAAGTAGCCTCAGGAATAGAAAGATAACAGCAAAGTTAACAGGGAAACAAATATAATAGAATTATTTGTAAAATTAAGCCATTCTAAATGTCAATTTAGAATGGCTTAATTTTGTTTGGATTTAGGTGGGATAAAGAGGGGGTTATTAAATCATCTCCTGAAGAACTATAATAATAAAAACTTCAGAAAAGAATTTACATTACAACCATATTTGTAAAATTTAAACTTATAGTAGGAAAAATAACATAAAAGTATTTTATAAGTTAAATACTTATATTGTGTCAAAATGGTATAATATTTTAAGAACTAAAAATTATGGAGGGTAAACTGAAGAAATAAGAGACTATAGTAGACATTTGACGAGAAAAGGAGTTGAAATTAGGTTTTATCAACTTAATTAGTTAAGGTGAGTATGAACCTTGAAATTATGAAATTTAGAATAAGAATTTTAGTACTTATCATTTTTGTTATAGCAGCGTTTGGAATATTGAACGTAGGCAATATTTTATACAAAAAAACTAATGTTGTAAAAGTTACGGTGCCAGAAGGATATACATATGAAGAAGTAGGAAAGACACTTCAAAAGTCTGGATTAGTTTCACAAAAGGATTTTATAAAGGAAGCTGAAAATTGGTCAGATAATAATTATTGGTTTTTAAAAGATGTGCCAAATGATAAACATAAGTTAGATGGTTTTTTATTTCCGGCTACATATTCTTTTCAAAAGGATGCAACGAGCAAAGTAATTATAAAAAAAATGCTTGATACTTTTGAGTTTAATATGAAATCTAATAAAGTCTACATAATTAAAAACAAACTTAATATAAGAAATGTTGTAATAGAAGCTTCTTTAGTTGAGAAAGAAGCAGGAAAAGATGTAGATAGAACAAAGATAGCAAGTGTTATTCAAAATAGGTTAAAGATAAAGATGCCACTTCAAATAGATGCGACAATAATATATATAGTTGGAGATAAAAAAAAGCTGTATAATAAGGACCTAGCAGTAAAATCACCTTATAATACCTACTTAAATAAAGGATTGCCTCCATCGCCGATATGTAATCCCGGGATTAAGTCGATAAATGCGGCAGTGCATCCTGCGAAGACAAAGTATATTTTTTATGTATTAAATAGTAAAACTGATGAACATGTATTTTCTATAACGTATGCGGAGCACATTAAAAATGTGGCTAAATATATAAAATAATTTAAAAGATCCACAAGATGAATGTAAACTTCGTCTTGTGGATCTTTTAAATTATCTTAATTATCTAAAACACTGTATTTTATAATTCTATCTTGATTTAGGCTTTCCCTAACTGCTATCATTCTTTGATTTTTGGAACCACTTAAATATTGAGTAATATCTTTAAGATCTTCTATGAATTCACCATCTCTTAACATATCTATATATTGTAGAAACTCTAACCTTATAGGATTTTTAATAAGTTCTTCAAAAGTATAACCACTCCAACAAAATATAGTTTTGTGAGGAAACTTTGTTTTTATTGTTTTTACTAAATCAAGTAAAGCTCCACCGCGAAGATTATCCATCGGTTCTCCTCCGAGTATTGATAATCCTTTTACATATGGGTGTTTAAGGCTTTCTAAAATAGAAGCTTTAACATCTTTGGTAAAAGGCACTCCATAATCAAATTGTCTTGCCTCCGGGCTCCAGCATCCTTTGCAAGGAGGAGTTTTAGCACATCCGCTAACGAATAATGAGGTTCTAAATCCAATCCCATTTACAGTATCATCAAAGAAAATACTAGCATAATTCATTTAATTACATCCTTTATTATTCTTTCTGTTCTTAATCTCCTTCATCTTTCCATTAACTACGGGTCTTTCGAAGATGCTACCAAGGTATCCACAAAGCTTTCTTATTATGCTTAATAACATTTTATCGTCATTTTTACATACAGGACATTCAAATTCTGTATCACTATTCTCTTTTGTAAACATTTCTCCTGTATATCCACATTTTAAACATTTATCACTTATTGAGGATATTCCGAGGAAATGTGTCTTGTCATATGAGTATCTTATAATATCCTCGAGTGCCACTAAATTTTTAGTCATATCTCCTAGTTCTACAAATGATATTGCGCCGCCTGAGGATAAAGAAGATGATTCTGATTCTAAATCTAATTTATCAAAGGGTGATATTAATTCATTAGACGGATAATGGAATGAATTTTCATAATATCCATTGTCATTTACGCCATCTATAACTCCAAAATCTTTTACATCTTCTACGCAAAATTTTGTCGCAAGAGTCTCAGCAGGAGATCCATATAAACTAAATCCTATTTTTGTTTTATTCTTTTGTTCATCACAATAATCTCTGAGATATTTCATGATTTTAGTTGCTCTTTTAGAGGTTTCTTCAGTCCTATCATCTAGTCCCTTACCGTAAAGTGCAGTTAGACAATTATGTAATCCAACATACCCAATAGATGCTGAAGCATATCCATTATTAAGTAATTGCTCTATTGTATCTTCTGCATTTAATTTAGCAATTGCTCCACTCATGTATAGTATAGGTGCTTGTTTTGCTTTAACATTTTTTAGTATATCATATCTTATCATTAATAAATCCTTGCAATCATTTAAAGCTTCATGTAGAGATTTGAAAAATGAATCTTCATTTCTATCTGCCTCAATTGCAAGTCTTACAAGATTTATTGATATTACTCCAAAGTTAAATCTTCCAGCAGTTTTATAATTACCTGCCTCGTCTAAATAACTTCCGAGGAAAGATCTACACCCCATGCATTCCTTATAATCACCAGTAACTTCAATTGCTTTATCAGTATTAATATAATCAGGGTATTGTCTATGCGCACTACATACAACCGCTAATTTAAATAAGTCGTAGTATTTATCGGAAGGATTAAGGTTATTTCCTTTTGTGTTTTGATACACTAGCTTAGGAAATACAGGAGTTACACCACCGGTTAATCCTTTAATTCTTTGATTTAATATAGCCTCGGTTATCATCTTTTGAATTTTTTGATCCTCTTCACTAGCATTTAAATCTACATTATTTATACCAAGTGTTAAAAATGGAGTCTCGGCACGACTTGTCATTAATGTTTGAACTTCATATTCAAGTGATTGCATGCTATCTTCTATTTCTTTGCCTAATCTATCCCAGGCATATTCTTCTATTTTAAGGGGATCGCCGATCCATTTTTTTCCAACAACCCTATGTTTGTTTAAACTTTTAACTGCATAAGGAGTAAGTCCGGTTATTAAAGTTGGGAAGGTAGTTCCCCCATATGTATTACTAGATATATGACTCGCAACTTGAGATAATACATTTATTGCGGTCTCAATTGAATTTGGTGTTCCTATAAGTGTTGTACCTAGGTCAAATCCATTCTCGAACATACTAATCCAGTCAACGAGACAACAATTGAAAAGTGGTAAACCAAAATAAGTTTCATCATGTATATATATACTTTTTTTATGTTTTTTCAAATATTTTTTAGGTATTTTATGTCTTTGACTATAGTTGCTTCCTACAACATTTGAAATTAAGGCTCTTATAGTTTGAATTTTGCTTCCATCAAGATTTCCATTGGAATTAGTCTGCTCTGAAACTGCATTAATTATATTATCTATTTCTTTATCTAATTCTCCTTTTTTATCTCTTTCAAAAGTTCTTTCTTCTCTGTAACTTATGTAGGCTAGGGCTACTTTATTATCTAATAATTTTATTTGATCAACTATTATATCCTGTATTTCTTCTATTGGAATTATAGTCTCTCCTCTTTGTTTAAGAGTTTCAAGTACCCTGGTTAAGACAAGATTATTAAAACTCTTATCTTCCTTCCCGTATACTTCTGTAAAAGCTTTTCCAGCTGCTGTTAATATTCTTTCAGGTATAAATTCTTTTCTTCTCGAATCTCTTTTTATTACTTGCATATAATACCTCCGTGTATTTCATTTTCTATAAATCTTTCCTAAAACGTTAAAAGTCCCTTAACTATTGAGTTAAGAGACTTAAAATCATCGCAACTAAAAAAAGATATTGCTAGCACCTCTCCATCTCTCGTAGAGCTATTGTGTGTAATTATGGAAAGGTATTCTGGCTTAAGCATCATTGTCCCCATTGTACCTTCCCGGTTTCCCAGTGGCATTTTATATAAGGACTCTTCTTTTACAGCGGCGGGACCGCGCAGGATTTACACCTGTCTTCCCTTTTAAACTAAAATAATCTATACTTTAGTTACTCATAATTATAATATTAAATTTAATTATAGTTTATATCATGTTAACAATTAAATCAATCCTTATATATTACTATCATAGTTTTATTTTATTTTTTATATCGATAATAATGTCGTCAATAATATCTTTTATTTGAAGATTTCTTGTTCCTGGTATGTAAATACCATGTTTTTGTAGTGGAATTATATATTTAGTACAATCCATATTATATATTGATGAGGCAATCATAGGGGTGATTTCTCCCTTTATTCCACCACTACAAATCATGCCAATTGGCCCAATTATACTATCAACTTTATTTGTAGTGCAAAATGAGCAAATTTCTGTCTCTCCACTTATGCCCAAATTTGCACCGGATTTCATCATATTAGAGGTAGCAAATGCATTTGTACCAAGTGCAATAATATAAATATTAAGATTGATTTCTTTATGGATTTTTTTTATAATTGTTTTTCCAAGACCTGCACCTTGAGCGTCTATTACAGCTATTTTCATTGTAATACCTCCAAAAAATATAGGATAATGATAAGTATCATTTAAGGTTTCTATATAAGTTTAAAAAAGCCATATGTATTGCTTTTTTAGAATCATAGTTTCACACCTAAATTCTATAAATGTGTTTTAAATATTATATCATGAAATTTCAATATCAGTCTCAAACACTTATATTAAATCATATTACCGTATTATCAATAAGAAACAATATTTTTAGCTGGATCACAATATTCGACACAAGTTATTAGAAGTTAAGATTGCAGAATGAGGTTAGCTAGAAAGTGATTTTATTTGGTAACTATTGTTACTTACTTTTAAAGATAAGTATATTACTATATCATTGTGGAGATATATATATAGTAGTTATTTAAATAAAATTTGATTTAAGGAGTGATTTTAATGGAAGCAATGGTTGATAAGGATACGTGTATAGGATGTGGGTTATGTCCTGAAGTATGTCCAGAAATTTTTACAATGGACGACGATGGAAAAGCAAAGGCATCTAAAGGTGAAATCTCAGCAAAATTAGTAAATAGTGCTAAAGATGCAGAAGAACAGTGCCCAGTTAATGCAATCACAGTAGAGTAGAAAAATTAATAATTAGTAGATAATTGATAAAAAAATAAGATATACTTAAAAATAGCGAGAAAAATTCTCGCTATTTTTAAGTATATCTTGAAAAAAAAAACTATCAACTTTATAATTAAGTTATAAGGTTTTAGGAAGGTGACAAATGGATATAATTAGTGATTATTATAATGAAGTTATGAGCAACATTAATGAAGGTATTGTTGTTATAGATAAAAGAGGCATTATTCAAATAATTAATAATGCTGCTGAAAGAATGTTTGAAATTGATGCAGATAATAGCATAGGAGAATATATTTTAGATGTACTCTCCTCTAGCAAACTAATAAGTATAATTGAAAACAAAGAGGCCGAGGTAAACAAAAAAGAGGGCAAATTTATTGTAACTCGCAAATTAATAACTCAAAGTGGTGAGGTTATAGGTGCGTTTGAAGTTTTCCATGAAGAAAGTCAAAATAATCTATCAATGAACGTCCAAGATGATGGTAGAATACATGAAAAGATGTTAAACACAATTTTTAATACTGTAAATGAGTGCATAGTTGTAGTGGACCAGAATGGAATAATAACTATGATGAGCGATGAATATAAAAGATTTATTAATTGCGAAAATCCAGAGGGAAAACATGTAACTGAGGTTATTGAGAATACAAAATTACATATAGTAGCAAGGACTGGCGAAAAAAAAATTGGTGAAATTCAAGAAGCAAATGGGCATAGGATGATTTCTATGAGAGTACCTATAATAAAAGATGGTGAAGTTGTTGGTGCAATTGGGAAAGTAATGTTTAAGGATTTGAGCAATTTTAAAATATTAAGTAATAAATTATGTCTTTTGGATAAGGAAGCTGAAGGCTGTAAAAGTGAATTAAGTACAGATCAAAAGGCAATATATACTTTTAATAATATTATAGGAGGCAGTGATAAAAGCCAAGAAGTAATGGGCCTTGCCAAAAGAGTTGCTAAGGTAGATTCAAACGTTTTAATTACTGGAGAGAGTGGGACTGGTAAGGAACTTTTTGCACATTCTATCCATAATGATAGTAAAAGATGCTTAAAGCCTTTTGTAAAAATTAATTGTGGAGCTATTCCGGCAGAACTTTTTGAGTCAGAAATGTTTGGTTATGAAGAAGGGGCTTTTACCGGTGCAAAAAAATCAGGTAGGAAAGGCAAGTTTGAATATGCAAATGGTGGTACCATATTACTAGATGAAATCGGTGATATGCCTATGAATATGCAAGTTAAACTTTTAAGGGTTATTCAAGAGAAGGAACTCGTGAAGGTTGGTGGGAACGATGCTATTAAGGTTGATGTAAGAATTATAGCATCTACCAATAAATCTTTAGAACAGTTAATTAATGATGGAAAGTTTCGAGAGGACTTGTATTATAGGCTAGATGTTATGCATTTAAGATTACCGCCATTAAGGGAAAGAAGAGAAGACATTGAGGAATTGGCAAATAAGCTTTTAATAAAAATATGTAAAAAATATAATGTCAAATCTGAAGGTATATCTAGGGAAGCTATTGATTTTTTAAAAGCTTATAGTTGGCCTGGGAACATAAGGCAACTTGAAAATGTAATAGAAAGAGCTATTAATTTGCTTGATGAGGATATATGCATAATGCCAAAGCATTTGCCGGAAAAAATAATTAAGAGTAAAATTAAGAAGTACTCGCTCGAAAACAATTATTTGAAAGATGTTGTTGAAAGGATTGAAAAGGACATTATCATGGAATGTTTAAAAGATACCAGTGGAAATAAAAAAGAAGCAGCAAAAATATTGGGGCTTAGTAGGGCAGGATTATATAAAAAATTAAACCGATATAATTTAATAAAATCAACTAATCCACAATAGTGTACATGCAAACTTTGTTTACATGTACTATTTTTTTATGAAAAATAGTACATGTATTGTAAACTAGAATTGTTGGATAAACTAAATAGATAGTTATATCAATGCATTGAAAATACTTTAAGTGATTTTTTTAACAAATAGGTTATAATATTAACAAGCTTAAACAAGATAAATTAATATAAGTATTAGTGTAAACTAAGTTTACACTAAGGGCTGTATTTAATTTTGTTATAAAAAAATAAGTTGCTATAGTGAGGTTTACGGGGGATTGACAACTTGGCATGAAAATTGCTAGTATTATATGCATAGGAAGAAATAATTATATAATTCCTATTATATGTTAATAATAAATTAAATAAATAAATTAATGGAGGGTTACATATGAAAGAAGTAGTAATTGTAGGAGCAGCAAGAACAGCAATAGGATCTTTTGGTGGAGGATTATCAAAAGTATCAGCTGTAGAAATGGGAACAGTTGCAGCTAAGGAAGCTATAAAAAGATCAGGAGTTAAATCAGAATTAATAGAAGAAGCTATAATAGGTAACGTAATTCAAGCAGGACTTGGACAAAATGTTGCTAGACAGATAGCTATAAAAGCAGGATTAGATGTTTCATCTTCAGCACTTACAATAAATAAAGTTTGTGGTTCAGGACTTAGAGCTGTAAGTTTGGCTGCACAGATTATAATGTGTGGAGATGCAGAAGTAGTTTTAGCAGGTGGAACTGAAAGCATGAGTAATGCTCCATATGCACTTCCAAACAATAGATGGGGTGCAAGAATGGGAGACGGTAAAGTAGTTGATACTATGATTAAAGATTCTCTTTGGGATGCATTTAATGATTATCATATGGGAATGACAGCAGAAAATATTGCAGAACAATGGAACATCACTAGAGAAGATCAAGATCAATTTGCTTTAAAAAGTCAACATAAAGCTGAAGCAGCTATAAAGGGTGGCAAATTTAAAGACGAGATCGTTCCAGTGGTAATTCCTCAAAGAAAAGGTGACCCAATAACATTTGATACTGATGAATTTCCAAAATTTGGTTCAACTATAGAAAAATTAAGAAAATTAAAACCAGCATTTAAGAAAGATGGTACTGTAACAGCAGCTAATGCATCAGGAATAAATGATGGTGCAGTTATGTTTATAGTGATGTCAAAGGATAAAGCTGATCAATTAGGACTTAAACCTCTAGTTACAATAAAATCATATGCATCAGCAGGAGTAGATCCAAAGATAATGGGTTATGGTCCAGTTCCAGCAAGCAAAAAAGCATTAGAAAAAGCAGGACTTACTGTAGCTGATTTAGATTTAGTTGAGGCTAATGAAGCATTTGCTTCTCAATCATTAGCAGTAGCTAAAGATTTAGGCTTAAATCCAGAAATAGTAAATGTTAATGGTGGAGCTTTAGCACTAGGTCATCCAGTAGGAGCTTCAGGTGGAAGAATACTTATTTCATTAATATATGAAATGATAAAAAGAGATTCTAAAACAGGACTTGCTACATTATGTATAGGTGGCGGTCAAGGAACAGCAATTATTGTTGAAAGAAAATAGAAAATAGAAAATAGAAAATAGAAAATAGAATAATGGGAGGTGCCTCTGAAATGATTAAAAAATTATTTCAGAGGCACCTCTTTTTTCTTTGACAGTTGTAAACTTTATGAAATGAGATTAAAAAAGTTTATACATTGTTTATAATTAGTTTATAAAAAGTAGATATATAGAATTTATAATAGAATCATGTTAGTATATTGATTATAAGGTAGTTTTAGCTAAACTTTATGGGCATGAGTAAATATTCAAATTAATAAGGTAAACTGAATTTTAGTGGTTAATAATGTTATAAGATAATATGCTGCTGTCAAATATATTAAAAATGGGAGGATGACATGAAGCATTTGAAAAACAAGTTGAATATGAAGTTAGTAGTATTGCTATTAGCTATCATATCAATTCTAGTTGTATTTAGATACCTACCGTGGATAATAGAAATAACCGTATCTCCTGAGAAATTTAGACGATATATTGTTTCAATGGGTAATTGGGGAATAATTTCATACTTATCTTTCCAAGTACTACAAACGGTAGTTGCGCCCATCCCAGGTGAAGTAATTCAGGCAGCAGGTGGATATATTTATGGTAGTGTATTAGGGACCTTTTATTCAACATGTGGGATGATGCTTGGTGGCATAATTATTTTCTATTTCACTAGGTTTATAGCATTTTCTTTTGTAGAAAAAATAGTGAAACGTACAAGTGCTCAATGGTTGACGAAAATAATAAGTAGTAATAAATTTCCTATTGTTATGTTTGTTATGTTTATAGTTCCGGGAATGCCGAAAGACATTTTGATATATATGGCAGCATTAACACCTATAAAATCATTGAAGTTCTTTATGATTTTACTAGTAGGTAGATTACCTGGTACTGCAACAGTTGTGTACATTGGTTCAAATATTCATCATGGAAATTATGTGTTTTCCATTGCATTAGTTGCGGTATCGGTATTGCTTGTTATTCTAGGAATATTAAATAAGGATAAAATTATAAAAAAAATTTCTGAGGAACAGTGTAATTTATCATAGGGTTTTATTAAATTATATATGATAAGTTATAAAAATTTAATTAAATGGAGGAATTTATATGAATGAATTAATTTATGGTATACTCGAAGAAATTACTGGTGAGGATTTACGAGAAGAAAGTGATGTGAATTTATTTGACACGGGAAGATTGGATTCATTAGGGATAATTGAACTTATTGTAGCCATAGAAGATAACTTTAATGTTAAACTTGATCCTGCGCTTATGGAAAGAAAACAAATAGAAACTCCAAACAAAATTATGGAATATCTTCAAACTCGATCTGATTGTAAAATAGAATGAAAAAAATCATAGCTTATATTAAGATTAACAAAATTTAAGGTTAATTTAATATTAATGTTATATAATACTAAGGAATAACTGCGAACATTATGTTATAATTATATAATGATAGGAGTGATATAGATGGTAAAAAAGATGGTAAAAATAAAGAATGCGGTGCCTAACATTTTCACCTTAAGCAATATGTCTTGTGGCATTTTGTCTATACTTATGAGTTTCGACAGCAATTATAAATTAGCAGCGATGTTTATTCTTTTAGCAGGAATATTTGATAGATATGATGGGAAAATAGCTAGGTTTTTAAATGTAGATGGAGAACTAGGTAAAGAACTAGATTCATTATGTGATTTAGTATCTTTTGGTGTTGCACCTTCCATATTAATATTTAGTATTTATAATTTTGCAGGACTTGGACCAATTGGGTATTTGATGGTTTTAGTATTCCCAGTAGCAGGAGCATATAGACTTGCAAAGTATAATATTACAGATTTTGATGGGGTATTTTCAGGAATCCCTATAACTGTTACAGGCACATTTTTAGCATTGTATGCATTCTTTATGTTTAATAGAGCATCAAATTTAGGTCCTACAATGTGTTTAATGGTTTTGTTATCATATTTAATGGTAAGTAAGTTTAAATTTAAAAAGCAATAATAATGTAAGTAAAATGTTTTTAATGCAATTATATTAAAAACCTCACCGTAAAGTGAGGTTTTTTTAATTCTTAAATTTATAATAATATTCTGGAGTATCTTTAGTGATAGCTTTGAATTCATAACCCGAATCAAGGTAATACTTTATAATGCTTGGCAGTGATTTTACAGTATTTTTATTATTAGAATTGCAATGCATAAGTATTATAGCCGTGTTTTCATTACCTCTAATGATTTTTGCATTTTTAATAAGTTGCGCAGTACTTAAATTGGGGTTGATCCCATCACTTGCATCAACATTCCAATCATATATTTTAAAGTTTTTTTTATGAAGCTTTTCTAAAGTAAGAGAATTTAAGCGTTTTGAACTACCACCAGGAAATCTAATAATCTTAGAAGTGAAGCCTGTGATTTCTTGAATTTTATTAGAAGTTTTTTCCATCTCGTCAATGAATTTATCTGAACTTAGGTATATTTTTTTGAAATTATGGCTATAAGTATGAAGACCTATGCTATGACCTTCAGTATATATTCTCTTAAGGATAGATTCTTTTCCTTCAATTTCTTTTCCTACTATAAAAAAGGTAGCTTTAACTTTTTCACTTTTTAATACATCTAATAGTGCATCTGTGACAACGTACGTAGGTCCATCGTCGAAAGTTAAATATACAAATTTAGAAGTAGGTATGTTTCCGCCATCTTTAAATGAAGTACTAGATGGGTTAAATGTTTGGATGCTTTTTTGAGCACTATTTGCATTTGAACTATATACCAATAAGAAACAAATAATAGTGGTTGTAAAAATTATAACAATATTTTTTTTCATAAAATTCATAGTATCACTCACCTTTAGTTTTTGTTGATATTAGTATACCCAAAGAAAAATCTATTAAAACAGTATAATAGTGAATTGAAAATTTAAAATCAAAAATTAAACTTATATAACATATGATATGAGTAATTAATCGTTAACAATTGATACTTGAATTTTATATAATTACGATATATAATAAAAACAAATTAGTACACTTATTTATTATTTATATGGGTGCCTAAATAAGAAAGAGGAGGCATATAGTATGCAGCAAACACCAAATTCTAATAGACTTCATATAGCTATATTTGGAAAAAGAAATGTGGGAAAATCAAGTTTAATTAATGCACTTACAAATCAAGATATTGCATTGGTTTCTAGTTTAGCAGGAACCACAACAGACCCAGTATACAAGGCGATGGAATTACTTCCAATAGGACCAGTTGTGATTATAGACACTGCAGGACTTGATGATGATGGAGAAATAGGTGAACTTAGAATAAAAAAAACTAAGGAAGTTATGGATAAAACAGATTTAGCTCTTTTGGTTATAGATGGTAATGAGAAGGATTTAATATTTGAAAAAATATGGTATGAAGATTTAAAAAATAGAAAAATTCCTATAGTAGGAGTTATAAATAAAATCGATAAAAATGGAGTAGTGCTAGAGAAAACTGAACTTGCTAGCATCCAAAAGATAATAGACATAGATTTTGTTAAGGTTAGTGCTAAAGATAGAATAAATATTGATGAATTAAAAAAAGCAATTATGGATGCCGCACCAGCTGATTTTGAGAAAAATACAATTGTAGGTGACATAGTAAAGCCAAAGTCAATTGTATTAGTTGTAGCTCCACAAGATATTCAAGCGCCAAAAGGAAGACTAATATTGCCACAGGTTCAAATTATAAGGGACCTACTTGATAATGATGTTATGGCTCTTGTTGTAAAGGATAGTGAGCTAAGTGATATTTTAGCTGCGCTAAAGGTTAAACCGGATTTGGTGATTACAGACTCACAGGTATTTAAAAAAGTTAATTCTATTATTCCAAAAGATGTACCACTTACCTCATTCTCTATACTTATGGCGAGGTACAAGGGAGATTTAGATACCCTAGTTAAAGGAGCAAGAGCTATTGATACATTGAAACCAGGAGATAAGGTACTAATAGCAGAAGCTTGTACCCATCATCCACTTGAGGGTGATATAGGTAGAGAGAAACTACCGAAATGGCTTAACGAGAAGGTCGGTGGGAATCTAGATATAACGGTTTGTGCAGGTAGTGGTTTTCCAGAAGACCTGAGTGAATATAAGTTAATAGTTCATTGTGGAGCTTGTATGTTTAATAGACAACAATTAATGTCAAGGATTAAAAAAGCTAATATAGTAGAACTACCTATTACCAACTTTGGTATAGCTATAGCTCACATTAATGGCATATTAGATAGAGTGCTAAGTGCTTTTGAATAGAATTTTGTTTTGAATGCTGATAATAAAATAAATAAAGTATAAAAAAACTTGAATAGTGACACTTGATATGCTACAATTTGTTTGCAATTACAAAATAAGTAAAATGAAACATAAAAGCATATATTACTAGTTCAATATGGATTTTATTAAATACATATAGACAAATGGAATTTAAGAGACTAATATAAAACTAAGTTAACTTAGTGAGGGTATAATTATAAATTTAAATATATAAATTTAAATTTAAGCATATAGGAATATAAATTAAACAATTGAAAGGGGAATTTTAAATGAAGAAAAAACTATATATTGATGGAATGAGTTGTTCACATTGTGTAAGTCATGTAAAGGAAGCATTACTAGACATTGGTGCTACTAAAGTAAAAGTTGATTTAGAGGAAAAATTTGCAATGGCAGAATTTGAGGATGAAACAACGGATAATGATATCTCAGAAGCTATTGAAGAAGCAGGATATGAAGTTACTGAAGTTGAAGAATATTAACATAAAAAGTCCTACCATTATGAGTATGGTAGGACTTTTTTTAAAATGAAAGTTGTAGAACTTATAAAATCAGCTGAAAAATTTTAAGTGCACATCTATTTTTTTATTTTCAATTTCTAAAACAACATAAGAATACCATGGCTCACGTCTTTTGCAGGAGGGCGAACCGGGATTAATCATAAGCACTTTATTTTTAGTTAATATAAGTGGTTGATGAGTGTGTCCAAAGATTATTATATCTACCTTATCACTAATAAATTTATCATATGCTGTGGTTAGTGTATTTTTGCTGGTGCCATGACCATGATACAGACCAATTCTATACCCTTCTATGGATAATATTTCTTTTTCATTTAATATACCTCTTATATAACGTTTATCATTGTTTCCCCATACTCCAACGAAATTCTCATGCTCTTTTAATTTTGATACAACGCTCGGTGAAATATAATCACCTGCATGAATTATCATATCAGCTTCTTTAAATAAATTGTCTATTAATTTGAAAAGTTTATCATTATGTTTTTTTGCATGCGTATCAGATAATATCACAATTTTCATATTTCATCACCTTTTAGTAGTATATTATTTTATATTATGTTTTGATACACAATTAATTATCTCTTTATAGATTATTAGCATATTACCTCGTTATATGTGTTAATGAGTTTTACTATTCACATACTTTATTTTACAGTATAAATTCTATTTATATAACAATTCTGTTATAATTAATACATAATTATAAAAGCCAGATTATTTAATCTAAGAAAAATTGTAGAGGTTTATTATAGAGGTAGGAGAAGAAATGGGACAAGTAGAAGAGAAAGTTTTAATTTATGAGCAAAATGGAATAAATATAAAAAATGAGAAGTCTTTGCATTCATCTATTAAACAGTGGTATGTCACTGATGGAGATAGATTTGAGGTAAAACTAGATAAATATGTAATTGATTTAGTGAGAGAAGATTCATTAATTGAAATACAAACAAAAAATTTTAGTGCAATTCGTAATAAACTTAGAGAATTGGTCAAGTATAATAAGGTAATGCTAGTACACCCTATAGCTGCTGAAAAATATATAGTAACTACAGAAAAATCTGATATAGTAATTAGTAGAAGAAAGTCACCTAAAAAGGGTAAGTTAGTTGATCTATTTGATGAATTAATTAGGATACCTGATTTAATGGGGTCAGATAATTTTATATTGGAAATTTTAATGATTAAAGAAGAAGAGATAAGATGCAAGGATGGTAAAGGAAGTTGGAGGAGAAAAGGGATAAGTATAGTGGATCATAAGCTTTTAGAGGTAATTGAGAAAATCACTTTTAAAGAGGAGAAGGATTTCTTGATATTTTTACCAGATGAATTACCAGAAAATTTTACAAACAAAAATTTGGCGAAAATATTGAAAGTTCCTGAAAATAAGGCAAGAAAAATAACGTATTGTTTTAGAAAAATGAAGATTATAAAAGAAATAGGGAAACTTAAAAATGAACTTATATTTGAGAAGATTTCAAATGAAAGCGGCGAGTATTTATAGGAGGTGGAATCTGTGGATAAAAAAAGAGTTTACGTAACAAGAAGAATTCCAGATGAGGCTATTGAACTTTTAAGAAAGCATTTTGATGTAGAAATAAATCCTTGTGATAGAGGCTTATTAAGAGAAGAGCTTATTGAGAAGGTAAAAGGTAAGGATGCTGTTTTATGTCTTCTAACTGACAATATAGATAAAGATGTACTTGAGTCAGCAGGGAACAAATGTAAAATTTTTGCTAATTATGGTGTGGGTTACAGCAATATTGATATAGTTACAGCTACCAAACAGGGAATAATAATTACAAACACCCCACGCGTATTAGATGACGCTACTGCAGATCTTGCATGGACACTTCTAATGGTTGTGTCTAGAAGAATCGTGGCAGCGGATAAATTCACAAGAAATGGTGCTTATGAGTCTTGTGATCCTATGATGTTTCTTGGTCGTGAAATTACAGGCAAGACATTAGGTGTTGTAGGAGCAGGGCGAATTGGGTTTAACTTTGCAAAGAAAGCTAAGGCTTTTGATATGAAAATACTATATACTGATATAGTTAGAAATCATAAAATGGAAAAAGAACTTGGCGCTATTTATGTAGATAAAGAAAATTTACTTAAAGAAGCTGATTTTGTATCATTACACGTGCCACTTTTATCTTCTACCATTCATTATATAGGAGAGAAAGAATTTTCTATTATGAAAAATACTTCAGTTATTGTTAATACATGTAGTGGGCCAGTAATTGACGAAAAAGCATTAGTTAAAGCCCTCAAAGATGGTGAAATATGGGGAGCAGGACTTGATGTATTTGAATATGAACCCAATATTGAACCAGAACTTCTAGATATGTACAATGTTTCAATTGTTCCTCGTATTTCTTCAGCCACAATGGAAACAAGAACAAAGATGGGAATAGTTGCAGCTGAAAATATTATCAAAGTCCTAAATGGTGAAAATCCTGATGATTGTGTTAATATGGAGGTATTAAAATAATTTTAGTATCAAAGCACTTACATTCAAAGCAGTGGATGGAAGTGCTTTTTTATTTGAGATAATATGAGGATATGGAAGTAATCGTAGGGCTAAGTGTCAGCTATGTAATATTACGCTTACTAAACTTTTCTAGTTTCTCAACAAATAATGTCGCAATCTTTGATAAGTTTTTCTCATGAACTAAGTAAGAAAAAAACCTATTATATTTTGTTTTAGTAGCTATAATTTTAAGTTCATTGTTAGTAGCGGCATCATCAACTACTAAAGATGAGATAAAAGTTACACCTAAATTATTTTTAACAGCTTCTTTAATTGAGTAATTACTTCCAAGAATAATAAAATTCTTTGGTGATATACCTTCTGTATTTAAAAATATATTTAGATACTCACCAGTTCCAGAACCTTCTTCCCTATGCATCCAAGTTTGATTTGACAAGTTAGGGTTAAGTCCAATATTTTTATCATAGGTAAAAGAATTTGGAGTTACAATAACCATTGTATCTTTATAAAAATTTTTAGAAGTATAGTTATGTGCAGGTACGCTGCCTTCAATTAAAGCAATATCAATATCATAGTTTTTAAACTTTTCATAAATATTATGTGTGTTTTCAATAGCGACTTCTAGTTTTATGTTTGGAAACTCTTTAATAAATTCTCCTAGTATTGAGGGGAGTAAGAATTCACCTATTGTCATACTTGCACCAATTTTTAAGGTTCCTGAGGTGGAATTATGATAATTGTTAAGTTCATCTTTTGTGTCATCAATTAGGGATATTATTTGCTTAGCCTTTTTGTATAATATTTCTCCAGTTTGTGTAATTAATATATTTCTTTGTTTGTTTGATCTTTCTATTAATTTTGTATTAAACTTTTTTTCTAGAATTTTAATGTGTAAACTAACACTTGGCTGGGATATGTTGATAGTACTTGCAGCTTTTGTGAAGCTTTTTTTGTCTACAACAGAAATAAAAGTTTTTAATTCCTCTATCAAAATTATCACCCTACCTATTAGTAATACTAATAAGTATTATAGAAAACATGTATTATACTTATTGGTTAAAAACAAGTATACTATAGTCAGATGGATGTTGCAATACGAAAGGAATGATACAAATGGATAATTTAAATGAGATTCTTCTTTCTGAAATTGAAGGGTTTAGAGCACTTGGTAATAAATTTTTAAGTGGTGAAATGAGTAAGATGGATTTTAAAGGAGCTTCCGGTGGTATGGGAGTATATGCCCAGAGTAGTGGCAAGGATTTTATGGTAAGATTTAGAATGCCAGCTGGGATAGCTTCTATAAGGGATCTTAAACAAATTTATGACTTTGCAAATAGATATAAAGTAGAAAATATACATATAACTACTCGTCAAGCAATGCAATTACATGGAATTACTATAGATGAAGTTTGTAATATTATGAAGGAAGGTATAAACAAAGACTTATACGTAAGGGGTTCAGGTGGTAATTATCCTAGAAATGTTTCTGCATCACCACTATCTGGGGTAGAAAAAAATGAGGTTTTTGATATATCACCTTATGCAACTGCAGTGGGTAAACATTTTTTAAATAAGATATATACATATAAACTACCAAGAAAATTTAAAGTTGCATTTTCAAGTAACGACAAGGATGAGTCACACGTAACTGCTACTGATTTAGGGTTTTTAGCGGTTATTGAAAATGGCACCCAATATTTCAAAGTATACTTAGGTGGTGGAATAGGAAACAATTCAAGACTATCTGTTTCCAGTGGTCAATTAATAAATCCTGAGGATATTCTATACCATGTTGAAGCATTAACTGAGCTTTTTATTAATGAAGGCGATTATGTAAATAAGGGAAAAGCTCGTATAAGATATATTAAGGAAAGAATGGGCGATGAGAAATTTATAAATTGTTATAACAGTTATTTGGAGAAGGTTAAGGCTAAAGGCAATTTGAAGATTAAGGTAGAAACTAAGGTTTATGATAAGACTGGTATTGAAACTTCTATAAAAAGTCCAAGACTAATCTCACAAAAACAAAATGGGTTATATAGTGTGTATGTTCATCCAATGGGAGGACAATTAAAAACACAGTATTTAAAACTAATAATAGATAAAATAGAAGGTATGGATGATGTAGAAATAAGATTAACTATGTCAGAAGGATTATACATTAGAAATTTGAATGGTAAAGAAGCACAAATATTACTTGACTTAACAGAGGGAATGGGTGGAAATACTTCACTTGAATATTCTACTTGCTGCATTGGAGTTCCCACTTGTCAAATGGGAATACTAGAAAGCCAGACTACTTTAAAGGATATTTTAAGCTATTTTAAAGAAAAGAACTTCACAAAAGATATATTGCCACCTGTTCATATATCCGGATGCACTAATTCTTGCTCCGTACATGAAATAGGAACAATTGGATTTCGTGGTAAAAAGAAAAAAATTCAAGATGAACTTACAAATGTATTTGAATTACATATTGGTGGAGATCTTGGGATAGGTAAAACAAAGCTCGGTAAAATTTATGGAGATATTAAACAAGTGGATGTGCCAGAATTTTTATTTGAACTTGCAAGTGCCGTAGATAATTCAAACAAAGACTTCACTACTTGGATGGAACAAAACGTGGATGAGTTTAATGAAATAGTAACTAAATATATAGTATAAAGAAATTAAATAACATAGACAGATAATTAAGAATAGGATATATGGGCTTAACCATATACTCTATTCTTTTTTGATTCACTTAGAGAAAAGTAACATGAAAACGACTAATAAGCAACTTTAAATACATATATATTATGCATGTATGACTATTTGAATTATAACGTTAATTATCTACCGTTAGAAGTATAAATTTGGCTATATTTCGTCAAAAATAGATTAATTATAGGTTGAAATGTTAGAATTAATAATATATAATAGAGAAATATTGTATAAATAAATTAGACTACAGAGGTGCATTTATGTTTTCAAAGATAAGAGAAATACTAATAGGTAAGACATTAAAAACAGAAGAATTAGAAGGAGAAAAATTAAACGTTTTATGGGGACTACCTATATTATCCAGTGATGCAGTTTCCTCCGTTGCATATGCAGGTGAGGAAATTTTAATTGTGTTAATTGGAGTTATGGGTTCTATGGCATATAGATATATGTTTTATGCTGCATTGTGTATTGTTTTACTATTGCTCATACTCGTTTTTTCATACATGCAAACCATTGATAGCTACCCATCTGGTGGAGGATCATACATAGTTGCAAAGGATAATCTGGGAGTAACCCCAGGGCTTACTGCGGGAGCAGCTCTTACTGTAGGTTATGTACTTACAGTTGCTGTTAGTATAAGTGCTGGAACAGCTGCCATAACATCGGCTATGCCATTTTTGTATAAGTACAAAGTAGCTATAGCTCTTATAATGTTATTAATTATAACAATAGGGAATTTAAGAGGAACGAAGGAATCATCTAAACTTTTTGGAGTTCCAACATATATATTCATAGGCTCTTGTGTAGTGCTTATTGTTACTGGTCTTGTTAGACATTATGTTTTTGGTTATTCGCCACAGCCTTTATTTTCAATGCCAAGGCAAGTAGGTGATATTACATTATTTCTGTTTCTTCGTGCATTTGCTTCAGGTTGTAGTGGGTTAACGGGAGTTGAAGCTGTAAGTAATGGTATACCTAATTTTCAAGAACCATCACAAAAAAATGCAAAAACTGTTTTGGTTTTACTGGGTGGGTTAGTATTTTTTATTTTTGTAGGATTATCTTTCTTAGCAACAATTTATCATGCAGTACCTGTTAATCATATGACAGTACTTGCTCAAATTACTCAGCAAGTTTTCGGAAAAAATATTTTCTTTTATGTTATTCAATTTACCACTGCAATTATTTTAATAATGGCTGCTAATACATCTTATGCAGGTCTTCCATTATTACTTTCTTTAATGGGAAATGATGGATATGTTCCGAGGCAATTTTCTCAAAGAGGAAAAAGATTAAGTTTTTCAAATGGAATAATAGTACTAGCTGTAGCTTCTGCAATATTAATTATTGTTTTTCAAGGCGATACACATGCACTTTTACCGTTATATGCTGTTGGTGTATTTATATCTTTTACACTTTCTCAAGTTGGAATGTTCTTAAAGTGGAAAAGGGAAAAATCACTTGGTTGGAAATTTAAGGCGGCCGTAAACGGATTTGGTGCTGTTATAACTTTTATTACAGTAATACTTATAGGCATTATAAAGTTTACTCAAGGTGCTTGGATTGTTTGTATCATATTACCAATGCTTGTTTATTTTATGTTAAAGATTAAGGAACATTATACTCATGTAGTGGAGCAAATAAGATTAACAAATGACCTAAGACCCAAAGTTGGGTCAGTAACAAATAATGATCAGCATGTAATAATACTTTTAGGTACATTAAATAAATCATTCCTAAAGGCATTAAACTGTGCTAAATGTTTATCACAAAACGTTGTTGCATTTCATGTATCAACTGATCCTGAAATTACTCAAAAATTAAAAAGAAAGTGGAAAGAGTATAATCCAGGAATTCCATTAATAATAGAGCACTCCTCATATAGAGACGTAATGGAACCATTAATGAATTTTATACAATCAGAAGAGCGTTCTTCAAAACATGGAGAAACAGTGACTGTAGTTTTAACGCAGTTTGTTATTACTAAATGGTGGCATAATTTACTTCATAACCAAACAGGGTATTTTATAAAGAGTCAATTATATAAAAATAGAAATGTGGCAGTGCTTACAGTGCCGTATATAATAAAAGAGTAGAAATTAAAAATCATTAGCCGAGGCTAATGATTTTTCTGATTTATTTCTTTTTAAGTGCATAAAACCCAAAAATTATACAGGAGTAAAAAGTAATTAACCTCCATAACAATATACCGGCCATTATATTACTAGCTGCAAAAAACAAACTAAAACAAATATAGAAAGCGCCTTCCGCGCCTCCCATGGCTCCAGGTGATGGTATAACAGCTGTTATCATCATTATGAAAGAAGTTCCCGCTATCATACTACCAATGCTAGCACCCTTCATTCCAAAACTAAGATAGATAAAATAAGGAATAATAAAATATATTGTTAGCTGCAGCGTTGTATATATAACAGCTTCAAAAATTAATCCTTTACTATGTTTTGCTATTTGCATATTATCATGGAATTGATCTAAATTCTGGTTAATATCTACTTCTAATTTTGATACATTTTTTACAAATTTAAACTTTCGTAATATTTTAGATAAAATATTTATAAATTTGTGTGTTAATTTACGATACTTCGAAAAAATAATTAAACATACAATTACACTAGCATGAACTAAAAAACCTATGCCTATTAAATAAAATAAATTGCTGGTTTTTCGTCTAAAAAAATCTAATTTCCAAAATATAAGAACTAGAGAGTATATAGTTAATATAGCTTGATACATAATAAATTTAATCATAAGCGCTGAACCAGCTTTGCCAGCGGCCACTCCTTGTTTAGTAAGTGCATATAATTGCATTGGTTGACCACCAGATGCAAAGGGAGTAATTGAATTAAAATATTGCCCAATAAGAGTGACTTTAAAAGCTTCTTTAAATTTATAGTCCTTTTTCATTAGAAATACAGTTACTTGTAAGATTCTAGCTTCACAAACCCAATATAAAAACATGGAGAAAATAGCCGCAATTAGCCATTGAATATGTAAGTTTTTCATTTGATGAATCAAATCCATCCAACCATGTGTGAATATAATTAATAGTATAAAAATACCCACAGAGGCTATACCTAATATCAAATTAAATTTATATTTTTTCATTAATTTACCTACCCTTTATTAATAATACTTTTATAAAAAAATCAAATACAATTATATTATCTAAATCTACTAAAGAACTTTATAGAATGTTAACAAGACATTTTCTGGCAATCTAGTAGCGTAACATACGAAAATGTTATTCATCATCCATTTATATTTCTCACTGTATGTTTCGAAAATTGGAATTGTACGAAAATAATAAACGCTAGGATCAACGAATTTACCGGCCTTTACATCTTCTATGTATTTGAATGGTACTGTGCGAATTCCATTGTTTTCAATGTAAATTGTAGCACCATCATCTAACTTAATAGCATATCTTGCCGAAAGTTCACATTTTCCATCTGGGCGGATAACTTGACTATCAATTCCTCCCGGAAG
Organism: Clostridium sp. DSM 17811; assembly: GCF_018861905.1. Taxonomy (GTDB): domain Bacteria; phylum Bacillota; class Clostridia; order Clostridiales; family Clostridiaceae; genus Clostridium_AD; species Clostridium_AD frigoriphilum. The sequence continues at coordinate 30,668 of NZ_JAHLDU010000008.1, forward strand.
TACTTTCCCTTTAAAGCCAAGACCATTTACCTCACCTGATAAAATAGGGATTAATTGACGTCTTCCAACTATATCATCTTGTCCAACCAAAATAGGTTTATCTACTACAATTGTAATGCTAAATACTTCAACAAATCCTACATCCTTAGTATCAACAGTTTTCATTAGTTTCACTCCTTATATTTTTCATTTATTAAATTTGTAGAAATAATATTTAGCCTTAATTACAATTATGTCTTAAATATTATATCACGAAATTTAAACTACATTCTTAAATTTAGCTTACATTATTTTTAAAATGTAAATTAAAAAAGGAGAGTGATTTAAAACCACTCTCCTAAAATCATTGTTTCTAATTATAATTTAATGAATAGCTCTTTTCTTATAACTCTTTCCAGTTGTTTCAACGCTACCTATAGTTATGAATGCATCTTCATCAAATCCATTTACAATAGATTTTAGTTTAGAAATCTCCAAACGAGATACAACAACATAAATTACATTTTTATATTCTCCTTCTTTTCCACCCTTACCATAAAGGTAAGTCATTGCTCGACCAAGTCTAGCCATTATTGCCTCAGATATTTCTTCATGTTTATCTGAAATAATTACTACAGCTTTTGATTCATCAGTACCTTCAATTATAATGTCAATAACTTTGATTACTATAAAATAGGTTATGAGAGAATACATAGCTCTATCCCAACCAAAAATTAAGCCTGCTGAAAGTAATATAAAGAAATTGAAGAACATAATTATCTCTCCAACTGAAAATTTAATTCTTTTGTCAAGTATTATTGCTACGATTTCTGTGCCATCGGTTGATCCACCGCTTCTCATTATGAGTCCTATGCCTAGTCCAACTAGTATTCCACCAAAAACTGCTGCCAATAGTATATCATGTGTTATTCCGGGAATTGGCTTAAGGATAGATACACCTATAGAATAGCATATTACAGAAAAGATAGTTGATATGGTAAATGTTTTTCCGATTTGCTTATATCCAATTATAAAAAATGGTATATTTAGTATAAAAGTAAGTAGCCCAAGTGGTACGCTGATAAAATGATTTGCCATAATTGATATTCCAACTACTCCTCCATCAATTATGTTGTTAGGTATTAAAAATATTTCTAAGCCGATTGAATATAGTGTTGCGCCAAGCATTATAATAATTACTTTACTAAAGCTCGCGTAAAATTTTTTGAAGCGTTTAGTCATCGAATAACCTCTCTTTTTAAATACGTACCTTAATTATAACCTATTTTTACATTTCATTCAAGTTAATTTGAAGCATAATCTATATTTTCTGATAATTATGATAAAAAGAATATTGAATAATACAGTGTTAAAATTGCTATTTCTTATTTCTAAAATGAATTATTTATTAAATTAAAATGAATACTATTTTATTAAAATATGTAGAATTTGTTTAGTGTAGCGAATATATTGTATAAAAAGATTAATATAAAAAAGGTAAGAATGCTAATTGTTTTGAGAAAGATAAAATGGAGGAAAATAAAATGAGCCAATTATCTGAAATTGAAGGGCTAAGGAAAGAGGATGTACAACATGAAAGAACTATAGAAGAAGCAATATTTTATAATGGACCAGATATGCACTATATTTATGATCAACAAGGAAGATTAGTGAGGTGGAATGAAAAGTTTCAGGATATAACAGGTTACTCATCTGAGGAATTATCTAAAATGAGTCTTTTGGATTGGTATAAGGGTGATGAAAAAAGCTATAGAGCAATCATGGATTGTATTACTAGGGCTAGAAACGATGGATTCGGTGTTATTGATGCAGAACTGCAAAAGAATGATGGTACAATAGTACCCGTGTATTTTAAAGCATTTACTTTATGTTTAAATGGACAAAAATATATTGAATGTAGAACAATTGATATAACGGAGCGTAAAAGAAAGGAGAAAGAGATTTGCTATCTAAGTTACCATGATCAGTTAACGGGGTTATATAATCGTAGGTTTTATGAAGAAGAGGTAACAAGACTTGATACGGAAAGGAACCTTCCTATGACAATTGTTATGGGGGACGTAAATGGGTTAAAATTTATTAATGATTCCTTTGGACATGTCATGGGTGATAAACTTCTTAAAAAAGTAGCAAAAATAATAAGCCTGGGATGTAGGGCTGATGACATTATTGCTAGGTTTGGAGGGGATGAGTTTGTTATTATATTACCTAAAACGGATGCTTTTATAGCAGAAGAAATTATAAAACGAATAAAAACTTTGTCATTAAATGAAAAAGTTGGTTTCATTGATATATCTGTTTCTTTTGGGTATCAAACAAAGAATAATAAAGAAGAAAAAACTGAAGAAATATTAATAAATGCAGAAAATAATATGTACAATAATAAGCTTTTTGAGGGCCCGATTATGAAAGTGAAAACAATTAAGGCAATAATAAATACCTTATATGAAGAAAATAAAGAAGAAGAAAAACATTCTCATGAGGTTTCGAAGTTATGCGGGAAAATGGGAGAAGCCCTTGGTTTGTCTCAATATGAGGTCAATGAACTCAAGGAAGTTGGATTGCTCCATAATATAGGTAAAATTGCAATACATGAAAATGTATTTAATAAAACAGGCAAACTTACAAGTGATGAATGGAAGAAAATTAAGAGTCACTGTGAAATAGGTTATAGAATGCTTAACACAGTAAATGGTATGTCCGACATGGCGATATACATATTATATCACCATGAAAGATGGGATGGATTAGGGTATCCAAAAGGATTAAAGGGAGCAGAGATACCAATAACGTCAAGAATTATAAATATAGCAGATGCATATGATTCAATGAGTAGAGATAGATGTTGTCGAAGTGCATTATCAATGGAGAATATCATAAAAGAATTACAAAAAAATGCAGGTCATCAATTTGATCCTGAACTAGTAAGTGTATTTGTTAAAAAAATATTAGGAAAATAAGTAGGGGAAGGCATCTATGAAATCTTATCGGTATAAAGCAAAACTTTTGATACCTTATTACCATTTTCATACGTGATTCTAAATACATTTACATGGTTACCTGATACTTCATTATCAATGTTATACTTTTTATTGCTAAGACTTGCATTTGAGTACACATTAAATGTTAGATTTTCATTTCGAATTCCAGATTCTATAAAAATAGGATAAGAATATGTATTCTTAAATCTATAATCAAGAAGTCCAAAAGAGACTGTAGCATCAAGACCTTTCCCTATATAGCTACAAGGCAAACTATGATGATATCTTTCCACAGAGGCAATATTTGTTCTAAGTATTGCATTATAAAGTGTAGTTGAGACTTGGCACACTCCACCACCTAAGTCATCTACAACTTTGTCATTTACAATTCCTTTTGCTAACTTATAGCCTTTTTTAGCAGATCTTTCACCAACTACATCATTAAAGCTAAAAGTATTATTAGGCATAACTATATGCCCGTTTATAGAATCAGAAGCTACTCGAATATTTTCTGACCGACTTTCATTTGAACTGCCAAAGTTAGTGGTAGAACTAGATATTAAAGTATTTATACCTTTTAAATTGTTTTTTTTAATTTTAGGTTCAACATTTATTAATTTAGACTCTATTAGTAAATTTTGTTCTTGTTTTATATTTTCAACTTTAGTTTTTATTTCCTTTTTTAGACTAGCAGAATCTATACTATGACCATATTCTTCTTTAGTTACAATTAAATCTCCTAAATCGTTTCTAACAATAGTGGCATCTATAGCCTTCTTACTATTATCTTTAATAATATTATTAAGAACTGTATCTACAATATCATAGTTGTATGTATGATTAAGTGTAATATTTTTCTTGCCAGGAGAGGTTATAGCAAAATATTTTTTTAGTGAATTACCTTCTCTTCCAATATCATAAGCTTTATCAACTGCGAGACTATAATCATATTTCATATCAACTTTAGATAAAGCAATAGTATATTGTTTATTATTAATTTTTATTGTTATATTTTTTTTAGCAATGCTATTATTATGTTTTTGAATGATAGCATTGCTAGCTTCTGTTTTAGTTTTTCCACCTATATTTGTATCTTCGACCCATACTTGTGGATATATTTTTAATTTATATTTTGAAATAGCATTATGAATAAGAATACTTTGTAGTAATAATAGAAATAGGACTACACCAATTATAATAGATACCGGTTTTTTTATCTTTTTATTTCTAGGACTTTTGACAATATTTGTGATCATAGTAGTTGCTCCTTTTTTACAATTAATATTATATATTCCATATATAATATTAAAACTATTATAGAAATTTTACAATGGAAGTAATGCTTTACATTAAATTAATTATTTTAATGAATATTAAAAGTACGTAGTGTATTCTGAAAATATTTTTGCCCTATATTCTAACTTATCTGTTATATAGCATAGACTTAAATATGGTATTATTTTTAAAACTGGAGGACTTTTTGATGCTTATTAATTTTAATTTGCTTGTCAACATAAGTAATATAGGTTTTTTTACTGCATGGATTGGAACAATGATTGGAATATTACTTTGTTTTATTACTACAGATAATGGGAGAAGATTTAAAGGTACTGTCTTGGGATTTCTTGGAGGTCTTATGCTTGCTATAATTTGTTTCGATTTAATTCCAGAAGCATTTGAAAATGGTAATGTATATATTGCAACACTGGGTATATTTATCGGACTTATTACTGCACTATTGATTGATAGTGGTGTTAGTTATCTTAATTTTGGAAATTCAGATGGTGGAAAACAGAGATATTTAAAAGTAGCTCTTTTTATGGCGATAGGTTCAGGAATACATAATATACCTGCTGGAATTGCATTAGGTTCACTCTTAAATATTTCCTATACTAGGGGATTACAGTTAGCGATTGCTCTACTACTTCATGGAATACCCGAAGGACTAACTTTAGGAATGTATCTTAAGGAAGGGGGCGCTAAAGTATATACAATAATACTTTTTTCAATTTTTACATCTATACCAATGGGTATAGGTGCTTTAATGGGAGGAATTTTAAATAGTGTATCGCCTATAATTATTTGCATTAGCTTATCATTTGCTGCTGGTTTAATATTATATACCGTGTGCAAAGAGATAATACCTGAATCCATTGGACTTTGGCGGGGCAGGTTATCTGCAAGTGGTACAGTGCTTGGAATAATAGTAGGTAAGATCTTTGTTTCAATAATGCATTAAGTACTTCTTGGTTGACATGACTTTTATTATTATAAGAATATAAAGATACAATACAAAAAAATATAAATATCGACAATCTTCATAATAAACACATAAGTTTTTGATATATTTATTTTGTATTTTATAAAGTATAAACAAATGAGGAGATGTAATAATGAAGACAGTCCTGAGAAGCCTTGCAGTTGTAATAATTTTTGTTTTAATTTCAAATGTAACAGTACTAGCAGCCCCAGTAAATGAGAAGTTACAACAGCAGAAAGATTCACTAACTATAATTAAGACCGAGAAAGAACAAGTTGAAATGAAAATAGAAGAGTTTGATAATGAAATTGAAAAGATTATGATTAAGATGGAAGACAATAAAAGAAAAATATCTGAAACTGAAAAGTCAATTGAAGTTGCCGCAGTGGATGTTAAAAAGGTTGCAAAGGAATCGCAGAAAGAACAGGGATTGTTTAATAGTAGAATGAGAGTTATGTACATAAATGGATCCGATGGATATTTGAGTATTATACTGGATTCAGAGAGTGTTGGAGATTTTATATCAAGAGTAGATAACATAAAAACCGTTGTAGAGTTTGATAAAAAATTAATGGTTAAGTTTGAAGCATCACAAAAAAAATTAAATGAAAAACAACAAAGTTTGAATAAGACAAAGGAAGCATTACAGAGTTTACAAGTAGAAAACAAGCAGAAGATTGATAAGATAATGGTTACCAAAGAGTCACAAAACAAATTAGTAACGCAATTAAAGAACAAGGAAATTGTTGCTAAAGAATTACAGAATAAATTGATTACTGAAAATAAAAGTAATAAGAACATTTCAGCGCAGATAATTGAACCTCAAGTGTCAGTAAATAAAAGTTTAACGAAAATAAGCGAATTAAAAAAATCAGTGCCTGCATATACGCCTTCAAGGGGCGGAGCAACAGTATCGCAAGGAGCTATAATAGCCTACGCTTCTAATTTTCTTGGAACGCCATATTTATGGGGTGGAACAACACCTTCTGGATTTGATTGCTCAGGATTCACACAATATGTATATGCACATTTTGGGATATCTGTAGGAAGAACTACATTTGATCAGATAAATGATGGTGTAGAGGTATCAAGGGATAATCTTCAACCAGGAGATTTGGTGTTCTTTGGAAGTTTTGCTGATCCTCATCATATGGGTATGTACATTGGAGATAATAATTATATACATGCTCCTCATACAGGAGATGTAATTAAAATTTCAGCTTTGGGAAGAAATGATTATGTAACTGCTAGAAGGGTAAAATAAATTCTAAAGGTACAATTTCTTCACGAAACCTACATAAAGAAGTGGTAACATGTAATTAAAGAAAAATATTATTGTGATGCCCCTCAGGATAGAGGTGGCATTGTTTTTTGCTATTAAAAATAGCTATAATCTTATGTGTTAGATTTTTTAAAGAAGTTGACATATCTTTTTTTTAGTATTAATATGTAGTTATACCCCCCCCACCTAGGGGGTAGGGTATGAAAGAGGATAAATAATGAATAATGAGCAAAAAGAAGCTATGAAGATTTTAAAAATATCAAAAGGACAAATTGAAGCAACTATCAAAATGATAGAAGATGAGAGGTATTGTGTAGATGTGTCAAATCAAATTATTGCTGCACAATCACTCCTAAAGAAGGCTAATTTATTGATTTTAAAGCAGCACATGAATCACTGTGTTATGGAAGCCTTTGAGCATGACAAAGGTAGTGAGAAGATAGATGAAATTATAGGTCTTTTATCAAAAATAATTGGTAAATAGAATATATGGAATAAGGAGGAGAATTATATGGTAACTAAGTCATTGAAAGTAGAAGGAATGACCTGCGGGGCATGTGCAAAAGCAATTGAAAGAGTAACTAAAAAATTGCCAGGAATTTCTGAGTCAAGTGTAAATATTGCAACAGAAAAATTAAAGATAGTTTATGATGATTCTTTGATTAAATTATCTGATATACAAAATGTTGTTGATAAGGCGGGATATAAATTATTAGTCCAGACGACTAATAAAACATTAAAACTTGAGGGAATGAGTTGTGCATCTTGTGCAAAAAATATAGAAAGAATAACTAGAAAACTCAATGGAGTTATAGAATCAAATGTAAATTATGCTACTGAAAAACTAACGATTTCTTTTGAGCCATCTTTAGTTAAAACTTCGGATATAAAGAAGGCTATAGCAAAAGGCGGATATAAGGCTCTTGAGGAAGAAAACAATGTAGATCTTGATAAAGAGAAAAAAGAAAAGGATATAAAGGCATTATGGAATAGATTTTTAATATCTGCTATATTTGGAGTGCCGTTATTACTAGTTGCAATGGTACCAATGATTTTTATGAAAATGAATATGATGCTACCGAGTGTCATTGATCCTATGATGCATCTTAAAGCGTATGCTGCTCTACAATTAATACTTGTTATTCCCATAATGATAACAGGTAGAAGATATTTCATAGTGGGATTTAAGTCTTTAGCACGGTTAAGTCCTAATATGGATTCGCTAATATCCATGGGAGCATCAGCTGCATTTTTATATAGTATATTTGCAGTTTATGAAATATTCATTGGTAATACTGGTTATGAGATGTATTTTGAATCGGCAGGTATAATATTAACTCTTATAACTTTAGGAAAGTATTTAGAATCAGTAACAAAAGGAAAAACATCCGAGGCAATTAAAAAGCTAATGGGACTTCAACCAAAAACTGCAATTATAATTAGAATGGATAAAGAAGTTGAAATTCCAATTGATGAAGTAGAGGTTGGAGATATAGTTGTTGTAAAACCTGGAGAGAAAATGCCTGTGGATGGTGAAGTTGTTTATGGAACTACATCTGTAGATGAGTCAATGCTTACGGGGGAGAGTATGCCGGTCGAGAAAAGCATTGGACACAAAATAATTGGAGCAAGCATAAATAAAAATGGTTCTATTAAGTTTAAGGCAACTAAGGTTGGTAAAGATACGGCTCTTGCACAAATTATTACATTAGTTGAAAATGCTCAAGGATCAAAAGCACCAATAGCTAAAATGGCAGATATTATATCTGGCTATTTTGTTCCAGTGGTTATAGGACTTGCGTTAATATCGTCTTTATCTTGGCTAATAGCTGGTCAAACGGGAGTATTTTCACTAACAATATTTATTTCAGTGCTTGTAATTGCTTGTCCTTGTGCACTTGGACTTGCAACACCAACGGCTATAATGGTTGGAACAGGAAAAGGCGCAGAATATGGGGTGCTTATAAAAAGTGGTACGGCCCTTGAAACAGCACATAAAATTCAAACTATTGTATTCGATAAAACTGGAACTTTAACTGAGGGGAAACCAAAAGTAACAGATATAGTTACTGTAGCTGATGTTGATGAGGACTATTTGTTAGTAATAGCGGCTACTGCAGAAAAAGGTTCAGAACATCCACTTGGTGAAGCAATAGTAAAAGAAGCAGAGGAAAGAAAACTAGATTTCAAAAGGACAGAAAAATTTAATGCTGTGCCAGGTAGGGGAATAGATGTAACTATAGATGGTAAAAAAATATTACTTGGAAACAAAAAACTTATGGGTGAGAGCAATGTTTCTTTATTAGATTTAGAGAAAATATCGGATAAACTTGCAGGAGAAGGAAAGACACCTATGTTTATAGCTATTGAAGGTAAATTAAGTGGCATAATTGCAGTAGCAGACACAGTTAAAGAAAACAGTAAAAAGGCTATAGAAAGGCTTCATAGTATGGGAATACAGGTTGCGATGATAACTGGTGATAATAAAAGAACAGCAGAAGCAATCGCAAGGCAAGTTGGGATAGATACAATACTTGCTGAAGTATTACCAGAAGATAAGGCAAATGAAGTTAAAAAACTACAAGCAGAAGGAAAAAAGGTTGCTATGGTCGGTGATGGAATAAATGATGCACCAGCACTTGCACAAGCGGATATCGGTATTGCTATAGGATCTGGAACCGACGTTGCTATGGAGTCCGCAGATATAGTACTTATGAGAAGTGATTTAATGGATGTACCTACAGCTATTCAGCTAAGTAAGAAAACTATAACAAATATCAAGCAAAATCTATTTTGGGCTTTTGGATATAATATTCTAGGAATACCAGTTGCAATGGGGGTGCTACATTTATTTGGGGGTCCGCTTTTAAATCCAATTATCGCGGCGCTTGCAATGAGTTTTAGCTCAGTTTCAGTATTAACAAATGCATTACGCTTAAAAGGGTTTAAGCCACTAAGATAAATATAAGTTATAAAAGGTTCAAGTATTGCACAAAATGTAATACTTGAACCTTTTTATTAAATGCATTAAATAGTTAGTTATTTACAGCAAGGCATACCGCTAGATGGGGTTGGAATAGAAGAATCAGGTTTTGAGGTGTCAACAGTATTTATATTATCAACAACTTTAATTACCCCACGAATCATACCCATTCCACAACTGAAGCTTATATCATTATCTTTTGGTGTGAATTCAAGTATATTATCGCCAGCTTGTAAATTCTTTTGAATGTTTAAGGAAGGTATAACAATTTGTCCATTGCAGGAATTTAATGATTTGCCATCAATTATCCATTTTACAGGCATATTCTTTTGTACGTATAGGCCATTTGGAGTATATCCATTATCATCTGCTGTCATTATTATTATTTGAACACCATTTTCAATTACAGGTTTATTGGACCGAGGCGACAGTGATGATGCTATTTTATTATCAGATAAACTAGCGATCAAGGTAGTTGTGGTCGGTACGTTTATACCAGCGAGTGTTAGTCCGCGAGTCCCCATTACAATACCCAAAACCACAACTAAAATACCACTGAATTTTAAAAGAGTTTTTGTATATCCTTTAGTAATCAAACCTGATAACGCTCCAAAGGTCAACATTAAAGGCACTGTGCCGAGAGAAAATAGTAGCATAGACATGGCACCATTAAATGTACTTCCAGTGCCTAGGGCATATAGTTGCATTGTTTGAAGTGGCCCACAGGGCATAAGTCCATTTAAAGCGCCGATTAAAAAGGGGGTTTTTGGTTTTTTCTTAATTGAACAAGCGGACCACGGCAATTTGAAGTTAAGTCTTCTAAATAAGCTAAAGCCACTCATATTAAGGCCCATTATTATCATAAACATACCTGCAAATATTTGAAGCCCAGCTTTTGCGGTTATGGATAGTGAAAGTACTGAACCTAGAGCACCAACTATCCCACCGATTATTGTATAGGATAGAACTCTTCCTGCATTGTATAGAAGGGCGGGTTTTACAGAATCAAATTTACTTTTGCTATCTTTAGTTATGCTTTGCGATAACATTATTCCACCACACATACCAACGCAATGTATTGAGGTAAGAACCCCAACAATGAATAGAACAAAATATGTAGCACCGTTTAGTTTAGATGTCATATCAAGTCCACTTGATGAATTGCCAATTAATACAATTGCCACTACGATTATAAATATGCCTGCTATTTTAGAGAGGCTTCCATCTTTTGTACTATAACCAGCTACATTTATAGCAGTTCTAATTTTTTCGAGATTGCAGAGATTAGTATCATATTCTACAGTTAGAGATTGACTACTGAAACTCGCCATAGCATTTTTAACACCAGTGAGTTTTGTAACTGCTCTTTCCACTCTTGATTGACAGGATGTACATGTCATGCCGAAGACTTTTATTTTTTCTTTTTTAACACCCACATTAATACCTCCTAAAACTTTTTAATATAATTTCAATCCTTAGAATATAAATCTATAATTAAAATTATACGAGATAGTTATGTAGATTTTATAAAGGAATTAGTGTTTTTAAAACAAAGATATCTGGGTGGTGAATTTATTTACATATGCATTAATGATTAACAGTATTAAGGTATATATCATATGAAGAATTAGATCCTGATAGGTTATTTATCTAGATTTAATGATGATTTAGGAAAGGTAAGAGTGAAAGTACTTCCCTCACCTAAAGTGCTGGTAACATCAATGCTACCTATATGAGCCTCAACGATAGTTTTTACAATAGTTAGACCTATGCCGGCACCACCAGTGTTTTTATCACGAGATTCATCACTTCTGTAAAATCTTTCAAAGATGAAAGGTAGATCTTTATTAGAAATACCAATTCCATTGTCATGTACTTCTATGATGATGTTATCATTATCAGATTTTAGAGTTAATAAAACCTCCCCATTTATTTTGGAATATTTAAGTGAATTTGAAAGTAGATTATACATTACTTGCTTTAGTTTATCTTTATCCATTAATACTTTAACATTTGGAATCAAATTTGAATAAATTTTTATACCGGTAGTTTCATATAGTGGTTCAAAACATGTAATTATTTTTTTTAGTTCTAAGGATAAGTTGAATTCTGATTTATTTAAATTTAGATTGGTCTGTTCTAATTTTGATATGTTGTTAAGGCCCTCAACTAATTTTATTAATCTTTGTATTTCTTCATAAAAGCCTGTGAGCATTTCTTCAGTGGGCTCCCAAACTTTGTCTAGCAATGCCTCTATATGTGATTTTAGATTGGTAAGGGGTGTCCTAAGTTCATGAGCCATATCAGAAGTTAAACGTTTCCGAAGATACTCTTGTTTTTGTAGAGTTTCTGCTAAATAGTTTATAGAAATTGTCAAATCATTTATCTCTTTGGTTTTAGATGCACCATGATATCTTGCTTCTAAATTTCCATTTCGCATTCTATTAGCTGTATCAGTTATTTCTGTTAAAGGTGATGATATTTGTTTTGAAAGAAAGATACTAATTATTAATGCAATGATCAAAGCTATGAAGATAGAAAGAAAAAAAGAATGATTTAAGGTTGTCTTGAAAGTTAGTGCACCTGCATTTAAAAAAGAGGTCCCATAATAACCAAAGACTATAGTTCCTAATTTTTTATTGTTTTTAACTAATGGGTAACTTTCTTCAGTATATTGACCTGGTTTAATTGAAGAAAAATTATTCATCATTGAGCCCATCATTGAACCCATCATTGTTTTGGTTTGTAAATTTGAACTTCCCGATGTAAAAACAACAAGTCCGGTTGAGCTTTTCACTTCAATATACAAATCTTCTGCATTTGAATATTTCAATATCTCATTTCTGTTAGTAGTTGAAAAGTCTGTTTTCTCATCGTATAGGCCATCTATTACAGTTGCAATTTTAGCTACTTTTGCTTTGTGTTCAGTAATTAGATAATTGCTGAATTTTTTACTAATCATATAATTTGAGATGAAACCTGCAATCAGTATAGATACAAATGCAGTGAGGAGAAAACCTAAGGACAATTTTTTTGTTAAGGATATTTTCATATAGAGCCACCTCATATATTTACTAATTTTTAGTTCTTCAGTAATTAACCCTGGAACTTATATCCCATTCCATATATTGAAATAATATATTTTGGATTTTTTGAATCGTCCTCTATTTTATATCTAATATTTTTAATGTGGGTATCAACAGTTCGATCAAATCCATCATAGTCTAGGCCAAAAGATTTATGTACTAATTGTTCTCTTGAAAATACTTGCCCAGGGTTAGTAAGAAGAGCTATCAAAATTTTAAACTCGTTAGAGGTTAATATAATAGTTTTGCCTTGTTTTTTAATTATTTTTTTATCAATATTTATTTCTAAATCACCATTGTTAATAATAAGCAGCTCTGCTAGTGGATTATTATCTCTATATGTTCTCCGTATAATGGCTTTAACCCTACTAACTAGTTCTCGATTGCTAAATGGTTTAGTTATGTAATCATCTGCTCCAATAGCAAGCCCGTCTATTTTATTATCTTCTTCAGCCTTTGCTGTAAGCATAATAATTGGTACTGAGGAGGTAGCTCTAATTTTGTTGCATACGTCTTCACCAGACATTTTAGGAAGCATTAAATCTAATATAATTAAATGTATCGGTTCATTTTTAAATATGTTTAATGCATCTTCTCCATCCATAGAAGTTAAAACTTCAAAGCCTTCTTTGATTAGGTAAGCTTTGATTACATTTAGAACCTTTTGTTCATCATCAACTACTAAAATCTTAATTTTCCCATCCATTGTTTCCCTCCAATATTCTTAATTAATATTTAGTTTATATTATTTAGATATGTAATTCGACACACTATTAAAAGAACTAGGATAGTACTCCTAGCTCTTTTAGGAGAATACTCCTAGTTCTTCCTAGAAAGAATTGTTTTCTTTTTAGTGTATTCTTCTTCATTGATTTCCCCTTTAGCATATCTTTCATTTAATATATCTAAAGCCAAATTACTTGATGATAAAGATGAAGGCGAATTAACTTTCATTAATTTGAAAACTAGAAAAACAAATGCTAAAAATATCAAAAAACCAAAGCCCATCATTAAAAACATTCCCCCTCCAGTTCCATATCCAGATCCTAAAAATCTATTACAGTACATATAATTACCTCCTTAAATAAGTTTAAATTTATTTACTTAATATAGCTAAATTATAAACTATAATTGTGGAGAAAATATGAAGAGCATAAATTAATAAATTGGTTTATTCAATGGCTTAATACCATAGTGTATTGAGGCTATACCGAAGGTTAGTGATTTGAATCCAGAACTTTCAAAACCAATTTGTTCAAATTCACATTGTAGTTGATCTTTTGTCATGAAGTCATTAACTGAATTTCTTAAATAGTAATAAGCTGCTTTATCATGGGTACCTAAGTATCCAACAAATGGTAATACAAAATTGAAATATAAATTATATATGGTTTTTAAAACTGGAATCTTGGGTTTAGATAATTCTAAGCAAACTACTTTTCCACCAGGTTTTAAAACTCTATACATTTCTGAAATAGCCTTTATTTTATCAGGTACATTTCGTAGACCAAATGCTATTGTAATAGTTTGAAAGATGTTATCAGCAAAAGGTAGATCCATGACATCCCCCTGTATTAAGTCGAATTTATAATTGATTAGTGATTTGTTAAGCTTTTTATAACCTACATCAAGCATCGCTTTATTAAAGTCTAGACCTATAACTATAGTATTTACGCCTACTGCTTTGCATTCAAGTTCTATCATTTTGCAAGTACCGCAGCATAAATCTAATACTTTATCATTTTCTTTAATGGCGCATAGGTTTATAGCTTTTTTTCTCCAAAGTTTATCTATGTTTAAGGTCAAAAGCGTATTTAATTTATCATATTTGGGGGCAATTGATGAAAATATATCATGTATATTTATGGCCACTCGTTTCAAGATTTATACCTCCTTACATTAAGGGGAATATTACGAAAATTGTTAAGTCCCAAATTGCATGGGATATAATTACTGGAAGTAAGCTTTTTTCTTTTTTATAAAGCCATCCCCAGAATACCCCACATACTAATGCTGCGATTACAAGCATCACATTGCCTGTAATTATGTGAACACCAGCATACAATAAAACCGAGATTACATATCCTTTGGTATCACCCATTTTTTGTGATAGAGTATTTTGTATAAATCCTCTCCAATATATTTCTTCTCCTGGACCAATTATGAATAAAAGCAGTAATCCTATCCAAATTAAGTTTCCATTAGACCTATTACTGTAAACGGATAATACCTGGGAATCTTTAAAAGGAAATATGAAACCTGATACAATATTTCCTAAATAGAATATTGTATAAAGTGCTATAGCTGAGAAAATTCCAATTAGAATATGCCTTATGGTCAATTTACCAAGCTTAAAAATATCTTTGTTAAAAATGAATGCCATTAAAACTAATGCTGAAATTGACAGACTCATTTCTAACCAAAAATTCATTGGTTTTATTACAAAAAGTAAATACCAAAGAATCATTGCTACAATTAATGTAAAGATAGTATATTTAGAATTTGTTTTGCTCAAGTCTTTTCCTCCTTTTATTATAATAGGAAACTTAATAGTATAGAAAATATTAGTAAAATTCCAAACTGAGCTTGAAGTTTTCCTGTAGACTTATCAAGGGTTATTAATCCAGAAATCGAAATATCGGAATTATATAATGTTTTTGAATTTGAAAATGCTATAGGTAGTGTAATTAAACAAGGCAAACTAAGTAGTGGAAGGACTCCGAAGAAAATCATAATTATAAGGGATAAGTATGATAAAATAAGCATCCCATAATAAATTTTCTTTGCATTATTTTTGCCAACCAATATTGATAAAGTTTTTATGCCTGCTTTTTTGTCGTGAATTATATCGCGAATGTCATTCGCGTGTAATATAGCTGTAGTTAAAAGGCCTACTGGAATTGAAATCAGAATGACATCAGCACTAATGTCTTGCATTTGGACATAATAAGAACCAATTACCATTAAAGGACCAAATAAAATAAATACTAGTGGAGCTCCAAGCCCCTTATATTTTAGCATCAGAGGTTTTCCTGTATAGGAATAGCCGCCCAGGGCACCTATAAGTCCCAATATTAATACAAATACACCCTTTTCATAGGATAAAAATAATCCTATAAGACTTCCAAGTATTAAGCAAAGCATTCCAGAGCGAAGAATCTGTTTGGAAGATAATAAATTCTCCAGAATAACACCGCTTGAACCATAAGAATCTTTTGTATCAACTTTATTTTCATAATCATCATGATCGCTTAGTAAATTAACAGCAGTGTGTAATAACAAAATAGCAACAACAGAGAGTATAAAGTAACCAAATTGAAAATTATTTTGTTTAATTGCGAGTATTGCGCCTATTGTAACTGGAATTACAGAACCAGTGAAGGAAAAAGGTCTTATAGCTCTTAACCATGTTTTGATATTGCCACTAATCATAGATACTCTCCTTTTACCATTTTAGTTGTTACATACGCATTGCCATTGGAATAGAAAATAATACAATGTTAGCTACTGCAAGTAATACCATTAGAATTGTATAAACTATGGATGTTCCTAAAAGTGTTCTCTTATTTTGACTACTTTTCGCAATTCTGTAAGCAGTGTATATTGAACCTATTGTTCCAATTACAATAATAATATATTGAAGAACTTGTATAGTTGGGCTAGAAAGTAGTGCAGTTGAAGCTCCATGAGATGACATTCCGAATAGCTCCATTGCAGTATAAATCACAGATTTGCCCTCTGCTAATAAGTGAAATAGGTTATGAGCTATATGTCCTGCTAAGTCTAACGGTATAACAGCATATCCAAATCTTGCGAAATTTTCCATGACGGAAGCTTTGTTAAATTTTTTAGCAATAAGACCTGTTAAAAGGAGTAATACAACAGGAATTAACATAGCTATAAAAAAAGTTACAGTAAATGTTATATAATAGTTAGTTGTTCCTAGTATATTCTCAAGAGAATGTAATAATTGACCCCATATGTTTAGCATGGTTATGTTTTGAACAAAAACTATACCCATAATTACAATGGCTAAAAATGCAACTTCTATTTTGGGCTTCTTAATATTCCATAATTCTTTAGTAGGTGTGCGAGGGCTTATTCTAATAGAGTCGTTTGGACAATTTTTCACGCAGTTACCACATAGGTTACATTCTGCACTACTATCCATGGTTTTGG
This sequence comes from Clostridium sp. DSM 17811, assembly GCF_018861905.1. Classification (GTDB taxonomy): domain Bacteria; phylum Bacillota; class Clostridia; order Clostridiales; family Clostridiaceae; genus Clostridium_AD; species Clostridium_AD frigoriphilum. The sequence goes on from NZ_JAHLDU010000008.1 coordinate 47,439, forward strand.
GAAACTCAAACATAGGACAGCCTGGAACTTCACTTGTTCCTTTGTAACAGTTTGATGTTTTGCAGTTTTTACATACTTCTGGAGTCCCTCGTAGTTCAACCATACCAGCTCTTGAATAATTACCAGATAATCCACCAAGAAAACATAAGTATCTGCACCAAGTCCTTCTCTCAAAGAGTGCACCAGAAAATATTACTGCGGTAGTTATCATTAAAAGCAGTATTGCTGAGCCACGAGGGTTCTCAACTACACCCCAAACATGATCGCTCCAGGTAATCATAAGAAAAGTTATATCAATAATCCAAATACCATATTTTCTTAGAAATTTTGGTACAGGTTTGTTATTGCCTACAAATTTCTGAACTACATCATTTAGAAGCCCAAAAGGGCATACAATGCACCAAAATCTACCGAAAAGTAGTAGAAGGATAGGCAGTAGCGGCCACCATAATACCCAGGTTCCAGCAGTACCAAAGTTATCGTGAGCGTCGCTTGGACCAACTATTAATTCATAGACTATAAAGGCAAAAACTAGTGCAACTGGCCACTGAAATATACCGGGATACCATTTGCTTTTGATAAATTTTTTTAAAGTTTTATTTTTTAAAAAATTTGTTTGTTTTTTTATATCTGACATTAGTATCAGGCCTCCATTTCTATAATTTAATAGATTTTTTCTTATTTATAGCAGCTATAACTAAAATTAGCACAACTACTCCTGCAAATACACCAAGTATAAGAAAGTTAGGGCCTGCACTTTGCACATTAATACCAAGGTCAATGTTCTTTGCTTGTCCATTTGCATCAAAAGTAGATTTAATAATCCATTGACCCTTACTTTTGAAGTCTACCATTCCTGTATATTCGCCTTTTTTAGAACCTTCTTTTAAATCTATAATCATGGGTGTATTTTCCGCTGTCATGCCACTCATACCCTTCATATCAGTAGAGTTGTCCATAGCTACAGTGATTTTTAAATTAGCGTTGGTTAAAGGCTTCTCGTTTTTATCAAGTAAGGAGAATGCAAATTCATTCTTTCCTGGTTTCAATTTTTCATTTTTAAAGGTTAAGGAAGCTTTTACACCATCAACCACTTTATTTGTTTGGGTACCAGTTGTAGATGCAAATGCCAAGGGTGAAACTGATAAGACTAATATTAATGTAAATACAAAGTTTTTTAATGTTTTTAATTTCATGTTTATTGAGCCCCTTTCGTTTCGAAAAAATTATTTTATGATGAGATTAGATCAGAATTTGATTTTTTGGTAAAGACTTTTTTAATAATGGGTAATATAAAGTGGTCAAGGCCAATAGTATAGGCATTAGCTCCAACAAATAAGAGTATGAATGCTACTGTATACATATTTGGATTTGTACTAGTAGTGCCAGCTAACATATAATTTAGGTTCATAAGTGCACCGGCGATAAGACCGACAACTGTAAGAGCACCTAGGATTAAGCTAATACCAACAAGAAGCTCACCAAATGCAACTAGATAACTAAATGTTACAGCATTTGGCAGTGCTATATTTTTTATAAAGTCCGCATACCATGACTGAACTGCTGGGTGAGCACCTGTTGCTTTAACTAACGCAGCTTTTAAAAATCCGGTTATACCAGCGCCAGCAGTGCTACCAATCCATCCACCACCAGTAACTTTTTCAAGGCCTGCAGAAATCCATTGGTAACCTAACCATATACGGAGTACTGTCCATACGATACTTAGGTATTTATTTTTAAGTAGTTTCATTTTAAAATCTCCTTTAATTTATATTTAGAATATTAGTTAGAAAATTTAAAATTTTCATTATGAGTTTTTTCCTTTTTAGTGGGAAAGATTAAGAATATAGTTCACAAGATTTATTAAACTTGTTTTATAGGTCGAGTTTTCAAATATATTAAGAGATGATATTGCTTTATCTCCATACAATTTAGCATCTTTTGCGGTAATATTTAGATTAGTATAAATATCTTTATCCATACAGTCATCCATTATTTGGTATGTCATTCCTAAATTTAATCCATATTCTTCTAACCCAATTATTTGTTCTTTTGTTGCGCCAGAGAGTGATGCTGCAATTTTGCAACTAACAGACATAAATAATGCTGTTTTGCCTTTAATAATATTCAAATAAATTTCACGAGTTGGTAACTCATTTTCTGCTTGAATCATTTCAGCGGTGCACATGTTTTCAGTCAATTCAATTATAATTTGCTCAAATTCTTTTGGTAGAGAATTCGCAAGAGTAGAAAATGCCAAAGAATAAACAACATCACCAGCCAGTACTGATATTTTATTACCATAAATTTTATTTAGAGTTTTTTGACCACGCCTTAGAGTGTCGTTATCAAGGACATCATCATGTATTAAGCTAGCACTATGCATGAGTTCAAGGCCGGTAGCAAATTTAATTAACTGATTACGAGTATTTTGTGGTAGATTATTATCTATAAGACCTGACGAGAGTAAAGCTAGGATAGGGCGAAGCCTTTTACCAGGAATTTTAAAAAAATAACCTATAATTTCTTTTAAATAATTTGTACTTAGATTTTTACAGATTTTTTTTAGTTCTTCTTCAACAAGAAGGAGATCATTACTTATTGGGCTATAAATATCATCAAACTGCAAATTTTTCATCACCTTCCTATATTTATTAATTTATTGATATATTATTTTGAAGTGGCTGGTTTTTTAAAATTTTGTAAGTACAATACGTAGTATATAAGAAGGGTATGAAGATATTATGTAGAAGAGATGTTAAATTGTTTTTTGCAAAGCAAAAAGAGAAGCATTATGCTCCCCTTTTAACTTACTTATGGATATAATTCAAGTGACTTTGATGTTTAAGACTCTTTGAATATTTGGATAATAATTACAAAACTCGATTAAAATATAAAATAAACACGCTACCTTTTCCTTCTGTACTTTTTACTTCTATGTCTGCCTTGTGGAGGGTCAATATGTTCCTTACAATTGTAAGGCCTATACCAGAGCCTTCTATTTCATGTCTACTTTTATCTCCTCGATAGAGTCTTTCAAATATATAAGGTAAGTCCTCTTCATTAATGCCAATGCCTGTATCTTGAATTTTCAATATTATTTTTTTATTAGATTCTTTTAAAGTAATATTAATTTCTCCTTGATTTGGGGTAAATTTAACCGCGTTTGAAAGTAAATTAATAATTACTTGTTTTATTTTATCTGTGTCTCCCCAAATATCACATTGGTTATTGGTGCTACATTTTAATGTCATTGTGATATTCTTACTTTCAGATATTAGTTCGAATTCCTTTTGGACTAAAGTGAGGATATCTTTTAAAGAGATTATTTCCATATTTAAGGCAGTTTCTTCTCCTTCAATTTGTTTTAAGGTATTTAAATTGTCTATAAGCTTTCCAAATCTAATAACTTCATCGTTAAGATAGGTTAATCTTTCATTGTCTGCTGGAAAAATACCATCAATCATAGCTTCAAAATTGTTTTGAAGAATATTAAGGGGAGTTCTTACTTCATGGGATATATCGGATATTAACCTTTTTCTAATAGCATCTTGATTTTGAAGGTTTTCTCCAAGTGTATTTATACTATTTCTTAAATTTTCAAACTCTAAAATGGTGCTTTTGTCATTCGACCGTGCGCGATAGTTCCCATTTGAGAGATCAACTGAAATTTTAGAAACTTGCCTAAGAGGATTAGAAAATTGCTTGGAAATAAGCAAGCTAATTAATATTGTTATCAAAAGTGAGAGTATAATACTTAAAATAATACCCTTGTTTATTGATGTCTTGAAAGTGATATCATCACTGGTTAATAATACTGGACCATTTTGTCCTATGTCTACATACCCTACAATTTTATCTTTATACTTTATTTGGAGAGTTCTTAAAGTATATACTCCGTTACTTTTATGGGGCATAGTAGTATTAGTGTTGTTAATTATGTCATTTGCATTCATTCCCCAAACAACTTTTTTATTTATATCCTTAAGAGTGAGGCAGTAATTACTCATATAGGCTTCATGTGTAATTTCTATTCCAGAAGTCTTTGACCACTTGACATTCTTTTCGTACACTGTTTCTAAATATTTTACTATTCCAGTGTCCCTCTTAGTTTGTATTTCAACTAAATACTTGTTAAAAGTTTTTGAAATTGCTATATTTACAAAAAGTGTAGCTAAAAAGAGTGCTAATACGGATGTACATACTAATATAATACTTAATCTTTTTCTTATGCTTTGCATAAATTAATCACCACCAAATTTATAACCGATTCTAGTTACTGTTATTATATATTTAGGATTTCTGCTATCCAATTCTATCTTTTTACGTATATTTTTAATGTGTACATCTATTGTTCTATCAAAACCTTGAAAATCAATTCCCATAATTCTTTCAATGAGATGTTCTCTTGTAAATACTTTGCCACCGTTAGATGAAAGAATCTGTAATAGGTCGAATTCATTTGGAGTAAGTGATATTTCTTCCCCTCGCACAAAAACTACTCTTTTGTCATAATTAATTTCTAAATCTCCATTGTCATAAACCATTGTTTCAGATTTATTTATATTAATCCTTCTAAATAAAGCATTTACTCTTGCGGTTAATTCTCTTGGACTAAACGGCTTAACCAAGTATTCGTCTGCCCCAAGGTTTAATCCTTCTATCCTATCATCTAAGGTGCTTTTGGCAGTAAGCATAAATATATGTACCTCAGAAATTTTTCTTAAAATGCTGCAGACCTCTTCTCCAGATATGTCTGGTAACATCAGGTCTAATATAACTAAATTAAATTCAATTTTCTCAAAAAGTTTTATTGCGTCTAAACCTTTTGTCGTGGTATGTACACTATAGCCTTCTTTTTCAAGATATGCTTTTAGTATTTCAGAGATCTTTTCCTCGTCTTCAATAATCAATATATTATTCAAGTTTATACACTCCTTGTATAATGTAGTTGTAATAGTTACTAATGCTATAATAACTATTAATCTCATCAAGCTTAGTATTATAATTATCTTATTTATAATACATTAAACTCTTCAAGTCAATGAAATATGTTCGATATAAACTATATTTTATAATTAAATGGGTAAACTATATAATGCACGCTATGTATATAGTGTAGTTTTATATATGAAGGGAGAATATTTATGGGTGAAAAAGATTTAGAAAAAGCAGAAAAAAACAGAAATACTATTGAAATTACAATCCCTTTTAACGGTGCTATTTCAGGAGCTAATGTAGGTTCAAACTCTTCAGATGATGATGCTTCGAAAAAGAAACAAAAGAGTGATCAATCAGATGATGATAATCTCAAAGAAGGACAGATGAGTAGTAAAGCAGATTCAGGCGATTTTTCTAATGTGGACCCTTCACAAAAGGAAAAAAAGAGTAATAAATCAGATGAAAGTAATATTTCTGTTGACGCTATTTCAAAAAAAGGACAAATGATAATTAATATATCAGAAAAGTAGGGCTAAAAGTGATAGTTTCAGAAGAATAATCATAGTTTATATTTCATGTAAAAATACATATGAGAAATCATATGTATTTTTTACATGTTATTTATTTTATTAATATAATAGTATTAATAAGAACGAGCATATATGAAATACTCATAAATATGGCTAAGACTAGCAAGGTGGTGTATATTAGTAGTATATGGAATCTGTTTGCTCACTAGATTATCGTAAAAGGAAGGTGCTATTTTGAAGGATTTTAGAATTCTTTTAGTGGAAGATGAAAGGCTAATGTCAACATTTATTGAAATGGAATTGAGTCATGAAGGATATAAAGTTGATGTTGCTTATGATGGACGAGAAGGTTTAACAATAGCTGAGGAAAATGAGTATAATTTAGTACTTCTCGATGTTATGTTGCCGGGGCTTAATGGAATTGAGGTTTGCAGAAGAATAAGACAGTTGTCGCTCGTACCTGTAATTATGCTTACTGCGAAAAGCGATATATCAGATAAGGTTTTAGGATTAGATGTAGGTGCAAATGATTATCTCACAAAACCATTTGCAATAGAAGAACTATTAGCAAGAATTAGGGTGTATCAAAGAGCTACATCTATAGGGAATAAGACTGATGAGATTAAAGTGAAAGACATAGTTATGGACAATAAAGCGCATAATGTTAAAAGAGGCAGCAAAGAAATCGAACTTACAAAAAAAGAGTTTGACCTTTTAGAAATACTTTTAATAAATAAAAATGTTGTACTTACAAGAGCACAATTAATTGAAAATGTGTGGGGTTATGACTACATAGGGGATACTAATGTTGTAGATGTGTTTATAAGATATTTACGATGCAAAATTGATGATGGTTTTGAGGATAAACTTATAACCACTGTAAGGGGGGTAGGATATGTTGTTAAAGGTGAGTAATTATGAATTTTAAAATTATAAGTTCTAAAATTATGAATTTGAAAATGATCAAAAGTGCAAAAATATCTTTGAAATTAACGGCGATTTATGCTGTAATGTTCTCATTAATATTACTTATTTTAAATGCTTCTATTCTATATGGTATAAAATACTACTTGTACGGTCAGGCAAATAAACAAATAGAAGATGTCAAAACAATAGTATTAAATAATATCGTGTCTCGGAATGAGCATGGAGATTTGTCAGATAAAGAACTTATTTCGGATGTTACATCAGAACAAAATATATCAATAAGAATACTAAAGCAAGATGGCAAAATATTAAACAAATCAAAAGAATTTAATTATAATATTATAAGCAAAGAACCATTTGATAAAATAACAAAAATTAAAGAAGATGATAAACACTTAGTATATAAAATTTTAAAAATTAAAACCCAGAAATATGGAGTAATTTATATTCAAATTGTTAAGTGGATGGGTAATGAATATAATTTTATGCAAATTTTGTTTGTTTTAATGGCAATAGCTGATTTTATAGGGATGATCGCTTCAATTATATTGGGGTACATCATAAGTAAAAAGATGTTAGAACCTATTGATCAAATAACTAAAGCTGCTGATAATATTAGTATTAATAATTTATTGGGTAGAATTGAGGTTGCGGGTCCTGATGATGAACTTAAAAGATTGGGTATAACTTTTAATAAAATGATAGATAGGCTTCAAAAATCATTTGATAGGCAAATTCAGTTTGTGTCTGATGCATCACATGAACTTAGAACGCCTATTGCAGTTATCCAAGGGTATGCAAACCTAATCGATAGATGGGGTAAAGATGATAGAGAAGCCTTAGAAAAATCTATTCATGCTATAAAATTAGAAACTAGTAATATGGCAAATTTAGTTGAGAAATTATTGTTTATTGCTAAGGGGAGTAGCGGAAATCAAAAAATTGAGAAAGAAGATTTCTTGCTTAATGATCTTATTTGCGAAGTGATTAGGGAAACTAAACTTATAGATCATAGTCATATAATATCAAGTTACAAAAATGATTCCATTAGTATATTTGCAGATTATAAAATGATGAAGCAGATGCTTAGGATATTAATTGATAATAGTATTAAATTCACACCAGAAAAAGGTACAATAGATATAAGCTCAGAGATTCATTATGATACAGTAAAAATTACCGTTAGTGATAGTGGCATGGGAATACCAGAAGACGAAATACAAAACGTATTTGAAAGATTTTATACTGTTGATAAATCTAGATCTAAAGAAAAAGGTGGTACTGGTCTTGGACTATCTATTGCTAAATTAATAGTGGATGTACATAAAGGAACTATAAGTGCAGAAAGCACGGAAGGTTTTGGAACAAAGATAACTGTTATATTAAATATTAATTATTAAGTTAAATCTAATATTGCAGCTCCAAAGGAGATAATTTAATGTGATTTTAATCTTACAAATGTATTATATAAGACATGGGGGACATTATATAATCTCCTAGCAATCAAAGGAGGAACGATGATAATGATGTACCTACTACAGAAATTTGATATCTCTATACTATTGTTTATAAAATATAATATGCATGGAATTATTATGGATAAAGTTATGGTTATATCGAGTTACTTAGGAAATGCAGGAATAATATGGATTATAATAGCATCGATACTTATAAGTAACGAAAAATATAGAAAAGTTGGGTTTATGGCTCTAGCAGCGTTAATCCTAAGCGCGATTTTAGGTGATGAAATACTGAAAAACATATTTAAGCGTTTGCGGCCATCAGACACTATATCAACAATGAACCTTTTAATAGAAAGGCCATTATCTTATTCATTTCCATCAGGGCATTCTATGTCGTCATTTGCAGTTGCAGGGGTGCTTGCAAAATATTTTAAAAAGTATGTTATTGAAATTATAAGTTTAGCATCTTTGATAGCGTTTTCTAGGGTATATTTATATGTACATTATCCTACAGATGTTTTAGTAGGTGCAATTTTAGGGCTTGTATGTAGTGCTTTAGTAATTTATATATTTGATAATATAAAGCATAGTTCTAAGGATAGTATATAAGAAGTTTATCTTTAAAATGGGGGGGGCGAGATTTTGCATTCTGTAATATTATTAATTAATAATTATGGTTATATCATTTTATTTATGGCTTTGGTGCTTGAATTAATTGCATTTCCTCTTCCTGGTGAGTTAATGATGACGTATTGTGGGTTCCTCGTTTTCCAATCTAAAATGAATTGGGGTATAAGTATTCTAGTAGCTACGGCTGGAGTAATACTAGGGATTACTATATCTTATTTTGTTGGTACTAAATTAGGTGTAAGATTTTTTGAGAAATATGGTTCATATATTCACCTTGGGCCTGCTAAAATTGAAAAGACATCCAAGTGGTTTAATACATCTGGGAATAAATTATTAATTTTAGCGTATTTCATACCTGGGGTTAGACATATTACAGGATATTTTTCAGGTATAACAAAAATATCATATGTAAGGTTTGCTAGTAACGCCTATTTTGGAGCATTTTTGTGGACTACTACTTTTATTTCATTAGGTAAAGTTCTTGGTCCAAACTGGCATAAATTTCATGGGTACATATCAAAATATTTGATTATTGGTAGTATAATTATATCTTTAATATTAATTATTATATATGCTTATAGGAATCATAGGATACAGATAATAGAGAATACATATAAAGTTTTAAATAAAACTATAATCATAGTTCATTCTATGGGGAAAATGAAAGTTGCTATAGCAGCTGTAGCAACTACTTTTTTAGGATTTTCAGTTCTTGTAATTGGTGTAATACAAGATTATTTGTCACATGAATTTGATCAATTTGATATTGTTGTATCATATTTGGTGAAAGTAATTTTTAATTCTAAATGGTCATTTGTGATAGGGTTATTTAAACTAACAACATCAATGAGGGTATTAGTACCAATTACTATCTTTATGTTTATATGGATTATAAGAAGAAATACAAACCGGATTCTTGAAATTCAGTCCCTGTTTATTGTAATTTTGGGCGGAGAAATACTGCAATATGTTTTAAGACATATTTTTAGGCGTTTAGGACCTTCTTCAATAAGCTTAATAAGTCATAATCAATATACTTTTCCAAGTTATCAAGCTTTAATGGCAATTGTTGTTTATGGATTCTTTGTTTATCTAATATTACGTTATGCAAAGAAAGTTTGGTCTAAAATGGTAGCATTTATTATAACTTTATTTATTTGCATCATTTCAGGTCTAAATCCGATATTCTTTGGAATGGAATATCCAAGTGATGTTTATGCAGGGTACATTTTTGGTGGAGTTTGGCTTACCGTAAATATTATTTTATTAGAAGTTTATCGCATACTACCTACAATAAAATTTAAAAATAGTGATTTCTTAAAGTAATAGTACGTGAGGGCCAGAAGTATTTTATTTATGATATTATCTTAAAAAATAATATTTTTTAATCAAATTTTAATCTTATAGATATATAATACTAGCATCAAGACATCTACATAAGTGTTTAATAACGAGGAGAGAAAATATGGATATTTTAATCAACTTTATAAACGTAATAATGCATATTGATAAGTATTTAACCTTAATGGTTCAACAGTATGGTATGTTAACATACGGAGTTCTTTTTTTAATTATATTTATTGAAACGGGGTTAGTAATTACACCATTTTTACCAGGTGATTCAATGTTATTCGCTGCAGGAGCACTAGCGGGAATTGGATCAATGAATATATTTACCCTACTGATAATATCATATCTTGCGGCTATACTAGGAGATACTGCTAATTATTTTATTGGTAAAAAGATTGGGAAAAAGATACTCGCAAAAGAAAAAGTAAGGTTTATAAATAAGGATTATTTAATAAGGGCTCAGGAATTTTATGAAAAACATGGCTCAATGACAATAGTAATTGCAAGATTTATTCCTATAATTAGAACTTTCGCACCTTTTGTAGCTGGTATTGGCGAAATGAATTATTCGAAGTTTGTACCATATAATATTGTTGGCGGAGGACTATGGGTAAGTTTATTTTTAGGCGGAGGCTATTTCTTTGGTAATCTATCATTTGTAAAAACTCATTTCTCTTATATGTTAGTAGCTATAATAATAATTTCATTATTGCCTGGAGTTATAGTGTTTATAAAAGAAAAAAGAAAAAAAAATGATGACAATGAAGATGAGGTTCAGAGTAACGACATTTAATAAAATTAGTAATAAGTATAATGTTATGGATCGCATAAAGGGGAATAGCATTTTAAGGTTTATAGTGAATTATAATACATAGGATAGAATATAGGAGAAAGAGGGGATAAGGTGTATCTCAAAATTGGCAATGAAATACAAAAAATTGATGATTATATTCTATTTTTTATTAAAAAGTATGGACAAAATAGATGTTTAGATATTATAATGCCTATAGTTACATTTATGGGGAATATGGGGATTATTTGGTTTATAATATCTATTGCTTTAATATTAGATAAGCCATATAGGATAATTGGGAATTCAGTAATTCTAACATTAATTATAAGTACAATTGTTGGTGAAGGGATAATGAAACACATAGTACGACGAGTTAGGCCTTGCAATAAGCAGGATTATGTTAGCAATTTTTACTTGAAACCAACATCTTATTCTTTTCCTTCGGGACATACATTATCATCCTTTGCTGCTGCAGAAATGCTCTCTATATATTTTATACAATATAAATTAGTATTTATGATAATAGCATTTTTGATAGCTCTTTCGAGACTATACTTATATGTTCATTATCCTACGGATGTTATAGCAGGAGTTATAGTGGGGGTATTATGTTCGAAAATAATTTTTATTGTTTTGCAACAAGGATATAACAGTTCAATTCAACAAATACTTATAAATGTAAAATAAAGTGTGAGATTTTCGTTAGAGTTGTTTGATTATAGGTGAAGGTGGTTTATTATGTCTATTTTAGTTTTTTTAATAGTTATTTCTCCTTATACGACCATAATACCAATAATATATATGCTATATATGGTATTATTTAAAAAAGTAAGCATACACAAAAATCACTGGAACATAGGACTTTGTTTACTTTTTATTTGGTCTTTAATAGTAGGAGTTATAAATTATAGTTTTTCATCAATTGTTGTATCCTTTGCTCTTTTTATGTATTTATGTGTTAGTATTTTTTTACAAAATTATTGCAAAAATGAAAGTATAGTGGAAAAGATATATATGCATTTAGTATCGTTTTCACTGATTTCAGTTATTTTTGGAATTATTGAGAAAGTTATATATGTTTATTTTAATGTTAATATTTGGTCGAAGTTTCTTCGAATTACATCTCAGCCAGTAGTTAATGATAGAATATATAGTACTTTTGGAAATCCAAATGTAGCCGGTAATTGGTTTGCCATAATGATTATTGTAGGTCTTTATTTTTGTAGTATTAAATCTAAAAAAACAAAATTATTTTATAGAGCAGCAACACTCTTATTTTTTATTGCATTGTATTTAACAGGATCACGTGGTGCTTTTATCGGTCTATTATGTGGACTTTTCATTTTTTATCTACTTAAAGGCAGTAAAAAGGATATGTGGCTGTTTATAACAATATTCATAATTACAGTTGTAGTTACTTTTATGCCATCTGAGATTTCGAAAAATATAACGGCACATGGGTTTGATGATTCATTTATTAGCCGTGTTGGAATATGGAAAGGATGTTTAAAAATGATAAGGATTAAGCCCTTTACAGGTTGGGGGCTTATGGGAATTACCGAGCATGGAGCAGACTTTATGAAAGGTTACTTTTATGCAACGTTATACCATGGTCATAATATCTGGATTACGATTATGACAACACTTGGAGGCGTTGGGCTTTTAATATATGCTTATTTGAAAATTAATTTATTTAGAAATTTAAAGATACTTTATGCACAAAAGTGTAGAGTGGTTCCAATGCTAGCAGGCATTCAAGCCGTAATAATCGGGCATGGATTGGTTGATTTCACAATGATTGCACCTCAAACTGGGTTATTATTTATAGCTAGTTCAGCTATAATAAGTTCTCTTGTAAAACAAGATAATAGTCCGTCGTTTTATGATGATTCGAATGATTCTAATCATGAAAAATCATCGAAAATTAGTTAGGTATATGTACAAAAGCATTTAGATCACAGCTTAGTCTGTTATCTGAATGCTTTTTATTATAGGAATTCATATTAGTTTATATAAAAAATAACATGCATGTAACCTATAAAACAAATCATATAATATATAGAGTTATAGTTACCTATTTTGAATCTTTAAAATTATAGAATAAAGCATTATATAAAAGGAAGGGAAGTATGAAAACAATAAATAAAAAAGAAAAAGGTAAAATGAGTAAAAGCAGATTAGTTTTATTATTTATTATATTTCAAATTGTTTTCACAACAATTACAGGGCCATTTATGATTTATTATGGCCCGTTTAAAAATGTAAGATCTACGGTTGTAGGTTCTGCAATGACTACTTTTACCTTACAATGGTTAGTGACATCATTTTTATCTGATGATAAAATAAACAAAATTATGAGTCAGCAGAAAGCAGATATTATAGTTCAAGATAATTCACATGGAATAGGAACAGGCGTAAAGGTAAAAAATAAAAATGATAAAAGTGTTACAAGGTATGAAATAGTAGGGACTAAATTTAAGGGATATCTGCTAGTAATTAATGATCCGACCAGAGTGAAAGTGGGATATAGTAGCAAGATCGGCAAGGAAGGAGAATTAACTAGTGATATTGCAAGAAGTAACAATGCCATTGCAGCCATTAATGGTGGAGGGTTTACAGATAAAAGCGCGGGATCACTTTGGACGGGGACTGGGGCAAATCCAGCTGGAGTTATAATGTCTGGTGGAAAGATTGTTTATAATGGTATAAACAATGACAATGAAAAAATAGAAATTATAGCGTTAACTAAATTGGGAAAGTTATTAGTTGGTACTTATACAATTAAAGAAATGATAAAATTTGGGGTGAGTGAGGCAGTGTCCTTTGGTCCTGCTATGATAGTTAATGGATTTAAGACAATAAATCATGGGAATGGTGGTTGGGGAATTGCACCTAGAACATGTATAGCGCAAAGAAAGGATGGGGCAATATTATTTTTAGTTATTGACGGTAGACAGATACGTAGCTTAGGGGCTACGCTAAGAGAGGCACAAGACGTGTTATATGATCATGGAGCTTATAATGCCGCTAATTTAGATGGAGGTTCATCCTCTACATTATTTTATGATGATGAGGTTATAAACAATCCTTGTGATAGTTTGGGAGAAAGATCTGTACCTTCAATTATATATGTAGAAAATAGAAAATAGAGAATATATTTTGTTTGTTCAAATTTATAAGGCAATCTCTATAGAGGTTGCCTTATAAATTTGGTAGGATTAAATAAACTGTATATAGTTGTATTGAAAAACAGATAAGACTAATATAAGTTTATCTGTAATTATTTTTAAATGTTTTATAACTTGAATTTTTTAACCATAATATTTAGTTTCTCTGCAAGTATTGCTTGGTTTTGGGATGCAGTTGTAATTTCCTGAATGGCCATAACAGACTCATTAACACTAGATAATATCTCCTCTGAACTAGCAACAGATTCTTCAGCTGTACTTGATACGTTCGCAATAGCTTTATGAATTTCTGATACAGTCTCATTTACTATGTTCATAGAAATTCCAATATCTGAAGATATCTTATTAAATTCTACAGCATCTTCGCCGTATTGTTTACCTGTATCTACAAATAATTTATAATCAGGTTTGACTTTATTATCAATAAAATTTAATACATCTTGTGCGTTGATTGAAAGATTTTTGAATGCATTTTCAACACTGATTGTTATCTCTTGAATTTTTTGAACTGCGATTTCTGACTCTTCAGCTAATTTTCTAACCTCATCAGCAACCACGGCGAAGCCTTTACCTTTTTCTCCTGCTCTTGCCGCTTCGATAGCCGCATTAAGTGCAAGAAGGTTAGTCTGACTTGCTATATCTTGTATTTTATCCGCCATTAATTTAACTTCACTAACCACTGAACCTTCTGCGATCGCTTTTAATATACTTGCTTGCTTTTCCAAATATAATCCATTTGCAGTATTAGAGCTATCTTCAGCAGCTTTTCTAACCCGAATTGCTTTTATTTCTATATCATTTGCAAGAGCATTTCCTTTAACTGCGCGCCCCGTAACTTCGGCCACATTTTCTGCAATATTCTCTGTAGTCGCATTTACTTCTTCTGCTGTTGCACTTAGTTGTTCTGCTCCTAGTGATACTTGTCTTACTGATTCATTGACAATATCCATTTTCGATGATATTTCTTTTGTTGTAGCAGAAAGTCCTTCACTTGTGGTGCTAATGTCAGTAGCACTTTCTGATATTTCTTTAATTAACGTTTTTAAGTTTGCTATAGCTATGTTTATTGCTTTCGCTAAACTTCCAATTTCACTCTTATTATCAAGATCAATAGTTTTTGATAAATCATTTTCTCCGAGAGCTTTAGCTACAGATACAACTTTTTTTATTTGCGTTGAAATTCCTATAGAAATTATTAAACCGAGTGTAATGGCAACAAGTAATCCTATAGCAATTATTATTATAATTTGAACTATTGCATTATTATATGATGATTGACTATTGTCATAATCAGCTTTTGCCATACCATCAGTTAAGCTAACCTCATTATCTAGAATTGTCTCCATGTCAACTCTAAATTTAGAAGCAGTAATTAAAAGTGTATTTGCTTTAACATAATCACCTTTACCAGCATTTGTAATTAATTCATCTCTTGAAACACGATATTGTGAAAGTAATTTCTCGAACTCAGTAAATTGTTTTCTAGCTAAATCAGTAGATATATTTGTTTTATAATTTGTAATAAGTGTATCATTTTTTGTTTTTATATATGCAATACTGTCTTTGTATGTATTAAAATCATTCTTATTTTTAGGGTCAATAATTAACAAGGTAATACTTCTTATTTCAGAAAGATTTTCTTTTATATTAAGGATATTCTTCATACCTTTCATATCATTAGTATAGATATTTTTAACATTTGAATTAATACTTTTCATACCATATACCCCAATGAATCCTACAACACCTATAAATAATGCAACTATAACGAAGCCTGATACAAGTTTCTGAACTATTTTGAAATCGGTAAACCTTTTCATTAATTACACTCCTTTAACAATATATTATTTCCTTATTGATATAGACTAAATTATTTTACGATTTACCGTAAAATTTTAAATTATAGTGTATACGCTTATCTTAAATTAAAGTATAACGTATTGTGTTAATATTATCCATGTTTTTGTTATGAAAAAAGACTTTTAACACAATGATATAACAATTGTGTTAAAAGTCTTGCTTGAAACAATCAAGTAACTATATCCATTATTTAATACTGTCATTTACGTATTCTTCATCAACCTCGTAAAAAAGATCTTCATTTATAGTTCTGTATGTGTTATAGATTTCGCTAGTTTCTATAGTATACCCAGAGTCATGATTGTCATTGTACTCATTATTTTGAGGAATGGTGGAGGCATAGCTGTAGTCATCGCTATAAATATCGCTGTGCTCATCATTATAAGGAACATTTAACTCATCATTGTAAAAAGAGTTGCAACGAGTGTTGTATTCATCTTCATAGGAAAACATTACAGGTGCTATTGGAACTAAGTAGTAAGTAGGATAGTAAATTATCATATTCACACCTCCTATTTGTAGTCTTCACAATAGATTTTAAAGTAAGCTCTTGGGAACTTACAGAGTGGACAAAAGGCAGGGGCTTCTTTTCCAATATGAATATATCCACAATTCATACATTGCCATTTTACATCAGTGTTTCTTTTAAATATCATGCCTGCTTCAAGATTTTCATATATTTTCATAAACCTCATTTCATGATTTCCTTCTACTTCTTGTAATTCCTTATAGAAATTTGCAATTTCAGTAAAGCCTTCTGCTCGGGCTTCTTTTTCAAATTGTTTATATAGGTTATTACTTTCATGAGCTTCTCCCTCAGCCGAGTCTTTTAAATTATCTGCTGTACTTTTATTCATCTTAAGAAACCTATTGAAAACTTCTCTTGCGTGAGCCTTTTCATTGTTTGCAGTAGCTTCAAAAATAGAGGCTATATATTCATACCCCTCCTTTTCTGCTTTTTCAGCATAAAATGTATATTTATTTCGTGCTCTTGACTCTCCAGCAAAAGTACTGAGAAGATTTCTTTCAGTCTTGCTACCATTTAATTGCATTAATATTCCTCCATTAAGTAATTTCTCTTCTTTATTATCTTATTCATTATGGTGTCAAAGGTTACCTTGAAAAAGTAACCTTAAATAAAGAATTGCATTTGCTTATAGAGAATAATTAGAAAAGTAAGCAAATGAGAGGTTTATGTATAAAAGAAAATATGATTACCGTTTACTAAGCTATAATTTTAGATAGTTCGTTTTTGACCTCTAGGTAAAAAAATGTTATACCTAATATCATAGGTTATTATTTTTGAAAATAAAATAACAAATTAATGGTATACTTTATTTAGTATTTGTTATTTTTAAAACTATATAAACAATTAATAAAGGAGTGATATATTTTGATTACAGATAAATTATTTTATAAAACTTTATTAAAAAGTATGTTTTCCGATCCATATGAAATTAGGTTTTGGGATGGTGATGAGGAAAAGTACGGTGAGGGTGAGAGCAAATTTAAAATCATTCTTAATGAGCCGATACCAAAAGGTGATATTATAAATAATCCTTCAATAGCTCTCGGAGAAGGGTATATGACTAAAAAATTAGAAGTAGAAGGTAGTGTACAGTCTGTTATTGAATCTTTATATAATAATAAAGAAAGTTTTTTAAAAAAGAGTGCGAAATATCAACATTTAATAAAAAAGATAAAAAATAGTATAAAAAGGAGTAAAGACAATATAGAATTTCATTATGATATTGGTAATGATTTTTACAAGCTATGGTTAGATGGTACTATGAGCTATTCTTGTGGATACTTTAAGAATGATACTGATTCTTTATATCAGGCTCAAATTAATAAAATAAATCATATTTTGAAAAAATTAAATTTAAAAGAAGGACAAACTCTACTTGACATAGGTTGCGGTTGGGGAGAACTCATAATAACAGCTGCGAAACAATATAAGGTGAAGGCTGTTGGTATTACTTTGAGTGAAGAGCAGTTTGAAAAGGCAAATGAAAGAATAAAATCAGAAGGACTAGAGGATTTGGTTGAAGTTAAACTTGAAGATTACAGGCAATTAAAAAATTTAAGTTTTGATAGAATTGTAAGTATAGGAATGCTAGAGCATGTAGGACTAGATAATTTATCTGAATATTTTCATGTAGTGAATAGTTTATTGAATGATAAAGGTCTGTCTTTAGTTCATTGTATAACAGGAATAAATGAAGGCGGTACAAATACATGGATAGACAAATATATTTTTCCAGGTGGACATGTGCCAGCAATTAAAACTATTATTTCAGATATAGCAGAGCAAAATTTTGAACTAATTGATATAGAAAGTCTTAGAAGGCATTATGGCAAGACGCTGGAACATTGGGCTGAAAACTTTGAAAATGCTCTTCCTATAATAGAGAAGAGTAAGGATGAAATTTTTATAAGAATGTGGAGATTATACTTAAATTCTTGTGCTGCATCATTTAATTGTGGTAATATTAATCTTCATCAGATATTATTCGCCAAAGGAGTAAATAACGATTTACCTTTGACAAGAGAATACTTATATAAATAAAAAACATATAAATGAGTTGCCAATTTTCGTGTATTACAATATTTCATAATGAGTAGGTGAAAGAATGAGGTATTTAAGACAATTAATGATTGTTTTAATTCCATATGTTTTAGGAACTGTATTACAACTAATATTAAAATTACCAATTCCAGGATCTGTTATTGGACTTATTTTATTATTTTTAGGATTGCAAATAGGAATAGTTAAAATTGAAATGATAGAAGAGCTTTGTGAGTTTCTTTTATCAAATATGTCCTTTTTATTTATACCTGCTGGAGTGGGTCTAATGACGGCATTCGGGGTATTAAAGGGGAAATGGATACCATTTATGATTATAGTTGTTTTTTCCACATGTGTAGTGTGGATTGTAACAGCACTCGTAGTTAAAATTTTAAGGAAAGGACGTTTACATGAATGATTTAATTACTTCACCAGTTTTTGGTGTAATAACATCTCTTATTGCTTATGAAATTGGACTTTATATAAAGAAAAAAGGCAGACTTTCAATTTTTAATCCACTTATGATAGCTGTTATTATATTAATATTATTTCTTACAAAGTTTCATATAAAATATGAGGATTATAACAGGGGAGGCCAAATAATTTCATTTTTTTTATTCCCTGCAACAGTTGCGTTAGCCTTGCCAATGTATAAAAAATTCATGTTATTTAAAGAAAATGCTACACCAATACTTATAGGGATTTTTAGTGGAGCCATATCTGGTTTTATAAGTGTAGTATTTCTTTCAAAATTATTTGGATTAACAGATGTACTTATTAAATCTTTAATGCCTAAATCTATAACAACACCTATAGGAATAGCTTTGTCAAAGCAGTTGGGTGGACTTCAATCAATTACAGTTGTAGCGATAATTATTACAGGTATTATAGGTTCAATTGTAGGACCGTTCTTATATAAAATTTTTAAAATTAATGATAAGGTTGCTCTAGGAATTGCTATGGGGTCATCAGCTCATGCACTTGGAACAGCTAGAGCTATGGAAATAGGGGAAGTTGAGGGAGCGATGAGTGGTTTAACTATGGCTATTTCAGGAGTTATGACTGTCCTATTATACCCTCTTTTATGGAAGATATTTTTGAAGTTATTTTATTAACAGCTTTAAACATACTATGTTTTGTAAAAAGCTTATTAAGAGCTTCGCAGAAGATGACTTGTAGCTTCGCAGAAGATGACTAGGGAGGCACTGTAATTATGAAAAAAGTTGAAGAAAAAGGACCACTAAATAAATTATTTAATTCGATAGACAACTTATTATCAGATGAG
Organism: Clostridium sp. DSM 17811; assembly: GCF_018861905.1. Lineage (GTDB taxonomy): Bacteria > Bacillota > Clostridia > Clostridiales > Clostridiaceae > Clostridium_AD > Clostridium_AD frigoriphilum. The sequence goes on from NZ_JAHLDU010000008.1 coordinate 66,975, forward strand.
AAAGAGCAAAATTTAAGAAGTAAGCTCGGAAAAGAGATACGGAAATGTATTTTTACTGATGACATAGTAGAGAGACTTAATGAGAATGATTTTTCAGGAATGGTTGAAGAAGAAGGAGAATCAATAGCACTTTTTTCTATGATATTCCCTATTTTCGTTGAGAAAAATAGTGTCATCTTTAGGTTGTATAAGCATAAAGTTGAAGTTGATTTATCAGATGAAATGAGTGATAGATATATTTATATATTCTCAGATGGAAGACTTACATCTGGTCTATTTCAATGTTTTAAACTTTATGACGACGAATATATGTATGGAGTAAAAAAAATAATAGATATGATTCCAAGTTTTAAGGATACTGTAAAAGAGGCACTTGTGACTTTAAATAATAATGAAGTATTCACTAAAGAGAAAATGGGAACATTTAAGGAAAGAGAAGTAATCGCTAAAGATAATTTTAATGAATTATTTGAGAGTTTAAATGCGTTTAAGTAATTGTATGTATATTATGAAAATAGTAAAGGAGGAGCCTAGGCGTCTCCTTTACTTATTTAATTAAAAATTTAACACATAACAATAATTTTATAGGGACTTGTTTGTGCTGGGATACTCCTTGTGGTAACACCATAGATAACAATTAGATTCCGGTTTGTTGGACTTTTGGTAAATAATTGACCGTTTTCTAGTATTATCTGCGTCCAAGGGGCAATGTTTAATTTTAAGTTATTATCGTTACTTACAAGATTATTGTTAAAATAGTCTACTTTTACATTTTGATAAGGTGAATCTTTTGCCATAACGATTGCTCTAAATTGTGGTGGAAAAATGAGAACAGTAGGTGCATTTGCATCATAAAAGCCAGTTACAATATCACCGAGTGTCACCATTACGTGGTTCACAAAGTAAGTTGTCGGTCCGACTACGAAATTCACTAAATTTCCATATCTATTTTCTACAGACATTAATTTATAACAGCCTGCATCTTTTCCAGTTTCATCTATCCAAAAATCATTGATCATTGTAATTACTCCATGAAAAGGTTGGAAATTGTTCATATTAATTCCTCGATTCCTTAATTACTAATTTAAAAACATTGGAAACTACTAATTTCTCTAAGATCCATTCCAAAATATCTCCAAGTATTTCTATACCAGCGAAAACCAGATACAGATCTAGGACCCACAAATGTAAGCCATGCCCAGAATCCTCTACCTCTTTTGGGCCATATATATACAAATCTACGAAGGCAAGGCCTAATTGCACCTTGATCTATAGCTAGGGGAGTAGCACCAAATTGTTGAACCTTAGGTTCAGGCGGGGTAAAGTTTGGAGCTGAAGAAGGTGGTCTGCCTGAAGGTGTACCTCCTTGGGGACCACCTTGTGGAAATGGTGGGAAAGGATTCATTTGCCTATAGGGACAGGATAATGGAAAATATTGAGCTTCTTGTTCATAAGTATTATTTAAATTAAATGATTTAATAGTATCTTCATCGATATACATTAAATTAACTCCTTAAAGTATTTACAATATAATATATGGTTAAATTGATGATTTTGTTATTTAAAATTAAAAATTTTTTTATTTAAGTATACAGTTTAGGATATATGTATATTTTTTAGACAGTCCTATGATATTGATTGTATAAAATTATAGTGATTAGATTTATATTATACATATGGCAAGCTAATAACTTGATATATGTAAATTTAAATTAGTTTTATAGGAGAGTACATAAATTTTAAAATGGAGGGTGTTAAAATGAAATTCAATTTTGATCAAACTATTGATGTAGAAAAAACAAATGCTTATATGGTTGGTGCTGGACTTGCATCAATGGCAGCTGCGATATATTTAATCAGAGATGGACATGTTCCAGGAAAAAATATTCATATATATGAAGAATTAGACATAACAGGTGGAAGTATGGACGGAAATGGTAATGCAAAGGATGGTTATGTAATCCGTGGTGGAAGAATGTTTGATAGAGAAGCTTATGCTTGTACATTTGGAATAATGGAAAGCATTCCATCATTAACTGATCCTAAGGTTTCAATAATGGATGAATTTAATGCTTTTAATAAAGAGATTCATACTCATGCAAAAGCTAGGTTAATAGATAATGATGCTAATATATTAGATGTATCGACTTTGGGATTTGACCGCGAAGATAGAATGGCATTAATGGATATAATGATTAACTCTGAAGATTCTTTAGGAACAAAAACTATTAAAGAGTGTTTCCCAGAAGCATTCTTTAAGACAAATTTTTGGCTTCAGTGGACTACACTCTTTGCATTTGAGACTTGGCATAGTGCTGTAGAACTTAAGAGATATCTTCATAGATTTATTCAAGAGTTACCACGACTTAAAGATTTATCTGGAATACGTCGTACACCATATAATCAATATGATTCAATGTTATTACCTATGACAAAATGGTTAAAATCACAAGGGGTTAATTTCGAATTAAACTGCAGAGTAACTGATTTAGAATTTAAACCATCGGATACTGAAACTACAGTTACGGCATTTAAATGTCTTAAAAATGGAAAAGAAACTAGAATAGAGGTTGGCGCTGGAGATTTAGCATTTGCTACTATTGGTTCATTAACAGCGGGTACTAGCCTTGGATCAATGACTAAGCCGGCAATAATTAATGACAAGCATGTAGGTGGAGCATGGGATCTTTGGGAGAAAATTGCAAAGGGTCGTCCTGAGTTTGGTAATCCAAAGGTTTTTGATGAACGAGTTGAAGAATCAATGTGGGAGTCTTTCACAGTTACACTTAAGGATCCAACAATGTATAAGAAAATAATAGAATTCTCAGGTAATCAGCCGGGTACTGGTGCCCATATGACATTTAGAGATTCTGCATGGCTCATGACAATAGTTTTGCATAATCAACCACATTTTATTGGTCAAGCTGATGAAATACAAATTATTTGGGGTTATTCTTTATTCCCATACGCAAAAGGTGATTTTATAAAGAAGAGAATGGTAGATTGTAGCGGCGCGGAAATATTAGCTGAGGTATTATATCACCTAAACTTTAAAGATGATATGAAGAAAATTATAGAAACATCTATTTGTATACCATGTATATTACCGTTTACAACAGCACAATTTTTAACTAGGGCAAAGGGTGATAGACCTCAAAATATTCCAGAAGGTTCAACTAATTTAGCATTGCTTGGACAATTCTGTGAAATAAAAGATGACGTAGTATTTACAATGGATTATTCAGTAAGAGGTGCACAAATTGCTGTTTATAAATTCCTAAATCTAAATAAGAGACTTACTCCTATTTATAAAGGACAACATGATGTACGTGTAATGCTTAATTCTGTACTTGAAATGATGAAGGATGATAATTTAAGTAAGGAATTACTTGCAATAAAATCTTTATTAAAATAATTTAAATAATAGAAGGAAGTCATAAGCTCTTAAATTAAAAGCTTATGGCTTCTTTTTTATGTATTTCATTTTGATGTAGTTATTTAAAAATGTAAGCCTAATGTTTATTTATTACAATTTTGTAGCTTTTAAGTTGTATGTATTTATGTTTAATGGTAACATTGTATTTATAAAAAAGGGCAGTACTAAAGAAATAGGTAAAAGTAATTTAATTCAAAATAATTATGAATATTGAATAGGAGTAATTTCATGAATGATGGTTATGTAAGGAGAGAAATTAAGGTACTTTTAGAAAAAGCTAATTCACTAAAAAATAGTGATTCTCAGCGGACGATAGAATTCTCAAATGACGCATTACACTTATCTGAAAAGATAGGATATACACTTGGTGAAAAAGTAGCCAACTTATATATGGCTTATTCTTACTATAGCATTGGGAATGATGAAAAAGCCTTAGAATTAATATTTGCTTCACTTCATTATTTTATTGAAGAAGGATTTTGTGATCTCATATGGTTGGAATATAATTTGTTAGGTATTATATTTAGTGAGTTAGGTGATATTGAAAAAAGTATGAGCTTTTATGATAAAGCACAAATAATTGCAAAAGAAATTGATTTAGGTAAAAGATATGATAATAAGGCTACTTCAAAAAAATCCATAATGCTTACTTTAAATAATATTGCAGAAAATTACAAATTACTTAATGAATACAAAGAAGCATTAAGTTATAGTGAAAGAGCGTATGACATAGATTCTTTATCGGATTATAGCTTATCTAGTGGAGTAACTATCCTTAGTTTAGGTGAAATTTATTATTTGTTAGAGGAATATGAAAAGGCAAATATTCTCTCATATAAAGCTTTAAAGTATATGAAACGGTATAATTATACTATAGCGGATGCTGATATCTATAAATTGTTAGCGCAGACTTCATGGAAAAAAGGAGACTACGCAAAGGCTGATGAATATTTTTATATTGCTATAAATTTGAATGAAAAAGAATCAATACCTAGTTATAAAATTGATGCATTACTCAGTTATTATGAATATATGATGGAACGAAAAAGAATAAAAAAAGCAATTGGTATATTAATAAATGCCTGTAATGTATCAATAGAATATAAACAGCATGAAAAAGTATCTGAAATATCGATGATGTTATCAATATTTTATGAAAAGTCAGGAGAATATGAATCCTCTTTTAGATATATGAAATTGCACTATAAATATGAAAAAAAACATTTAGAAGATTATAATAAAAATATTATTCAGAGTTTAAATATGAAAAAGAAGATGTTAGAAATTGAAAAAGAGAATAATAGAATTATAGAGAAAAATGAAAACTTAAAAATAGAATCACAATCCCTACAAATGCTTGTTGAAAAAATATCTATTATTAGTGAACTAGGACAAAAAATAACTTCCACTTTAAATGAACATTCGATATTAGATATACTTTATTCGAGCATTAAAAATTTTATGGATTTTTCTTATTTCTGCATTGGTCTTTATGATGAAAATAATTCTATGATAAATTATTTAGACGCTATTATTAATGGCAAAAAGGAAAACATACCTGCTCTTTCACTTTTAAGTAAACCAAGTTTTACAAAAAAATGTATTGAGAGTAGTGAGTTGATTATAATTAATGATGTTAGTAAAGAGTTTCCCAAATATATTAACGAGGGAGCATTTAATAATCAACTAAAATTGAATTATAATGCTGAAATAAATTCACTTATGTTTTGTCCTCTTATAGTAAATGCGAAGATTATAGGAGTAATGTCAATACAAAGTAAAGGGAAAAATGCTTTTACACCATATCATATTGAAATGGTTAAAGCACTATCATCTTATGCTGCTATAGCAATTAATAATTCAATAAAATCAATGGAATTAGAGGCGGAGGTTAAAAAAACAAAAGAGATTCAAATTGAATTAGAAAAATTGAATAAAGTATTATTATCTTTGTCTGAAAACGATAGTTTAACGGGGATTTCTAATAGGAGAAAGTTTGATATATACATAAATGATGTTTGGGAGAGGAGTATAAGAGAAAGAAATAGTTTAGCTTTACTAATAATTGATATAGATTATTTTAAAGAGTATAATGATAACCTTGGTCATTTAGAGGGGGATAATTGCTTAGCTAGAGTGGCCAGTATTCTGGCAAATCTAAATAATGGACCATATTTTGTTGCAAGGTTTGGTGGTGATGAATTTGTGATTTTATTACCAGAAAGTTCAATTGATTATGCAATTAAATTTGGAGAAAATTTAAGAAGTAAATTGAAAAAGTTAAATATTAGACATGAATTCTCAGAAATTTCAGATAGAATTACTTTATCAATTGGAATATCTTCGGTTTTTCCTAATGAAAACATAACAATAAATGAATTTATAAGAAAAGTTGATAATGAACTTTATATTGCTAAAAGAAATGGAAGAAATGGAATATCAGCTGATGTATACTAAAAAAGCAGAGATAGTAGGTAAATGTTTATCTGATATCTCTCCTTTTGAGTTCCATTTTATTGCTCCATTTGCCACACCTATCTCCAAAGCATCCTACGGTCTTTTCACCATCTCTTATTGCAATTACTTCACAATTATTACCACAACCATTGCACTCAATATTTCTGGGTACAAAATCATTAAATGCTATTTCAAACCCTTTAAAATTTGTTTTACCTATCCTCATGGTTTTTTCCTTTGAAAGTATTGCAGCCCCTATAGCGCCCATTACATTATAATGAGCTGGGACATAAACCTCAGTATTTAAGGCTTTCTCAAAAGCTGCTTTAATACCAATATTCGCTGCAACACCACCTTGAAAAAATATTTTTGAATGGATTTGTTTTCCTTTCCCGACGTTGCTTAAATAATTTCTTACCATTGCTTCGCAAAGCCCACCTATTATGTCCTCTTCATTATATCCAAGCTGTTGCTTATGTATCATGTCAGATTCTGCAAAAACAGCACATCTTCCAGCTATTCTAACAGGCGATTTTGACTTTAATGCATAGTCTCCAAAATCTTCAATAGGTATCTCTAGCCTTTCTGCTTGCCTATCAAGAAAAGACCCCGTACCTGCTGCGCATACTGTATTCATTGCAAAATCTGTTACTATACCATTTTTTAATAATATTATCTTTGAATCTTGACCACCTATTTCTAATATGGTATTTACTTCTTTGTCAATTTCAAGGGATGCAACTGCATGAGCAGTAATTTCATTTTTTACAATGTCCGCACCTATTAAAAAAGATGCCATTTGTCTTCCACTCCCGGTGGTTCCAACAGATTTTATTTGCTTAGTATCATATTTATTGCTTAATATTTTTAATCCATCTTGAATTGCTTTTATAGGTTTACCTTTTGTTCTTAAATATAATTTTTCTATAACATTTAATGAATTATCTAATAGTACAATGTTAGTACTTACAGACCCTACATCAACTCCCATATAATACATTGTTTTTTCTCCTCTCTAACATATCTACAAATGCTTCTATCCTAGTAATATATCCGGCTTCTCCAGTCATTTCATCTACTATTAAAGTCATTATTGGAAAATCTTTGTCATTATTAATTTTAGTTAGAATTGATTTTGATACAATTTCAGGCATACATCCCATAGGGAAAATCTGAATTGCCCCATCGAAACTTTCTTTTTCTGAAAGAAGTGCTTCTCCTACACATTCTCTAGCGTGACCACCAATATAATATGGAAGATATTCTTTAGAGGCTTTTCTTATGTCAATTGAGTTAAGTTTAAATGGGCTGAGTAATGCATTTTTAATCCACCAAGTAGGAGTAAGTTTTCTTTTAGTGGATACTCCATAGTCCATAAGTTTATCTTCTATATATAGATTAGCAAAGGGCTCAATTATAGTATAAATCTCACCAATAATTGCAATTTTAATTGGGGCCTTATCTTTATTAATAGGAACATTATCTATTTTATTATTATATTCTTTTAAAATACTCACCATCTGTGGTGGTGAAGGAGCCTTCGCGGCATTTATGGTACATTCTTTTAAAAGGTTTTTAAATTGACCTTTGTTAACTTCAAATCCTGTTAAATAATGTACTTTACTTTCAATTTTATCTATAAGTTCATTTACCGTGTAGGCCACTTTTAATGCCTTGATTTTTTGTAATTTACCTTCTTTACTATTATTTGATATCTTGGATAGTCGATTTAAAAATTCATTTTTGCCAATATCAAAAGGACTATCAATTACAATAAAAGTTAAGTTGTGCCCCATTTTCTTAAGTGCATTTATTTGCAATTCGCAGTACTCACCAAATCTACAAGGACCACAGCTTCCGGGAAGGAGTATGGTATCGGCCCCAAGCTTTATACTCTGCAAATAATTACCCATCATAATTTTATAAGGTAAGCACATTTCTTCAGGAGAAAACGTGGAGCCTAGCTCCAATGCTTCGCTACTACTAAATGGTGCAATTATACATTCTATACCGAGTCCATCAAATAATGCTTTAGCTGCAAGATGTGTGTTGCCGAAATGTGGAAATGTTATCTTCATTGTTATTTTTCCTTTCAATCATATCAATAAAGGCCTCAATTCTTGTATCTAGACCACCTTCACCAGTATGTTCATCAACTTTTAAGACTAAAAGAGGGAAGCCGCAAAGTTTATCTTTAATAAGTTCAATTACAACAGAGTCTATTCCGCAAGCAAAGGATGATATATATATAGCACCATCTATTTCTTTATTTTTAGATATACTAGTTGTAAAGCCATAAGAATTTGATGCAAAAGTCCAAAAGGGACGTTTAAAAAGAGTATTTACCTCTGATTTGATTTGTTCTTCACTAACGTATTCCTCTGTTATGATCCCGACTCCTAATTTGTTTAATTTCTTTACTATATCCATATTAATAAAGGTATCGTAGAGATTGTATGGATGCCCAACTAGAGCGATAGTTATTTTATAGCCTTCATCTTTGATACCAAATTTAGTCTTTCTTTGTTCCTCTAGAGCATTGTTAAATGCAACCTTTGTTTTACGTTTGTCTTTTATAATCATGTTAGCTAAATTTTTGCACCAAGTATATAATTCCTTTTCGCTTGTTGCATAGATAGGTTCTGTCATTACTTTTGGCATATTAGGTATGCTACATAAAATCATTTCTGGAAGTCCGCAAAACTTTGGGCATATAAATTCGCGCTCGCGCACCATCATAAATCTTGGTATTATTAATAAATCACATTTATCTTTTATATCTAAGATATGTCCATGAAATATCTTTATAGGCAGACAAGCCTCGTCCACGCAATATTTAATTCCTTCATTTAAAATATTTTTATTCGTATCGGTAGATGTAATTATTTCTACACCTAGTTCGTTTAAAAATGTGTTTATAAATGGGTAGTATTTATAATATAATAACCCTTTAGGAATACCAACTTTCATAATTTACTCCTTCCATGTGCATATATCACTCTTTTTTATTCTGAACTATTTATGGAAAAAGTATTCTTATTTAGAATATAATTTTATAGAATAACATGTTATATATTTGTTCTTGCATAAAAAAGTCTGCGTCCATAATATCTTTAGGATATTATGGGCACAGACTTATGGTAAACATTTTGTTTACTAAATAATTTACAATTCAATAATATCTAAATCATCAGGAACAATAATATTTCCTGCGAAGAATTTATTGCCTTCATCAGTATATAGTTTTCTTCTATTTAATATATTTTTATCCTCAGTATGAAATAGAATTATATTTTTCACATTTAGATTAGATGCATTTTCACAAGCATCTTTTACAGTAGCATGATGTTTTTCATAAGGTTTAAAGATATCCTTTTGTGAATATAAACAAAAGGCTTCATGAAAAAGATAATCTACATTATTAGCATATTCAAATAACTCTTCATTGTAAGGTTCATCACCGAAGAAAGCCAAACTTTTTCCGTTTTTGAGTGTTGTATTAAAGCCAAACTGAAGTTCTTTAGTACTTCTGATATCGAAAAAATTTATATTTAAGTCTAGTATAGAAACAGTGCACTTATCATAAATCTCATTAAATAGTATTCTGGTTCCAATGTATTTTGTGAATTTTTTATCTAAAAGTAAGTCGCTTATTGTGTTTATTATATCAATATTATTTTTGTGGCAATAAATTGTTAGATTGCCGTCATATTTTTCATTCATAATTTGCTGAGCTACAGCCCTAATGATCCAAACAATGCCAGAAATATGATCGTTATGTCTATGAGATATAAAAACATTGTGGATATTGCCTATATCTATGTTTAATTTTTCTAGGTTTGAGAGTATGGTATTTCCACCACCTGTATCTACTAAAAAATGCTCTTTACCGCTAGAAATGGTAAAACAAGTGTTATAACATTTTGTAACCATAGCACTCCCCGTACCTAAAATATTAACTGATTCCATATATTTACCTCCGATATTAGTTTAATTATAATAACAATTTTTTGTTCTGATTTATATCTTAACCCATACTTATTATTGCAGTAAAAACCATATTTATCAATAGCTTATATAACGTAGTTTCAAAATTATACGTTTAAATATAAAACAGTACTCAATTAATAATTCATAAAAATGGAATTTATGACATATACATAGTTGCAAGGGTGCAATAAATAATTAATTGAATTTAAAAATAATAAAACTTGCAATTATAAATATATGATGGTAAAATAGGCTAAATAAATGCATGATTCCAAAACGAATTTTTCAGTTTTAAATATGAATTATTTAGAGAGTTAGAGTAATTAAATTAAGAAGGTTACACATTTTAGGGGGGCAAATTAATATGAAAAGGAAATATCTTGCTATGATGCTTACAGGGGTACTTGTATTAAGTACCGCGCTTACAGGTTGTGGAAGTTCAAAGGCCACCGCAACCAAAACGGGAACGCCAAAAACAATAATTTATTCTCAGGGAGCAGATCCTAGAGGATTAGATCCAGCTTATGTAGATGATGGTGAATCTGCTAAGGTTATTGTTAATGTTTATGAAGGTCTTCTTAAATACAAGGATGGATCTACTGATATTGAACCTAGTCTTGCTACCGATTGGAAAATTAGTACTGATGGAAAAGAATATACTTTTAATTTAAGAAAGAATGTCAAGTTCCAAGATGGAACACCTTTTAATGCAGATTCGGTTATATATAACGTTGAAAGACAATTACCTCCAAAGGCTACAAATGATATGCCTTATGCATCTTTCACATTTGGACCAGTAGCAAAACTTGAAAAAACTGGTGATTATTCAGTTAAGTTTACGCTTAAAAATAAATACACTCCGTTTTTAGCGAATCTTGCTATGTGTCTTGCAGCTCCGATTGTAAGTCCAACAGCAGCTAAAAAGTTTGGAGCTAAATTTGTTGAAAACCCAGTTGGTACAGGGCCTTATACTTTTGTATCTTGGGATAAAAATCAGTCAATAAAACTTAAGAAAAATGATACGTATTGGGGAGTTAAACCAAAAGCTGATAACATAGTGTTTAAGTTTACAAAAGAAAATTCAGTACGTGCCAGTGATTTAATGACTGCTGGAACAGACATAATCGATGGAGTTGACCCTAATGATATTGCAAAATTAAAATCTAGTAATATGAAAATATATCAAAGTGATGGAATGAACATCAACTATATGGGATTTAATACATCAAGAGCACCATTTAATGATGTTAAGTTAAGGGAAGCTATTTCTCATGCAATTAATCGCGATGAATTAGTTAAATATTTGTATCAAGGATATTCAACTGTAGCAAACAGTCCACTTCCATCCTTTATGCCTGGTTATGATAAGACAGTTGAGCCATATAAATATGATGTAGCAAAAGCAAAACAAATGCTTAAAGATGCTGGTAAATCGAATTTAAAGGTTAAAATTATTACTTATTCTAATCCTAGACCATATAATACAGTTGGTGGTCAAAAACTTGCAGAATCAGTTCAAAATTACTTGGCAAAGATTGGAGTTACAGCAACAATCGATTCATACAATTGGACTGATTACAAAGCAAAACTTGCTAATGGAGAAGGAGATATATTCTTCTATGGTTGGACTGGTGACAATGGTGATGCGGATAACTTCCTTACATTACTTGATTCACATGAAATTAAATCTACTTTGAATTCAGCTAAATATTCCAATCCTGTTGTGGATGCCTTACTTGTAAAAGGCAGAGCATTACCAAATGGAGAGGAAAGAAATAAAGTTTATAAAGAAATTCAACAAGTAGTAGCAAAAGATGCTCCATGGCTTCCAATATCACATTCACAAGCCCTTGCAGCATATTCACCTAAGGTTACTGGTTTTGCTATACATCCAACAGGAACAGTATTCTTTAGTGGTGTAGATAAATAATTCTATTTAAGAAAGATTTTTAAGTGGAATACCGCAAGTTGCGGTGTTTCACTTTTTAAGATTAAAAGAGGAGGCAACCATGGCTAAATATATTATTAAAAGACTGCTTTTGCTATTACCCGTTATTGTTGGAGTATCAATGCTTGTTTTCTTGGTTATGCACATGTTTACTACTGATCCAGCTGCCACAATTCTTGGTCAGCACGCAAGTCAAAGTCAGATTATAGCTCTAAGAGAACAACTTGGACTTAATAAGCCTATTTATCTTCAGTATTGGGATTTTTTAATAGGAATATTTCATGGGGATTTGGGAAATTCACTTATGTCAAAAACTCCGGTATGGGATGAAATAATGGCACGTTTCCCAGCTACAATTGAACTTGCATTAGCAGCTATTATATTTTCTTCTATTTTTGGAGTTATTATGGGGGTTATTTCTGCTATTAAACAAAACTCAATTGCTGATTATATTTGCATGATAGTATCACTACTTGGAGTATCAATGCCTATATTTTGGTTAGGCTTAATTTTTATATTAGTTTTTTCAGTTCAACTTCATTGGTTGCCGGTATCCGGGAGGATAGATATAGGACTTGAACCAATTAGAATTACAGGCCTATACTTAATTGATTCTTTGGCTACTGGAAATATGGCCGCATTCTCTAGTGCTTTAAAACATCTAATTATGCCAGCAGTAGCACTTGGGTCTGCATCCACTGCGATTATTGCAAGAATGACTCGTTCTACTATGCTTGAGGTTGTAAGACAAGATTATATTAGAACCGCTAGAGCGAAGGGGCTTTTAGAAAGACCAGTTATATTTGGACATGCACTGAAAAATGCATTGATTCCAATTATAACAGTAATAGGACTTCAACTAGGATCGTTATTAGGTGGAGCAGTACTAACAGAGACTGTATTCTCATGGCCAGGGGTTGGTAAATACGTAGTAGATGCAATTTTAGTTACAGATTATCCGGTTGTGCAAGGTACGGTTATGATGATGGCAGTAATTTTTGTTCTTGTTAATTTAATTGTAGATATAATTTATGCATTTATAGATCCAAGGATTAAATATTCTTAGAGGAGCGATATAAAATGATAACCCAAAATTTAAATGAAGAAGTACAATTGCAAAACACTCCTAAAGAAGAATCTAAACTTGGGAATGCATGGTATATGCTTAAGAAAAATAAAGCAGCTCTAGTCGGGCTCGTAATTATAATAATATTAGTACTTGTTGCCATTTTGGGACCATTAATTATGCCTTATAATCCGAATATAGGTGAATTATCTCAAAGCCTTCAAAAACCATCATTAGCTCATTGGTTTGGAACAGATGAGCAGGGTCGTGATATTTTAAGCAGGATAATAGATGGTACTAAAATTTCTTTAAGAGTTGGTATTACAGCAGTTGCAGTAGCTTTATCTATAGGAATTGTTGTAGGATCCATAGCTGGATATTATGGTGGCAAGGTAGATATGCTAATTATGAGATTTATGGATATTATACTTGCCTTCCCTTCTTTATTACTAGCAATTGCTTTTATGAGTGTTCTAGGTAAGGGGATAGATAATGCTATAATTGCAATAAGTATTGTTACAATTCCTGAATATGCGAGAATTGTTAGGGGTTCAATATTATCAATTAAAGATAGTGAATATGTTCAGGCTGCAAGAGTTATTGGAAATAGTGATTTTGCTATAATATTTAAACACATATTACCTAATGTAATTTCACCTATAATTGTGCGTGCGACTCTTGGAGTATCTAACGCTATTTTAGATACGGCGGCTCTTGGATTTTTGGGCCTTGGAGTACAACCGCCACAAGCAGAATGGGGGAGCATGCTCGGAGCAGGGAGAGGATATTTTTATAATGCTTCTCATATAATTCTATTTCCAGGTATTGCTATAACAATAACTGTACTTGCTTTCAATCTATTTGGTGATGGACTCCGAGATGCCTTGGATCCAAAACTTCATCAATAAGGGGGATAACATAATGTTACTAGAAGTTAAAAACTTAAAAACTCAATTTAGAGTTAAAGGTGGACTCGTAAATGCAGTAGATGGTGTAGATTTTGATGTGGACAAAGGTGAAATACTGGCCATTGTTGGTGAATCTGGTAGTGGTAAAAGTGTAACTTCATTATCAATATTGAGTCTTATACCAAATCCACCTGGGGAAATTATAGGTGGAGAGATTTTATTTAAAGGCGAAGATTTATTAAAGAAAAGTAATAAAGAAATGCGAAATATAAGAGGTAATGAAATAGCGATGATATTTCAAGAACCTATGACTTCTTTAAATCCTGTATTTACTGTAGGAAAGCAAATAGCGGAAACTATAACTAGGCATAAAAAATTAAAAAAGAAAGATGCAATGGCTGAGGCAGTTAAGATGCTAGAGCTTGTAGGGATTCCAACTCCAGAGAAGAGAATAAACGATTATCCTCATCAATTAAGTGGTGGAATGAGGCAAAGAGTAATGATTGCTATAGCCCTTTCTTGTAACCCAGAATTACTTATTGCAGATGAACCTACAACTGCTCTTGATGTTACTATACAAGCCCAGATTTTAGAATTAATAGTAAAATTAAAAGATAAATTCGGCACTGCAATTCTTTTAATTACCCATGATCTTGGAGTAGTTGCAGAAACAGCAGATAAGGTTGTAGTAATGTATTGTGGTAAGATCGTTGAAAGAGCAACTTCACTTCAGTTATTTGAGAAACCGTTACATCCATATACGCAAGGTCTACTTCTTTCCATACCAAAGGTGGATGAAAAGGTTGACCAGTTATTTATGATTCCTGGGATGGTACCTAACCCGCTACATATGCCCAAAGGATGTTCTTTTAGTGATAGGTGTAGTAAATGTATGGATATTTGCAAGGTTAAGCAACCAGAGCTTGTGGAATATGAAGGTAGAAAAGTTCGTTGTTTTCTATACAGTGATAAACGGGAAGGACAGGTGTAAATATGGAACCATTATTAGAAGTTAAAGATTTAAAAAAATATTTCCCTGTAAAATCTGGTGTATTTGGTGGAACAACAGATTTTGTTAAGGCTGTTGACGGTGTGTCATTTAATATTTTTAAGGGTGAAACCTTAGGTCTGGTTGGTGAATCCGGTTGCGGAAAATCAACTACTGGTAGAATGCTTGTTAATCTTATGACTCCAACATCGGGTCAAGTTATTTTTGAAGGAAGCGATATAGCTAAGTTATTAAAAAAAGAGCAAAAGAGTATGAGAAAAAACATACAAATTATATTTCAAGATCCTTACTCTTCTCTAAATCCAAGGATGAACATTGGTGATATAATAGCTGAGCCTATGAGGGTAAATAAAACAGAAAGAAAAGAGGATATAGAAAAGAGAGTTTTATCACTTTTGAATTGCGTAGGCCTGGCTAGTTTTCATAGAAATAGATATCCACACGAATTCAGTGGTGGCCAAAGGCAAAGAGTTGGTATAGCAAGGGCACTTTCTCTAAATCCTAAGCTTATTGTTTGCGATGAACCAGTATCAGCATTAGATGTTTCTATACAAGCACAGGTACTTAATTTGCTTCATGATCTGCAAAAAGAATTTGATCTAACATATTTATTTATTGCACATGGGTTAAATGTAGTTAAACATGTAAGTACAAGAGTTGGTGTAATGTATTTAGGGAAAATGGTTGAAATTGCAGATGGAGATATACTCTATAATGAACCTAAACATCCATATTCACAGGCACTATTATCAGCCATTCCAATTCCAGATCCAACTAAGAAAAAAAGTAGAATAATATTAACGGGTGATGTGCCAAGTCCAATTAATCCACCATCTGGGTGTAGTTTTCATACTAGATGTTTTAAGTGTACGGAAAAATGCACAAAAGAGGAACCTAAGTTTGAAGATATAGGTGGAGGGCACCGAGTAGCATGTTGGAATCTATAAATTATAAAAATAGATTTATATAAAGAAATAGTGGGTAACATAATAAAGATAGAATAGAAAAAGAGGTGGATTTAAGTGGGTGTTTTGCTTAAGAAGATTAACTTGATTATTAATAATAAAGAAATTATTTGTTTGAAAAAAGTGGAGTCTAAACCACGATATAATACAGTTATAATTCTTACTGGGGCAGGCACCTATGCATTAAATTACGCTATATTTGCAAAGCAGTTTAAGGAAACCGAAGTTATTATAATTAATACACCGGGACATGGGTTTGGAAAGTCATTAACTAAGGGAGAACCTTTAACTGATGGAAATGATTTGATTGATTTTCAAGTGAATGTTATAAAACATTTAATCAAAGAAAATTACTGCAGCGCGAAAATTACATTGCTTGGTTATTCAATTGGTGGAATGACACTTCTAAATATCGTTAACAGAAAGCTATTAGAAAAGAATATAGAACTTTGCATTTTATTTGCTAGCGCTAGATTTACGAGGTATGATAAGGCGGTTATTAAAGGATTATACAATAAAGAAACTAAAATATTTAATGTAAAATCACTAATGGAGAAAAATTGTATAAGTAAGACTCCTTGGTATATTAAATATCTAAATCCTAATTTAATATGTACTTTGTCAGCTACTTGCCATGCAGATTTTCTGGAGTGTGATAGCATGAACGAAATTTCTAAAAATGAATTAATGATAGATAATAACATGTCTGTTATTGCATTTTTAGCGAAAGATGATTACTTTTTTAGTGAAGAAGAGTTACTAAAAACAATAAAAAGGTTTAAATACAGTACTTTTATATCACTAAAGGAATATGGACATTTATTCATATTAGAAAGGCCTATTAAGGCGGGAAAGCTTGTATTTAAGGCTATAAAAGAAGCTACTTTAAAAGAGTAGTTATTTTATAGCCTTAATTTGTTTAGTGTAGTTTTAGGATTGTGCTTACTTGGATTAAACTAAAAGAGTATACTATAATTATAATTATAATTATAAAAAAATAAGTAGTTATTTAGAGATGCATATCCGTAAATTATTTGTTTTAAGATTAAATGGAGGGAATACATATGGAAGAGAAAAAATTAAAAACAAAGGTTATAAGACCTAAATTTGATACAGATTTAGATATTATAGATTTATCTAAGGAAAATATTGAGGATGAGAGTATATTTTCTTTTGGAACAGTTAGTGATTGCTCTTTAGAAAATCATGAAGCTGATAGAGTAAATTTTAAACAAGTAATATTTACAAAAGTTATCTTTAATAAAATAACTTTTAGACGTATAGAGATGACAGATGTAAGATTTGAAAATTGTGATTTATCAAATGTTGATTTTAACGAGGCGTCATTACATAGGGTTGAATTTGTGAATTGTAAAATTATTGGCATTAATTTAAGTGAGACAACTTTTAGAGATGTAATTTTTGATAATTGTAATGGTGAATTTGCTTTCTTTAATTATTCTGATTGTAAGCAAGTTGCGTTTCTTGAGTGTCAATTACGTTCTTCAGATTTTCAAAATTCAAAGCTTTTAAAAGTTGAATTTAGGGAGTCCAATATGCTTGGGGCTCAAATGAACTACACAAGTCTTAAAGGAATAGACTTTACTAGTTGTAACATTGAAGGTATGGGAGTAAATATTGCTGATGTTAAAGGTGCAAGGGTTACAACAACGCAAGCGATCTCATTATCAAGCATACTTGGTCTTATTATTAAATAATTTATATGGTTTCTAAGAAAAAATGATGAATGTAACTTTATAAAGTTACATTCAAAATGGTTGGTAATAGGATTATTTTTTACCATTTAATTGCTCTGCAAATATCCTTGATAAATACATACCAGTGTTTTTTACCTGTGATATAGTATTATTATTATTTCCTACCTCAACAAGCAATGCATTATTACTCCTACCTTGATTATAGAAATTTATTCCCCAATCGGCATAATAGATTTCTCTTGGATCTAAAAGATTCGGAAATAATTTATTTGATATTCCAACCATTGAGTCTACTAGTTTTTTCTGCTTAGCATATCTAGGGTTTTGACGTGTAACAACAAATAGAAATTCAGCAACATCTTCTCCATTTATTTTAGTTTTTAGTACGTTATTACTAGAAGTTGGAATGCCATCTCTATGTAAATCTATAATTAAATCAAAATCTCCATATTTTTTTAAATACTTATCCAAATTAACTCCAGAATTTTTATATGCTGAATTATAATCAGGTACATTATTTACAGTTTTATCATGTATAACAGAAATTCCATATTTATTTTCTAGTTGCTCTGTTATTACATCGCCTACAGCACATACATTTAGTGTTTCATCCGCATTAAAAGCAGTTTTAGTAGTATCTTTTTCAGAAGTACGATAAGCTTCTGTTGTATGAGAATGATATATTAGTACTCGTGGCTTTGATTTATTTAGGGTTTGTTTCAAATCGTTATTAATGAGGTTTGCTACAACATCTGGGTCTTTAGATTTACTTACCTGGTTTTCAACTAATTTGAAGGGAACAATTGAGTTTATATCATCCCCTTCATTGTTTACATTAGTACTAACTTCATTTTTGTCCAAATAAGCAATTTCTTTTGTTATTATTGATATAGGATTGGAAATATCTATTCCTAAAAATGATAGGATTGAATATTTAATTTCACTGTTGGTATCCTGTTCTCCATTGCTAGGAGAATTAAATAAAGCTACTGTGTTAGTAATTGCCTTAATAAAAAAGTAATTTTGAGATTTACCTTCATTAGTTGCATTAGCACTCTTAGGCAAAAGTAAACCTAATAAAAAAATAAAAAGGAATGTTAAAACACTTAAAAGTATTTTGCTCTTACTATTTTTTTTAATAGCATTACGATTCATATTTATCCCCCCCACATTTGCATTTAATAATCTGTTTATTAGGTTTTATTCTTTTGCTACAATATAGTATTTATTAATGTATTTATATTCTAATATATCCAAACGGATATACTAGTTGGGTAAAACCTTTTGAGTATTCTTTAATGCGAAAACAAGTGCTTTTACACAAGCATTAATATCACCGTCACTGGACGTAGTATTTCCAAGCTCAATAAGTGCTGAACTGTTAGATAAATCTTCATTGAAATATGATATTCCATCTTCATAAAAGTATATTCCTGTTTTAACGTCATTTGAATCTTTAATATTTTCTAATAAGCCATCAACGAATTTTTTATTTGCTTCATAACGAGGATTATTTTTAGTGAGTACAAATTGGAGTTGATTTGTGGTGTTTACTGCTGAATCTCGATGAATATCTAATAAGATAGCATTTGAATAATTACTTACATTTTTTGTTATTATACTACGTGCAACTTGATATGAGTTATTATAATTCACAGGCTGATCAATTTTTATAAAATGACTATTAAAGCCTTCTTTAAGAAGTTTAGCATTTATTAAAGCACCTACATCAGTTATTTTCATTCCAGAGGGGTAGGTTTCATTAGGGTGACTATTGTATATTATTATATCAGCTAAAAATGGTACTATAGAATTCGTGTTATCACTTGATGACTTTTTTTTAGCAGAGGATACCGCTGAACTTAATGTTGTATCAACTATTTTTTTAGAAGCAGTTATTGGTACGTTTGCTTGTAATGTTGTTGCTTTAGCAACATTTTTATCTGAAATTACGTTTGAAGTATTTAATGCGATTCCTAGGCTGCCGATAATAACAAAAGCGATAGCACCCAATAATATACCTTTAATATTTATTTTTTTATATTTTGAAATCATAATAATCCTCCTCTTCATTTCCAAACTATTTAAAATCATTGAAGTAGTTCCAATAAGTCTATTATTTTTGCCACCTAGCTCCAATACCTTTATTATTGTATTTCCGTATTGTATATTTTCACCAATGCCTAAATAAGAAATAACTTTACCATCACAGGATATTTCACAATCTTGTCTCATTTTATGAAAAGCATATAGTAAGATGGGATTAAACCAGTAGATTACGGACAATAAAGTAATAGCCCAATTTATCAATATATCCTTATTTTTGAAATGGGTTAATTCATGCATTATAATATATTTGAATTCTTTATCACAAACATTGTCGGCTATTCTAGCTGGAATTATTATTTTGGGATTAATCAATCCACATAAAGAAGGACTACTTACTTTCTCAGAGTATAACAATTTTATATCAGTGCTTATATTCATAGCTTTAGTGCATTTATTTAGAATTATTTCTTGCGAATTATTTATGTTTTTTATAGAAGTTCTAATAATGTTATTTAGCTTTTTATATCCCATAATTAATATACAAAGTGATAATAAAGAACCAAACATCCATATAAAACAAAATAAAATTTCAATATTAACTTTGTATTTTAAAGGTGGATTTATAGTTTTACTTGTTAGATTTTCATTTGAAGAAGGATTGGTACTTGTTAGTTTTGAATGACTTAAAGTAACATTTGTAATTTCTCTTGAAGAATTTGTTTGTATTAGTTGTGTGCTTTTATGTGTAGTACTCTGTACATGAAATTTGGTATATAAATTAGAAACATTTAAAGAGTTTTGTGGGCCAAAAGGGATTATTAATTTTATAATTAGTATTAACCATATATAATAATGAAAAGTAAAATTCAATTTATTCTTAAGTATTCCTTTAATAATTAATATCATTAGTACAATTAAGCTACCAATTAGAGAGGAAAGTATAATGACTTCAAAAACATTTAAAAAAATCATATATATCAACCTTTCGTTTTACTTGATTCATTTAGTATGTCTTTTAATTCTTTTATATCTAATTCAGATAACTCTTCTGATTGGGCGAAGGTCAAAAGCATGGATTTAATAGAACCATTAAATACTTTATTAACAAATGAAAAACTTTCCAGCTTTATACACTCATCTTCTGAGACCAAAGGATAATATAAATATTCATAACCTAATTTATTAAATCCAATTATATTTTTATTTAATAATCTATTAATCAAACTTTTAACTGTAGCTGGTTTCCACTCAGATTTATCCTTTAATTCTTTTATAATATTGATTGATGAAATTTCAGAATTATTCCATATTATTTTCATTATCTCCCATTCAGCATTTGATATTTTGGACATTTTATACATTGATATATCACCCCATTTAAATTACAACTGTAATTATAAGATTTAGTTTACAATTGTAATTTGTGTTATTTTATAATATATTCTTTGAAATATTAATTATTACTTTTATTTAAATAAAGCTGAATGGTAAATTAATGCTTTATGGAGTGAATTTATGTTTTGCAGTATGGATTCATTGATAAACAGTGAATCTATATTGTAAAAAGAAAATTAATGTGATAATATTATTTTAAAGTTTATATAAGTTATGGAGGAAATTTTTATGAAGTATTATGGGAAAACTTCTTTATCATCTTTATTAAAATTAATGTTAGATCTTTTAATCATCACAGGTTTTATTGTATATTTATTTATACTGAGAAAGGCCTTGATAATTGAGCAAACAAATTTATTTAATCCTAAAAATATTGTTACATGTACTCTATTTGTTCTAGGTGGTTTTGCATTGCTTTGTATAATGTATTATCTTAGATGTATTATAAATTCATTGGTTAAAATGACGCCTTTCGTATGGAAAAATGTTAAAAGTTTAAGAAATGTTGCTATATCGTGTTTTACAGTTTCAGGTTGTTATGTGGTCAATTTTTTTATTAACAATCAATTTTTAAATTTTAAGTTAATAGAAATAGATGCTAGTGGAATACACACAGATATTGAGTTTATAATTTTTTTCTTTGCAGGTTGTTTTACATTAATTCTTTCTAAGGTTTTTAAGCAGGCGATTGAAGTTAAAGAAGAAAATGACTTAACTATATAGATAATTACATATATCAATAAATTGAGGTGAAATACATGGCAATAATAGTGAATCTAGATGTAATGATGGCAAAAAGGAAGATTAATTTATCGGATCTTGCAATTAGAGTAGGAATTACAAATTCAAATTTATCTATATTAAAAACCAATAAGGCAAAGGCAATAAGATTCTCAACCCTTGAGGCTATATGTAGTGAGCTTAAATGTCAGCCAGGGGATATTTTAGAATTCAAAGGCGATGAGCTCATCCTAAATAAATAAAGTACCCAGTAGAGTTTTACACTTCTTTTAAAAGTGTCTATTCTATAGGTACTAAGATATTAATATCTGTCTGCTAATATTTCCTTACTTACTGTGCGTAGTCTTCCTTTTATTGGTGTATCTTGTAGAGCTTTAAACACTAATTCACCTTTATTATTTAATATTTCTACAAAAGTAGATATATCGATTATATTGATGATTCCTATATCATCTTTAGTTATTCCTTCGATACTGCAAAGGGTACCTACGATATCCATTGCTCTCATCTTAGTCTTTTTACCTGCATTAATATGTAATTTCATAATTTCTTTGCTGAGTTCTGCTCCTTTTGATTCTTTAAGAACAGGTCTTGTATCCATTTTATTAATAAATTCCTCTTTGGCATTATTTACGATTTCAGATTCAGGTCTTTCCTTCAAAGGAATTTCTTTACCAATATACTGCTCTATATCATACAAAAATCTATTATCACGATTTGTTACGAAAGTAATAGCACGGCCCATCTTACCTATACGACCAGTTCTTCCTATTCTATGGACATAACTTTCCTTGTCCTCTGGGATATCATAATTAATTACAAGTGTAATGTTATCTATATCTATACCACGAGCTGCAACATCTGTAGCTACAAGGTATCTAAAATAACCCTTCTTAAAATCATTCATCACTCTTAATCTATCACTTTGTTCCATTCCCCCATGTATTTTTTTGCAAGTATACTCGAGGTCTATTAGGTCGTTATAAACTGAATCTACCTTAACTTTTGTATTGCAAAATATTATGCAACTATCTGGGTTTTCAACAATGGTTAAATCACTTAAAAGATCTATTTTATCAAATTCATGTACGTTATATTGTTCTTGAAGTATATTATCGGATGCTTTATTTTCATCCTCTATTTCAATATATATAGGATCTTTCATATATCTGTTACATAAACTATGTATGTCTTTTGGCATTGTAGCTGACAATAACATGGTTACACGGTCTTTTGATAAGCCACTTAATATTGATTCTATTTGATCTACGAATCCCATATTAAGCATTTCGTCTGCTTCATCTATTACAAGATATTTTATATTCGATGTGTCAAATGTACCTTTTTCTATATGATCCATAATGCGACCAGGGGTTCCAACCACTACATGTGTTTTTTGTTTAAGTTCTTTTTTTTGATCGGTGAAAGGCGACTTTCCATAAACTGCACATACTTTAAGTCTTTTAAACCTACCTATATTAAAAATATCTTCTTTGACTTGGATAGCGAGTTCTCTTGTTGGTGTAATTACTAATGCCTGAGGTTTATTTTCCTCCCAATCAACTAACTGACAAAGGGGAATGCCATACGCTGCTGTTTTTCCACTTCCGGTTTTGGATTTTACTACTACATCCTTTTGTGCTAGCACAGCAGGTATAACCTGTTTTTGAACGTTTGTAAAATCCTTGAAATTTAACAAGCTAATTGCTTTTAATAACTCACTACTTAAATTATAATCGTTAATGTTTTCTTTTATCATTCAATCATCTCCCAATATATATACTAACCTTTTTATTATATCACACACATGAAATTAACATAAATAAACCTAACTCTAGAGTCATCTAAATTAATAAAAGAGAAAACACAGATTTTATTTATCTACATTTTCTCTTTTGTTAATATGTGGTATTTGTGCTATTATTTCATTGTAAATAGCCGAGGTTCTTGTAAGTAATCTTGAACGATTCTAAGAGATTCACCAAGCATTTCTAAATGAGCCAATTCCTCAGTTCCAATATCATTACATGTTGATATTGCTTGAGGAGTAATCATGGGAAATCGCTGACTTAGATATCTTAATGAGGCACCTAATTCACCATCTGGTCCTCTATATTGAGTTATAATTATTTTTGCCATTGCAGGATTTGGATTTTTAATTTTAACTGGGTATTGTAAGAACTTATCGTATGTCCACATAAATTATTTATCCTCCTTTCTAAGACTAAAATTTGATTCAGTCTCCCAAGGCCATGGATTACTTGACCACCGCCATGGTTAAGGGCTGAGGGTATCGTGTTCAGATAACATTCCATAATTCATCTCATAGTGATCTTTTAATCCTTTTGTCTCCACCACATAGAAATTATATTTTGCAAGAGCCTCTTGATCCATTGGATGAGTATTAAGGTACAAAGCTAGGTCTTCTTTTATAAATTCGCCGGCAACTATTTGTTTTAAAAGCTCCATTTTACTCTCCATAAGTTCTCTCCTTGTTACTTTATTTTAAATTAGAAGATATTTTGTCTTCTCCATCGTATGGACTATAAAGCTCTGGAAAAGCAGTTCCTCTTTTAAGCGCTTCTAATGGCGAGAAAATTGTGCAAAGTTTCTGGTAAGGAACGTAAGCTGCAGCTAATCTAACATGTTTTATTATAGTTTCTTGTGGTACACAATTATTTGATGGTGAATACAGTGCTAAGGTGCATTAGGATTGATGTTGACAATATAAAAATATAGTGCTAACATACTAGCTATACAAACTAAAGTAATTTAAAATAAAGGAAAATTTATTATGAAAATTGAACTATTAGAGAAAAACTCTTATGAGACTATAAAAAATTATACTTATCGAGTGCTAAGAAGTAATATTATTGATCTTAATCTTAAACCAGGAGAAAGTATTTCTGAAAATGAAATTGCAAATAATCTTAATGTAAGTAGAACGCCAGTTAGGGAAGCTTTTTCATTATTAGTTTCTGAGCAATTGTTAGAAATCTATCCTCAGAAGGGTACTCAAGTTTCTTATATTGATTTAAAACGTGTTGAAGATGCTCGATTTATGAGGTTAAAACTTGAACAAGCAGTTATTGAATTGGCCTGCGAGGATTTTCAAGAGAGTTATTTGTTTGATTTAGAATCTAATATTAATCAACAGCAATTTTGTGTACTTAAAAATAACTATACCGCTGCATTTAATTTAGACAATTCATTTCATGAACTTATTTTTAAGGGATGTAAAAAGGAGCGGATTTTCAATGCCATTCATTTTATGAATGGCGATTTTGATCGTATAAGGGCACTTAATTTAATATCTAGTATGAACATGGATCTTGTTGTTGCACAACATAAAGGCATTATTGATGCAATAAAGGCTAAAGATAGTGAGCTAGGTATAAAAATAGTTGGTGAGCACTTATCAAAAGTAAATGACGACAAAATGATATTGCTAAGAGAATATCCTGAGTACTTTAAAGAGTAATAGATAAAAAACAGCCTCCTGTCCATTTTATAAAATGGACGGGAGGCTGTTTTTTATTTATAGTTTTTTAAACTAAACATTTTTATTCTTAGCATAAAATTCAGAGTAGTTTTTAAGTTCTCTTTTTAAAAGATTTGGAGTATCAAGCTTATAAGGACAGTGGTTTTTACAGTGTCCACAGTTTATGCAATTATTTATAAGTTCCATCTTTTCTTTAAAGCTATCCTCTAAAAATCCTTGATATGGAGCTCTTTTAAGAAGAAGTGATATTCGAGCAGAAGTAGGAATTTCAATTCCGGCAGGACATGGAAGGCAATAACCACAACCACGACAGAAATCGCCTGAAAGCTCACTACGATCCTTATTAATAATTGACCACATGATATCATCTAATAATGGTGGATTTTTCTCAAGGGTTATAAATTCATCTAACTCAGTTTCTCTTTGTATTCCCCATATTGGTACAACATTATCAAATTGACGTAGAAAAGCAAAGGCTGAGGATGCATCAGTTATTAGACCTCCTGAGAGAGCCTTCATTGCAATTAGCCCGATATTTCTTTTTTTACATTCTTTTATTAACAACAAATCATCGTCTGAAGATAAAGAACATAAAGGAAATTGTATAGTGTCATATAGTCCTGAAGCTGCTGCATCCATTGCGTTTTTCAATTTATGATTTGTAATTCCTATAAAACGAATAAGGCCCCTTTTCTTAGCCTCCAAAAGTCCTGCATAGAGACCTTCTGGGTCTTTCGGATCAGGAAGTACATCAGGGTTATGTAATTGATATATATCTATATAATCTGTTTTTAAATTTTTTAGACTTGTCTGCAAATGTTCAAGTAAAGTTTTTCTATCTTTAGCGTGGGTTTTAGTTGCAATTATAATATTTTCTCTAACATCTGCTAGGGAATAACCTATTTTTTCTTCACTATCAGAATATGCTCTTGCTGTATCAAAGAAGTTTATTCCATTATCATATGCTTTTCGTAGAATATTCTTTGCTTCATCAAAAGACACCCGCTGAACTGGTAATGCTCCAAAGCTACTTCTAGTAACCATTAAATTTGTTCTTCCGAGTTTTATTTTATCCATTTATACACCTCCATAAATTTGTATATAAAAACTTTTATATATAAGGATTCAATATTATTCTATTAAATCCTTTTTAAATTAATATAAAGTGTTTTTTATAAATGTAATCTAAAAAAGTCACACGCTAGTGATATAATACCACAGCATATGACTTTTGCAAAAAGCAAAAAGACCAGTAAATAGTTTCCTATTTACTGGTCTAATATTACTACTAAAGAACAGTAATATTTTCTGCTTGTGGGCCTTTAGGTCCTTTAACTATGTCAAAAGAAACTTTTTGACCTTCATCAAGTGATTTGTAACCATCTGAATTTATTTGAGAGAAATGTGCGAAAACATCTACTCCGTCTTCTCCTGTAATAAAACCAAATCCTTTTTCACCATTAAACCATTTAACTGTACCATTCATATAATGTATACCTCCGAAATTTTATTTCTTAAACTACTTGAAATAACAAACCAATAAAATTTTGATAACAAAATACTATATTTTAAAAATTATATTTGAAATATATCTGCGCTTCATTATTCACTATTCATTTAAGTACTCCTTAATACTACCACAGGTTATTACAAAAAGCAAGTTATATTGCATATTAATCTAAGCAAGTGCTTAAAGCTTATGAATTAAGCGTTAAGATTTGTACAAATAGAAGTCTGTGAATTTAATCCATTTTAAAAAAATAACTATTTGTTTGCTAATATTTGTTCTATACGTTCTAGTTCACCTGCACTAAAGTCTAAATTATTTAGTGCACCTACGTTATCTTCGATTTGACTTACCTTACTTGCACCTATTAGTGCAGAGGTAACATGTCCACCCCTTAATACCCAAGCTAAGGCTAGTTGAGGTAAAGTTTGCGAACGTTCCATTGCCAAAACATTTAATTTAGAAACTTTTTCTAATTGTTCTTTTGTAATATCTTCAGAATGTAAGAAAGCTGAGTTGCCAGCAGCTCTTGAATCTTTAGGAATTCCTTTTAAATATTTTGTAGTCAGTAAACCTTGGTGTAGAGGTTTAAAGGCTATAGAGCCGATACCTTCCTGCTCTAGAACATCTTGAAGACCATCCTCTATCCATCTGTTAAACATTGAATAAGAGGGCTGGTGAATTAAACAAGGGGTGCCTAAATTTTTTAGTATAGCAGAAGCCATTTTGGTTTCAGCTGGTTTATAGTTGGATAAGCCTACATAAAGAGCTTTACCTTGTTTTACTATTAAATCTAAAGCAGACATAGTTTCTTCTAAAGGGGTATTAGGATCAGGTCTATGATGATAAAAGATATCCACATAATCGAGTCCAGTTCGTTTTAGACTTTGGTCAAGACTTGAGACTAAATATTTTTTTGAACCCCAATCACCATAAGGACCGGGCCACATGGTATAACCTGCCTTCGTAGAGATAACAAGTTCATCTCTATAACCTGAAAGATCTTGTTTTAAGATTTTGCCGAAGGTCTCCTCTGCAGAGCCAGGAGGAGGACCATAGTTATTTGCAAGGTCGAAATGTGTAATTCCAAGGTCAAAAGCCTTATGAATTAGAGCTCTTGAGTTTTCAAAGGAATCTGAATAACCAAAATTATGCCATAAACCAAGAGATATTGCAGAGAGTTTTAAACCGCTATTACCGCATTTATTATATTTCATTGTTAAGTATTTTTTGCTATTAGATACATATGACATTTTATCACCTTCTTATATTAATATTATCATATATGATAGATATGTAAACCATTTAACTCAAATTAAGTATGTTGTCATGTTCTTATAAAATTAATACTATAACGTATATTATATATAAAGTTTACAAAAATTAGAAAGTAAATTATATTAGCATACCATCTTTATATTATTATGGTATAATATGACGATATTTAGAATAAAACAGCGAAATTTAATTTTGCAGTAAAATTATATAAATTTATATGCCTATACCATAATTAGCAAATTAAACTGGAAGGCATTAGGAGGACACTTAAAATGAATAAATTTAAAAGTATTAGATCTATTTTCTTAGCATCAGCATTAACAATTGGTTTTGCAACAATTACATCACAAAATGTACTTGCAACTTCACTAACAACTAAAACATATATTGTGAAAAGTGGGGATTGTTTATCTGTGATAGCGAAAAAATGTGGACAATCATTAAATGATTTAAGGAAAACTAATAATAAATGGAATGATACTATTTTCCCAGGACAAATTATTAAGGTTCCAGTAACAACTAGTTCTACTACATCGCAAGTTAAATTAAAGGCTCAAGATAAAACGGTAGCTAAGGCAGACCGTATAGCAATAAAATATACAGAAAGTGATTTGAACTTATTATCCAGACTAATAACTGCAGAGGCACAAGGAGAATCTTATAGTGCTCAAGTTGCTGTAGGGGCAGTAGTTGTAAATAGAGTTAAGAGTGGATATTTTCCAAATTCAATCAGTGCTGTTATAAATGAACGCACAAAAGGAGGTTATCAATTTACACCAGTATTAAATGGTAATATCAATAGACCGGCACAGGCAAGCGCGCTTAAGGCTGCGAGTGAAGCTCTTAGCGGGGCCGATCCAACAAATAATGCATTGTTTTTTTATGATGGCAGTGTTCCTAAAGGACTAACTGAACCACAACCAATATCTAAAGTAATAGGTAATTTGACATTTGTTTACTTATTAAAATAATGTTTATATCAAAAAATTAAAATTAAGGGCTAGAACATAATTGTTCAGCCCTTAATTTTTAGTTCCTAATTTTTGAATTTCTTATATATAGTCTAAAAATAAGCTCTTCTAGAAAGTTGAACACACTTGTGGTGATTAGGTATATTCCAACTGCGATTGGAGCTGCTTTAGCAACAAACAAACCAGCTACTGCCATTATTATTATATTACTCTTGCTAAGTGTTGCCTGACCTTCAATTTTAAGTAAGGTTACATATGAAAGCAGACTTGGTGTTAGCGATATAAGCACATATATTAGTGGAACTATAAAATAACTGTCTGAGACCTTAATACTAGATACCCATGGTATAAGAAATGTACTAGCGCTCACGGGAAGCTTATTAAATACACTCCACAGGGTCATTATTATAGGCAGTTGTAACAACGTCACTAAGCAACCCAGCATACTTTTTGCACTCTCTGCAGATTGTTTTTTAACTTCGACGTCAAGTCTGTATTTGTTATCCTTGTATTTTTCCTTTATTTCTTGCATTTTTATACCAAATTTTTGCTGCTGGTGCATGGATTTTTTTTGTTTGAAAGACATTGGAGAAAGTACTAATCTTACACTTATGGTAAGAAAAACTATTGCCAGGCCCCAATCCCCAGTAAAATTAAAAATTGAATCTAATAAACTACTTAAAAAATTAAAAATGATGTTCATATTTATCCTCCCTCGAATAATTTTGGCTAAAACATCATTTCAATTTTTAATCGTTCTACATATATCCATATAACATATTTTTCATAAATAATATAATCTTCCGGAAGTACTTTTTTTATAAATCCAAGCCACTGAATTAAAACACTTCTTGTTATATTTTCTTTGGTTTTATTTTTGAAATTTTTATAGGTATATAAAGTATATGATAGTATGCCAGTAAAACATATCACTAAAAACATTAATTGCATTAAATTTATTAAGTCATAATTCAACGTGCATACCTCCTCATATACTAGTTTTGGATAATATAACATATATTAGTAACATTGTTGAATTTTAAAAATTTAGACAGATATCATCGACGTTTATTATACATTCTTTTATAAATTTCAATAAATCCAATTATTAAAAGTATTAGTAGTATATATGGAGTAGCTGAATGTAGAGTTATTGTATAACTAAAAACTTTAGTAGATAGAGTCTCTCCAAGAATAAATCTTATTAATAAAATAGCAAATATCACAAAAATAAAACCATTAAAGCCAGGTTCAGTAATTCCACTATTTATTGCGTAATATTTTTTATTCCAAAAATTTAATGATGGACTTTCTTGACTACTTTTTCGTGTTGCCGGAATTAAAATAAATGAAATAGCACTTATTGTTATAAGCATATCTACAGTTATGCCTAGGGTAAATGAAGAATTTTTTAATCCAATCACTATCCACAAAAAAACTGAACTTGTTATCGAGTAAAATAGACCTTTTTGTATATAATCTAATAATCTGTAGTTTTTGCTTTTGTCACTACTATATTCTTCAATAATTGATTTACAAAATTCATGATAGTCATTCCCAATAATTAATTCCATTGGCTTTTTTTCTATTTGTGCTTGTAACATCATATCTACGACCTGTTGAAGAATTTCTTCCTTTTCAGTTCCGCCCAATTCGCTCTTCTGTATATATGAAGTTATGCTTCTATATAAATATAAGTTACTCCCATTTAAATTTTTTTGCTCTTTAAATCTAAGCTTTTTAAGTCTCCATTCGAGCATCATTAACTATCCCTCCAATACATTATCAATGTTATTCTTAATTTTATCCCAAGATGATATGAAATCTTCTAATTCCGTAGTTCCTTCTTTAGTTAGATAATAATATTTTCTCATTGGTCCGAAAGGGGACTTAATCATATTAGAGTAAAGTAGCTTTTTCTTTTCCAGTCTTATAAGAATGGGATAGACGCTACCTTCAGAAACTTCTTGAAATCCATACACTGTTAGTTTTTCGCATATTTCATAACCATAAGTTTCATGGGTACTTACAATTTTTAAAATACATCCTTCGAGTAAACCTTTCAATATTTGCGTTGAATTAGCCAAATAATCACCTACTTTGTATTACTTAATAGCATAGAAAAAATATACACCCACTACTCTATATTGTCAAGTAGGCGTGTATATAATTTCTGAACTCTTATTTATTTTTAATTCTTTGTGAAATAAGTTAAATTAAAACATCCATATCCATAAGGGTATAGGTGTTTATTTTTATGTGTAGGAATGTTGATTAAAAATATTGAAGTATTTTTGCTACAATGGTAAAATATATAACAAAAACAATCGGGGGAGAAGTCAATGAATTATATTTATGGTTTTATAATTGTGGTTTTTGTTTGTATAGTATTGCTTAAACATAAAAAACATGATAATAAAATGATTAAAATGGAATATACGATATTAATGACGGATACATTTGTTAAGAGTGATGCACAAATTCTAAGGCCTATCTATACAATAGCATCTAATGAAAATGGTAATAGAAGTGAAGCAGTATTTTGTAAGGTATTAGATGGAGATGGTGAGTTAGATATTAAGAATGCTCAGGATGAGATGATTTCAATTATAAAGTGTGCAATAAAAGATAAGTCATTTATTGAAGGTCTAATACATATTGAGAACATATCAGAAGAAGAAAAAATTGCTGCAGATAATATTGAAAAAGAGATAAACATAATGGTGAAATAACATCAAAGGGTGGGACTATTACTTTAAAACAAGCATAAATAAGCATGGAGAAAATATTGAAAGAAAGTATAGCGAGAAAATTGTTCATTGACACTATTGTTAATAAGGATTGCTTATTAACATACGATGAAGGAATAACAATTAAGAAATTGGAAGACTTAGTGAGATAAAAGTTATAAATGTAAGTATATTTCCATAAACAAAGCCAACCTAGGTATTAATCTAGATTGGCTTTTTATATTATTAGGGAATTAAAATCACTCGCCTACTGTTTCAACTTTTAGTATATTCGTTGTTCCAACTTTTCCGACTGGTCCTCCAGCGGTTATTACAATAATATCTCCATTTTTAACTAACTTAATATCTAAAGCTGTTTTAACACCAATTTCAAACATTTCTTCAACGTTTGTTGCAGCTTTAACTAGTAATGGAGTCACCCCCCAAGAAATAGCTAACTGCCTTTGAACCCTTGGATTCCATGTAGTTGCTATTATGGGACAAGATGCCCTAAATCTAGAGATCATTCTAGCAGTTTGTCCAGATTGGGTTGCACAAATTATTGATACTGCATTTAACTGTAGGGCAATTGTGCAAGTTGCATAACTTATAGCATTTGTGATATTTTCCATTGTATCAAATTTCATTGCAGCTAGTTTACTGCCATAATCTATAGACTCATCTGCCATTTGAGCTATTCTTACCATGGTTTTTACACTTTCAATGGGGTACTTACCCATGGCACTTTCGCCAGAAAGCATAATTGCACTAGTTCCATCGTAAACGGCATTTGCAACATCACTAGATTCTGCTCTAGTTGGTCTTGGATTTACAATCATTGAATCTAGCATTTGAGTTGCAGTTATTACTGGTTTACCATAGTTATAGCATTTCTTGATTATCATTTTTTGAACAAGAGGAACTTCTTCTGTAGGTATTTCTACGCCTAGATCGCCTCTAGCTACCATAATTCCATCAGAAACCGCTAGTATTTCATCAAAATTCTTTACGCCTTCTCTATTTTCAATTTTTGAAATTATCCTTATATCTTGTCCACCATATTCCTTTAATATTTTTCTAACTTCGTTTACGTCTGTTGCTTTTCGTACAAAAGAACAAGCAATAAAATCAAATTCATTTTCTATAGCAAATTTAATATCTTCAATGTCCTGATTTGTTATTGCAGGCAAATGGGTATCTGTCTCGGGAATATTGACTCCTTTGTTATTACTTATGTCACCGCCATTTAATATTATGCAATGTATGTCTTTGTCTACAACCTTTTGTACTTCTATGGCTACAAGTCCATCATTTATTAATATCTTAGTTCCGACTTTAACATCTTTATATAACTCTTTGTGGGAAATAGTTGATCTTTCATCTGTTCCTAAAATATCCTCATTTACAAGTATGAAGATATTATTCTCTTTTAATGTTACTTTGCCCATTTTAAACTTACCTAATCTAATTTCAGGCCCTTTGGTATCAAGCAATAATGGAACTGGAATATTTAATTTTTTTCTAACTTTTTTTACTCTATCAACTCTAACTTTTTGCTCAGCGTGAGTGCCATGAGAAAAATTTAATCTTGCTACATCCATACCTCCGAGTATTAATTCTTCTAATAAAATATCATCGTCTACAGCGGGGCCTAAAGTACATATTATTTTTGTCATTCTCATTGTTTATTATCTCCTCTCATTTGTGTTTAAGTATGTATTCATTAAGAAAAGTTATATATTTCTTTTTAATAATAATACATGTAAAACCAAATTTGGTAAAGAACTTAAATCGTTTTGTAATGAATATTTTAGGAAGGTTTTTAATTTCTATTCAGTGATATAAGTGGAATTATTAAATCATCAACAATATGTTCTACATATTTCATTTCAATTGGTTTTCCTGTGGATATAAGTTGATAACATAATAATGCTGGCCCTACATCGGCGAGAAGTTTCAATTGGTGTTCATCTATTTTTTTATTTAGGCTACATGCTATGGCCTCACGAAATATATATGTTTGGTTTGTTATGCAATCTAGGTGAATAGCTTCGGATAATGATTTATCCCTGCTTATTGCTGTTGAGATGGAGAGCATTACCTTTTGCCTAACCTCGTCGTCTACCCCGAAATATGTGCTAAGTAATTCACATAAATAATTTCTCAAATTATCACCACAGCGGGTAGGATCAACCTTCTGCACGCAGGGCATGATAAATGTTATAGCTTCTGCAATAAGATATGGTTTAGACTTCCATCTGCGGTATAAGGTAGCTTTTCCTGCATGGGCGCGTAGGGCTATAGCGTCCATGGTTACAGAATCGTATCCTTGCTCTGCTACTAGTTCTAAGGCTGCTCTAAGAATAGCGAGATCACGTAGCTTATCAATAGGCCTTCCAAGTTTTACTGGAATTTTTTCTTTGATATTTTCAACAAAATCGGATTTGTTTATTATATCCATATTTTTGTCACCCCGTTCTCGATTTTCTATAAATATAACACAATGGAAATTTTATATCAACATAACTGAACAAAGTAGTTTTGAAACTGTTGTGTTTTGATAATAGCTATGATATACTCTCATTTATAAACATAGTATATGGAGGGGTGGAAAGGGTAAAATAATGAGATAAGTAAAAAAAATTAAAAAAAATTAAACTTTATTATGAAGTTATGGCAATTAAGGATATAATGTAGAAGGTATTATGAAATCAATAGAATTTTTTATATGATTAAGTATACAATAAGTTAAGGACTAAGAACATAAGAGGTTAAGTAATATATTGAGAAAGAGAGGTGTTCTCTGATGAAAAAAAGATCAGGTATTGCTGCATGGACTATAGTTTTTGTTCTTGTTGCAGTATTTATGCTTTCTAAAACAGATCAGAAATCAACTATTATTAATTTTAATCAATTTCAAAGTAATTGGACAAATAATACTATAAAAAGTTTTGTGGTTGAAACAGATCAAATGTCGGTTTCGGGAACATTAAAAAATGGATCTACATATAAAACAATTGTTCCATCTGCCAGACTATTTCAATTTATTAAAGATCACCCAAAGAGTGCAAGCGTTGAAGAAACATACGTAAAACCACCAACTATTCCAGTGTGGTTACAGTACTTGCCTAATGTATTATTGATTTTAATGCTTGTAGGTTTTGGATTTATATTTATGAAACAGTCAAAAGGCGCCGGTGGAAGCGGTGGTGTGATGAAATTTGGCAAAAGTAAAGCGAAACTTGCCGATCCTAATAAGAAAAAAGTAAGTTTTGATGATGTTGCAGGAGCAGATGAAGAGAAAGCTGAGCTTGCGGAGATAGTTGATTTCTTAAAACAACCTAAAAGATATATGGAAATGGGAGCTCGAATACCAAAGGGAGTCTTATTAATAGGACCTCCAGGAACTGGTAAAACACTCCTTGCAAGAGCAATATCTGGAGAAGCTGGAGTTCCATTTTTTAGTATCTCAGGTTCTGATTTTGTAGAAATGTTTGTCGGTGTTGGAGCGTCTAGAGTCAGAGATTTATTTGAACAGGCAAAAAAGAATTCACCTTGTATAATTTTTATAGATGAAATTGATGCTGTGGGAAGACAAAGGGGTGCAGGTGTTGGTGGTGGAAATGATGAAAGAGAACAGACATTAAACCAACTTCTAGTTGAGATGGATGGATTTGGAGAAAATGAAGGAATAATAATGATCGCAGCTACCAATAGAGCAGATGTACTTGATCCAGCACTACTAAGACCAGGTAGATTTGATAGACAAATTCTTGTTGGGGTACCTGATAGAAAAGGTAGAGAGGCAATACTCGCAGTTCATTCTAAAAATAAGCATCTTGAACCTGAAGTTAAGCTTAGTGTACTTGCTAAAAGAACACCTGGATTTACAGGTGCAGATATTGAAAACTTAATGAATGAATCAGCACTTTTAACTGTGCGAAGAGATAAAAAGCTAATTGGAATGGAAGAACTTGAAGAAGCGGCTACAAGAATAATGGCTGGACCTGAAAAGAAGAGTAGAGTTGTTAGTGAAGTTGATAGAAAACTTACAGCATACCATGAAGCAGGCCATGCAATTGTCATGAATTTACTTCCAAATTCTGATCCTGTTCATCAGATAAGTATAGTTCCAAGAGGAAGGGCTGGTGGATATACTATGCGTCTTCCAGAAGAAGATAGATCATATATGTCTAGGTCAAGACTTGAAGAAGAAATTGTGGGGTTACTCGGTGGTAGAGTTGCAGAAAAACTAGTTATTGGTGATATAAGTACTGGTGCTAGTAATGATATCGAAAGAGCCACAGGAATCGCAAGACAAATGGTAATGGACTATGGAATGAGTGACACTCTTGGGACAATAGCATTTGGTTCAGGTAGTGATGAAGTATTCCTTGGAAGAGATATGGGCAAAGATAGAAAATACAGCGAAGAAACAGCATACAAAATAGATATAGAAATAAAGAAACTTATAGATGTTGCATATACAAAAGCGTTGACGCTTTTAACTGATAATAGAAGCAAACTTAACGCAGTTGCAGAAGAACTTCTAATAAAAGAAAAGCTTGAAGGTGTTGAATTTCAAGAGATATTTGCAAGAAGTTAATTAATTTATATTTAATTTGATTATAAAAAGTAAATCAAAGAAATAAAAAGAACTTAGTTCTTTTTATTTCTTTTTTTTGACTAGAATTGTGTTATAAGGAGTATAGACTTATAATTACAATAAGTTAATAATCAAATGGGGGCTTTAATATGGATAAAATTAATAAAGAAATAGTAGAAAGTATTCTTAATGAGCATAATAAGTTTTTTATTTCAGGAGAAACAAGGAATATAGAATATAGAATAGCTGCACTTAAGAAGCTTAAAAGTGTAATAAAAAAGTATGAGAAAGAGATAATAAATGCATTGTATAGGGATTTAGGAAAAAGTGAATTTGAAGCTTATGGTACCGAGATTGGTTTCATTTTGGATAGTATAGGTAATTTTACAAAACATTTAAAGAAGTGGGCTAAGACTAAAAGGGTGAGGACGCCTATACATCAGTTTCCATCTAAGGGGTATATTATGTATGAACCCTATGGAACAGTGCTTATTATAGGACCATTTAATTATCCTTTTCAGCTTTTAATTGAACCATTAGTAGGGGCTATAGCTGCTGGAAATTGTGCTGTTTTAAAACCATCTGAAAATACACCTACTGTTTCAGGTTTAGTAAAAAAAATAATTGAAGAAATTTTTGAAAAAAACTATATACGAGTTATTGAAGGGGAAAAAGAAACTACTTCTGCCCTTATTAATTCAGCATTTGATTACATATTCTTTACAGGGAGTGTACAGGTTGGGAGAATAGTGATGAGGGCAGCTGCGGAAAATCTCATACCTATAACACTTGAACTAGGTGGGAAAAGTCCAGTAATAGTAGATAAAACTGCTAATTTAGAAATAGCAGCTAAGAGAATATTATGGGGTAAACTTATAAATTCAGGACAAACTTGTATAGCTCCAGATTATATATTTGTGCACAAAGATATAAAAGAAAATTTTATAGAAAAATTAAAAAGCACAGCTATAAGTTTTTATGGTGAGGATGCTTCTAAAAGTATTGATTACGGCAGAATTGTGAGCAGTAGTCAGTTTGAAAGATTAGCTTCAATAATCGAGAAAGATAAGAATAAAATTATTTATGGTGGACATTCAAATGCAGGTACTTTGTACATTGAACCAACAATTATTGATAATGTGGACTTTCAGGATGCAGTTATGCAAGATGAGATATTTGGGCCAATTATGCCAATACTAGAATATGAGAATTTAGAAGAAGTTATTGAAATGATAAATAATAGACCAAAGCCATTAGCGTTATATGTTTTCACAGAAGATAAAAAAGTGGAAACCTCTGTTTTAAGTAGAATTTCTTTTGGAGGAGGGTGCGTGAATGATACTATATCTCACGTTGCAGGTTCAAATATGCCTTTTGGTGGAGTTGGAAATTCTGGAATGGGTGCGTATCATGGAAGAGATAGTTTTGAAACCTTCTCTCATAGAAAAAGTATACTAAAGAAAAGTACTTCTATAGATATAAAACTTATTTTCCCTCCTTATGGAAATAGAATAAAACTTATAAAAAAAATATTAAAATAATGTAGATTGGATAGATATAAGATATAATGTACATAGGATATATTAAAATACGTAAAAAAAAATAAATAAGAGGTGATTTTATGAGTAAGAAAAAAAAGTTTATTCTATCTTTTATAATTATAATTATTTTGGTATGCTTATTTTTTGTAGGGAATATAGCGCAAGTAATTATTAATATTGAGTGGTTTAATGCAATGGGTTACCTTTCAGTATACTTTACAAAAATACTCACGGTGTTAAAGCTTATGGTACCTGTTTTTATACTTAGTTATATTGGTATATTATTATACTATAAGGGTATAAAAAAGAGTATTGCACATATGAAAAAAGTAGTAGAGGTAAATACAAAAAGGGATATTATTGAAAATAAGATTTTTATAGCAAGTAATTTATTTGTTTCACTCCTATTTTCTTTTGCATTCTCATCCACATATTGGTATATGCTTCTTCAATTTATAAATGCAGTTAGTTTTAATGTGAAAGATCCTATTTTTAATTTGGATGTGTCTTTTTATATTTTTAAACTCCCTTTAATTCAATCATTATATAGTTTTATAATGACATTATTGGTACTTTTAATTATTATAAAAGTAATGGTATTCTTTGTATTTAAAACAAAAAATACATTTAACGCAGGTAAAACAGCAAATCCTTTCGATGATATTAAATCAACATTTAAGGAACTTAGTGTATTTGCAGGAAAACAAATTGCAATAATAGCTTCACTCATAGCATTTTTTCTTTCACTTGGATATTTATTAAATTCATTTAATTTAGTGTATAGCCCTAGTGGAGTTGCATACGGTGCAAGCTATACAGATATTCATGTAACACTACTATTTTATAAAATACTGATTGTGACTTGCATTGTTGCTGCAGTTGTAATATTTATAAATGTTTTAAAATCAAAGGTTAAGCCCATAATAATTTCAGCTGCCGCCATAGTT
This sequence comes from Clostridium sp. DSM 17811, assembly GCF_018861905.1. Lineage (GTDB taxonomy): Bacteria > Bacillota > Clostridia > Clostridiales > Clostridiaceae > Clostridium_AD > Clostridium_AD frigoriphilum. The sequence continues at coordinate 105,738 of NZ_JAHLDU010000008.1, forward strand.
TTGATAAGTTTTGTACAAGTAATATCAGCAGTTGTAGTTCAAAGCAGTATTGTAAAACCAAATCAAAAGGAACTTGAAAAACCATATATTCAAAATAATATTGATTTTACAAAGAAAGCATTTAATATAGAAAATATTACTACAACACCTTTTAATATAAAAAATGATTTGAAACAAGAGGATATTTCAAGTAATAAGAAGACAATAGATAACATTAAATTAAATTCATCTACACAGGCACTTGAATTTTATAACCAAGTTCAAATATTAAGGTATTATTATAGTTTTACCGATATAGATGTAGATAGATATAAAATAAACAATAAATATAGTCAAGTGCTGGTTGCTGCAAGGGAGATAGATTCAAAAGCATTAGAGCCAATTACTTGGCAGAATACTCATATGATTTACACACATGGATATGGTGTTGTAATGAGTAAGGTAAATGCTGTTACGACAGAGGGGCAACCTGATTTTGTAATAAAGGATATGCCAATAGCAAACAGTACAGATATCAAACTAACTAATCCGAGAATTTATTTTGGAGAAAAAACAAATGACTATGCATTAGTAAATACTAAGGTAAGCGAGTTTGATTATCCTCAAGGTGGAGCCGACAAAATAACAAATTATGTTGGAGAAGCTGGAATTAAAATGAATTTAGGTAATAAACTTTTGTTTGCAATAAATAAGGGAGAGTTAAACTTTTTACTATCAAGGGATATTAAGAGTACAAGTAAAATCCTTATTAACAGAAATATAGTTGAAAGGGCAAAGAGTATAGCTCCATTTTTAACTTATGACAAAGATCCATATGTTGTTGTAAGTGGTGGAAAAATATACTATATAATTGACGCATACACAACATCATCTAAATATCCCTACTCACAACCACAAAATGGGGTAAACTATATTAGAAATTCAGTTAAGGTTGTAATTGATGCTTATGATGGAAGTACAAATTTTTATATATCAGATTCAACTGATCCAATTGTACAAACTTATGCAAAAACATTCCCGAAACTGTTTAAGGATATGTCGAAGGTTCCAGCTGACATTAAAGCACATTTTAGGTATCCATCTGATATATTTAGCATTCAAAGTGCAGTACTCAGTAAATACCATGTAACTGATGCTGGAGTGTTTTATAATGGGGAAGATTTTTGGGATGTTTCCAAGAATGCAACTGCTGTAGGTGCGGATGTTAAAACAACTATTCCGCCATACCTTGTAGAAAAATTACCAGGAATGGATAGTGAAGAGATGATACTTCAACAATATTTTAATGTAAAGGGAAAGTATAATATGACAGCAATTTTAGGGGCTAGAATGGATGAAGAAAATTATGGTAAACTGTTTCTAAATAAATTTCCGGCATCGGAGACAACGGTTTACAGTCCGTTCCAATTTAAGCAAAGGATAAGTCAGGATACTACGATTTCAGCGCAGCTTTCTTTATGGAATACAGGAGGATCTCAAGTACAATATGGAGACACTGTTATTTTGCCAATAAAGAATTCGTTACTTTATATTGAACCTGTCTATTTAAGAGCTAGTGGAAAAAACAGTATTCCTGAAATGAAAAAAATAATAATTTCATACGACAGCAAGTTACTGATGGTCGATAATATTGAAAGTGGACTAGAACAAATATTTAATTATAAGGCACCAAATGCAGTAGTTAAAACTGAAACAGGGTCTAAGACGACTGTTCCATTAACCCAAACTGAGACTAAATTAATTAAGCAGGCAAATGATTTATATACTAAAGCACTTGATGCTCAAAAAAGTTTGGATTGGGCAAAGTATGGAGAATATATTAAGCAACTTGGTACTTTGTTAAAACAACTAAATAAATAGTAAATTAAAAACAGATGCTAAATTGCATCTGTTTTTTTTATTATATCTAAAATTTCAAGTGAGGTAAGTGGTCAATATGGGAAACTAGTTTAGGAAGCTTAAATTATTCATATAACATTTTCATTGATTCTCTCTAAACTTAGCTCATGCTTATTCATGCTCTTTATCTCTGACACTATTATTATAATTGTTATTATAAAAGCGATAAAGTCAGATGCTGGACCAGCCATCCAAATTCCGTCTAATTTAAAGAAATGTGGCATCAAAAGTATTAATGGAAAAAGTACTATAATTTGCCTTAAAAGACTTAAAAAAATAGAAATCTTAGCTTTTCCTACTGCCTGAAAATAATTTGTAAATACAACTTGTGAACCTATTAAAGGAAGCATTATAAGAAATATTCTTATTCCTCTAGAACCAAGATCTATAAGCTCTTTATCAGTGTTATTAAATATACTTATGATTTGAACTGAGAAAAGCTGAACAATCACAAATCCTACAACAGACATAAGGGTAGCTATAATAGCTGCATATTTTAAGGCTAATTTAACCCTCTTGTAACTTTTAGCACCATAGTTATAACCTATAATTGGTTGTGCTCCTTGATTCAAGCCAAAAATTGGCATCATAATCAACATATTTATGCTATTTATTAATGAAAAAGCACCTATTGCTAAATCACCACCATATTTTTTTAAGCTCTTATTAAATGTTACAGTAATAAGACCAGCAGCCATTTGCATAGCAAATGGAGACATTCCTATTTCTAATATTTCTTTCACAATTTTCATTTGCAACTTCATATTTTTTCTTCTTAATTTTAAAACGCTTTTTCCTCGTAAAAAGTATAAAAGAACCCAAATAGAACACACAGCTTGAGAAATTATAGTAGCTAGTGCTGAACCAACTACTCCCATATGAAGACCGAAAATAAATAGAGGATTTAATATAAAATTCAGTATAGCACCGATAAGCATTGTAACCATTGCCATAAGTGCATTACCTTCTGAACGTATAAATGGATTCATACCAAAACCTAAATTTTGAAGTATAACCCCTAGTAATATTATGAATCCGAATTGTTTAGCATAAGGCATTGTATCTGGGCTAGCACCCAAAAGTACTAGTATTGGTTCTAGAAATATAAGGCCTATAATACTTACGACTATAGACATTATAACTACAAGTACAAATGCATTTCCAAGTATCTTTTCTGCATCTTCTTTTTTATTTTCTCCCAGTTTAATAGAAACTACAGCAGCTCCACCTATTCCAACAAGCATTCCAAAGGCCATTATAACATTTGTAATCGGAAAGGTTATAGCAACTCCTGATAGAGCGAGTGGGTCAGGAACACCCCTACCAATAAAAATTCTATCTACCACACTGTACAAAGCATTTACAAGCATTCCTATTATTGCAGGAATCGAAAATTTCCAAAGAAGGGATCCAACCTTCTCAGTCGCTAATTCATTTGAATTATCCATATAAAATACCACCTTTTAATTAATATTCTTTAGTTTCCTAACTATTTTAAAGTACTTTTTATATCATTTTTGCATATGTTTTTATGCATTTTCTTTGTCCAAGCTATAAAGATTTTTATCTCATCGCAAGTGAAACCCTCGGATATTGTTTTCTCTATTTCATTGATGATGTCGTGACATAGTTTTTCTAGTTTAGCACCTTCGAGAGTTAGGTATATTCTATTAACTCTTGAATCTATTTCATCGTGCTTTCTAACTATAAAACCTTTATTTGCAAGGGTATCTAGAATTCCAGAAACTGAAGCTGGTGTTAATCCTAGGTTTTCTTGAAGCTGCTTTTGAGTCTTTCCATCTTCGCCCCAGAGTTTTTGAAGTACTGCTACTTGTGAAGAGGTAAGATCATATTTTTGTAATTTATTATCATGAAATTTATTTAAAAGTCTTACTGACTTTGTTAACCAATAGCCAAGCCACATTTCCTCATTACCCATAATTATATTTAGCCTCCTAAATGTTCCAAATGATATATTAGCATAAGAGTAAAGATAAATCAACTTATGTTTAATAAATAGATTAAATCAGCTTGCCTTGCCCCATTATTTGTAGCCATAAAATATTAATAATAATTGGTTTAAATTGGTTGGTTATTACATAAACTGAAATGTAGATTTAAAAAGGTCAATCATAAATTTTAAATTATTTTGTTATTTAAAGGGGCGGATATCATGGAAACAGAAGTAGAAAAATCAACATTAGGATTAATAAAAAAGCATAAGAAAATTGTTGTGGGTATTATAATTTCTATTTTAACTTTGCTTGTTATATATTTTGGAATGGTAATATTTTTTATGAATCATTTTTATTTTGGTTCTGTAATAAACTGCATTAATGTTTCATGTGAAAGTGTGGAGGATGTAAATAAACAAATGACAACTGAGATTAACACATATAGGATAAATATAAATGAAAGAGGCGGTAAAAGTGAACAAATTAAAGCAGGCGAAATTGGGTTAAAGTATAATTCAGATGGTAAATTTAATGAACTAAAAGATAGACAGAATCCTTATAAATGGATTTCAGCATTCTTTAACATAGAAGATTCTAAAATGATTGAAGGAGTTAAATATGATAAGAATCTATTAAAGAAGCGATTGGATAAGCTCTCTTGTTTTGATAGCAATAATATAATTGAACCTAAAAATCCAAGCATTAAGTATACAGAAAATGGTTATGTAATTATATGTGAAGTAAGTGGTAATAAGGTTAATAAAGATATTTTATATGATAATGTGGCAGGCGCAATACTTAAGGAGAAAACTATAATAAATCTTGAGTCAATCAATTGTTATGTTAAGCCATTATATACTTTAAATTCTCCAAAAGTTATCGAAGCTAAAAATAAACTTAATAAATATGCATTTTCAAAAATTACATATACATTTGGGGGAAGTAAGGAAGTTTTAGATGGTTCTGAAATAAATAAGTGGCTTACAGTTGATAAGGGGTTTGAAGTAACATTTAATGAAAAAGAAGTAAAGAAATATATAGATGTACTTTCTCAAAATTACAGTACAATTGGCAATAACAGAAATTTTGTTACATCATCAGGAAACACAATAAAAATCGGCGGAGGTGATTATGGATGGTCTATTAATAGTGTTAAAGAAACGCAAGCTTTGATTTCAATAATAAAAGAAGGGAAAACTATATCAAAAGAGCCCACATATATTCAAACTGCTTTAGCTCATGGCAAAAATGATATTGGCGATACCTATGTAGAAATAGATCTGAAAGCTCAGCACTTATGGTTTTATAAAAATGGGTCTCTGATAGTTCAAGGTGATATTGTTACAGGTAACATAAGTTCTAATTATGGAACTCCCGATGGTATTTATAAGTTAAAATATAAAGAGAAAAATGCTATTCTTATAGGTCAAGGGTATGCTTCCCCTGTTACTTTTTGGATGCCATTTAACGGAGGTATAGGAATTCATGATGCAAGTTGGCGAAGTGTGTTTGGAGGAAAGATATATAAGTCAAATGGGTCCCATGGTTGCATAAATTCGCCGTATTATTTAGCAAAAGCGATATTTGACAACATTGAGGCAGGTAGCCCAGTTGTCTGTTATAGTTAGTAGGAAAAATTAAATCATAAAATAGGACCGCAATATATATTGCGATCTAGATTATAACTTGGTAATATAGTAGGTAATTTCTGTATACTAAACAAAAGCAATAATCGCCCACATGAGTATAAAGCTTATTATAATTGTCAAGTTATTGACAGTTCCTACAAACCTAGTATCATAGTCAAACTCTACTGAGTAAGGAATAACTGTAAAACTTATTGGTAATATAAGACCGATTAACATAGTTTTTTTGAACATTGGATCTAGGGGAACTAAATTATAAATAAGTATACCTACTCCAAATCCAATTATATATCTTAAAGCAATTATCTTGGCCATGTTTTTCAAATATGTCTTCTTAAAGGAAAAGCTTAGGTATAATCCAAGTGCCAATAATGCGAGAGGCATATTTGCTTTGGATAGAATTCCTGTAATTTGTATAATAGGCTTCGGAATGCTAAGGCCTAAAAGATTAATCGCTAAAGTAATAATATATGTAAGAAAAGGTATTGAGTGCATCGTCTTCGCGAAAATATTTTTGTAGCTCACTTCACCTTTACTACTTGAATAAATGCTTGCAATTATATAACAAACAGCGAAAACAATGAAGGAATTACCCATATCAAACATACCAAAGTATTTGAGCCCTGACCTTCCCCATATTGACTCTACTATAGGATAGGCGAAAAGACCAACATTGAAGGAAGGGACTAGCATTGTTAACATTCCTTTTTCTCGCCTTGATTCTCCTTTGAATACAATGAGGGCCACTACTGCCATAAGTAATCCAAATATAAAACTAATTACAGGGACAAGCAATAGGCTTTTGTCTATAGTCATTGTACTAAAAACATTTATTACAATGGAGGGAAGAGTGACATTAAAAATTAGTCTGGAAATAACTTCTCCATCGCTTTCCTTTAAAATATTTACTTTCTTTAGAAAATATCCGAGTAAAATAATACTTAATGACATAACAAACTGTGAGTTAATAGTGTTCATTTATTGTCTCCTTGTGTATATAGTCTAATCATAATAATTCGATGTCTTCATGTTTAGCAAATTCATCTAGAATATCTTCAACTAAGGCATGTTGCAAGTTTCTAAAATTTCTTGCCTTGCAAATAAGCCTTAAGTTTAAACAAACACTTCCGGATTCCATGGAAGTATAGACTGTGTGTGAAAGATTTTCGTAATAAATAGGAAGAGTTTTTGATGCTATGCTTAGCGAATCTTTTGCTTCTTGCTCTATATCTCCTACTTTATCATCAGCAATAGACATTAATATATTTTTAGCTTCTCTCCAATTACTTGTAAGTGTAAGGCTTATTTTAAGCTCATTCCAAGTAAAAGGGAATGCGTTAGTTTCATTTATAAGGTCTTCAGTGAGTATTTGTATATTTGGTATATGAGTAATTCTTCCAGTACTTTGTCCGTATGTTCTATTGTCATTTTCCATGACCTCAATAATAGTAGTATAAAACCAATCTATAGCTACGACGTCACCAAGACTTTCTCCAATCTTTATTCTATCACCAAGTTTAAAGGGCTTATGAGTATTAATTATAAGCCATCCCAAAAAACTTGCTACAAGATCACGAAAGGCAAAGGCAAGTCCAGCAGAGAATATCCCTAAAAATGTAAATATATCCTTAGACTCATACATCCATATTGGTATAATAGTTACAGCTGTTAAGATATTTACGGCGAGGGTAGACGTTTTTTTATATTTTATTGTATTAAGTGAATCAAAGTTTGATTTATTAATAAATGAACATATGCTTTTCTTTAACAAATGAAATATCATTATTATAAATATTGTTATTATGATTTTTATCAATACACCGACGTCTTCAAATTTTAAACCTAGATCTAACAAAAATTTAATCACTTATTTTATACCCCTTTATATACTATTTAAACTATATGTATTAGCATATAGTTTAAATAGTATATAGTAAAATTGAACATATGTCAATGACAGTATTTTAAAAATGTGGTATAATATTAGCTTATACGCTAAAATATTGTCTTGTAAAATGATATACAACAAATTGTTTTTTATAATAAATTTGTAATAAATAAAAGTAATGGAGAGATGAAAGTTGAAAAACAAAAGATTTTTAATTCTGATTGTATTATTTCTAGTATCTTCTATGAGTTTAAATGTTTTTGCTGCGACTGATGTTACGACTGTTAGTGCGAGCACTACAAATGTACCAACAATATATGGGAAAGCAGCTATCACTGTTGATGTTGCAACTGGTGAGATAATTTATGCGAAAGATGTGGACAAGCAAATGTACCCAGCAAGCATGACAAAGTTAATAACTGCACTACTTCTCGCTGAGAACAGGGTAAAAACTGATAAAATAAAATACACGCAAAGTGCAAAAGTTCAGCCAGCGGATTCATTAAATGTTAATCTTCATTCAATTGGACTTAATGAGACCATGACAAGTGCAGATGTAATGGATGGTTTGTTATTATTTTCAGCAAATGACACTGCATATATGATTGCAGACAATATTTCTGGGAATTCTACAAACTTTATGAAAATGATGAATGATAAGGCAGCTAAATTACAGATGACTAAAACTCATTTTGTAACTCCTAACGGTCTTCATGATCCAGATCATTATACTACACCTTATGATATGAGCATATTGGCTAGATCTGCATTTTTAAATCCTTGGGTAAAAGAGTCAATGAATAAAAAGCAAAGTACTTTATCAACATCAAAAGGTACAACATTTAAAATTGAGAACAGCAATAAACTTCTTGGTGTTAATGGTTGTATTGGTGGGAAAACGGGGTATACTTCAAAGGCAGGCAGATGTCTTGTAGCTTTTTATGAAAGAAATGGTAGAAAAATTATGGGCGTTGTTATGGGATCAGTTATGGATGCAAGTGATACTTACGTCTTCAGTGATATGGAAAAAATTATTAACTATAGCTATAATTTGAAAAGGACGGTATTACACGCAAACAATTCTGTTGTGAAAACAGAAATATTAAAATACAAACCGCTTAAATTTTTTGGCCCAGAAAAAACTGCTAGTGTACCACTAGTAGTTAAAGAGGATGTTAGTTATTACAAGAATGATGCAAATGAAAAAGATTTGAAGGAAAATATAAACTTATCTGATATCACTGTTTCTAGTCTTAAAGGAAATGAGAGCATTGGAACCTTGAGATTAACGCAAAAGGGAAAAGTAAAAACTTATAAGCTTTATTCAGCAGTTTTTAGCGGAGCTTTAACAAAGAATGATATGCCTGTATATCTTATGGCGGCGGGAATATTAGCTTTAGTTTTAGTAGGAATAGCGCTTATAATAAGAACAAATAATTTAAAGAAAAGAAAAAGAAGGAGAAGAAAATATTAATAATATTTTAGGAGGATAAGGATGAAGAAATTGGGTTGGCGTTTTAAATTTTCCGTATTATTGATATTTTTATCAATAGTATTATATTCTTTTCACTATTTTCTTTTTAGAGACACACATCTTATTTTGTTGTATTTTCTAGGTGATTTAGCATTTATACCTATTCAAGTTTTATTAGTATCCTTAGTTATTGATAGAGTTATTAAGCAAAGAGAAACGGAAGCCTTAATAGAAAAGCTAAATTTAATAATAGGCGTGTTTTTTAATGAAGTTGGAACTAGCACGTTAAAATACTTTACGGCGATTGATTCAAGAGTTAAGGAGATTGCAAATTTTCTTATAGTTGATCCAACTTGGGAAGAGAGAGATTTCAAAAAAGCATTAGAAAAATGTAAAAATTATGACTATGAAATTGAATTCTACAAAGTTGACTTAGAAGAAATGAATAAATTCCTTTTAAGTAAAAGAGGGTTTTTATTGAGATTATTAGAAAATCCAAATCTATTGGAGCATGAAACTTTTACTCATTTATTAACGGCAGTTTTTCATTTGCAAGATGAGTTATCTTCAAGAAATTTATCAGAACTACGCGAGGATGAAAAAGAACATATAAAAAATGATATAAAAAGGGTATACCGAGCAAGTGTAAGCCAATGGGTTATGTATATTAAGCATTTGAAAAATGCTTTTCCGTACTTATTTGTTACAGCAATGTCAAATAATCCTTTTGATAATTGAGGTATACACACTAACAATTTTATATAAAGAAAGAACTGTTGAAATTTCAGCAGTTCTTTTTTTTATATCAAATTTATAGAACAAGATTAACTTTATTAAATCTATAGGTATTATGTCACCAAGACTTAATGCAAACGTAATTAGTTCCCAAGTATAATTAACTGTGTATTTTATATAGTTAAATGTTAACTACTATATTGTTTTGAAAAATGAGGTAAAGGTAAAAGAATGTTATACGATATATAAATAGAGTATTATAATATTTAATGGTGAATTTAATACAAAGAACAAGGAAAAAAGATTAGTTTGACGAACAACTTAGTTTAGTAAGTTATTTTAGCGAATTAAAGAAGTTTTTAAATTTTCAATTAATTATGAGGGGGAAAGATATATATGAAAAGCATAAAATCAAAAATAACATTATTAACGTGTTTAGTCTGTGTTTTAAGTTTACTAATATCATCTGCAATTACTTGCTTTATATCTTATAATTCAATAATGAATGAAACTAAGAGCAAAATATCTATATATGCAGAGAAGGAAGCAGAAACTATTAATGGTTGGCTTGATGGTCAAGGAAAAATAATTAATGGGGTTGGTAATTATATAGAAAGTATGGATACTGTAGATAATAAAAAAATAATGAAATACTTTCAAAAGGAGTTAAAGAGTAATCCGTATGCTTCAGATATATATTTAGGATTTGCAAACAAAAAAATTCTTGTTGGAAGTGGTTGGGTTGCACCAGCAGATTTTGATTCTACTCAAAGAGTTTGGTACAAAAGCGCTATTGAAAAAAATGGATTAATTTATTCCACACCATTTTTAGATGGTAAGACAAAAGAAATGATGATATCAGTAGCTAAACCTGTAATAAGAAATGGTAAAACAATCGGAGTTGTAGGTTGTGATGTTAAAATAGGAGCAATTACCAAAATGCTTGATAAAGCAAAGCCTATGGAAAATAGTTATGCTTTTCTAATAGATGATAGTAATAATTTTATTATTCATCCTAATAAAGAGTTTAAACCTACAGATAAAGGGCTTCAAAATGTTGATAAGGTTATGAATGGACAATATTCTAAAGCTTTAAGTAGCAACTTTGTTAGCATAAAAGATTATGATGGTAAAGATAAATATTTTGTAACATCTAAAATAAACGTAAGCAACTGGAAAGTTGGTTTTTCAGTACCTGTAGATGTTATGATGAAGCCAATTAAAACATTAGTATCAACTTTTTTATTTGTATTACTTGTTTTGTTAATAGTTACTATTATAGTCTCTATATATTTCGGAAAGAAGATAGGAGATCCAATATTGTCTTTATCAAAAATGATGGATAAATTAGCTAAATTTGATTTAACTTATGATAACAAGTATGATTCATTATTAAAACATAAAGATGAAGTAGGACAGCTTGCTAATTCAGTTTTTATAATGCAAAAGGAACTTACTGGATTGATTACAGGTATATTAGCTAATTCACAAGGGATGAGTGTATCTAGTGAAGAACTTTCGGCTATGGTAATCGAGCTTAAAGTAAAAGCAGAAAATATTGAAGAGGCAGTAAATAATATAACAAATGATGTACAGGAAACAAGCGCATCAACAGAAGAAATAAGTGCTTCCATACAAGAAGTGGACTCAAGCATTAATATATTATCAAGTAAAGCCATGGAAGGAAGTAATAATGCAAGTAAATCTAAAGACCGGGCTATAGAGGTTCAGAAAAAAGGAGAATTATCTATTGACGAAACAACAACGATATATTATGAAAAGAAAAAGAATGGAGTAAAAGCAATTGAGGATGGTAAGGTAGTAGGAGAGATAAAGGTAATGGCTGACATCATTGCAAGTATATCAGAACAAACTAATTTGCTTGCACTTAATGCTGCTATAGAGGCAGCAAGGGCTGGAGAACAGGGAAAAGGATTTGCAGTAGTAGCTGATGAAGTAAGGAAGCTTGCAGAGGAATCTTCACAAGCAGTAGCTAGTATACAAGAAACGATTCTAAAGGTTCAGAAAGCATTTGAAAACCTTTCTGGCAATAGCAAAGATATATTAGATTTTATAAATGATAATGTACACCCTCAGTTCAAAATTATGAAGAAGATGGGCGAACAGTATTATAATGATTCAGAATTTGTAACCAGTATGTCTGATGAAATAGCTTCTATGTCGGAAGAACTTACAGCTACAATAAATCAGGTAAATGAGGCGGTACAAAATACAGCACAAACAGCGCAAAGATCATCTGAAAGTGCAGAAACAATAAAAGATAGTATGGAGGAAACAACAAAAGCTGTAGAACGAGTGGCAGTAACAGCACAAAATCAAGCAAAACATGCTGAAGAACTTAAAGAAATGATACAAAAATTTAAAATTTAATTATCTTTTATGTTCCCTCAGACTATGTCCTGAGGGAACTTTTTAATTGATTTTTTTTAAAAGGTGATTTATAATTTAAGCCTATGGATACTGAGACTACAGTTAAGATTAAAGACCAAACTAGAAAAAATATGGTGAAAAATTATTAAAATATCTAATTGTATATATAAAAAGAACTGTTTATATTTAAACAGTTCTTTTAAAGATTTATATTAAATTTATATTAATTAAAGGGGGACTCTAATTAAAAAATTAATTACTATCTATGATATATATAATAACAATTATATGTGTCATTATAGTGACACTATTAAGAATTAATTGTAAATTTAAAAAAGAATATATTAATTATATGATGGGGGAGAGTGTATTATGAAATACTTAATAATTGGTACAGGTGGTACAGGTGGTTGTATAGGAGGATATTTAGCAAGTGGTGGAAAAGATGTTACATTTATAGCAAGAGGTGATCATTTAAAGGCTATAAACAAAAATGGGCTTATAATTCACTCAACACTAAAGGGTGAAATAAATCTGAAAAATGTTAAAGCATTTGATGGTGGCGGAGAGCTTGGTAAGTTTGATGTGATTTTTTTATGTGTTAAAGGATACTCATTAAATGAGACTATTTCTATTATAAAGAAGGCTTCCCACACAAAAACCATTGTAATTCCAATTTTGAATGCACTAAATGCTGGAGAAAAGTTATTAGAGGATTTGACTGGTATAACTGTTCTTGATGGTTGTATTTATGTTGGTGGATACATATCAGCTCCTGGAGAGATTACACAGACAATTAAGATTTTTAGAGTTGTTTTTGGAGCAAAAGAAAATATAAAGGTGGATATGGATTTATTACATAAAATACAATTAGACCTTGAAGAATCAGGAATAGATGGAATCATTTCAGATAATATAAGATGTGACATATTTAAAAAAATCTCCTTTACATCTGCATATGCGGCGACTGGAGCGTATTATGATGCTACAGCTGGTGAATTTCAAAAGGACGGGGAATGCAGAAGGATGTTTATATTGCTACTTAAGGAATTACAAAAGGTTGCAATTGTATTAAATATTAAATTGGACACAGGTTTTATAGACGAAAATCTTTTAATTTTAAGTGAATTTAGTTCAGATACAACAGCTTCAATGCAAAAGGATATTAAGACAGGTAAAAGCAGTGAAAAGGATGAACTTATCTTTAATATTGTAAATATTGCAGAAAAGTATGGTATTGATGTTCCAAATTACAAGAAAATAGCAAAGTATTTTGGGTATAGTAAAAGTTCTATGATGTTTACACAAAGAAAAAAACTGATGTAATTACATCAGTTTTTTTAAAGTTTTATATTAAATTTATATTAATTAAAGGGGGACTCTAATTAAAAAAATCAATTACTTACTTTCTTTCTATGTTTTTATTATAACAACTATTTGTGTCATTATAGTGACGAAACTAAGAACTAATTGTAAATTTAATAGAAAACAACTATAAAATCGGATAATAATCCAAGGTTTTCTAAAAAAAATTGTATTTGAGTAGTAATATCATAAAAAACATGTTGAACCTGATTAATAAATCTCGCCCTGTTTTTTATAAAAGTTTTTTAGCGAATTCCATATTATCAAATTTATGTTCTTTTATATGATTTAATGAATCAGTTAAATAAGTCCTATGATGTTCTATGGTCTTCGAGAAAGTTTGGATAAATTCGACTATATCTTCTTTGTTATCCTGGTCATTATATAGATATCTTCCAACTAAATAGAACCTAATAAATGAGGATCTTACTAAAAGCATAATATATCCATCAAACATTGATTCCGATTCATTAAATGGAAACATATAGTTATACATAAAATTAACCAAATAATTTTCAAAAATATGGCTATTATTGTTCATAAAATTTTCAGTATAATCTTCAAATGCTTTTGTGTAAAGCTCAGAATGTTTACTAATGTCTTCTCCGTTATCAAATTTGAATCCAGCTATAATTTGCTTAGTATATTCCTTAAAAGAAAGACTGTCCACTTCTTTAGAGACATTTAAAAAACCTAGCATTGTTTTAAAAAAATCTATCTGAAATGTGTAACTTGATCTATTTTTTTTATAAGAATCGTTAACTGAATTTATATTATATTGTTTAATAAATGTTGGTACATTACTATACTTATGTTTAAGCTCTTTTTCTAATGTACTTATAAAATCGCCTAATATATAAAGTCTTTGACTTAGATCAAATTTCCTATTTTGAATTATTTTAATACTAAGGTCTCTAATTTCTTTAAAATACTTAATAGGTGAGTTACTATATTCTGTAGAGGTAGTTTCAATATCACTTGATATTATATGTTTTCCTAAAGTTTCTTCACTTTCCTTAAATTTAATTCCTTCCTCTTTTAATAAAAGAATTCTTGCAGCTTCCGGACAGGCTACATCAAGGGACATTTCGTAATACCCATCTACCATATTTGTTATTCTAGGAAAAGATGTGCAAACATTTGAAAGATATTTCTCTCCAATTCTCGAATAAATTATACAATAATTTGCTTCATCTAGAAAAGCACACCTTTTCCCACTTTTTAATTTTACTTTTCCATAATCTACATCAGGGCTTAGGTAATACTCATTATTATGTACATTTTTCTGAAACATGCGCTTCATTTCTTTGTCTTCAACCTTATAATACTGCCTAAAGGTGGTCTTATCAATATCTATATCCCAACCAATACAACAACTGTCTTTACACTTTCCACCAATACATTCAAATTCTTTAAGATATGTCGGATATCTTAGTTTTATAGTTTTCTCCATTGTCTACTTCCTTTGCATATAGATTACTTCAAGTTTTCTATTTCATATTCATTTTACTATAGTATCTTAAGTTTGTCAGATGTCTATTCATACGAATTTGTGTAAAAATGATTTTTATGGAGATTTATATTAAATTTTTATATCTAAACTATGGCAATAATAGTATAATAAAGTAAAAATTGTGATTTATTTTCGCAAGTTATGGCAACTTAAATATCGATTAAATCGCCTCGGGGGTGTTAATTTGAAAATAAATATTAGAGAATGTACAACGTTAGACTACATGGATATAGCTCTACTTAATAAAAATGAAATGGGGTATGAATATCCGGCTTCAGATACAAAAAAGAAATTAGAACAATTACTAAATGATAGTAACCATAAAATATATGTAGCTATAGCTTACGATAAGGTAGTAGGATATGTTCACGCAAATAATCATGATTTGCTATATGCACCACATTTGAAGAATATTATGGGTATTGCTGTAGCATCTGATTTCAAAAAAAATGGTATTGGAAAAATGCTCCTGAATGAAGTTGAAAAATGGGCATGGGATACAGGTGCATATGGCGTCCGATTGGTGTCAGGATTAGCAAGAACTGGAGCACACGCATTTTATGTGTCTTGTGGATATGGTGGAATAAAAGATCAGAAAAACTTCAAGAAAATGTTTTGAAGATGAAAATATGATACAACTTTTTTCAAAACAGTATAGTCTCCTAATAGATTGTTACTTTAAAAAACGCTAATGTATAAACTTTTAACCAAAAGAAGAACTGATTATGTTATATCAGTTCTTCTTTTGGTTATGGTAAATTTATATTTAATTAAAGGGGGCTCTAATTAAAAAAAATTAATTACTTTCTATGTACTTATAATAACAATTGATTGTGTCATTATAGTGGCAAGAGTAAGAATTAATTGTAAATAGTTTATAGTTTAATGTATAGGGCGTACTACTAATAAAGAGAAGTGTATGTTTTTTAGACAGTTTTGCAAGTATGATTGTAGACAAGAGGTTGGGTTGGATTTATATTGTAGTTATGGGGGGTACTTAACTTGGAAAATGAAAATTGACCGAGGTATATAACTTAAAAATAATTTTTTGAATGGAGGGTGTTAAAATTAAATTCAATTTTGATCAAACTATCGATGTAGAAAAGATGAATGCTTATATGGTTGGTGCTAGACTTGCATCGCTGGGTGCTGCAATATTTTTAATTAGAGATGGTCATGTTCCAGGAAAAAACATTCATATATATGAGGAATTAGGAGTTACAGATAGAAGTATGTAAGTGTTAATAAAATAATTTTGAAACATAAAATATAGGGAGGTACCAATAATGAATAGTTTTATAAAAAACCCAAATGACATTAAAAAATATTGTAGTAAACCAACAACTTTTTACGATGCGCAGATGCTTACGGCTTATTGGGAAACAAAGCCTGAGATTATTGCACGGTTACTCCCAGCACCTCTAAAACCAGCTAAAAGACCTTTAGTAAGTGCTTTTGTAGCAAATTATCCTAGAACAAATTTTTGTGCTGCATATAAGGAAACAGCTTTACTTATATTAGCAGATTACAATGGTCAAATTGGAACCTATTGTATTTCGATGCAAGTAAGTGACGGCATGGCTATGGCACTTGGCAGAGAAATTTATGGTTTTCCAAAGAAACTGGCAGAAATTGAACTTAAGAGAGAAGGAGATACGGTTAATGGAAGTGTATCTCGAAATGGAATAGAATTCTTTAGTTTAAAAGCAAATCTTAATGGGAAATTCAATGATATAGACGGCAAGAAAATAATTGGTGATAATTATGGAAACATATTACCTATATATAACTACAAATATTCTAAGTCGCCAGATGGCAGTGGATTCGACTTAAAACCACGACTTATAGAGCAAGGGGAAACCATGGATAACACACTGTTTAAAAATGGAGAAGTTGAGATGAATCTTAAGGATTCGCCACATGACCCTTGGGCAGAATTAGAAGTCGTGAAGATGTTAGGTTGCACATACACTGAAGGAACCACAGTGCTTCTAAGGGGTAAAGTCTTGGAAGAAGTAGATCCAATGGCATTTATACCTTATTCCAATACAAGATGGGACTGGTGGGAAGACACCTTATAATATTAAATTAAGTCATTGTTATGCCAAAGAGGTTAAAAATCTTGGTTATGTTTAAGAAGGATTTTAAGGAGGCTTTGTATTATGAAGGACTTTAAAGGCAAAGTAGCGGTTATTACAGGTGGAGCAAATGGAATAGGTCTTGCAATTGCTAAGGAATGTGCAAAAAGATCAATTAAGATAGTTATAGCAGATATTGATGGAAGTGACTTAAAAAGAGCGGAAAAGCAACTTAAGGCAGAAGGTGCAGAGGTACTAGCCGTCGAAATGGATGTCATGAAATTTGAAGACATGGAGATGCTTTCAAAGATAGCTCTTGAAAAATTTCATCACATAGATCTATTGTTTAATAATGCGGGGGTTGTAGTTGCAGGACCAGCTTGGTTACTTTCTTTAAATGATTGGGAATGGATTATGAAAGCTAATGTTTGGGGTGCTATACATGGGGAAAAAGTATTCATTCCAATAATGCTAAAACAGGATACTGAGTGCTATATTGTAAATACTTCTTCTGTAGCTGGGCTTTTGGATCTGAATGGGATGTCAGCATACCATACTTCCAAATTTGCAACAGTTGGTCTTTCTGAATCTACTTATTTAGATCTTCAGTGTCAAACAGACAAAATAAAAATGTCTGTGTTCTGTCCAGGGTTTATTCAGACAGATCTTGATAATTGTGAAAGACACAGACCAAAGAAATATGCAAATGACATGAGTCAGCCTTATTACCAAAGTGATTTGTATAAAGCAGAAGAGGACCAGAAACATAAGGTTATCAAAGGTGGAATTCCAATTGACACAATTGGAGATACTATATTTAAGGCAATTGAGGAAGAAAAATTTTATATTCTAACACATCCAGAGTTAAATCCACTTATAGGTTTGAGAGTTAAAAATATGTTTGAAGGTGGAAGACCATCTATGGATGTTATAAAAGGTGTTAAGTAATTTTAAAACAATAATATGATATGAAATAGGTACCAGGATATAATTCCTGGTACCTATTTTAAGTATGCACGAAACTAAAATATATATTAGTTAATAGGCATAACTCAAAGCACTGTTTTTGGGGTATAATAGATTATAAAATAATAAAACATACCTTAAAAATATTCATTACTAATATTAAATTAGAAGGTAGCAGTTAGTTTTTTAATGCAAGTTTATAAAAAATAAAAAAAAGAAGGTAAAAATATGAAAAATGATGTAAATAAAAACATGGAAATAATGAAAAAAATTATTGAAGAAAAGAAAGCAAAATCTTCACAGCAAAAAAATACTAGGAGACCACCAATATATGGACCACAAAGCTCAGGAGCAGGAAATGGTGGAGGTTTAGTTGGTAAATAATCTATAAGTAATACACAAATGAAAAAATCCCCTTAATTGTAGGAGAATAAAACTACGATTAAGGGGGCTTTTATTTCTTTTTCTTAAAAGAATTAACTTGAAATTTGTGGGAATATGATGAATAAATAAAGTCGAATCATAAAATCTTAACACAATCTTTATGTGAATGGGCGTATCTTTATACTAATTTAGCATAAAATATATATTGAATTTGATATAATGTTTTAACTATCAAGTGCATGAATAATATAATGTGATTATAATAAGGGGTGTGATTTTTTTATGGAGAAGGTTTTAAATGCAATTCGCGAGTTTTATAAAGAAAATGGATATGATTATGTAAAGCCAATATATATAAATAGTTTAGTTGAAATTACAAAAGATGAAACATTAAAAATAGTAGAAGCACTTAAGGTTAAGGGTTATATAGTTGAGATAAGCTGGAAAGATGGAAACAAATGTGAATTTTATCTAAATGATCTTGGTAAACAAAAAATATTAGACATATAATTTGACTATAATTATAATGTTGAAATTATGGAGGTGGGTTTGTGTTTTCTAAAATTAGAGAACTATTAATAGGTAAAACACTTAAAACAGAAGAGTTAGAGGGAGAAAAATTAAATATTTTTTGGGGATTGCCTATATTATCTAGTGATGCTATTTCTTCTGTTGCATATGCAGGGGAAGAAATTTTATATGTATTAATTGGAGTTATAGGTCTTATGGCATATAGATATATGTTTTATGCCGCAGTAGCTGTTATTTTATTATTAATTTTACTTGTTTTATCTTATCGGCAGACAATTGACGCATATCCAAATGGTGGTGGCTCATATATAGTTGCACAGGATAATCTGGGTATAAAGCCTGGACTTATTGCTGGTGCATCACTTACTGTTGATTATATACTTACAGTTGCGGTTAGCATATGTGCTGGAACCGCTGCAATAACTTCGGCTGTTCCATCACTACTTAATCATAAAGTAGCTATAGCTCTTGTAATGCTAATAATTTTAACAATTGGTAATTTAAGAGGAACCAAGGAATCATCTAAAATATTTGGAGTTCCAACATACTTGTTTATTGTTTCTTGTATAGTTCTTATTATAACTGGTGTTATAAGGCATTATGTTTTTGGATATTTACCAGCACAAATGTATTCAATTCCAAAGCAAATAGGTGACATAACATTATTCCTATTTCTTAGGGCATTTGCTTCAGGTTGTACTGCATTATCAGGGGTTGAAGCGGTAAGTAATGGGATTCCTAATTTTAAAGAACCATCTCAAAAAAATGCAAAAGCTGTTTTAGTTTTACTTGCTTGTTTAGTTCTTTTTATTTTTGGTGGGTTATCCTTCCTTGCAACAATTTATCATCCAGTCCCTTCTGCGAATGTGACTGTGTTTGCTCAAATTGCTCAGCAAGTTTTTGGAAAAGGTATAATGTTTTATATTATTCAAGTTACTACTGCATTTGTTTTAGTAATGGCTGCAAATACAGCTTATGCAGGTCTTCCGTTGTTACTTTCTTTAATGGCACAAGATGGATATGTTCCAAGGCAATTTTCACAAAGGGGAAAGAGGCTCAGTTTTTCAAATGGAATAATAGTACTTGCAGTAGCAGCTGGTATTTTAATTATTGTGTTTAAAGGTGATACTCATTTGCTTTTGCCATTATATGCAGTAGGTGTATTTTTATCTTTTACACTCTCGCAAGTTGGAATGTTCCTAAAATGGACAAGGAGCAAAGAAGAAGGGTGGAAACATAAGGCAGTTATAAATGGATTAGGTGCTATTGTAACTTTTATTACAGTAATACTTATAGGTATTACAAAGTTTGTTCATGGTGCTTGGTTAGTTTTTATTATAATACCTGTACTTGTATACAGTATGGGAAAGATAAAAAATCATTATAATAAAGTAGTAAAACAAATTAAATTATCTAATGATGAAAGACCTAATATTGGAATAAAGACAAATAACGATCAACATGTAATAATACTTTTAGGTACGTTAAATAAGACTTTTTTAAAGTCATTAAACTGTGCTAGATGCTTATCTAACAACGTAGTTGCATTTCATGTATCAACTGATCCCGCAGCTACTGAAAAACTAAAAGTGAAATGGAAAGAATATAATCCGGGAATTCCATTGATAATCGAACACTCCGCATACAGAGACATTATAGAACCATTAATGAACTTTATAGAGTCTGAGGATCGTGCATCTAAACATGGAGAAACAGTAACGGTAGTAATATCACAATTTGTTATTACTAAGTGGTGGCATAACTTACTTCATAACCAAACAGGATATTTTGTAAAAAGCATGTTATATAAAAATAGAAATGTTGCAGTCCTCACTGTACCGTATATAATAAAAGAGTAGATACTCAAAAATTCTTAGTCTAGGCTAAGAATTTTTTAAAGTAAAGGCATTAAATATATTGGGAGAGGGATGGAAGATTTGAAAAAGGGTGAATTTGACGAGAAGGTTTTCAAAGCTTTTAGTGAACATAAATATGATGGGTATGAAGAAATTAAACGTATATTTACCAATGCACTTGAAACTATAGTAATTATGACTTTATTCACTATGTTATCTCTAATATTTAGAAAAATTGGATTTCATGAGTCAAATGTAATAATAGTATTTATTTTAGGGGTACTATTTGTAGCAAGAAACACTGAGGGATATGTTTATGGTATTTTGGCTGCAATAATTGGAGTGTTAGCGTTTAATTATTTCTTTACTATACCATATTATAGTTTTTTAGTTTACAGATCAGACTACCCAGTAACTTTTGTTGTTATGTTGATAGCCGCAATTATTACAAGCACCCTAACTTCAAGAGTTAAAACACAAATTAAGATATCCTTTGTACGCGAAAATAGGATGCGAATTTTATATAAAATTAACAACTTATTGCTTACAGGAAAAGATAAGAGACAAGTAGTGGAATCTTGTGGTAACAATTTAATTGATATGTTTAACAGAACTATTATGATAGCAATTGTAGATAATAAAAACGTTTTACAAAAACCAAATACTTATCTGTTTAATGATAAATATAATAAAAATATCTTTGAGGCAGGTATTGAGGTAGAAGGAGCGCAAAGATGTTTTAAAACAGGTAAATCAGTAGGGATTGAAGCTGAAAGTCCAATAGATAGTGTTGGATACTATCATCCAATTACAGGACAAAACAAAATACTTGGAGTTATTGGGATAGCATGTTTTGAAAAAAATGCTTTATCAGAAAATGAAAAAATTCTTCTGCAGTCTGTTTCTACACAAATGGCCTTAGCTATTGAAAGAGAAGATTTATATGAAAAGAAAAGACAGATAAATGTAGAGAAGGATAGAGAAAGGCTTCGTGGCAATCTTTTGAGGTCAATATCACATGATTTAAGAACCCCACTAGCTGGAATACTAGGATCGGTTTCTACTATTAGTGACAATTATGACGTGCTTGATAATGATACAAAAAAAGAACTTATACAAAATATTTATGAAGATACAAGTTGGCTAGTACATTCAGTTGAAAATATATTAAGTATGACGAGATTAGATGAAGGTAGGCTTGAAATTAAGAAAGATGTGGAGATTGTTGAAGAAATTATTTCAGAATCTATATCTAAAGTTACTAAGTTTTCAGGAAAGCATAATATTAAGACAGATTTACCAGAAAAAATGATTATATTATTTGTAGATGGATTATTAATAGAACAGGTGTTAATTAATTTAATTGATAATGCTATAAAATATACACAAAGTGATTCTATTATAGAAATCAAGGTCACGCAAAAGGAAGAAAATGTATTGTTTGAAGTATCAGACAATGGAAAGGGGATACCCAAAGAAGACATAGAATATATATTTGATAGATTTTATACCAAAACTAATGGCATTTCCTTGAAAAAACGAGGTATAGGGCTAGGGCTTGCTATTTGTAAATCTATTATAGAAGCACATAATGGTTATATGGAAGCATTTAACAACTCAGCCGGTGGAGCAACTTTTAAATTTAGTTTACCTATAATAAGGAGTGATGGTAATGAATATAAAGCCTTTGATCTTAATAGTTGAAGACGATAAACCTATTCAAAAATTTATGAAAATTTCGCTTGAGGCACAGGGCTATAAGTGTATGGAAACTGAGTCTGGGAATACGGCAATAACACTTATATTTTCGCATAATCCAGATATAATAGTTTTGGACTTAGGGCTACCGGATATTGATGGACTCGATGTTATAGAGAAGGTTAGGGAATTTACAAAAGCTAAAATTATAGTCGTTTCAGCTCGTGGACATGAAAGAGAAAAAGTTGAGGTCTTAGATAGAGGAGCAGATGATTATTTGACTAAGCCATTTAGTGTAGCAGAATTTTTAGCTAGAATTAGAGTGGCACTAAGACATTTCAATCAAAATATTAATTTACAAGGAAATGAGTTATCTGTATTTGAGGTTAAGAATCTAAAGATAGATTTTGAAAAACGCAGAGTTACGATTTTAGATAAAGAAATACATTTAACACCAATGGAATATAAATTAATTGAGTTAATGTCAAAATATTCAGGACGAGTTTTAACTCATAAGTTCATAGTTGATGAGATTTGGGGAAATTATTTTGAAAATGATACACATTCGCTTAGAGTATTCATGGCCAATATAAGAAGAAAAATAGAAAGTGATCCTGCTCAGCCGCAATACATATTAACGGAGGTTGGAGTAGGGTATCGTTTAATTGATGAATAACAATTTAAATATGTAACAAAGTTCATTCCACACCTTAACTTACTTTTTTACTAATAAATTATGCAGAGATAATTTAAAAGCCAATATTTGCTAAAGATAGCTCTGTGTGTTATTATGTTCAAATGATAAAAACTTTTGAACATAATGTATGTATAAATAGAATGTTATGTAGGGGGAATGGAGAATTGAATAAAAAAATAAATTCGGTTATAATGGCACTTGTTGTAATTATGTGTTTTAGTTTTACTAGCGTATATGCGGATTCTGCGTCAGATAAGGCAAAAATTCAGCAGGTTCAGGTTCAAAGAAGAAATCTTGAAAATAAAGCAGAGCTGATGAATAATCAACGTAAAATAATTATGGCTAAAATCAATAAGAATGAAAGAAATATAACTATAGCGCAAAAAGATATTAAGCAAACAAAAGTAAATCTTGTAAAAGCAGAGGTTGACATCAAAGCAGAACAAATAATTTTTGATAAAAGAATGAGAGCAATATATATGAATGGGTCAGCAAGTTACATAGACATTATGCTAGGTGCAGATGGTATGGATGATTTTATATCTAGATTGGAAAATATCAAAACCATAGTAACTTTCGATCAAAAGGCTATTGATGATATGAAAACAAAAGAGGCATCAATTAATTTAAAGAAGGTAGCGCTAGATAAAGGGAATACAAAGTTGCTTTCTTTAAGAGCTTATAATAAAGAGGATTTGGATATTTTGACAAAACAAAAATCTGACCAAAATGTATTAGTTTTAAAACTAGATGCTCTGGAAAATAAGTATGGCGCACAACTAGTAATAGATGAAGCCATTGCAGCGAGACAAGCTTTAGCAGCAAAACAAGCTGGCAAAAGTATTAAGGCTGCTAGTTTTAATACATTACAAGATAGTAATATAGAAATCAAAAATGCAGCAATTAAATACACAGCAAGTGATTTGGACTTGCTAGCTAGATTAATAACTGCAGAAGCTGGAGGAGAATCCTATAATGCTCAGGTTGCTGTTGGTGCAGTAGTTGTAAATAGGGTTAGAAGTGGCAGTTTTCCAAACTCTATAAGTGCTGTTATCAATGAGAAGGCAAATGGAGTATATCAATTTACACCAGTACTTAATGGGAACATTAATAGAACCCCACAGGCGGGAACTATGAAGGCTGCAATTGAAGCACTTAGCGGAACTGATCCGACTAATAATTCAATGTACTTTTATAGTGGAAGTACTCCTCCGGGTTCACCAAAATCAGCTTCTATAAGAATAGATCATTTAACATTTCTTGGCATGTAGTAAAACAACATATAAAATACGGATAGTATATACCTAAAGGGAGTTCACTTTGTGAACTCCCTTTAGGTATAAATAAAAATGATATTAAATTTTATTAGCAGAAATATATTCAATATCTTTATTGATTTTAAAAAGAATGAAAGTACATTAAAAATTTTAAATTGGGAAGTATAACTATAATATTAAGATTTTTTAGTATAAATAATTATTTAATATCGAAAAGATATAAAGGGAGGAATATTTATGGATTGTTCAAAAATAAAAGAAGTTAATGGAATAGATCATGTTGGAGATGTTCCAAGTGCTAAGAAAGGTATAATTGATTTTCTTTCTGGTGAGGACAGATTTAAAGATTCAGTACCAAAAGAGACACTTAATTCATACAAAAAAGGTCGCGAAATAGCAGTAGAAATTGAAAATATGTTAAATGGTGATCAAAGAGCTTATTAAATTTTAAGATTCCTCAAAAGTAGGTACAGAATTTTAATTCTGTACCTATTTTTATACAGCTAATATATTATACTACAAATCTATAAAATCATTTTATTAAAATTTTTGAACGTTAGATGCTTGAGGTCCTTTTAGTCCATCTACTACATCAAATTGAACTTCCTCACCCTCATGTAAATCTTTCCTTGGTCCTTCTTCTTTTATGGATAAATGATGAACAAACACATCTTCACCATCTTGAGCTGATATAAATCCATATCCTTTGCTAGCATCATACCATTTTACAATACCTGTTATCATAAATTTTATCCCCCTTGTTATTTATTATGAGATAATTTAGAACGTTTAGTAAATCTGTCATTATTTGCGTCTATTTTCTCGCCATTTTCAATTCCAATGTCACTTCCATCATGTGGGAACATCTTTCTTAGCTCAGCATTGCTTTTCTTATCAGATCTTAAGTGACTTTTATTATTGTCCATAAATACGCCTCCTTTATTTTGTTATACAATATTAATATTTCCCTAATACTACAAAAATATATGTTCAAAAAAAATTATTAAAAATGGTACTAAATCGAAAAAAAATGACATCTATTAAGATGAAAATCATATATTTAAGGGGAAATATAATTATAAGAATACAATAGGAAAGGTGCGTATTATGGACAAAAGGAGAAGACTTATTGTGGTTGAAGGAATAGTTCAAGGGGTTGGCTTTCGTCCATTTGTATTTAAATTAGCAAAAACTTTTGGATTAAGAGGCTGGGTGAATAATAATTCTGAAGGTGTTTATATAGATGTTGAGGGGTTTGAGGAAGATATAAACAAGTTTATGCAAGCTCTTAAGAATGATCCTCCACCACTTTCTAGAATAGAAAAGATAACGATGAAAGCGGATAAAGTATTAAATTACTCTAATTTCCAAATTAAAAAGAGTGAACAGAGTTTAGATAAAATTACTTTAATATCACCAGATATAGCTACTTGTAGTGAGTGCGAGGAAGATATACTAAATTTATATAATAGGAGAAGTGGGTACGCTTTTACAAATTGTACAAATTGTGGCCCAAGGTTTTCTATAATAAAAGAATTGCCTTATGATAGGGACAAAACCACAATGAATGATTTTAAAATGTGTTATCAGTGTAATGACGAATATTTAGATCCTACCAATAGAAGATTTCATGCGCAACCTAATGGATGTAAGGCTTGTGGCCCTGAACTTTGGATAGAAGATTCTAAAGGTAATAGGTTAGAAATAGAAAATCCTATGAATTTTGCTCAAAACATGATTATGAAAGGGAAAATATTTGCAATAAAAGGGCTAGGAGGTTTTCATCTTGCTTGTGATGGATTGAATGAGACTTCCGTGAGTAACTTAAGGGAGAGAAAAAAAAGACCATTTAAACCTCTTGCGGTTATGATGAAAGATATGGAAACAGTAAAGAAATATTGTTGGGTTAACCAATTAGAAGAGAAGGTACTAACTGGAATTAAAAAACCAATAGTTATTTTAGATCAAAGGGAAGGCTACGATTTACCTATAAAAATTGCACCCAATCAAAAAACAATAGGGGTAATGCTTCCATATACACCTATTCATATTTTATTATTTTCAGAAAAAATTAAGGTTCTTATTATGACCAGCGCAAATGTTAATAGTTTGCCTATAGAGTATAAAGACGACTCTGCAAGAAAAGCCCTTTCAGGTATTGTAGATTATTTCCTCATGCATAACCGTAAAATACATGTCCCAGTTGATGATTCCGTATTAAAGATTGTAAATAATAATCAAACAATTATAAGGAGGGCTCGTGGTTTTGTGCCAGAACCTTTTAAATGGGAAAGTACGGAAAATATATTAGCTTGCGGATCCAGTATGAAGAATACTTTCTGTATTAGTAAAGAAGGATTTTTGTTTTTAAGCCAATTCAATGGTGACTTAGAAAATTTAGAAACCTATGAACATTACAAGGAAAATGTTGAACATTTTAAAAATATATTTTCTTTTACACCGAAATTTATAGTTCATGATATGCATCCCGGATATATGTCAACTAAATATGCGCTAGAATATGATTTGCCTAAGGTATCTGTGCAGCATCATCATGCTCATATAGTTAGTAACATGTTTGAAAACAATTTAAAAGAAAAAGTTATTGGAGTTTGTTTTGATGGAACTGGGTATGGCAGTGACGGCAAAATATGGGGTGGTGAATTCTTGATTTGTGATTACAGTAAGTTTACAAGAGTAGGTCATCTGGATTATATTAAAATGCCAGGAGGAGAAAAGGTCATTAAAGAACCTTTTAGAATGGGAGTTTCCTATCTGTATAAGTCTTTAAGTATAAACAATAATAAAAAAGAAGTTAATGATATTATTTATGATTTATATGGTAGTAAAGGTATTAATATAATTAATCTTTTAAATTCAAACATTAATTGTATAGAGACCTCAAGTATGGGAAGGTTTTTTGATGCTGTGGCAAATATAATTGGAATTACAGATATAGTTACCTATGAGGGACAGGCATCTATTGAACTTGAAGCTATATCAGAAATGGATATTGAAGAATCGTATACTTATAAAATAATAAAACAGGATATGTATATTATAGAGCCCTATGAAATAATTATCGAGGTTTTAAAAGATAAAAGGGAAGGAATATCTGCTAAAATCATAACATCAAAATTCCAAAATACTGTTGTAAATTTAACTGTGACTATGTGCAAATTCATTAGACAAAACTTTAATATAAATGAGGTCGTGCTGAGTGGAGGAGTTTTTCAAAATTGTTTTTTGCTTAAGAAGATATGTCGTAATCTAAAAATAAATAAGTTTAAGGTATATATTCATAAGGATTTACCTTCTAATGATGGAGGAATAGCAATTGGGCAGATAATTATAGCTAATGAAATAATTGAAAATAATCAAATAAGAAGTTAACAAAAATGAGCATATAAACATTTTAGTGAAACATTTCACATATATATTAATTAAGAAGAATAGCAACTAATTAGGAGATAGATATGCATGAAGTTTCAATAATTGAAAATGTTATTAAAATAGTAACAGATAAAGCAAAGGAAAATAAACTAACTAAAGTTAAGAAGGTATCACTAAAAATAGGTGAGTTATCGGGCGTTAATGCAGAATGTTTAGATTTTGCATTTAACATATGTATTATTGATACAATGCTTGAAGGATCAACTTTAGAGATAGAGAAAGTTGATGCAGTAGCTGAATGTTTTGATTGCAAACAAAAATTTCACATTGATCATTTTAATAAACTTTGTCCATGCTGTAACAAATTTTGTTCTAGTATTATTCGTGGATATGAGCTTTATGTAAATACAATAGAAGGAGATTAAAATATGAGTAAAATAAACATAGTTACGAACATTCTTCAAACAAATAATGAGATAACAGCTAAAAATAAAAAATTACTGGATGATAAGGGGATCTATGTAATAAATCTAATGAGTTCGCCTGGGTCAGGTAAGACTTCGCTACTTGAAAGAATAATAACAAACCTTAAAGATAATATTAATATTGCTGTAATAGAAGGAGATATTTATACCACCAAAGATGCACAGAGGATAGAAGCACAGGGGGTTCCAGTGGTTCAAATCAACACTTGCGGAGCTTGCCATCTTGATGGGTCAATGATAAAAAGTGCATTAAATTCATTAACCATTGATAAACTTGATCTGCTTGTAATAGAAAATGTAGGTAATTTAGTTTGCCCCGCAGAATTTGAAATTGGTGAAGACATAAAAATCTGTGTTTTGAGTACTGCAGAAGGGAATGATAAACCTTTGAAGTATCCACTAATGTTTGAAAAAAGCGGTGTTATTATTTTAAATAAATTAGATTTAATAGAATTTACTGATTTTGATAAAAAAGAGTTTTATAGAGATATAAAATCCCTAAATGCTAATGCCCATATATTTGAAACATCTTGTGTTAAAAATCAGGGTATAGATGAAGTATGTTCATGGTTAATGCAGAAAATTAAAAATAAAAAATTGAATAATATTAAAGCATCGCAGATGAGAATTTAATTAAAGAAGAAAAAGGAGGAAAAAGAATGTGCATTGCAGTCCCAGGAAAAGTATTAAAAATAGAAGGGAATAAAGGAATTGTAGAGATTGGCAATATGAAACGAGAAGTATTTATGCATCTTGTGCCAGATGTTTGCGTGGATGAATATGTACTTGTACATGCAGGGTGCGCAATTGAAACTATAGATGAAGAAGAAGCAAAAATAACTTTGAATATTTTTAAGGAGCTTCTTTAAATGGAGTTTGCTTATGAATTTAGAAATATCGAATATGCTAAGAAACTTGTAGAAAAGCTAAACAATATTTCTACTGAAAAGATAAATATTATGGAGGTTTGCGGCACTCATACTATGGCTATATTCAGATATGGTATTAGGGACGTTCTACCACCAAATATAAATCTGATATCAGGGCCAGGTTGTCCTGTGTGTGTTACACCTCAGAGCTATATTGATGCTGTACTAACACTTAGTACAAAGAAAGATGTAATTATTGCGACTTTTGGAGATATGATGAGAGTTCCTGGAAAAAAGGGATCGCTGAATAAGAAAAAAGAAAAAGGTTTTGATATAAGAATAGTATACTCACCAATGGATTGTCTTACTATGGCTTCACAAAATCCTTCTAAAAAAGTAGTGTTTTTGTCAGTAGGCTTTGAAACCACAGCGCCGATGACTTCGCTTACTGTTATTGAGGCTAAAAAAAACAACATAAAAAATTTATTTTTTGCGATTGCCCATAAAATAGTTCCACCGGTCATGAAAATTTTAGCTCAGGATAAAGAATTAAATATAGATGGTTTTTTATTGCCAGGGCATATTTGTGTAATTAGCGGAACGAAACCATATGAATTTCTAAGTGAGGATTATAATATTCCTGGAGTAGTTACAGGGTTTGAACCATTAGATATACTTCAAGGTTTAAATACATTAGTAAATTTAATAAGCAAAAAAAATTATAGGATTATGAATGAATATAAAAGAGTAGTTAAAACTGGTGGTAACCCCTATGCCTTAGAATATTTGAATAAAACATTTAGGATCGTGGATAGTAGTTGGAGAGGAATTGGAAGAATACATGCAAGTGGCATGGAATTTAATAGTAAGTATGAGGATTTTGATGCATTTAAGCATTTTGAAATTGAGTATGAGGATTATGATGGTAGTCCTGGCTGCAAATGTGGAGAAATACTTAAGGGGAAAATTAAACCAACGGATTGTCCACTTTTCAAAAAAATCTGTAGCCCAGAAAATCCGGTTGGTTCCTGCATGGTTTCATCAGAAGGTGCCTGCGCTACATATTATAGATATCACAAAGAAACTATATAATAGTTACGTACTTATAAGGAATACAGGAGGGATTAGATGAATGACACTATAACTTTAAGTCATGGAAGTGGCGGTTTACAATCAAATAAATTGATTAATGAAGTATTTTTAAAATATTTTGGCAATGATATTTTAAATCAAATGAATGATGCAGCACAACTAGAAATAGATTTTAAAAAACTTGCGTTTACAACGGACTCTTTTGTAGTAAATCCACTTTTCTTTAATGGAGGTAATATTGGTAAATTAGCAGTTTGTGGTACTGTAAATGATTTAGCAGTAAGTGGAGCAAAACCACTTTACATAACAAGTGCTTTTATTATCGAAGAGGGTTTCTCTATTAAAAAACTAGAGCAAATTGTGATGTCTATGGCAAATGAAGCGAGAAAATCAGGGGTGAAAATTGTAGCTGGGGATACAAAAGTTGTAGAAAGAGGAAATGTGGATGGTATTTTTATTAACACCTCTGGCATTGGTAGAATTTATGAAAATGTTAATATTAACTGCGCCAATGCAAGAGAAGGAGACATTGTTATAGTAAATGGAACCCTGGGAGACCATGGAATGACAATAATGTGTGCACGAAACAAACTTGGGCTTGTTGGGGATTTAAGGAGCGATTGCGCATGCCTTAACTCATTAGTAGATACAATGCTTGAAGCATATGGGGGTATCCACGTTATTCGTGATGCTACAAGAGGTGGAATCGCAGCAGTGCTTAATGAAATTAGTGAATTTAGCAATGTAACCATAGCCCTTGAAGAGAATAATTTACCAGTTAAAAAAGAGGTAAAAGGTGTTACTGAGATGCTTGGACTCGATCCATTATATATTGCTAATGAAGGGAAACTTTGTGCTTTCGTTCCGGAATCACACGCGCAGAAGGTACTTAGTGCAATGCAAAAGCACCCACTAGGAGTTAATGCAACAATTATAGGAAAAGTAACGGAAGAAATAGGACAAATGGTTTATTTAAATACAGTAGTAGGTGGGAAAAGATTAGTTGATATGCCATCTGGAATTCAGCTGCCAAGAATATGTTAAATAGGAGGGAATATTTTGCATGAAAGAAGACTTATAAATAGGGCCATAGATGAAATTCATAATGGAGAGGCTAAAAAGATTAATTTTGTATGGATGGAGGCTAATGGTTGTACGGGGAATATAATTTCTTTCCTCAATGCAGATCAACCGGATGTTCTTTATTTTCTGGAAGAAATGGTTAATTTGAAATTTAGCCCTAGCCTTATGCAGGCAGAAGGTGAAGTTGCATATGAAGAGTTTTTAGAAGTTTTAGATACAAACTTTATATTAGGAGTAGAAGGTGCACTAACTAATATGGATGAGGGTTTCTATAACATATTTGCAACATATAAAGGCGTACGGATACCTACAGTTGAAGCTATTAGTCTAGCATCAAAGAAAGCGAAAGCAATAATAGCTATTGGAACTTGTGCTTCATTCGGAGGAATATCAGCAGCTAGACCTAATCCAACAGGATGCACAAGTTTAGGCGGGTTCCTTGGACGTGAAGTAATAAATATCCCGGGATGTCCTGCGAATCCACTGTGGGTTATGGGAACTATAGCTAGTATTATTCTTAATAAAAAGGTTGAGGTAGATGAAAAAGGACGTCCAATATTGTTTTTTAAAGAGACCAATCATACTAATTGTTCAAGACGCTCATATTTTGATAATAAAGTATTTGCGCAGAAGCTAGGAGATAAAGAGTGTATGATAAAAGTTGGATGTAAAGGCCCTATTACAAAAGCTTATTGTCCACTTGGATTATGGAATTCAAGAATCAATTGGCCAGTAGAAGCTAATACACCCTGTATAGGTTGTGCTAGTGAATTTTTTCCGGATGGCACAGAGCCATTTGTTAAGTAATGAGATGAGCTAAACATAGTTATGTAAATATTGTTATTTAAAATATATTTTAGAGTGAGGTGATTGTGGTGACTACCAAGATAACTATAGACCCTATAACTAGAATTATGGGGCCTTTAAGTATAGAAGTTGAAATTAAGAAAAATAAAATAGTAGAAGCTAAAAGTGGTGGAATTCAATTTAGAGGTTTTGAAAAGATGTTAATAGGACGTCAACCTTTAGATGCGGTATATTTTACGCAGAGGATATGTGGTATATGTTCTACATCGCATGGCCTGGTAGCAAGTCTTGCACTAGAAGATGCATTAAAAGTAAAGCCAAATGAGAACGGAGTAAAAATCAGAGATTTTGCACATGGGGCTGAGTTTCTTCAAAATATTATGAGGCAAATTTGTATTTTTGTATTTCCTGATTATGTAGATATAACACTTACTCCAGGAAATGTGGGTTATGATTTTAGAATACCTAAGAATTATACAGAAAAAATCAATAAAGACTATGTGAAGGCGCTAGAATGTAGCCGTCTTGCCCATGAAATTATAGCTCTAATAGGTGGGAAGGTACCACATACCCACGGCGTATTCGTGGGTGGTACAACTGCAAATATGGATGCTTCTAAAATTATGAGATTGAAATCTATACTACATTCTATAAGTGAATTTATGTGCAAAAATATG
The DNA here is from genome assembly GCF_018861905.1 of Clostridium sp. DSM 17811. Lineage (GTDB taxonomy): Bacteria > Bacillota > Clostridia > Clostridiales > Clostridiaceae > Clostridium_AD > Clostridium_AD frigoriphilum. Next base: position 138,497 of record NZ_JAHLDU010000008.1, read on the forward strand.
GTCGAGGATATAAATATTATAGCTCATTGTTATCCAGAGTACTTCAATATTGGTGGTGGGACAAAAAATCTTCTAACCTATGGATTATTTCATGATTTACCAAATAAAGAAATGCAGTACGTTTTGCCTTCAAGTTATATTGATGGTGAGGCAGCTACTTTAAACCCAAAAGCAATAACAGAGAGCTCAGCATTTTCTTGGTATAAAGAATCTAAACCTACTGAGGTTCCAGCAAATTATCCATCTGAAACAGATATTAAAAAGCCGGGAGCATATACATTTATTAAAGCACCTAGGTATGAAGGTAAAGTTGTACAGGTTGGTCCACTTGCTCGTATGATTTTATCAGGGTCATATAAAAATAGTATATCTACTATGGATAGACTTATTGCTCGGGTGCTAGAGGGGAAAAAGCTTTGTGAAAAAATGCTTATAATACTTGAGTCTATAGAGCCGATACCAGCAGTTCAGAAAAAGTATATTATTCCAGAGAGTGCACAGGGGGTAGGACTTTGTGATGCTGTTAGGGGAGCTCTCGGACACTTTCTTACAATAGAAAAAGGGGTTATAAAAAATTGCGATATAGTTACACCTACTGCTTGGAACCTTTCACCAATAGATGAGATGGGTCAACATGGAGCCCTTGAGAGCGCTCTTATTGGTACTGAAATCGATAATCTTAAAAATCCAGCTGAGATAGGGCGTATAGTTCGCTCTTTTGATCCTTGCATATCTTGTGCTACACATGTTATTACGGAATATGGTGAACCATATTATATAAATATTATTTGATCCAGTTGAAATAAAATGGTTAGGGGAATAGTAAAATGAGCGAAATAAAGATTAGTATTAATATGTTAAATACTAATGAAGAGATTCACGCGGAAAACAAAAATTTATTTGATGAAGAGGGCATATTTGTTATAAATCTAATGGGATCTCCAGGAGCTGGTAAAACATCTATACTTGAGAAATTAATTCCAAAGATTAAACAAAACTTGAATATGGCGGTTATTGAAGGAGACTTATATACTACTAAAGATGCACAGAGAATTGAAGCTAATGGAGTTCCAGTAGTACAAGTCAATACTGTTAGAACTTCGTATTTAGAAGGAGCTAAGGTAAGGGAAGCATCATTAAATTTTGATTTAAGAGATATAGATCTTATTATTATAGAGAATGTAGGAAGTTTAGTATCTCCCGCTGAATTTGAAATTGGTGAGGATATTAAAATTTGTCTTCTTAGTGTTACAGAAGGTAATGACAAGCCTTTAAAATACCCATTGATGTTTGAAAAAAGCAGCGCGATAATTTTAAATAAAATTGATTTACTTACATTTACTGATTTTAAGGTAGAAGAGTTTTATGAGGATATTAAATTGTTGAATAATAAGGCAAAGATTTTTCAAACTTCTTGCACTAGAAATGATGGAATAGATGAATTAAGTGAATGGATTTTGAAACAAGTAAAAGAAAAAGTAAGGGGCTGAGCTCTATTATAGGTAAAAAGGTTATAGCTATAGGTAATAGTTTAATGATGGATGATGGAGTAGCACTTCTGATTTTAGATAAAATAAGGAAAAGATTAGAGGATAAAGGTATTGAAAGTATTATGGGAGAAACGGATGTAGAATTTTGTTTCTCTTTATTAAATGAGATAGATGTATTTTATATTATGGACTCAACGTATTATGGTAATGTCCCAGGTACATTGACTTTTAAAAATTTAGATGACATAAAGAAAACTAAGGATTACAGTATGTCTATTCATTCTCTAGGGTTAATGGATCTCATAAACATGTACAATATGGATATAAAAGGTTATTTTATAGGGATAGAAATTTCTAAAATAGATATAAATCTTGGCTTAAGCAATGTTTTACAGGGAAAAGTGAAAGATATATCCCAAAAGGTAATGAGTTTTATTATATAATTATAGCAAGTTATGTATGATAATAAGTTAATTATTCTGTGCTCCACTCCATTAATAAGTATTAGTACTTATTAATGGAGTGGAGTTTTTATTTTATATTAATATTGAAATCCTTATAGAATCCTTATAAATTCTTAGTATTATAAAACTATAGTAAATGAAAGGAAGATGATTAAGATTATGAATAATTATATTTTACAAACAAAAAATCTTTGCAAATCTTTTAAAAAACAGTGTGCGGTAAACAAGATTTCACTATCTATTGAGAAAAATTCTGTCTATGGATTGTTAGGACCAAATGGGGCCGGAAAATCAACTCTATTAAAAATGATTACGGGAATGCTTCATCCAACATCAGGAGAAATTATTTTTGAGGATCATCCTTGGAGTAGAGATGATCTTTATAATATAGGAGTTTTGATTGAATCTCCACCTCTTTATGAAAATCTTACGGCGGTTGAAAACCTTAAAGTACGAACTATTCTTTTAGGCCTTCCAGATTCTCGTATTAAAGAAGTACTGGAAATTGTGGATTTGACAAACACAAAGAAAAAGCAAGCAGGACAGTTTTCTATGGGAATGAAGCAAAGGCTTGGAATTGCAATTGCACTTCTGAACAAACCCAAATTGCTAATTTTGGATGAGCCTACAAATGGACTAGATCCTCTTGGAATACAAGACTTAAGGGAGCTAATACGTTCTTTTCCAGAGCAGGGAATAACGGTCATTCTATCAAGTCATATATTGTCCGAGGTTGAACTTATTGCAGACCATATCGGTATCATAAGCAATGGGGTACTCGGGTATAACGGCAAGATTAATCCTGGAGAAGATTTGGAAGTACTTTTCACAGAGGTTGTGAAAAATAACAGGAAGGAGGATTTATAATGCTTAAATATTTACAAGCAGAAAATTTGAAATGTAAGAGAACATTTATAAAAAAACTGATTCTTATCGCACCTATAGTTACTTTGTTAGTTGGATTTATGACTGGAAAATATTTTGAAGCTGATAGCTTCAATTGGTGGTACATGATGATACTACCAGGATATATTTCAATAATGGCAGTAATGACTAACGAAAAGGAGCAAAAAAAGTTACACTATAGGGCTGTATTTGGTCTGCCAATTTCTCTAAAAAAAGTGTGGATTTCAAAAGTTTTGGTAAATGGGATTTATATGACTTTCTCATGTATGGTTTTTATAGTTGGAATTTTTTTAGGAAGTTATCTAAGGATCACTCCCGTACCGGTTTTTAGTGCATTTGCCGGAGCTGTTTTGATTGCAGTTACATTTTTGTGGCAGATTCCACTTTGTATGTTTTTAGCGAAGAAACTGGGAATGCTAGGGACGGTTTTGATAAATGTTGGAGTTGGAATGGTATTAAATGTTATGGTTGTAAGTACATCAATGTGGTGGATTTCTCCTTATAGTTGGACAGCACGTATTATGTGTCCCATTCTTGGGATTTTGCCAAATGGAACTCTAGCGGAAATAGGATCTCCAATGCTAGATCAAAGCGTGATTCCAATTGGAATTATTCTGTCCCTTATTCTATTTGCCTTATTACTGATTGTTACCGCTAATTGGTTTAAAAAACAGGAGGTTAATTAATATGATTGCTTTACTTAGGTGTATAAAATCTGATTTTTATAAATTAAGACATACTTCTATTCTGTGGATTCATTTACTCATTCCACTAGCGGGAGCATTTATATTTTTATTATATTATCATACCACAGCAAAAAACTCAATCACGGATATAGAAACGTATCTGGAGGCACTGGCAATTGCTTTTCCTTTGCTCATAGGATTAATCAGTGGGATAGTTATTGAGCAGGAGGAATTAGCTGGAAATTTTCAAGTAATGCTATGTACTTCAAAGTCAAAATGTACTCCGTATTTAAGCAAGTCAATTCTTTTGATTTTATTGGGAACTTTTTCTATTACAATTGCTGTAGGAGTATTTGCACTTGGATTTCACGTATTGCCCTACTTATTTTATTTAAAAGCAGGTGTAGCATTAATTATAGGAAACATATTTCTTTATATCTTGCATGTGTTCATTAGTCTTCAATTTGGAAAGGGAGCATCTACAGGGCTTGGAGTTTCCGGAAGTCTGATTTCTGCTCTTATGCTTACAGGTCTTGGTGATTATATATGGTACTTTGTTCCATGGGCATGGAGCGTCAGGTTTTGCCATCGTATGTTTGAAAAGTTGAACAATCCTGCTTTCAGTGCTGAAATAGCACTTGATATGCAAAAGGGCGCACTTATCATGTTATTTGCCCTATGTATAACCTTCGTTGTTAGTTTGTTTTGGTTCAAAAAGTGGGAAGGAAGAAAGTCATATGAATAAGGAAATATGTTAATTAGAATCAGCATTTTGTTTTGAAATTTATGGATAATAGAAGTTGATTTGATAATATTTTGACGTTATACTATTTATATAAAAGATAAAGGGGTTGGTAACATGGCAAAAATTCTGGTTATCGATGATGAACCTGATATTTTGGCTTTAATTAAAAATATTCTTCATAAGGATAATCATTTGGTAACTACGGTTGTAAATCCTAAAAAAATTTTAACTAGTGAATTTTCAAATTTCGATTTGATTTTACTTGATGTCATGATGCCGGGTATGGATGGATTTACCTTTTGTAAGGAAAATCGTGGCATTGTGGACTGCCCCATTATTTTTCTTACAGCAAAAACTATGGAAGCAGATATTATGTACGGACTAGGCCTTGGCGCGGATGATTACATTACAAAACCCTTTGGTATGGGGGAACTTAGAGCTAGAGTAAATGCTTACTTAAGGCGAGAAAATCGTGAAAAGTATAGTTCGCTTTGTATATCGGGAGTAAAGTTTAATTTATCAGGTAAAGAAATTTTAGTGGATGATAAAAAAATTCCATTTACTAAAAGTGAATACAATATCTGCGAATTTCTTGCAAGAAACCAAGGACAGGTTTTTTCAAAGGATAAAATATATGAAGGTGTTTATGGGTATGACGGTGTAAGTGATAGCTCAGCTATTACGGAACATATTAAAAACATACGGGCAAAACTCGCCGTTTTTAACATGCTCCCGATTGAGACAGTATGGGGGATAGGATACAAATGGAAATGAAAAAAGCTTTTACGTTAAAGGCGGTCTTTTTTAAGTATTTATTAACTTTAGGAGTTACGTTTATTGTTTTCGCCGGACTTTATTTGGGGATTTTTGGTCTGGCACAAAGAAGTGTGATTCTTCCACCGAATTACAGTGAGGATTTGGCTAGAAACGCTAAACCATTGCTTGCAAAGGCCCCTGAAATTACAGAGAATATGATACCATATGGATGTAAATTTGTTGTCCTTAACAAAAAATACAAAGTTATAAAAACAAATTTAGAGGGTAAGGATTTGCTGACCTCAATAGAATATGCTAAGGGTACTTACTCAAAAAATGGAGGTAAAAAGAACTACTACTTTATTGAAAGGCAAGATGGGTTTTGTGTTTTGCAGTACTATCTTCAAATGAGTTATCAATCTGAGGTTTTAAATAAACATTTACCAGATCCAGAAAAAACCATGGTTGTAATTTTTGCTATAATATATTTTTTTATTGTTTTTATTATTACTGCTATATGTGCAAAAAAACTAAATAAACAGCTAAGTCCTCTATTGCAGGCTACTGAAAAAATCAAGAAGCAGGATTTGGACTTTGACATAAAATATTCAGGAATTAAAGAATTTAATGATGTGCTTTTATCAATATCAGAGATGAAAATGGAATTAAAAAAGTCACTAGAGAAGCAATGGAATATTGAAGGAGCAAAGAAGGAGCAAATTTCAGCTCTTGCACATGATCTTAAAACTCCATTAACAATTATCAAAGGAAATACTGAATTGTTATCTGATTCAACAATAAGTGAGGAGCAGCAAGAATACGTCAACTATATTTTGAAAAACAGCATACAGATTGAGAAGTATATTAAAATCTTAATAGAGATTTCAAATTCAGAAAAACCTCTATTTCTACAACTTGAAGAAATAGATTCTATGAATTTTATTAATACAATTAAGGACCAGCTTGAAGCAATTGCAAATACAAAGGGACTTAAAGTTGAATTTATTAAAACTGGTGTACCTAAGTCAATTATGATTGATAAGTCATTGATTTACCGTGCAATTATGAATGTCATATCAAATGCAGTTAATTATTGCCCAAATAATGGGAAAATTTGTTTTGAGGTAAAGTCAGTAGATAATAAAATCAAATTCATTACAACAGACAGTGGTAATGGTTTTTCAAGTGAAGATATTAAATCCGCCACAAAACAATTTTACATGGGTGATTCTAGCAGGGCATCAAAAATTCATTTTGGAATAGGATTATATATTACTGAATCATTCGTAAATCTGCATGGTGGGAGACTTTATATAGCTAACTCGTCTATCACTGGTGGAGCACAGGTGACAATAGAAATCCCAATTCGTTAATTTGCTGCATGTTAGCGATAGGGTAAATTAACAAATTGTTTTTTTTATATTTTATTTTAGTCTGTATCTTTTAAAATTTCTATAACTGCATTTACAATTCGATCAATTGCCGGAAAATAAGACGGGTGCTGCGGATTACCATTTTCGATAAAAATAAAACCATCATTTTTCAATGTCTGCACATTACGAAGTACGCTTGGGCTATTGTACATCATGTCGTTGATATGTGTGGCAATGACTTTTGGTCCACGCATGGACATAATTTTAGTTGATAGTAAATCATCCGAAATTCCATTAGCAGCTTTCCCTAAAATATTAGCGGAAGCGGGAGCAATCAAAAGTAAATCTGTCTTTTGGGAAAGTGATTTATGGCTATTGTCCCATGTTTTAGGGAGATCAAAGGAGTGTATTTGGATGGGATGATCAACACTTCGTTGCAACATGAGTGGTGTAACAAAATTTGTGGCATTTTCAGTCATAATAACATATACGTCCGCATGGTGTTTTTTTAGTTCACTAATTACATTCAAAGATTGCACGGCAGGGCTACAACCAGTAACACAAACTACAATCCTTTTGCCATTTAACATATTTACACATCCTTTTTATATTTATTGTTTTCTTAATTTTGTCAATATTAACACTATAATGACAATATTGTCAAGGTTGTAAAGTAACCAAAGGTCAAAGATATAATAAATGCAAATATGGTGGCTACTGATATAATTATTAATGATTTTAAACAAGTTTAAGTCTCTATATTTCATAGAATTGAATGAAAAATGAAAATATTCTTCCAATTGACTGAATTTGTGATATAATTCATTAATATAACAAATTGAATTAAAAATACTCTTATAATTTTAGCTTAACAAAATAATAAATAAGTAAAGTGAGGAAAAAGTGATATGAATATTAAATATATAAAGAAAATGCCTACTGAGAAGGAAATTATGGAAGAAATGCCTCTACCCAATAATATTAAAGAAATTAAAAAAAACAGAGATGCTGAAATAAGGAAAGTTTTTGAGAATGAATCTGATAAGTTTCTCCTTATAGTTGGACCATGTTCAGCTGATAACGAAGATTCGGTGTGCGAATATATAGGAAAGCTTGCAGAAGTTCAGGAAAAGGTAAAAGATTCTATCATTATTATACCTAGAATTTACACAAACAAACCTCGAACTACTGGTGAAGGATATAAAGGTATGGCCTCTCAACCAGATCCAAGTAAGGAACCTGATATGGATGCAGGATTAAGAGCTATTAGAAAACTCCATTTAAAAGCATTAAGTGAATATCACATGCCTGCTGCAGACGAAATGTTATATCCAGAAAATTATACATATCTATCAGATTTGTTAGGGTACATTGCTGTTGGAGCCCGCTCAGTAGAAAATCAGCAACATAGATTTACAGTAAGTGGTGTTGATATGCCTGTAGGTATGAAGAACCCAACTGGTGGAGATCTGACTGTAATGCTAAATTCAATTAAAGCAGCACAGGATGGTCATACTTTTATATATAGTGGATGGCAGGTTGAAACATCAGGAAACCCACTTGCACATGCTGTTTTAAGAGGGGCTGTGGATTCTTATGGTAAAAATATTCCAAACTATCATTATGAAGATTTGATAAATATTGCTAAAGAATATGAAAAACAGAAATTTGCAAATCCTTCTATTATTGTAGATACTAATCATGCAAATTCAATGAAGCTTTATAAAGAACAACCAAGAATAGCTAGAGAAGTATTAATGAGTAGGAAAGATGACTCTCTACTTAAAAAAATGATAAAAGGATTTATGATTGAAAGTTATATTGTAGAAGGTAAACAAGATGTGGGGCGAGGCACTTATGGTAAATCTATAACAGATGCATGTTTAGGATGGGAAGAAACTGAAAAATTAATTTATAATATTGCTGAAAATTTATAGAAGTTTTATATTTTATTATTTAGTAAGGAGGTAACTTTTAATAGTTACCTCCTTTGTTTATCTTTCACGTTATTTTTTTCATTATAATATAACTTCCATATTTATAAATGTGTGTATAAAATGACATAATAGTAAAGAGATGTCAGTTTTTAGTATGCATTGAATTGAATTATATTTTAAAATTCTTTTCTTGAACAATCATGGTTTTAGTCATACTATTTAAGGTAATAGCTGTTGAAGCTACTTCAGCAGCTAAATTATTCATCTCATCTGTAGAAGCAGTTATCTCTTGAGAAGAAGCTGATATTTCTTCAGCTAGAGCAGATACACTTTCTACCTTGCTAAGTATGTTATCTTTTTCTATTTTTACATCTAGGGCGGATGAATTTATGGATTGTACCTTTGGAATTATAATTTTAATTACTTCTATAATTTTTTCAAAAGAATTCATTGTTTTATTTATTATGGTTATTTGGTCGCCAAGTTCTGTTTTCATAGTGGTAGTATTTCCTGTAACAATTTCAGTATTTTTGGAAATATTAGATATTAGTTGAGTAATATGCGTTGAAGAAGTCTTTGTTTGTTCAGCTAGTTTTTTAACTTCATTTGCAACTACCGAAAAACCTTTGCCGGCTTCTCCAGCATTTGCTGCTTCAATAGAAGCATTCAAGGCTAATAGACTAGTTTGATTAGCAATAGAATTGATTATATTAATTATACTATGAACTTCCTTTATACTACTGCTAAAGGTAATTATTTTATCTGATAAATCTTTAAAGGATAAACTTATACCATTTACGGCCTGCATTAATAACTTCATATTATTACTACTGTCAGTTGCAAGGCCACTCATTGTTAAAGTGTTTTTATCTACATCTTCAATGTATGCAACTATATCTTCAATTTTACTACTAAACCTATTTAATATATAAGTTGTTTCTACTAAATCTTCTGCTTGAGCACTGATACCACTAGCAACCTCTTGAACTGAATGGGCTACATTATTTGATGAGGAAACCATCTTTTGAGATATACTAGATAATACTGTAGAGTCTGTATCTATACTTGCGGAAGTCTTCTTTGAAACGGTAATCATCTGTTTAATTGAGGTTTGCATTGTGCTCATAGAATTAGCCATATCACCTATTTCATCTTTGTAACCTAAATATAGGGTACTTACTTCATTAGTAAAGTCTCCAGTTGATAATACATTTAGAGATTTTGAGGAATATTTAATTCTTTTGGATAGGCTTTGAGCAATAATATAAACTATTAAAAGTCCAATAATTAAAAACAGTAAGGAGGACATCACTATAGATGATTTTAAAGAATCAAGCTCTGATAATAGTTCACTTTTATCTAATATAACTACTATGGACCAATTTTCTTTTTTTACTGGTGCGTATCCTCCGTAGGATTTTTTTTCACCAAAACTATATGCACTTAAACCTGTTTGTCCTGCTATCATCTTTTTTTGCATAGCTGCAATAGCGTTAAGACTTGGATTTTTTTTAGCCTCTTCTATAGAATTATATTGATTTAATGGCATGTTTTTATCCATAAAAGCAATACTATTGCTTTTACTGTTTATCATGTAGGCACTGCCAGTTTTACCAAAGGTGATTTTTTTAATCATTTCACTTAGTTCTAACCCATTTCGAACGGAAACTAATACACCTACTACTGAATTATTCTTTTTTACTGGCACTGAATATGTCATAGTTATTGTGGTTTTATCTTTGTTAACAACGGGGTCAGCTATATAACTTCCTCCGGAAATGGATTTTTGAAATGAAATAGTATCTTTTATGTTACCTTTTTCTCCAGTTGTATATAAAATATTGCCATGGATATCTGCATATCCCATTTTTAAACTTTTACTTCTGGCAGTTTCACCCTGTAATATAGATTTTGTTTTTTCAGGTGTAGTAATACTATTAGTTGATGCAATTACTTCCATTGAATTCAATTGACTGTCTAGAGAAGCTTGAACTGTGTTTGAAGCTTGAGTAGCTATTTGTGGTAGTGTTTTCTCTATATTTGACACCAAGGCATTAGAGGCATTTATGTAAGAAATAATTCCTAGACCTGAACATATAATTATTAATAATATGCCAATTAAAATAATTAATTTTGATTTTATACTTTTTGTAATCATTTATTAAATCAACTCCCTTATTTGTTTTGATTGCTAATATTCAAATCGCGCATTTTTATAAGTAGATTTTGTATTGAAATAAAAGAATAAGAAAGTTCTTCTATTTCTTCAGAAGATAGTACATTGAATTTTTTTAGAAGCATTTCTTCTGAATTAGACATAGTTTTAGAAACAAGTTCTACAGCCTTTTTAGACAGAGATAAATATGTAATTCGTTTATCTATAGAATCTTGTCTTTTATTTATGTAACCCATTAAATTTAATGTATTAATACTTCTACTTACATTCGAAGAAGAGATATTAAGTTTTTTGCTTAAAAATGATGAAGTAGTGTTACCCTCCATATGAATTGTATTTAAAATTTTTGAGAGCAAAGGGCTAACTCCTAAATTACTAAGGTCTGGGATAAGGTCTATAAATTCAATATTGAATATGCTATAAAAGTTAACCATACTTAATATTAGTTTTTGATGTTCTTTACTATTCATCTTATTCTCCTTTATTTTGTAAATTGTAATGAAATTATTATAACAATATATGTATCAAATGACAACTATCATACGATACATATTTTTTAGGCAATTATTTATTAAAAAAATAATTAAAGCAGAAATTTAAAATAAAAAGAAAATAATAATTGAAAATGTATGGAGTTATAAGTATAATGAGACCTATTAACTAATGATTCGTAACTTTCAGATATCGTTCAATAAATGTATTATTGATGTCGTGGCTATTTTTAAGAATCCAAGAGTGAAGTTAATAATAAATAAGCAAAGTGGGGGAAAAGTGAAATGAATATTAAATATATAAAAAAGATGACTACTTCAAAGGAAATTATGGAAGAAATGCCTCTGTCAAATAAAATTAAAGAAATTAAAAAAAACAGAGATGCTGAAATAAGGAAAGTTTTTGAGAATAAATCTGATAAGTTTCTACTTATAGTTGGACCATGCTCGGCTGATAACGAAGACTCGGTGTGTGAATACATAGGGAAGCTTGCAAAAGTTCAGGAAAAAGTAAAAGACTCTATAATAATTATACCTAGGATTTATACAAATAAACCTAGAACTACTGGTGAAGGATATAAAGGCATGGCCTCTCAACCAGACCCAAATAAAGCACCTGATATGGATGCAGGATTAAGAGCTATTAGAAAACTTCATTTAAAAGCATTAAGTGAATATCATATGCCTGCTGCAGATGAAATGTTATATCCAGAAAACTATACATATCTTTCAGATTTATTAAGTTATCATGCAGTTGGAGCTCGCTCTGTAGAAAATCAGCAACATAGATTTACCGTAAGTGGTATTGATATGCCTGTAGGTATGAAGAATCCAACTGGTGGAGATCTAACTGTAATGCTAAATTCAATTAAAGCAGCACAGGGTGCTCATACTTTTATATATAGCGGATGGCAGGTTGAAACATCAGGAAACCCACTTGCACATGCTGTTTTAAGAGGAGCCGTGGATTCTTATGGTAAAAATATTCCAAACTATCATTATGAAGATTTAATAAATATTGCTAAAGAATATGAAAAACAGAAGTTTTTAAATCCTTCTATTATTGTGGATACTAATCATGCAAATTCAATGAAGCTTTACAAAGAGCAACCAAGAATAGCTAGAGAAGTGTTAATGAGTAGGAAAGATGACTCTCTACTTAAAAAAATGATAAAAGGATTTATGATTGAAAGTTATATTGTAGAAGGTAAACAAGATGTAGGGTCTGGCACTTACGGTAAATCCATAACAGATGCATGTTTAGGATGGGAAGAAACTGAAAAATTAATTTATAATATTGCTGAAAATTTATAGAAGCTTTTATAGTAAAAACTCTGAGTTAAAGCACTCAGAGTTTTTATGTTTTTGTACAAATTTAAAAATAATTTAATTAAATATGATTTGCAACTTCATAAGCATCCCAAATACCATACATGATATTAGAAACTTTACGTGCATCTCCTAAAAGATAAATTTCAGGAACTTCAAATTCTAATTCTTTATATAAAGAATTTTCCTCTTTATAGCCTACTGAAAGTATTACTGAATCACATTTAATTTTCTCAATTCCATTTTCTGTTTCCATTTCAAGTAATCCATCTTTATATGCTTTAACTTTTGAATTTGTTTTTACAGCAATCTTATTAAATGGAATTAATTTCTCAAGCATTTCACTGTTTGCAGAACATAAAGGTCCATTTAATGCAAGTATTTTGTTTAATGCCTCTACTATAGTTACACTTTTGCCTTCTTTAGCAAGGTGAAGTGCAAGTTCACATCCAACCAATCCTCCGCCAACTATAACTGTTGTATCTTTACAGTCTTTCTTTCCTAGTAAAACATCTGCGGCTGTAAATACTTTTGCGTCATCTCCAAGTGGAAATACTTTTGGAGTAGAGCCTGTAGCAATTATTACACTATCAAAATCAGCTTTTAAAATTTGATCTTTTGTAACCTCAGTATTTAAATTAACCTTAACCTTTAATTCTTTTAATGTATGTTCAAACCAATTAGCTAAAGCGATATCGTCTTCTTTAAAGTCTGGAACTCCACCTGGTATAAGATTTCCACCTAATTTATTATTCTTTTCAAAAATAACGGCTTCGTGCCCTCTAAGAGTCAAAACTCTTGCGGCTTCACATCCTGCTACTCCACCTCCAACTATTAAAACTTTTTTCTTCTTTAATATTGGTGTAAGTGCATTATCTTTTTCTTTACATGCCTGAGGATTTACAGCACAGTTAAGCATTGAATAATGTTGTATACGTCCCATACATCCTTCTTGACATGATATGCAAGGTCTAATTGATTTAAGATTGTTGCATCGCAATTTATTTACATAATCAGGATCTGCAAGAAGTGGTCTACCAAGACTTATAATATCACATGTTCCATTTTCGATAGCATCTAGTGCCATATCTGGATTATCCATTCTTCCAGCACACATAATAGGTACATCTACAGTTTCTTTCATTAATTTAGCGTATGGTCTGTATAATCCCTTATCTTGATACATTGGGGGATGACTCCACCACCATGAATCGTAAGATCCAACGTCTGTGTCTAATGAATCATATCCATAGGATACAAGTAATTTAGCAGCCTTAATTCCTTCTTCAAGATCTCTACCTTTTTCAGTAAATACTTCTCCTGGAAGTGCTCCGTCTCTGAGATCTTTAATAAAGCTCTTTGGTGAATATCTAAGAACTACAGGATAATCTTCTCCACATCTATCTTTGATTTCTTCAACTATTTCACGAGCAAAACGAAGTCTATTATCTAAGCTTCCACCATATTCATCAGTTCTATGATTAAATAATGACATAGCGAATTGGTCTATAAGATATCCTTCATGAACAGCATGAATTTCTATTCCGTCAAAACCAGCTCTCTTTGCATTATAAGCTCCATCTCCAAATTTTTTAACTATAGACTTAATTTCATCTATTGTAATTGCACGGCAAGTTTTATCGAGCCATCTGTGCTGAATTGGTGATGGTGCAACTGGTGGAAATTCCCCAAGGTTAGTGGGAATAGTAACTCTACCAAATCCTCCTGACATTTGAATAAACACCTTTGCATTATATGCATGTATTCTTTCGGTTAGTTCTTTACCTGTTCTAACAAATTGAACTGGATTATATGTAGAGCATGGACAATTTGGCATACCGTGTTCTTCAACTTCATTATCTACAAAAGTAACTCCTGTAATAATTAACCCTGTACCGCCTTTTGCTCTCTCGGTATAATAATCAATTCCTCTTTGATTAAATCCACCTTCACTATCGGCTAGTCCGAGTGGTCCCATTGGTGCTAATGCAAAACGATTTTTAATTTCACATTTACCAATTTTAATTGGTTCAAACAATTTTTTATACTTGTTCATATATACCCTCCTTAAATTATCTATAGTAAGACAATTATGTAATGCCTTTATATACATTATGCGCTTTTATATTTATATATGTCAATGATAACATGTTATATATACTATGTTGTACTTTACTTTTCAATTAATTATGGTAAAATTATAAGAAAGAATGAGGTGTTGTTAAATGAGAACTTTAAAATATGCAATTTTAGGATTGATAAATAGAAAACCATTAACTGGGTACGATATAACTAAAGAATTTAATAGTGGATTAGTGGAGTTTTGGTATGCTAATCATAGTCAAATCTATCCTGAATTAAGGAAATTAACTGATGAATGTCTAATTTCATATGAAATAATTATCCAAGGTGAAAAACTTGAAAAAAAATTATATACAATAACCCAAGAGGGAAAGGTATGTTTACAAAAATGGCTAGTGAAAGATGAACCCTTAGAACACACTCCTAAAGATGTTTTTAGACTTAAAGCATATTTTTGTGATGAAATATCTAATGAAGATTTAGTAAAACAATTTCAAAGCGCATTAATCAAACATTCCGAGAGATTAGAATATCTTGAAAATACTATGAAAGAGCTTTTAAAGATAAATGATATATCAAAAGTATCTTCTCCAAGATTTGGAGAGTATATTGTTTTAAATGGTGCAATTATGAGAGAAAAAGATTACATAGACTGGATTGAAGATTCTATAAAAAAGATCTTAATATAAATAGTTTAGGTTAATAAAATACAAGGAAGATGCCTTTCGGAAAACTCCCTTGCATAGGGTATAAAATGAATATTAATGTATTTTGTTAATCATTGCATTTTCGAGCCCATGTAGCAATAGCTTTAATATCGTCAGGGGTTGTTCGACAGCAACCACCAATTAGCTGAGCACCTTTGTCAAACCAGCCTTTGGCACTACGACTATAAATTTCACTAGAGGAATTACCATGCCAAGTTTTAGAAGAGGCATCATATTCTTCTCCTGAGTTTGGATAAACTACTATAGGTTTTTTTGTATTGTTTTTGATTTCTTCAATTAATGATTGTATATGGTTAGGTGCGCTGCAATTTATTCCTATGGCAGCCACTTGAGTAAAGGAATCTAAATATTTGGCACAATCAGAAATTAATGTACCATCACTTATCTGAAAATCATTTTTAGCACTAAAGCTCATCCAACAATATACATTGGGAAATTCTTTAAGTAGTTTAGTAATAGCTTTAGCTTCTATAAGACTAGGTATTGTTTCGCAAGCAAGAATATCTACACCTGCGTCTACTAAGATTTTTATTCGTGGTCTATGAAATTCAATTAATTCTTCTTCACCAATTTCATAATCTCCAAGGTATTCAGAACCATCTGCAAGATAAGCACCATAGGGGCCTACAGAACCTGCAACTAAGGGGAGTGGTCTATTTATTCTATGTAGTGGTTCCTTCCAAAAATCATCCCTAGCCTTTATAGCAATAGTAGCAGATTTCTTAATAAGGGATATTGCTTCGAGTTTGGTGAAACCTTTTTCTACATATCCTTCAATAGTAGCTTGATAACTTGAGGTAATTGCACAGTCAGCTCCAGAAGCAAAATAGTCATAGTGTACTTTCTCTATTATTTCAGGATTCTGAGCAAGTATTTTTGCTGACCAGAGAGAATCGTTAATGTCGCACCCTAATCGTTCAAGTTCTGTAGCTAATGCACCGTCTAAAATGATTAATGGAAAATCTTTTAAAATATTCGTTATTGGATTCATAATAACTCTCCTTCTTTTTATAGATTAATTTTTAAGTGTTTATTCTGTTTCTTGATATTCTTTATGTTCAAAATCACATTCCATAAGAGGAACTATCTTGGTTTTCTTTATAAACTTATAACCAAAATAGAAAATTGCGAATAATGGAATAGTCATATAATTTGTAATAAAACTAAACCAATCGAATTTGGGTTCTTGAAATATCCATATGTTTGAGCCAAATATAACAATAGTACAAAGTATCATAGCCATAATTGGGCCGAATGGAAACCACTTAGCTCGATATTTTAAATCTTCAAGTTTTCTTCCTTGTGCAATATATGCTTTTCTAAATCTATAGTGGCATATTGCTATGCCTAACCATGCAAAGAAAGCTGTAATACCAGAAATATTAACTAGTGCATAGTATATTTTACCATCACCAACGAGAGATGCAAAAAAAGCTGAACAAGCAACAAGAGTTGTAAGGTAAAGCGCATTCATTGGAACCCCCCTCTTATTTACTTTCCCAAAAAGTTTAGGTGCCTTTCCTTCCTTTGCCATTGAATAAAGCATACGTGATGAAGCATATAATCCCGAGTTTCCTGCTGAAAGCACAGCTGTAAGAATAACTGCATTCATGAGGCTTGCAGCAAATGCTAAGCCTGACCTTTCAAACACCATAGTGAAAGGACTAAAAGCTATTTGGTCTGTACCACTTTTTAAAAGGTTGGGATCATTAAAAGGAACGAGGAACCCAATTACTATAATTGCACCAAGATAAAATAAAAGGATACGCCAGAATACCATCTTGATGGCTTTTGGAACATTAACCTGTGGATTTTCACACTCACCTGCAGCAAGGCCTACAAGTTCAGTACCAGAGAAAGAAAAGCCTGCGAGTAGAAACACATTTACCATTCCAAATATGCCACCTATGAAGGGGCCCTTATTACCATTAACGTCAGATAGTGTAAAGTTAGAGAAACCTGGCGAATGACCACCCATTATACCAAATATCATCAGAGTACCTACTATTATGAATGCTATTATGGTAATAACTTTAATACTGGAAAACCAATATTCACCTTCTCCATAAGCTCTTGCTGATGTAAGATTAAGTATAAATAGAACAACTAAGAATAATACACTCCACAAAGTTGCATTAGTATTCGGAAGCCAGAATTTTATAATGATGGATCCTGCCACTAATTCACAAGCAACGCATGTAGCCCAGCAAAACCAATAGTTCCAACCTAAAGCAAATCCAAATGCAGGATCTACAAACCTTGTAGCATATGTTTCAAAGGAACCCGAAACTGGTAATAGTGTTGCCATCTCTCCAAGAGATGTCATTAAAAAATATACTAAAATACCCATAACACAATATGCGACAATTGCGCCACCGGGACCCGCTTTGCTTATTGTGCCGCCACTAAGTAAAAATAACCCAGTACCAATTGCACCACCAATTGCAATCATATTTAAATGCCTGGCTTGTAAACTCCTTTTGAGTTCACCATGGTGCTCCACTTCATTCTTTGTCTTTATTTCGACTTTTGTGCTCATTTGAAACCTCCTTGTTTTAAATGTTTATAAATTCTGAACATTTAACTATACTGATAAGTTTACCATTAATATGTAATCATGCAATACATATATGCTTAATACTTTTAAAAATAACACTGTATGATTCGTAAAAGGGTTTGTCCACTATATTAGCGAATTATGTAATGAAGTTAAATATAGTTGTCGCAATTTATAGAAATATAGCTAGGTAATAAATATTTATCACCTAGCTATATTGTTTTGTATTATATTTTATTTATACTATTGTCTCAATATTAACGAGCTTAGGTTCCGTGCCAGCAGGTGTTGCAGAAACATATATTTTTACTAGGCCAGTTTTAGGTGGTAATGTTACAGTGGTAGACTTAGCTATAAATACATAGTTAACTCCATTTACAATTTGAGTAGCAACTACTATAGGTTCAAAAGTAGAGCCTACGAATCCTTTTAGAGCAATATCAAGTACTTTTTTATTTTCTTTACTAACAGGTTCTTGAATTGTCCATCCCCCACAAATTTTCATCTTATTCCCTCCTTATTATTTTTTTATTTGAATGTACCTAAACAATTATATATCTTTGATAGGTTTTCTATATACAAATAATATATGGAGTTTGTTGATTAAGTGTGATTGGAGAAAGTTGAAAATATTTTATGAATATTTGAGATTTTATTTATTTAAAGGGTGAGAGTATAATGCAGACATCCTAATATAAATTGATTCCTGTTGTAACATTTTTGAATCCTTTGCATAAGCACTTATTCCACCTATTTTAAACAATCCATCTATTGAACTTGTTGCTGATGAGTACTCTTTCATAAAATTGCTATATACAATTGACTTTGCATCATCTACTTTTTCTATAGATTTTTGAACTGGATTTAATATTCTTTCTTCAATTATAGAAGGGTTCTTAAGTAAAGTTGTTACACTAACATTGTTTGAAAAGTGCTTATCATTATTTGTTTTGTCTGTATTATCTGGTTTAGTGTCATCTAATTTTCCAAAATCAAGTGTTATATTAAGACTCTTAGACAATATAACACTGGTTTTACCATCAGATCCATTTATCTTAATTGTCTTATCTCCTACTATATTATTTTCTTCTTTTTGATTCATAAGACTGCCTAAATTATTTAATAATTCATCTGCTTGCTTTTCAATTTTTGACTTATCATTTTCACTCAAATCAGAACTTGCATATTGCTTTGACAGTTCTTTGATTTGGTTGCCTATATCTTTTATATTGTCTAATCCTACCTCTTTTTCTTGTAAAGTGGACATTCCAATTTCTATTTGTTGTTCTGAATTTTGACTAAGTGCCAATTGACTATTCATATTCCTTATTTTCTGTTTCATAATTTCTTCAGAACTTGATTTTTTGGCATTGGTAATAATATTATTGTTACTCAGTACCTTTTTAAGTTGTTGGTTACTAATATTATTTATATATGGATTTTTTATATTCCCAATAATCATTTTATGTTTTCTCCCTTCAAATAAGATTAAAAAAATAAATCATACTATTGTTATCGAGATTAAAAGATAAAAAGTTAGTTTTTGAGAAAGAAATGTTTAAATGAAATACCTTATAATTGAAATTATGATTTCATATAGTATGAAACGAACTAGGTTTTAGTAAACACTTATAGATTATGGTGCTGTAATATAGTTATGATAAAATTGATAAACATATTTTAAAGGAGTAATAATTATGATTAATTTTAAAAAACATAAAAAATGTATATTATTTTTTATCTTTTGCATTTGAAAATATGTTAATTTTCAATGACCCAAGTACTGTAACCATCAAAACTAGTGCCACGAAACCACAACCGAAAAATCCTAAATTAGGTCCAAATTTTTCTGTAATGGTGCCTGCAAAAAGATTCCCAAGAGGAGTGGTTCCATTATTAGCCAAGGAATAAACGCTCATTACTCTACCCCTGTAATCATCACTTGTGTTTAACTGGATTGTTGAATTTACTGAAGTTGAAAAAGCTACAGTGAAAAACCCGACTAATGCAAGCATTACAGAAGATATTAAGTAAGAATGTGTAAATAGCAAAACAGTTTGAGACAAACAAACTAATATTGAACTACCATAGAGTAATTTCTTATTTGGACCTTTTCTAGTTGTAGTTATAACGGTTAAAGCGGCGATAAGAGAACCTACTCCCATGACTGATAAAAGAGTACTATATCCACCAGCTCCTTGATGTAGAACTATTGTAGAAAAGACAGGAATAATGACATCAGAATTCATAGAGAAGGTTCCTACTGCAAACATGGATAACACTGCTGCTAAAATTGTTTTATTTGATATAATATATTTTAAACCCTCAGAAATACCTAAAAATATGTTACCACTTTGTTTTCTTATATATGAATGAGTTGGTTTAATCAAAACTATACCTATAATTACAGCTATAAAGCTTAAACCATTAAAAAAGAAGCACAGTGCGGTTCCAAAACGTATCATTAAATAGCCTGCAATTGCGGGTCCTATAATTCTTGCCATATTAAATACAGAGGAATTTAGTCCAATGGCATTTATTATGTTTTTCTTTTCAACCAATTCTGGTATAAAAGATTGTCTTGTAGGCATATCTAGCGTATTTACAAAACCCATTATGATTGCAATAACAAGTACGTGCCAATAGTGTACTTTACCACTCCATACTAGAAAGGATAGTGTAAATGCTAGCATCATTAAAATGCTTTGAGTAAATATAAGCACTTTTTTCTTGTTAAATCTATCTATAAACACACCTGCAAATAGAGAGAAGAAAAGAACGGGGGTAAATTGGGCCACACCTAAAAGCCCTAATAATAATGGGGATTTTGTAATACTATATACTAACCATTGCTGAGCTGTTCGCTGCACCCAAGTGCCGAGTAGAGATATACACTGTCCGGTCCAAAAATACATAAAGTTTTTTTCCTTAAGTGCTGGAAAAGTATTACCTAAATTTCTTCTAACTACAGATAAGCTACTCATTAATATCTCCCTTTTCAGATAAAAACTTTTTTTATTAACAGTTCAAATTCATAATCATAATATGCTTTGGTTTTAATAAATTAAATTTTACATTTGACAACATATTATTAATATAACTAATATTAATAATAGTACTGGCATTAATATTAGTCAATTAATTGAAAATTATAAATTGTAATTATAAAACATATATGGTATTTTAAAATTGACTGTATATTAATATAAATAAATTATTCATATAAAAAGGAGATTAGAAAATGTCAGAAAAAATATTAAATCAAACTATTTGTTTAAAACAATACATATCAGAAAGGGAGTATAAAGAAATAAATCAACTAGAAGTACTTTGTAGTTTGAAAGACAAAACCAATTTAAAATTAGAATTAGATTATAAAGTAAGTGTAACCAAAAATGATTATATAGGTTTAAAGGAAATTAATGAATATTTATATTATGTAGAAGATGTTTTAGTGGCCTACCTTGGTATTTCAAGCTTTGGAGGTAATAATGGTGAAATTAACGGTATGACTCATCCAGACTTTCGTAGAAAAGGCTTATTTACAAAGCTTTTTAAACTTGCAACAGAGGAGTGCCAGAAAAGAAACTTTAATAATATATTTTTATTATCAGATGGTAAATCTAGATCGGGAACCTTTTTTATAAAGGCTGTATGTGGGAAATATGATTTTTCAGAGTATAGAATGAAGTTATTTAACAAAACTATTTTAGAAAACATAAATTCAATCAGTTTAAGAAAAGCTGAGAAAGCAGACAAAAGGGAAATAGCGAGACAAAATGCAATATTTTTCTATGG
This sequence comes from Clostridium sp. DSM 17811, assembly GCF_018861905.1. Taxonomy (GTDB): domain Bacteria; phylum Bacillota; class Clostridia; order Clostridiales; family Clostridiaceae; genus Clostridium_AD; species Clostridium_AD frigoriphilum. The sequence continues at coordinate 160,015 of NZ_JAHLDU010000008.1, forward strand.
TTCAGAAGAGGGTGAAAGTTTTCCAGAGGAAGAGGAAATCATAAATATGACAACATATATGATTGAATTAAATAAAGCTATTATAGGTAAAATTAGGATAGAACATAGCGATAATTCTGCCTTTATATGTGGCTTTGGAATATTGCCAAATTTTAGAGGTAAAGGTTATGGGAAACAAGCTTTAAAAGAAGTTTTACGTATAATTAAGGAAGAAAACATAAGTGATGTAGAGTTGGATGTGGAATCTAAAAACAACACTGCACTTAATTTATACAAAGTTTGTGGCTTTGAAGAAATGTCTGTAATGAATTATTATAGGGTTAGCATATAATAGTTTCAAATATTTTATGACAAATTTATAAAAAATCGTATAATAATGATTTGAAAATGTAGAGGAGAGAATTAATTTGAAAACAATTGGTTTAATAGGTGGAATGAGCTGGGAATCATCACTTGAATATTACAGAATTATAAATCAAACAGTCAAATTAAAATTAGGAGGACTTCATTCGGCACAATGCTTAATGTATTCAGTAGATTTTGAAGAAATAGAAGTATTACAGCATGAAAATAAATGGGATGAATTAACTAATATTATGGTTAATGCTGCTGAAAAGCTTAAAAATGGCGGTGCTGATTTTATTATAATATGTACTAATACAATGCATAAAATGGCAAGTGATATAGAGAATAAAGTAGGAATAAAAGTTTTACATATAGCCGAGGTAACAGGTGAAAAAATAATTGAAAAGGGAATGAAAAAGGTAGGATTACTTGGAACTAAATTTACTATGGAACAAGATTTTTATAAACAAGTGCTAAAGAGGAAATGTAATATTGATGTAATTATTCCAGATGAAAATGAGAGAGAAATCATTCATGAAATTATTTATAATGAATTATGTAAGGGTATAATAAATGAGGCTTCAAAGGAAAAATATATAAGTGTTATAAAGAACTTAGCATTGAAGGGTGCTGAGGGAATAGTGCTAGGGTGTACAGAAATACCTTTATTGATAAAGCAAGAAGATGTTAATATACCAGTTTTTGATACAACAACAATACATGCTATCTCTGCGGTTGAATTTGCTTTAGAGAAATAGGCTACAAATTATTGTGATGTTACCATATATATTAAAAAAAAATATTAAACAGGTCCTAGCAAAACTGCTAGAATCTTTGACTTTGGCAAAAATGGATTTGAACTCGTGGCTGGTGACTCTTGCAAAGGATTGTATAAGAGGAGATCTTAATCGCCTCTTATCTTTATCATAACATTCATACTGAATTTATTCTTTTCTAGTACTATGTCCATAATTCCATCATATTTTTTAATAGCCATTTTTATATTAGAAATTCCAATACCATGATTACGTTTATCCAGTTTAGTACTGGTAATTTGGTTTTCACTATATTGAAGTTTACCCGTAGTAGTATTTGAAACTTCAATAATCAAGTACATACCTCTAATATAAGATTTAACCGCAATTACTTTATCGATAGTATTATCTGTGATTTTTCTGCAAGCCTCTATTGCATTATCTAAAGAGTTACCTAAAATCACACATAAATCTATAGGTTGAAACAAGCTTTCCGTAGGAAGTATAAAATCACATATAAATTCTATTCCTTCCCCTTGTGCAATATTGTATTTTTCATTTATTACTGCATCAGATATAGAATTGCCTGTCTTAATTTTAAAATCTAATTTACTTACAGTATTCCCTATATTATTCAGATATTTTTTTATTTCTTCAATATTGTTGTCTTCAGTCAAAGATTTTAAACAAGCAAGATGATTGTTTAAATCATGGATTACACTGCTTATGCCACTATAAAATTGTGCTATATTTTTGCTATGTTCTAACTGCAGCTTAAATTGTTGTTCCATAATCATATTTCTTTGTTTTTCATCTTCTCCTTCTAGCATTTTTTTAAAGGTATAAGCAGTAATTACTATAGAAAATAGCAATGTAAAGCTTACAAAGGGCAACGCATAATAAATTTTAGGGAATAGGTAAGGTAAATAATATTGTTTATCTCCAATTTTAATAGTTTGAATCATAAAAAAAATAATTGCTAAGCTATAACTTGCTAAGCAGGGAATGAGTAAATATAAACTTTGATATATATTTATTGATTTTTCTTTTAAATTTAAGAACTTACAAATATTTTTTAAAAATAGAAAGAGCGCTATATAGCGTATGCTATCAGTGACCACATTTTTTGTGAAATAGAGTATCACATTTTCACGAAATAATATATTCATATTACTTACCATAGGAATCAATCCGAAATCAAAAGTTAAGAAACTTAAGCTAATTAGTAATAGTATGGTATCATTTACAAGAACAGCATAAAGCTTTATGAAAAAATCACCATTACATAAAATGTAAATAATAATAAACCAAACCACATTATATATAAGTATTCGCCATATTAATCCCTGTAGTTTCATACTAAAAAAGTCTATTGCCGTTATAAATGCAAAACCCAAGATGAATCTCCAAGCTTTATTTTTAAATCCTAAAAAATTCTTATAAAAGTAGTATTCAACTACATATTGCAAAGGTAGGACACAGTATATAGATAAAAGATTAGCTATTTGAAATATTTGCTGATTTTCCATGGTTACTGCTCCTCATTTTTTAAATAGTACATAAATTTCCTGGAGAAATCAGCTGACTTATATTTTGATAAATAAATTTTTTCACAGTTTCTTAAAGTAATGGAGCCGCTATCAAAGCTTTGAACATATTTTAAATTCACAATATAACTCTTATGACATCTAAAAAAATCGCACCCTTGCAGTTCATGTTCCATGTTAGATATTTTATAATAATATTCAATTACATTATAGGTGGTATGCACCTTTAATTTTCTTTGTTCTGATTCTATGTACAGTATATCTTTAATAAAAATCTTATTTAGATTACCCATAATTTTTGTAATAATAAATTTATCATTCTTCTCAAACTGTGTTAAAGCAGAACGTAAAATTTCTTTGAACTTTTCTTCTTGAACTGGTTTTAAAATATAATGAAAAGCTCTTACGTCAAATGCCTCAAATACATAGCCTTTAAAACCTGTTATAAATATAATGACTGAAATTTCATTTATAGACCTAATTTTTTTAGCGACTTCTATTCCAGTAAGTCCATTCATTTGGATATCTAAAAAGTACATATCAAATTTTTTTATACTAAGAAGTAATTCTTCTCCGCTACTAAATTCAGATATGTCATATTGCTCTTTATTTAGATTTCTTTCAAGCATTTTCACCAAGTCTTGTCTTTGATTTTGATCATCTTCACAAACAGCTATTTTCAACATAGAAACACCTCAGCTTTTATTATAACATGAATTATTTTTAAGCTGTAGCGTCTACATTCTGGCCATCATGCGTGGCATTCTCAGGCATATTATCATTATAATACTGAATATTTTTAACAATTTGTTGTTGCTGTGGTGATAATTTATCTTCACCTTTTATATTAACAGTGCTTTTATTTTGTTTATTTTTATCAATTACCTCATTAGAAGTGGTTTTTTCTCTAATATCCTTAAGGCCATTGTTTATGGTACTTAAGTTGTTTCCAATATTTTCAGCAATATTGACCATTTGATCCGCTAATTTTGCAACTTGTTTTTTTTTGGCAATGGGGTTTAGTCCTCTCCCTATATCTAGCTTTATTTCACTTTCCAAAACATTTGTTTCTCCTGTCATAGACTTTTTTTCAGAAGATAGAACATGGATTTTTGCTAGATTCCCTGAAAGGTTTAACAGGCTGTCCATCTGATCACAAACAACATCTGTTTTTATATTATTAGAAGAATTAGTCTTTGATTTTTCTTTTTTCTTTTTAGTTTCCTTACTTTTTTCATCGGTATCAAGAAGCTTGCGCTGATCTTCCATCTGAATTTTACTTATTTGTGCATCAATTTTTTTAATTTGACTATCGATATTTTCCAATTTATCTTTTATTGAAGATATGCTCTCACCACTTTTTAAAGCTCGATCTACAAGATCATTTTTACTGTCTGTTAAATTTTGTTTTTGCTTCATTAGTTGGTCCAATATTTTATTTTTATTAGTTCCTCCCAAAGATGAATTTCTATTTTTCTTTATATTATTTGATTTTTCAGTTTTCGCTATATTATCCTTAGAAGCAGGACTTGTAGTTAATGAATTAGAAATATTCATATGTAATCCTCCCTATACTATATTTTAGGATGTATTTATATGAAATAATTATTTAAATAATAACATAAATAATCCCGTCAATGATTGTATCGTAATAAATGCTAGATAGTTTATTGTATTGTATTAACAGGTGCTTAAAATGTAATGAATAGATTTTATATCACCTGTTTCATATGCGAATAAAACGATATATAATTAAATTGAGATTAAAAAAACTGTATTAGGAGGAATAATATGAAAATACAATTATTGGGGAACTGTACAATATTATTATCAAGTAAAAATTCACAAATATTGTTCGACCCATATTTTAATAATTTTGGGAATCTATTATATAAAAGAACTACTAATGTTTCCAATTATTATAAAGATATTAAGCATCTAGATGCAATTCTACTTAGTCATGATCATTTTGATCATATGGATATTAAGTTTTTGAGCAAATTTAAAGATAAATGTAGTATATATGCTCCGAAGTGGTCATTAAAACCACTAATATTTAGGAGTAAGCCAGTTTGGATAGGTGATAAATTTGTTGTTGGCGATTTTTCAATAACTGTTGTACGGGCTAATCACATATGTCCAGCGGTTGGATATATCATTAAGTCAGAGGATTTAACATTATATTTTGCTGGCGATACTTATTATGGGAAATTTATGAAAGATATATCTGAAAAGTATACAATTAATATTGCAATGTTACCTATAACACATTATCTTCCTCCAATGACGATGGGAGAAAGAGGTGCATTATTATGTTTAAGAGAGTTAAATCCAAGATTTTTAATACCAATGCATCAAGATATTATTCAAAGATTTCAATTCGCTAATTCAACAATAGCCATAAACGAGTTAAATGATAAAATTAGGTCGAAAAAATTATCAACTAAATTAATTCATTTGAACAATGGAGAAATTTTCAATATAAACAGTAATGAAATAGAAAATAAAAAAGCTATTTCAACCTTTAAAAGATTGGAATAGCTTTTTTATATAACCAACAACCTGGCTTACGGGTGGATTGGTTTATATATATAGTGAGAATGTTTCAGGCTGAGCTGTAAAAGAAGAAATAGTAGCTGTTCCTTTTGTAAAGTATAAAACTGCAAAAATTCCATCATCAATGTTATACATAGTTTTTAAAGATGGAACAGCTTGAAGTGCCAATTCTTTTACTTCACGTCTCTCATCATTTGCGACTTCTCCAGTAACACGAATCCATTGTCCTTTTTTATTCATACCAGACATCTCAACTTTAGGATTTTCTAACATTTGTTTAAAACATTTTTTTGTGTTGTTTGTGACAATGTACAATTTTTCTTCATATTCAAAAACAGCACCAAATGGTCTAACTCTTGGTTGGTTACCTTCAGTAGTTGCTAAGTAAAAAATACCACTTTCTTGTAAAAATTCTAATGCTTTATTCATAATTGTTGCTCCTCTCATATATGTGTGTTAAGATTGATTACACACTAATAATACCATGTATATCTAAAATAACAAGTACGATCTTTTGTTAATGTTAGTATATAAAAGATACTATGGAGGGAACTATGATGGAGAGTAAAAATAGTCTTTTTGGGAAATGCCCATATTTTACAGCGCAAAAAATATTTTCGGGAAAATGGTCAATACTAATTTTGTATCATTTGAGTGATGGAGCATTACGGTATGGCGAGTTACAAAGAGGAATAGGCGATATAACACAGGCTACATTAACAAAGCAATTAAGAATGTTAGAAGATTATGGATTGATTAGTCGACATGTTTATTCGGAAATTCCACCAAAGGTGGAGTATTCACTAACAGACCTAGGAAAAGCGTTCGATCCAGTATTAGAACAGTTTAGAATTTGGGGAGATAAGTATATTGAATCGCTTAAAAATGAATAGGTATAAAAAAGCAATAAAACATACTATTAGTATATAATATAACATATTTATAATGCAATTGACAGTTAATGGGCGGTATGCTATTCTTTTACCAAGTATGTAAAAGGGTAGGTGAGAACATTGAGAAAGATTAATGCTCTAATTAAATATGAAATTACTAATTTTAAAAGAGGAAAACTTATATGGGTTATTGCTGCTTTATATGCTTTTGGTATTCAGCAAACAATAAGTAGCATGAAATTAGGAGATGTTACATTTTTATCAGTAGTTGGGTTAATTAAATTTTCTTGGCTACCATTAAATTTGATAATGGTACCTATTTTGCTATTGTGCATGAAAATTGGACAAAGTCACAATGATATTTTTGAAATCATGGATATTTCTCATAAAAGAATAATGTTAAGCAAGCTTCTAACATTATCAATAATTGAGGGATTCCTTTTGATTTTAAATATAATAGTACTTGTGGTATTTGGGGTTATTTGTAAAGTTTCTATAGGGTATTTTTTGTATCAAAGCATAGGATATATTATTAATACTATAGTTTTCTTAGTGGTATGCACTTGTGTTGGGCTATTTATAGGACAAACTATTAGCAAGTATCTGGGTGAGGTAATAGGGTTCATATCCGTAATTTTAGTATTTTTAATATTATGTAATTTTTATAAAACATCAAATATTATAGTTCCTCTTATTAATATAAGAACATTTCCAGGTGTTTTTGATGTTATAAGTTATGATAAGAGTTATTTATATCATAATATTTTATGGCTAATGATTTCATTTAGTTTATTAATATTACCTTATGCTTACCAATACAGAAAAAAGGAAAATATAAAAAACACTTTATTTCGGATAGGTGTTTTAGGTTTAATTGCTATTTCTTGTATATATTTGGGTAGGAGTATATATTTAATGAGGCCCAGTTATTATGATATAACATCAAGAAATAATGGTATGGCGGCTAAATATAGTAACAATAAACATGAAACTTTCTTTAGTGAAAATAAATGCGGCTATTATATTGATAAATATAATATGAATCTCGATATTACTAATAAATTAAAGAATGATTGTGAAATGGAGATAAAAGTTAATGGATCTGGAGTTAATTCTTTAGAATTAGGATTATATGAAAAATTAGATATATCCAAAATAGAAGTTCAGGGAAAAAAATTGAAATTTAAAAGGACTAACCATAGCTTTATAGTAACGCTTCCAAGAGAATATAAAAACAATGAAATAATAAACATGAAAGTATCTTATGAAGGAGAAATAAACACAAGTTGGTTACAAGGTCAAAAGTTATTTTATGTGAGGAATAATTCGTTTTTTTTGGCTGATGCTTTTGAATGGTACCCAAAATTAAACGATGATACAGATAAAGAATATAATATAAATATAAAGTATGCTGGAAAAAACAAAATATATTCTAATCTAAATGAAAAAAGCAAAGCAAATCAAAAAAGCAAAGCAAATCAATATGAATTTCAAGGGAAAGATAGGGAAGTTGTTTTAATTAGTGGTAATATATCAGATAGAACGTATAAAGGGTATTTATTTATTGGTAATGAAGAATATATTAATAGCAACGATAAATGTAATGATTTAATTGATTATCTTAAAACAAAAAACAACCCAATAAATAAGATTTTACTATCACCGTTTATTCCAGAAGCTAAAATGGATAAGCCTTATGAAAAAATGTTTTTATATTCAGCAGAATGATAGAGTGAGGAGTAGTGGGAATGAATACTTTAAATGTAAGTAATTTAAATTATAAATATGGAAATGTAGAGGCACTAAGAGATATTTCTTTTGAAGTGAAAGAGGGTCTAGTAGGAATACTCGGACCTAATGGCGCAGGTAAAACTACAACACTTAAGCTTCTAACAACGCTATTTGCGATTCAGGGTGGAGATATTTTTTTAAATGATTTAAATTATAAAAAAGATTTAAAAGAAGTAAGAAAAAATATAGGGTATTTACCTCAGGATTTTTCTACCTATGAAAATTTAAAAGGTCGAGAGTTTTTAGAAATAATAGGTAGTTTAAAACTTGATTGGAATAAAAAGAACATAAAAAAACATCTTGATGAAATTATAGATAAGTTAGATATGAATGAGTATATAGATAGGAAGATTAAACAATATTCAGGCGGAATGAAACAAAAATTAGGGTTTGCACAGGTGCTCATTGGTGACCCTAACTTAATCATAGTAGATGAACCTACTGTGGGACTTGACCCGGAACAAAGAAATATTATTAGAGAACTATTTCCAGTTATAAGTAAAAATAGAATAGTATTAGTTACAACTCATATAGTTGAAGATATTGAATACTATTGCAATTACTTACTAGTAATAAAAGCAGGTGAATTAATTTATAAGGGTACAAAAGAAAATTTTATAAATGAAGTAAGTGAATTGTTATGGGAAAGTGATGTAGATGTTGATACACTTAATAAAATAAATGCTTCTGGTAATATTCTTACAACATTAAATTCTTCGAATTTCTCACACATAAAATATATAAGTGAAGAGCCTTTAACACCTGATTCTGTAAAAGTTAAGGTGAATTTACAGGATGCGTATATAATACATAGTAGGCTAAAAGGAAATGGAGTAAAGAAATGATTAAATTCTATTTAAAGTTTCAAAATAATATGCTAACTAAGAATTTACTGTATATAATAACTTACCTTGTGCTATTTTTTAATATAATTATAAGAATAATGCCAGATAAATTTATTCCTTCATACAATGGGCCTGCAGGGGTTGGAAATATAATTCCACAAAATCTATACGTTTATTGTGATGTATATCTTCTAATGTTATTTATAATACTGATATTTTTCTTTTTAGGTTCAGATTTTAATAACAGCATGGAAGAAATAGCTTTAGTGGTTGGTGGAAGTAAGCCTAACAAATTTATGATAAGGAAGTTGGGTTCAATATTAATAATGTATACAATTTTGTATCTTATTTCCTTCTTCAATATTTACTTTTTATATAAAGGAATGATTAGGGCAAATGAAACACTACCTCCAATAAATGAAATACTTCTATATTCAATCACCACTAATATTTTTGTTATATCATTAAGTATATTTATATTGCTTATCTCAAGAGACATAGCAGTAAGTACATGTTTAATTACTGCTTATTACTTAATTGAAGAGGGTTTATGGAGATGTAAGATTACAAAAACAAATGGGATATTAGGACATATATATTCTTACTATGATTATGAGAAAGGTGGAATATTAAAGGTTAAATTAATATATATGCTTATCTCAATAATTTTATTGTTTTTATCCTATAAGATTTCTCAAAGGAAAATAAATTTTAGAATTCGTCATTAATAGTCTTCATGTAGTTTTTAAGTTAAGGGGGCTGGCCTTATAATATTTAGATGGTGGAACTTAAATATATTTATAAAAAATAACAAGCTAACACCTATAGTAGGTATTAGCTTGTTATTTTATTTGTTATATTCATTTAAAGGGGTTTCTTTTGAAAAAGAAACTTCTTTTATAATGCTATATAGCAATCCCAATAGAGTACCAACTAAAGCTGGTATTACCCAAACAAGACCTTGTTTTGCTAAAGGCATAGAACTTAAAAATGATATTTTAAGTCCAACTTGATTTAATGAATCAGATATACTAAAAACAGCAGTAAATAGCATGCTGAATGAATATACTGAGTTATAACCTTTAAATAAGTTATGGGTGAATGCTAGTATAATAAGCACTATTGCCATAGGATATATAGCTGATAAAACAGGTACCGATATCTTTAATATGTTAGTTAAGCCTACGTTTGCAAATAGCATACTAGATAGTGTTATTGTAGTAACCCAAACTTTATAACTAACCTTTGGAATTATCCTTGAAAAATATTCACTGCATGATGTTATAAGACCAACGCAGGTTGTAAGGCAAGCTAATCCAAAAGTTAATCCAAGTATTATTAGGCCATTTGTATTAAAAAGATAAGAAACTACCTTTGTTAATGTTTGTGCTCCATTTGTTGTATTGCCAAATTTAGTTTGAGCAGCAGCGCCTAGGCAGGAAAGCATTAAATATATTACAGTTAAAACAAGACCAGCTATAAGTCCAGCTTTTATTGTATAAGTGCTTAAAGCTTTTTTATCTGTAATGCCTTGTTTCTTTAAAACTAATGCAACAACTATCCCGAAATTAAGTGCAGCGATGGCATCCATAGTCATGTATCCATCCAAAAATCCCTTTAAAACAGGGAAGCTAGCATAATCTCCAATTGGGGCACTAAAACTACCAAGAGGGTTAACTAAACTACCTATGAATATTATAAATATTAGTATTAAGATAGCAGGGGTTAGTATCTTTCCAAAACGATCTACTAATTTATTAGGATTCATACTTAGCCAAAATGATAAACCAAAGAAGCACACTGTATATAAAAAAAGAGGTAAAGCTCCACCAGTAACTGATGTAGGTAAAAATGGTGCTATGCTAGTTTCAAAAGATAAACTAGCGGCACGAGGTATGCCTAAAAATGGTCCTATTGATAAATAGATTAATAATGTGAAAATAAGTGCGAAGGGTTTATTAATTCTACTAGCTAAATTTTGAAGACCATCAGCTTTTGCAACAACAGCTACAGCAAGAATTGGTAGACCTACTGCCGAGGCAAGGAAGCCGGAGAGCGAAAGTAAAAGATTTGTACCAGACATTTGTCCGAGGACTGGTGGGAAGATTAAGTTTCCAGCTCCAAAAAACATTGAAAATAACATTAAACTAACTAGCAGTAAATTTTTTCTTGATAATTTATTCATATTAATTCCTCCAAAAATTTTATTTTTTGTGTATGTTATTATATCGCTAATGTCACTGTCCACTAAACCACCCCCTTTAAAATAAAAAAAGCCCGTCCCTATAAAAGGGACGAGCAAAATATGCACGTGTTACCACCCAAAATCCATTAAAATTATAATGTCTAACTTTAATAGCACTTAGCAAGATACCAATCAATATCTGTTCCTTTTAATGGTGGACGACCATTAAACCTTATTATACTTCAGGTTTACTTCTCAGAGATGATTTTCGATTATAGACTGAACGTTGACTCTCACCAATTGTCAACTCTCTTTAGAACAGATACTAAAACGTACTCTTTCTCGTCATCAAATTTGTTATTTATGTTGTAATGAAATATACCATATTATAAATAATTTGTCAATAAACAATTAATTTTATTTATTATTTTTTATTATTATAATCAAAAAAGATTGACGATATTACTAGTTAGTAGTATATTATAAATATGGATAAAGAAAAAAATACTTATGGTGAATTAGTAGATTTAAATTTAAAGGCATTAATAGCATTAAGTAGATGTACTCATGATGTTCATAAAAAAGAATATAAAACTATCAAAGGGGGAGGGTTAACAGTTTCTCAGTTTGCAGTGCTTGAGATATTATATCATAAAGGAGATTTAAGAATTAGTGAAATAATGGATAAGATCCTTTCAACAGGTGGAAATATGACTGTTGTTATAGATAATTTAGCTAAGGTAAATCTTGTTAAGAGATGTTCTGACCCAAAAGATCGACGAGTTAATTTGATAAGTATTACTGAGGAAGGAAGAAACCTCATAAGCAATATATTCCCAAAACATATAAAAAATATAAATGAAATTTTCAGTAACTTAACATCAGAAGAAAAGATAAATTTAATAAGTTTATTGAAAAAATTATCAGGTGTATAAATATATACACCATATATTTCGATTAAATAGTACTAATTAGTAATAAACTGAAAGGAGAGGTTACAATGTTAAGAAAATTAGAAAGCGGAAAAATGGGGTCAAGTAATTTAGGATGGTTAAGGAGCAAATTTCACTTTTCATTTGCAGAGTATTATAACCCAAATAACATGGGATTTGGAGTATTAAGAGTGATAAATGATGATTTAATTAATCCTAATACTGGATTTGATATGCATCCTCATCAAAATATGGAGATTATATCCTATGTTGTTAAAGGAGAGTTAACTCACGGTGATAGTATGGGTAATAAAGGTAAACTAAAGCGTGGTGATGTGCAATATATGAGCGCAGGTACAGGAGTTTATCACAGTGAGCATAATTTAGGAAAAGAGGTAGCGAGATTTCTTCAAATATGGATATTGCCTGATAAAGAAGGACATAAACCCAATTATGGTGAATATAAATTTGAATGGAATGATAGAAAAAACAAATGGCTTCATATGGTATCAAGTAACCAAGGTGAAGCAGTTGTAAAGGTAAACCAGGATATAAATATATTTACATTAGAATTAGATGAGAGAAGTGTAATTGATTATTGTGTAAAAGCAGATAGGCAAGCTTATTTAGTTCAAATAGAAGGAAAATCAAATATTAATGGTATTATTCTAAATGAAAGAGATGCCATGGAAATTGTTGAAGAGGATATAAAGATAAAGGCAGATGCGCTTTCACATTTTATTATTGTAGAGATGAAAAAAGCTTAGGAGACGGCTAGATTAATAATAGAAAAATTATAATAGGCTTTAGGATGACAATCCTAAAGCCTATTAATCTTATTTATTATTTTTCTCAAATATAACCTTACCTGCACAAACCTTAGACTGACCAAACCACATACATTTTGCACATTTCAAACATTTGCCGGTATCTTTTCCTTCCTTGGCATCATTTGCCCAATTAGGATTTATAAGAAATCCTCTAGCAATATCTACAATGTCAACATTTGTATCAGTTAATATTTGTTCTGCAATTTCACCTGAATTAATTCCATCAACTGCAAATACTGGAATTGAAACTACTTCTTTAATCCTCTGGGCTGCATAAACAGCATTAGAGTATTTATATTCCTCATTTACGTGCATTTCCTGTTCGCTCATAAATCCATAAGAAATGTCAAGGAAATCTATTCCACTTTTTTCTAATATTTTAGCGTAATGTATTCCGTCTTCTATTAGTGGTTCAAATCCTCCCAAACGAATTCCGACAATAAATTCTTTCGGTGTTGTTTTTCTAATTTCATCTAGTATTTCTATCACAAATTTTTCAGGGTTAGTGCCATATTTGTCAGTTCGTTTATTTACTTTTTTATCTAAAAATTGGCTTATTAAATATGCATGACATCCATGAAGTTCAATACCATCATATCCGGCTTTGTAAGCTCTTCCTGCAGCTTTCACAAAATCATTTTGTATAGATTTTATATCTTCACTAGTCATAACGCGTCCAACAACTATATTTCCTGCATAATTTTTATATTCATAAGGACTTGGACACATTGGGTCGTTTGATATTCCAACAACTCCTGCATGATGAATTTGAAGAAATATTGGACAGTTTTCTTCGTGAACTACATCTACAATTTTTTTTAGTCCTTCAATCTGATCATCTTCCCATATTCCAAGTTGATTTCCAGATAATTTTCCATCATTATTAACACAAGTAGCCTCTTGAATTATAAGTCCTGCTCCACCTTTAGCTAACTTTTCATAACGTTCTACATTTTCAACTGCTACATATCCATCAGGTCTGAATCCAACAACCATTGGAGGAACACAAATACGATTCTTCAATTTTATATTTTTAATATTAAATTCGGTAAATAATTTTTTCAAAAATAACACGCTCCTATTTCACTATTTCATTTACATATAACCCTTTATATGTTATGTTGTTATTATATCTTACTAAGGAACATAATATCAAGTACGCACATTTTTGTGCCCTGAATTTGGAGGTATTATTTATGAAAGATCAACTAAAGAAAACACCACATATTTATTCTAAGCAGTGTCCTGTTGTTCATGCACTTGAGATTATTGGCGGTAAGTGGAGAATCGCTATTATATGGGAATTATCCTCTGAAAAAAGCGTTAGATATAATGAACTTAAACGAAGAATACCTGGAATCACTAATATTATGTTAACACGTTCTTTGAAGGCTTTGCACGAGCATGGTCTTGTAGAAAGAATCGAATATAATAAAATTCCACCTCATGTAGAGTACTCTTTAACAGATACCTGTCATGATTTGCTACCTGCATTAGTAATTATAAATGAGTGGGGAAAAAAGTTGAGTAGTTATCATGCATTTTTAGAAGTTTAAGTAGAACCCATATGAGGTAACTAAAAGTTACTTTATATGGGTTTTTATAATCAAGGCGAATTTGTTATAAAAATCTGTTACTATAAAGAGGGGTATTTGCATTTTCTTAATAAATTTGTAAGAATTATGATAAGTATTTTGTAAAAAGTGTCCTGTATAATTGGTTATAGTAACTGATATTAAAGGGGGAAATACCAAATGAAAAAAGTTATGCTCATTTTACTTGTTCTAGTTTTTACGAGTATAGTAGTAATATTTTTAAAAAATAATATTATACAAAATAAATATCCACACTTAAACGAAAATATATATAATTTTCTACAAGATAAAGGGAAGCGAACAGATATTTATAATACATCCGTAAAATTAAATAAGGGCAGTTCAAAAAATACTTGTGTTTATTTTTTATCTGAAGTTTTAAGGAAAAACAATTTTAGCGTGCCGTTAGAAACAAGTAATACAGAGCAAATGATATCTTTACTTTCCGATAAAGGTTTTAAAAAACAAAGCAACTATAAAAAATTAATGCCTGGAGATATATGCTTTACTACAGATGCTAATGGACAGCAAAGTGGTTTTCCAACTCATACTTATGTATTTATGAAATGGGTAAAAGAAGGAAGTTATGATTATGCATATATATGTGATAATCAAGCAAAAGATTATAAGGGTAAAATTTATCACATTCGGAATATAAACATTACGGTTAAATCTAATGGTTTAGCTAAGGATCCTTTTGCATTCTTTATGAGAAAGGCTTAGTTGTAAAGTTCTCATATTAACATATATAATATATATATAATGGGGTGATTGGAGTGACTAAATTTAATGTTTTGGTTGTAGATGATGAATATGAAATAAGGGAAGCTATTGAGATATATTTGAAAAATGAAGGGATAAAAGTGTTTCAAGCGGTGGATGGTATAGAGGCCTTGGAGGTTTTGAAAGAAGAAGAAATTCACCTTATATTAATGGATATAATGATGCCTAGAATGGATGGAATTAAGGCTACCTTTAAAATTAGGGAAAATAAAAATATTCCAATAATAATGCTTTCAGCTAAATCAGAAGATACAGACAAAATACTAGGTCTTAATATAGGTGCGGATGATTACATTACAAAACCGTTTAATCCAATGGAACTTATAGCAAGAGTTAAATCTGGACTTAGAAGATATACAAGCCTTGGTAATTATAAAGAATGCGATGATGAGATAAATGTGCGAGGACTTATATTAAATAAAAGTTCGAAAATGGTAACAGTGGATGAAAAAGAAATGAGTCTTACTCCCATAGAGTATAGAATATTGAAACTTTTGATGGAAAATAAAGGGAGAGTGTTTTCAATTGAAGAAATATACGAGAGAGTTTGGGAAGAAACATTTTATAATGGAGAAAATACTGTGTCAGTTCATATAAGGAGAATAAGAGAGAAGATAGAGATAAATCCAAAGGAACCTGAATACTTAAAGGTGGTGTGGGGGATTGGGTATAAAATCGAAAAATAAATATTGGGTCATAGCCTTTATTATAGGCGCATATATGTTGGCTCTTTCAAACTTGTCAGTAATGGATATTATAAAAAATAAAAATTATTTAAGAATGGAGCCCTATTTTACTAGTTCAGAGTTCAAGACTGAAATAGTTGGTTATTTTAATAATATAGAAGCGTTAAATGTTATATATAAAGACTATTCACACAAGTCAGATGACGAAAAAGTTACAAATGAAGAAATAATGCCATCAAAAACAACATATGATGCTAATTTGAGAACTAAGGAAGATCAATTAAGTAATAAGTATAAAAATGATCTATTAGCAGCAGAGAAAAAAGGTAATAATGTTGAGATTAGTAGATTAACTGATGCAAAAGATAAGGAGCTTAATGAATTTAAAAAGGAAAATGAAAAAACGTTAGATAATGCGAAAAAGAAAATTGCTCTATATAAAAATCAAGACTATGAAAATATTAAAAGAGCTGTAGAGGGGAAAACTATAATAAAATATTATATAACAAAGGGTAAAAACAATGTTATATATACAAACATAGTAAATGTTTCAGATATAAATTTATATGTAAAAAATAGTGCATTTTATAGTATGAAATTTCCGGATAAATCTTTAAAGATTAATAATGATATGTTTACAATAAATCAGTGGGTAGGTACTAGCGGAGAAGCATATTTCATTATTCCAAAGGATATAGATAAAACGAGTTATATATATGAAAATTACAATTATTATAATTCTGTGAGACAAAGAATTATTAAAGAGATTATCATAGGCTTTGTGGCATTTATTATAGGGATTACCATGCTTTTTCTTATATTAAAGAAAAATAAAGAGCAGATGCCTTTTATTAAAAAACTGAAAAAGAGGTACAATAAAATACCGTTAGATGTGAGAATATTTATATTCATAATATTTTCTTTTATAATGACTATATATACAGATAAGGTGTCATTTTTCTACAAACCATATAATTACGCACAATTTTACACATTCACTATTATGGCATTTTATACGGTTTATTCTATTTCCAATATTATTATGGCATATAGGTTATATAAAAATAGAGAAGAATTTAGAGAACAAGTAAAAAAATGTGCTTTTTATCAATTATCTAAAAGAGGCATTATTATACTTACAATGTTCGCTGGAGTAGCGATATTTGGAGCATATATCACCCTCATGCTATCCCCTAGGATTATAATAATACCGATGATGTATATACTTTGTTACTTGATATTTATATTCATTTATTCCTTTAATAAAATAAGATTTTTGAGAAGTATTATAAAAGGAACGGAAGAAATAGTTTCAGGAAATCTTAATTATACAATAGTAGAAAAAGGGGGAGGAGATCTTTTTAAGCTTGCCCACAATATAAATAATATGAAGGCTGGGTTTAAAAAGTCTCTTGAGAATGAGATAAAAAGTGAAAGACTTAAGTCTGAACTCATAACTAATGTATCTCATGATTTAAAAACTCCACTCACTTCCATTATAAATTATGTTGATTTTCTAAAAAAAGAAGGTTTATCTAAAGAAGAATCACAAGGGTATATAGATGTAGTAGATAGGAAATCCCAGAGACTTAAGATACTAATAGATGACTTATTTGAAGCTTCTAAGATGGCAAGTGGTGCGGTGGAACTTAATGTAGAAAAAGTAGATATAACTGCACTTTTGCAACAATCATTAGCTGAACTTCATGATAAAATTAATAATTCATCTTTAATATTTAAAGTGAAAGTTCCAAAGCAAAAGATTTATGCTAATTTAGATGGAAAAAAGACCTGGAGAGTATTTGAAAACCTCATAAATAATATATTAAAGTATACACTTCCTAAAACTAGAGTATATATTGATTTAATTGAACGGGATAATCAAATAATTATAAATATGAAAAACATCTCATCTTATGAGATGGATTTTGATAATGAAGAAATATTTGAGAGATTTATTAGGGGAGATAAGTCCAGAAACACTGAAGGCTCAGGACTTGGACTTTCAATTGCTAAAAGCATCATTGAGCTTCAGGGGGGGAGACTTAGTATTGAAATTGACGGAGACCTATTTAAAGCTAAGGTTATAATTCCATCGTTTTCTCAGCTGCTTATTGAGCCGTAACAGTAATGAGTGTGTTAAAGAATATTATTACATAATGTTCACATATTTCTTTGACATTTATAAAGTATTATTAGTATTATTAGTAATAAGTGTTAAAAGAAATTAAAGGGGTGGGGTAGAGTGAAGTCAAAAAAGCTATTTACAATATTTTTAGCGACAACATTATTTATTATATTAACTTGTGGGACAGTTTTTGCGGCGACCACAGTGCAGAGTGGTACGAAAAGATACATAGTTAAATTTAAGACAAGCAGTATTAATGAAAGCCAAACTGTAGCAAAGCATAGTGGAAAATTAAAACATCAATTTAAACATGTTAATGCAGTTGTAGCTGATATGACTACCCAAAGTCTTGCAAGTTTAAAAAAGGATTCAAACGTAGCCTACGTTGAAGAAGATAAAGTAGTTAAAATGTCATCAACTACCTATGCTGATTGGGGCATAAGTGATATAAATGCAGCGGCCTCCTTTCAATCTGGATTAACTGGTAAAGGAGTAAAAATTGGAATTATAGATTCAGGAGTAGCTACGCATACGGATTTGACAGTTGCTGGTGGGACTAATGTAATAAATGGTTCAAAGACAACATCATATGCTGATGATAATGGACATGGTACAGTTGTAACAGGAATTATTGCTGGTCAAGGATTAAATGGTGGAGTTAAAGGAGTAGCACCGGATGCGTCAATATATGCTGTAAAAGCACTTGACTCAACGGGTATTGGTTATACTTCAGACATAATATCTGGTATAGATTGGGCTATAGAAAATAAAATGGATATCATATCCATGAGTTTGGGATCAGATCAGTCAGATGTTACTCTACAAAATGCTGTTGATACAGCTTATAAAGCGGGAATACTGATAGTGGCAGCAGCTGGTAATGATGGAAATGCTAAAGGAACCGGGACTAATGTTGAATACCCTGCTAATTATGATTCCGTTATTGCAGTTGGTGCAGTGGATTCTACAAATACTAGAGCATATTTTTCGTCAACTGGAAATAAGGTTGAAGTAAGCGCACCAGGGGTTAATATAATGAGTACTTACTTAAATGGTGCATATGAAGAAATGAGTGGTACATCTATGGCAACCCCTTTTGTAGCAGGGGATTTGGCTATTTTAAAACAAAAATATCCAGAGTATACTAATGTTCAATTAAGAAAATTACTGGATACTAATGTGGCAGATCTTGGAGTGGTAGGTAGAGATTCTTTATACGGATATGGCTTAATACAAGGTATAAGTAGTACAACCTCTGTTATTACGCCTGTTACGGTACCAGTTACTGTAACAACACCTATAACATTGCCTACACTATTACCTACATTAATACCTACACCGATAGCTAGTATGGCTTCAGGCTCATATAATAGGGGCATAATGGTTCAACTTTATGCTAGGTATTCACAACCGTTGAGGGCATTTTATACTTTAGATGGTAGTACTCCAACAACTAAAAGTACACCTTATAGGGGATATATTAAGATAAATTCTACCAAAACTTTAAAAGTTATAGCGGTAGATTCTGATGGGAATATTTCTGGAGTATTAAGTAACACCTATAATATAAGTAAATATGTGAAAAGAAAAATTTAAATTAAAAGGTAGAGGCTAAAAAAGTCTCTACCTTTTAATCTTCCATCATAATTTTGATGATTTCCTTGTCGGTTTCTTTCATTCCTTCTTTTGCAAGTTTACCTACATTTGATATAGTAGATTCAATACCTTTTTTCACAATACCATCGCCACCCTTAAACTGTTGCCCCTGCTTAAACATATGATAGCCTAGAATTCCAGCATCTACAGATGTAGCAATTTTAGCCGCACAGGATGCTTTGGCACCATCACAAATTATTCCAGAAACTATTGATAATGCATTAACAATTGTATGAGAAATATCTCTATACCCTCCACCATACAAGTAAGTAATGCCTGCTCCACTTCCAGCGCCTGCACAAACAGCGCCACAATAAGCTGAAAGTCTTCCTATACCAGTCTTTTGATGTATTGTAACTAAATTTGAAATAACCAAAGCTCTATAAAGTTTTTCTTTTGAAACCTTTAATTCATTACCATATTCAATGACGGGAAGTGAAGCTGTCATTCCCTGATTACCACTACCGGAAACTATAATGACAGGTAGTTCACATCCATTCATCCTGGCATCTGACCCTGCAGCTGCTTTCGCCTTTGCTCTTACTTTAACATCAGAGCCATATGTCGAAATTAGAACACTTCCTATATTGGCACCATAACTGTTTTTTAATCCTTCTTCTGCAATTTTGGAATTATATTCAATCTGTCTACCAATAATATCTTCTATATCTTTTATATCCACAGAATCTGCAAAATCAACAATATCTTTTACGCTTAATAATTCTTTACCACTAAGACCTTCTTCTTTTGATGATGTTGATTCTTTGTGGTAAAGTATCTCACCATTCTTTTCAATTAAAATAATATTGGTATGATAGTTTACAATTCTTACTTTTACATATGTTTCTTTATAAAATACAGTTATCTGTATATCAAATATAAATGGCGTATCTATAAGTTTAACTTCTATAGGAAAAGTAGATAAGTATTCTTTAATTTTTTCTTTATCTTCATTAGATACATCTGAAATAACTTCTAGTTTCTTTTCAGGGTTGCCTGCTATAATACCAGCTGCTGTTGCAGCAGCAATTCCTTTTAAATGACCTGTATTAGGAACTATAACACTTTTAACATTTTTAATAATGTTGCCGCTCACTTCTACAATAGTTCTATCAGGCGTATGACCTAATACTTCTTTAGCTTTTGCCGACGCATATGCAATTGCAATTGGTTCAGTACATCCCATTGCAGGTACTAGTTCTTCTTTTAAAATCTGTAAATAAGTTTTATAAATCAAATCACTATTTTTAATTTCAT
The DNA here is from genome assembly GCF_018861905.1 of Clostridium sp. DSM 17811. GTDB lineage: Bacteria > Bacillota > Clostridia > Clostridiales > Clostridiaceae > Clostridium_AD > Clostridium_AD frigoriphilum. The sequence goes on from NZ_JAHLDU010000008.1 coordinate 180,799, forward strand.
TCCCCTCCTTGTATCTACTGTATTAGGGAATGGGTCTCCCACGCATACATATAATAAATTATACCATTATAATTAGTGGTAGAGTGTTTTTGATTTTATAAAGTTTTTATTGTTATATATGGTTCTACGACTTTAGACACATTAAATTTTATTAAATTCTATATTATTTAAATTGTTACCAATTAAGTATATAATTACAATTATAACAGTTGAATATTGCAGCGACCCAGGAGATGATTTAACTCAAACTGGTTGATTAGAGAATAAAAGAGGTGGCTTACTATGGAAGATATTAAAATTTTAATAGTTGAGGATGATAAGGACATAAGCAATATGATAAAAAGAGCTTTGATTAAAGAAGGTTATGGAGTTTCATGTGCATTTGACGGACAAGAAGCATTTAATGTCTGGGGAAAAGAAAATTTTAAATTATTTATTTTAGATATAATGCTTCCCAAAATTGATGGAATAGAGGTTATGAGAAGAATACGAATGAAAAGTATGGTACCTATACTTATGGTATCTGCAAAAGCCGAAGAGAGTGATAGAATCATAGGTTTAGGGCTTGGCGCAGATGATTATTTAGTAAAGCCTTTTGCAATAGCAGAGCTTATTGCAAGAGTAAAAGCTCTGCTTAGAAGATATATGTATTATAGTTCAAGGGATGATATTATGGGGAATATCATAGAGTATGGAGAAATAAAGTTTGATTTAGATAATTATACAGCTATAAAAAAGGACAAAACAATTAATCTTAGGGCAAAGGAATATGAGCTATTAAAGTTATTTTTTAAAAATCCCAATAAAGTCTTTACGAAGTCCCAAATATTCAGTTCTGTATGGAGAGAAGAATATTTGGGAGATGATAATACTGTGATGGTTCATATCAGGAGATTAAGAAATAAAATTGAAGACAACCCTGACAAACCCAAATATATAGAGACTGTCTGGGGAATAGGGTATAGGTTGGGGAGTTTAAAATGATATACATATTTGTGCTCACAACTATTATTCTAGCTTTAGTTATAGTATTTCAAAATATAAAAATACATAGTATTTCAGATAATATAAAAGAAGTTATGGATGGAAATTTTAATGAAAGAATTAGGATTTATGACTATAATCCTAGAGTTAAAGATTTAATTATTAATTTGAATAAACTTATAGATGAATTTCAAAAAATAGTATCATTGAATAAACAATATGAAGAGGCTAGGAAAAAGATGATATCAAATATATCCCATGATTTTAGGACTCCACTCACAACTATGCTAGGATATATTGAAATGCTAAGGGATGATAATAGCTTAGATGATGAAGAATGCATGGAATATTTAGAGATAATAAGTACAAAGGGAGAAATCTTAAGGGGGCTAATTGAAGAATTTTTTAGTTTATCAAAGTTTGACTCTAGTGATGTTGTACTAACTTTTGAAAGAGTTAATATCAGTGAAATTATGAGACAGTGTATATTATCCTTCATAAAGGATTTTGAAGTTAATGGTATTGAATTAGTAATAGATATTTCTAGTGTGGATTTATTTATCCGAGCTGATGAAGGGGCTATTTATAGAGTAATACAAAATCTAATAGCTAATGCTCTAAGGTACGGAGCAGAGGGAAAAGTAATTGGAGTGAGTTTAGAGGGGGAAATGGATAGCGTGGTCTTGGAAATATGGGATATGGGTAGAGGAATACCCCAGGAGGAAATACCATATATTTTTAAACGCTTATATTCAGTGGATAAATCAAAAAATAATAGAAAAACAGGTAGTGGTCTGGGCTTAGCTATAGTAAAAAAACTAGTAGAAAAGCATGAAGGAACCATTGAAGTTAGTAGTAAGCCCTATGAAAAAACAACGTTTAAGATAACACTTAGGAATATTCCTTAAGATTTATTATTAAAAAGTTAAGAAACGTGTAAGAAGCGTGTTAGTGAGAGTTAAGGATTATGGTTTATTATTAAAGCATAGTCCTTTTTAATATGTAATGAGGTGATTTTGTGGAATATGCAATAAGAACGCATAATTTAACTAAAAAATACAAGGGCGTGTCCGTAGTAGATAATTTAAATATTAATATAGAAAAGGGAGAGATATATGGATTTTTAGGACAAAATGGTGCGGGAAAAACTACAACTTTAAGAATGCTTATGGGACTTATAAGAATTTCAGAAGGGGAAGTTGAACTGTTTGGACAGAATAATTATTCAAAGAAAATATATAAAAAAATAGGTTCATTAATAGAGTATCCTGGATTCTATCCAAATTTAACTGCAGAGGAAAATTTAGAGATACATAGAAGAATGGCGGGTATAGAAAATATAGAGTATATAAAGGAAGCCTTAGAAATAGTGGGACTAAATTATGACGAAATTAAGAATAAAAAGGTTAAAAATTATTCTCTAGGTATGAAGCAGAGACTTGGCATATCAAGGGCGATACTGCATAAGCCAGAACTACTTATTTTAGATGAACCAACTAATGGGTTAGATCCTCTTGGCATAAGAGATATTAGAGAAATATTGTTAGAACTAAAAAATAAAAAGGGTATAACTATTATTATATCAAGCCATATTTTAAGTGAGATTGAATATTTAGCAACAAAGATAGGAGTTATTCATAGGGGGAAACTACTTGAAGAAATAGACTATAGGGAACTTCAGAGAAGAAACAGAAAATATCTTAGGGTAAAAGTAAGTGATGATAAAAAAGCTTGTTTCTTGCTTGAAAACAAACTTAATATTAAGGATTTTGATGTATTAGAAAAAAATGTTCTAAGAATTTATGAAAATCTTGATAAGGGGTCACAAATAGCTAAACTTTTCATTAACAATGATCTGGAACTTCATGAGATGCAGCTTAGTGTGGACAATCTAGAAGATTATTTTGTAAGGCTAACAGGGGGAGAGGGTAATGTTTAATCTTATTCATTGTGAATTTCTAAAATTAAAGAAATCATATTTGTTTTTAACCATAGCGATAATAATTTTGATTCCCCCGATATTGTTATATATAAAATGGCATTCTGAGTATAATTTAATAATCTGGGATATGTATCTTTTTCAAGAAGAAATAAGCTCAACAGCATTGATTAATTTGCCTATGTATGTATTTATTTCTTCATATATTTACACAAGAGAATTCTCTTATAATACTGCTCAGACCTTATTTTCCTATTCTATTAGCAGGCCCCAAATATTTATATCAAAGTTTTTAACTATAGTAATAATGACATCATGTATTATGATTTTGCAGCTTTTATTTGCTGTTTTGGCAGGGTTATTACTTCCTCATGAGCCCCTTACTATGGGAATAGTCCTAGGTTATTTGAAAATAAATATATACATTTTAGTTGCCCAATATGCAATTTTACCAATTGCTATTTTTATAGCACAAGTAAGTAGAAATATTATTTTGCCAATGGTTTATGGGGGGATTATAACCGTATTTAATATATGTGTACCCCAGCTTAAGTCAGGAATTATAGAATACCTGCCAATTACTTATCCTATACAAATAATGACCAATTCTTTCAAAACTAATATTTATAGGCAAGATATAATGATAATAAATAATTCAATTCCATTATCAAGTGTAAGCATAGTGCTTGCAATTTTAACTTTTATAATTGGAATTACAATGTGTATTACTTATTATTTAAAGACGGATATTACTTAGCTAAATAGGAATTATGAATAGACAAAACAGGGGGGATAAACATGTTCATAGAAATATCTAATTTAAAAAAGCAATATAATAATGGACCAATGGCGCTTAATGACATATCTCTACCCATTGGAGAAGGAGTTTTTGGACTTTTGGGAGAAAATGGTGCAGGGAAAACTACATTAATGCGAATTCTTGTAACGTTAATGAATCAAACTAGTGGTACAGTTAATATGGATGGTACAATTATTAGTTCAAAAAACGCCTCAAAAATAAAATGTAAAATTGGTTATTTACCTCAAGAACTGGGATTACATCCTAACCTAACAGTTCGTGAAACCTTGGATTACTTCGGAATATTATCTTTAATGAGTCTTTCAGATAGGAAGCAGCAAATTGATAAATTACTGGTTGAAACAAATCTAGAAGAACATGCCAATAAGAAAATCAAGCATTTATCAGGCGGAATGAAGCGTAGAGTAGGATTAGCTCAAGCAATGCTAAATAATCCTTCACTATTAGTAGTAGATGAACCAACTACTGGTCTTGATCCAGAAGAACGTATTAGAATTCGAATGCTTTTAAGCAAGGTTTCTAAAGGGCGAACTATAATCTTATCGACCCATGTAGTGGAAGACGTCGCAAGTATTTGCAATAAGCTAGCTATCATGGAAAAAAGTAAAATAATATTTACTGGATCGGTTCCTGAATTAATTAATATTGCAAACAATCATGTTTTTACAAAAAATGTTCAGAATGAAGCTGAACTAATTCAATTTAGCAAACAACATACTATTACAAATAGTGTTTACACCAGCAAAGGTATATGTGTTCGTTTTATAAGTGATTTTAAAGTAGAAGATTCGGTAACTGAAAATCCTAACATAGAGGACGCTTATATTTATGTAAGAAATATAATACAGAAGAAGGTGAGTAAATGAAATCTTGGTTAGAAATTGTTGGTTTTGAAATAAAGATTCAAGCTAAAAGCAAATTCTTTTGGCTATTAACTTGTATGCTATTGGTGTTATCTATTGGTGCTAGTATTAAATATTTTAATCATTATCAACTTAAGACGCCAGCAGATTTAACTAGTATATTAAGTTCTAGTACAGCAGGTGATGTTTCAATACCTGTTTCAGGTAAAGATCGAAATACCTATTTTATAAAAGGAATTTCCAATAGATTTATAGAGAATAACAAGCAGGATTCAGATAAAATTATTAAATGGCTATCACTAAAAATTTACTCGCGCGAAACATGGACAAGGGATAGTCTTATAGATCTTCAGAGCCAGCTGTATCAGAAATTTCCCTCAGTTAACCAAAATGAATACAGTCAGGATATGCTTTATAAGAATTATACATTGAGTGCGGATAAACTGGACGCAACATATACTGAATTTATGAGTTATTTACATAAAACGAATCAAACATTTTCTAATTCTTTTGCACGTCAATATGCCCAAGATACTGCTATGTATGTATCAATTATCTTTATACTCTTTTTTGCATTTCTTTTCCAAAAGGAACTGCAACCATCGCTGCATGATCTGTTACTTTCAAAGTCAATATCAAATTTAACGTATATTACAGGAAAATTTGCAGGTGCATTTTCAATGTGTTTATTTGCAATAGCATTTGATACTCTGATTTTTAGTGTATGGGATATAATATTTTGTTCTAAATTGGGAATGCCCTTATATCTAGGTGCATTATGGACAAATATATTATTCTATACCGTTCCAACCATTTTATTTTACGCAAGTCTTATGGTTTTAGTTTCTCTTTTATTTAGAAATGGATTTGCTGCAATACCACTTTTTTTTATAACTATATTATCTTCTATGATGACAACAACATTATCAGATGGTACTTCAGTGCAATGGATGTGGCTTGCCCCAATTATATCATATGATAATTTTTATCAGTTAGTTCCACATAGTCAAATGCAAGCCTATATTATCAATCGTATTGGGCTTTGTATTTTAAGTGTGATTTTCCTTTTAACATCTTGTCATATTTGGGCTAGAACTAGCGAGGCTGGAAAACAAAGTAAAAAGTTTAAATTTTTTCATACTAGCTTAGTAAGAGATTCAAAACCACAAAAAAAGAGTGGAGCTTTTGCGTTTGTAAAATATAATGCCAAGATAGCGGCCTCACCAATTCAATTATCTGTTGCATTTATATTACTAATTTTTACTATAACCACAATACTTACTGAAAACAGGGGAGTAACAGAAATAGGCATGTCAATTTTAGGGAATATAGCATGGGCATCGGTAATTGTATTTTCAAATATTTACAGTATAGAATATTCACATAAAACTATGGATAATTTTTATTTAACTAATAGAAATAAATTGGGAATCATGGCTAGGAGAATATTCATCAACTTATGTTTTATATTTATAATGGTCAGTGTTGTATTTTTTATTGATTTATTCTTAGTTGATAAACCAGGTAGTGTTATAGGTACAGTTATTTTAATTAGCTATTTTAAGACGGTTATTACTTGCATGTCATGTTCGCTTTTTTTCGGGGTGTGTTCCATGACAATTTCTAATTTTTTCTGTACTGGTATAGGAGGCATAGTTGGAGGCTTTTTAATTAATTTTCTTTTTACTTCCACTGCAGTTGCTAATAGATATTCCATATTTAATATTTATATTTCAAATTTATATTATACAAATATTAATCAAGATCGTGAACTATGGTGGAAAAGCGCAATTATTTTCATAGGAATATCACTTATGATATTTATGTTAAACAAATGGACGATTTATCGTTCAAATAAAGTTGAATTAAGAGTTAAGCATAGCACTATAAAGCCAAAATAGGTCAGTGTAGTTTCTAGGGTTTTTATTTGTAATTTTGTGAATTTTATTTAAACGATATCTAATGGTATTTCTATGAATGAATAACCTATTTGATACATTGTTAAGCTCTCCATTTTCTTCTATTAAAACTTTTAAAGTTTCTCTTAATACTCCATCATTATCATTTGAAGCTACTAATTTGTAGGTTTCTGCTAATTCATCGATCTTCCATTTTTCATTGTTTTGAGAGAATAACATCTCAGATTTTAGTGAATTAAAAAAATAAATATTATGGTTAGGGTAGATTTTTTCACCAAATATAAGTGTTTCTTTAGCAATACTATAAGATTTATACATGTCATTTAAGTTGTCATACGTTTTTCCAACTGATATCTTTACAGTAATTCCTAGTTGAACACATATTTTTTGATTGATTTCCTTTATTTTTTCATTATAATCTTCAATTTCATTGTTAATATGCAGACATTTATGTAATACAACAATGGTTTGCGAATTAATTATTGTTGCTAATGATTCCATAAATGTTACTTCTAATAGGTTTATTATTACATTTAGTATATTTAAATCAATTTTATCTGAATTATCGTCAAAATTTACTTCAATTATAAATATAAACATAGGATAATTGTATGGAATTTCAAATCCCTTTATATGTTTTTTTAATAAAGAAAGAGAATCTTGTTTATTATATATAAGTGCTAGCATAACTTCTTGCTTCATTCTCTTGTTACTTTCGAATTCTGTCAATACATGTTCTTGTTCAATCATCATTTCTGCTGTCATTTTAATTAATTTACCATAGCCTAAAACATCACTAGGTTTCCCTGTAATACCAATTACTCCAACTACTCTATTCTGAAATTCTATAACTAGGTTAGTTCCGGAATGCACGCCGTTTAATTTCTCACTTCCGTGTTCACTAACACTAAATTCTGAATTTCTTTTAAGTGCTATTATTGCTCCTTCATGTATATCTCCAATTCTGTTTTTATCTCCTGACGCTATAATAATGCCTAATGTATTGGTTATAATTATATTATAATTAACAGCGCTCATAGTCCTTTCAACAATATTTTTAGCTAATTTGCTGCTTAAGATTTCCAATAAGTACATCTCCTTTTAAGTTATAAAAATAGATACGATAAATTAAATCATCGATGTGCATATAAACAAAATTAACGTTCATTATTTGTACAATTAGATATTGATTATTAAATTAAAAAGCATGATAATATATATATAACGTTAAGTAATCTTTTGATTTTACTATAAAAAGCACTATTATTATTAGAATTATATTAATTTAAATAGGGGTGAACAAGGTTAATTATATTTTAATATTGTACAAATTGATATAGTGGATTTGTGTAAATGCATAACTAATACAATTATATTTTTTAAAATAATAAATAAGTAAATTAGATTTAATATTTAATTAAGGAGTGATAAATTTTGGTTGGTGATAAATTATTTTATAAAACTTTATTCAAAGATATATTTTCTAATCCCTTTGAAATTAAATTTTGGGACGGGGATATAGAAAAATTCGGTGAGGGTGAAAGTAAGTTTCAACTTATTTTTAATGAACCGATATCAAAGGGGGATGTTGTAAATGATCCGTCCATAACGCTTGGAGAAGCATATATGACAAAAAAATTAGACATAAAGGGTAATGTACAAGAGGTTATAGAGTCCCTATACAATAACGAAGAAAGCTTTCTTTGTAAAAGTGAAAAATACGAAAAACTCATAAAGAAGTTTAAAAGCAGTATAAAAAGAAGTAAGGATAATATACAATTTCATTATGATATTGGAAATGATTTTTACAAACTATGGCTTGATGATTCTATGAATTATTCCTGTGGGTATTTTAAAAATGATACGGATACTTTAGACGAAGCTCAAAACAATAAAATAAATCATATTTTAACAAAATTAAACTTAAAAGAAGGACAAAGTTTACTTGATATAGGATGTGGATGGGGAGAACTTATAATTAGGGCAGCAAAACAATATAAGGTAAAGGCTGTTGGAGTTACTTTAAGTTTAGAACAACTACAAAAGGCTAATGAAAGAATAAAAGCTGAGGGACTAGAAGATTTAGTAGAAGTTAAACTTCAAGATTACAGAGAAATAAAAAATATGAGTTTTGATAGAATTGTTAGTGTAGGAATGCTCGAACATGTAGGACTAGAAAATTTATCTGAATATTTTCATATAGTAAATGACTTATTAAAAGATAAAGGACTTTCTTTACTTCATTGTATAACAGCGGTAAATGAAGGTGGTAATAATACGTGGATAGATAAATACATTTTTCCAGGTGGACATGTACCTGCGATTAAAACTATAATTTCAGATATAGCAGAACTAGAACTTGAATTAATTGATATAGAAAGTCTTAGAAGGCATTATGGAAAGACACTTGAACATTGGGCTGAAAACTTTGAAAATGCTCTTCCTGTAATAGAAAAGACTAAAGACGAGACATTTATAAGAATGTGGAGATTATATTTGAATGCCTGTGCTGCATCATTTAATTGTGGTAATATTAATGTTCATCAAATATTGTTTGCAAAAGGTGTAAATAATGAATTACCTTTGACCAGAGACTATATGACTAAATGAAATACTAAAGGCAACTAATAGTTGCCTTTTTTTGATTCTTATTTAAATTTACAATATATAACTTAATAATAGCGTTATATTAAGTGCAGCTACTATAAGTCCAATAATCCAAAGAGTAATTTTATCAAATCTAGTATTAGCATATTTGCCCATAACTTTTTTAGAAGAAGTTAAATATATCTGAAGGAATATAGTTATAGGAAGTTGTATACTTAAGAACATTTGTGAGTAGATGAGACCTTTAAAGGGCTCCGATATAAAAAATATAGCTATTGTAGCACCAACTAAAGTAATTCCTACGCCTAGCTTAGTATGAATATCATGAATATCATATGGTTCCCCAAATATTCCCGCAAAAATACTACCACCGGCCATACCAGCAGTAACTGACGAAGATATTCCGGCAAAGAGTAGCGCTAAAGCAAAGACTACTGAAGCTATGCTTCCAAGTAATGGCGTCAGCATTTGCTGAGCTTGATTAAGCTCTGTAACTTGAACCTTTTGTGCGAAGAAAGTAGCTGCGGCAATAAGTATCATAGCACTATTTATAGCCCAACCTACCATCATTGAAAAAAAAGTATCCATAAATTCATATTTAAGTTGTTTTTTTATTACATTTTCATCTTTTAGATTCCATTGACGACTTTGTATTATTTCCGAATGAAGAAATAAATTATGGGGCATTACAACGGCGCCTAGAACACTCATTATTATTGGGATAGATCCTTTAGGAAAAGAAGGTTTAACCCAGCTTATCATAGCTTTTCCCCATTCGATATGTACAAGGCTTAATTCGAATATAAAAGATATTCCTATTATAGAAACAAAGCCAATAATCCATCTTTCTAGTTTCTTATAAGAATTTGTAAAGAGCATCCATAAGATCAAACCTAAAACTAACACTGTTCCGAGTTTTATAGGTATACCAAATAACATATTTAAAGCAATAGCACCACCTAAAAGTTCTGCAAGGGCAGTAGATACTGCAGCTAGCACAGCGGAACCAAGTACAAATTTGTTCAGTCTTGGTTTTAATGTAGCAGTAGATGCTTCTGATATGCAATTTCCTGTAACAATCCCGAGATGGGCAGCATTATGCTGAAGAACAATAAGCATAATAGTTGAAAGAGTTACCATCCAAAGTAAAGTATATCCAAAATTAGCACCAGCAGAAACGTTTGCGGCCCAATTTCCAGGGTCTATAAATCCTACGGTTACTAATAACCCAGGTCCAATGTATTTAAAAAAATCTAATGCCATAAGTTTAGGTTTATGGTCTTTTTTTGATATAATTTTATTAAATGGAAAATTCACTATAACACATCCGTTCTTTTTGTTGTATAATATATATTATAAAGTAATTATTATTTAAAGCAACATTAAAATAGTAAAATCACATTTATACATAAAATAAAGATTAAATTTTTTAAAATTATTTATGTTAATTAAGACGGAGGTTATTTAAATCAAAAATTCAACAAAACATTCAATCGTTATAGGTTCTGCATTATTTGCAATGTTCTTCGGTGCAGGAAACCTAATTTTCCCACCAGCATTAGGAAGGGCAGCTGGAGATTCAATTCTGTATTCAATTATAGGCTTTCTTATTACAGGAGTTGGCATTCCCATATGTGCTATAATTGCTTGTGCTAAAATCAATGGTGATTTCAAAAAAATGGCAGATAGAGTAGGCCCAATATTTTCTGTAATAGTCTCTATAGCCTTAGTTCTTATTATAGGGCCTTTATTCGCAATTCCAAGAACTGCCGCAACAACTTTCGAACTGGGGATACATCCCTTATTTCCATCAATTGGACAAAATATATCAATTATAGTGTTTTTTGTAATAGTGCTTGCATTTGCGCTTAAACCTTCTTCAATAATTGATAATATAGGTAAAGTACTTACACCAGCACTTTTATTAATGCTAGCTATAATTATAGTTAAAGGAATAATAGAGCCTATTGGACCAATTGTAACTACATCTTACGAAGGTGGATTCTCAAAAGCATTAATAGAAGGATATCAGACAATGGATGCTATGACTGGTGTTATATTTTCATCAATAATTATTTCGTCTATTAGAGCAAAAGGTTATAAAAGCCCAAAGGATATAATGAAGATAACTTTGAAATCAGCTTTAGTGTCTTTAATCGGTTTATCTTTTGTGTATACTGGGCTTATGTACCTTGGAACTCAAACAACTACATTGTTTTCAAAAAGTGTATCCAGAACTAGTTTGGTTACATCAATTGTTAGATTAGACCTAGGTAGTATTGGTAGTGTTATACTTAGTTTATGTGTTACTCTTGCATGCTTAACAACTGCGATAGGAATCCTTTCAGCTGGATCAAAATTCTTTGCTAAGCTTTTCAAGGGCAAATTATCTTACGAAAGCATTGCTATTGGAATTGCTTTAGTAAGTGGGGTAATGGCTACGAAGGATGTTGATAGTTTAATTAAATTGGCAAATCCGGTTTTGAAAATCATATATCCAATTGTAATTGTTTTAATAGTTACTACTTTACTTGGTGATATAGTGAAAAATAATAAGGTAGTTACTATAACTACATACACAGTTTTAATAGTAAGTGTTTTAAATACTATAAATGATTTAACAGCAAATAGCATTGGATTTTTCAAATATGTTCCTCTATCTAGTGTAGGATTTGGATGGATTATACCAGCTATAATTGCTTTTGTAATTTCTAATAGATTAGTTAAATCAAATCAGGAAAACAAATCTGTTATGCCAAACTTAAATCAGGAGTTGTAGGAAGTGTAAAATTAAGAATAAAAACTACTTAAGCGGCTAAAGTCCTAAATTACATGGGGCTAAGGCCGTTTAATTTTTTTGTAATCTCTTGGTATTGTAGAAAATTACATGTTCTTGATTTTTTCATTTATTTTATAAAATAAATTTACTATGATTGACTAAAACAAAGAAAAGAAAGGAAAAACAAACAAAACAAACAAAAAAACTATTGACTTTGTGTTGGAAGAAAAGTATGATTGTGTAAATAAAGGAATATAAATGTTTAAAGTAATAGATAACACACGATAAAATATAAAGTAAAAGAAAAATTAGAAAAAATGTAGGATGATAATACATTTTATTATGAAGGGATGTTTGATAATGATTGAAAATCAACGAAATGAATTTATTAATCCTTTAAATGAATATACGCCAATCCCTTTTTGGTTTTGGAATGATGATCTAGATAAAAATGAAATTATAAGGCAAATCAATGATTTTTCAAATAAGGGAGTTAGTGCATTTGTTATTCATCCAAGGATAGGAATACCTAAAAATATTGAATATCTTTCAGATAAATTTATGGGTTTTGTGCGCTCAGCTATTGAGGAAGCAGAAAAACTTAATATGAAGGTAGTACTATATGATGAAGCTATGTATCCTTCAGGGTCGGCTCATGGGATGGTTGTAAAAAATAATCCGGAGTATGCAAGCAGAGGACTCAAAATGATTGAATATAAATGTCACAATGAAACAATAATAGAATTTCATGAAAAAGATGGGGAAAGTTTAGTATCAGCTTTAGCAATTAAAAAAGTTGAAGATAATAAATTTGATAGTTCCCAGATAAAAAAAATAATATGTAAGCATAATAAAGTAACATTTGTGCCTCCAGGTTTGGGTGATTGGTACATAATTATTTTTGTAGAGGCATATACCGAAGGGACTATAAGAGGAATACATTTTGGTGAGGATGATGGTGAACTAGAAGCTCCAGCTTCAAGTGATTTACTTAATCCTTATGCGGTACAATCTTTTATCAGTTTAACGCATGAGAGGTATTATAAAGAATTTAGCGAATATTTTGGGAATGTAATAACAGGAGTGTTCACTGATGAACCAGACATAATGGGTAGAGGTAATCACGGTAATATGATAGCTTGGACAAGAGGGTTTCTTGAATTTTATATTAACCAGGGTGGAAGAGAGGAAGATTTACCAGCATTGTGGTTAGAAGGCACTACAGAAAATATCAATATTAAAACTAGATATAATAGAGCCATAAACAAAAAATTAGAGTTATCTTACTATAAACCTATAAGCGAATGGTGTGAAAAACATAATATTGAACTTACAGGACATCCTCATGAAAGTGATGATATTGGATTACTTAAGTATTTTCAGGTGCCAGCTCAAGATATTGTATGGAGATGGGTAGCTCCAGAGGATAATAAGGCTATTCAGGGAGAAAATACTACTATGGCTAAGTGTACTTCTGATTCAGCTAGACATAGAGGTAAAAGAAAAAATGGAAATGAATGTTTTGCTTGTTGTGGAGCAAATAAAATAGAATGGTCATTTGCAGTTGACGATATGAAATGGTTTATGGATTGGTTATTTGTAAGAGGTGTAAACCTTTTATATCCTCATGCTTTTTTCTATTCAATAAGAGGGCAGAGAAGAATAGGAGAAAGACCACCGGATGTAGGACCAAATAATATATGGTGGCCGTATTACAACCAAATTTCACAATATATGAAGAGAATGAGTTTTATAATGACGGATAGTTACAACGTAACGGATATTGCTGTATTATGTGAAAATCATAATTTGCCTTGGAAGAGCGTTAAGCCGTTGTATGAAAATTCTATTGAATTTAATTATTTTGAAAAGGAATTGCTAATGTGCGATTTATGCGACATAAGTGATGGAGCTGTTTACATTCAAAAACAAAAATATAAGGTTATTATTATTGAGGATGTAAGTAGTGTTACTGAAGAAATAATAAAACCATTGGAGAAATTTTCGCAGGGTGGCGGAACGATCATTATAAACAATGCAAAGGGATATAACATTAAAATAAAAGATACTATAGTTATTAAAGAAGCAATAGAGATATTAAACGTGATTGATGGTTTAAATAGCCGTGATTTGTTTACTAATCATAATCAAAAATCATTAAGAGTAAGCCACGTAGTTAAAGATGGTGTGCATTATTATGTTCTTGTAAATGAAGGTGAAGAAAAGATAAAAGATATTTTAAATATAAAAAATATTGGATATGTTGAGAAATGGGATGCATGGAAAGGGAAAACCTTTCAACAAAAGGTATTAGAAATAAATGGTGAATATATAAAAATACCTATAGAAATAAATAGAAGAGAAAGTGTTATATTCGTTTTAGATACTTCGAAGGTTCCAATGATTGGTGATAAAAAAGAAAAATTCAGCAATTGTTATACTATGGATATAAAATCAGATTGGAAGGTTTATGACCAAGAAAATAGGCTTGTAAAAGAAGGAAAACCAACACCTTGGAACGAATGGGAAGGATTTAAAAATTATTCTGGAACCATGATATATAGCAATCAATTTGTAATTGAAAATAGAGAAGGGATAAATGAAATACAACTCGAACTAGAAGAAGCCCACGAAATCGTGAAAGTATTCATAAACGAAAAAGAAGTAGAGATTAAAATGTGGGCACCATATATCTTTGACATCTTAGATTATGTTAGTTCAGGCTTAAATATATTGACTATTGAGGTCACGAATTCATTAGCTAACAAAATCTGTAATGCTAAACTTAAATCGGGTATTGTAGGAAGTGTAAAATTAAGACTTAATTTATTTAGTTCATGTTAACGTTAACAAATATCTACGTAAATAGGTATGGTTATATAGATCATTCATATGATGATTTTAAGAAACTATTATATTAAAGGATGTGAAATAATGGATGATGAAGTTAAACTAATTGTAAATGGGCTAAAAAGTATAATATCAAATGGAATATTAACTGTGGAATTTAATGAAAATGCCGTAGCTACATCTTTAGTTAAAAACAATAAGGAGTTAATAAAAAATCTTAATGGAGCAGATAATGATCCAGATAAAAATCATACATTTTATCTTGATTATCATGCAGAAGGAAAATTCAGAAATTTTAAAGCAGCGGAATTAAAAGTAATAACGAATAATAAAGATGAGGTGCATATAACATATATTGATAGGACAAGCTTATTGTATATAGAATATAACATAATTATGAAAAAAGGTGAAAGTGGTATTTACTCTTATGCAGTTGTAAAAAATAACATAAAAAAGGAATTTAGGTTAAGCGAGTTAAGAACGGTGTATAGATTAGATTATAATATTTTTGATCATGCTTATAATTCAGAAAGAAAGGGAAAACAACCAACCCATGATTATTTGAATAAAAATAAAAAAATTCAAGATGAAACTTATGAGTTACCAGATGGAGAAATGTATACCAATGGAAAAGTATATTCTAAGTATGATTATGTAGGGTATTTTAAAGATAATCACTTTTGGGGTCAATATGGTAAGGAATTTGGATTTTGGTTTATTCCAGTAAGTACAGAATACTATCCCAGTGGTCCTCTAAAACAAGAGCTATTAGTACATTATGATTCTATTATATTAAATTATATGACTGGTGCTCATTTCGGAACAGGGGATTTTAATGTTCCAACGGATTGGGAAAAGATGTATGGACCTTGGTATATTTATATAAATTGTGGTAATGAAGAAGAAATGATTAATGACGCTAGAAAAAAAGCGAATACAGAAGAAAAAAAATGGCCTTATACATGTATAAATGAACCGTTATATCCTTTAGACAGAAGTAATGTTAGTGGGCAATTAATTATAACTCATAATAGATCGAGTGAAGAGGCTATGGTAGTACTAGCTAAATCGGGTGGAGAATTTATAAGGCAGAAAGGTGATTATATATTCTATTCACAATCTGATAAAGAGGGTAAGTTTTTAATTAATAACGTTAGACCGGGCACATATACATTATATGCTTATGCTACCAAAGGTGATGTTACAAGGCAATTAAGTAAAGATTATATAGTTGTTGGAAATGATAATTTAGATTTGGGGGAGATTATTTGGAATCCACCATATCATAAAAATAAACTATGGCAAATTGGAAAGGCTAATCGTACGGCGAAAGAGTTTAAATTTGGAAATGAATTAAGAAACTATAAGTGGAAGGATATGGTTCCTGAGAATTTAGATTATGTTATAGGAAAAAGTAAAGAAAGTGAAGATTGGTATTATGCGCAAACAAAGCCGGGAAATTGGAATATAAAATTTAATATGGATAAAAATTATGAAAAAAGATTCTATCTTACAATATCAATTGCATCGGCTACTAAAAACAAAATTGATGGAAAAGTGGAGCCTACTTTAATTGTTAAAGTTAATGGTAAAGTTGTTAAATCTACTGATTACATTAGTGATACATCTATTTATAGGTCAGCAATGAAAAGTGGCTGGTATCATTTAGAAGAGGTGGAGTTTGGTTCTAATATTTTAAACCTTGGGGAAAACGTTATCACATTTACAACATGTAATGCAGCTATAATGTATGACACCATAATATTAGAGAGTAATTAAATAATGCAGCTACCCAGGAGATGATTTAACTGAATTATAAAATAAAATTTTTAAAAAGGGGATTAGGATATGTTATTAAAGACTAATGGCAAACTTAAAATGATAAATAAAATAGGGTTTTCATCATATCAATTGGCAGGTGTTAGCGATGTTTTAGTAAATGCTTGGCAAATGTACTTTTACACAACCTTTTGTAATGCATCTATAGTTACAGTTACTTTGATGATTACAATAGGTAAACTTATAGGGGCTACGCTTACACCTGTAGTTGGATATATTAGTGATAATTTGTACAAGACAAGGTATGGTAAACGATTTGGAAGAAGGAAAGGTATTCTATTAATTGGAATACCATTAAAGGTACTAACTTTCCCGTTATATTGGATACCTAATATGCCTATAGCTTATTATGCTTCAATAATAATTATCACGTCCTTTATAAATCCTTTACTTGCCGTTCCACAGGCAACTTTTGCAGCTGAAATGTCAGAAAATCCAGTTGAACGTGCTGAACTAATTGGTTTTAATCAGATTGGTGCTGCAATAGCAGGTATATCTTCTTCATTGATTATAATAAAATTATTTGATGTCTTTGGACAAAACAATGCTGGAACGTTTTTTATAGCAGCTATTATATATGATGTAATATCACTTATAGCGTTCACATGTTTCTATTTGTCGGTATACGAACGTCCTGTAAATGAATCGAATGTTAAAGTTGCAAGAGGAAAAATGTCATTAAAAAATGGTTTTTTAGGTATAATTAATGATTTTGCATCTACTATAAAGATAAGATCCTATAGACTTTATCTATGTATGTATTTATCAGAACAAATGTTTAGATCTTTAGCAGGTACAATAAATACTTATTTTATAGTTTTTGTATTACTTTTAAATCCAAAGTCAGTTTCAATTTCAACTAGTGTCGGATTTGTTTTTGGAATTATGTTTTTAACCTTTTATATATGGTTAACAGCTAAAAAAACTGGTACATTTACCTATAGAATAGGAGGTTTTGCAACAATAATAGTTCTTGTATGTTTTATGAGTCTTGGTATAATTAGACCTACAAACACTAATATATTCCTAGTTATTTTAACCGTTGCATTGAATTTTGGAAAAACAGGCTTAGTTAATGCTGCACAATTTTTATTTACATTTATGCCAGACATTGATGAAATGATTACGGGGAAAAGAAGAGAAGGTGCATATGCTGGGGTTAACACTTTCTTAGATGTAATCTTTTCTACTATTGAAGTAATGATAATTGGACTAATTTTGCAAGCAGCAGGTTTTCTTAAAGGTGCGAAAGTTCAACCACAGATTACAGTACATGCTCTTTTGATTTTGTATACAGTTGTTCCGATTATATTAGTTATAATAGGTATAATATCATCTTATAAACTTAACTTAACTGTAAAATCACATATGATATTAGAAGAAGAAGTAAATAGATTGAAGAATGGTGGATTAAAAGAAGATGCCACTGAAGAAATCAAAGTCATAGTTAAAGATTTAACTGGATTTAATTATGAAGAGTGTTGGGGAAATAACAATTTATTAAAATATGAGCATGAAAATAGAGTACAAATTAATAAACAAGGCTAGTAAAAATAATATTTCTTATTATTAAAAAGGCATATTAAATTAGAAAAGAGAGGATTTTAAAATGAATACTATTATAAAATGTTTTCCTAATGGAAAATTTAAAGCATTAACCATGAGTTATGATGACGGAAAATTGGCTGATAAAAGGCTAGTCAAGATTTTTAATAAATATGGTATAAAGGGTACATTTCATTTAAATTCAGGTTTCTTGGATTCAGAAGACCACGTAAAGAAAGAAGAAGTAAAAAAGCTATATGAAGGTCATGAGATTTCATCACATACGCTAACTCATCCAACAATAGCTAGATGTTCTAACGAAGAAATAGTAAAACAGACATTAGGTGATAGAGAAAATCTTGAGGAGCTTGCAGGATATACAGTAAGGGGGATGTCATATCCCAATGGATCATATAATTCAAATATAAAATCTATGTTGAAATACTTAGGAATTGAGTATTCTAGAGTAGTTGGAAGTAAGGACAATTTTGATTTGCCAGATGATTTTTATGCTTGGCAAGCAACTTGTCACCATAACCATAATCTGATGGAAAATGCTGAAAAATTTGTTCCATTATTTAAAAAACAGTATCTGTACCTTATGTATGTTTGGGGACATAGTTATGAATTTGATAGGGATAATAATTGGGATTTGATAGAAAAGTTTTGTAGCTATGTATCTAATAAGGATGATATTTGGTATGCAACTAATATAGAAATAGTTGATTATATGAAATTGCTTGATAATTTGAAATTTTCATCAAAAGGTAATTTTGTTTATAATCCTTCTTTTAAATCTGCATGGATTAGTTTTAATGATCAAATAATAGAGATAGAAGGTGGATCTCAAGTAGAATTATTCTAAAGATTAAAGGTTTTAATTTACAGTTTAAGAAATATTTTAAAAAAAAGTAATTGAGAAAAGTCTAGAAAGGGATTATAATCACTTTCTAGACTTTTTTTATATTGTTTAAATTTTGTTTTTTTGTTTATAAAGTAATAACAACATAATAATATATGGTCGTAAAGAACTATTTTCAAACGATAACTATTATTATCCAAAAGGTAACTTAGAGGTGGTGAGAGTTTTGTCAATTAACCATGAAAATTTAAAAGATGAAATTGTTAATCTTATTAATAAGGGAGACTCTGATAGAGTAGAATTTAAAAATCATAGTGGGGGACCCAATTTATTAGGTAAGATTATCTCTTCTTTTGCAAATGCATCAGGTGGTAAATTGATTTTGGGGGTAAATAATAAGGGCAAAATCAATGGATGTAATAAAAATGATGTAATGGAAACTTTTAATAAAGCTAAAGAAAAATTGATACCATGTCCTATTGTTTCAATAGAATTTATTGAAATAAATAAAAAAGTACTGGCTATCATTTCTATAGAGAAAACTGAAAAAATAATTTCGTCTAGTTTAGGGGTATTTAAAAGAGTCAACAATTCAGAAGAAATTATGGTAACAGAAGAGATAAAGAGCAAACAGCTAAGTGCGGTTAAAAAAGATGAAATTAACGATACCGTTGGAGAAATGGCTCAGCAAATTTCGCAACTTACAATTACATTAGAAGAAACTATACAACAATACAGAATCCAAAATAAACTAAGTAGAAAAATTATTGAATGGATAGCCTGTGGAATAATTGGAATTGTTTTATCAATCTTTATTCATTTATAGGGTATAACAGTATTCGATGAAATATAATTTTATACCATTTAAAATTTAAATCACTCCACTATAAGCTATTTTTGAGAGAATCGGCATAATTTCAAAAGCTACTGAGGATACTATAGTAGTAATATATATCCTAGGTTGTAAAATGAAATGGCTTGTAAAACCTCTTACCGGGAGGGAAGGTGGAGAAAGTGAAAGTAAAAACATTTAAAATTAAGTTAATAATTTTTACTGTTATTTGTGCTATGGCAGCAGGGATAGTAGTCAATGCCAAAATTAAGAATAGTAATGTGATTGAAATAAATGATAAAAACGAAATTAAAAATAAGCAATTACAGGAATGTGAAATTAAAAACCAAGCAGATTTAGAAAAGAGATGGAAGATAGGATATGACCAATTTTTTGAAGGTGAATATGCGAAAGCTATTGCAACTGAGAACCAAGTTTTAAAGGAAGATTCTAAATTTTATAAAGCATATGCTGTAAAAGGAATTGCATTAGCTTATAATGGAGATTTCAAGGGAGGTATGCAGCAGATTGATAACTCCTTAAAATTGAAACCTGATTATGGATATGCAAGATTTAATAAAGCACTAGCTTATGAATTATACGGATATTATACTGAAGCTATCAAGTGGTACGAAAAGGATTTGGAATTGGAAGAATATGAATGGACTTATTATGGTATAGCCAGTATTTATGGAAGAAAAGGTGATATTAATAATACCGTTAAGTATCTGAAGTTAGCTATTGCTATTAATCCAAACATTAAAAATGAAGCAAAAAACGAAAAAGATTTTGAAAATGTAAAACAATATAATCAATTTAAGTTATTAATAGAAAAATAGAATTTATTTTGTACTATTCAAAGGAATGTTTGTAAGGTATAATGAATCAGTAAAATAACAAGACATACCTTGGTAGTATTTATTGTGAATATTAATTTAGAAGGTATCGGAATAAGATATTTTTAAAGATGTGAAAAATAAAAAAAAGAGGTGAAAACATGAAAAATGATATAAATAAAAATATGGAAATAATGAAGAAAGTTATTGAAGAAAAAAAAGCAAAATCTTCTATGCAAAAAAATAGTAGACGAGCATCAATCCATGGAACACAAAGTTCATCATCAGGTAATGGTGGAGGTTTAGTTGGTAAAAATAACAGGGGACAATAAGTTCCCTTGTTATTTTACAATCTTTTCAAGAGACGTAACAAGCTTTTCTTTATTAATAATCATATCAGATAACGTTTTATATGTTTTTGTATTTATATCACTTGCATCTCTAAGAAACCTGCCTTGAATGTCCATAAGTAAAGACTTTGCATCTCGCTCTAAGTTAAGAGAAAACTTTAAATACTCTTTAATATTATTAATATCTGTAGCACATATTTTTTTATTAAACTCATCTATTAAAAAAGACATTTTATCATATATATAGAAATCAATTTCTTCGGTGTTAGATTCACTTACTGCACTTTTCAACTCCTCATAATAGTTAATAGAGTTGCTTATTTCTTTTGCTAAGACCTTTGACATTGTTTCTATAAATGGAATATCACATTTTATTTGTCCTATGCTTTCATATATATCCTTTTTTCTAATAGCAATATTTATAGACTTGTTAATTAAATCTATAACGTTATATCCCATGAAATCACTCCTAATATTATTTCTAGTTTAGTATTATGTCTATTTAGCAGTAATAGTTAGCTTACATGGGAATCATAACATATTTCTTATATTGTCACAATAAAATTGTCGAAAAATGTAATTTTATCAAATTATATGGAATGAATTTAAAATTTGTGCTATCTTTATTATAGGGATTAACCAATAACCTCATTAGCGACTAGGTTGAGGGAATCTGCTGAAATAACTAATTCTTCCATGCTGCTGGCCAGTTCTTCTGTAGCAGTGGCCTGTTGTTGCCCTATATCTGATGTTTGGACAATTTTTTCATCAATCTCTTTAACTTTATTTTTTATATTGTTTATGATGGTTTCTACATCTACTATGGAGCTTGAACTATTGCTAGCCATTTTACGGATTTCAGTGGCTACTACTGAAAATCCTTTACCATGCTCTCCAGCTCTAGCTGCTTCGATTGCAGCATTAAGGCCTAACATATTTGAAGTATGTGCCACCCCACGAATTACCTCTATTATTTTTTCGGTTTCATTTATTTGTTCATTTATTTCATGTGATAAAGTTTGAAGAGATGATTGAAGGGTCGACAGTTCGACTGCAGAAGCTGCAAGTTCTTCAATGGTAGCTGATGTTTGTTCTGAGGATGCTGCAACCAATTTAGCAGTACTTATAAGCTTATCACGATTTTCTACGCTAATACCTAAGCCTAACCCTCCTATTATGTTCCTTTTGCTATCGAATATGGGAATAGCCGTAGATTCAAATTCAAAACCAAATGCTTCTTTTGGTACTAAAGCTCTTTGAGGTTTTCCGGAAATAATAGCTTTATATACTGTATCTTCTTTAGGAATATCCATTCCGGTAGATCCAATAGGCATTTTAATTTTTTTGCCTGATATATTTGCTAGAAATTTTTTGGTGTCACTTACTCCTATTATGCAATCTAGTGGGATTAGTTTCTGAAGAGCCGGAGCTAACTCCAAAATAAAATTCATTATATATTCTGATTCATTGTCTTCATTAAAAAGCATGTTACAATTTCCCCTTTCATTTTTAAGTATTGATGTAATTAATAGTCACTCCTTATATATAATATATTTATAAAAGGCAATTCCACTATTATATTATCTTTGTTTTATGGAATAACTTTAGCATTTTTGATAAAACTTATTATGTTTTATCATTATTTTAATCGTTTAAAGATACTTGAACTGTCGTGAAAAAGTATTACAAAGTAATTACAATATTACCACATACAATATTTTGGAGCTCTATTATGTTATAATCATAACTGATAATATGGAAGTTAAAATATTTATTTTAAAGTAAGAGGTGAAATTATGGGGAAAAAAGTGCTCATTATAGAAGATGAGGAATCTATTAGAGGGTTTATTAAAATTAACTTTCAAAGAAACAACTTTTTAGTATTTGAAGCTGTATCTGGAGAAGAAGGTTTAGAAAAAGTCCAAGAGGAGAGACCAGATTTAATAATTTTAGATATAACACTTCCTGGTATGGATGGGTTTAAAACCTGTGAATTGTTAAGAAATGATTTCCCGAATTTAGGCATTATCATGCTTACCGCTAGGGGAGAAGATATGGATAAAATTATGGGCCTTGAGTATGGTGCTGATGATTACATGGTAAAACCATTTAATCCTTTAGAACTTATTGCTAGAGCAAATTCTTTACTTAGACGAATGAATCATAGTGAAGAGAAAAATCCTGAGCAATTAATCTCCGGGTGCTTTATAATAGATACTGTTTCCATGAAGGTATATAAAGATCAACAACTTCTAGATTTAACACCTAAAGAATATTTGATTTTGAAGACATTTATGGAAAATGAGGAAAAAGCTTTTAGTAGAGATGATTTATTAAACTTAGTATGGAATTATGAATACTTTGGAGACTCTAAAATTGTAGATGTTAATATAAGGCGCCTTAGAGAAAAAATTGAAACTAAACCTTCTAAGCCAGAATATATAGAGACGGTATGGGGGGTTGGATATAGATGGAGAAAGAGGTGATATTTTGAGGGGAATAAAAGCCAGACTTGTTTGGAGTTATCTATTAGTGATTGTTTTCACTGTAATCACATTAGAAGTTTTTCTTACCGTTTCTTTAGAAAAATATTACTATCAAAATACGGAATCATTACTTTCAAAACAAATCAAGGGATCTGTCGATTTTTATAATAATTATTTTTCTTCATCTAGCTTAAAAGAAAATGTGGAGAATAATGATGATATTTTTTGGAAAAACACCTCTGCAGAGGTCCAAATTATTGATAACTCAGGAATGATGCTAATGGATTCCATTGGTAATTTTAATAAGGAACATATCGAAGATGATGATGTGGAAAAAGCATTGCAAGGAGAACTTGGAACATTTACTAAGAAAGATAAGGATACAAAGGAAAATTTTATGTACGTTTCTTATCCCTTAAAATCAGCTAATAAAATAGAGGGTGTACTACGTTTTGTTACTTCTTTATCAGAGGTAGATGCACTTATTCATAAAATAGTAATTCTTTTTTTTGGAGTTGGAACTCTTGTAATTGTTATTTCTGGTGTTTCTAGTATATTTATCTCTAATACTATTGTGGGACCATTAGATGAAGTAAATACCCTAGCTAAAAAATTTGCGTCTGGAAACTTTAATGAAAGACTTGAAAAAAGAAGAAATGATGAAATTGGGGAATTATCCGATACATTTAATTTTATGGCTGAAGAAATTCAAAAAAGTCAGAAGCTAAAAAATGAATTTATTGCGTCTGTCTCTCATGAACTTAGAACTCCTCTGACATCCATAAAAGGGTGGGCTTCGACTATTAGATCTGGTAGTTTAGAGGATAAGGAAGAAATTCTAGTCGGACTTAACATTATAGAAAAAGAAAGTGATAGACTTACAGTAATGGTGGAAGAATTGTTGGACTTTTCCAAATTTATATCTGGAAAAGCACCACTTAAAAAAGAATATGTAAATATTCAAAGTATTATAACCTACATAGAAAAACAGTTTATGCCCAAGTCAATACGTCACAATATTAACTTTACTTGTAAAATACAAGAGGATTTAGTCCCTGTTTTTGCGGATGAGAAAAGGTTAAATCAAGTTATTAGCAACATTTTAGATAATGCCTTTAACTTTACAAAAGAAGGAGGCAAAGTAACACTCGAAGCATGTATTGATGGTAATAATATTTGCATTATTGTGAAGGATAATGGAATAGGAATTTCACCGGCGGATTTGCCTAAAGTCACAGAAAAGTTTTTCAAGGGTAGAACAAGTATGTCACAAAATGGGATAGGACTTTCCCTCTGCAAAGAAATTATAGAAATGCATAATGGTAAACTTGAAATTTCAAGCGAATATGGTAAGGGTACAGATGTTAAAATATTTTTACCTCTGACATAAGAAACAATAAAATTTATATATATAAGAGGTGACTCCTGGTGAAAAAAGTATTATGTTTATTTGTTATTATATTTTCTATTATAATTTTTATATGGAGTCAATATGCAGGATTAACTTTAAGTTCTCAAGTATTACATAAAAAGCTTACTGTGTCGCCTATACAAGGAAGTTGGATAGTAGAAAAATATGTTTCTATTGGGGGCACTACAATTGATGATGAAAAAGCAAAACAATTACTTGGAAAGGTTGCTTATTTTAGGGGAGATACAGTTGAGTTTAATGGCAATATATCCAAGGATGTTAAATATAAAGTTAAGTCCGTGAATACTAAAAGTTATTTTTGGAATAGTATAAAAATAAGTGCCAAAAGCTTAGGAATAAAAAATACTGATGTACAAATTATTACTATTAACTCCAATGAAACTTTTTTTGATGAGTACATAAAACTGGATGAGTTAACTCTTATAAAAAACTACGAGGGTACCTTATTATATTTTCACAAAGCAAAAGATTCTTCTAATACCCATTCATATAATAAAGATAACAATACAAAAATTTTAATCAGCAAGGCAGAAAAAGAAATACGATCTAAGTCAGGATTATTACTTGGACTAAGATATGAAAATCCTGAAGGTGAAGATGGGCAGAGTAAATATTCATATAAAACATTATGGATTAGTTCAGTAAATGATAAAATTCTTCCCATTCGGGAAACTAAAGATTTGTTACTTCCAAGGCAAGATGGGTTTTGGAAGGTAGGGATAAGTAATAAAATAGAAAATGGAGATTCGAAGGACATACTTTGGTCTTATCCAATCAATTTACTTAATCCCACCAAACCCATAAATTCAAAAAAAATAAAGTATACTAAAACAGAAGGTAGTATAGCTATTAAATTTGTAGGCAGCAATTATGTTTCTACTGATACTGTGCAGGATGTAAATAATAATGATTTAGAAAAGAAGTACTCTAATAATAAGCTTAAAATATTTCCAATGGATAATCTAATGGGAGAACCTATAAAACTTACAAGCATACTTCCAAGGGAAATAGAAAAAGCTACTTTGCCAGGTACAATTTTACACATAAATAAAAGTACACAAGATGAAAAACTAGAAAAAGTGGATAATAATTTGTGTGTAATAAGAAGAAGTGGACGATGGATACTAAGAGGAAGAATGTCCCAAGCAAATAGCGGAGATTCATTTATAGACTTTGATATTCCTTATGCTACACCTAAATCGTTAACTACCTATGATAATTTGTTTCCTTCTTTTAACGTAATAAAAACAAAGGTACCAAGCGCAGTGGATGCTTATTCATCTCCTAATAGAGATTTTGTTGTTGTTCTAACTAATACAGAATTGATGGTATTTACTATAAAAGGATATAATCTGGGAGAAAAGTCATTAACTTTGAAGTTTAAAGCAGGAGAAATGCCAGTAATGTCCCAATGGGCTACAGGTAGTTATGTGGATGAATGGCAAAAAAAAGTAAAATAAGTGCTAACGCGGCTACGCGCGTTAGCGCTTATTTTATTGTTCTAAATTCGTATCCTTTATCTTTTAAATATTCTATAATTTGAGGTAATGCATTAGCAGTTTGCATTTTACCATAAGTATCATGCATCAATATAACTAATTTTTCTTGCGTTCCAACCTCTTCCTTTAATACGTTAAGTAACTCTTCTGGAGTTTTATTTGGCTTACCTTCTGCATCTTTAATTTCTGCATTCCAATCTATACTAATCATATTTTTTTCTTTTAGCTTTGCATCGAACTCTGGTAAATTCGGATCTCTATAATATGCTCTTGACATATATCCTCCAGGCACTCTTAAAATCCTTGTACTAAAATCTTGACCAAGTATATTTTTTAATGCATCATCGTTTTTTTTCACATCGTTCATGAAGATAGGTACATTAATTATGTTGTTAGGGAATAATGCATTGTGTTCATTATGATTATAAGTATGATTTCCGATTGCATGTCCTTCATTAAATTCACGTTTTACAAGTTCTTTGCTTTTTTCATTTGCTTCTACGTTTTGACCAAGCAAAAAAAATGTTGCTTTAACGTTATTTTCTTTTAGAATATCTAGTACTTTGGGTGTCACAGTAGTAGATGGACCATCATCAAAGGTAAGAAATGCTATTTTCTGATTATCATTTTTCCCTTTGTAATTTAATATATCACTTACTTTTGCAGCATCATAAATATACTTTTCCCCTTCTTTATTTACAGTGAAATTTTTTGTTGGTTCGTTATTAGTTTCATTATTCTTTAATGTACTAGTAGCGTTAGGTTTAGAAGTAGCTGTAGCAGTTACCGTAGTAGTAATTGGTACAATTACTGGTTCAGCATTAACTTCATCTTTAGTAAAACTTTTACCTATTATGATTGTACCTATTAAAATTAAAAAAATGCAGCTACATATTAAACTTATTTTTAAAGGTCTTTTATTAATTCTTTTCTTTTTCTTCATATTCACCACTCCATTAACTAGTATTTATAATTTTATTTTATATAATATGACTGTATATAGTGAAATGTTATTGTATATTTTTTATTCCCTATAAATTATTGCTTTCAAAATATGTTTTTGAATTTAATTACCCCCCATAATTTTAAATTATTCACATTTTTTGAAACATGACAAAATAGGTAAAACTTGGTATAGTTATAATAATGTAATTATTTTACATAAAAGTCATTTATATGACAATATTTTACTATGAATACTATCCCATAAAACCCTCTTTTAATCTATATACTTATAATACTACTTATTATAAACTAAGAGATTACAAAATTATTACAATTTCATTACAGATCATATTAAAACCTTCTTGTGTCTTCTTTTGAATACATTTAGTTAAAAAAACTATAATTTTTATTAATGGAAATAGTAAGTTACTTTACATATATATTAAAAATATTAAAATATATGTGATATTTCATAAGAGTTAAATTAATTTTGCAGCTCAGCAGGAGATGATTTAATGAGACTATTTAAAAGCAATTCCATCAGTAAGCATAAAAGATAGAGATTCATTAACTGTTGTGCAAATGAACGATGAAAAATGTTAAATAACCAATATCAACTGGTTTATAAAAATACTATTATTAATATAGAAGATATGAAAACGTTATATTTTTATTATAAAACAAATTTAAAAAATTATCTAATTGAATTTATGGTTAACATTAGATGAGATAATTTATTATCAAAGATACAACTACATTATACAATAAGGGGGAAGTAAAATGGCTGTGATTAATTGGAGTGGAGCAATATTTGGTTTAATAGTTGCTATAGTTTTAATATTTAGAAAGGTAAGTCCTGTATACGCAC